>CAWGWC010000025.1:0-8902 GCA_963826165.1 uncultured Thermoleophilaceae bacterium | reverse complement strand
ACGCCTCCTCGGTCGGCTTTCGCAGCGGGATGGTGTACGGCATCAAGACGCTGCGGGTGGGCGTCCGGCTCCGGCTGCACCGCATGGGCCTGTTCCGGTCGCGCAAGTTCGAGCCCTGAGGAACCGTCAGGGCACGCCCGGCTCGGGCTCGGGTCGCTCGTGGCGGGCCAGGTCGCCCATCCGCACGTCCGCGTCCTGGGAGCGGCGGCGGTGGGAGAGCCGGCGGCCCAGTCGCAGGGCGCGCCGCTCGACGAGGTAGAAGCTCGCCGCCGCGGCCAGCACGGTGATGGCCAGCGCCGAGGCCGTGAAGGGCAGGTCGCTCATCGAGTTCAGGGCGCCGAGGTCCACCAGCTTCGCGATCACCGCCGCGTGCCAGAGATAGATCCCGTAGGACACCAGCCCGAGCCACAGCAGGACCCGATTGGCCAGCAGCCGCCGCACCCATCCGACCTCGGGATTGCCGAACACCGCGGGCGCCAGGAGGCCCAGGGCCACCACCGCCTGCAGCTCGTGGGTGGCGAGGAACCTAGCCCCCCAGTTGCCGGAGAACCAGTCGGAGAGCTGAGCCGTGACGGCAAAGGCCACCGCCGCCACCAGCCAGGGCAGCCACGGTGCGCGCTCGATCAGGGTGACCGCCCGCGGCTGGGTCTCCCTCCCGGCCAGCGCAACGCTCGCCACGGCCAGCGCCATGCCCACGGCGAAGTGGTCCAGATAGGCCGGCAGGACATACAGCCATGGCTTGATCTGCGTCGGATCCAGGAACACGTTGGCCGTGGGGGTGGTGTTGGACGCGGCCACCGCGGTCCACGTGAAGCCCACCATGAACAGCCCGGCGAGCGCCACCAACTCCGTGCGCACGAATTGGCCGTGCGAGCGGGAGGCGAAGCGGCGCATGAGCAGCGCCCAGAGCGGCAGCATGGCGTAGAAGGTCACCTCGACGCAGAGCGTCCAGGCGGCGCTGATGCCGCCCAGCAGGGTGTCTGAGTCGTAGACCTGGAGGAAGCCGAAGTACGTGATCACCCCGCTGGGCGTGAACACCGGGCTGGCGCTTGCGGCCTCGCCGGACGCACCCAGCATCAGCACCACCACCGGCAGCGCCACCCAGTAGGCGGGAACGATCCGGAGTGCCCGGCGGGTGCCGAACAGACGGGCCGAGGGCGCCGGTTCGCCGAGATAGCGCGCCTGCGCCAAGGGCCGGTAGAGCAGGAAGCCGGAGATCAGGAAGAACACCGCCACGCCGAGATTCAGCTCGAGCAGGTAGGGCTTAAGGAAGTGATCGGGCGCCATCGTCGCCACGAGCGGCAGGTGGACGGCGAAGACGCTGAGCGCGGCGATCGCGCGCAGCGAGTCGAACAGGGGAAAGCGCGGAGCGGAGACGTTCATCGCAACCTCACCCGCGCGGCACCAAGGCGGCCACCAGCAGCCCGCCGGGCGCGCGCTCGAGGATGCGCAGCCTGAAGCGCTGATCGATCCGCTGCAGCACCCATTCCTGGAGCGGCGCCAGCTTGGCGGGGGCCACCGGCTCGTCGAGCGGGTTGCGCGACGGGTCGGCGTCGAGGGTGCGCAGAACGTCGAGGGCCACCTGCTGCGTGAACAGACGGTCGCCGGCGTCGAGCTCGGCCACCGTCTCACGCAGCTCGGGAACGTGGCGCGAGCTGATGAAGCTGTCCTCGGGCGCGAAGCTGAGCGGGAGCCGGTTCACGCGATCGCTCCGCATCATGATCTCGGTCTCCAGATCGGGCTGGACGACGCTGAGCACAGGGCCGGTGCCGGGCATCCAGCGAGCCACCAGCGCCTCGCCCTGCGGGCTGCGCTCGTCGAGCGGCGGAAGGTGCCAGAGCCGGTCGAGCGCCCCGCGGAGCGAGGTTCCTCCCGGGGCCGCGTGGGCCAGGGCGGAGCGCTCGAACCGGTCGTCCAGCGACGACCACGCCACCGAGGCCACCAGTACCGCCAGGCCGAGAGCAAAGGCGAGCGCCCCCTGGCGGTACACGGGCGAGCCCGCGGGAGCCCGGCGCAGGATCAGCGTCAGCCACAGCACCACCAGCAGCAGAGCCGGCAGGGATACGTACGCGAGGATGTAGTCGGCCGACCGGTCCACGAAGTAGCTGAACAGCAGGATCCCGTAGCCGGTGAGGCCGGCCACCGCCGTGAAGGCCGCGCGCTCGGGCTCGACCGAGCCCGGGTGGCGCCGCAGCACGAGCACGAGCGCGGCGGCCGAGGTCCCGTAGAGCGCTGCCACCGGTAGACCCGGCGACCAGGCCGAGAAGTCGTACGTGAGGTCGCCGAGCTCGCCGAACGCGAACTCCTTCAGGAAGGCGAGGTACCAGCCATAGTCGGGAAGCTCGCCCGCGAAGGCCAGCGTGCCCACCACCAGCAGCAGATGGCCCGCGACGCAGGCCACGAGCACCAGGCCGGCCCGGAGCGTGAGCCACCCCAGACGCCGGCCGGGCGGCATGGTGACGGCTCGGAACACGGCCAGTGCGGCGAACGTGCCCGCCGTGTAGATGAACCCCTCGATCGCCCAGACCGAGGACAGGCCGACCACCGCGAGCTGAAGTCCCTCGAGCACGCGGCCGCGGTCGGGCCGGCGCGCCGCCACCACCGCGGCCACCACCACGAGCATCGGCAGGCCGAAGCGAAGTGGCCCGTGCTGAGCGGGAAGGCTGCCGACCGACCAGAGCAGGTTGTAGATCAGCACCACCACCGCGAGCGCCATCGCCGCCGCGGCCAGCAGCCGCGGAGTGCCGGCCAGCCGCAGGATGCCGTACCCGGCCGCGTAGACCAGCGCGAACAGGAGCCCGTCGAGCAGCCCGAGCGTGCCGTAGCCGATCGGGGCCAGCTGGAACCAGGCGGTGAGGAAGTAGATCGATCCCACGCCGTACTGCGAAGCGGTGTCGACCAGCATGGCGCCGCCGTGCAGGACGACGTTGGACGGGCCGAGGACGAAGTCGTGGTGAAACTGCGCGACCGGTATCCGCAGGGCCTGGACGAGGTCGCCGGTCCTGTCGGCCTGGTCGAAGATCACGAGATCCGGGACGGCCAGCAGGAGCAGGGCGATCACCGCCAGGTCGAGGACCATGCCCAGGCGCCGCGACGGCCTGGGGAGGCGGCCGGGCCCGAGGCGGGCGAAGGCCACCCACGCGGCCGCGGCGGCCACGAGTCCCAGCCCGAGCGCGACGGGACTGATCGACTCGACAACCGTGAAGGCGAGCAGCGCGCACAACAGGAAGGCGCCCGTGACCGCCCACAGAAGCGCGGCCCGGGGCGCCAGCGCCAGCAACGCGTCCCAGGGCCGCGGCCGGAGAGCGCGCCACAGGGCGGCCCCCGCGGCGACCCACCACACAGACACCGCCACGAGCGTCTCGACGAGCCCTCCGTCCGGCACCAGGTGCGCGGCCACGAGGGCCGCGGTGAGGGTGAGCGCAAGCATCGCCGTGAGCGCCGCCAGCCCTGCGCCGCTGGGCGAGGTGGAGATCGAATCGGCCAGGCGCGGCACCCACAGCAGCGCCAGGGGAAGGATCACGCCGAAGCTCAAGAGGTATAGGCCGGTCTCCGCGTTCTGCTTCTGCTCCACGTTGAGCGGCGGAGGCAGACGGGTGGGCTCGACCAGCAGCTCGACCGGAACCATCACCACCGCGAAGCAGGCGATGGCCAGTGTGACGGTGAGCGCCAGCGTGGGGCCCAGCGCGGCGGGTGCGGCTTGCGTGGCGGACGGCAGGTGGGGACGGCCCGGGGTGACGAGCCTTCGCCACCGCTTGTCTGCGGAGATCGCCATCTGCGAGTCCGACGATCCTAGTCGCGGGCTCGCGGCGGCCCGTCCTTGGCGGCGAGCACCACGTTGTGCGCGCACAGGCGGCGCACCAGCGGGACGCGTTCGGCGATCCCCTCCACCGCGGCGGCGCCCCGAATCAGGCGCGGCGGAACGAAGTCGGGAACCAGCCCGAGCTGTTCGGAGGCCAGGATCTCCGCCCCGCCGGCCCGCAGACCGTCCAGCACCTCGTCCTCCGGGATCAGCCGCTCATCGCCGGTGTCCTGGGGCACGCGGGCCATCAGGCGCCCCCAGTAGGGGTTGCGCGGATTGTGATCCCAGACGAGGACCCGGCCGCCGGGCTTGGTGACACGGACCATCTCGGCGAGCGTGCGCCGCACCTCGGCCGGCGCCGCGATGTGATGCATGACGGCCACGCACAGCACGACGTCGAAGCTCCCGTCGAAGAACGGCAGCGAGGTGCCGGAGCCGGTCACGGCATTCACGCGCGGGGCCCGCGCGCGCAGGTGCTCGAGCATCCCGTCCGACGGATCGATGCCGGTGACCTCGTACCCGGCGTCCGCCAGCCGCGCAGCCAGCACCCCGGTGCCACACCCCACGTCGAGCACCGAGCCGCCTGGGCAGTGGCGGACCACGAACGCGACCCGCTTGTCCAGATAGTGCTGGACCACGTGGGCCGGCAGCGACTCGTCGTAGGCCTCCGAGATCGCGTCGAAGTGGCCGCTCGTGTCGAGGTCCGTGCTCGTCACGCCGCCTCGTCCTCCACCGCCGAATGGTCGAGCGCGAACGGTGAAGGGCGCCGAGGCCGTCGCGGAGCTCGCCGCCGGTAGCGGAGGATCAGCGCGATCATCCGTAGCCCCAGCACCACCGCGGTGATCGGCTTGCCGGTGACCGACGACGTGCCGACCCGTGGCAGGTAGTTCACCGGGACCTCGACGAAGCGCACCCCCGAGAGGATGGTGAGCAGCATGATCTCGACGCCCGCGTGGCTGCCCCCGACCGTCATGTTGGCGGCCACGTGCTGGGCAGAGGGCCGCTTGAGCAGCCGGTAGGTGCAGCCGACGTCGCTCAAGTGACTCGTGTTGTAGAGGACTTCCATGAGCTTCGCCACCCCCCAGTTGCCCCAGCGCAGGAACCACTCCATGTTGGCTCCGGACCAGATCAGCTCGCGCGTGGTGCGCGTGCCGAAGACGACCTCGCACTCGTTGCTGTACGCGAGGAGCTTCACGATGTCGGGGGGGAGGAACGTTCCGTCCGGCTCGGCGAGGACCACGAGATCCCCCTGCGCCTCGGACAGCCCTCGCCTGATCGCGTGCCCGTAGCCCTGAAGCGGCTCGTGCACCAGGCGAGCGGCGGTCTGGCGCACCTCATCGACCGTCCCGGGCTGGGCGTTGTTGTCGATGACGAGGACCTCGTCGACGACGCCGGTACCAAAAAAGCCTTCAATTACTCGGCGTATCGAGTCGCGCTCAGCGTAGGTCATGAGCACGACAGAGACTCGCTTACCATCCCACATCAGCTGCGCCTCCGCGCGTTGAAACCTGCACCGGCGGCGCGATTCTAGCCTCAGTCGCCGCTGCGGGCCGCCGCCCCCGCCGGGGCGCGTCTGCCAAGCGCCGGATCGCGCGAACTGGCTAGGATGCCCGACCCGTGCAGAACCCACCGACCAAACCCGCATGATCGCCTTCGGCACCTCGATAACCGACTCGGAGCTGTACCACCGCTGCGCCCAGCCGGGAATCGAGCGCGCGGCCGAGCCCGATTCCACGATCTTCGCCTACGGGGCGACCGGGTCGATCTTCCGCAGCTACAACCTCCTGCTCGAGAAGGCCGCAAAGCTCGACAACCTCGAGGCCCTGGTTCTCGTCCATCAGGACGCCGAGATCGTCGACGACGACTTCTGCGGCAAGGTGCGCAGGGCCCTCAGCGATCCCGACGTCGGGGTGGTCGGGTGCGTGGGCGCGCTGGGAGTCCGCAGCATCGCGTGGTGGGAGGGATCGGTCACCTGGGCGTCGTTCATCCACCGCTACGGCGAGTTCGGCGGCGGAGACATCGAGGCCTTCTCCTGGGCCAGGGAGAACATGCCGGCGTACGCGCAGACAGGTGAGGTCGACACCGTCGACGGCTTCCTGATCGCCCTGTCCCCCTGGGTCGTCCAGAACGTGCGCTTCGACGAGTCGCTCGGGCAGCTGCACGGGTACGACCTCGACTTCTGCCTGCAGGTGCGCGCGGCCGGCAAGAAGGTCCTCACCGAGTACTTCCGGGCGATTCACTACCACTCGCTCGACCTGGTCAACGAGCCGGAGACGTGGGTCGAGGCGCACATGCGGATCGCCGAGAAGTGGGACGGCCGCATGCCCGGCGTGGGCAACGGGGGAGGCACCTGGAAGGAACGCGCCCGCCGGGCGGAGGCCGAATCGGAGGTGGCACGCGCGGCTGCCGTGTCCAGGGCGCTCCAACTCAACGCGCGAACCCAGCAGCTGGAGACGCAGATCGACTCGATGACGGGCAGCATCGGCTGGAAGCTCACGGAGCCCCTGCGCTGGGCCAACAAGATGCGTAAGCGGGCGCAGGTCACCCTGCGGGAACGTCGCTCCAACGGCTCAGGAACCAGCCCCCGCTCCTAGCCGCTCGCGAGGGCTCGGCGGCGAGTTGCTGCGAGCCTGGCTCCACCTTGGCGTGCTCTGGGCGCTGGCGTTCGCCAAGCCGCTCTTCGACGTGCTTGCGGACAGCCCGGATTTCTTCGTTGCCCGTGCAAACACGAGCAGCGACATCGTCGTGCTCGCCCTCGCTGTCACCTTCATCCCGCCGACGCTGATGATGGTGCTGGAGGCGCTGCTGTTCGCCTTCGACCGCGCTAGGCGTCTCCTTCATCTGATCTTCGTGGCACTGCTGCTGGCGGCGCTCGTGATCCAGGTGATCGACGGTGTGGGGTGGCCGGCCGCCGTCCTGATCGCACTCGCGCTCGTCGTCGGCGTCTTGGGCGCCGTCGCGTACGCCCGAACACGCGTCGGGCCCGCGATCCTGTCGTTGCTCGCGCCCGCTCCCCTGGTGTTCGTCGCGATCTTCTTGCTCACCTCACCCGTCTCGAAGCTGGTGCTTCCCCAGGACGAGGTCACGGCGGCGAGCGCGGGAGGGAACTCGACACCGCTGGTTGTGGTGGTCTTTGACGAGTTCGCGAGCTCGTCGTTGACGGCAGCGGGAGGACAGGTGGACCGGAGCCGCTTCCCCAACTTCGCCGCCCTGGCTCGAGACGCGACCTGGTACCGAAACGCGACGACGGTGGCGGACGGGACGACGATCGCCGTTCCGGCCATTCTCAGCGGTCTCCGGCCGGCGGGCGACCGGCTGCCGATAGCAGCCGACTACCCGAGCAATCTCTTCACCCTGCTCGGCGGCGGGCACACACTTAACGTCGAGGAGCCGGCCACCGACCTCTGTCCCAGCCGGCTCTGTGGCGCCGGCGAGCGTCCCTCGGCCGCGAGCCGCAGACGCGCCCTGTTCGACGATCTCAGCGTGGTCTCGGCCCATCTACTTTTGCCGAGCGACGTCGAGGACGAGTTGCCTGCGGTGGATCGGACCTTCGCCGGCTTCCGCGACGGCGGCCGAGACGCCCCGGCCGATGGAGCAGGCGATGGAATCAGTGGGCCGAGCGGTGCGCTGATCGACCGCGTGGGCCGGTTCGATCGCTTCGTTGAGGGCATCGGTCGGCGGTCGGACGACCCGAGACTGAACTTCCTCCATCTCGAGTTGCCCCACGTGCCGTGGCAGTACCTTCCGTCGGGCCAGACCTACCCCGTGAGCGGAAGCGACCCTCCGGGCCTCATCGGCGACAGCTGGAGCAGTGATTCATGGCCCGCGACGATGAGCCACGAGCGCTACCTGCTCCAGGTGGGGTTCGCCGATCGCCTGCTTGGCCGGCTGATGCGGCGCCTACGGGCGCGAGGCCTCTACGACCGCTCCATGATCGTCGTGACGGCGGACCACGGGGTGAGCTTCCAGGCGGGACAGAGCCGCCGGGTGGTCACGCCCCGGACCGTCGCGGACATCGCGGGCATCCCTCTGTTCGTCAAGGAACCGGGGCAGGATGCGGGACGGGTGGACGATGAGCCGGCGCGATCGATCGACATCCTCCCCTCAATTGCCCGCACGCTGGGCGTGCGCCTTCCTGAGCAGACCGATGGGCGCCCGCTGCAGGACGAGCGTCCGGCGAACGAGGCGGTGACGGTCAGCTCGTACCGAGGCGGGACCACACGGGTCCCCTTCAGTACATTCGCGCGCCTTCGGGTCGCCGCGGCCCGCCGGCGGATTGCGCTCTTCGGCGAGTCCGACGACTTTGCCGGGATCTTCGCTGCTGGACCTCGCCCGGAACTGGTCGGCCGGAGCCTCGCCACGCTCCGGACGAACGGCACGGCACGGTTCCGGGTGGAGTTCGATGCCGGGCAGGTCTACGCGTCCGTCACCCCCGGTGCGAGCGAGGTCCCGGTCTATGTGACCGGCCGAGTCACAGGATCGTCCCGGCACGGCGAGGCGGTGGCGATAGCCGTGAATGGCCGCATAGCCGCGGTCACACGCAGCTACCGCTCCGGCGGCGATCTCCGGGTGGGCGCGTTGGTGCCCGAGAGCGCATTTCGCAAAGGCGCCAACGACGTTGAGGCCCTCGCGGTGATCGGCTCCGGAACCGAGACCCAGCTCGCACGGGCGGGGCGTGCCGGACGCTCGTCCGCGACCCTGGTGCGCAGGCAGGACCGGCTGGTGGTACTGCAGCCGGGCAAGCGGTCGATCCCGGTGACCTCCAACGCCGCGGACGGCCGAATCGAGATAGTCGGGACCCGGGGAGGCGGGTTGCTCGTGGCGGGCTGGGCCTCAGATCCAGACCACCGAAGGCCGGCGGATCAGGTGATGCTCTTCGCCGACGGCCGCCTGCTTCAGGCCGCCAGGCCGTCAACCCCCAAGCCGAGTCTCGTCGACCGGTTCGGTCCGGCACTCGAGAGAGCCGGCTTCGCCTTCGGAGCCACGGGCGCCATTGCCCAGGTTGCGGCCACGCCTGACCGCCTGCGCGTGATCGCCGTGGTCGGTGGCCGGGCCTCGGCTCTCGCGCCGGCCACGCCGGGGACGTTCCCCGCCGGTCAG
>CAWGWC010000024.1:0-378827 GCA_963826165.1 uncultured Thermoleophilaceae bacterium | reverse complement strand
ACGCATCTGCTGCCGGCACTGCGTGAGCCGTAACCCATTTCAGGCGGTATCACCAGGCGACGCTTGCCGCCGACCTTTCATGCCGACCACACCCTGGTCCAGACCCTGGATGACCGTGCCCTCACCCTACGGGGAATCTCGAAGGGTTCGTTGCGATCGACGGAACTATCGAATTTCTTGCCCTTGTTGTCGGGCGCGACCGCGCTCATAAGAGCCAGCCGGTGTAGTGCACCAGCGCGGTCTCGACCGGACTTGATCTCGGCTCCGGTTCCGGCGCGCGAGCTCGATTTTTTGCAATGCCATGGTTTCGGTTCCTGTGGGAGCGGGCGCGGTGCCGGGAGTATCGGCCGCGGGCGCGGCCCCCGTTGCGGGTGCCGCGGCAGATTCTTCGGGGTGGGTCGGCGCGGCGTGCACGCCACGACGAACACTGCCGCAAAAGCGACTGCCAGAAACTTCACGACCATTGCGAAACTCCGGTCGACAGCGGGGGCGCCATTATTGCAAACCCCTGGCGCAGAACCCAGAGCAGTCCCGAGGGAGCCTCTGATCAACCCTCCGCGAAGCGCGTTGCGAATCCCAACGGCGCGCCGCAAGGCGCGAGCCGCAGGAGGATAGCTCTGGCCTATCTCCAAGGCTCGCGACGCCGCGCGGCGCGCCGTTCGGTTCGCACCAACCGTCGGAAGAAATAGACATATGGGAGCGGGTGAATTTCATCCCTGGGCGGCGTCGTCACCTCCACATACGGATTTGACCATACTTCGTCGGCTCCGCCTTGCCAGAAATGAAATTCACCACGCTCGCGCTCGCGGCGTGGGGGTTCTTGACCAGAGGCTCCCTAGAGCAGCTTGTCGGCCTTGAGGTAGCGCTCAGAGATCGCGATACGCGTCGACCGCCACCCGCGTACTTGACGAGATCCGCGCGCCGTACGCAGCCAGTCCTGCGTGGTCGGGACCAGTTCACCGGCGGCGCGCAGCAGGTCCTGCTGCGAGATCTCGCGTTCGGCGCCCGGCGTCTCGAGGTATTCGGCGAGCACGTACTCCTTGGCCCGTTCCACCAACGCGTCGACGTCCGCACCGGAAGAATCGTTAGCAAGCACACGCCACTGGAACCAGTGCATGCACAGGTTCCAGTGGCGTTGTCTTGCTAACAATTCTCCGGTGCGGACGTCGACGCGTTGGTGGAACGGGCCAAGGAGTACGTGCTCACCGAATACCTCGAGACGCGGCACGAACGCGAGATCTCGCAGCAGGACCTGCTGCGCGCCGCCGGTGAACTGGTCCCGACCACGCAGGACTGGCTGCGTACGGCGCGCAATCTCGTCAAGTACGCGGGTGGCGACGACACGTATCGCGATCTCGAGCGCTACCTCAAGGCCAACAAGCTGCTCTAGGGAGCCTCTGATCAACCCCCACGCGAGCGCGAGCGTGGTGAATTTCATTTCTGGCAAGGCGGAGCCGACGAAGTATGGTCAATCCATATGAGGAGGTGACAACGCCGCCAGGGATGAAATTCACCCGCTCCCATATGTCTATTTCTTCCGACGGTTGCGAACCGAACGGCGCGCCGCGGCGTTGCGAGCCTTGGAGATAGGCCGAGCTATCCTCCTGCGGCTCGCGCCTTGCGGCGCGCCGTTGGGATTCGCAACGCGCTTCGCGGAGGGTTGATCAGAGGCTCCCTCGGGATTGCTCTGGGTTTTGCGCCGGGGTTTGCAATAATGGCGCCCCCGCTGTCGACCGGAGTTTCGCAATGGTCGTGAAGTTACTGGCAGTCGCTTTTGCGGCAGTGTTCGTCGTGGCGTGCACGCCGCGCGACCCACCCGAAGAATCTGCCGCGGCACCCGCAACCGGGGCCGCGCCCGCGGCCGATACTCCCGGCACCGCACCCGCTCCCACAGGAACCGAAACCATGGCATTGCAAAAAATCGAGCTCGCACCCGGAACCGGAGCCGAGATCAAGTCCGGTCAGACCGCGCTGGTGCACTACACCGGCTGGCTCTATGACGCGGTCGCGCCCGACAACAAGGGCAAGAAATTCGATAGTTCCGTCGATCGCAACGAACCCTTCGAATTCCCCGTGGGTGAGGGCACGGTCATCCAGGGTTGGGACCAGGGTGTGGTCGGCATGAAGGTCGGCGGCAAGCGTCGCCTGGTGATACCGCCTGAAATGGGTTACGGCTCGCGCGGTGCCGGCGGCGGACTCATCCCGCCCGGTGCCACGCTGGTGTTCGACGTCGAGCTGGTGGAAATACGTTGATAAAGGCTGGGTTGATCGGACGCTCCGCGGTAGGCGCGGCGTCGCTGGCCCTGTGTCTGTGGTCGAGCGCGGCCTGCGCCGCGACGCTCATCCATGCGGGCCGCCTGGTCGACGGCGTCAGCGACACGGTGAAGTCCAATACGACCGTGGTCGTGGACGGCGGCAGGATCATCGCCATCGAGGCGGGATTCCGCAGTCCCGCGACCGGCGACCGCGTCATCGACCTCAGGAGTGGCACGCTGCTGCCGGGATTCATCGATACGCACGTGCATCTCTCGGGCGAACAAAACCGGCGCACCGAAATCGAGCGCTACACCCTCAACGAAGCTGACCAGGCGATCGATGCCGTGGTGTTCGCCCACCGCACTTTGTTAGCCGGCTTCACCACGGTGCGCGACCTGGGTGACGGCTCGGGAGCGGTGATCGCGCTCGCCAGGGCGGTGGCCGCGGGCAAAGTGCCCGGCCCACGCATCGTCGCCGCCGGCAAGGCGATCGGCACCACGGGGGGCCACGCCGACCCGACCAATGGCTGGTCGCGGCGTATCGAGCCAGTGGGCGATCTTGAGGACGCTGTCGTGGACGGTCCCGACGCGGCGCGCCTCGCGGTCCGGCAGCGTTACAAGGAAGGCGCGCGCACCATCAAGATCATGGCCAGCGGCGGCGTGTTGTCGCTGGAGACGCACAGCGGAAATCCGCAGATGACCGAAGCGGAAATCCGCGCCGTGGTCGACATCGCGCACGATTACGAATTCCGCGTCGCGGCGCACGCGCACGGCGCAGAAAGCATCAAGCGCGCGGTGCGCTCCGGCGTGGACAGCATCGAACACGGTACCTTCATGGACGACGAGGGCATGAGGCTCATGAAAGAGCACGGCACGTTCTACGTGCCCACCCTGACCGCCGCCAAATGGGTGGCGGAAAAGGGCCAGGACCCGACGTTCTTTCCGGCGGTCATTCGCCCCAAGGCGCTCGAGGTGGGTCCGCAAATCCGCAAGACCTTTGCGAAAGCCTACAAGGCCGGCGTCAAGATCATGTTCGGCACGGACAGCGGCGTGTCGTCGCATGGCGCGAACGCGCAGGAATTCGCGCTGCTGGTCGAGGCGGGCATGCCCGCGATGCAGGCCATACGCGCGGCCACCAGCGTGCCCGCGAAGTTCCTGGGGCTGCAGGACACCGGCAGCATCGAGGTGGGCAAACTCGCCGAGCTCGCCGGAGTGCCGGGCGACCCGCTGAGCGACATCTCCGTCATGGAGCGCGTGGTGTTCGTGATGAAGGACAACACCGTCTACAAGGCGCCGTGATTCGCGCCGAAGCCCTCAGCATCGCGGGCCCTGCGGGTGCGCTCGAGGCGCGGCTGGAGTTCCAGGACGTCACCCAGGCGCCGTCCGTGTTCGGTGTGGCATGCCATCCGCACTCACTCAAGGGCGGCACGATGGACAACAAGGTGACCCACACGCTCGCCCGCGCCATGGTCGAATGCGGTGCGCCGGTGCTGCGCTTCAATTTTCGCGGTGTGGGCGCCAGCGGCGGCGCCTTCGACCATGGCCGCGGTGAGACCGACGACCTGGTTGCCGTGGTGGAAGCGGGGCGGCACCGCTTCCCCGGCGCGGCCCTCTGGTTAGGCGGCTTCTCGTTCGGAGCGTTCGTCGCGCTGCGCGGGGCACAGCGCAGCGCGCCCGCGAAACTGGTCGCCGTGGCCCCGCCGGTGGTGGGTTACGAACTCGGCGAGGTGTCGGCTCCCGACTGCGACTGGATGCTGGCGCAGGGTGATGCCGACGACGTGGTGCCTCCCGACGCCGTGTTGTCGTGGGCGGCGCAGCAGGCGCACACGCCGCAAGGCCGGCTACCAAGACTGCATGTGCTGGCCGGCGCCGGCCATTTCTTCCACGGCAAGCTGCACGAGCTCAAACCGCTGGTCGTTGAATTCCTGCGCGCTTGAAGCACAAAAGCCCGGGCACCTTTCGATGCCAGGGCTTTCGTTGCAATGCGCGTCGTGGCACGCGCGATTGCGTGGACGCTTCTTAATTCAGATTGTCAATTCACCAGGGCCTTGAGGCTCTTCAGAGGCAGCACGCGGACCTTTTTGGAGGCCGGCTTCGCCTTGAAAATCATCTTTTCCTTCGTAAACGGGTTGATGCCTTCACGCGCCTTCGTGGCGGGCTTCTTCACAACCTTCATCTTCAGAAGGCCGGGCAGCGTGAACAGGCCGGGGCCACGCAGGCTCTTCTTGATGATGCCATTGAGTGACTCGAACACCGCGGCGACCTGCTTGCGGGACAGTTCAGCGTCTTTGCAGATCGTTGCCACGATTTCCGACTTCGTCGGTGCGCCACCTTTCTTTGCCATTACTCGACTCCTCGTTAGAAAAAATGCCGCGGAAACGATGGTCCGTGGCGAGCGATTCGGCGCGCAACATATCACACGCACTCGCGCGTGCAAATAAATTTTCTTGCGCGCGCATGCTGCAAATGCCTTGTTTTCTAGGGTCGCGAGCGCACACGTGGCCGCGTGGCGAGTTGCGCGGAGTGCACATGAGACATGCGGGCTGTACGAATCTTCGCCAATTCGCCACGCGAAACAGCGTCGAGACGACGTTGAAGTAAGCCGATAAGTGATTGTCCCGACGGGTGGCGCGCCTTGCGCCGCGCACTTTCAGGCGAAGTGAAACAGCCGCAACAACACGCCGAGTGCGAGCAGGGCCCAGAGCACCGACAGATCGAGCCCGCCGATTGGTGGTATCAAACGGCGAATGGGCCGCAATATGGGCTCGCACACCGCGCTGAGCAGCGCCATCACCGGTGAATATCCTGCCGGAACCAGCCAACTCGCCAGCGCGTAGATGAAGAGGGCGCCCATGAAGAAGTACATGAACTTCTGCAACAACAGGCGCGCTGTCTCGATCACCCACGTCACCGGCCCTAACAGCGCGTGATTCACCAGCATGGAAATGACGCCGAGATACAGAGCGGCGACCACGAGGATGGCCAGCACCGAAGCCGTGTCGACCTTGCCCACCGGCGGAAGGACGCGGCGCAGCGGCATGATGACGGGATTGGTGACGATCAATATGAAATGGGCGATCTGATTGCGGAAATCGGCGCGAACCAGCTGCATGACGAATCTCAGGATCAGCAGGTAGAGATAGATGGTCAGCAGCGAATCGACCAGGTAGACGAGTGCCTCAGTCATTTGCGCGAATTCTCTCCAAAAGTCCGTGCCAGCTCGCGGCTACGATCGGTGGCGGCGCCCAGTGCGGCCGCGACGATACCACGCAGATTCGCCGCATCGAACGAGCGTAACGCCGCCTCGGTGGTCCCGCCCTTGGAAGTCACTTCGGCGCGCAGGCGCGCCAGGTCCCCGTCACTGTCTCGCGCCATGCGTCCGGACCCAAAAAGAGTCTGAATGGCCAGTTCCTGGGCGCTGCCGCGCTCCAGGCCGAGGTTGACGGCGGCATCCGCCATGAGTTCCGCGAGCAGGAAGAAGTAGGCAGGCCCGCTGCCGGAAAGTGCCGTGACCACGTCGAGCGCGGCTTCGTCGGTCACCCAAACAGTGGTACCCACGGCGCCGAGCACCTGCTCGGCGAGTGCGCGATGCGCGGCGCTCAGGCCCGGAGGCGCGTACATCGCGGTCGCGCCCGCCGAATTCAATGCGGGCCGATTCGGCATGGCGCGCACCACCGCCGCGGCGTCGCCGCTCCATGCGGCGAGGTCGGAGACCCGGATTCCCGCGGCGATGGAAATCAGCAGCGGTGTGTGTCGTGCGAGAACTTCGGCGAGAGACTGCACGGTGCCCGCCATATCCTGCGGCTTCACGGCGAGCACCACCACGTCCGCGCCCTGAATGGCTTCGCGATTGTCGGCGGTGACGTGCACACCCAGTTCATCGGCCAGCGCGATCCGCCGTGCCTGCACGGCTTCGCCCACCGCGATGTTCTGCGCCGGCAGGCCGCGGGCGATCAGTCCGCGGACCAATGCTCCGCCCATGTTTCCGCCGCCTACGAATGCCGCCCTGATGTTCATCGTTCAGTTTTCCCGTGGTCCGAAGATGGCTGTGCCGATTCGCACGATGGTCGCACCCTCGGCGATCGCGGCTTCGAAATCGATACTCGTGCCCATCGACAGAGTATCGAGGCCCAGGCCGTGTTCGTTCAGATAGTCGAAGACCTGGCGTGCCTCGCGAAACCACTGTCGCTGACGGGCAACTTCGGTCTCTGCGGGGGGCATGCACATGAGACCGCGCAGGCGCAGCCGCGGCAGGGCGCTCACCTGGCGCGCGAGCGTGGCGATTTCCGCGGCCTCCACGCCGCCCTTGCTGGCCTCACCACCCACGTGCAGTTGCAGGCAGACATTGAGCGCCGGCGCATGAAACGGCCGCTGTGCCGAGAGACGCTCGGCGACCCTGATGCGGTCGACCGTGTGCACCCAGGCGAATCGCTCGGCGACCGGGCGGGTTTTGTTAGCCTGCAGCCGGCCGATGAAGTGCCAGGTGAGTTCGCGTCCGGCCAGTGCGTCGAGCTTGGGCAGGCTCTCCTGCAGGAAATTCTCGCCGAAATGTTCGATCCCGGAGCTGGCGGCGCTGTCAATTGCTGCGCTGCCCTGACCCTTTGAAACCGCCAGAAGCGTGACCGAATCGACACTTCGTCCCGCAGCGCGTGTGGCCTCCGCAATTCGGTTTTGAGCAATCCGGACGCTCTCCGAGCAATTCTGCGGAAGGGATAACATATTGATCACTGATACCCGGGTCTATACTCAACGGCGTTTTTCAAGGGATCCCGCATGGCCGTCGACGTCGCCCAGCTCCTCGCATTTGCCGTGAAGAATAACGCCTCGGACTTGCACCTGTCCGCAGGCGTCCCGCCCATGATTCGTGTCGACGGCGACATGAAGCGTATCAACATGCCCGCGCTTTCCCACAAGGAAGTGCACGGCATGGTGTACGACATCATGAACGACAAGCAGCGCAAGGCGTACGAAGAGTTCTTCGAGACCGATTTTTCGTTCGAGATCCCGAAGCTGGCGCGTTTCCGCGTCAACGCCTTCAACCAGAACCGCGGCGCCGGCGCCGTGTTCCGCAACATTCCCTCGGTCATCCTGTCGCTGGACGACCTTGGCCGCGCCGAAGATCTTCCGCGACCTGTGCATGCTGCCGCGCGGCCTGGTGCTGGTCACCGGCCCCACCGGTTCGGGCAAGTCGACCACGCTCGCCGGCATGGTCAACCACTGCAACGACAACCGTCCCGATCACATCATCACGATCGAGGACCCGATCGAATTCGTGCACGAGAGCAAACGCTGCCTGGTGAACCAGCGCGAAGTGCACCGTGACACGCTCGGCTTCTCCGAGGCGCTGCGCTCGGCGCTGCGCGAAGACCCGGACGTGATCCTGGTCGGCGAAATGCGCGACCTGGAAACCATCCGCCTGGCGCTGACCGCCGCCGAAACCGGCCACCTGGTGTTCGGCACGCTGCACACCAGCTCCGCCGCCAAGACCATCGACCGCATCGTCGACGTGTTCCCGGCGCAGGAAAAGGAAATGGTGCGCTCCATGTTGTCCGAATCGCTGCGCGCGGTGATCTCGCAGACGCTGCTCAAGAGCAATGGCGGCGGCCGCATCGCGGCGCACGAGATCATGATCGGCACGCCCGCGATCCGTAACCTGATCCGCGAAGGCAAGATCGCGCAGATGTATTCGTCGATCCAGACCGGCGGCGCGCAGGGCATGCAGACGCTGGACCAGTGCCTGACCGAACTCGTCGCCAAGGGCGTCGTGAGCAAGGAAGAAGCTCGCTACAAGGCCCCCAACAAAGACGCCCTCTAACGGAGGCACGACCCATGGATCGCGAACAAGGTATCAAGCTCATGCAGGACCTTCTGCGTCGCGTAGTCGACAAGAAGGCCTCTGACCTGTTCATCACCGCCGGCTTCCCACCCGCCATCAAGATCGACGGCGAAATCCGGCCGCAGTCGGAGCGCGCGCTGACCGCCGGAACAGTCCGCGGTGCTGGTGCGCGCCATCATGAACGACCGCCAGACCAAGGAATTCGACGCGACCAAGGAATGCAATTTCGCCATTGCGCCGCCGGGCATCGGCCGCTTCCGCGTCAACGCCTTCGTGCAGCAGGGTCAGATCGGCTGCGTCATCCGCCTCATCAACTCCAAGATTCCCACGCTCGAAGAGCTGGAACTGCCGCCGGTGCTCAAGGAAGTCGTGCTGTCGAAGCGCGGCCTCGTGATCCTGGTCGGCGGCACCGGTTCGGGCAAGTCGACCTCGCTGGCCGCGATGGTCGGGCTACCGCAACGAAAAGACCCGCGGCCACATCGTGACCATCGAAGATCCGGTCGAATACGTGCACCAGCACAAGGGCTGCGTGATCACGCACCGCGAGGTCGGCGTCGATACCGAGACCTGGCACGCCGCGCTGAAGAACACCCTGCGCCAGGCGCCGGACGTCATCCTGATCGGCGAAATCCGCGACCGCGAGACCATGGAATACGGCATCCAGTTCGCCGAAACCGGCCACCTGGTGCTGGCGACGCTGCACGCCAACAGCTCCAACCAGGCGCTGGACCGCATCATCAACTTCTTCCCGGACGAGCGGCGCGAGCAGCTGCTGATGGATCTTTCGCTGAACATCCGCGCGCTGGTCTCGCAGCGCCTGATTCCGCGCGAATCCGGCTCCGGCCGCATCGCGGCCACCGAGATCATGCTGAACTCGCCGCTGATCCAGGACCTCATCTTCAAAGGCAAGGTCCAGGAGATCAAGGAAGTCATGTCGCGCTCGACGCGCCTCGGCATGAAGACCTTCGACCAGGCGCTCTTCGACCTGTACGAGACCGGTTTCATCTCCTACGAAGACGCGCTGCGCAATGCCGACTCGAAGAACGAGCTGCGGCTGCGGATCAAGCTCGAGAGCAAGCGCGAGGTGAAGAACCTCGACGACGGCGGCACGCTGTCGATGGTGGACGAAGAACAACAGGGCCGGTCGTTCTGAATACGGTCAGACTTTCCACAGGGCGGATATGCCAGCCGTGAACGAGAAGCTCGTCGAAACCGTCGAGGTGAAGAGCGCGGCCGATGGCGCGCCGATGGTCTCAACACCCGGCCGCTGTTCAAGCTCATGGTCGAGCGCAAGGCCTCGGACCTGTTCTTCACCTCGAACTCGCCCATCAAGGTCAAGATCGAAGGGCAGATCATGCCCATCAACAAGCAGGTGCTGACGCCCGAAACCGTGCGCCAGGCGGCCTACGGGCTCATGACGCCCGACCAGCTCGAGAGCTTCAAGCGCGAGCTGGAGATCGACTTCGCGATCTCCGAGCCCGGCCTCGGCCGTTTCCGCGTCAACGTGTTCTACCAGCGCGGCTACCCCGCGATGGTGATGCGCTACATCAGCGCCGACATGCCCAAGCTCGAGGCGCTCGGGCCTGCCCGACATGTTCAAGGACCTCATCATGCTGAAGCGCGGGCTCATCCTGATGGTGGGCGCCACCGGTTCGGGCAAGTCCACCTCGATCGCGGCGATGATCAACCACCGCAACGAGATGTCCTCGGATCACATCGTGACCATCGAGGATCCGATCGAGTTCCTGCACACCAACAAGCGCTCCATCGTCAACCAGCGCGAAGTCGGCCTGGACACCAAGTCCTTCGCTCGCGCGTTGCGCGGCGTGATGCGCGCCGCCCCCGACGTCATCCTCATCGGCGAAATCCGCGATCGCGAGACCATGGAGGCGGCGATCAACCTGTCCGGCACCGGCCACCTGGTGCTGTCGACGCTGCACGCCAACAACAGCGCCGAGACCCTGGACCGCATCATCAACATGTTCCCGCAGGACCAGCACAAGCAGATCTTCCTGGACCTGTCGCAGTACCTGCGCGCCATCCTGTCGCAGCGCCTGGTGATCGGCAAGGACGGCAAGCGCATCGCGGCCATCGAGGTGATGCTCAACACGCCGTACATCACCGAGCTGGTCAAGAAGGGCGACGTCTCGGCCATCAAGGAAGCGATCGTCGCCAGCTCCGAGCGCGGCGTGCAGAGCTTCGACGTGGCGCTGCTGAATCTCTACAAGCAGAACCGCATCGACCTCGAGGAAGCGCTGGCCAACGCCGACTCGCGCTCCAACCTCGAAGCGAAGATCAACTTCGGCTGAGCCGCCCCGATAAAGTTCCCGTGTTGCCGCGCCACCAGTGTCGCGGGAACCAAACTACTCCATCGCAGTCAGTCAATGCCGGTGCCATCACGCACCGGACTAACTACGGATGGAGTCATGAGAACAACAGTGTATTTGTCGGTGCCGGTGGCACTGGCCGGCGGCCTTGCCATTTCGCCGGACGCGGCCGCCGACGACTACCGCTGGGAAGCCGGCGGCAACTACAACCGCTTCAGCCTCGACGACCTGGATCTCGATTACTGGAGTCTCCATGGAACTTACTACTTCCAGCCTGTCAAAACCGATGCACTGCCGCTGCAGGAGGCCGCGTACCTGAACCGGGCGAGTTCCATTTCGCTCGCGGCCTCGCGTTTCGAGTCGGGCTTCGGTGACTTCGACCAGTCGCGACTGTCCAGCGAGGTCTACATCCCGAAATACTGGCTCTATCTTTCTGCCGGCCTGACGTACAGCGATACGATCGAGCCAACCTACAACGGCGTCACGATCGATCCGAATCGCGGGCACGACACTTCATGGGACGCCACGATCGGCATCGCGCCGTTCGACGGCCTGCGGCTCTCCACGAGCTTCTTCCAGCACACGGATTACGCGCCCAACCTCGACGTCAAATACGTGGGCAAGCTCGGCAACGATCATTTCTACGGCTTCGGCGTGAATCTCATCGACCCGGATGGCGAGGATCTGGTCTACAGCGTGTCCGGCGACTATTTCATCGACCGCACCCTGCGGGTTGGCTTTGAACTCGGCGAGCACCACTGGGGCGTCTCCGCCGACAAGTTCTTCATGGAAAAATTCAGCGTCGGCCTGCGGTACACGGAAGCCGACGAGGGTGGCGAGGTCTACGGCCTGCAGGCCAGCTGGCGTTTCTAACTACCGGGATTGCCCGGTAACGGCCATTGCCGCATTGCCGCAATGGCCGTCGTTCCCCGCGTCCCGGGCGGCTGGCAGGCGAATTCGGCCGTCCAGTGCGTTGCGGAGTTCCCGAATTCCCTTGAGACGGATTGGTGCGGCATATTCCGCCTCGGCCGCGGCCCCGTGCGCCGGCGTGTCCAAGACAGGCGCTGACGAACCAAGGAAGGTCCCCATGCGTACCAATGGATATCTGGCAGTACGATTCCTCGCGATCATGGCAGTCGCGGCTCCGGCCGCGGCCCAGGCAGACGAGTTTCGAATCCAGGCGCAGGTGGCGTACGACCAGGTCGATTTCGAAGACCTCGCGCCGGATGCCGATGTGCTCACTGGAACGGGCACATTCTTCTTCGAACCGGTGCCCACGGATGGTGTGCCGGTCGGAGAGGCCGCCTACATCCATCGCTCGAGTTATGTGGACGTGACGGCATCGGGCGTGGAGCTTGGCGACGCGGACGCCGATGCGATCGCCGCGAACGTGGGCTATCACTTCACGGACACGGTTGTCTCGATGCTGTTCGCCCGCGTAGGAGTCGTGCAGACGGATATTTCCGGAGACGACGATACGAGCTGGAATGGCACGCTCGGCGTCGTGCCGATCCCCAGGCTGTTCTTCGGCACCGATTTCACCGAAGACGACTGGGATCCGAACGTCACAGCCAGGTACGCCGGCGAGCTCGCAAACAAGCACTGGTACGCCGCCAGCGTCACCGTTGCGGACCCCGATGAAGGTGATACAGACGTCGGTGTCGAGTTCGACTATTACTTCCCAGCCTTGAAGCTGGGCGGCGGGTTCAACTCTGGTGGCGATTTCTGGACCGTGCGTGCCGAGGTGCCTCTGCCGGCCGGGTTCGCGCTGCAGGGACGGATCTTCGGCGACGATGGCAGTGACGGCTTCGGCCTGCAGCTCACCTGGCGCGACCTGTGATCCGATCCCTCCTCTCGATGCGTTAGCTTTTCAGTTACGGAGGGCGGCGTTCGGCAGCCTCTCCGCAAGGCCCCCCAAACGAGGCTCCGGTCAGCCGCCGCTGATCGGTGTCTCGCCTTTGGGGGAGAATGAAAACAATGAAGTCCGAAAACTACGAAGTATTAAACGTCGCGGGCGGCCGCCACGTGAAGATGTGGACGCGCGGCGTGCCCGTGGACGAATCCGCGAAGAAGCAGCTCGAGAACATCGCGCGCATGCCCTTCGTGCACTCGCACCTGGCGGTGATGCCGGACGTGCACGTCGGCAAGGGCGCGACCGTGGGCTCGGTGATCGCGACCCAGGGTGCGATCATCCCGGCGGCCGTAGGCGTGGACATCGGCTGCGGCATGATGGCCGTGCAGACGACCTTGAAGGCCGGGGATCTGCCCGAGTCGCTGGCCGCATTGCGTGCGCGCATCGAACGCGCCGTGCCGCATGGTTCGGTGACGGTGCGCGGCCGTGCGCACAAGGGTTCCTGGGGCAACACCCCGGACGCGGTGCGTACGCGCTGGGGCGCGCTGGCCGGGCGTCACGACGCCATCATCGCGAAGTATCCGCGACTGAAGAACAAGGAGCCGCACCAGCAGCTTGGAACGCTGGGTGGCGGCAACCACTTCATCGAAGTCTGTCTCGACACCGAGCAGACCGTGTGGGTGATGTTGCACTCGGGGTCGCGCGGCATCGGCAACATGATCGGCCAGCTGTTCATCGAACTGGCGCGCAAGGACATGATGAAGCACTTCATCAACCTGCCGGATCGTGATCTCGCGTACCTGGTCGAGGGCACGGAGCACTTCGACGACTACGTCGAGGCCATGACCTGGGCGCAGGACTACGCGGCCGAGAATCGCCGTTCGATGATGGACGCGGTGCTGCGCGTGATGCGTGAAGAGCTGCGTGCGTTCCAGCTGGGTGAGGTGGCGGTGAACTGCCACCACAACTACTGCACGCGCGAGACGCACTTCGGCTCCGAACTCATCGTGACCCGCAAGGGCGCGGTGAGTGCGAAGCAGGGCGAGCTCGGCATCATCCCGGGATCGATGGGTGCGCGTTCGTACATCGTGCGCGGCCTGGGAAATCCCGAGAGCTTCTCGAGCTGCTCGCACGGAGCGGGTCGCGTGATGTCGCGCACCGCAGCGCAGAAGCGCTTCACCGTCGCCGACCACGTGGCGGCGACGGAAGGCGTCGAGTGCCGAAAGGACAAGGACGTCATCGACGAAACGCCGGCCGCGTACAAGGACATCGACGCGGTGATGGCGGCGCAGCGCGATCTCGTCGAGATCGCGTACACCCTCAAGCAGGTTCTCTGCGTGAAGGGTTGAGCAAGGACGATGTCAGGGACGGGCCGCGTGAGCGGCCCGCTTTCTTTTCAGCGTGCCGCCCGGGCAACGAGCGCATCGCGGGCCCTCAACATGCCATCTCGGCTCTCCACGTCCTCATCCCAGCGGCTTGGCCGCCGGCCGAGCACAACGAGGAAGGCCATCTCATTGTTGGTAAGCCTTTCGAGCGGGCGATAGACCGGGCCGGCCGCGCTGATCCGGTCGCCCGGCTGCGGCAGCGGTTCGGGGCGCAGACCGGTGCGCACGTCGATGATCGAGATGCCCGGCGCGGTGATCGACGCCTTCGAGAGGAGCACGAAGTGCGCGTCGCCGTCGCCGTCGGGGTCGACCGCCTCCACGTAGAGGATGCGCCCGCTGGCGCTGCGGCAGTTGTCCAGGCCGGACGGGCAGGTGGCGGGCTGGAGTGGAGGCGCCGGGCGGTCGGCCGTGGGCGGCGCCGGCTCCGGCGCGGACGCGGCCGGCTCCGGGGCCGACGCACTCGGCTCGTCGGACCCTCCGCCGCATCCGGCCAGCGCCAGCGCAATCAGGGCCATCAACGCCCAAGTCCTCACTGCTTCGGCGCCGACACCGAGAGCAGACCGACCTCGCGTTCCTCGTCGCCCAGGGCAGGGGTGAACACGATCGGGTAGTTGCCGGCGTTGGGGACCAGCACGTCGAAGCGCGCCGGCGTGACCGGCTCGGCCGGGCCGCTCAGGCCCAGCAGCGGGATCGACACGAGGCCCGGCTCCTCCACGCTGACCTCCACGCTCGCGGCGGCTCCCGTCTCCAGCCGGCGGGTCTGATCCTCGGCGACGTCGAAGCGCAGCGTGGGCGGCGCGTCGCCCGTGGCGACCGGTGTGTCGCCGGGCGTCGCGGTGGGCGCGGTCTCGGTCTGCGTCTCCGTCTGGGTCTGGGTGGCGTTGGGGTCGGGCGGAGCGAGCGGATCGGACGAGCCGCTGTCGCGCGAGAACGATGCCGCAAGGGCGGCCACCCCGAGGACGAGCGCGAACAGCAGCAGAGCGCGGCGCAGATGCACGCTGCTGATGGTAGGTGGACGGAAGTCCAGGCATCCGGCCTTTGTCTACAGGCCCCCCGCAGATGGGTCGATCAACGGAGCGGAAGCTGGAAGACCGCGGCGTCCGGCCCGGAGCTCCGGCACTGACCCACACAACGACCCGTCACCTCAAAAGGAGGAGACACATGCTGCGGAAGCTCCGCGAGCGCATTCACAACGGGCAGGAGGGGTTCACCCTCATCGAGCTGCTCGTCGTCATCCTGATCATCGGCATCCTGGCTGCCATTGCACTGCCGGCCTTCCTGGGCCAGCGTGAGAAGGGCCAGGATTCCTCGGCCAAGTCGGACGCGCGGAACCTCGTGTCCCACATGGAGTCGTGTTACACGACCAAGGAGACCTACGTGGGGTGCGACACCTCCACGGACGTCACCGACAGCGGCATCCCGCTGGGCGCGGGTAGCGGCAAGTCGGTCATCTCGGCCCCGACCACGACGGGATACGTGGTGACCTCCACGTCCAAGAGCGGCAACACGTTCGTCATCACCAAGTCCGCCACCGGCACCGCACGTACGTGCACCGGCGACGGCGGCTGTAACGGAGGCAATTGGTAAAGGCAAACCACGCCTGAGCCAGAACGTCCAGGGGGGCGGGTCCACACGGCCCGCCCCTCAGACGTTCAGGACCCCGCTACCTTCCTCCCGCCCACATGGTCATAGCCCCCGCACTGGCAATCGGTCTCATCGGCGCCCTCATCGGAAGCTTTCTCAACGTCGTCGCGCACCGGGTGCCCCGCCGCGAGTCGCTGGTCAGCCCCGGCTCTCACTGCCCCGGCTGCGGCAATCCGGTCCGGCCATACGACAACATCCCCCTGCTCTCCTGGCTGCTGCTGCGCGGCCGCTGCCGCAGCTGCCGCACCGCCATCTCGCCCCGCTACCCGCTCGTCGAGCTGCTCACCGCTGTGGCCTTCGCGCGGGATCGTCGCGGTCAACGGCTTCGACGACGACCTCTTGCTCGAGCTGCCCTTTGCCGCTGTGCTCATTGCGCTCGCGGCCATCGATCTCGACCACCGGATCCTGCCGAACAGGATCGTCTACCCGTTCGCGGTGTACGGCCTCATGGCCACGGTGCTCGTGGACCGGGCCGATCTGGTGGAGCACCTGATCGCCGGCGCCGGCGCCTTCACCTTCCTGCTGCTGGCCGCGCTGGCCTACCCGCGCGGCATGGGCATGGGCGACGTCAAGCTGGCAGGCGCCATGGGCCTCTACCTGGGCCTGTCGATCGTGCCCGCGCTGCTCGTGGCCTTTCTGTCGGGCTCGATCGTCGGCCTCGCCATCATCGCCCGTGAGGGCGCGGCCGGCCGCAAGAAGGCGGTGCCCTTCGGCGTCTTCCTCGCCCTCGGAGGTCTGGTCGCGCTGCTCGCCGGACCCGAGCTGATCGCCTTGTACGAGGACAACTTCCTCGCCTGAGCATCCCTCCGTCCAGCGGATCTGGACATTTGCGGGCGGCCGCTAACGCGAGGAGGGGCGAAGTCGATAACCGGAGAGAACTTCGATGGCGTTCTCCCTCCGAAAGAGCTCCGATCGCGGTGTCGCAGGTCTGGACATCGACGGTCGCTACCTCGCCGCCGCCCAGGTGGACTCCGGTCGCCTGGTGCGCGGCGCGACCCTCGAGCTGCCCGCCGGCCTCGTCCGGGACGGCGAGGTCGCCGACCGCGACGGCCTGGCCGACGCGCTCAAGACCTTCGCCGACCAGGCCGGCCTCAAGCGGGTGCGGCTCGGCGTCTCCAATCAGCAGATCGTGGTGCGCGTGATCGAGCTGCCGCGCATCGAGGACGACAGGCAGCGCGACGCCGCCGTGCGCTTCCAGGCCGCCGAGGCGATCGCCATGCCGCTGGACGAGGCGGTGCTCGACCACCAGGTGGCGGGCTACGCCGAGGCGCCCGACGGCACCCCGCGGATGCAGATCGTGCTCGTCGCGGCTCGCCGCTCGATGGTCGAAGCGGTGCTCGAGGCGGCCAAGAAGGCCGGCCTCAAGGCGGAGGGGGTCGACCTCGACGCCTTCGCCCTCGTGCGGACCCTCGCCTCTGCCTCCACCGGCGACGCCGACGAGGAGGCCCGCGTGTACTGCCACCTGGGCGGGGTCAGCAACCTCGCCATCGCAGTGGGCACCACCTGCTTCTTCACCCGTCCGCTCGCCGCGGTCTGGGACGAGGACGACGCCGGCTCGCGGCTCGCCGACGAGATCCGGCTGTCGATCGACTACTACATGACCCAGCCCCAGGCTCGCCCGGTGGGCGAGGTGGTGCTCTCCGGCCCGGGATCGAGCGACGCTCACCTGGCCGACAGCCTCGGCCTTCATCTCGGCATGCCGACCTCGGTCGCCGCGCCGCTGGGTCAGCTGGACCAGTCGGCACTCGCCGGCGAGGATCCGCACCGGCTTACGGTGGCCGCCGGCCTGGCCATGGGGAAGGCGGCATGAAGCCGGTTAATCTGATCCCGAGCGAGCAGCGCCGGGCGCGCCCCAGCGGCGAGGGCTCGGGCAGGGCGTACGCGATCATCGGACTGCTCGGCGTGTTGCTGGCGATGGCGGTGGCCTACGTGCTCACCACCAATGATCTGAACGCCAGCACCACCCGCGCCCAGGAGGCCAAGCAGGAGGCCGACGCGCTCGAGGCGCGGGCCGCCGCGATGGCATCGTTCACCGACTTCGCGGCGATCAAGCAGCAGCGGCTCACCTCCGTGATCACCACCGCGCAGACGCGCTTCGACTGGGAGCGCCTGATGCACGAGGTGTCGCTGATCATGCCGCCCGGCAGCTGGCTCAAGACCACCGAGGCCTCGGTCAGCGGCGATCCGGCCACCGCCGGCGCGGCGGCCGCGGCTACCGCCACCGGTCAGCCCAGCGCCCCGCTCGGCCCGTCGGCGACCTTCGTGGGCTGCACCCGCAAGCAGTCCGAGGTGGCCACCCTGATGGTGCGCATGGGCGAGATGCACCGCGCGAGCGACGTGAAGCTCAACGAGTCGATCGTCGAGCAGACGAGCGGCGGCGACGCGGGCGTGGACAGCTGCGGATCGCTCTACAAGTTTGACGTGACCGTGTCCTTCGAGCCGGCAGCGCCGGTCAAGGAGGCGCCCCGCGGATCGGTCCGCGTGCCCGCCTCGCTGGGAGGTGGATCGTGACCCTCAGCGACCGCGACAAGAAGCTCGTCTTCCTGCTGCTGCCGGTGGCCCTCATCGCGGCCTACTGGTTCCTGCTGCTGGCGCCCAAGCGCGAGGAGGCGGCCAGCGCGCAGACGCAGGCGGCCAAGCAGGAGCAGCGCGCCGAGGCGGCACGGGCCCAGGTGGCCCAGGCCGGCCAGGCCGAGACCGACTTCGCGTCCGACTTCGGCGAGATCGTGCGCCTGGGCAAGGCCGTGCCCGCCGGCGTGGACATGCCCAGCCTGCTCGTGCAGCTCGAAGAGGCCGCCGAAGGCACGAGCATCCGCTTCACCAAGATCGCCACCGGCGACCGCACCACCTCTGCCACTGCGGCTCCCACCGTGCCGCCGAGCACTCCCCCCGCCGGCACGGGCACCACGCCCGCCGCCGCGGGCGGCCAGCAGGCGCAGAGCGCGCCGGGAGCGGCGGCCGAGTCGGCCAACAATGCGGCGGCCGCGTCAGATCAGCGCAGTGCCGCTGCCGAGCAGTCAGGCGTCAGCCCGTCGGACACCCAGACCTCCACCTCCTCGGGGCAGGGCCTGCCCGTGGGCGGAGGCACCGCGCCTGGCGCAGCCGCGCCCGTCGCGGGTGGCACCAGCACTGTGGCCGGCCTCGAGACGGTGCCGCTCGATCTCGAGTTCACGGGCGACTTCTTCAACCTCGCCGACTTCTTCCACGACGTGAAGCGCTTCGTTCACGTGGCCGGCACCGACGTGGTCGTCGGGGGCCGCCTGATCACCATCGAGGGCGTCAACTACTCGAGCGACCCCGAGCTCTTCCCGAAGATCAAGGCCGAGATCAGGGCCACGGTGTACCTCTCGCCCAAGGCGGAGGGCACCAGTGCCGGCGCCACCCCCACGGGTCCGTCGGACACCACCCCGGCCAGCACGCCCGCGGCGGTCGAGGACTCGGCCCCCGCTACGCCGGCCCCGACCGCGACCGCGACACCCTAGGGGGGCCGAGCGATGAAGATCTTTCTGATCGATCTCTGGCAGGACCTGCGCGAGAAGCGCCTGTGGCCGGTGGCCGTGGCACTCCTGCTGGGTCTGATCGCCGTTCCCGTGCTGCTGGCCAAGCCGGCTGAGGATCCGGGTCCGCCGCCCGCCGCGAGCGTCCCGGCCGAGGAGGCCGCCGCCGAGGACAAGGAGCTGGCCGAGATCGCCTCGGTCGAGCTGGGCGACACCGAGGGCGCGGGCTCCGGCTCGACGCTCGGGGTGTTCGATCCCTCCGACCCCTTCCGGCCACCCTCCAAGGTGATCAAGAAGGCCAAGGAGGCCGAGGGCGGCTCGGGACTCGAGGAAGAGATCGTGATCGAGCCCGGGACGGCCGCCGCCGGCGGCGGCCCCGGTGATGTCGGCGTCGAGATCGAGGAGCCGGGTGGCGGCACCGTCCCCGGTGGCGGCGAGACCGGCGGCGAGACCCCGGACGACGGCTCCGAGACCACGACCACGACGTACCGCTACGTGGCCGACGTGACCTTCAGCGCCAACGGGCGCACCCGCAGGATCAAGGGACTCGAGAAGCTCGACATCCTGCCCAACCAGGCCTCGCCGCTGCTCATCTTCATGGGCGTGACGGCCGAGGGCGGGAACGCGGTCTTCCTGGTGGACTCGACTCTGCAGGCCGCGGGCGAGGGGCGCTGCAAGCCCAGCCCCGCCGACTGTGCCTTCGCCTACATCGGCGCCGGCTCCGAGCACGTCTTCACCGAGGAGGACGGCGACAGCTACGGCCTCCGCATCGACGAGATCCGCAAGGTCGCGGTCTCGCCGAAGGGGCGAAGCGCGAGAGGAGCGGGCAGCGCAAAGGCCGGGAAGTCCTCCGGCGTCCGCGCCCGAGCCTCCGTGGGCGCCACGCGCCGCTTCGCCGTCCCGCTGGTCGCCGACCTGGTGGTCGTGGCCCGCGACAGCATCGACAACCGAAACCCCGACACCGACCGCCGATAGGGAGACACCGTGCGACGCACCGTCATCACCTGCCTGACGCTGGTCTCCGCGCTGCTCCTCATGCTTCCCGCGGCGGCCGGCGCCGCACCCGCCAAGAAGAGGGCCAAGGCCTCCACCCCGACGATCACCCGCGTCACGCCGATGCGACTCAAGGTCGGTGCGCTGCTCACCATCCGCGGCCGCAACTTCAAGGCCAAGCGGACCAAGAACACCGTGATCTTCCGCGGCCCCGACGGACGCAGCGCGTTCGCCAAGCCGCGCCGAGCCAGCCGCACCAAGCTGGTGGTCGCCGTGCCCAGCGCTGTGGCTCGCCTCGTGGCCAAGAGCTCCAGCGGTCCCAAGCCCACGCGCTTCAAGCTGCGCGTGCTGGCCGGCAAGTTCAGCAAGTTCACCTCACGCCGGCTCTCACCGGTGATCGTCTCCGCCGGCGGCGGGAGCGGTAACGGTGGTGGCGGTGGCGGTGGCGGTGCCAACGCCGGCTGCCCCGGAGCCGACTTCGACCGCGACCTGCTCTCGAACGCCCTCGAGGGGCAGCTCAAGCTCGATCCCTGCATTGCGGATACCGACGGCGACTCGGTCGAGGACGGCTACGAGTTCCAGGCCGCGATCGACCTGAACCACTACCCGCGCACGAGCCCGCTGCCCTACCCGGGCAAGCGGCCCTACCCGAACCCGCTCGATCCCTCGGACGGCGCGGCCGACGGCACGGACTATGACGGCGACGGCCTCCTGCTTCGCGAGGAGTTCCTGCTCTGGCTGAACTACGCCGCCGACGGCGCCCGCCGCTCCTCGCGCCCGGCGGCGTTGGGAAGGCTGCTCTACAGCGACGGGCTGCAGAAGTCGATCGACTCGCCGCCCCCGCCGGCCCCTGCCGGAGTGCTCTACAACTGGGCGACGGACATCGACGACAACGGCGTCCTCTCGGACGACGAGCGCGATGCCGACGCGGACGGCCTGGGTAACTGGGACGAGGTTCGCGGGCGCATGACCGACGAGTGGTGGCCCGCCCAGCACGACGGGGAGAACGAGCCCAAGGAGTCGCTGTACCCGGGTGTCGTGTTCCTCGACAACACTCCGCCCGGCGAGACACAGCCGCCGCTCAACGCCCACGTCGATCCCGACCTGGACGGCGACGGCGTGCTCGACGGCGCGGACGACAACGATCACGATGGCCTGACCAACCAGTTCGAGGTCCGGCGCCCGAGCGACTGGATCGCCGACGCGATCGTCGGCTTCCCCACGGCGTCGAACCCCTGGGCCTACGTCAATCCGTTCAACCCCTGCAAGCCGTTCAACTCGGAGCGCTGCCACGCGCATCCGCCCTTCGGCTACTACTCGGCCGACGAGGTGCCGCCGATCGGGCCCAATCCGCCCGCCGGCTACCCGGCCGTGCATCCGGTCACTCCCGACGGCTGAGCGACGATCTCAGGCGCCCGCACCCTCTGAGTAGGGTGTGGGCGCCTTGTCTTTTCGCTTCGTAACCGCAGGAGAATCGCACGGCCCGGGCCTGACCGCGGTGGTCGAGGGGCTGCCCGCGGGCCTCGAGCTGCGCCCCGAGGATCTCGACCGCGATCTCGCCCGGCGCCAGCTCGGACACGGCCGTGGCGGACGCATGAAGATCGAGAAGGACCGCGCCGAGGTCGCGTCGGGAGTACGTCACGGACGGACGCTGGGGAGCCCCGTCGCGCTGCGGATCGAGAACCGCGACTACCAGAACTGGGAGGAGCGGATGAACCCGTGGCCGGTGGAGGGCGAGGTGGCCGAGGTGCACCTGCCGCGCCCGGGACACGCCGACCTGGCCGGCCTCCAGAAGTACGGCTTCACCGACGCCCGCAACGTCCTCGAGCGGGCCTCCGCGCGGGAGACCGCGGCGCGGGTGGCAGCGGGCGCACTGGCCAAGGCCTTTCTGCGCGAGCTGGGCGTGACCATCCGCTCGCACGTGACCCGCATCGGGAGCGTCGCCGCTCCGCCACGCGACGGGCTCGATCCCGCCGACTTCGACGCGGTGGATGAGTCGCCGGTGCGGGCGCTCGACGCCGAAGCGAGCGAGGCGATGGTGGCCGAGATCGACGCGGCCCGCAAGGCCAACGAGTCGCTGGGCGGCACCTTCGAGGTGATCGCCTTCGGGCTCGTGCCGGGGATCGGCTCGTACATCTCCTGGGAGGAGCGCCTCGACGGCCGCCTGGCCGGAGCGATCATGTCGATCCAGGCCATGAAGGGCGTGGGCATCGGGGACGGCTTCGCGCTTGCCGGACGAGTGGGCTCACAGGCCCACGACGAGATCTTCTTCTCCGAGGAGCGCGGATATCACCGCGAGACCAACCGGGCCGGCGGGCTCGAGGGCGGCATGACCACCGGCGACCCGCTCGTGGTCGTGGGCGCGATGAAGCCGCTGCCCACGCTGACCAAGCCGCTGCGCTCGGTGGACACGGAGACCAAGGAGCCGGCCCAGGCGCTGCGAGAGCGCACCGACTCCTGCACCGTCCCGGCCGCCGGTGTGGTGGGGGAGGCGATGGTGGCGCTCGTGCTGGCCGCGGCCTACCGCGACAAGCTGGGCGGAGATCACATCGACGACGCGCGCGCGGCGCTCTCCGCGTACGAGCAGCGCATCGGCTGGAGGCGTGACCGATAGCGGGTGGCGCGCTGGTGATGGTGGGCTTCATGGGGGCCGGCAAGTCCACCGGGGCCCGGGCGCTGGCGGCCGAGCTCGGCGGTGAGGCCCTGGACTCCGATCGTCTGCTCGAGCAACGCCTGGGCGAGCCGATCGAGGTGTTCTTCGACCGCGAGGGCGAGCAGGCGTTCCGGGCGCGCGAGGAAGAGGTGGTGCTCGAGCTGCTCGACCGGCCCGACGCCCTGGTGATCGCGCTCGGTGGAGGGGCGGTGGGCTCGGAGCGGGTCCGTGAGGCGCTGGCGGCCCACACCGTCGTACACCTCGAGGTCGACTCGAGCGAGGCCTGGCGCCGTGCCTCGAACCACGGCCGTCCCCTGGCACGCGACCCCGAGCGCTTCGGCCAGCTGCACCGTGACCGCGCGAGCCTGTACGACTCGGTGGCCGACGCCGTACTGCCGCCCGGCGAGCGGGACGGCATCCGGCGCAGCGTGCCGGCGCTGCGGGCGCTGGCCGACGCCCCCGCGGGCACCCGCCTCGTGTGGGCCGCCTCTGCGGGCGGCGACTATCCCGTCTTCCTCGGCGACGGACTGACGGCGTCCGGGTTCTTCTACCCGCGCGAGGGACGGCGGCTGGTGGTCACCGATGAGAACGTGCGCGCTGCGGTCGCCGTGCCCGGCCTGTCCGGCGACGAGCAGCCGATCGTGGTGGCCCCCGGCGAGCAGCACAAGACCCTGGCCGGCGCCGAGCAGGTGCTGCGCGCGCTGGCGCGCGCCGGCACGGAGCGCGGCGATCTCGTGGTAGCCCTGGGCGGCGGCGTGGTGGGCGACGTGGCGGGCTTCTGCGCGGCCGTCTATCAGCGCGGCGTCCGGCACGTCCAGGTGCCCACCAGCCTGGTGGCGCAGGTGGACTCGGCCTACGGCGGGAAGACCGGCGTGGACCTGCCCGAGGGCAAGAACTACGCGGGCGTCTACCACCAACCGTCCGCGGTGCTGTGTGACCCCGCGCTCCTGGCCACGCTGCCGGCGGCGGAGCTCGCCGCGGGTTATGCGGAGGTGATCAAGACCGCGCTGATCGCCGGCGGCCCTCTATGGGCGAGAGTGCGTAGGGGAGAGGACGTGGACGCCGGGTTGATCATGGGCTGTGTGCGCACCAAGCTCGCCGTGGTGGCGGCCGACGAGCGCGACGCCGGAAGGCGCCAGGTGCTCAACCTGGGCCACACGGTGGCTCACGCCATCGAGGCGGCCACCTCCTACGACCGCTACCGGCACGGTGAGGCGGTGGGCATCGGCCTGCTGGCCGCGCTGCGTCTGTCCGGACGGGAGGCGCTGCGCGCCGAGGTGGCCGGGCTGCTGGAGGCCCGCGGCCTGCCGGTGTCGTTCTCCGGCGCGCCGGTGGAAGCCGTGCTCGAGTTGACCGAGCGCGACAAGAAGCGTGAGGGCGGCCGCGTGCCGTTCGTGCTCGTGGAGGCGCCGGGCGAGGTCACGCCGGGACACGCCGTGGACGACGGATCGCTGCGGCGGGCGGTCGAGGAGGTGCACGCCGGATGAAGACCCGCGTGGAGGTGATGCACGGAGTCAACTTCGACGTGCTGGGGCAGCGTGATCCCGAGATCTACGGCGGGCTCGGGCTCGCCGAGCTCGAGTTCAAGATCGGCGAGTTCGGGAGCGAGCTGGGCCTCGATCTCAGCTTCTACCAGTCGAACCACGAGGGCGAGTACTGCGAGTTCCTTCACCGGGCGGGCGAGAACGCGGACGGGCTGATCCTCAACCCGGGCGCGTGGACGCACTACTCGTGGGCCATCCACGACGCGCTCGAGGTGGCGGCCCTGCCGGCGATCGAGGTCCACCTCTCGGCCGTGGACGAGCGCGACGAGTGGCGACGGCTGTCGGTGATCCGCGACCTCTGCGCCGGGTGCGTGCAGGGCAAGGGCGCCGACGGCTACCGTGACGCCCTGGCGATGCTCAAGGAGGAGATGCAGGGATGAACGTCGAGGCGGTGCAGGCCGTCGAGGCCCGCACCGACAGGCTGGTGGAGCTCGTCACCGAGCGCGAGCTCGACTGCCTCCTGGTGACCGAGCTTCCCAACGTTCGTTACCTCACCGGCTTCACCGGCACCAGCGGCGCCTGCGTGGTCACTCCGAACGAGCGTCTCTTCCTCACCGATTTTCGCTACGTGGAGCAGGCCGCCGAGCAGGTGCAGGGCTACGAGACGGCGCAGCTGGGTCGCGACATGGCCGGCGACCTCGCGCGGCGCCTGCGCGGCCGCGCAGGCTTCGACGACGAGCACGTGAGCGTCGCGCTGCACGGCAAACTGGGCGAGAAGAGCGCCGACGGCGTGGAGCTGGTGGCCGCCGGAGGCCTGGTGGAGCGGCTGCGCGCGGTCAAGGACGACGCCGAGGTGGCTGCGATGAGGGTGGCGGCCGAGCTGGCCACGGCGGCGTACGAGTCCCTGCTCGAGCTCGGTCTTGCCGGGCGCACCGAGCGCGACGTGGCCGTCGGGCTGGTGCGCTTCATGGAGGACCAGGGCGCGGAGGGGCCGTCCTTCGAGCCGATCGTGGCGTCCGGCGCACACGGTGCCCTGCCGCACGCCGTCCCGCGTGACGTGGAGATCTCTGCCGGCACGCTGGTGGTCGTCGATCTCGGCGCTCAGGTGGACGGCTACTGCTCGGACTGCACGCGGACCTTGGCCACAGGGCCGCTCGACGACGAGGCCGTGGCCGTGTACGGGCTGGTGCTCGAGGCGCAACAGACGGCGCTGGCGGCGGCGCGGGCCGGCGCGGAGTGCGCCGCGGTCGACGCCGTCGCGCGCGACGTCATCGAGGCCGCCGGCCACGGCGAGCGCTTCGGCCACGGCCTCGGACATGGGGTGGGCCTCGAGGTGCACGAGGCGCCGCGGCTGGGCAAGACCGCCAAGGGCGAGCTCGAGGCCGGGACCGCGGTGACGGTGGAGCCGGGGGTGTACCTGCCCGGTGAGTTCGGGGTGCGCATCGAGGACCTGGTGATCGTGGGCGCGGGCGAGCCCGAGATCCTCACGAGCTTCCCGAAGGAGCTCGTGACGGTCGCTTGAGGACGCTCGCGGCGGGCTCGCCGTGACTGCGCTCCTGGCCGTGGCCGCCTTCACCGGCGCGCTCGTCGGCTCGACCACCGGCTTCGGGTTCGCGCTCGTCGTCTCACCGGTCGCCTTCGCCGTGCTCGATCCGCTGGAGGCCGTGTGGACCATGCTGGTCCTGTCGCTGTTGTTGAACGCGCTGATGCTCTTCGAGGGCGGTCTCCCGCGTCACGTGGACTGGCCCGCGCTGGGGCCGCTGCTGGCGGCGGCGTTGCCGGGCCTGGCCGTGGGCATCGTGGTGCTCGACCTCCTGCCCAAGCGAGCGCTGCAGGTGGGAGTGGGGGTGGCGGTGATCGCGGTGGCGGCGCGTCAGCTCTACACGCGGTCACGCGAGGCGCCGCGGCACCGGCCCCGCCGCGGCGAGACCCTCGGCGCCGGGTTCGCCACGGGGCTGCTCACCACCTCGCTGAGCGTCAGCGGCCCGCCGCTCGTGCTCTGGCTCGAGGACCGCGGGGTGCGCCCGGCCGAGTTTCGCACCACCCTCGCCGCCTGCTTCCTCGCGCTCAGCATCGCCGGCGGGGCGGTGCTGCTCGTGGCCGAGGGCGAGTCGAAGCTCGACTTCGGCGAGCTCCCGCTGCTGCTCGGTCTGGTGGTGACGGGCTACCTGGCCGGCGCCTATGCCTTCAGACGGCTCGAGCACGAGCGCTTCTTCGCGCTCGCGCTCGTGCTCGTCATCGCCACCGGCACGGCCAGCCTGGTGGCCGGCCTGGTCGGCGCCTAACCCGGGGTCACTCCTCGCACAGCGTCGTCTCGTAGCGGCAGGCCACGATCTGAGGCGTCTCCACGGGCGCACCGGCGTCGATCGACCGTGCCAGCCGGATCAGCTGGGAGTGCGACCACGCGAGTGGCGTCGCCGAGAACGTGTTCTCGCCCGGCACGAACTCCGGGCCCGTGCCCGCCGGCGGCTGGAGATCCCACACCTGCTCGGCGATTACCTGGCCACCCGAGTCTGCGGCCACGTTGTTCATCGTGTCGAGGTACGCCTGCGCGTCCTCGCCGGCGGCGAGCGCGTACTCGCCCCGCTCGCCCGTGAGCAGCGGCCAGCCTCGCCCGATGGTCTCCCCCGAGCCGGGATCGACCGGCGCCCACTGGCTTCCGTCGCGCTTCTCGCCGTAGCCGTCGAAGCTCGAGCGGTGCCAGAAGGGGCCGTTGTCGGTGTCGTAGCGGAGCTCGCGATCGATCACCCGCAGGGTCGAGGCGACGTTCGGGTCGTCGGCCGACTTGACGCCCAGGCGGACGATCTCGAGGAAGCTCGGATCCACCACCTGGCGCTGGTCGATCAGCGGCCCCCCGTCGGCGATCTGGATCTGGGCACCGGAGTTGGCGTCGCCGTTGTCGGTGATCCGCAGGTAGTACGGCTCCGCCGACAGCGGCCCGTTGCGCGTGAGGGTCCACGTCTCGAGGTTCGCCTGCCACTCGTCGGCCACCGCCTCGTAGCGGTTGGCACGGGCCCCCGCGCCGTTCTTGCGGGCGATGTCGGCGGCGGTGACGAGACCGGCGATCTCCGCGGCGATCGTGGCCGGCGAATAGCCGCCGATGTTCTCCCAGCGCTCCTGGTCGGTGCGGGGCCCGTTGGCCACCAGGAAGTCGGCTGAGAGGCGCACGTTGTCCCAGTCGCGTGGCCCGGTGCGGCCGAGCTGCCAGGCCAGCACGATCGGGAAGGCCACCTCGTCGAGCTGGAGGCCGTCGAACACGGGCTCGCCGTCCAGCCGCGCGTTCTGCGGGAACGATCCGTCGGGGTTCTGCTGGACCTCCCACAGGTAGTTGAGCGAGCGCCGCGCCGCGGCGGTGTCGCCCGCCGCGAGCAGCCCGGTGGCGATCTCGTACAGGTCACGCGACCACACGGCGATGTACACCGGAAGGTCCTGGAGCTCGTTGGCCCAGGCCCAGGGGCGGCCCGGAGCGGCCACGAAGCCGCCGCGGTAGGTCTTGTCCTCATGGGCGGCGAGCAGCATCACCGAGGCGAGATAGCTCGACCTCGCGCCGGACGCGCTCTGCGGCACGCGGTCGAGCGAGGCCAGGTAGTTGCGCCATCCTGCCGAGTACTGCTGGCGCGCCGAGGCGAAGCCGCGGCCGAGGGCGGCCTGTGCCGCCCGAAGCGCCGCGCCCTCCCGCCGGCCGAATCCCAGTGAGAGCTCGAGCCTCTGACCGCCGGACAGCCCGGTCAGGTTGGTCCTGCCCGCCTGCACGACGTTGCCGCGGTCGGGGGCGGTGTAGTCCCAGTCGAGCGTGTAGTCGTCCTGCAGGTCCTTCCAGGGGTCGCTGCGGTTGAGGTAACCGCTCGAGCTGGCCGTGAAGCCCGACGAGGCCACCACCGCGCTGCTCAGGTCGTCGTCGGTGGCCAGCAGGGCTCCACCGCCGCTGCGGCCCTTGTCGTCGTTCGCGTTCAGGCCCAGGGCGGCGTCGTGCAGCACGTAGACGTCGTAGGGGGTCCCGGTGAGCGACTCGAAGCGGATGTCCACCAGCACCGCGTTGCGGCCGGGATCGGTCACGTAGGTCTTGGTGATCCGGTAGTTGCCCGACTTGGCCGTGTTGACCTGCCGGTAGACCGGGCTGCGCCGGCTGATCAGCTCGACCTGGGAGTCGGTGTCCTCGTCCTCACGGTCGGCGAAGGTCTCGCCGTCGGTGATCACGAGCTGCGTGTCGCGGCTGGCCGGCGTGTCGATCCGCGGGAAGAAGACCTCGGTGAGGACACCGCTGTTGATCGTGTACCAGACCTTGCTGGCGCGGCTGCGCGACGTGCCGAAGCCGTCCTTGTCGCCCGGCGCCCAGTCGGAGGCCTTGCCGGGCGCTCCGGGCGCCTTCGACGGAGCCGCTGCGGACGGTCCCGCGGCGAGCATGGTGGACAGCAGCAGGGCAGACAGCAGCCAGGCGGCGCGGTGGATGCGCATGTCTCTTCTTCCCCTCCCAAGGTTCAGTGAAGGACAGGCGGACGCTACCCGGCGCCAAATTCGACGAAACCCGGGAGACGGGTTGCAGGCCGCCGTCACTGATGCGAACATGCGTTCGTATGATCGTCTGCGCCCTGTACCCCCGCTTCGAGTTGCTCGCAGCGCTCGGCGACCGCCGCGCGCTGCTCTCGGAGCCGGCCGCGCTGGCTCCCGAGGCGGGGCGCGAGCAGATGGTGGGAGAGGCCTCGGCGGCGGCCGAGGCGTTCGGGGTGGTGCGAGGGATGCGGCTGGGTGAGGCGATGTCGCGCTGCCCTGCCCTGCGCCTGGTGCCGCCCGATCCCGAGGGCGTGCGCACGCTCTGGAACACGGTGCTCGACCGGCTCGAGGGGCTGGGGGCCGAGGTGGAATCCGACCGCGCCGGGGCCGCTTTCTTCGGCGCCGGCGCCATCCAGGGCCTTCACGGCGGCGACCTGGCGGGCGTCCTCACGGCCGCCCGCCGGGCGCTGGGCGCGGGAGCCCGCTTCGGAGCGGCGCCCAGCCGCTTCACCGCCCACGCGGCGGCGCTACAGGTCCGGCCGCGGCCCGGTCGCCGGGCCCATGTGGTCGAAGAGACCGCGATGAGGGAGTTCCTCGCGCCCCTTCCCGTCGGCCTGCTGCGCACGCGGCCAGAGCTCCAGGCGCTTCCCGAGGTGCTCGAGCAGCTCGGCATCCGCACGCTCGGCGAGGTCGCGGATCTGCCCTCGCAGGCGATGGCCGAACGCTTCGGCCACCCGGGGCTGCTGGCCCTGGACCTGGCTCGCGGACGCGACCTTCCCCTCGAGCCGCGACGCCCTCCCGAGCCGGTCCGCGAGCGTCTCGACCTGCCCGAAGCGGTGTCGGGCCAGCAGCTCGAGCGGACCCTCGAGCTGCTCGTCGCCCGGGTGCTCGCGCGGCGCGAACGGCGCGGGCGCTCGCTGAGGGCGCTGGCGATGTCAGCCCGCTTCGTGGCCGGTGGCACCTGGCGCATCTCGGTCACGCTGCGTCACGCCAGCGCCGACCCGGCCCGCATCCGGCTCGCCCTGGCCCCCAAGCTGGCGGAGCTGCCCGCCCCCTCCGAGTCGCTGGGGCTCGAGGTGGAGGCCTTCGGCCCTCCGGCGCACGATCAGGGGCGCCTGCTCGACGAGGCCGCCGCGATCCGCCGCGGCCGGCTGGGGGAGGCGGTTCGCCAGGCCCGCCAGGCCGCTGGGGCGGACGCCGCCCTGCGCGTGCTCGACGTGGATCCGGACTCGCGCATCCCCGAGCGCCGCGCGGTGCTGGCACCCTTTCCCGATCAGTCGCCCCGGTGACGCCCGGCTCTTCGCGCCGTCTCGGCTCTCCCAAGCCGACCTCCGTCCTTCCCGGCGACGGAGGCCTGCCGCGCGTGGTGGCCGGCGGCGAGGTCGACACGGTGCGCGAGGAGTGGGTCGTGGAGGACCGCTGGTGGACGGCGCGGCCGCTGCGGCGTCGCTATTTCGAGGTGGTGATGGCCGACGGGCGCAACGTCGTCGTCTTCCGCGATCTCGTCGGCGGAGGCTGGTTCCTGCAGCGCTCCTAGCCGCGGTTCGGGAAGTGGGGGTTGAGCCGAGGCCTGGGGCGGTCGATACTCCTTCTGATGAGGGCCGGCAGGCTCACCACCCTCGCTCGCCTGGGGGCCATGTTCGAACGCACCTCCACCGTGCGCGGCGACGCCGATCTCCACCGGGTGCTCGAGGACGTCTGCCGCACCATCGCGGATCTGCTCGGCTACAACGCCGTGGTGGTCAACGTATACCGGCCGGCCTACGACGACATGCTCACCGCCTCGGCCGTCGGCTCGGAGGATTCCGTCCAGGCCCTGGTGGGCAAGGCCTCGCCCGCGGACACCTGGTATCCGCTGCTGGCCGAGCGCTTCGAGCGCCGCGGCGCGTACTTCATCGCCGGCGAGGAGTTCGACTGGGACGAGCTGGGCGTCGACACGTTCGTGCCGGACATCGCCCCCAGCGACGAGCCCAACGCGTGGACCGCCGAGGACGCCCTGTTCGTGCCGCTGCGCGACACCGACGGCGGACTGATCGGGGTCATCTCGGTGGACGAGCCGCAGACGGGACGGCGCCCCGGCGACGGAGAGCTGGACGCGCTCGTGGCCATCGCCCGCCAGGCGGCCGTGGCGCTGCGGATCGCGCAGGAGACCGCCGAAACCGTGCAGCACCAGCGCATGCTCGAGGGCCTGCTGGCCGTGTCGGCACGGCTGGCCGAGGCCAGGGAGACGGACGAGGTGCTCCAGGCCGTCTGCGACGGCATCCAGCAGGCGCTGGGCTTCGACAAGGTGGCCATCGAGCTCGCCGAGGAGGAGGGCGCGCCGCTCGTGCCGGTGGCCGCCAGCGGCTGGCCGCTCGACTCCGAGGCCATCAACCACGGGCTTCCGCTCGAGGCGGTCGAGCCGCTCTTCACCGAGGAGTTCGAGGTGGCCGGCTGCTACCTGATACCGGTCACCGTGGCCGAGGAGCGCCTGGGCCCGGACCGCGTCCACTACCGCTCGGAGATGAACGGCAGCGGGCCCCACGCCTGGGCTCGCCACTGGTTGCTCGTGCCCCTGGAGGAGCCGGAGGGCACCCGGCTCGGCCTGATCTGGGTCGACGATCCGCGTGACCGGCTGCTGCCCAGCCAGGCCCGGCTCCAGGCCCTTCGCCTGTTCGCCAACCAGGCCGTGGCCGCACTCCAGACCGCCGACCGGGCGGTGCGGCTGCGCCACGAGGCCACCCACGACCCGCTCACCGGGCTGCCCAACCGGCGTGCCTTCATGGGCCGGCTCGGCCGCGAGGTCAGCCGCTCGGACGCCCAGCTCGCCCTGATCCTGTGCGACATGGACAACCTGAAGCGGGTCAACGACCAGCACGGCCACGAGGCGGGCGACCGTGCGCTGAGGGCGCTCAGCGACGCGCTGCGCACCGGGCTGCGACGAAGCGACGACGCCTATCGTCTCGGCGGCGACGAGTTCGCCGTGGTCCTGAGCGGTGCCACCCGGCTGGATGCCGAACGCGTCTCACAGCGGCTGCAGGCCGCGCTGGCGGTGAAACGGAGCACGGGGCAGGAGGTCGAGGCGAGCTTCGGAATCGCCGTCCATGAGCCGGGCGAGCAGCCGGAGGAGCTGGTGTCGCGAGCCGACCAGCTCCTGTACCGGGCCAAGCGGCGCCGGTCGGTGGCCTGAGCACGCCGTAGCCTGAAGGGCATGTCCGACGAGAACGTCGAGTTCCTGCGCGAGGGCTACGAGGCCCTTAGCCGGGGCGACATGGAGACATTCCGCGCGCTGTCGCGCGAGCGGCTCGACCCGGAGTTCGATTTCCACTCGCTCTGGGACGGCCGGGTGTTCAGGGGCCTCAGAGGCACCCAGGAGTGGATATCGGACACGCGCGAGACCTGGGACGACTACGACCAGGAGCTGCTGGAGATCGTCGACCTCGGCGACGACGTGCTGGTGGTGCTGCGCCTATCGGCCCGTGGCGGCGAGAGCGGCGTGCCGGTGACGCAGGAGCTGGCGGTGGTCTGGACGTTCGAGGGCGACAGGGCGGTCCGAGCGCGCTCGTTCGCATCGAGAGCGGAGGCGCTGGAAGCGGCCAAATCCGCTTAGGATCCTGACTTTGCCTCCGTACAGGGGGTGAATCCAGGACCTTGGCTCTGTCCTCCGGGCGCGACTAGCCCTCGAGTCCAGCCGCGGCGAGCGCTTCGTCCCGGGCCGAGTACGCCGGCTCGAACGCCTCGTGCCAGCGCGCCCACGCCACCCGGACGCCCTCAGGGCCGCGGGCGCGACCCCAGTCGCCCCAGAGGCCGGCGAGGTCCTCCCAGACGATCTCAGGTGGTACACGGCGTAGACGGTGGACCAGTCGCGACGGCGGTCGGCCGACCAGATCGAGCGGACAATCGCAACGTTCTCCTCCGACATGGCGATGAGTATCCATCTTCTCGGCGTGCGAACATGCGTTCGTGCCCTACGTCGAGCTCCACTGCCACTCGGCCTACTCGTTCCTGGACGGAGCCTCTCACCCGGTGGAGCTGGCCGGGGCCGCCGCCGAGCAGGGTCACGGCGCGCTCGCTCTCACCGATCACGACGGGCTGCACGGCGCCATGGAGATGGCGCAGGCGCTCAAGCCACTGGGGGTCCGCCACATCACCGGAGCCGAGGTCACCCTCGACGACGGCTCGCACCTGACCCTCCTGTGCGAGACGCGCGAGGGCTACACCAACCTCTGCCGGCTGCTCACCGCTGCCCACTGGCATACCCGGCGCTGGGCTCGCGAGGGATGGTCCGATCCCACGGCGCAGGTGATCGACGGTCGCCGGCCCGGCCAGGACGCGCTCGACGAGGAGCCGTATGTCTCGCTCGAGGAGGTGGAACGAAACGCTGCCGGGCTGGTCTGCCTGTCCGGGTGTGCGGGCGACGGGGCGGTGGCGTCGCGCCTCGAGGCCGAGGATCACCCGGGGGCCGCCGCGATGGCGCGCCGCCTGCTCGGGATCTTCGGCCGCGACCGCTTTCGCATCGAGCTGCAGCGTCCCTACTGGCGCCACGACCGGCGCCGCAACCGGCTTCTGTCTGAGCTCGGCGAGCGGCTCGGAGTGCCGCGCGTGGCCACGGGCAACATCCATGCGCACGCGCGAGAGCGCATTCCCCTGCAGGACGCCATGGTCGCCGTGCGGCTGGGGGCCACGCTCGACGAGACAGAGCCCCGCCGCCGCGGCAACTCGTCGCATGTGCTCTCGCCCCCCGAGCGCATGGCCCAGCGCTTTCGCGACCACCCCGACGCCGTGGAGGAGAGCGGACGGCTGGCCGAGCGCCTTCGCTTCGACCTCACCGAGGATCTCGGCTATCGCTATCCCGGCTCGGAGGATCCGGATGCCGATCGCAACCTGGCCGAGCTCTGCCGGGGGATGTTCGAGGAGCGCTACTCCGGGCGCCGCAGCCGCGAGGAGGCGATCGGCCGGCTCGACGAGGAGCTGCGGGTGATCCGTCATCTGGGGCTGTCCGGCTTCTTCCTGCTCCACCGCGACATGCTCGAGCTGGCCCGGGGGGTGGCGGCGGAGGTGCGCGGCCCGGAGTCGGCGCGGCGGCTGATGCCTCCGGGGCGGGGGAGGGGCTCGAGCGTGTCCTCGATCGTCTGTTACCTCACCGGGCTCTCGCACGTCGACCCGATCGAGAACGAGCTGCTGCTGGGGCGCTTCCTCAACGAGGAGCTCACCGCGCTTCCGGACATCGACCTCGACTTCCCGCGCGACATCCGTGACGTCCTGATCCCGCGCGTGCACGACCGCTACGGCCGCGACCGCTGTGCGCTCGTGGCCGCCTTCGCCACCTTCCAGGTGCGCTCGGCGGTGCGGGACTTCGCCAAGGCGCTGGGGCTGCCGCCGGGTGAGATCGAGCGGCTCGCCCGGGCGGTCGATCCGTGGAAGGACCGCAACGACATAGAAGAAGAGGTCCCCGAGCATGACAACCGGGGCCACCGCTCGCCACGCTGGGACGCTCTGGTCAAGCTCGCCCGCGACGCCTGGGGGCTGCCCCGCCACCAGTCCCAGCACCCGGGTGGGATGGTCATCTCCACCCAGCCGCTGATCGACCTGTGCCCGGTCCAGCCCGCGTCGATGGAGGGCCGGCAGATGGTCCAGTGGGACAAGGACTCGTGCGGCGACGCCGGCTTTCTCAAGATCGACCTGCTCGGGCTGGGGATGCTCTCGGCGGTCGAGCGCTGTGTGGACGAGATCGCCCGGGTGCGCAACGAGCGCATCGACCTGTCGCGCATCCCCTACGACGACCGAGAGGTGTACGCCCGCATCCAGGAGGCGGAGACCACCGGTGTGTTTCAGATCGAGTCGCGCGCGCAGATGCAGATGCTCAAGCGCACGCGGCCCGAGAACCTCGACGACCTCACCGTCCAGGTGGCGCTGGTGCGGCCGGGGCCGATCGTCGGCGGAGCGGTGCACCCCTACATCGAGAACCGCAAGGCGCTGCGGGCGGACCCGTCGTACGAGGTGCCCTACCTGCATCCCACGCTCGAGCCGGTGCTGCGCGACACCCTCGGCACGATCGTCTTCCAGGACCAGGTGCTCGAGGTGGCGATGGCCTTCGCCGGCTTCAGCCCGGGGGAGGCCGAGGGACTGCGGCGGGCGATGAGCCGCAAGCGCTCCGAGGCGGCGATCCGCGCCTACGAGGAGAAGTTCATCGCCGGCGGCGCTGCCCACGGCGCTTCGCGCGAGGTGGCCGAAAGGGTGTGGCAGCAGATCGTGGGCTTCGCCGGCTTCGGCTTTCCCAAGGCCCACTCCGCTGCGTTCGGGCTGCTGGCCTACCAGTCCACCTGGCTGCGGGTGCACTACCACCCCGAGTTCCTGTGTGCCCTGCTCAACGAGCAGCCGATGGGCTTCTATCCGCCCGACAATCTCGTGCACGAGGCACAGCGCAAGAGGGTGGAGGTGCTGCCGCCCTGCGTGGTGCGCAGCGACGCCAAGTGCGTGGTCGAAGTGCTTCCCACTACCCAAGTCGGGGCTGACGCCCCTCGGGGCACAGGCGGCCTCGCGGTGCGGCTGGGACTCGGGTACGTGAGCGGCGTTCGCGAGCAGGAGGTCAAGGCGATGGCCGTCGAGCGCCGCGACGGAGGCGGGTGGCGCTCGCTCGGCGACCTGGCCGGACGTTCGGGGGCGTCGGGAGAGACCCTGGGGAGGCTGGCCTGGGCCGGGGCGTGCGACGCCCTCGTGGACGGTCCCGAGCAGGGCCGCCGCCGTCGCGCGCTGTGGATGCTCGGCGTGGCCGTTCCCGGAACGCCGGTGGAGGAGGGCACCCAGCTCGCCCTTCCGCTCGATGCTCACGAGGGTCCCGAGCTGCGGGCGCTCTCGGCCTGGGAGCGAATGCTGGCCGACTACGGCTCCACGGGGGTCACCCTGCGCGAGCACCCGCTCGAGCTGATGAGGCCCGGGCTGCCCGACGACCTGCGCACGAGCGACGAGCTCGAGCGCCACGAGAACGGGCGCCGGGTGCGGGTGGCCGGGCTCGTGGTGGCCCGCCAGCGTCCCGCCACCGCCAAGGGGGTCACCTTCATGCTGCTGGAGGACGAGCTCGGCACGATCAACCTGATCGTGCCCCCGCCGGTGCACGATCGCTTCCGCCTGGCGGTGCGCACCGAGCCGCTGGTGCTGGCCACCGGGCGCCTGGAGCGCCGGGAAGGCACCGTGAACGTGCTGGTCGACCGCATCGAGCGCCTCGAGCGTCCCGACCTGCCACGGGCCAAGGTCACCCACATCGAGCCCCGCCGCACGTGGTCGAGCGAGGCCGGCGACGACGTTATGCGCGGCGGCGAGGAGGCGGACCTGCGGGCGGTGGTCCCCGCTGGTAACTCCTTCGGGAGGCGAGGCCGCTAGGTCAGCCGAGCGCTACTTCTCGTCGCGATTGCCCTGATCGCGAGTGCGCTTGAGCCAGTCGCCCAGCTGTTGGCCCACCTCGGCGATCGACGAACCGGCCTGGGCAAAGGCGCCCGAGATGCTGTCGGAGTAGAACGCTCCGGCGGACTCGGCCTCCTCGCGTGCCCCGGGCTCGTCGCCCCGGCGCAGGTACTCGCCCCGGACCATGACGTCGTAGTCGCCCTCGCGGACCCAGTCGAGCAGCAGCTTCACCCGTCGCACCGGCATCGGGTGCGTCACGCCGAGGTCCTGCATCATCTTGGTCATCTTCTCGAGGCCGCTGCCACCCTCGGTGTAGTCCATGCCCTGGGCGATGAAGGCGTCGAGGTTGAGGTTGTCTGCCTCCTCGCCGGCGGCCATCACCATCATCGCCCGGCAGACAGCCTGCGGGTCTCGCGTGACGAGCGCAGCGGCGCGGTCGCAGGACAGCTCGGCGGCGCGAAACCATTCGAGGAGCGCCAGCTGTATGGCCAGCAACGGCAGGCCGGCCAGGATCGGGAGCCGTATCGAGGAGCCGAGTCGCAGCAGGATCAGCAGTGCGGTCCGGTAGAGCACGTGATCCGAATGCACGTGTGCGGCCTCGTGAGCGAGGACGATGCGCCGGCCGTCGTCGTCGAGAATGCGGACGAGCTCGGAGTTGAGCACCACGATCGGCTTCCCGGTGCCCATGGCGAACGCGTTCGCCAGCGGGAACTGCGTGATGTAGAGATCGGGCACGTCGTCCATGTCGAGCGCGTTGAAGACCTGGCGATGGAGCACCCAGATGTGTGGCAGCTGATCCTGGCCCAGCCTCACGGAGGAGCCGAGGGACGCCGCGCGCAGGGCCCGCTCGTAACCGAGCGCCACGAGGCGCCGCACCACCTGGTCGAGATAGGGCACCTTGGCCAGCGCCGCGGTGGCGGCGCGGTCGGCTGGGTGCTGGTACGCCTTGGGTGAGATTCCCTCGAGCTTCCAGGCCTCTTGGAGCTGCTCGCTCACAGGGTCAATCTAGCTGCACGCCGCGGCGCTCGGCCGCGCGTCAGGATGTGGCCCATGGCCGGCCGCATCCTCGTGGGCACCTCCAGTTGGGCCGACCCCGGCTTCGTGAAGGAGTGGTATCCCCGCGGGATGGCGGCGAAGGAGCGGCTGCCCTGGTACGCGCAGCGCTTCAAAGCGGTTGAGCTCAACTCGAGCTTCTACGCCATCCCGGACCGCAACACCGTTCACGGCTGGGTGCAGATCACACCGGATGAGTTCACCTTCGACGTCAAGGCCCACCGTGCCCTGTCCCGCCATGCCGCGCCTCTCGACTCGCTTCCGCCGGACATGCGGGAGGGCGTGGGGACCGGACCTCGGCGACGGGTGCTGATGACCCCTGAGCTCGAGGTAGCTCTCGTCGCTCGCCTACTCGAGGAGACCGCTCCTCTTGCGGACGCCGGAAAGCTCGGGGCCTACCTCGTTCAGATGACCCCGGCGTTCGCGCCCGGCAAGAACCGGCTGGACGAGCTCGACGGCCTGGTGGCGGCTTTCGGCTCGCAGCGGCTGGCGATCGAGCTCCGCCATCGTGGCTGGGTGCGCGAGAGCCGGCGGGCGGAGACGATCGAGTGGTTCTCCGATCACGGGGTCGCCTTCGTCAGCGTCGACGCGCCGCCCGGCGACCACGTGCCCATCATGCCCTCGGACCTCGACGCGGTCACCCGCGACGACCTGGCCTACCTGCGCCTGCACGGGCGCAACGCCGACGGATACCTGAAGGGCAAGTCGGTGGCGGAGCGTTTCGGCTGGCGCTACGACGACGCGGAGCTCGAGGAGGTCAAGGCGCGGGTGCTCGAGATGGCCGAGCAGGCGACAGAGGTCCATGTGGCCTTCAACAACAACCGCGACGACGACGCTCCCACCGCCGCGCAGCGCTTCCGCGCCCTGTTGGGGCAGGCCCCGCCGGAAGAGGAGCAGTTGACCTTCTGAGCGACGCTAGGCCCGGCTCAGCTCGAACCACACACGCGTGGCCTTGCCGTCGCGCACCACGCCCCAGCGATCGGCCAGCCGCTCGACCATGAAGAGCCCCCAGCCGGTGTCGTCGGCCCGCCGGGCGCCGGCGCTGGCGGGGCGAAAGCCCTCGCCCTCGTCGGTCACCTCGGCCAGCACCGCTCTGGAGTTCACCCGCACGTTCAGGATCACGCTCTCGGCCTTCGCGTGCTTCACGCTGTTGCCCACCAGCTCGGTCACCAGGAGCCGGAGCGTCTCCATGGTCGGCGCGTCCAGATCGGCCCGCAGTCTGGCCAGCGCCCTCCGCGCCCGTGCAGGCGCCTCTTGCCCGCCGCTCAGGCGCACACTCAGGTCGTCTTCCACCGCGGACGCCAACGGCCTGTGCGCGCTGGAGTCGCGCCGGGGACAACGGTCAGGAACATCACACCGGTCCTACCCGTCATGGCAGGGCCCTCAACATCCCAGCCGTCTCAGGGCGCCACGCGGAGCACGAGCACGGCGATGTCGTCGCCGGCCCGGCCGCCCCAGGAGCGCAGCGCGGCCTGCTCCACCTCGGCGGCCACCGTGTCCGCGTCGCCGCCGGCACAGCGGCTGAGCAGCTCGGCCAGCCGGTCCTCGTCCAGCCGCCGCTCGGCTCCGCGCGACTCGATCACGCCGTCGGTGAAGAAGACCAGGAGGTCGCCGCGCGAGAGCGTCACCGAGCGGTCCTCGATCTGCGGGTCGGGCACCACTCCGAGCAGCGTGCCCGGCACACCGACGCGCTCGACGGTGCCGTCGCCGCGAACGAGCATCGGCAGTGGGTGCCCGCCGCTGGCCACGCCGAGCCGGGCGCCGCCGTTGACCATCTCCAGATAGGCGTAGGCCACGGTGCAGAAGCGCCGGTCGGAGCGCTGGCGCAGCAGCGCGTCGTTGAGGAGCGCCAGGCTGCGGCTCGGCAGCCGCTCGTGCATGGCGGCGGCCCGCAGGGTGTAGCGCGCCAGCGCCGTCACGGCGGCGGCGTCGGGACCCTTGCCGCACACGTCGCCCATGATCACGGTCCAGCCCGGTCCCTCGCTCTGGAACAGGTCGTAGAAGTCTCCGCCGACCTCGTTGCCCTCGCCGGTCGGCCGAAAGCGCGCCGCGGCCTCGATGCCGGGCATGTCGGGCAGCTCCACCGGGAGGAGGCTCTGCTGAAGGGTGCGGGCGATGTACGAGCGCTCGCGATAGAGGCGGGAGTTGTCGAGCGCGGTCGCGCAGCGCCGGGCCAGCTCCTCGGTCACCGCGAGATCCGTCTCGTCGAAGCGCCGGCCCGAGGGCCCGGTTACGAACGTGATGACGCCGAGCGTGCGCTCGCGCACGGTCATCGGGACGATCAACGCCGACCGCATCCCGAACTCGGAGAGCAGCCGGAAGTGCTCCTCGTCCTGGGTCGTCTGGCGAATCAGGTCGTCGGTGATCTCCGGATACAGCTCGGCCACCCCGGTGCGCACGACTTGGTGGACCGCCGAGGTGGCGGGGTCGGCGGGATAGCGCGCGGACAGCTCCTCGCCCCGGGCACGCTGCTCCGGGTCGGCGTGGGTGAGCGTCACCCGCCGCAGCTCACCGGGCTCGCTCACGAGGTCCACGGCACACCAGTCCGCTATCTCCGGGACGGCCAGGGCAGCCACGCGCTCGAGCAGCTCGTCGGTGCCGACCCAGTGGCCCAGCACCTCGCTGGTACGCGACAGGAAGCGCTGGGCGAGCTCCGAGCGCTTGTGCGCGCTGATGTCCTCGATGACGTTGATCGCCATCGCCACGGCCCCGTCGCCGTTTCGCACCGGAGTTGCCTTGATGTTGGCCCAGCGCTCCTCGCCGGTGCCCTTCGTCTGGAAGCGAACAACCGCCTCGGCGCCCTCCTCGCCGTCGAGGGCGCGCCTTCCGGGCAGGTCGTTGGGCGGAAACGGAGCGCCGTCGGGACCGAGGATCTCGAACCGCGAAAGGATCTCGCCCGGCGGTGACTCGAGGAGGTCAGAGCTGGAGCTGAAGCCGAGCGTCTCCACCGCGGCGTCGTTGACGAACAGCAGGCGACCGTCGGGCGCCTGCACGGTCACGGCGTCGGCCACCCCCTGCAGCATGGCCTCGAGCTGGTCGCGGGACTGGCTGGCCCGGCTCTCGCTGGCGCGAACCGCTGCGGTGGCGTTCATCCGGCTGGCAAAGGCGGCGATCTGCGCCCCCAGCGCCTCGGTGAGCGCCACCAGCGGCCGGTCGAGCTCGCGGCGCTCGTGGGAGAACAGCTCGATCACCGCCACGAGCCGGTCGGCGCTCTGCACCGGGAAGGCCATGCCACACACGAGTCCCCCGGCAGCGGCGCCCTCGTGGCGCAGGAAGTTCTCGTCGGTGCTCAGATCGGTGACCCACGCGGGACGCCTGGCTTGCCACACGCGGCCGGGCAGTCCCTGTCCAGGCTCCGGCCGCAGCTCGAGGGTCTGTCGCTCGAAGTCGGTCAGGTCTCGTCCGCTGCCGACCCAGGCGGCCGTGCGCCTGAGCCGGCCGTCGTCGTCCTGCTGCCACAGGTGCGCCGCCCGCCAGCCCAAGGGACGGGCGATCGCCTCGAGCAGTGGGGGCCCGGCCTCCTCCATGGACTCCGATTCGGCCAGCACGCGCGCCACGTCGTACTGAACGGTCAGCCGGGCGGCGTCGCGCTCGCGGCCGGAGCGCAGTGCGGCGATGGCCACGGCAAGGAGGCTGCCGATGCCCAGGGCGACGACGCCGCTCACGTGCTCAGCGTCGAAGAACTCGTCGCCGGCCAGCCCCAGCGGGATCGAGATGGCCATCGCCAGTGCGGCCACCAGGGCGGTCTTCACCACCGTGCATCGCGTTGCGGCCACGAGCGGTCCCGCCACCAGCAGTTCCACCAGCACGGCTCGGCCGCCGACGGCCAGGTCGACGACGGTCACGATGAGGAGCACTCCGAGAGCGAGCAGGAGCACGACCCGCTCGCTCGCAAATCCCCCCGGGTCGATCCGCGAGCGCAATGCCTTCCGAGCATACTCCGCTAGAACCCCTGCTGGTGCAGGCTTTCGACACCGATCCCGAGGGCGTCGTTCGCGTGCGTGCGGGCAATGCCTCGGCCATGACGTTGGACGGCACGAACACCTACGTCGTCGGACGCTGGGTAGTGGATCCGGGGCCTGCCGACGAGGAGCACCTCGCGGTGGTTCGCGAGGCCGCGTCGGAGGGGATCGAGGGCGTGGTGCTTACGCATTCCCACGCCGATCACGCCGAGGGGGCAGGTCGGCTCGGAGCGCCGGTGACGCTCCCCACGGACGGCTCGGAGGTGGGCCCGTTCCGTGCGCTCGCCACTCCCGGGCACTCGGCCGACTCGGTCTGCCTGATCTTCGGTCGCGTCTGCTTCACCGGGGACACGGTGCTCGGCACCGGCAGCGTCTTCATCGCGCCCGGCGAGGGATCGCTGTCGGCCTACCTCGACTCGCTTCGCCGGCTCCGCGAACTCGAGCTCGAAGTGCTCTGTCCCGGCCACGGCCCCTACGTCTGGGAACCCGCCGCGAAGCTCGACGAGTACCTCGCGCACCGGCTGGACCGCGAGCGACGGCTGGTCGAGGCGCTCGACGCCGGCGCGCGCACGCGCGGTGAGCTGCTCGACCGGGCCTGGTCGGAGGTCCCCGACGAGCTTCGCCCGGCTGCGGAGCTGACCCTCGCCGCCCACCTCGAGAAGCTGGCCGAGGAGGGGCGCCTGCCGCCGGACGCTTGCTAGGCGTTGACATCGCAGCGGGCGGGCGGGAGGCTGCGGCCATGAGCACACTCGGCAGCGACACCCAGACGGCGAGCGCGGCGGAGGTCGCCCGCTCCTACCTGGAGGCGGTGGGGCGACGCGAGCGCGACGCGCAGATGCGCTTCTACGCGCCCGGCGCGCGCGGGCGGATCTACGGAGTGATGGACTCGGCCTCGCGCGACGAGATCCGGGACTTCTTCGGCGAGCTGTATGACGCCTTTCCGGACTTCGAGCTGAAGGTGCTGGACGTGGTCGGCGACACCGAGAAGGCCGTGGTGCGCTGGCAGGTGCGCGGCACCTTCGACGGATCCGGGAGCTTCCAGGGGATGCGTCCCACCGGCCGCGCGGTCGACCTGGAGGGCATGGACATGATCTGGGTCAGCGAGGGCCAGATCAACCGCGTGGAGGCGTACATGGACGGCATGACCATGGCGCGGCAGCTCGGGGCGATGCCGCCGAAGGACTCCCCGCCCGAGCGCCTCATGACCGCGGCGCTGAACGGCGTCACGCGGGTTCGCGAGGCGCTCGCCAAGCGCTGACGCGACGGCTAAGAGCCTGTGCTGTCGCCCCGGCGAAGCGCTGCGTCGCGCAGGCCATCGAGCGACTCGTTCGCCCAGCGCCGGAAGTACACCTTGCCGAGGGCTCGGTCAAAGATCAGGTCGCCCAAGCGCCTTGCCTCCATCCCCATTTCGAGCTCGACGAAAGTACCCCCCTGGGCGGGCGTGAGAAGCCACTGGGCATACATGCCCGTCAGCCGGCAGCTCATCCGGATCTCGCGCAGGTTGTCACGCCGCTCGAGCAGGAAGTTCGACTCGGTCTTTCCGATCGGGTCTTTGGTCACCTGGGCGTACTCGTCGCCCTCCTCGAACGACTCGCCCCGAACCTCGATCACTCGCGGCCACCACTCGGGGTAGCGGCCCGGTGTGCCGACCAGATCCCAGACGACTTCAAGGGGGGCGTCGAGGTGGGCCTGCTGACGATGTTCCGACACGCGGAGAGTCTCTCAGCCGATGCCCGGGTCCCGGTACGGCGTCTACCCTAAGGGCGCCTTGGTATCGACCAACCAGTTCAAGAACGGGATGCACGTCGAGGTCGACGGCCGCATATTCCGGATCGTCGAGTTTCAGCACGTCAAGCCCGGCAAGGGCGGCGCCTTCGTGCGCACGAAGCTCAAGCGGGTGGATGACGGCGCGGTGATCGACCGAACGTTTCGGGCCGGCGAGAAGTTCCGGCCGGTGCGCACCGAGTCGCGCAAGATGACCTTCCTGTACGCCGACGGCACCGACGCTCACTTCATGGACGTGCAGACCTACGACCAGATGGCGGTGCCCGAGGACTCGGTCCAGGAGTCGCTCAAGTGGGTGGTTCCCAATCAGGAGGTGGACATCCTCTACGTGGACGAGTCGCCGAGCGACGTGCAGGTCCCGAGCGCGGTGGAGCTGGCCGTGGCCGAGACCGACCCGGGCCTTCGCGGCGACACGGCCTCCGGTGGCGGCGACAAGCCGGCCACCCTCGAGTCCGGCGTGGTGGTGCGGGTGCCCCTGTTCGTCAACGTCGGCGATCGCGTCCGGGTGGACACCCGCTCGGGCGAGTACGTCTCTCGCGCCTAGGTGACCCGCCGCACCGACCAGCGCCGCGCCGCCGTCTTCGCCCTCTACCAGGAGGACGTGACCGGCCGTCCCGCCGCCGGCCTGGTCGACCGCGACGCCACGCCGTTCACCCGCGAGCTCGTCGACGGAGTGGTGGCCGAGAGGGACGAGCTCGACACCCTGATCAGCCGCTTCGCCGAGGGCTGGTCGCTCGACCGGATCGCCCCGCTCGAGCGCAACATCCTCAGGGTCGCCCTGTACGAGCTGCGCAGCCGGGCCGACATCCCGCCGGAGGTGGCCATCGACGAGGCGGTGGAGACGGCCAAGGAGCTGTGCTCGACGGACGCCCCGGGCTTCGTCAACGGGATCCTGGGCGCCGTGCAGCGCGAGGAGGCGGCGCACCAGTGAGCGAGCCCGACGCCGTCAGGCGACTGACCGACGAGCTCGCCGCGGTCGCCGACAGGCTGCGCTCGGGCGAGCTCGGCTCCGACGAGGCGGCGACGCTGGTGGAGCGTTGCGCGGAGCTGGCCGCTCAGCTCGGCTCGGAGATCGACGTGCGTGCCCGCGGTGCGAGCGAGGTAGAGGGGCAGGAGCGGCTGCTGTGAGCTCGGTGGAGGCCGGCGCCTATCCGGTCGAGCTTCAGCGCCGGGTCGACGCCTACCTCGAGGACCTCCGCTTTGCCGCCGAGCCCGGCACGGCTGGGCTGGGGGAGGCGATGCGCTACTCGCTGCTGGCCGGGGGCAAGCGCATTCGCCCGGTGCTCGCGCTGGCCACCGCCGAGGCGCTCGGACGCCCGGCCGACGAGGTGCTCCCGTTCGCGGCCGCGCTCGAGATGATCCACACCTACTCGCTCATCCACGACGATCTTCCCGCCATGGACGACGACGAGCTGCGGCGGGGCAAGCCCACCTGCCACGTGGCCTTCGGCGAGGACGTGGCCATCCTCGCCGGGGACGGGCTGTTCGCCGAGGCCCTGCGCCTGATGCTGTCGCGCCAGGCCGGGGAGCCGGCTCACCTGCTCGCTGCCGTGCGCGAGGTGGTGACCGCGGCGGGAGTCGAGGGAATGGTGGGCGGCCAGTACCTGGACGTCGCGCGCTCGGCCGACGTGCCCCTGCGCCACCTGCACGAGCTGAAGACCGGAGCCCTGATCGGCGCCTCGGTCACCTCGGTGCTCGCGCTCGAAGGCGTTCAGGGACCTGCCACACTTCCCTACCGGCGCTTTGCTGCCGAGCTCGGCGTCGTCTTCCAGATCGTCGACGACATCCTCGACGTGACCGGCGACGAGACAGAGCTCGGCAAGCCACAGGGCTCCGACGAACGTCATGGAAAGGCCACCTACGTGAGCGAGTACGGGATCGAGCGGGCACAGGAGCTCGCTCGCGAGTCGCACGCGAAGGCGCGGAAGGCGCTCGCGGAGGCTTCGGGCCACACCGAGCGCCTCGGCAGCATCGCCGACTACGTGCTCACCCGCAGCGCATGACAAACCTCCTCGAACAGATCGACGGTCCGGCGGACCTGAAGGGCCTCAGCGACGAGCAGCTCGCGCAGGTCGCGCAGGAGGTGCGCGAGCTCATCATCGACACCATCGGCGAGATCGGCGGTCACTTCGGCGCGAACCTGGGCGCCTGCGAGATCGCCGTGGCCGTTCACTCGCTGCTCGACTCGCCCCGGGACAAGGTGCTGTGGGACGTCGGCCATCAGGCCTACCCGCACAAGGTGCTCACCGGGCGGCGCGACGAGCTCGACACGATCCGCAAGTACGGCGGGCTGGCTCCGTTCTGCGCGATCCACGAATCCGAGCACGACGTCATGGGAGCCGGGCACGCCTCCACGTCGGTGTCCTACGCGGTGGGCATCAAGGAGGCGATGCGCCGCGGCATCGCCGAGGACGGGCGCGTGGTGGCCGTGATCGGGGATGGCGCGCTCACCGGAGGCGTCTCCTTCGAGGCCCTGCTCAACGCCGGCGGAATGGACGCGCCGATCGTGATCGTGGTCAACGACAACGGGATGTCGATCGCGCCCAACGTCGGTGCGCTGTCGCGCCTGTTCACCCGCATGCGCCTCAATCCCAAGCTGTACCACGCACGCGAGGACGCCGAGGAGACGCTCACCAAGCTGCCCGCCGGCATCGGCACGACGATCGAGCGGCTGGGCCCGATCCTCAAGGAGTCGCTGAAGGCCTACTGGGCGCCCGGGCTCTTCTTCGAGGAGCTCGATCTGGCCTACGTCGGCGTGATCGACGGCCACGACGTGAAGGCGCTGCGCCAGGCCATCGGCGAGGCGCTCGAGGCCGACCGCCCCGTGGTCGTGCACTGCAAGACCGTCAAGGGCAAGGGATTCATCCCGGCCGAGGAGGGCGGGCTCGAGGGCATGGAGCAGTGGCACGCCGCCAAGCCCGGCTCGATCCTCAACCGCGCCGCGGCGCCGAAGAAGAAGGCCAACGGCGCCCCGGCCGCGCCCGCACCTGCGCCCCAGTACACGAAGGTGTTCGGCGAGGCGCTCGTCGAGGAGGCCCGCCGGGACGAGCGGGTGGTGGGCATCACCGCCGCCATGAACTCAGGAACGGGCCTGAACCTGCTTCAGAAGGCCATACCCGAGCGCTACTACGACGTGGGCATCGCCGAGCAGCACGCGGTCCTGTTCGCCGCCGGGCTCGCGCTCGAGGGAGCCAAGCCGGTGGCCGCCATCTACTCGACCTTCCTGCAGCGCGGCTACGACCAGATCGTCCACGACGTCTGCCTGCAGAGCCTGAACGTCGTCTTCGCCATGGACCGCGCCGGCCTGGTGGGTGACGATGGCCCGACCCATCACGGGGTCTTCGACATCTCGTACCTCCGCTGCCTGCCCAACCTGGTGCAGATGGCGCCCCGCGACGAGGCCATGCTCGTGAACATGCTGCGCACCGCGCTGCTCTACGACGATGGCCCCGTGGCGCTGCGCTATCCGCGCGGCGAGGGGGAGGGCGTTGCGCTCCCGGCGGCGCCGGAGCCGATCGCCATCGGCCGGGGCGAGATCCTCCGCGAGGGCGGACGCGTGGCCTTCCTCGGCTATGGCTACGGGGTCAGCGTGGCCCTCGGCGCCGCCGACCTGCTCGACGAGCAGCGCGGGGTGGAGGCCACCGTGGCCGACGCGCGCTTCGCCAAGCCACTCGACGGCGAGCTGATCGCCGAACTGGTGTCCGAGCACGACCTGGTCGTGACCGTGGAGGAGAACGTGTTGGCCGGCGGCTTCGGCTCCGGCGTGGCCGAGCACCTGGCCGACCACGACCTGATGGGCCGGGCTCGCCTGCTGCGCATCGGGCTGCCCGACCGCTACGTGACCCACGGCAAGCCGGCGCTGCTGCGCGAAGAGGTGGGCCTCACCCCCGAGGCCGTGGCCGACCGCGTCGCGCAGGCCGTGCTCGAGCCCTCGCTGGCCTAGGGCCCGATCTTCCGGTTGGGGAGGGGGCGAACAACTCGGGTTCGCGGCTCAAGGGGGCATGGACTCCTACCCCGCGGGCCCCGTCACGCACGAGGACGTCCGCGCCTACGTCGAGCAGCTGCTGCGCACCGGGCTGATGCTCACCGACCTGATCGGCGGGCTGCTCGAGGACCTCCCTCCGGATGCCTTCCCGGGCGAGTCCACCGGCGAAGTCCTCATCGAGATGTTGAGCGGCACCGTTGCGCCTGCGGCGGAGGCCGCCGGGCCGCGAACGCTGGCGCAGTCAGCCGCGCTGCTGGGCGCCATCGGCGATCGCACCGTCGCGGACCTCCGCGCGGCGCTCGACCTCACCAGCGCGCGAAGCTCGTGTCGGACTCGAGCCTCAGGGCGAACGCGGCGATGACGGAGATGGCCGCCTCCACGTCGGCCAGCTCCACCACCTCGACCGCCGAGTGCATGTAGCGGAGCGGAATCGAGAGGATGGCCGTGGGAATGCCCGCGCGGCTCAGGTGCACCGAGTCGGCGTCGGTGTGGGTGGCCCGGCCCGAGACCTCGGTGGTGATCGCGATCTCCTCGGCCTCGGCCGCCTCGTCGAGCAGGCGGTTGACCTTGGCGTTCACGATCGCGCCGCGGGTGAGCACGGGGCCGTCGCCGAGCCCGTGCTCGCCGAGCTCGCCGGCCTCGACTCCGGGGGCGTCGGTGGCGTGGGTCACGTCGACCACGATGGCCACGTCCGGGCGCAGCGCGTAGGCCATCGCGCCGGCTCCGTGTGTGCCGATCTCCTCCTGGACGGCGGCCACGGCGGCGATCGGACCGGCGCCGCCGCCGGCGTCGGCCACCCGGCGCGCGCTCTCGAGGGCCACGTAGACCCCGAGCCGATTGTCCAGGGCCCGTGACGCCAGCCGGCCGTTGGGCAGCTCCACCGGTTCGGCCGCGATGACGATCGGATCGCCCTCGCGCACGAGCTCGCGCGCCTCGTCGGCGTCCCTCACGCCGATGTCCACGTGCAGATCCTTGAGCTGGACCGCCTTCTTTCGCTCCTCCTGCTCGAGCAGGTGGATCGGCTTACGGCCCACCACGCCGGGGACCGGCCCGCCGGCGCTGAGCACCTCCACGCGCTGGCCGACGAGGATCTGCGGGTCCCAGCCGCCCGAGGACACGACCTTGAGCATGCCCTCCTTGCTCACGTGGCTGATGAGGACGGCGATCTCGTCGATGTGACCCACCACGGCCATCAGCGGGCTCTCGCCGCGGCCGTCGACTCGCGCCACCGGGGTGCCCATCGGATCGACGCTGACGCTGTCGGCGAAGCCCTCCGCCGCTTCGCGCCAGACCGCCACCGGCGCCGCCTCCTGGCCGGGTGCGCCCGGCGTGCGCAGCAGCCGGTCGAGCAGCTCGGGAACGCCGCTCACGCCCGCACCTGCGCTCGCTCGATGGTCGGCTCGATGCGCATCTCGCTGTTGAGGCTGTTGGCGATGAAGCACTCATCATGCGCCAGCTCCACCAGCTTGCGAACGCGCTCGTCGGTCGCCTCCGAGGCGAGCAGGATGCGTGGCCGGAGGGTGATTTCCGCGATTCGGACCGGCTGCTGGTCGAGCGGCATCAGGCCCTCCGCGTCGTCGGAGTACTCGACCACGTCGATCCTGGCCTTCGCCGCCAGGTGCAGGAACATGAGCATCTGGCAGGACGATGCGGCCATGACCAGGAGCTGCTCGGGGTTGAGCTGGGCGGGGTCGCCCTTGGCCTCTCCGGTGGTCACCGTCAACACCGGGTCGGCGGGCGGGGCGGTGACGCTGTGGGCGCGGTCGTAGTGGTCCCAGCCGGCTCCCGTGGAGCCGCTCCAGTGGACCTGGGCTTCGTAGCGGTGGATGGCCATTCGAGTGAGTCTACGAAGCGCCCTCCAACGGAAACGACCCCGCTTTCGCGGGGCCGTTCCACTGAGGGAGGAGTGATGCTATGTGTGATGCGTCGTTGAGAGGAAGTTATTGAGCGGGACTCGCGCTGTAGCGGGTGATCGAGGTGACCACGAGCGCTCCGACACCCGCCACCGCGAACACGGCCAGGGCTTCGGGCTGGTCGGCCAGGCCGAAGATCGCCGCCAGGACCAGGAGCCCGACCCCCAGGCCGCGGTCGTACACCGCCTGAGCCGAGACCGGAAGCGTCCCGCGGCCCTCGGCCTCGGTGCCCGCTAGACCCAGCGCGATGGACAGCGCACCCACCACGGTGCCCGTGATGATCGCGGCGATGTCCAGCTGAAGGAGCACGGGCGCGGCGATCAAGCCGCTCCCGGCGACCATCAGCAGGCCGGCTCGGAAAGCGGGCGAGATGAGTCTCAACAGCGTCATCGACTTCGAGGTTACGCTCGGTAGGTCGCGCTTGTGTGATGTCGGTCACAGAGGCTTCAGGGGTAGATTGCACGCGTGCCGAAGCGGCGGCTTGACACTCTCCTGGCCGAGCGCGGGCTGTTCGAGACGCGCTCGCGCGCGGCGGCCGCGGTGATCGCCGGCGACGTGCGGGTCGGCGGGCAGCCGGCGCGCAAGCCGGGGCACATGGTGGCCGAGGACGCCGAGCTGGCGGTCACCGCGCACCCGCCGTTCGTCTCCCGCGGGGGTATCAAGCTGAGCAACGCGCTGGAGGCGTTCGGGGTAGATCCGGCGGGCCGCCTCGCCCTCGACGTGGGCGCGTCGACCGGAGGCTTCACCGACTGCCTGCTCCAGCGGGAAGCCGCCGCGGTGGTAGCGCTCGACGTGGCCTACGGAGAGCTGGACTGGCGCCTGCGCAACGATCCTCGCGTGACCGTGGTCGAGCGCTGCAACGCGCGCTCGCTGACCGCGGACGTCCTGCCCTACGCGCCCGACCTGATCGTGGCCGACGTCTCCTTCATCTCGCTGGGCAAGGTGCTGCCCGCCGTGCTCGCCTGCGCCGCACACCGCTTCGACTGCCTGGCGCTCGTCAAGCCCCAGTTCGAGGTCGGGCGCGATGGCGTGGGCAAGGGCGGCGTGGTGCGCTCGGCCGACGACCGGCGTGGCACGCTGGTGGCGGTGGGCGAGCAGGCTCGGTCGGAGCTCGGCGTGTCCGTACTCGGGTTCGCCTCTTCGGGGCTGCCGGGACCCGCCGGCAATCGCGAGAGCTTCGTCTGGCTGGCGGAGGCGGGCCGGGCCGGCGATGTGGCCGACCTGGGCGATGCGGCGCGCCGGGCGGAGCCGTGAGCGCCGCCCCGACCGCGATCGCGGTCTACAGCCACCAGCGCGTGGACGAGACCGGCGCCGCTCTGCGCCGGGTGCTCGAGTTGGCGGGCGCGGCGGGCGTGGAGGTCGTGCTGGGCCCGGATGAGGCCGAGAAGCACGGGCTCGGAGCCGCGGAGGGCGCCACCGTGGCCGAGGACCCGGCCGCCAGCGCCGACCTCGCGCTCGTGCTCGGTGGCGACGGCACGATCCTCTCGGTGCTGCGTCGCTTCGCCGGCACCGGCGTGCCCGTGTTCGCCGTCAACTTCGGGGCGATCGGGTTCCTGGCCACCGTCGAGCCGACGGACCTCGAGGAGGGCATGCCGCGCGCGCTGGCCGGCGAGTTCGACGTGATGCCGCTGCCGGGGCTGCTTGCGGAGACGCCCGAGGGCGACCGGCTGGCGGTCAACGACGTCTCGTTTCACCGGCGCCCCGACGGCCGGGTGGCCGAGCTGGCCTATTCGGTGGAGGGTGAGCAGCTCGGCGCGGTGCGCTGCGACGGTCTGGTGGTCTCCACTCCGGCCGGCTCGACGGGCTACAACCTGGCCAACGGCGGGCCGGTCCTGGCCTGGGGGGTGGAGGGCTTCGTGGTCTCGTTCATCGCGCCTCACACTCTCACCGCCCGCTCGCTCGTGGTGGCGCCGGGCGACACCCTTGCCGTCACCAACCGTTCGAAGCAGGACGAGGTCGACGTGACCACCGACGGGCGCTCGGTGTGGACGCTCGAGCCCGAGGGGGCAATCCGGGTCCGCTTCGAGGAGGACCGCGTGCGGCTGGCCCAGGCGCCCGGCGCGAGCTTCTACCACCGCCTGCGCGACAAGTTCGGGCGTCTGGCCTACTGAGAAGCGACCGCTATGTGACAAGACCGCAAACTCCGGGCCGGCGGAGGCCAAACCGCCCCCGCTCCGTCGGCCCGCGCTGGTACACCTGCGTGGTGCTTCTCGAGCTGCGCATAGAGAACCTCCTCTTGATCGAGCGGGCGGAACTGCGTCCGGGCGCCGGCCTCACCGCGATCACGGGCGAGACCGGGGCCGGCAAGACCGTCCTGGCACACGCGCTCGACCTCCTGCTCGGGGGCAAGCCGCGCGCGGGGATCGTTCGCCCGGGGGCACGCGACGCCTACGTCGAGGGTGTGTTCGAGCTGCCGCCCTCGCTGCTGGACGAGCCCGAGCTGCGTCATCTGGCCGAGCTCGTCGGAGATGACATCGAGGAGCTGGTCCTGGCCCGGCGAGTGGGGTCCAACGGGCGCACTCGCGCCTTCATCGGCGGCCGCTCGGCCACCGCCGGGGACCTCGCCGCCCTGGGCCGCCGGCTGGTCGCGTTCTTCGGCCAGCACGAGCACCGCAGGCTCACCCTGGCCTCGGCCCAGCTCGACCTGCTCGACGCCTTCTGCGGGGCCGACCACCTGGCGCGGCGCGAGCAGCTGGCCGGCGCGTACGCGCGGGCGCGCGAGCTCGAGCGATCGCTCGCCGAGCTGCGCGAGCTGGCGGGCACGCGCGACCGCGACCTCGATCTCCTCAGCTTCGAGATCGACGAGATCGAGGCGTTGGATCCCAGCGACGGGGAGAAGCAGGAGCTTCTGACCGAGCGTGAGCGGATCCGCCGCCTCGACGCTCTGCTGGCGGCTGCCGGAGGCGGCGCGGAGGCAATTGCGCCGGCGGCGGGCGAGGGTGGCGTATCCGAGCTCCTGGCCGGGGTCGAGCGCCTCACCGGTGGGGTCGACGGCGTGGACCCGGAGCTCGACGGCCTGGCGGGGCGCCTGGCCGCGCTGCGCATCGAGGCCGACGATCTCGGCGCCGAGCTGCGCCGCTACGCCGACTCGCTCGAGGCCAACCCGGGCCGGTTGCAGGAGGTCGAGGAGCGGCTCGAGGCCTACGACCGGCTGGAACGCAAGCACGGAGGGAGCGTGGCCGCGGTGCTCGCGCACGCCGATCGATGCCGCGAGGAGCGTGGCCGGCTCGAGCAGGCCGAGGTTGCCACCGAGCGGGCAGAGGCCGAGCTGGCCCGCGCGCTCGCCGAGCGCGACCGGGCGGCCGGGTCGCTCGGCGCGACGCGGGGCAAGGCGGCGCCGAAGCTGGCCAAACGGGTACGGGCGGAACTGGCCGCTCTCGCCATGGAGGGCGCGGACTTCGAGGTGCGTCTCGAGCCGCGTGACGAGATCGGCCCGGCCGGGGCCGAGCGGGTCGAGCTCATGCTGGCGCCCAACCCGGGGGTTGCGGCCGCGCCGATCCGCGATGCCGCCTCAGGGGGCGAGCTGTCGCGGGTGATGCTCGCGCTCATGACGGTGGCGGGCGCAGGCGAGTCGCGCACGATCGTGTTCGACGAGGTCGACGCCGGCGTGGGCGGCCAGACCGCCCGGGCCGTCGGCGAGCGGCTGCGGTCGCTCTCAGAGGGCCGTCAGGTGCTGTGCATCACCCATCTGCCCCAGATCGCCGCGCTGGCAGGCACGCACTTCAGGATCGAGAAGTCGGCCGATGGCCGCGCGGCGCTCACCACCGTGGAGGCTCTCGACGGCGACGGCGTGGTCCAGGAGCTGGTGCGAATGCTGGGCGCCGACTCGTCCGACGGCGCCGCGCGCCGCCACGCCGAGGAACTGCTGGCGGCGGCATGAGCCCGGCGCCGCCGCCCGGACGAGTAGACTGGGATCCCCAGAGATTGATGTCCGACGCTCGCCCTGCCACACGCTTCATCTTCATCACCGGCGGCGTCGTCTCCGCACTCGGCAAGGGCATCGCTGCAGCGTCTCTGGGCCAGCTGCTGGTTGCGCGCGGGCTTTCGGTCACGATCCAGAAGTTCGACCCGTACATCAACGTCGATCCCGGGACGATGAGCCCGTTCCAGCACGGCGAGGTGTTCGTCACCGAGGATGGCGCCGAGACCGACCTCGACCTCGGCCACTACGAGCGCTTCACGGACGTCAACACCAGCCGGGCCTCCAACGCCACTGCGGGCGCCATCTACAACTCGGTGATCCGCCGCGAGCGGCGGGGCGACTACCTGGGCGGCACGGTCCAGGTGATCCCCCACATCACGGATGAGATCAAGAACCGGATCAAGCTGGTGGCGGAATCGTCGAGCGTCGACTTCGTGATCACGGAGATCGGCGGCACGGTCGGGGACATCGAGTCACTGCCGTTCCTCGAGGCGCTGCGCCAGTTTCACTCGGACTTCGGGCGCGACCGCTGCATGTTCGTCCACCTCACCCTCGTGCCCTTCCTCGGCCACGCCGGCGAGCTCAAGACCAAGCCCACCCAGCATTCGGTTCAGGAGCTCAGGCGGATCGGAATCCAGCCCGACATGGTCATGTGCCGCTCCGAGGGACCGCTCAGCCGGGAGATCCGCGAGAAGATCGCCCTGTTTGCCAACCTGCCCGTCGGCTCGGTCGTCTCGGCGCGCGACGTGGACTCGATCTACAAGGTCCCGCTCGAGTTCGCCACGGAGGGTGTGGACGCCGCCGTGCTCGCCCATTTCGGGCAGGAGGCCCCCGAACCGGAGCTCGGCGACTGGCAGGGGTTGGTCGACCGGATCGAGTCGGCCGACCAGACCGCGCGTATCGCGCTCGTCGGCAAGTACAACCAGCTCGCCGACGCCTACCTGTCGGTGATCGAGGCCCTCAACCACGCCGGGTCGCACCACGGGGGGCGCGTGGACGTCCACTGGGTCGACAGCGAGCGCCTCACGGACGGTGAGGTCGAGCGCGAGCTCGCCACCTGTCAGGGCATCCTCGTCCCGGGCGGGTTCGGCGTCCGCGGAATCGAGGGGAAGATCCAGGCGGCGCGCTACGCGCGCGAGCACGGCGTGCCCTACCTCGGGATCTGTCTGGGCATGCAGATCGCGGTGGCCGAGTTCGCCCGGAACGTGGCCGGGATGGACGGTGCCAACTCCACCGAGTTCGACCCCGAGACCCCCTACCCGGTCATCGACCTGCTTCCGGAGCAGAAGGAGGTCCAGGACATGGGCGGCACGATGCGCCTGGGCGCAGACCCGGTCAAGCTCCACGACGACACGCTGGCCCGGGAGATCTACGACGACGCCGTCATCTACGAGCGCCATCGCCACCGCTACGAGGTCAACAACCACCTGCGCAAGCGCCTCGAACAGGCCGGAATGGTGTTCAGCGGCACGTCACCCGACGATCGTCTGGTCGAGGTCATCGAGCTGCCCGGGCATCCCTTCTTCGTCGCCTCCCAGTACCACCCGGAGTTCAAGTCCCGGCCCCTGCGTCCCCAGCCGCTGTTCCGCGAGTTCGTGGGTGCGGCGCTGCAGCGGACATCGGAGCGGGCCCCGGAGGTTGAGCCTCACGTCCGCGCCGAATCGCGCGCCTGAATCAGCGGCGTAGATAGGAGAACGCCACAGCACGGCGAACACGAGGCCCCATGGGTGCCTCTCGCCGTAACAGGATGCTGGGCTCGATCCGGGCGCGACTCACGTTCGCCAACGTGATGGCATCGGCGGCGGTGTTCATCGCCCTGGGGGGCGCCTCCTACGCGGCCGTCTCCCTGCCGAGGGACAGCGTGGGCTCGAAGCAGGTGCGGGCGAACTCCATCAGGCAGGGCGACCTCGCGGCCCGCAGCGTGGGCACCCGCCAGCTGCGCCGGCGCTCTGTGACCGCTCCGAAGCTTGCCAACGCCGGGGTGACCAAGCGCACCCTCTCCTCGTGGATCCGCAGGCAGCTGAGGCGCCGTGCAGCCACGGGACCCGCTGGGCCGGCCGGACCTGCGGGGCCGACTGGCCCGGGCGCCGTCGCGGTCCGCTATTCGGCCACCGCTGGGACGACGCCGGCCCCCAGGACCATCATCAACACTGGCGGCTTCACCCTCCGGGGCAGCTGCAACGTCACCGGCGGCACCCTGCTCAACCTCACCTTGCGCTCCGCTCAGGGAGCGACCCTGTACCAGACGATCGCGATCGACGAGGGGCCGACGGCGCCACCCGGCCAGGAAACGGCCGAGACGGCGAACCAGCAGCTGCCCCTGACGGCCGGGACCACCTTCGATCCCGGCGGCCCCGAGGCCACGAACGGATACATCCGCGTCGCCGTCCAGGGCATCTACTCCAGCCCGAACAACACCCTCAGCTACCACTTCGTGGTGGTCGTGAACGACCCGCCCGGCGGCGCCCCGGGCAGCTGCTCGGTGAACGGCGTCGTCGTGCCCACCTGAACGGCCGCGCCGGCGGCGGGCCGGTAGCGTTGCCCGGCGTGACCGTCGGGGCCACCCAGGAAGAGCGCGGGCAGCTGGTGGCGGATTTCATCCGCCTGTGCGAGATCGAGAGCCCGTCCGGACGCGAGCGCGCCATGGCGGACGCGGTCGCTGGCGACCTGCGGCAGATCGGCCTGGAGCCGGAGGAGGACGACAGCGCCGCCGAGACCGGCTCCGACGCCGGCAACGTGCTCGGCCGCATCGCCGGGCCGGAGGGCTCGCCCACGATCCTGCTGTGTGCCCACATCGACACGGTGCCGCTCGCCGCGCCGGTCGAGGTGGCGAGCGAGGACGGCCTGCTGACCAACCGCAACGAGGCGATCCTCGGGGCCGACAACAAGGCCGCGGTGGCCACCATCCTGGGCGTCGCCCGGCGGCTGGTCCGCGAGCGGCCACCCGTGGGCGTGGAGCTGCTGTTCACCACCTCGGAGGAGAGGGCGCTGCGCGGCGCCAAGGCGTTCGATCGCGGCCGCCTCGACGCCCGGTTCGGCTACGTGTTCGACCATGCATCGCCGGTGGGGGAGATCGTGATCGCATCGCCCACCTACTACCGGCTGGCCGCAGCCTTCCGCGGACAGGCCGCCCACGCGGGCATACGGCCCGAGGCGGGCGCCAACGCGATCGCGGCCGCTGCCGTGGCGGTGGCGAAGATGCGCCTCGGCCGGCTCGACCCGGAGACCACGGCCAACGTCGGGCACATCGAGGGCGGCACCGCGGCCAACGTCGTGGCCGAGCGCTGCATGGTGGAGCTCGAGGCGCGCAGCCTCGACGATGGCCGGGCCGGCGAGGTGATCGCGGAGATGGTCGACGCCTGCACGGAGGCCGCCAGCGACGGCCACTGCGACGTGGAGACCTCGGTGGAGCGGCTGTTTCAGGGCTACCGGCTGACCCGCACCGCACCGGCGGTCGAGGCGGCGGCGACCGCTCTCGAGGCTCGGGGGATCGAGCCCACCTACATCGCCACCGGCGGAGGCAGCGACGCCAACGCGCTGATCGCCGGCGGGCTGCCGGTGGTCAACCTGGCCAACGGCACCGAGCGCAACCACCAACCCGACGAGGCGGTCACCGTCGAGGCGCTGGAGACGATGCTCGACGTGACGCTCGAGCTCGTCCAGGCGGCGGCGAGGCTGCCCGGGCCATGAGCTTCGAGCGCATCGGGTCCGAGACGGCGTGGGAGGGCCGGATCGCCAAGGTCCGGGTGGACCGCTTCCGCTATGACGACGGCGAGGAGGCCGAGCGGGAGATCATTGCTCACCCAGGCTCGGTGGCGATCCTCGCCCACGACGGCGAGCACCTGTTCATGGTCCGCCAGCCGCGCGAGGCGGTGGGCGAGCCGGCCCTGCTCGAGCTCCCCGCGGGAAAGCTCGACGAGGAGGGGGAGAGCCCGCTGGACACCGCGGTGCGTGAGCTGACGGAGGAGATCGGCAAGGGCGCCGATCACTGGCGGCACCTCATGAGCTTCTACCTCTCGCCGGGCTTCGCCGACGAGGAGTGCCATCTCTTCCTCGCCACGGGTCTGCGCGACGAGAGCGCCGAGGCGGACGAGAACGAGCGCATCGAGGTGGTGGCGCTGCCGTTGGACGAGCTCGACCGCGCGGTGGCGGAGTGCCGCGACGCCAAGACGCTCGTGGGCCTGCTGTGGCTCCAGGCCGAGCGCCGCTGACTCCCGCGTTGCAGGTCAAGGGATGATGCGCCGGCGGCCGAAAGCCTCTCCTGATGGCCACCGTGGAGAGTGCACCGGCCGAGCGCCGCTTTGAGCACCTGCTGCTCGACTTCCTCTCCTACCTGGAGTTCGAGCGGGGCCTGTCGCGCAACACGCTCGAGGCCTACCGCGGCGACCTGCTGCAGTTCGGGCGCCACCTCGAGGAACGGGAGCTGTCGGCGCTCGAGGCAGGGCCCGGGGACGTGGCCGACTTCTTGGAGAGCCTGGCTCGCGGCGCCGAGGAGCGGCCGCCGTCCTCGCCGGCCACGATCCACCGCAAGGCAGCCTGCCTGCGCTCCTTCTACCGCCACCTGCGCCGCGACGGCCTGCTCGAGACCGACCCGACGGCCACGCTCAGCTCGCCGCGCCGCCAGCGCAAGCTGCCGCACGTCCTGACGCGCGGCGACGTGGAGCGCCTCCTGTCGCAGCCGAAGGGCACCGAGCCGGCGGCGCTGCGCGACCGGGCGCTGCTCGAGGTCATGTACGCCTCGGGCCTCAGGGCCTCCGAGGCGATCGGGCTGGAGCTCTCAGACGTCGACCTCGAAGAGCAGGTGCTGCTCGCACGGGGCAAGGGATCGAAGGAGCGCCTGGTGCCGGTCGGGCAGGCCGCGGTCGGTGCTCTGGACGTCTATCTCCAGCGCGGCCGGCCGGCGCTCGTAAAGGCGCTGCCCGAGACTCACCTGTTCGTCAACTTCCGCGGTGGGCAGCTCACGCGGCAGGGCCTGTACAAGATCGTCCGCCGGCACGCCACCAGCGCCGGGCTGGCGGACCGGATGAGCCCGCACACTCTGCGCCACAGCTTCGCCACCCACCTGCTCGCCGGCGGGTGCGACCTGCGCGCGGTCCAGGAGATGCTCGGCCACGCCGACGTGGCCACCACCCAGCTCTACACCCACCTCTCGAGCGAGCGCCTCAAGGACGTGTACTTCAAGGCCCACCCCCGGGCGACGGTCGGCTGAGCGCGCGCACCGGGCGCCCGTACGGCGCCTGCTAGAACCGGGTTGTGCCCGAGCTACCCGAAGTCGAGACGATCCGCCGCCAGCTCGCGCCCGCACTCGAGGGACGGCGCCTGGAGCACGTGCAGGTGCTCGACCCGCGATGGTGCGAGCCCGCCCCTCCGGCGGCCGTCGCCGATGCCCTGGACGGGCGCCGCATCGAGCGTATGGGGCGCCGGGGCAAGTACCTGATCGTGTCGGTGGAGGACGACATCCACCTGGTGATGCACCTGCGCATGACCGGCAACCTCCTGCTCGTGCCGGTGGCCGAGGACGCCGAGGACCGGCCTCACCTGCGCGTGCGCTTCGAGCTCGGGCGGGTCCGCGGGCAGCCGGCGGAGCGCCTGCTGTTCGTGGACGTCCGCCGCTTCGGCACCGGCGACGTGCTGCTGGGCAGCGACGCGCTCGCCGAATACTTCGCCTCGAGGCTCGGAGTCGAGCCGCTCAGCCCGGATTTCACCGCGGAGGCCGTGCGGGCTCTCGCCCGAGGCCGCAAGCAGCCCGTCAAGGCGTTCCTGCTCAACCAGGAGCGCATCGCCGGGGTGGGCAACATCTACGCCGACGAGGCCCTGTACCGCGCTCGCATCCATCCCCTGCGGCCGGTGGGAACCCTCAAGCGCTCACAGATCGAGGCGCTGCGGGAGGGCGTGGTGGAGTCGCTCGAGCTCGGAATCGACTCGAAGGGCGCTTCGATCGACGACTACCGCCACGTGGACGGTGCTCAGGGCAGCTTCCAGGACCGCTTCCTCGTGCATCTGCGTGAGGGCGAGCCGTGCTTGCGCTGCGGGACACCGATCCAGAAGCTGCGCGCCGCCGGGCGGGGCACCTACGTGTGCCCCAGCTGCCAGCGCCGGCCGAGAATCAGGCGCCGCTAGGCGGCCAGGAGATCTTCGAGCCCGCCGGCTCGGTCGGCCTCGAGCAGCTCGCGAAAGCCGCCGATGGCGCGCTTTCCGATCACCACCTGCGGGAACGTCATCTGGCCGGTGAGGGCCACCAGATCAGCACGGCCGCCGGGGTCCTTGGCGAGGTTGACCTCGCGGTAGTCCACTCCCCGTGCCTGCAGCAGCGCCTTGGCCTGGCGGCAGAAGCCGCAGGGCTCGGTGGTGTAGAGCACTACCCCGTTCTCGTCCGACATCGGTTTCAAAGTGTAAGAGTCGGCGAAGCCGACTTTTATGGCGCCGGGACGGCGCCCACCCGATCAAGACGCGGACACGGAGGTCCGCGGAGGTAACAATGCCCGGTTCGTTCAAGACCGAAGCCGTCGTTCTGCGCTCGATCCGTTACGGCGAGGCGGATCGCGTGCTGCATCTCTACACCGCCGACCACGGGCGGGTGGGGGCGGTGGCCAAGGGGGTCAGGCGGGTCAAGTCCCGCATGGGCGGGCGGCTCGAGCCGCTGAGCAGGGTGGCGCTGGTGCTGCACCAGGGCCGAGGCGAGCTGTGCACGATCAGGCAGGCCGACACGGTGCACGCCCATCCGGCCCTGCGTGAGCGGCGGGAGTCGCTCGAGCGGGCCTCACAGGCGTGCGAGGCCGTGCTGCGGCTGCTCGACTCCACCGACCCGAATCCCCCGGCCTACAACCTGCTGTCGAACGAGCTGGCCCGGCTCGACGCCCATCCCGAGCGGGCCGGGCGCGCCCAGGCGCTGGCCTTCCGGCTCAAGCTGCTGCTGGCCGCGGGTTTCGCTCCCGAGCTCGCCTCGTGCGCCGAGTGTGGCGACAGCGAGCACCTCGGCGGCTTCTCGCCCGCCGCCGGCGGGGTGGTCTGCGCAGGGTGCGAGGCGGGCTCGTTCCCGCTCGGCGAGGAGGCTCACCGCTTCCTGGTCGAGGCTCTGGCCCGGCCGCTGTCCGAAACGCCGGAGGCCCCGGGCCGCGCGCTCTCCCAGGCCGACCGCGCCATAGCGGAGACACTCGAGCACCATGCCCACGTGAGATTGAGGCGTGTGGCATAGGGGGGTCGCTCCCAGGGAATACAGTCCCCGAAGTGGAGACCGCCGAGGCCACGAAGCTCGTCTACGACTTTGCCGAGGGGTCGCGCGATATGCGCGAGCTGTTGGGGGGCAAGGGCGCGAACGTGGCGGAGATGACGCGGGTGCTGGGGGCCGATCGGGTCCCGGCGGGGTTCACGATCACCACCGATGCCTGTGTGGCCTACATGAAGGCGGGGAACGAGTTCCCGGACGGGCTCGAGGATCAGGTGGCCGAGGCGCTCGGGCGGCTGGAGGAGCAGGCGGAGAAGAAGCTGGGGGATGCGTCGGATCCGCTGTTGGTGTCGGTGCGGTCGGGGGCGCGGGAGTCGATGCCGGGGATGCTCGACACGGTGCTCAACCTGGGGTTGAACGACGAGTCGGTCGAGGGCCTCGCCGGGTCGACCGAGAACGAGCGCTTCGCCTGGGATTCCTATCGGCGCTTCGTGCAGATGTTCGGCAACGTGTGCCGCGGGATCGACGGGGAGCGCTTCGAGAAGCTGATCGAGGAGCGCAAGGAGAAGGCGGGGGTGTCCGAGGACACCGAGCTGTCGGTGGATGACCTGAAGGAGCTGACGGCGGGCTTCAAGGGCGTGTTCGAGGAGGAGACCGGCGACGAGTTTCCGCAGGAGCCGCGGGAGCAGCTCGAGCAGGCGATCGCGGCGGTGTTCGACTCGTGGACGGGCGAGCGGGCGGTGGAGTACCGCCAGATCAACCGGATTCCGGATGAGTGGGGCACGGCGGTGAACGTGCAGCAGATGGTGTTTGGCAACCGGGGCGACGAGTCGGGCTCAGGGGTGGCGTTCTCGCGGGACGAGATGACCGGCGCGCCGGAGCCGTCGGGGGACTTCCTGCTGAACGCTCAGGGCGAGGATGTGGTGTCGGGGGTGCGCACCCCGCGTGACATCTCGGAGATGGCCGAGCTGATGCCCGACGCCCACGCGGAGCTGATGGAGATCCTGCGCACTCTGGAGAGCCACTACCGGGACATGCAGGACACCGAGTTCACGGTGGAGGAGGGGCGTCTGTACATGCTGCAGACGCGCAGCGCCAAGCGCCCGGCTCAGGCGGCGGTCAGGTTTGCCGTGGACGCGGTGGAGGAGGGGCTGCTGGAGCCGGCGGAGGCGATCAAGACGATCGAGCCCGAACGGCTCGACGCGCTGCTTCACCCCGGATTCGCCAAGGACGCCGACTTCGAGACGCTGACCGAGGGCATAGCGGCGTCGCCGGGCGCCGCGAAGGGCGCGATCGTGTTCACCGCGGCCGAGGCGGTCGAGGCGGCGGCCGACGATCGTGACGTGATCCTGGTGCGTCCGCACACCGATGCCGGCGACGTGGGCGGCTTTCACGCGGCCCAGGGCATTCTCACCAGCAGGGGCGGCAAGGCCAGCCACGCGGCGCTGGTGGCCCGCGGGATGGGCAAGCCGTGCGTGGCCGGCGCGGCGGAGCTGAAGATCAACCTCGAGGCCAAGACGGTCAGCGCCAACGGCACGAAGTTGAGCGAGGGCGACGTCATCGCCATCGACGGGTCGAGCGGTGTGGTCACCGCCGACGAGGTGGAGCTCGAGGACCCCGAGGTCTCGGACGAGTTCGAGACCGTGCTGGGCTGGGCCGACGAGCTGCGCGAGCTCGGTGTGCGGGCCAACGCCGACACGCCCGAGGACGCCCGAAAGGCCCGCGAGTTCGGGGCCGAGGGCATCGGCCTATGCCGCTCGGAGCACATCTTCCTCGGCACCGACCACCAGCAGACGATGCAGGCCATGATCCTGGCCGAATCCGACGAGAAGCGTGAAGGGGCGATCGAGGATCTGCTCGAGCTCCAGCGCACCCATTTCGAGGGTCTGCTGGAGGCCATGGCGGGGCTGCCGGTGACGATACGGCTGCTCGACCCGCCGCTGCACGAGTTCATTCCCGACGCCGAGGAGCTGGCCCAGAAGGTCGAGCGCGCCCGGATCGAGGAGGACGACGACCTCGAGGCGCTGGAGCACACCCTCGACCGGGTGCATCAGCTGATGGAGACCAACCCGATGCTCGGCACGCGCGGCGTGCGCCTGGGTGTGCTGCAGCCCGACGTGTACGAGATGCAGATGCGCGCGATCGTGCGCGCCGCGCTGGCGGTCCGCGAGAAGAGCGGAGAGTCGCCGCTGCTCGAGGTGATGGTGCCGCTGGTGGCCTACGAGCAGGAGCTCGAGCGCATGCGCGGGCTGCTCGAGCAGGTGGTGGAGGACGAGGACGCGACGGGGCTGGAGCTCTCGATCGGAACGATGATCGAGCTGCCCAGGGCGTGCTTCGTGGCCGACCGCATCGCCCAACAGGCCGACTTCTTCTCGTTCGGCACCAACGATCTGACCCAGACCGCGCTTGGCTTCTCGCGCGACGACGTGGGCGAGATGCTGGCCCGCTACCTCAAGCTCAAGCTGGTGGACCGTAACCCGTTCGAGACGATCGACAGGCCGGGCGTGGGCTGGCTGGTGCGCCTGGCCGCCTGGGTCGGGCGTGAGGCCAAGCCCGACCTCAAGCTCGGCATCTGCGGCGAGCACGGAGGCGATCCCGACTCGATCGCCTTCTTCCAGATGGCCGGCCTCGACTACGTCAGCTGCTCCCCCTACCGCGTTCCCGTTGCCCGCGTCGCCGCCGCCCAGGCGGCGGTTGCCGGCGCGGAAGACGACTAGCCCAGCCGCTCCTCCCAGCGGCGCCAAGGTGCCGGTGCCGATCGGCGTGGGCATCCTGATCGCGGGCGGCAACGGCACCGAATCCGCAACACCGTGGACCGCCTGGAGGAGATCGTGGCGGGTCCCCGCCAGGAGGGCACGACCCTGCCGGACGAGGTGGCGTACCGGACCCTCGACGCCCGCTGTGGCCCGCGCTTCGCGCGCGGCTTCCTGCTCTACGAGGTCTACATCAGGGCGGCGGGCTTTCGCTCGCTCGCGGAGAGAGAGCAGGCCAACTGACAGAATCGGGCGAGCATGCCCTCGCAGCTCGCCCGGAGTTCTTTCGCCGAGCGGATCGAGCGGCTCGAGCGCGAGTCGCTGTCCCCGCTGGCCACTCGCTCGTACCCGGCCGTGCGCGATGTCGAGGAGCCCGACTCCGACCACCGCACTCCGTTCCAGCGCGATCGCGACCGGATCGTGCACACCCGGGCCTTCCGGCGCCTCAAGCGAAAGACGCAGGTCTTCATCGCCCCCGAGGGAGACCACTACCGGACCCGGCTGACCCACACGCTGGAGGCGTCGGGCATCGCCCGCAACGTCGCCCGGGCTCTCGGGCTCAATGAGGATCTGACCGAGGCGATCTCGCTGGGCCACGACCTCGGACATCCGCCGTTCGGCCACATCGGCGAGGCGGTCCTCGACGAATGCACCCGCGAGCGCTGGGGGAGCGGCTTTCGCCACAACGAGCATTCACTGCGTGTGGTGGAGAAGATCGAGGCGCTCAACCTCACGGTGCAGGTGCGAGACGGCATCCGCCACCACACGGGGCCCGAACGCCCGCAGACGCTGGAGGGGCGGATCGTGAAGGTGGTCGACCGGATCGCCTACATCAACCACGACATCGACGACGCGATCCGGGCCGGAGTGCTTCGGTTCGGCGACCTGCCGGCGGCGGAGGTGGCGCTGCTCGGCTCCACCGGCTCGGACCGGATCGAGACCCTGGTGGTCGACCTGCTGGATCGCTCCGAGGCGGCCGGGGACATCGTGCAGAGCGAGGAGGTGGGCGGCGCCATGCTCCGCCTGCGCTCGTTCATGTTCGACAACGTCTATCTCGCCGCCGACGCCCAGCGCCAGACGCCGCGGATCGAGCGCATGCTTCGGACCCTGTTCGACCACTACGCCGAGCAGCCGCCACCTCCCGTGGTCGAAGGCGCGTCAGATCAGGAGCGCGTGATCGACTGGCTTGCCGGGATGACCGATCGCTTCGCCATCCGTGCGTTCTCCGACCTGTCGTTGCCGCAGGGCTTCTGATGGCTCTCTACACGCGGGACTCGATCGACGGCCTGCGCGACGCCATCGACATGGAGGATCTCGTCGGCACGAAGACCGACCTGCGTCGCGTGGGCTCGCGCCTCACCGGGCTGTGCCCGTTCCACGACGAGCGGACGCCGTCGTTCTCGGTGAACGTCGCGGACAAGCTCTTCTACTGCTTCGGCTGCCACGCCAAGGGCGACGCCATCGGCTTCGTGGAGCAGACCGAGGGACTCGACTTCCGCGAGTCGGTCGAGTTCCTGGCGGAGCGCTACGGGGTGGAGCTCGAGCTCGAGAACGAGGATCCGCAGGCCGAGGCCCGCCGGCGCCGGCGCGAGCGCCTCCTCGCCCTGCTCGATCGCGCCGCGCGCTTCTACGCCGCCTACCTGTGGGAGTCGGGCGAAGCGGCGCGCGCACGGGACTACCTCGGGTCGCGCGGCCTGTCCGAGGAGACGTTGAAGGAGTTTCGGGTGGGCTACGCGCCCAGTGCCTGGGACCGCATGCTGCTGGGTGCCCGCCAGGGTGGCTTCTCCGAGGAGGAGCTGATGGCCGCCGGGCTGGCCCAGCGCGGCCGCAACGGTCAGATCTTCGACCGTTTTCGCGGGCGCATCATGTTCCCGCTCGCCGACGGGCGGGGGCGGGTGCTCGGCTTCGGGGCGCGGCAGATGGGGGAGGGGCGCGGACCGAAGTACCTCAACACGAGCGAGAACGAGATCTACCACAAGGGCCGCCAGCTGTTCGGGCTCGACCTGGCTCGGGCCGAGGCGGCCAAGAGCGGTCGGATGGTCCTGGTGGAGGGTTACACCGATGTGCTGGCGTTACACCAGGCGGGCATCCGCGGAACGGCCGCGATCATGGGCACCGCGCTCACCCAGGAGCAGCTGGCCGAGGTGGGCCGGGTCGCTCCCCGGCTGATCCTGGCCCTCGACGCCGATCGCTCGGGCCAGGAGGCCATGCTGCGCGCGGCACGCCTTGCCGAAGAGCGCAAGCTCGAGCTGCGGGTCGTCGAGATGCCCGAGGGCACCGACCCGGCGGAGCTCGTGACCGCCGGAGGGGCAGAGGCGTTTGTGGAGCGGATGGAGCGGGCGCTCGGCATGATCGAGTTTCAGGTGCGTCGCGTTCTTGCCGATGCTGACTTGGATACGCCCTCGGGGCGCGACAAGGCCCTACAGGAGGCGCGGACGCTTATCACTGCCGTTCCGGAACGCACAGCAACCAGAGATGCGCTCGTCCGCGAGGTTGCGGACCGGCTCGACGTGCCCGCGGACTACGTTGCCGCCGCGCCCGCCCGCCGGGCGCGCGAGCAGGAGGAGCCGGCGCCGGTCGTGCCCGCCGAGCCTTCGTTCGCGGCAGAACGCGCCTTCCTCGCGATGTGCGTGGCCAGCGGTTCCCTGGGCCGCGACTTCCTGGGGCGGCTCTCGGACGAGCATCTCTCCTCGCCCTCGGTGCGCGACGCGCGCACCCACCTCGTCACGCACTTCGGCGACCCGCTCGGCGGACTGCCCGAGGACGACCCGGCCACCGCGGCCCTGGTGACGGGAGTCGCGATGGCGGCGCAGGAGCAGGGCGAGGCCACCGAACCGGTGCTCCGCATGAGCTTTCTGCAGCTCGAACTGCGCCGAATCGACCGCGAGCTGAGGCGAGCGGCGCACGAGGCCGACCTGTCGCGGCGGACGGCTCTGGCGGGCGCGCGCCAGCAGGTGAGGCACGAAATGGACCAAGTGATGGGTCAGACTGCATGAACCGGGTAGCCTTTCACCGTCTTGGCGGGCGTGTACAACCCCCTTGGTGCACCCCGTTGAATGAGCCCTTTCATGAATGACCGCTTCCCTCTGAACGGCTCCTCCGATTCCAATGAGGAGCCCACCGCCGCCGGCGGTGCGGACGGAAGCGACGCGGAGCAAGAGGAGCCCGAAGCCACCGACCTCTTCCACGAGGGTGGGGTGATCACTGCGGGCCTCACCGTGGCGCCGCCCGAGCAGGGCGCCGAGGACGCCGTGCGGCTCTACCTGCGCTCGATCGGCCGCGTTCCGCTGCTGACCCGCGAGGACGAGGTGCGCCTGGCCAAGCGCATCGAGCAGAACGACATGTCGGCCAAGAATGCGCTGATCGAGGCCAACCTGCGCCTCGTCGTCTCCATCGCCAAGCGCTACACCGGCCGCGGTCTCACGCTGCTGGATCTGATCCAAGAGGGCAACATGGGCCTGATCCGCGCGGTCGAGAAGTTCGACTGGCGGCGCGGCTTCAAGTTCTCCACCTACGCCACCTGGTGGATCCGCCAGGCGATCACGAGGGCCCTCGCGGACCAGTCGCGCACCATCCGCATCCCGGTGCACATGGTCGAGCGGATGAACCGGGTCGCCCGCGCGAAGCGGTCGCTGATCCAGAAGAACAATCGCGAGCCCAGCCCCGAGGAGATCGGCGAGCTGGTGGAGATGCCGGCCAAGAAGGTCGAGGAGATTCTCAAGCTCGGACAGGAGCCGGTGTCGCTCGAGGCTCCCGTCGGCGGCGAGGAGGGCGACGGCGCGTCGCTCGGGGACTTCATCGAGGACTCCGCCACCGACCGCCCGCTCGAGATCGTGGCCAACCGCATCCGCGACAAGGACCTGCTGAAGGTGCTCGACTCGCTCGGCTGGCGCGAGCGCAAGGTGATCGAGCTCCGCTACGGCCTGGGCGACCAGGGACCGATGACTCTCGAGGACATCGGCCAGGAGGTGGGGGTCACCCGTGAGCGCGTTCGCCAGATCGAGTCGAAGACGCTGGCGATGCTGAAGAGCTCGGGCGGAGCGGACCGGCTGGCGGGCACCACCGACGAAGCCTGAACCGCGAGGCCTTCCAGCTCCGGGGGTGGGACTCGAACCCACAACCCTTCGGTTAACAGCCGAATGCTCTGCCGATTGAGCTACCCCGGATCGTCGAGCGATGATAGCCGCGTTGCGCGCGCCTACGGCAGTCGTGCCGTGGCCCTCAGCCCCAGCGCCGCCGCGGCCAGCAGCAGCACCACGCCGCCGGCGGCAAAGGCCGAGGTGATCTCGCGGCGCTCCTTCTTCGTCGCCACGCGTGAGCCGAGACCCTCGTAGATCTCGCTCAGATCGTCGGCGTCGTCCACGCGGTAGTCGCGGCCGCCGGATATGTCGGCAATCCGCTTCATCGTCTCGGGATCGGGCGGCACGGCGAGCAGCGCCCCGCTCGGTGTGGTGATCACCGCTCCTCGGCTGCCCAGGGCCACGGTGCTGATCGGGATGCCCAGGCGCTTGGCCTGGCGGGCCACGGGCAGCGGATCCCGGCCCGTGGTGGCCTTGCCGTCGGAGAGGAGCACGATCGCCGCGGGCGTCCGGGCCTCGCCGCGGCCGTCGACCAGGTCCAGAGCGGCGGCGAGGGCGTCGCCCGTCGCCGTGCCTCCGTCTGCCGAGAGCGAGTCGATCATGGCCCCAACGTCGTCGTGGTCGTCGGTGGGCGGCTCGATCGTGTGCGGCTGCTCCGAGAACGCCACTGCGCCCACGCGCGCCTCATCGGGGAGCTCTTCGAGAAAGCGCTTGGCCGCGGAGCGCGCGGCCTCGAGGCGACTCGGGTCGACGTCGTCGGCGAGCATCGAGCGCGACACGTCGGTCACGAGGACCACGGTGGCCTGCTCGCTCGGGACGGCCACTGTCGCGTGGGGACGGGCCAGCGCGAGCGCGAGCACTGCCAGAGACGCGAGGAAGAGCCCCAGGGGCAGGCGCCGGCGCCAGGCCCCGGCGCTGGGGATGAGGGGGGCCAGGGTGGCCACGCCCGGGAAGCGGATGGCGTAGCGGCGCGAGCGGCGCCGCCCCAGCACGTAGAGGCCGAGCAGCAGCGGGACCAGGGCCAGGGCCGCCAGCCACACGGGAGAGGCGAAGCTCATCGCAGCCCCCGTCCGAGCTCGCGTGCCCACGAGCCGGCGGTGGAGAGGATCACGTGATCGGCCCCCGCGCGGCGCAGCGCTCGGGCCACCTCCGCCCGCTTGGCTGCTGCGGCCGCGGCGAACTCCTCGCGCAGGCGCCGGCTGCGCGTGTCGGCCTCCACCCGCCGCCCGGTCTCCGGATCGATCATGGCCACACGGCCCACGTCGGGGAGCGAGTCCTCGCGCGGGTCGCGGATCTCGAGCGCGAGCACGGTGTGGCGGGCCGACAAGGCGGCCAGGGGCCGGGCCCAGTCCTCAGGCGGGTCGCCGAAGTCCGAGACGATCACCACGAGGCTGGCCAGGCGCGCGAGCCGCCCGAGACGAACGATCGTGGCCGCGAGCGGCTCACCCCCGGCGCCGTCGGTCGCCACTCCCTCGGACAGCGCCCGGTGGAGGGCCACCCGGGCGCCGCGCCCCCCGCGCGGCGGCAGAAGCCGGGTGACCGGCGCACCGAAGGTGATCATTCCCGCCTTGCCGCCGCGGCGCACGGCGAGCGTGCCCACCACGTCGACCACGCCCTCGGCCACGTCGCTCTTCAGCCGCTCGGCCGTGCCGAAGGCCATCGAGGGCGAGAGGTCGACTGCCAGCCACACGGTGAGCATCCGCTCCGGCACGTGCTCACGCACGTGGGGGATGCCGGTGCGCGCGGTGGCGGACGGATCGAGCTGGCGCACGTCGTCGCCGGGCTGGTAGGGCCGCAGCTGGGCCAGCTCGGTGCCGCTGCCCACGCCGGTCCCGCGGTGCTCTCCGGCGAGCACGCCCCCGGCCCGGCGGACGAAGGCGAGGTCGAGCGCCTCCACCAGCACGCTCGGCACGCTCCCGCCGCCCTGGCGCCCGGGGGGCAGCCGAAGCCCGGCGGGAGAAGCGTCCGCGACCGCCTCGCGCGCTCGCGCGCGCGATCCTGGGCGCAGCGTCAGCTTCACGCCGCCAGCGGCTCCCCGGGCGCTCCCGGACGCTCGAGATCGGGCTCGGGAACTGCCTCGAGTACCTGCTCGAGCAGGGAGTCGGCCGTCACGCCGTCGCTCAGGCCCTCGTAGCTCAGCACCAGGCGGTGACGCAGCACCTCGGGCGCGAGATCGCGGATATCTCCGGTGAGGACGTGACGGCGGCCCCGCAGGAGCGCGAGCGCGCGCGCCGACTGCACGAGCCCGATCGGCCCGCGCGGGCTGGCGCCGTAGCTGAGATGGCCCTCCACGTCCGTCAGCCCGTAGTGGGCTGGACGGCGCGTGGCGTCAGCCAGTGCCACCGCGTACTCGATCGACTCACGGTCCACGAACACCTCGCGCACCGCCACGCGGAAGCGCAGGAGGTCCTCCGCGGTGAGCTGCATCCCGACTACCGTGGCCGGCGTGAGCGAGCTCTCCACCACCGCCGCCTCGTCACCGGGCGCGGGGTAGTCCACGAGGATCTTCATCAGGAAGCGGTCCACCTGCGCCTCGGGCAGCGGGTAGGTGCCCTCGGACTCGATCGGGTTCTGGGTGGCCAGCACGAGGAAGGGAAGCGGCACCGGATAGGTCTCGCCGCCGATCGTCACCTGCTGCTCCTGCATCACCTCGAGCAGCGCGGACTGCACCTTGGCCGGCGCGCGGTTGATCTCGTCGGCCAGCAGGAAGTTGGCGAACACCGGCCCGAGCTCGGTGTCGAAGGTCGCGCTGTCGGGCCTGAAGATGCGTGTGCCCACCAGGTCGGACGGAACGAGATCGGGGGTGAACTGGATCCGCCGGAAGCTGCCGCCCACCGCGGAGGCCAGCGTCTTGATCGTGAGCGTCTTGGCCAGCCCGGGCACGCCCTCGAGCAACACGTGGCCGCCCGTGAGCAGGGCCACCATCACGCGCTCCAGCATCGCGTCCTGGCCGATGATCACTCGCTTGATCTCGTAGAGCGCTGCCTCGAGCGCCTCCCTGGCGTCGTCGTGCTTCCCGTTGTCGGTCATGGCCGCCAACTTAGGCCCCTGCTTGTCACCGCCGGATAACGTCTGACGCTGCGGTGCTCGCCCGACCGGCGCTCGGGCTGCGCTCCTCGCGTAGGAGTGCAATCGACTCCCACTAGTCTGCCTCAGGTGCGCGTGCTCGTGGCGGAGGACGAGCGCCGGGTGGCCGACGCGGTGGCGCGCGGCCTGCGGCGCGAGGGAATGGCGGTGGACGTGGCCTACGACGGCGGTGAGGCTCTCGACAAGGCGCGTCTCAACCCGTACGACGTGCTGGTGCTCGACCGCGACCTTCCCGTCCTTCACGGCGACGACGTGTGCCGGACCCTCCGCGACGAGGCGAGCGACAGCCGCGTGCTCATGCTCACTGCCTCCTCGGGGCTCGAGCAGACGGTCGACGGCCTCTCGCTCGGCGCGGACGACTACATGCCCAAGCCCTTCGCCTTCGCCGAGCTGGTGGCCCGTCTCCACGCCCTGGCCCGGCGCGCCAACCCGGCCCGCCCGCCCACGCTGCGCGCCGCGGACGTCGAGCTCGACCCGGTGCGCCACAGCGTCACCCGTGCGGGACGGAGGATCGAGCTGACCCCGAAGGAGTTCGCCGTGCTCGAGACGCTCATGGGCGCCGGGGGTGGCGTCGTGTCGAACGACGAGCTGGTCGAGCGTGTCTGGGACGAGAACGCCGACCCCTTCACCAACTCGGTGCGCATGACGGTCCTGCGCCTGCGCCGCAAGCTCGGCGACCCACAGGTGGTCGAGACGGTCAAGGGCGCGGGGTACCGCGTATGAGGCCGCCGCGCACCACGGTGCGGGCGCGCCTGACCGGCCTCTATGCGCTGCTGGCCGGGCTGTCCACCGGGCTGATCCTGCTCGTGAGCTACTGGCTGCTCGGCCGCCACTTCGACCGGACGCTGCCCGACACCCTGGCCGCGGAGTCGCTGACCGAGGTGCGCGTCCAGTACCTGGTGGCCTTTGCCGGCATCCTGCTCATCTCCGTGGCCGTCGGCTGGGCCGTGGCGGGCCGGATGCTCGCGCCGGTCCGCCGCATCACCGGCACGGCGCGCCGCGTCTCGGACGAGCGCCTGAGCGAGCGCATCGAGGTGGCCGGGCCCCACGACGACCTGCGCGAGCTGGGGGAGACCCTCAACGACATGCTCGACCGCCTGGCCGACTCCTTCGAGGCGCAGCGGCGCTTCGTGGCCAACGCCAGCCACGAGCTGCGCAGTCCCCTGACCGTGATCCGCTCCGAGGCCGAGGTCGCGCTGGCCAACCCCGAGCCCGACGTGGACGAGCTGCGCGAGATGGCCGCCTCGGTGATCGAGGCCAGCCGCCGTACCGAGGCACTGCTCACGAGCCTGCTGATCCTGGCGCGCAGCCAGCAGGGACTGCTCCGGGAGGAGGAGCTCGACCTCGCCCAGGCTGCAGCGACGGCCGTCCGCCTGACTCAGCGCGAGGCGGCGACGCAGGGTGTGCGAATCGAGGAGCAGCTCGAGCCGGCGCGGCTGGCGGGCGACCGCGCCCTGATCGAGCGCCTGGTGGCCAACCTGGTGGAGAACGGCGTGCGCTACAACCGCCCGGGCGGCTTCGTCTCGGTCCGCACGGAGACGGGCGAGGACGGTTGCGCGCTGGTGACCGTCGAGAACTCGGGTTCCCGGGTGGCTCCCGCGGCCGCGGCCCGCCTGGCCCAGCCCTTCGAGCGTCTCGAGCGCGGTGCGGACGGCCGGGGTGCCGGCCTGGGCCTGTCCATCGTCAGCGCCGTGAGCGAAGCCCACGGAGGCGAGGTGGTCATCGAGCCGCGTGACTCAGGTGGACTGCGCGTGTCGGTGCGGCTGCCTAGGAACGGCGATCTTCACGCCACGGACAATCGTGGCGGGCGGCGGCCGGCAGTTCCTGCCTGAGCTCCGCCGCATCGCGTGCGCGGTCGCTCTCCGCCAGACGCCCGTCGAGCGCGGCCAGAGCCCTGGACGGAGCTGCCGAGCAGGCCGGCGCCCACCACCACGGCCACAGCGATCAGGGCTCGCGTCCGACGCACACCGATAAACCTAGTGAACCGGCCGCGGCGCTTAGGTAGTTCTTACGGCAGTCGCCCGAACCAGCGCAGCGACAGCGCTCCGCCCATGATCAACAGCACCACCGCTCCGCCGGCGAAGGCGGAGGTCACCTGCCGGCGCTCCTCCCGGGTGGCCACGCGGGAGCCGAGGCGCTCGTAGACGGACGCCAGCTCCTCGTCGGCGTTGGCCGAGAAGGTGCGGCCACCGCTGATCGCGGCTATCCGCCTCATGGTGTCGCGGTCGGGCGGCACCGAGCGAGTCGCGGTCGAGCCGTCGGGCCGCTCGACCTCGATCGTCCCCTCGTCGGTGCCGAGCGCGACGGTGTAGACGGGAATCCGTGCGCGGGCGGCCTCGCGGGCCACGGGGATGGGATCGCGGCCGTGCGTGGCCGCGCCGTCGGAGATCAGGATCACGGCCGCCGGATCGCGCCGGTTGCGCTCACGCTGAGCGCGGTTGTTGCCGGCGCGGTCGTTGCCGCGCGCCCGGGACTGCTCCAGCAGCCCCAGCGCCGCGGCCAGGCCGCTTCCGGTGGCGGTGCCGCCGCTCGGTCGCAGGCTCGCGATCAACGCGCGGGTACGTTCCCGCTCGGCCCGCGGCGGTTCGATGGCCTGCACGGCCTGGTTGAAGCTCACCGCGCCGACCCGCAGCTCACTGGGCGCCCGGTTCACGAAGTCGAGCGCGGCGCGACGCACGGCGCTCATTCGAGAGGGAGCCACGTCACGCGACAGCATGGACCCGGAGACGTCGGTCACCAGCACCACTGACGCGCGCTCCTCGGGCACGGCCACTGTGGCCTCCGGCCGGGCCAGGGCGATCGCCCCGATGGCCAGCGCCAGGGCGTAGGCCGCGAGCGGCAGATGCCGGCGCACGCCCGGGCGCACCGGGGCCACCGAGGCCATGAGCGCTGGCGAGGCAAAGCGTCCGGCGGCACGGCCACGCCGCCGGTCGATCAGCACGTAGGCGGCCACCACCAGCGGGAGCGCCAGCAGAACCAGCAGGAACCAGGGGGCCTGGAAGCTCACGGAGTGCGCTGGGGCCGAGTGCCCAGGGTGATGGTGATCGTGCGGGGCTCGCCGTCACGCACGAGCTCGACGCGAACCTGGTCGCCCGGCTTCTTGCTCGAAATGGCCTCGGAGACGTCCTCGGGCTCGCTCACCGAGCGTCCGTCCACGCTGATGATCACGTCGCCGGCCTCCACGCCGGCGTCGGCGGCGGGACCGGCCGGAGCCACGTCGACCACGCCCGCGCCGCGGGAATCCGGAGTGGTGGTGACGCCCAGGTAGGGGCGTTCGATCTTCTCGCCGCGCGCGAGCCGCGGGATCACGTCGCGCACCGTGTTGGCCGAGACGGCGAAGCCGATGCCGATGTTGCCCTGGCTACCGCCGGTCGCGATCTGGGAGTTGACTCCGATCACGCGTCCGCGCACGTCCAGCAGCGGGCCGCCGGAGTTGCCGGGATTGATCGGCGCGTCGGTCTGGATCGCCTCCTCGATCTGGAAGCCGTCGGGCGCCTGGATCTCGCGGCCCACGCCGGAGACGATGCCCTGCGTGGCCGTGCGGTCGAGGCCGAAGGGATGTCCGATGGCGATCACCTGGTCGCCCACGCGCACCTTCTCCGAGTCGGCGAGCGGCAGTGGCCGGAGGTTGTCCACGCTGCCGGGGTCGACCCTGAGGGCGGCGAGGTCGGAGGAGGGGTCGGTGCCCAGCACGTCCGCCTCCACCAGCCGCCCGCTGTCGTTGAAGCGAACGGTGGCCGTCTGAGCGTCGCCCACCACGTGTGCGTTCGTGACGATCGTCCCGTCGCCCCGGACCACGAAGCCCGTTCCCGAGGCCGAGCCGGCTCGGACGGAGACCACGCCGGGGCCGGCGGTCTGGTAGACGCGGCCGGCGGCCGCGGTGGGCACGGGGCGCGAGTCGGCCGCACCCGGGAGCGAGCCCGCGTCGTCGTTGTCGGCCAAGAGCGAGAAGGCCCCCACGGCCAGAGCCACCAGGGCCGTGGCCAGCGCGGCCAGCGGCAGCAGCGCCCGGCGCCGGCGAGGGGGCTCGGGCGGAGGGGTCGGCTCGGGGTCGCCGGCGGGCGGACGCGCCTCGCGGGCCTGACGGTTCCAGCGTGCGGACGAGAAGGGCCCCCCGTCCGCGTCGCGGTCGCGGTCCACCCACAGGCTGTCGTTCGGCGTCACGTCCGCGACGGTACGCGGGGCAGCGTCACTTGGGGATAACGAGGGTTCGCTCAGCCCCGTCGCATGAGACGCCCGACCGCGGCCATCAGCTCGCTCGTCATCTCCTCCTGCTCGGACTCCTTGCCGCCCACCACGCAGTGGCGGGCGTGATCATCGAGGAGGCCGAGCGCAACCTTGTCCAGCGCGGCCTGCACCGCGCCGATCTGGGTGAGGACGTCGATGCAGTAGCGCTCCTCGTCGACCATCTTCTCGATGCCGCGCACCTGACCCTCGATCCGGCGCAGGCGGCCCTGGAGCTGATCCTTGGTGGCGGAGTAACCGCGGGTCTCGGTGGCCATGCCTCTCACTGTACCCCGTGGGGGTATCGAGTCGTGGCGCCGGCCAGCTCCTCCACGGCGTCGGCGGCCGCCGCCGGACCGTCGTGCGCGTCCGACCAGCGCGCCAGCTCGCGGGCCCGCTCGGCGTAGCTCGGCTCTCCGAGCAGGCGGCGCAACGCCAGCCGTACTCCGCGCGCAGTATGGAAGCGGCGCGGCAGCGAGACGCCCACGCCCGCCCAGCGCACGCGTGCCGCGTTCTCGGCCATGTCGCCGGCGTGGGGGCAGGCCACCACGGGCACTCCGCAGGCGAGGGCCCGCGCGAGCGTGCCGTGGCCGGCGTGGCAGACCACGGCGCTGCAGTGCGGCATGGTCCTCGCGTACGAGACCCAGTCCACGAGGCGCGCGTTGGCCGGCGTGGGCAGGGGCTGCTCCGGAGCGCGCCGGTTGGTGGTGGCCAGCACCCGCACCGGCTCGGAGGCCAGGCCCGTCGAGCGCGGCTCGCAACAGCTGCCCCTCGGGGTCCTGCGACGTGCTCGGCGCCACCAGCACGAGCGGGTCGTCGCCCGGCGGCAGGTCGACGTCGCCGAACGGCTGCTCCCACAGCAACGGGCCCGTGATCCTCATCGCGGGTGGCGGGACCTCGCGCGGGTACTCGAGCTGAGGGAAGGTGGCCACCAGCGCGAGCTCGCGCGAGATGCCGCCGTGCACGTGGCCGAGTGCCGGCAGGCCCACGCGCGCCCGGGCGCCGTTCAGCTCGCCGCGCCCCTGCTCCTCGCCGCGCATGAGCAGCGGCCGGCTGAGCTCCCACAGCCGTTGCCCCGCGCGCGTGCGCGGGTAGACGGCGCCGACCGCGTAGACCGGGAAGCCTCGCTCGCCGGCGGGGAGCACGTGGGGCACCAGGGTGGCCCAGTGCCGCTGCTCCAGCTCGGCGGCCAGCGCCGCCGCCACGGTGAGGATGTCCGCCACCACCACCTCGGGATCGGCGGCCCGGATCAGCTCGCGTGTGACGGCCGAGGCCTTGACGGCCGCCTCGTAGGGCTTCAGGGGCCGCTCCCGGGTTGGGAACACCTGGTACTCGGGCGCGGCGGCGAAGCGCATGCCCTCGCGCTCCGCCGGCTCGCGCCAGCGCTCCCACGTCTCCAGCGTCACCTCGTGACCGCGACGGGCGAGCTCGGCGCCCAGGGCGATCGCCGGGAAGGCGTGACCCGGGTCGCCGAAGGCCGCGATCAGGAAGCGCCGGCCTGTGCTCAGGTCAGCTCCGCGAGCTCGTGGACCATTCGCTTGCGCTCCTCGGGGTCGAATGAGACGGGGCTCGCGATCAGGGTTCCGACTCCGGCGTCGCGGTAGACGGCGAGCCGGTCGCGGATCATCTCCTTGGGCCCCACCAGGGTGATGGTGTCGATCAGCTCCTTGGGAATCGCCGCCGCCGCTTCGTCCTTCTTGCCCTCCAGGTAGAGGTCCTGGATCTCCTTCGCGGCGTCCTCGAAGCCGTATCGCTGGACGAGCGAGTTGTAGAAGTTGCGGTCGCGCGATCCCATCCCGCCGACGTAGAGGGCGATGAAGGGCCGCATCTGGTCGCGCGCGCGGTCCACGTCGTCGTCGATGCTGATGTTGACGGTCGGGGCGACGTCGAAGGACCCGTCGAGTGTGCGGCCGGCTCGGCCGGCGCCCTCCTCGAGCAGCTCGCGCGAGTCGCCGACGTGCTCGGGGGAGAAGAAGATGGGCAGCCAGCCGTCCGCGATCTCGCCGGTGAGCTGCATGTTCTTGGGGCCGATCGCCGCGATGTAGACCGGTATGCGCTCCTGCACCGGGCCGATCATCAGCTTGAGCGCCTTCCCGGGACCGTCCGGCAGCGGCAGGGTGTACTGCTCGCCCTCGTAGACGAGCCGCTCGCGCGCCAGCGCCTTGCGAACGATGTCCACGTACTCGCGCGTGCGCTGCAGTTGCTTGCCGAAGCGCTGGCCGTGCCAGCCTTCCGCCACCTGGGGACCCGATGAGCCGATGCCGATGACCATCCGGCCGCCGGACAGCTGGTCGATGGTGGCGGCCGTCATGGCGGTCATGGCCGGTGAGCGGGCGGGCATCTGGAAGATGGCCGCGCCGAGCTTGATGCTCGACGTCTGCGCCGCGAGCCAGGCCAGGACGGTGGCCACGTCCGACCCGTAGGCCTCGGCCGCCCAGACCGAGTCGAAGCCGGCCTTCTCGGCCTCTTGGACCAGCTCCAGCTGGCCCTCCGACGTGAGTCCGAGGCCCCAGTAGCCGACGTTCAACCCGAGCCTCATGCACGTCTCCTTTCGCGGCTTGCCAGCCTGACCGGGGACGAGCATCCTATGCCAGCCGCTGATGGAGGCCGAGCAGCCATGACCCGCCGTCGTCCCGCGCGCGACCTGCGCACAGCGGTGGACTGCCTGCCGCTCGCCACCCGGCGGGCGATGCTCGGGGGAGTGGAGGCCAACCGCATAATCGTCGGCGCCTACACGGATGGCTCGGGCGGTGTCTGCCCGATGCTCGCCGCGCACCGCAACGGAGGCCGCACCAGTCTCGTCAGCTTCGCCAGGGCGTGGGACCGCTACACCGACGCGGGCAGGGGGCCGCGCCCGGCCACCGAGCGCGAGCTCACCACGCTCACCGCGATGCTCCAGGCGAGCATCCTGCTGGAGGAGACCCCGTCGCTGGATGCGAGCCCGCGGCGCCGCCGGCTCCGGCCAACGGGCGAGCGCCACCGCGCGTCCGAGCTGCGCTATCAGCCGGGCTGGGCCTGGCTGCGGCCGTTCCGGCGCCTCGACGAGTACGAGCGCGCGCTGGCCGAGCTCGAGCGTGTGCCGTCAGAGGTCGGTGTCGTCCCGGCGCAGGAACTGGATCTCGGGCACGACGCAGTGCGCTGAGGTCCGCAACAGGAAGCGGACCGACTCGGCGATGTCCTCGGGCTGGATCATCTCCTCCTTGGGCACCTGCCCCTCGATCCAGTCGGTCATGGGCGTGGCCACGAAGCCGGGACACAGCGCGGTGACCTGTATGCCGTCGGCCGAGAGCTCCTTGTGCATCGCCTGGCTCAGGCCCACCACGCCGAACTTGGTGGCGGAGTAGGCCGACAGGAAGCCCTGCCCCGACTTCCCGGCGATGGAGGCGGTGTTCACGATCAGGGCCTTGCCGTGCTCGGCGCCGGCCTCCTTGAGCATCGGGATCGCCTCGCGCGCGACGAGATAGACGGCGCGCAGGTTGACGTCGAGCTGGAGGTCGAGCTTCTTGGTCTCGGTGTCGGCGACGGTGGCCCCGATGCCGATGCCGGCGTTGTTGATCAGCACGTCGAGGCGCCCGCGGCGGTCGCGGTGCTCGGCCACCACGCGCTTGATCTCGTCCTCTTCGGTCATGTTGGCCGCGACCTCGTGGACGTCGAGGCCGTCCGATCGCAGCTCCTCGGCGGCGGCCGTGAGCTTGTCCGGGCGCCGGGCCGAGATCGTGATCGAGTAGCCGTCCTGCCCGAGTGCCCGGGCGATGGCCAGGCCGATACCGCTCGAGCCTCCGGTTATCAGTGCCGCGCGTTCCATGTGAGCCTCCTGAGGGCGAGTCGACCGGGCCGGGGGCGGGCGATGCTAGTTGAATGAACGCCAGGTTAAGCCGCCGCGTCCCGCACGCCGCCGGGAGCGGTGGTCTCCTACCCTTCCTCGCCTCGTGAGGAGCCGAGCCCTGATTGCCGCTGCCCTGTTCGCGTGTGCGTTGGTCGCCGGCTGTGGCGGAGGCGACGACGAGGCCGACAACCCGGCGCCCCCGGTGGCCGAGCCCCAGGACTTTCCCCAGGCGGGCACCAAGACGCTGGCCGAGCTGCAGCAGGGCCTGGGCCGCGGCGGGCCGGTGCTGGCCCCGTCCGTGTCGCAGCTCACGACCGGGGAGAACCGCTTCGGCTTCGGCCTCTTCGACCGCTCGCGCGCCCAGATCGCCGATGCCTCGGTGGCCGTCTACGTCGCGCCGGCCGGCGGCGGCCAGGCCAAGGGTCCCTACCCGGCGCGCTTCGAAACGCTCTCGGTGCGCCCTCAGTTCCAGAGCCGCCAGACAGCGACGGACCCCGACTCGGCCCAGTCGGTCTACGTGGCCGACATCCCGTTCGAAGCCTCCGGCGAGTACGAGGTGCTCGGCATCGCCCGGCTCGACGATCGCCTGGTCGCGGCCACCTCGGCGGTGCCGCGGCTGCCGGTGATCGACGAAGCCGCGGACACCATTCCCAGGCCCGGCGACAAGGCGCCGCGCATCGACACCCCCACCGAGGCGGACGCGGGTGGCGACATCGCCTCGATCGACACCCGCATCCCGCCCTCCTCGATGCACTCGAGCAACTTCGCCGATGTCGCCGGCAAGAAGCCGACGGTGCTGCTCTTCGCCACTCCGGCCCTCTGTCAGAGCCGGGTGTGCGGCCCGGTGGTGGACATCGCCGAGTCGGTCAAGGCAGGCAAGGAGGGCGAGGGCGTGGAGTTCATCCACCAGGAGGTCTTCGTCGACAACCGGATCGACAAGGGCCTGCGTCCCCAGCTCGCCGAGTACAACCTCCAGACCGAGCCCTGGCTCTTCACCGTGGACAAGAGCGGCAAGGTGGCGGCCCGGCTGGAGGGCGCGTTCTCGGAGCGCGAGCTGACCGAGGCGATTCGCAGCGCCAAGGGCTGACCGCAGCCCGGACCGCGGCTAAGGTGCCGCGCAACGGGCCGGTAGCTCAGTGGTTAGAGCAGTGGACTCATAATCCATCGGTCGTAGGTTCGATCCCTACCCGGCCCATGGGGAGCAGCTAGGGCTAGGCTCTGTCGAATGGCCGACGACGACCAGAGCAGGGAGCGGCGCCGGCATCAGCGGGCCGCCACCAGGCACGAGCGGGCCGCCCGGACGGATCGCGAGGCGGCCGATGCGTCCGAGCTGTTCGGCGAGCCCGAGGCGGCCGAAGCTCACCGAGAGGATGCTCGGCGGCACGAAGCCGATGCCGACGACGAGCGGCACAGGGCCGACTAGCTCAAGACGCGCTTCGAGCTCGGTGACGGCTTGGTGAACGGCGCGAGGCGGTCTTGGCGGCTGATCGGCGCTCCCGTGGACTGCTCGGGCCGCGCCCGAGGCGAGGAGCTAGGGCCGGGGGCGCTTCGTGCGGCGGGGCTGGCCGCTGCGTTCGAGGCCGAGGACGCCGGCGACGTGGGCCCCCGGATCGATGATCCGAGCCGTGATCCGGACAGCGGCGTGATCGGCCTCCGCCGCATCGTCGAGGTCAACCGCGCGTTGAGGGAGGCAGTGCGCACAGCGATCGACGAGGAGCGCAGGCCGCTCGTGGCCGGCGGCGACTGCAGCATGCTGCCGGGAGCGATCGCCGCGGTCCGGGCCGCGTCCGGCGAGCGGCTCGGGCTCTGCTTCGTCGACGGTCACGTGGACTGCCTCGACGGGCGGACCTCCCCGACCGGGGAGGCCGCCGACATGCCGCTGGCCGTGATGCTCGGGCGGGGCGCGGAGGAGTGGCTCGCGGTGGGGGACTCGCGGCCGTTGCTCGATCCGCAGGACGTGGCGGTGCTCGGTCATCGCGACGGTCCCGACGACCGGGAGGAGATCGGCTACGTCCCGGCGGGGGTCGAGCTGCGGCCGGCGTCGGGTCTCGGCGAAACCGAGATGGGCCGGCTCGGCGAGGAGGTCGCCGAGCGGCTGGGTGGCATGCCCGCGGGCTTCTGGCTGCATCTCGACGTGGACGTGCTGGACGAGCGCGAGATGCCGGCGAGCACCTACGCCGCCCCGGGAGGGCTCACCTGGACCCAGCTGGAGGAGCTGCTGCCGCCGCTGCTGTCCTCATCCCGGCTGGCCGGCCTGTCGCTCGCCGACCTGCGTCCCGACCTCGATCCGGAGGGTGCCAACGCCGCTCGGCTGGTGGCCCTCATGGCCGAGGCGAGCGGATGAGGACACGCGCGCTGCTGGCCGGTGCTGCGGTGCTGGCGGCCGCGGTCGCCCCCGCCGCCGCTGAGGCGGAGCTGCCGCTCGGCTCGCCCTCCCTGGACGAGCGCCGTGACCGCGTGACCGTAGCTCCGGGAGTCCGCTGGACCTCGATCGTGCGTGAGGGAGGGCCCTGGCGCGTGAACGTGCTGGCGATCGCCTCCGCTGGCGAGGGGCCCGCGCTGCGTGGTGTTCTCTCCGACGGCCGGGTGGCGGGCCTCGAGCGCCCGACCGAGATGTCGCGCCGGACGTCCACCGTCGCCGGGGTCAACGGCGGCTTCTTCGCCGTCGACGGCGATCCCGTGGGCGCCCTGGCCATCGGCGGGCGCCTGCTGAGCGAGCCCGTGGACGGGCGCTCGGCGCTGGTCGTGCCCGCGGACCGCGCGGCCCCGGCTCGGATCGAGCGCCTCGAGTTCGACGGAGCGGTGCGAACGCCGGGAGGCGAGCAGCGGATTCTCGACGGCGTGGAGCGCCGGCGTGGCCAGGTGCCCGCCTGCGGGGGCCGCGGCGGCGACCGGCCCACGCAGCGCCCCAACTCGGCCCTGACGTGCACCGACCGCAGCGAGCTCGTCTTGCTCAGCTCACGCTTCGGGGGTCGTCCGCCGTCCGCGGGCGCCGAGGCGGAGCTTCGCGACGGGATCGTCGCCCGCGTGGGCCGGGCACGCGGCCGCCCCGCCGCCCGGGGGCGGGTCCTGCTCAGCGGCAGCGGGGGCGCCGGCGATTTCATCTCACGGACCCTCACCGTGGGCGGTCGAGCCGAGGTGAGCACGGCGCTGCTGGCGCGCGGCGCGGCGCTCGATCCCGCGGCGCAGACGCTCATCACCGGCGGCGGCCCGCGCCTGCTGTCTCGCGGGCGGGTGTCGGTCGCGGCTCGGCCCGAGGGCTTCGCCCCGCTCGAAGCCCCGGGCTTCTTCGGGTCCTTCGTGGCGTCACGGCAACCCCGTACGCTGGCGGGCGTGAGAGCCGACGGAGGACTGCTCCTGGTCACGGTCGACGGGCGCCGGCCCGGCTGGAGCGCGGGCGTGACCCTGCGCGAGGCGGCGCGCCTGATGCTCTCGCTCGGGGCCCGTGACGCGCTCAACCTCGACGGGGGCGGCTCCAGCGCCATGGTGGTGCGCGGCGAGCTCGTGAGCAGGCCCTCGGACCCATCGGGCGAGCGGGCGGTGAGCGACGGCGTGTTCGTGCTGCCGTGAGGCGCTCCGCATGCTCAGTGGCGGTGGCCTGCGCGCTGGCGGCCGGGGCGGCCGGGGCGGCTGCCCAGGGCGGAGGGGGCGAGCCCGTGCTGCCGGTGGATCCCTCGCCGGGCCGCGCGGTGGTCTGGGCCGTGGGTGACGCCGCCACGCCCACGGACGGAGCGCGGGCCGTGGCCCGCACGATTCGCCGGGGCCGGCCCGACCGCTTCCTGTATCTCGGCGACGTCTACGACGAGGGGCTGCCGTCGGAGTTCCGGGCCTACTACGACCCGCTCTACGGATCGCTGGCCAAGGTCACCGATCCCACGCCGGGCAACCACGAGTGGGCCAACCGGCGCATCGGGTACTACCCCTACTGGCGGGCGAAGAAGGGGCGCCGCCAGGGCCCGTGGTCGCGCACGACGATCGCCGGCTGGGAGCTCATCAGCCTCAACTCCGAGGCGGCCCACGGGAGTGGCTCGCGCCAGCTGGCCTGGTTGCGCCGCGTCCTGCGCGAAGGTGGGGGGAACTGTCGTATCGCGATCTGGCACCGGCCCCGCTACAGCGCCGGCTTCTACGACGACGCGGCCGACATGGCGCCGCTCTGGAACGCCCTTCGCGGCCGGGCGCGCGCGGTGCTGAGCGGCCACGATCACAACCTGCAGCGCCTCCGGCCGGTCGGCGGCATCGTCCAGTACGTGGCCGGGGCGGGAGGCCAGGTCCGCTACCGGATCGACCGTGGCGATCCCAGCCTCGCCTTCGGCAACGACCGCCGCTACGGCGCGCTGAGGATCGTCGTCGAGCCGGGCCGGGCGAGCTTCGAGTTTCGTGACGTGGCCGGCCGCGTGCTCGATCGGAGCCGGAGCACCTGCACGCCGGGCTGACCCGGCGCGGGCATCAGATCGGCCGGTCCGACGCGTGCGCGGGAAACGGCTCGAGGTCGTTCTCGAAGCGCGGCGTGGCCTCCACCCGGTCGAGCCACGCGCCCACGTGCTCGAAGCTCCGCGGGTCCACGCCGGTGTCTCCGGCGCAGCCGACGTAGCCGTACAGCGCGATGTCGGCCACGGTGTAGTCGGCGCCCGTTACGAACGGGCCGCCGCTCGCCGCCAGGCCACGGTCGAGGGCCCCGAGCGCGTCCGTACCGCGCTCCACGCGGTTGGCGAACACCTCCGGCATCTGCTCCTTGCGGCCGGACAGCGCCAGGAACCGCGCGTAGCCGAGGTCGCTCTCGATGCGGTTCTGCTCGAACAGCATCCACTGGTGGACCCGGGCACGGGCGAGGCGATCGGCGGGAAGGAGCGGGGTGCCCTCGGCGAGGTAGAGCAGGATGGCCCCGGACTCGGGGATGGTCTCGCCGGAGTCGAGCTCGAGCACCGGGATGCGGCCGTCGGGATTGCGGGCGAAGTGCTCATCGGTGCGCGTCTCTCCCGTGAACAGGTCGAGGCTCACGCGCTCGTACGGCAGCTCGAGCTGGCGCAGCACCAGCCGGCACTTCAGGCAGTTACCGGAGGAGGAGTGGTCGTAGAGGATCACGCGGCAAACGCTACCGGCCGCCGGGCGTTCGGAAGGAACTGCGCCGACGCCGACGAAAAACGCGTCCGTGACCCGAACCGGGACGACCGCTCTCACACTCTCGGAAGAGATCCGGCAACGCTTCGACGAGTTCAGCCGCTCGCAGAAGGACGTCGGCCAGTACATCGTGGACCACCTCGAGGAGGCGGCCTTCCACACGGCGGAGGAGCTCGCGCGCCGCGCCAACACCTCCAGTTCGACCGTGGTGCGCTTCGCCCAGGCGCTCGGCTTCGAGGGCTTTCCCGAGCTGCAGGCGGCTGCGCGCGACGAGTACCGGCGCGCACGTGAGAACGGCGCCTCCGCTGCCGACCTCTCCCAGACCCCGCTCTTCCCGATCGACCAGACCGAATTCGAGACGGCGATCGCGGCCGACCACGCCAACGTGGCCGAGACCGCCCGCAAGATCGACCGCGACGAGGTGACCGCGGCGGTCGACCTGATCTCCCGCGCCGACCGGATCGTGCTCTGCGGCACCGACCAGATGGCCTTCTTCGCCAGCTACCTGCGACACCTGTTGATGCTGCTCGACCTGCGGGCCGAGGTGGTGGCGTCACCGAGCCAGGAGGGTCTGGCCAAGCTCGGGCGCGTGGACGACAAGACCGTGATGGTGGGCTTCTCCGCCGGCCGGCCCCATCCGCTGGTGGTCCGGGCCATGAAGCTGGCGCGCAACCGCAGGGCGGCCACGGTCGCGATCGCCGACGCCACCCTCTCGGAGGTGGCCAAACTGGCCGACCACCGCCTCTACTACTCCTCGAACAGCCCGGCCTACGTGCGCTCGCACTCCGCGCTGCTCGGCCTGATCCAGGCGCTCGCCTACGGCGTGTACGCGCTGGACGAGACCGCTTACGCGGACCGCATCAAGGCCTTCCGCCTCAAGTAGGCGCTCTCCCGGGACTACCCCATCGGGCGGCCGGCCCCACGGGCGGGCTTGGGCCGACCCTCTACGGGGTATAAAGACTGGTCGCGACGGGAATGGAGAACTCGATGTTGGAGTTGCGGGACCTGAGCCGCCGTTACGGAGACAACGTCGCCCTCGACGGCCTCAGCCTCGAGGTCCCCGAGGGCGAGGTGGTGGGCTTCGTCGGACCCAACGGCGCCGGGAAGACCACGGCCATGCGGATCGCGCTCGGGGTGCTCGAGCCCGATTCCGGGGAGGTCCTGTGGCGGGGGGAGCCGATCGGCCGCGACGTGCAGCACCGGTTCGGCTACATGCCCGAGGAGCGGGGGCTCTATCCGAAGATGCAGGTGGATCGTCATCTGCGCTACCTCGCCTCGCTGCACGGCGCGAGCGACGACGAGGCGGAGACGGCCGCCGGACGGTGGATCGAGCGGCTCGGCCTGGCCCAGCACGGCGAGCAGCGGGTGGAGGAGCTGTCGCTCGGAAACCAGCAGCGGGTCCAGCTGGGCGCGGCGCTCGTCCACGACCCCGAGGTGCTGATCCTCGATGAGCCCTTCTCCGGCCTCGACCCGATCGGGGCGGACGTGATGTCGGAAGTGCTCTTCGAGCGCGCCCGGCAAGGAGTGGCGGTGATCTTCTCGTCGCACCAGCTCGAGCTCGTCGAGCGGATCTGCAACACCGTGGCGATCGTGAAGGACGGGCGCATCGTCGCTGCCGGTCGTGTGGACGACCTCCGCGCCGAGCGCTCCGAACCGCGCCTGCGCGTTGACGTCGAGACCAACAACGGAGATTGGACCGAGGAGCTGCGCGGCGCGAAGGTGGTGGGCAGGGACGGCGAGGCGGTGCTGGTGCAGCTTCACGACGGCGCCGACGATCAGGCCGTGCTCGACGCCGCCCGCCGAGCCGGCCGCGTGCGCAGCTTCGCACCCGCCCGGCCGACTCTGACCGAGCTGTTTCGCGAGGTGGTGGAGCGCTGAGCTCGCGCCAGGTGATCTTTCTCGTGGCCCGCCGGGAGGTCACCGAGCGGCTGCGGCAGCGCAGCTTCCAGTACTCGCTGCTGGCCACGATCGTCCTGGTGGTGGCCATCGCCTGGCTCGCCGGCGTGCTGGGCGGCGACGACACCGAGACCTACAGGGTCGGAGCGCAGGGACCCGAGGCGGTGGCCATTGCCCAGGCCGCCCGGGCAGCTGCCCCGCAGCTCGACGCGGAGATCGAGGTCGAGCGCTTCGGCTCGGCAGCGCAGGCGCGCGCCGCGGTAGAGGACGAGAGCGTGGACGCCGCGCTGGTCGAAGGCACCGTGGTGTCCCTGGAGGACCCTGAGGACGCGCTTGACCAGGCCCTGCAGGCCGGCGCGCGGCAGGTGCGCATCGGCGAGGCTCTGCGCTCGGAGGGCGTGCCGGAGGACGATGCCCGCGGCGCGCTCGACCCGCCGCCTCTGCGGGTGGAGGCCCTCGAGGGAGATCAGGGCAAGGGCCGTGAGGGCGTCGCCTTCGTCGCGTCCATCCTGCTTTACGGCCTGCTCGTCGTCTTCGGCATCGCCGTGGCCCAGGGAGTGGTGGAGGAGAAGGCGTCGCGCGTGATCGAGGTGCTGCTGTCCACGATCGCGCCTCGCCCGCTGCTCATGGGCAAGATCCTGGGAATCGGCGTGCTGGGTCTGCTGCAGCTGCTGGCTGCGGCGGTGGCCGGCCTCGCGGTGGCCGCAGCGAGGGGAGTGGTCGAGCTGGACGGACCGGTTCTGGCGGCCGTCGGGGTCGCGCTCGTGTGGTTCCTGTTCGGCTACGCGTTCTGGGCCAGCATGTACGCGATCTCCGGGGTCATCGTGTCGCGCCAGGAGGACCTCACCTCCTCGAGCACGCCTCTGACGATGCTGCTGGTGGCCTCCTACCTGGTGGCCATCCCCGCCCTGAACGATCCGGACGGCACCGTGGCGGTCGTGGGCTCCATAGTTCCGTTCAGCTCGCCCGTGGTGATGCCCGCCCGGGTCGCGCTCGGCGAGGCCTCGGGGGCGGAGATGGCAGTTTCGCTGGCCCTGCTCGCCGTGGGCGCGCTGATCCTCATGCGAATCGGAGCGCGCGTGTACGAGGGCGCGGTCCTCCGGATGGGCAAGCCGCTCAAGCTCGTAGAGGCCCTCCGGGGCGCGAGCTGATCCCGTAGGCTGCGCGCCGTGAGGACGAGGGCGTGCGCCATCGGTGTGCTGTCGCTGGCTCTGTTCATGGCGGCCGCTCCCGCCCAGGCCGCCCCCAATGGCTGCGACCCGATCGACCCCGCGGCCTGTCTGCTGCCCTGGCCTAACGACCACTTCGTCAAGAACGGCCGCCTGGCGCTCACCGATTCGATGACGCCACGCTCGAGGGACGGCAAGCACATCGAGGCGAGCGACTACAACCGCTCGGACGGATTCAGCCCCGGACAGATCCTCGTGACCCTGGTCCCGGGCCTGGATCTCGACCGGAGCGGCGTGGTGCCGAACACGGACATGGGCCGCGCCTTCGACCGGCGCCAGCCGGTGGTGGTGATCGACGCCAAGACGCTGAAGCGCCAGCTGGTGTGGGCGGAGCTCAACGCGCGTGCCGAGGACCCGGCCGAACGCACGCTCAACATCCATCCCGGAGTGGGGTGGAGGGAGGGCCGGCGCTACATCGTGGCGCTGCGCAACCTCAGGCGCACCGACGGTTCGTCCATTCCCGCGGGGCGGGCGTTCCGGGTCTATCGCGATGGGCTGCGGGCACCCAACCGCGCGGCCGCGCGACGCCGCGCGCACTTCGAGGGAATCTTCCGCCGGCTGGAGCGTGCCGGCGTCAAGAGGCGCAGCCTGTACCTCGCCTGGGACTTCACCGTTGCGAGCCGGCGCAACCTGACCGAGCGCCTGCTGTCGATGCGCGACCGGGCCTTCGCGGAGCTGGGCGACCGCGATCTCTCCGACCTCGAGGTGGAAGGCTCGTCGCCCGTATTCAGCGTCGACGAGGTGCGCGACGTGCCCGCCGGCCGCCGTGTGAGCGGGCGAGTGGCCGTGCCCTGCTTCCTCGATCAGCCCGGCTGTCCGCCCGGTTCGCGCTTCGCCCTGGACCGCGGCGGGCTGCCCGTCCGGACCTCCGGCAACGTGCAACAGGCCCGCTTCGTGTGCATCGTGCCGAGCAGCGCTTCCGCGGCCAACCAGGCCCGCCCGCTCCTCTTCGGCCACGGGCTGTTCGGCTCGGCCTCGGCCGTCGACGGCGTCTCGGGGCTGAGCACGATCGCCAACTCCGTCGTCTGCGGCACGGACTTCTCCGGGATGTCCTCGGAGGACGTTCCCAACGCGCTGTCGGTCTCCGGCGACCTGTCGCGCTTCCCGACGATGGCCGACCGCCTCCAGCAGGGCCTGCTCAACTTCATGTTCCTCGGGCGAGCGATGATCCACCCCCAGGGCCTGTCCTCGCACCCCGAGTTCGCCGGGAAGATCGACACCCGCCGGCTGTTCTACTCGGGGGCCAGCCTGGGCGGCATCCTCGGAGGGGCCTACACCGCCGTGGCACCGGACTCAGAGCGCTCGGCCCTGATCGTTCCCGGCTTCCGCTTCAGCCTGTTGCTCACCCGCAGCACCCAGTTCAACACCTTCGCCGAGGTGCTGTTCCCGACCTATCCCAACGGGGTCGACCAGGCGATCATCAATTCGATGGTGCAGCTCCTGTGGGACCGGGGCGAGGCCAATGGCTACGCCTGGCACATGACGGGTGACCCACTGCCCGACACGCCTCGGCACACGGTGCTGCTGCACGAGGCCTTCGGCGACCACCAGGTGGCCAACATCGCCACGGAGACCGAGGCGCGGCTGCTGGGCGCCCGGCTGCGCACGCCCGCGCTGGACCCGGGTCGCAGCCTGGACCGCACGCCGTTCTACGGGATCAGGCCGATCCCGCGCTATCCCTGGCGCGGCGACGCGCTGGTCGTGTTCGACACCGGTCCCCTGCGTCCGCCGGGCTGTACCGAGGCCACCTGTCTCGGCACTCCTCCCGCTCCTGTGACCAACATCGTCCAGACCGAGGGCGTGGACCCGCACGGCCTGACCGGCTTTGCGCCCGCAGCCGTGGCGCAGTTCGTCGACTTCCTGGCGATCGACGGGACGTTCCCGAACAACTGTGGCCAAAACCCATGCTATGCGGCCGGTTGGACCGGGCCGTAGGGGAGTAGGCTGCCGCCGGTCGGAACCGTCACACCACAGGAGGATTCCGTGATCCGCAGGACTCTGGCGCTCTCGGCGCTCGCCCTCGTCGCTGTCGTTGTCGCCGCCGCGCCGGCATCGGCCGACCGCTACGTGGCCGGCGCTCCCGGAGCGGGTGACCCGTTCTTCCCGAACGCCGGCAACGGCGGCTACGACGTGCGCCACTACGGGCTGAAGATCGCCTACGACCCCGCCACGGAGGTGCTCTCGGGGCGCACCCTCGTGTTCGCCCGGGCCACGCAGAACCTGAAGAGCTTCAACCTCGACCTGCGGCCGTTCCTGGAGGTCTCGGAGGTCACCGTCAACTTCCGCCGCGCGACCTTCACGCGCGAGGGCGACCACGAGCTGGTCATCCAGCCCAAGCGCAAGCTGCGCAAGGGCCGGCCGTTCGTGGTGACGGTTCGCTACGAGGGCGTGGCCGAGGCGATCACCGATCCCGACGGGTCGATCGAGGGCTGGGTGCCGACCGAGGACGGGGCGTTCGTGGTCAACGAGCCGCAGGGCTCGCCCGGCTGGTACGCGGTCAACGACACGCCGCTCGACAAGGCCACCTACGACTTCGCCATCACCGTGCCCGAGGGCAGGACGGTGATCGCCAACGGCAACCTCGCCGGCAGCTACACGCGCAACGGCCAGACCACCTGGCTGTGGCGCGAGCGCGATCCGATGGCGCCCTATCTGTCGACCGCCACCAACGGCACCTTCCTCACCGACTTCGAGGGCACCCTCGCCGACGGCACGCCGATCTACAACGCGGTCGACCCGCTCACGCGGCCGAGCGGGGCGACGGTGCCGAATCCCGATCTCGCCTTCGAGCGTCTCGCGGCCCAGCCCGAGGTGGTCGCCTTCTTCGAGGACCTCTACGGCCCGTACCCCTACGACGCCGCCGGCGGCATCATGGACTGGGCGCCCGAGGTGGGCTACGCGCTGGAGAGCCAGACCAAGGCCAACTACAGTCGGGTCTCTTCGGCCACCACGGTCGTACACGAGATCTCGCACCAATGGTTCGGCAACTCGGTGACCCTGTCGTCGTGGCCCGACATCTGGCTCAACGAGGGCTTCGCCACCTGGTCGCAGTGGATCTACGACGAGCGCCACGGCGGCCCGACCGCCCAGGCGACGTTCGACGAGCTCTACGCGGAGCCTGCGGATGCAGAGCTCTGGACGCCGGCTCCCGCGGACCTACCCGGACCGGATGTGCTGTTCAGCGAGGTCGTCTACGACCGCGGCGCCATGACGCTCCAGGCGTTGCGCCAGAAGGTCGGCGACGAGACGTTCTTCCGGATCCTCCGCTCCTGGTACCGCGAGAACCGCAACGGCAACGTGAGCACGGCCGACTTCATCGAGCTGTCCGAGCGCAGGAGCGGCGAGCAGCTCGACGACTTCTTCCAGGTCTGGCTGTACGAGCCGGTCAAGCCGACGACCTGGTGAGCGTCAGGACAGCCCGCCCGTAGGGCCTCGCCCGCGGGCGGGCTATCCTCACTGCACATGGAGACCGGGACGTTCAGAGTCAAGGCGGGCCTCGCCGAGATGCTCAAGGGCGGGGTGATCATGGACGTGATCGACGCCGAGCAGGCCAAGGTCGCCGAGGACGCGGGCGCGTCCGCCGTGATGGCGCTCGAGCGCGTGCCGGCCGACATCCGGGCGGCCGGGGGAGTGGCCCGCATGTCCGACCCGACGATGATCGCCGCCATCCAGGAGGCCGTGACCATCCCGGTGATGGCCAAGGCCCGCATCGGGCACTTCGCCGAGGCCCAGGTGCTCGAGGCGCTCGAGGTGGACTACATCGACGAGTCCGAGGTGCTCACGCCGGCCGACGAAGCCCACCACATCGACAAGTGGGCGTTCAAGATTCCCTTCGTGTGCGGTGCCACCAACCTCGGTGAGGCGCTGCGGCGGATCGCCGAGGGCGCGGCGATGATCCGCTCGAAGGGCGAGGCGGGCACCGGCAACGTGGTCGAGGCCGTGCGTCACATCCGGCTGATCACGGGCGAGATCCGGCGGCTTCAGACACTGTCGCCGATGGAGCTGGGCAGCGCAGCCAAGCAGCTCAGCGCGCCGCTGGAGCTGGTTCGCGAGGTGGCCGAGCGCGGCCGCCTGCCCGTGGTGCTGTTCTGCGCCGGCGGCATCGCCACGCCCGCCGACGCGTCGCTGATGATGCAGCTGGGGGCCGAGGGCAACTTCGTCGGATCGGGCATCTTCAAGTCCTCCGACCCCGCCCGGCGAGCCCGGGCCATCGTCGAGGCCACCACCCACTACCAGGACCCTGAGCGGGTGCTCGCCGCCTCCCGCGAGCTGGGCGAGGCCATGCCCGGCATCGAGATCGGCACGCTGCAGGAGAACGGCGGCCTGCTCCAAGACCGCGGCTGGTGAGCCGGCCGGCCTCGCGCGAGGGGTCGGGCTTTGCCCGACCCGGAGCGATGCCGTTGATTGGCGTCCTCGCGCTCCAGGGCGACTTCGAGGCCCACGCCCGCGTTCTGACCGAGGAGGGCGCCGAGGCCCGCGAGGTGCGCACCGCGGCGGACCTGGAGGGCCTAGACGGACTGATTCTGCCCGGCGGCGAGTCCACCACGATCGGCATGGGCATGGAGCGCGAGGGGCTGGCCGAGCCGCTGCGCGATCTCGTGCTCAGCGGCCGTCCGGTGCTGGCCACCTGCGCGGGCCTGATCATGCTCGACCGCGAGCACCTCGGGCTGCTCGACGTGACCGCGCGGCGCAACGCCTTCGGACGCCAGCTCCACAGCTTCGAAGCCGACCTGGAGCTCGACGGTCTCGGCCCGTTGCGCGCGGTGTTCATCCGCGCGCCCTGGGTCGACGACCAGGGCGATGACGTGGAGGTGCTCGCCGAGATCGACGGCCATCCCGTGGCCGTCCGCCAGGGCAACATCCTCGCGGTGGCCTTCCACCCCGAATTGACCGACGACCGCAGCCTGCACCGCTGGCTGCTCGAACGAGCAGGAGTTCTCTCATGAGGGACCAGCGCGCAGATGCGCTCGCCCAGATCCTTGTCCGTTACTCCACCCGCGTCCAGAAGGACGACGTGTGCGTGATCCAGTCCACCACGGCGGCCGAGGTGCTGGTCGAGGCGATCTACGAGGAGGTGCTGCGCGCGGGCGGGTTGCCCGTGATGCAGCTCAGCACCGACGGAGCGCAGGCCGCGTTCTACGAGCTGGCCTCCGACGCCCAGCTCGACTGGATCCCTCCCACCAGCGAATGGGCGGCCGAGCACGCCGACGTGCGCATCGGGATCATGGCCGACGTCAACCCGCGCGCCCTCTCGAAGGCCGACCCCGCCAAGCAGGCGCGCAGCCAGAAGGCGCGCAAGCCGATCATGGAGACCTCGATGCGTCGCGCCGCGGCGGGCGAGCACCGCTGGTCGCTGACGCTGTTTCCCACCCACGGGTACGCGAGCGAGGCGGGCATGTCGCTGGCCGACTACGAGGATTTCTTCTACGCGGCCTGCCTCACCGGCGACGGAGACCCCGTCACGGCCTGGCAGCGCCAATCGGACCAGGTCAAGCACCTCACCGAATGGATCCAGGGTCGTGAGGAGGTCCGCATCCAGGCCCCGGGTACCGACATCACGCTCGGAGTGGCGGGGCGCAAGTGGATCCCCTGCGTGGGCGAGTTCAACATGCCCGACGGCGAGTTCTTCACCGGCCCGGTGGAGGATTCGGTGAACGGCGAGGTGAGCTTCTCGTTCCCGGCCAGCTACGGCGGCCGGACGGTCTCGGGGGTGCGCTTTCGCTTCGCCGACGGCAATGTGGTCGACGCGTCCGCGGAGCAGGGCGAGGACTTCCTGCTCGAGATGCTCGACACCGACGACGGCGCGCGTCGCCTGGGCGAGCTGGGAATCGGCACCAACTTCGGCATCGCCACGGGCACCAAGGAGATCCTCCTCGACGAGAAGATCGGCGGGACGGTGCACATGGCGATCGGGATGTCCTACCCCGAGAGCGGCGGCGTCAACGACTCGGCGGTGCACTGGGACATGGTCTGCGACCTGCGCGAGGGGGGCTCCATCACCGTGGACGGCGTGGAGCTGCAGCGCGACGGCGCATTCGTGGTCTGAGGCCGTGGCCGGGATAGGCTTTCAGCCATGGCCGGTCACTCCAAATGGGCGTCGATCAAGCACAAGAAGAAGGCTGTCGACGCCAAGCGCGGTGCGCTGTTCACGAAGCTCACGCGGGCGATCACGGTCGCCGCGCGTGAGGGCGGGGGAGACCCCGAGGGCAACCCGTCGCTGGCTCTCGCCGTCCAGAAGGCCAGGGACGCGTCGATGCCCAAGGACAACATCGAGCGGGCCATTGCCAAGGGCACCGGCGCCGACTCGGACGCCGACGCCTTCGAGGCCGTGGTCTACGAGGGCTACGGCCCCGGCGGAGTGGCCATCCTCGTCGAGACACTCACCGACAACCGCAACCGGACCGGCTCGGAGGTGCGCCACACCTTCAAGGAGCACGGCGGCAGCCTGGGAGAACCCGGTTCGGTGGCCTGGACCTTCGAGAAGAAGGGCGAGATCGTGGTGGACGGCACGCGCTACTCGGAGGACGACCTGCTGGCCGCGATCGATGCCGGCGCCGAGGACGTGGGCCTCGACGGCGACGTGTGGGAGATCGTGACCGAGCCCGCCGACGTCTCGGCGGTGCGCGACGCCCTGGCCGCGGAGGGCGTGGAGATCGAGTCGGCCGAGCTGGTCCAGCGGCCCACGACCCGCACCGAGGTCGGGGAGGACCGCGTCGGCACCCTCATGCGCCTGATCGAGGCGCTCGAGGAGTCCGACGACGTGCAGGCGGTGCATGCGAACTTCGATGTCGACGCCGAGGTGCTCGAGCGCGTGGCCGCGGCGTGAGCCGGCGCTCCACGGCGCTGCGCTTCGGCCTGGGCTTCTTCTGGATCTTCGCGGGCATCATGCACTTCGTGATCCCGCGCACCTACGAGGCGATCATGCCCAGCTACCTGGAGCGCTGGAAGAGCGAGTGCGTGGCGGCCAGCGGAGCGGCGGAGATCGCCGGCGGCCTGGCTGTGCTGCCCGACCGCACGCGGCGGCTCGGGCGCTGGTGGCTGCTGGCCACGCTCGTGGCCATCTTCCCGGCCAACGTGCACATGGCCGTCAACGCGGAGGACTTCCCGAAGATCCCCGAGGCGGCACTGTGGGCCCGCCTGCCCTTCCAGGGCGTGTTCGCCTGGTTCATCTGGCGCGGCACGCGCTAGGCCGCGACGGGGACCCGCACAAGAAGGCGTCCGCCCCTGGACGCAGAATCTCAGCTATTGGTGATCGTCCTCGGTATCGACCCCGGCACCGCCAACACGGGCTATGGGGTGGTGGTCTCACGCGGCAGCACGCTCGCGGCGCTCGACGGCGGCGTGATCGAGACGCGGCCGGGCACGCCGCTCGAGCGGCGCCTGGCCGACATCCATGCCCGGGTGTGCGACCTGATCCGCGAGCACCGGCCGGCGGCGGTGGCCGTGGAGGATCTCTACTTCGGGCGCAACGCCAACAGCGCGTTTGCCGTCGGCCAGGCGCGCGGCGTGGTGCTGCTCTCCGCCGGCATGGCCGGCATTCCCTGTTTCTCGTACACCCCCCAGGTGGTCAAGCAGGCGGTCTGTGGCAGCGGCGGCGCGGCCAAGGACCAGGTGCAGCGCATGGTGGGCGCGCTGCTGTCGCTGCCCGACCTGCCCAAGCCCGATCATGCCGCCGACGCGCTGGCGGTCGCCATCTGCCACGCCAACGCGGCGCCGCTCAAGGCGGCGATCGGATGACGAGGGCGTTCGCGTGATCGCGTCCGTACGCGGTGAGGTGATCAGCCGCCTCGGAGGCGAGGTGGTGATCGAGGCGGCCGGGGTGGGCTACCGGCTGGCGGTCTCCTCGGAGACCCTGGCCCAGGTTCCCGCGGCGGGCCGAGAGGCCAGGCTGTTCAGCCACTTGGTCATCCGTGATGACGGCATGCACCTGTACGGCTTCTGGACCGCGGCCGAACGTGAGCTGTTCCTGATGCTCATCGGCGTTCAGAGCGTCGGCCCCAAGGTGGCGCTGGCGGTGCTCTCCGGTGGCGCCCCGCGGGAGCTCCTGAACGCGATCGCCTCGGGTGACGCCGCGCGCTTCCAGGCGGTACCCGGAATCGGCAAGCGCACGGCCGAGCGGATCATCGTCGAGCTGCGCGAGAAGGTCGCCGGCCGGGTGAGCGACGAGATCGTGGTGCGCCGCACCGCCTCGGACGATCCCCGCACTCTCGCGCGCGAGGGCCTGCTGGGCCTCGGCTTCAATCCCCAGGAGGCCGATTCGCTGCTGGACAAGGCGGACGGCGAGACGCCCGAGGACCTGATCGCCGAAGCGCTCAGGGCGGCCCGGTGAGCGGCGGCATCCGCACGCCTGGGGTGGATCGGATCCACGACCCGGCGCCGCAGGCAGCGGAGGACGAGCTCGACCGCTCGCTGCGTCCGCGGCGGCTGGAGGACTTCGTGGGCCAGGAGAGCGTCAAGGAGCAGCTGGCCATCTTCATCGAGGCCGCGCGCGCCCGCTCCGAGGCGCTCGACCACGTGCTGCTGGCCGGTCCGCCCGGCCTGGGCAAGACCTCCCTGGCCCAGATCGTGGCCAACGAGCTCGAGGCGGAGTTCGTCCCCACCGCCGGGCCGGCGCTCGAGCGCAAGGGGGACATCGCCAGCTACCTCACCGCCCTGGCGCCGCGCAGCGTGTTCTTCGTCGACGAGATCCACCGGCTGCCCCGGGCGCTCGAGGAGACCTTCTATCCGGCCATGGAGGATCGCCGCCTGCCCATCACCGTGGGCCAGGGCGCGGGAGCGGCCGTGGTGACCCTCGATCTCCCGGACTTCACGCTGATCGGCGCCACCACGCGCGCCGGCCTGCTGACCACCCCGCTGCGCGACCGCTTCGGGGTCACCCACCGGCTGGAGCTCTACGGGCCGGCCGACCTCGCCCGGATCGTGCGGCGGTCGGCGGGCATCCTCGAGGTCGAGGTCGACGACGCCGGGGCGCAGGCGATCGCCTCGCGCTCGCGCGGCACACCGCGCGTGGCCAACCGGCTGCTCAGGCGCGTGCGCGACTTCGCCGAGGTCCGCGGACGCGGGCACATCGACGAGCGGGTGGCCCGGGAGGGACTCGATCTGCTCGAGGTGGACGAGGCGGGGCTCGACCGGCTCGACCGCGAGATCCTCACGGCGATCTGCCAGAAGTTCGGCGGCGGACCGGTGGGATTGTCCACGCTGGCGGTGGCGGTGGGTGAGGAGCCGGACACGATCGAGGACGTCTACGAGCCCTATCTGCTGCAGCAGGGCTTGATGATGCGCACGCCCAGGGGCCGGGTGGCCACCGACGCCGCCTTCGCCCATGTCGGGCTGGAGCCCCCGCGCGAAACGGGCCAGCGACTTTTTTGAGGTACCGCGCCGGGCTGCGCGACCCTCTGGCTAGCATGAAGTTTTCGCATGCCGATCTTCATCTGCCCCAACTGCGGAAACCGAAGCGAGTCAGCTGAGCGCACGGCCGGCTTCCAGAGCCGGGCCAAGGGCTGCAAGAAGTGCGGCTTCGGCTTTCTCTTCGAGCTGCTCGACGACTACTACCCGGCCCCGAACGCGGCCTTCTTCATCCTCGATCAGGAGGGACGCCTCATCGGCACCGGGAGGGGAGCTCGCGAGCTCACCGGCCTCGGTGAGCTGGACGTGATGGGCCGCGCCGCCAGCGACGTGCTGAACCTCAAGTTCGAGAACGGCGACGACCACATCGCCACCGCGCTCGAATGGGGGGTGCGAGTGCTCGACAAGCCGGTGGTCGTGCACGCCGAAGGTGATCGCCCCGAGGCGGCGAAAGCTGACATCTTCCCCGCTTACGACGATGATGGGGGTCTGTTGCTGGTGTTGACGCCCAGATGACGAGCCGGGCCCGCAACCTCTCGATCCTCGGGGTCGTGCTGGTTCTGCTCGTGCTCGCGGGCCTCGTCATCGTCCCCGGCTCACCGCTCTCGAAGGACACGAGACTCGGGCTCGACCTGAAGGGCGGCATCGAGCTCGTCTACCAGGGCCGGCCCACCCCGCAGGTCCCCGAGGTCACCCAGCAGGCCCTCGACGACGCCGTAGAGACCATCCGCAAGCGCACCGACGCGCTCGGCGTGTCCGAGCCCGAGATCCAGCGCTCGGGCCGCGATCAGATCTCCATCGGCCTGCCCGATGTCCAGAACGCGCAACGGGCCATCGACCAGGTGGGCACCACCGCCCAGCTGCAGTTCTACGACTGGGAGCCCAACGTGCTGGGCGACCGCGGGCCCGACAACCCCTTCGCCGGCACGAAGTCGCTCTACGACGCGGTGGAGTTCGCCTCGGGCCAGGAGGGCAGCGCCGAGCGCGAGGACGTGCCGCCCGAGTCCGATCTCTCACCCGCCCAAGCGGACAAGGAGAACAACAGCACCGGCGACCAGTACTACCTGTTCGGCCCCGACCGGCTGCCGATCGGCCCGGACGGGGAGCCCGTGCGCACCGCCGACTACGAGCCCTCGGCGACGTGCCGGGAGCTGCTGTCGGACTTCGACGCGGGCGGCGGCGCCGCACCCGAGTTCGCCGAGGGCACCGAATGCCAGGACGAGCTGGAGGAGCTCGGCTCCGGTGGACCGCCCGCGGGCTCCACGGTCTTGCGAGTGCCCGAGGGCGTGCTGGTGGTCGAGGGCGAGCGGGTCGAGAACCAGCCGCCGCAGATCAAGCGCTTCTTCGTGATCGAGGACGACTCGGCGCTATCCGGCAAGGACATCAAGAACCCCGAGCAGCAGTTCGATCCAAACACCAACGCTCCCACGGTGGCCTTCGAGTTCACCGACGAGGGGCGCCGGCGCTTCGCCGACGTGACCAAGCGGATCGCCCAGCAGCCGGCCATCGACCGCATCGGGCGGATCGCCCAGCCGGGTGAGGACGAGAGCCAGTTCCGGCGCTTCGCCATCACGCTCGACAACCGGATCGTCTCGCTGGCCAGCATCGACCCGGTCGACCTGCCCGAGGGCATCGACGGGCGCAACGGCGCCCAGATCGAGGGCATCGGCACGATCGAGGAGACCCAGGACCTCGCGGAGAGCCTGCGCATCGGCGCGTTGCCGATCGAGCTCAAGCTGATCTCCCAGACGCAGGTCTCGGCCACGCTCGGTCAGCAGGCGCTCGACCAGGGCCTGCTGGCCGGGGCCGCCGGCCTCGCGCTGACCATCCTGTTCCTGCTGATCTTCTACCGGGTGCTCGGCCTGGTGGCCACCACCGCCCTGCTGATCTACGCGGTGTTCCTGTTCGCCCTGGTCAAGCTGATTCCGATCACGCTCACGCTCCCGGGCATCGCGGGAATGGTGCTCACCCTGGCGGTGGCGGCCGACGCCAACATCGTCATGTACGAGCGAATAAAGGAGGAGGTCAGAACCGGGCGCTCGGTTCCGAGCGCGATCTCCGCCGGCTACTCCAAGGCCCTCAAGACGATCATCGACGCGAACGTCGTGACCATCGGCGTGGCCTTCATCCTCTTCACGCTGGCCACGGCAGGGGTCAAGGGCTTCGCCTTCACCCTGGGTGTGGGAACGCTGGTCTCGCTGTTCACCGCGGTGCTGGCCACGTCGGCCATCCTCGGCACGCTGGCGCGGACCAAGCTGCTGCGGCGGCCCAGCGCTCTCGGCGTCAACCCGAACAAGCAGAGGTCGGGCTGGAAGTTCGACTTCATGGGCAACTCGCGCTGGTTCTTCTCCTTCTCGGGCTTGATCCTGCTCGTGGGGGCGATCGCCATTGCCACTCTCGGGGTCAACTTCGGCATCGACTTCGAGTCGGGAACGAGGATCACCACGCCACTCGAGCAGCCGGCCAACGTGGACCAGGTCCGCGAGACGCTCGATCCGCTTGGCTACGGCGACGCCAAGATCCAGGAGGTCGACGACCCCGAGCTGGGCGACAACGTGGTCCAACTCTCCGTTCCTCAGCTCGACCCGGGGCAGGTGGACCGCGTGGAGCAGGCGCTCGACGCCGACTTCGGGGTGGCGGGGACGGACTTCTCGGTCACCTCGGTGGGCCCGACCTTCGGCGAGCAGATCGCCCGCACCGCCGTGCTCGCGGTGATCGCCTCGCTGCTGCTGATCGCCCTCTACATCGGCTTCCGCTTCGAGTTCAAGTTCGCCGTCCCGGTGCTGATCGCGCTCGCTCACGACCTGCTCATCACCGCCGGCGTCTATGCGCTGTTCGACCGGGAGGTGACGACGGCGACGGTCGCGGCGTTGCTGACCATCATGGGGTACTCGCTGTACGACACGGTCATCGTGTTCGACCGAATACGCGAGAACGTGCCGCGCATGCCGCGCGCGACCTATTCGCAGATCGCCAACCGCTCGATGTCCGAGGTGTTCACGCGATCGCTGGCCACCAGCTTCGTGGTGCTCATGCCCGTCGGATCGCTGCTGGTCTTCGGCGGTGAGACGCTCAAGGACTTCGCCTTCGCTCTGCTCGTGGGCGTGGCCTCGGGCGCCTACTCCTCCATCTTCATCGCCACCCCGGTGCTCGTGGAGTGGAAGGAGCGCGAACAGACCTACATGCGCCGCCGGCGCCTGATCCTGCAGGAGAACGACGGCCACGTGCCGGCCTTCGCCAGCGGCGTGATCGGCGATCCCACGCCGGCGGTCGCCGCTGCCGGAGCCGGAGCGGCGGCCGGTGGCGTCACGGCCGCGGTGGCGGACCCGGGCGAGGCGCCCCCGTCGCGCCGGGAGCGTGCGGCCAGGAGAGCCCGAGGCCGGTCGTCCGGCACCCCTCCGGCAGCCGGCGCCCCGCCCGCGCCGGACGCTCCGCCGGCGCCGGACGCTCCGCCGGCGGCCGACAGCCGAGCTCCCGCTCCCGCCGCGCCGCCCGAGGCCCCTCCCTCGGCGCCTACCCCGCCGCCGGCGCCGCCACGCGCGCCCGCGCCGTCCCCGGCAACCCCAACCGCGCCGGCGGCCCCGACCGACACCAACGGCGGCGGAGACGGAAGCGCCGAGCCCGCCGGGCGCGCCGAGTCGCGCGTGACCAGCACCTCGGGCCCGTCGAAGCCGAAGTCCAAGTCCAAGCGCCAGCAGCGCACACGCAAGAAGCACGGGAGGCGCTGACCATGGCCATGGTCGTCTGGTTGATGATGGGAATCGCGCTGTGGCACTTCACGGTGTTCCTTCCCGACCGTTTCTGGGGCGGAATCGTGGGTGCCTTCCTGGTCGCCGTGATGGGTTCGGCCGTGTTCGGCTACCTGGCCAACGGGCTGACGATCCCAGGACAGAACGACACCGACATCGTTCAGGCGCTGATCGCCGTCCCCGGAGCGCTGATCGCGCTGGCCATCTCGTACTGGTGGGGCGCCCGGGCCGACCGCGAGCACGGCGTGGACCACGGCTTCACGCGCGCCGGCTCCCACTAGACCCGGGGCGAAACCGCCCGTTCCGTCCGCTCCTCCTCGGAGGATGCCTCGGATGCAGTCTCGACCGTCGCGCTGGGCGTGCGCGCCCTACGACCCGGCCTTGGCCGAGCGGCTGGCCGACGGCCTGCGGGTGTCGCCGGTCATCGGGGCGGTCCTGGCGCGGAGGGGTTTTCGCGAGGTCGAGGAGGCTCGTGCCTTCCTGTCGGGCGAGGCGCGTCACGATCCACTGGAGCTGCACGGGGTCGCCGAGGCCACTGAGCTGATCCGCGGGCATGTCGAACGCGGCTCGCGCATCGCGGTCTTCGGCGACTACGACGTGGACGGCGTCTGCTCCACCGCGATGCTCGTGCGCACGCTGCGCGCGATGGGGGCCGATCCGCGGTGGGAGCTGCCGAGCCGCTTCGACCAGGGCTACGGACTCTCCGCCGACGCCGTCGAGCGGCTGGCAGAGCGCGGGACCGCGCTGCTCATCACGGTGGACTGCGGCATCACGGCGCTGGAGGAGGTTGCCGCAGCGCAGGCGGCCGGCCTGGACGTGGTGGTCACCGACCACCACCGCGCGGGGGAGGTGCTCCCGGCCTGCGCCGTCGTCCATCCCGCGCTCGGTCCAGAGCCCGCCTATCCGGCGGAGCTGTGCGCCGCCGGGGTGGTGCTCAAGCTGTCCGAGGCGCTGCGCGGCCCGGCCGCCGAGGAGGATCTCGACCTCGCGGCTCTGGCCACGGTGTGCGATCTGATGCCGCTTCGCGGGGAGAACCGGAGGATCGTCCGCGAGGGCCTGCGCGAGCTGTCGCGCACCGCCAAGCCCGGCCTGCGGGCGCTGATGGAGGTGGCCGGGGTCCAGCCCGCGGACGCGTCCGAGCAGAGCTGTGGCTTCCGCCTCGGGCCGCGGATCAACGCCGCCGGCAGGATGGGCCGCGCCGACGCCGCCCTGGAGCTGCTGCTCACCGACGACGGCGCGCGCGCCGACGAGGTGGCCCGCGAGCTCGACCTGCTCAACCGCGACCGCCAGGAGGCCGAGACCCGGATCCTGTTCGAGGCCGACGCCGCCTGTGCGGTCCAGGCCAGCCAGGCCGCGCTGGTGGTGGCGGGAGACGGCTGGCACCCGGGGGTCGTCGGAATCGTCGCCTCGCGGCTGGTGGAGAAGTGGCGCCGGCCGACCGTCGTTCTGGCGCTGGCCGGGGCCGACGGCCGCGGCTCCGGGCGCAGCGTCTCGGCGTACGACCTGCACGCCGGCCTCGGCGCCTGCGCCAGCCATCTGCGGCGTTTCGGCGGTCACCGGATGGCCGCGGGGGTCGAGCTCGAAGCCGGTGCGGTGGACGACTTCCGCCGTGCCCTGGCCGCGCATGCGGGGAACCTGCTCAGCCCGAATGACCTGATCGCCGTCGAGCGCGTGGACGCCGTCGTGCCCGGCGGCGTGCTCGGCCTCGAGCTCGCGGAGGAGCTCGAGCGACTTCGGCCCTTCGGCATGGGCAATCCGCAGCCCACGCTGCTGGTGCCCGCCGCTCGTCTGGAGAACGTGACCGGGATGGGGGAGGAGCGCCAGCACGCCCGCTTCACCCTGGTCACCGGGGCCTCGCGGGCCCGCGGCGTGGCCTTCGGCTCGACTCAGCGCTCGCTCGCTCCGGCCGCGAGCGAGCCCCATGACGCGGCCATCCGGTTGGAGCCGAACCGCTGGAACGGCGCCGTGGAGCCGCGTGTCGTGCTGCGAGCGCTGTGCCGCCCGGTACCGGGGCGGATCACCGAGCTCGGGGAGGACGAGCCGTTCTGGCCGCGGGTGCTCAGGGAGTTCGGCGCTGACCCGTCCGGGGCCGGGGCCCCCGGCACGGCGCCGCGGCCGGTGGACCGCCGCGGCGAGGGCTTCGCCGGGGTGACCGTGGACCTCCTAACGAGCGGTGAGCGCGTGGTGGTGGCCGTTGCCAGCGTGGAGCGGCGACGAGGCTCGCTCACCGAGCTGGTGGCGGGCGCCGCGCCCAGCGCGGTGCCGATCGTCTCCTGGGGACTGCTGGCGCACCGGCCGGAGCTGGTGGCGGGCTTCGACGATCTCGTGGCGGTCGATCCTCCACCGGCGGCCGGCGGCGACCCGCTGCTGACGCTCGGCCCTCGTTCCCATCTGGCGTGGGGTCCGGGCGAGATCGAGTTCGCGCTCCAGGTCTGGACGGCGGAGCTGGAGCTGCGGCCAGCGCTCACCGACGCGTACCGCGCCCTGCGGGCGCTCGGCCCGGACGCCCCTGCCGACGATGTGGCCCGCGCCCTCCGGGGCTCCTCTGCGTACCCCCGTACCGCGGAGTGTTGCGGCCGGCTGTTGCGCGTGCTCGACGAGCTCGGGCTGGTCAGGTTCACGCCCGAGACCGGCTTGTGTCGCGTGCTGGACGGCGTGCGCACGGACCTGGAGCTGTCGCCCGCCTACCGTGCCTACCGCGATCGTCTTGCGACCACCAGGCGGGCCCTCGGCGTGAGCGATCCGCAGCGCGCGCCCGAGCCGGTCGTCGCTCGCGCTTCGTGACGAGCGCGCCTGCGCGCTGCGCCGGCAGCGGCCGTCCGCTCTAAACTCGGAGGTGATGGCCAAGCTCCCGCCAGGCAACGGGAAGACGGGCCCGGGCGGCCGGCCCGGCAACCCCGGTGGCACTGCCGCGGCCACCCCACCGCGAAAGAAGCAGCCGGCCCGGGGCAAGCGCCCCGCGCGCGGGGACAACGGTGCGCGCGACGGCTCGCCGGATTTCGACCGTCATCCGGTCGACGAGCACCGCGGACAGGCGCCGGCCGGTCCGCGCACGAGCCTCACCGACGACCAGCGCGTGCTGCTCGGCGACCTGTTCGCCGTCGTCGAGGAGCATTCGGGTGAGGCAGCGGAGACGATCGACCGGAACCTCGTGGAACGGGCCTTCGTGTTCGCCTGCGAGCGCCACGCGAGCCAGCGGCGGGCCAGCGGGGAGGACTTCATCGTCCATCCCGTGGGCGTGGCCAAGATCTGTGCGGGGATGCGGCTCGACACCGCCACGCTCTGCGCAGCGCTGCTGCACGACACGGTGGAGGACACGAGCGCCTCCCTCGACGAGGTGCGCGAGGAGTTCGGAGACGAGGTCGCGCAGCTGGTGGACGGCGTGACCAAGCTCTCGGGCGTCACCTTCCAGAGCCGCGACGACCGCCAGGCCGAGAACTACCGCAAGATGATGGTCGCGATGGCCCAGGACATCCGGGTCATCCTGATCAAGCTCGCCGACCGCCTGCACAACATGCGCACGATCGGCGCCATGTCGAAGCCCAAGCAGCAGGAGAAGGCGAAGGAGACCCTCGAGATCTTCGCGCCGCTGGCGCACCGGCTCGGCATCCACGCCATCAAGTGGGAGCTCGAGGACCTCGCCTTCTCGACCCTGCACCCGCGCAAGTACAAAGAGATCAAGCAACTGGTGGCCCAGCAGCGCAACGAGCGCGAGGACTACGTGGCCCGGGCCGGGGAATACCTGCGCTCCGAGCTGGAGGCGGTGGGCATCGAGGCCGACATCTCCGGCCGCGCCAAGCACTTCTACTCGATCTACTCGAAGATGACGAAGAAGGGCCGCGAGTTCAACGAGATCTACGACCTCACCGCGATGCGCGTGATCGTCGACTCGGTCAAGGACTGCTACGGCGCCATCGGCGTCATCCACTCGCTATGGAAGCCACTCCCTGGCCGCTTCAAGGACTGGGTCGCGATGCCCAAGTTCAACATGTACCAGGCCCTGCACACCACCGTGATCGGACCGGAGGGGCGCCCGCTCGAGATCCAGATCCGCACGATGGAGATGCACCGCACCGCCGAGTTCGGCGTGGCCGCCCACTGGATCTACAAGGAGGACGGCTCGGAGCCGGTGGAGGAGAAGGTCGAGTGGCTTCGCCACCTGCTCGACTGGCAGCAGGACACTCAGGATCCCCAGGAGTTCGCCGAGACGCTCAAGGCCGACCTGTTCGAGGACGAGGTCTTCGTGTTCACGCCGAAGGGTGAGGTCAAGTCGCTGGCCGGCGGCGCCACGCCGCTCGACTTCGCCTACGAGATCCACACCGACGTCGGCCACCGTTGCGTGGGGGCCAAGGTCAACGGCAAGATCGTGCCGCTGCACTACACCCTCCAGTCGGGCGACATCGTGGAGGTTCTGACCTCGAAGAAGGAGCGCGGCCCCTCGCGTGACTGGCTCGCCCTCGCCAAGACGACCCGGGCCCAGTCGAAGATCCGCGCCTGGTTCAAGCGCGAGCGCCGCGAGGACTCCGAGCGCACCGGGCGCGAGATCCTGCACGACAACCTCAAGCGGGCGGGACTGCCTCCGCAGAAGATCGCCGGCTCGCCGCTCCTGGCCGACGTGATCCGCGAGATGGGCTTCCGCAAGGGCGAGGACTTCTACATCGCCCTGGGTCAGGCCAAGATCTCGTCCAAGACGGTGGTCAACAAGCTGATGCACCGGCTCAAGGAGGGCGAGTCCGCGGTGGAGGCGCCCTCGCCCGCGGCCGAGCTCCTGGAGCGCAGGGAGACGCCGAAGAAGACCGCCGCCTCGTCCACCTACGGCATCAAGGTGGAGGGCGTGGACGACGTGATGTTGCGCCTGGCCAAGTGCTGTCGTCCCGTGCCCGGCGATCCCATCGTGGGTTACATCTCCCTCGGCAAGGGCATCACCATCCACCATTCTTCGTGCCCCAACGCCGTGGCCCTGAAGCGCAACCCCGAGCGCTTCGCGAGCGTGGAGTGGGAGGGAGACACCACCTCGTCCTTCCGGGTCGAGCTGCAGGTGGACGGCTGGGACCGACACCGGCTGCTCGAGGACCTCTCGCGGACGTTTGCCGAGACGGGCATCAACATCCTCGAGGCACGCTGCACCGTCGTGCACCCCATGGTCAAGAACCGCTTCGTGGTCGAGGTGGGGGACACCCAGTCGCTGAAGACCTGCATCACGCGAATTCGCAACATCGAGTCGGTCTTCGACGCCTACCGCGTCACGCCCACCGGCTGAGCCTGAAGTCTGAGAAAGGTCTCATCCTGCGCCGCCTCGCAAGTCGCCGAGGCGATGCGCCGTTTCTCTTGCGACCCTCCGTAGTCGCCTTTACGCGCGCGGACGGTCGTTGTGCCCGCTCGAGATGGGGAGTGGCCCGCCGGCCCTCCCCATCTCACCTAACCCTCGGTCAGGCGACCGTCACCAGGCCGCCGGGTGTCACTCCGAACTCCACCTCGGCGAAGTCGCCGATGTAGTCGCCGTCGACCTGTAGCGGAAACGGGCGCTCGTCAATCGCCTCCACCTTCATCAGCGACAGCTCGGGCAGCGGCTCCACCTGGCGGTGCCGCATCACGGTGCGGGCGCGCGAGGACAGCAGGCGAGGTATCAGCGTCGGCAGCTCGAGCAGCGTGGCTTGCTTGAGCACGGCCACGGACAGCGATCCCGATGTCAGGCCCGACGGCTCCACCACCCGGATGGGGCGCTTGCGAAAGAAGGTGAAGGGATCGGAGTTCTGGACGATCACGGTCACGCCCTCGAGCTCACGCCCCTGGGCCGAGACACGCACCCGCGGGGGGTTGACGAGATAGCTGCGGTTGAAGATCGCGACACCGGACCAGGCGTAGTACCAGGCGCCGAGGCGGCGCTTGCGGTAGGGGTGGGCGTCCACGCGCCTGACCACGCTCGCGTCGAGCCCGACGCCGGCGGAGAACACGAAATGTCGGTCGTCCACCCGGCCGAGGTCCACCCGTCGCGGCATCCACTCGTCGGCCATGGCCAGCAGGTGCTCGGTCGCGTCCACCACGTCGTTGGGGATGCCCAGGGTGCGCGCCCACACGTTCGTCGAGCCGCCGGGCAGCGCCGTGAGCGGGGTGTCGGACCCCGCCAGACCGTTGGCGGCCTCGTTGACGGTGCCGTCGCCGCCGAAGGCCACCACCGCGTCATAGCCTTCGCTGGCGGCCTCACGGCAGATCTGGGTCGCGTGGTTGCGCTCCTGCGTGTCGATGGCTTCGACCGCGTAGCGCGACTGCAGGGCGTACACGACCAGATTGCGCAGGCGGTCGGACACCGTGGTCGCGTAGGGGTTGACGATGACGAGCATCCGCCGCTTGGGCGTGCGGTCGGGCAGAAGCCGCTCGGTGAGCTCTTCGGCACGCTCGACGACGGATTCCGCGGGCACTGGGCGTGAACGCTACTCGGCCGCTGAACGCGCCAGGACACTCGTTGCGTAGACACCCTTGGAGAACTCTGCTCCACTGAAGCCAACTTGGGGAAGCGAAACGTGAAAAGCCGGACGCTGTACGTCAACGAGTTCGCGTTGGAGCGGCTCGAGGCGAGCGTCGAGCTGGAGGGCGTGACGGCGGCGGTCCTCGTCCGGGCCGCGGTGCTCTACTACCTCTCGGAGCGCGATAGCGGGCGCACGGCGTGGGCCTATCCCGGCTTCGCGCGCGGCGAGCAGCCGGAGGCCCGGGAGGTGCAGGTGGACGAGGAGATCGCCGCGGCCCTCGAAGTGGAGGCCGACCGGCAGGAGGTCGAGCCCTCGGAGCTGGTGGGCCATGCCTGCCTGTACCTCCTGGCCGATCTCGACAGCGGGCGTCTGGCGGGCAGGCTCGCGAGCATCCTCGAGGATCTCTAGTCAATCTCCCTCCGGCGCTTGCGCGGTTGGGGAGGCGCACCTACTCTGGAGCGCAGGTGCGGGCTTGGAAAGACTCTTCCTAGCGGACGAAACATCCCCTGGGCTGATCGAACGCGAAGCGCCGCTCGAGCGCGTGGCCACGGCCGTGCGCGAGGCGCGCGGCGGACGCGGCTCGGTCACCCTGATTCAGGGCGCTGCCGGCCTCGGCAAGAGCGCCGTGCTGGCGGTTGCGCGCGCACAGGCGGCTCGTGAATCGGTCGAGGTCCTCGCTGCCACCGGGCGCCCGACAGAGCAGGACTTCGGCCTCGGGGTGGTGCTCCAACTGTTCGAGAGGCGCCTCGCGGCGTCGGACACGCAGGAACGCGGCCTTCTCCTCTCAGACGACACGGGCGAGGTCACGCTCCTGCTCGACCCCACGCCGGGCCGGCCGGTGCCCAGCTCCTCCTTCGACATCGTTCATGGTCTCTACCGCCTGTCCGTGCACCTCAGCGCGATTCGCCCGGTCCTCATCGCGGTGGACGACGCCGACTTGGCGGATGCCGCAAGCCTCGAGTTCCTGCTCTACCTGTCCCAGCGCCTTGACGATCTGCCGGTGGCGGTGGTGCTCACCCTGGGCTCGGTGGCCCGGCCCAACCGCTCGCCCCTGCTGGCGGAGCTCTCCCGCGGTCCCTCCACCCGCCGCCACGTCCTGGCGCCGCTGACGCTCGAGGGCACGACCCGGCTGGTGCGTGAGCGCCGGCTCGCCGCCTCCGATGAGACCTGCCAGGCCGTGCACGAAGCCGGTGCCGGCAATCTGTTCGTGGTCGAGGAGCTGTGCGCTGTAGCCGGCTCCGATGACACGGGCGCCGGCGGCGCGGAGCTCCCGGAACCACCGGCGACGGTGGGCGAATGGGCCCTCGCGCGGGCCGCGACGGTCGACCAGCGTGCCCCCGCGCTGCTCATCGCCGCCGCGGTGGTGGGTCGCGAGGCAGAGCTCAGGCACGTCGCGACCATGGCGGGGCTCGAGACCGAGCTGGCGGCCCGTATGGTCGACGACCTCGCGGAGATCGGGCTGCTGAGCGCGGGCCAGCGCGTGCGTTTCGTGCATCCCGCGGTGAGCGCCTCGTTGCAGACCGGCCTTTCGGCCGGGGACTCCGCCACGCGGCACCTGCGAGCGGCGGAGTTGCTCGTGGCCGAGGATGCCTCACCCGAGCTGGTGGCCGCCCATCTGCTCCACGCTCCCTGCGCCGGGAACGCCTGGGCGGTCGATTCGCTCACCGCGGCCGCCGCGGTGGCGCTCGGCCGAGGCGTGCCGGCCGACGCCGTGCGCTACCTGCGGCGGGCTCTGGAGGAGCCGCCTGCGCGCACGGCGCGAGCACACGTGGTGCTGGAGCTGGGCCGGGCCGAGGCCACGGCGGGGGAGCCCCAGGCGGTCGTTCGCCTTCAGGATGCCGGCCGGCACGTGCACGAGGCTCCCGAGGGTGCTCGTGCCGCGCTGGAGACCGGCCGCGCTCTCTTCGCGCTGGGCAAGCCGCTGGAGGCGATGAGTGTCTTCGAGCGCGGGCTCGATCACCCAGCCAACGGCGATCCGGAGGTGGTGGCGCGCCTTCGGGCTGCACACACCACCTCGCTGTGGCTGACGGGGCAGACCGAACCCCTGGACCCTGCACAGGCTCCGGCGGTGGGCGACAGCGCGGGCAACCGCGCGCTGCTGGCTCTGCACGCCATCGAGACGGCGGTGCGCGGGGTCAGCGCCGGGCTGGCCATCGAGCTCGCCACCCGCGCCCTCGATCGCGGCGCCCTCCTCGACGACGAGACCGCCGACGGCCTGACCTACTACCTCGCCGCCGGCGCGCTGGTGATCGCAGGCGACCTTGCCACCGCCGAGGCGGCGCTCACGGCCGCGCTCGAGGACGCCCGCTCGCGGGGGTCGGTGCTGGGATTCGCCACGGCCTCACACATGCGGGCCATGGCCATCCTCATGCGCGGACGCGTGGCCGACGCTGCCGGCGACGCCCGTCACGCCCTGGCGGTCGAGCACCACGGCTGGCGCCTCGACCTGGGTGGAGCACGCCTGGTGCTCGCGAACAGCCTTATCGAGAGCGGCGACCTCAAGGGCGCCCGGCGTCAGATCGGCGAGGCCGAGACCGGCCTGAATCCCAGCGACCCCACCCGCCTCGCACTGCTCACCACTCGCGGCCGCCTGAGCGCGGCTGAGGGAGACCAGCGAGCTGCTCTGGCGGACTTCCTGGCCTGTGGCGAGCTGGATGAGCGATCCGGCGCCGGCAATCCCGCGGTGGCTCCCTGGCGCTCGGACGCCGCGATCTCCTACGCGGCGCTGGGTCAGACCGAAGAGGCGGAGCGGCTGGCCGCAGCCGAGCTCGAGCTCGCAGAATCGTTCGGAGCGCCCGGAGCGATCGGAAGGGCTCTGCGCGCCCTGGGCACCATCCGCGAGCCCGAGCGAGGGCTGGTGGCTCTGGAGCAGGCCGTGGACCGCCTCGACTCCTCCCAGAACGCCCTCGAGCGTGCCCGGGCGCTGGTGGACTTCGGGGCGGCTCTGCGCCGCTCCGGCCGCCGTCGCGAGGCGCGCGAGCCGCTCCGGCACGGGCTCGACCTGGCCAAGCGCTGCGGCGCCCTGCCGCTCACCGAGCGGGCCATGCGCGAAGCCAAGGTTGCCGGGGCCCGTCCCCGCCGCACGGCCATGTACGGCCTCGACTCACTCACCGCGCGCGAGCGCCAGACGGCCGCGCTGGCCGCGGAGGGAATGTCCAACCGCGACATCGCGGAGACGCTGGTGGTGACGGTCAAGACCGTGGAGTGGCACCTCAAGCACTCATACCGCAAGCTCGGGGTCAGCTCCCGCGGCAAGCTCAGCGAGATCTTCGACGCGGACACCCGTTGAGGGTCCCGCGCGCGGGCTAAAGACGGGATCCGTTCGCTCCGATAAGGAGCGGAGAGTGGATCTACTACGCAACAGCCAGACTACGAGCCGTACGGTCTCGCTTCCGCTGCAGGGGTTTGCCCGCGAAGCCGTCGACGCGCTCACCGACAATCACGACATCTCGCCTTCGCACTTCGTCCAGTGCGCGTTGGAGCACCATCTCGAGCGGCCCGAGCCGAGGCGGGAGGGTCAGAGCCTCCCGCCCTTCGGGTCGACCCCGTCGGCGGATGACCTACAGGTCACCGTCGTCCTTCGCCGGTCCTCGTGGGAGGCCGTGGCGCTCGAATGCGAGCTCGAAGGCGTTTCGCTCGAGCGCCTGCTCGAGCACGCCGTGCTCTCCCTGGTCGCGGACCTGGACTCCGGCCGCGTGGCCGTCCGGATAGCCGCGAAGCTCTGCTAGCTGGCGCGGGCGGAGATGACCGGCGCCGCTTCCAGCTCGCGCAGCGCCTCCTGAAGGGCACCGCGTCCGCGGTGGTGAAGCCCGTGCACGGAGCCCTCGGTCTTTCCGAGACGCTCGGCGATCTCGCCCGGGGACAGACCCGCGATGTGCCTGAGTACCAGGACCTCGCGCTGCTCCGGCGGCAGCCGGCGCAGAGCGTCGCGCAGGCACTGAGAGCGCTCAAAGCCGATCTGCTCATGACCGTCATCGTCCACGCGGACTTCCTCGAAGGGAATCTGCCGGCGGGCGCGGATGTGGTCGAGGGCCACGTTACGGGCCACCCTTAGGATCCAGGCGGCGAACGGGACCTCGCGCTGCTCGTAGCGGTGAATCGCCGTCATCAGCTTGGCGAACACGTTCTGAGTGATGTCCTCGGCCTCGTGGGAGTCGCGGACGATGCTGCGCACGTAGCCGCAGACGTCGTCGGCGAAGCGCACGTAGAGGAAGTGCAGCGCGGTCTGGTCACCTTCCTTGGCGCGGGCCACGGCCTGGGCCACCAGGGCCGTGTCCTTGCTCCTGTCATCGTTGCTTCGGGCGAAGCGAGTGGTCATGAGTCCTTCCCAAGGGGGTGCGTGTGGGGCACGCGGCTGGCGTTGAGGGGGATTGCACGACCCTAGGTGCGGTCTGGAATGGCCGCACTAGGGGCGCTACCCCAGTTTTTTCAGTACGCAGGCGAAAACCATGCGTTTTTGGCACCCCCGCTGGCCTGACGGATGCTGCCAACCCTGGGAAAGCTGCTCAGGCGAGGGAGACTTCGGCGCCTTCGCCGACGTTGAGGCGCATTGCTCGCGGTAGCCGGAAGTCTCGGAACACCCTGGCGTTCGCCCCGACCACGCTCGCTTCGAGCCGCCCTCCGAGGTGCGTCACGGAGGCGCCTCTGAGAATGATCGAGTACTCGATCTCGGCCCCCTCGACCAGGACGTCCTCTCCGATGGACGTATACGGCCCGACGTAGGCGTCCCGCAGGCAGGCGCCGGCCGCGATCACGGCCGGGCCCCGCACGATGCTCGATTCGAGCTGCGCGGTCGGATGTATGCACACCGGTCCCTGAATCTGCGTATTCGCAAGCCGGGCCTCGACCGGGCTTCCCTTGAGGCCCTCGAGGACGAAGCGATTGGCCTCGAGCAGCACGTCAGGGCCTGGGTTGAAGCGCCACCAGTCGCCCACCTGGCGAAGCTCGACCCGGCCGCCGAGCTCGGCGAGCGTCTCGATCCCGCAGGCCACGTCGGTCTCGTTGCTGCCGGTGGTGGCGAGCTCGCTCAGGGCACCGAGGGAGCCGGCGCCGAACACCCACACTCCGGCCGCCGATCCCTCGCCGGTCTTGGTGCGACGCGGAGCGAGCGGGACCACCGTGTCGTCGTGGTCGGACTCCCGGACGAGCACGGTCGAGCCGTGCTCTTGGGTGGGCGCCTGGAGCAGGGGGCTGAGGCAGTCTCGGTTGAGGCTGTCGCCGAGGTGCAGTACGAACGGATCTCGTCCGACGAAGCCCTCGAGCTCCGACAACGCGGCCGGCAGGCCGCCGTCATCGTCGTGCTCGACGCACGTGAGCTGGACGTCGGTGGCGCAGTTCTGGGCGAGCTCGTGCTCCACCCGGGCGATGATCGAGGACTGCGCAGCCACCGTGGCACTACGGACGCCGGCCTCGGCCAGAGCGTCCAGCGCGTGGACCACGAGCGGCCGGTTGGCCACGGGGAGCAGAACCGATGGTTCGCTGGCCATGACGATCGCCTTGTCGACCATTGCTTGACCAACGCCCCGGTGTTGCCGGATCTTCGAAATGGCGTGTGGGTTTCGGTGCTCGGGGGGCGGAATTTCGGACTACCCCTCCAGACGGAGGATCAGTATGCGCCGTTGCCGCGCAGGACAGCCGAGACCGTCCTTATGACCAGCTTGACGTCCAGCCACAGGGACCAGTTCGTCACGTACAGATAGTCGAGGTTGACCATCTGCTCGAACGGAATGTCCGAGCGGCCGTGGGCCTGCCACAGGCCGGTGAGGCCGGGGGCGAGCGACAGCCGGCGACGGAAGCGGCCCTCGATCTGACGGTCCTCCGTCTCGATCAGGGGTCGCGGACCGACGAAGCTCATCTCGCCCCGCAGGATGTTGAAGAGCTGGGGCATCTCGTCGAGCGAGTAACGCCGCAGGAAGGCGCCCACGCGCGTGATGCGTGGGTCCTCGCGCACCTTGAACATGCCGTTGTCGTTCCCGCCGCCGTGGAAGTTCAGGGAAGCCACTTCGTCCTTGCGGCTGTCCGCATCCTCGTACATCGAGCGGAACTTGAAGACCTCGAACGCCTGATCGTCGCGCCCGATCCGGCGCTGACGGAAGAGCACGGGGCCGGGCGAGTCGAGCTTGATGGCGATGGCGCAGATCGCGTACACCGGCGCGAGGGCGATCAGCGTCAGCGTGCCGATGAGCAGGTCGAGCCCGCGCTTGAGACGCAGCGACGAGCGCATGAGGCGAGGTCGAGGCATCGTCAGGACCGGCAGGCCCTCCATCTGGTTGACCTCGAACCTCGTGCCGACCACGTCCGACCAGCTCGGCACGAGGTCCACGTGGATCCCGAGCTCCGACAGCTCCCAGACGACCTCGACGCGCGTGCGCGACTCACTCAGCGCGGGGGTGAGCATCACTCGGTCCACGTCGAGGCGCTCCACCAGCTCGGCGATGTCGATGGCGCCTCCCAGCACCGGTACGAAGTCCAGCAGGCGGTTGGCACGCGCGGGAGCGAATCCCGATCCGGTGCCGGCCACGCAGGCCACGACGTTGATGCCCCATTCCGGATGGCGCATGATCTTCTGCAGGATCTCCGTGGCCTCGTCGTCGGGTCCGACGATGAGGGCGTTCTGCAGGTACCAGACCTGCCGCCTGGCGTACGCGCGGGCGGCGGACCGCAGCGACATGGTGAGGATCAGGGCCAACAGCCAGAAGAAGGCCACCTTCGTCACCCCAACCTCGAAGGGCAGCAGGGCGAGGACGATCAGGATGCTCCAGCTCCAGAGGGTGGTCATCTGGAGCACCGGCCCGATCTCGTCCGATGCGCCGTAGTCCGCGCGGTAGCTGTCGAGGTGGTAGAGCCGGTGGGCGTAGGCGAGCAGCACCCACACCGGAACGCTCAGGGCAAGGATCGCCAGGTCACCGAGCGCGAGGTCTCCGAAGGCCAGCCGGGTTACGAGGAACGCGACGCACAGGGCGAGCACGTCCCCGGCGAGCAGCAGCCGGCGCAGCGAGCGTGCGCGCACGTCGCCGGGACGCCCGACCGGAAGGACCCGCTCGCCGCCGACCGGAAGCGGAAGCGCCGAGACGTTGACCGGCGCACCGGCCCCTTCAGGATCGAGCGCCAGCGCGGGGACTGGGTCGGAACTCTGTCTAGTGGCCATCGCTAGGTGATGAACGCCTGGCAGCAGGGCCCGCTAGCGCGACGACGCGTACCAAAAACGGGTGAGCCGAGCATCGGTCAGGCGGCGGGAACGTCGTCAGCGACGCTCTCGTGAAGCTCGTGGCCGAGGACCATGTCTGCGAGGCCCCCGTCCGGATCGAAGATCATCGACGCCGCGTCGTTACGACCGCCGGCCCCGAGCTTTCGGTAGGCGGACGAGAGGTGAGACTTGACGGTGCTCTCGGCCAGGAAGAGCGTCCCGGCGATCTCGGCATTCGTGCGTCCGGTGACGGCCAACCGCAGCACCTCACGCTCTCGGTGGGACAACGCGACGGGAGCGGCGCCGTTCCAGAGCTTGGACGGCATGACGGTGAGCCCGGCCGCGACGGCACGGACGGCGGGCGCGAGTGCCTGCTCGAGCTGGTGCTCGAGCACCAGTGAGTCGGCGCCGGCCTTGACCGCGCGCCGCAGGCCGAGCGCTCCGCAGAGGGGCGAGACCGCGACGGTGTGGGCGATCTCGTCCTCGAGGACCGCCTTGAGGCGCCGCAGCGAGATGGGCTGCGCGAGGTCCACCCCGACCACCCGCAGCGTGGCGGCGGATCGGGTGCCGTTCTGGGCGATGCTGATGCCGTCGGCGGCCAGCGCCACCACGATCCGGGACCGCAGCGTCTCTTCCGCGTCGACTGCTACCAGTAGCTCGGGTCGGTCCACGCGTAACCAACGCCCGCCATGCCGTCTTGCTTCTGCGCCTCTACGGCGCCCGGTAGATCTCGATGTTGCTGATGTCGCTGCTCTGGAGCGTGTTTATGCCGTCGGCGCGCTCAATGCCGCCCTTCCAGAAGTGACGCCCGCCGGTCTCGGAGGTCACGCCGGTGGCGCGGCCACCGTATACGCCGTTGATCCACCATTCGATGTAGCCGTTCGGCCGGTCGGTCCAGACCCCGTGCACGACGAAATCGTTCCAGGCATGGATGTCGAACGGCAGCGACTGGAGGTAGCCGATGTGATCGCCCTCGATCAGCATGCGCTCCGGGGGAGTCGAGTTCACGAACACCGCGGCGTCGACGGGACCCGTGTCCTTGCCGGGGGCCGGCTTGTCCTCGTGCCACTGCAGAACGTTCACCCAGTTGTCCGAGCCCGGCGCCTGGGGGAAGCCGGAACCGGCACGCTGACGGGCGCGGTACCAGTACTCCCCGGGTGGCGTGGAGTTGCCGAAGCCGCCGTAGCTGACCTCACAGCGCTCGTGGCCGGCCACCGTGGGCTCGCCGGGACGCACCTCGAAGTGGGCGTAGCCGTCGCCGTTCTCGGTCTTCCACTGGACCGGGTGAGCGCACTGGGTGCTCAGACCGGACCAGGGAGCGCGGCTGTCGAAGGTCTGCCCGTACAGCGGCGTGACGTTCGCGGGGATCGGTGCCGCGGGCACCGGAAGCGGGTTGCGCTTGAGCGTCACCTTGGAGCGCGCGCTGATGCGGCCGCCGGCGCGAGACCTGAAGGTGGCCTTCACCGTCAGCGTCACGCGGGTGGCGCCCCGCAGCAGCTTCTTGCCCGACCGGGTGAGCTTCATCTTCACGCTGGCCCTGCCCGGCTTGGAGAAGGATTTCGATCCGCGCGCCACCGTCTTGCCCGAGCTGGTGGCGACGAAGGACGCCTTGCCGGCCGCGAGCGCGCGGACCCGCTTGAGCGTGAAGCCCGAGTTGTCGACGCGGGCGAGGTCGAGCCTGCTCACGCCGCGCAGAGCTCGCTTGAGATCGCTGCCCAGCGAGTTGGCCGACGCTGACGCGCCGACCCCATCCTGGGTCGAGGCCGCCTCGGCGGCGGCGGGAAGGACGAGGAAGGAGGCCGCGAGCAGCGCGGCGAGTGGGCGTCTCATGTTCAGGCCGGATCGCAGTGGTCGGGAACGCGGATGACGCGACATGAACGGAGCTGGGTCTGGCGAACTTCCGGCCGGGCGCCACGTTGGCGCCCGGCCGGTCGTTCGATGGCGCTACGGCGCTGCGAACACCTCAACGGTCGAGATGTCGATGCTCTGGGTGCTGTCCGAGCCATGGCCCGCGTGATGCCGCCCTTCCAGAAGTGGCGACCGCCGATCTCGGAGGTCACCCCGTCGGTGCGGCCGACGTACGTGTTGTCGATCCACCACTCGAGGTAACCGGTGTTCTGGTCGGTCCAGACGCCGTGCACCACGAACTCGTGCCAGTTGTTGATGGTGAAGGGCATGGACTGGGACAGCGGGAGGGCCTCGCCCTCGATGTACATCCGCCCGCTGGGACCACCGTTCACGAACTGCGCACCATCGACGCGGTCGCCTGCGCCCGCCGCCGGCCTGTCCTCCTGCCACTGCTGGACGCTCACCCAGTTGGTTCGGGCTCGCCACGTGGGGGAAGCCCTCGCCCGTCCGCAGCTTCGTGCGGTACCAGTACTCGCCTGGCCGAGCGTGTTGTCGTAGCTGCCGCGGCTCAGCTCGCAGCGCTCGTGGCCGGCCTCCCGGGCGTCGCTTCGGTTCACGGTCAGGCGGGCGTAGCCGTCGCCGTCCTCGGTGCCGGCTCCACGGTTGAGCGCACTGGGACACGAGCTCATGCCGCCCCACGGAGCGGGTCCGTCGAAGCCCTGTCCGTACAGCGGTGTGACGTTCGCCGGAATCGGACCGGAGGCGACGGGCAGGTACGGAGCGCCGGGCGCGGGCGTGCCGGGCACGGGAGTGATCGGAGTGCACTGCGGAACGAACTTGCGCTTCAGCGTGACTCGATAGCTGACGCTGATCCGCCCACCGGTGCGAGGCCGGAACGTGGCCTTCACCGTGAGCGTGACGCGATCGCTTACCTGGAGCAGCTTCTTGCCCGACTGCGTGAGCTTGAGCCTGACGTTGGACTTGCCGCGCCGGGGGAACGTGCGCGACCTGCGCGCCACCGTCATCCGCTTCGCGGGCGTGGTCTGCCCGGCCGCCGCGGCCGCCAGGCCGGTTGCGGTGAACGACGCCTTGCCGGCCACGAGCGCGCGGACCCGCTTGAGAGTCATGCCCTTCGCCTCGATCGTGGCGATGTCGAGCTTGCGCACGCCCTTGACGCCTCGCTTGAGGTCCTTGCGCAGAGTCGACTTCATTGCCTTCAGCGAGGTCGCCGAAGAGGAAGCATCGACTGAACCCGAGCCGGTGGCCGCCTGGGCGGTGACCGGGACTACGAGCAGTGATGCGGCGAGCAGAGCGGTGAGTGTGTATCTCATATGCGGGTTCGTTTGCCTGTGGTCGGGAACGGCGATCTCGCGACATGAACGGAGGCCGCTCGGGTGAACTTCCGGTGAACATCGGGAGATGAACGCTCGGGCCAGAACCGGCGAGGCGTCGTCCGGTCACGTCTACACTGGGCTGGGATGTTCGGTTCCGATCCGCTGCGTCCCCGCGCCCCGCGCCATCGCCAGTGAAGGTGGTAGCGGTGCTCGTGGCCCTGCTCGCCGTGGCGGGGGTGGCGCTGTCTCTCGGCGGATCAGCGCCGGCGGCCAAGCGAGCCAACTTCGAGACGGGAGACCTCTCGGAATGGCGAGAGCGGCAGTGCCTGCAGGAGCGCATTTCCGTGGGATCGAAACGCCCGGCGGCGGTCGAGGGCCGCTACCGGGTGAGGTTCGAGGTCCGCGAACGCGACGTGGAGCCACAGACAGGGAGCGAGCGATGCGAGCTGGTGGGCCCGACCCTGCCGGACGAACGCGAGCGCTGGTTTCGGCAGTCGATCTATGTGCCCTCTTCGGCCGATCCACCGGAGAGCTGGGAGATCATGTCCCAGTGGTACTCGAACTACGGCGGGTCGCCGCCCCTGGCGCTGTTCAACAACATGGGATCGCCGATGCGCTGGTCGCTGCGTCGCGGCGACTCCTCCCGGTTCTACTGGCGCAGCCGCAGGCTGGCGCGGGACCGATGGCACGAGGTCGTGGTGGGCGTCTACCTCTCGCAGAGCCGCTCGCGCGGCTGGGTCGAGGTCTGGCTGAACGGCCGGCAGCAGACGCTCGAGAACGGCAGGAAGCGCATGCGCGGCCAGACCCGCGGGGCCACCCGAGGCTTCTTCAAGACCGGCATCTACCGCAACGAGGACTCGACCCGCAGGAGCATCCAGTACCTGGATGACTTCGCCGTCGGTCCCAGCCGCGAGTCGGTCCTGCCGGACTGACAGAAGCCCACGCCGCCCGCATCCGTTTTGTTCTGCGGGCACATCAGCATCATGAGGAAACTTTTGACCACCGCGCGGTCGCGCCTGCTTCGAGGACAGGACGTCTTCAAGCGCGGTTTCGCATCGACTTTCGTGCTCAACGTCGGTGCGCGGGGGCTGAGCGCGATCGCGATCGTCCTGTTGGTAAGAGGCCTCGACGTCAAGGACTTCGCCTACGTCGTCCTGTCGCTCGAGGTCGGCTCGTTTGCCGGCAGCTTCGCCACCGGCGGCATCCGCATGCGTTACATGCGCGAGGAGGCGGAACGCGTCTCGCGTGGGATCGAGGAACGCTCGCCCTTCCTTCTAGCCGTGGTGGGCAGCGCGACGATGATCGCCGCGGCCGCCGGCCTCGTGCTCCTGGGCGCGACGGTCCTCGGCGTCGGCGGCTCGGCGGCCAACCGCACGACGTTCATCGGGTTGGCGGCGCTCTACACGTTCGGCCACGCCGCCACGGAGCTCGGCATGTATCACCACCAGGCTCATCTGCGCTTCACCAAGGCGGGCCTGTTCGGAGTGCTGCGCGGCCTGTCCACCTGTGTGGCCGCCGTAGCCGCCACCGTCGGCCTGATCAGCTCGGGGCCGGTGGTCATGCTCTGGATCGCGCTCGGGGCCGTGGCCGTCGGCGTGGCCGTGTGCGCGCCCCTGGCCTGGTCCAGCCGTGGCTCGCGCTACGCCGCGGAAGGGCGGCTGGGGCTCGGCGCCGAGTCGAACTGGCTGAACGTCTACTTCATCGCCTCGGCCGGATTCTTCTACAGCAGCATGTTCCTGGTCGCAGCCCTTCTCGACGACGAGGCGATTGCGAGCTTCGGGGCCGCCATGCGCTACATCTCGATCGCGCTCGGACCGGTGGCCGCGCTTATGGCCGTCTTGCGCGTGCGCACCTCGCAGCACGACGTCGTGGATTCGCACGAGACGCAGATCAGCATGCTGCTGAGCTGGATCAAGAAGACGAGCCTGCCCACCGCGGCCGTCGTGGGCATCGTGGCGGCGCTGGCGCCCTTCCTCATTCCGCTGGTCGACGCCGGCCGTTACCCGGAGTCGGTGACGATCTTCCAGCTGCTGTTGATCGACGCGTTCTTCGTGTACGTCACGATCCCCGCCCCGAATCTCATGATGACCCAGCGGCGCTATCGCCTGCTGGCGGTGCTGTTCATGATCTTCCTGGCTGCCCAGACGGCGGCCTCGCTGTTCGCCGGCACCGTCTGGGGGGTCATCGGCATCGCAGCGGTGGCCACCGCCTTCGGCGTCGCCTCTCGGGTGGCGCTCGTGGGGGTGGTGCTGTGGTCTCCGGCGCCCGCGGTGAGGCTCCGCGAGCCGGCGGCTGTGGCCGACTGACGCTAGACCGGGCGCGCGCGAGATCCAGAGGTGGTCGAGGCCGGACGGCCGTTCGACTTGCCGTTCGTCCCCTCCCAGTGGATATCGCGGCCGCGATCGTCGGTGGTGGCGAGCCTGCGGGTGGTTCCCGGCCAGGTGGTGAGACACAGCTCGGGTCCGCCCCCTCGCCTGGACCACTCCAGGCTCATGTGGGCGAGCGGCGCCTGCTCCGTGGCCCGCCGGCCGGCGGCGGCCAGGGCGGCGTCGAAGCGCACCCGCGCCTTCTCGTCGAGGAAGTGGATGAACAGGGAGTGGAAGAGGACCGTCGCCACTTCCGGTGCCGGCTCGGCCAGCGTCGCCTCGATCCAGTCGACGGCGTCGGCGGCCTCGACCTCGACGGGAACCTCCCGCGCCACGTCGAGGGCGGACCTCAGAAGCTCGAAGCGCGAGGTCTCGTCGGCCCACACGTACGACATGAGCGTCAGCCGGTCGTCGGCCGAGTTCGGGTCGAGAGGGGCGGCGTCGCAGCCGCGGCGCTCCGCGACGGTGGCGGACAGGTCGAAGGGCGGGCGCCCGGTGGTGTACGCGCCCTCGAGGCGGGCGGGCGAGCTCGGATCGCCCCAGGTCTGGTCACCCTCCGTGTAGTGGTACTCGGGCCAGCGCAGCAGCAGACCGGCGCTCGAGCCGACCTCGAGCAGGCGCAGCGGAAGCCCTGTCTCCTGGGCAACCAGCAGGAAGCCGCTCAACAGGGCGGAGCAGCGCGCGATCTCGTTCGTCTGCACCGGGGCGTGGAGCAGCTCCTGGATCCGCTCGCGATGCGTCTCGAGCGTCTCCTGGAAGGCGGGCCACGGGTCGCCCTCGTCGGTGCCGCCGGCCGAGGGGTAGAAGCGGGCCAGTTCCGGCGCCCCGCCCTCCAGCACGATCCGATGCACCGAGCCCATCAGCCGGACCGAGATGGCGTGGTCGGTGAGGGCGCGGTCAGCCAGCAGTCGCCAGCACGGACCCTGCGCCTCCACGTCGTCGGCCACATGGTCGAGCAGCCCGCCGTAGAGCGGCGACCCGAGGCGCCGGCTCCCGTCGGCCGATCCGCGGAGGCCGTCGGCCAGCATGGCCCGCCGCCGCTTGGGTCCCAGCGACCGGTGATACAGCCGCTTGGCGGTGGGGCGCAGGCGCGCCGGCACCATCGTCTTGAGCGCGGACCCCGCTCCGTCGGCCTTCGCCTTGGCCTGGAGCTTTCCGGCGGCGTCGCCGGCGGCGTGATAGCCCCGGCCGCCGAAGAACGCCGCCAGCGGGACGGGATCACGCAGGCTGAGTCCACTGACGCTGCGGACACCTCGATAGGAGCCGAGCAGCTGGCGCATCGACAGGTCTCCCGCACGGACGTAGGCCGGCGCCGCCTTGAGCTCGAGGCTGGGGACGATCACCTTCACCCCGTTGCGCTGGGCCGGCTGCGGCTCGAGCGGGATCCCGGCGAGCGTGGCGTAGAGGCGCCAGGTGGGCTCCACGCCGGCGGCCTCGCCCAGGCCGAGGTTCTGCGGGATGCGGACGTTGATCTCCATCAGCACGTGCTCGCCCGTCTCCTCGTGCCGCTTGGCCTCCAGGCTCGAGAAGCCGACGAAGCCGGCGTGGTCCAGCAGCCGGCGCGACATCTCCATCGCGCCCGGCGCCGGCACGGTCTCGAGCACCGACCCCGCCCCGAAGTAGGGCGGGTGCTGACGCAGCTTGCGCCGCGTGTAGGCGAGCGCGTGCGAGCCGTCCTCGAGGCGGATGGTCACCGCGCCGAAGAGACTGGTCTCCGCTCCGGGGATCAGCTCGGTCACCAGCCAGTCGAGGCCGGCTTCGAGCGCCGGGGTGGCGGCGGCCTCGAGCTCGCTCGGGTCGTTGACGAGGATGTTGCGGTTGTGCCCGAACAGGTCCCGATAGCGGTGCGAGTGCACCGGCTTCAGCAGCGACGGGTAGGCGGCGCTCGCTGCGACCGAGTCGATCTCGTCCGGGGTCGACAGGAGCTTGACCACCGGGGCCCGCACTCCGGCCTGCGCGGCCAGCTCGTACAGCGAGGCCTTGTCCATCAGCTTGAGATGCGCGCTGTTCGGCCCCTCGAAGGAGCGCAGGGCGGGGGAGATGCGCTCGCGCTCCTGGGAGACGAACTCGATCGCCGGGTCGGAGGAGGGGATGAGAACCCCCGGGCCTTCGGACGCGACGTCGTTGAGCTCGGCGAGCCACTCGTCGCGCGACTTCGCACGCCGCCCGTCGATGCCGCGGGCACGGGTGACCCAGCCGCGGCTGATGATGGTCACGGGAACGCCGCGCCGGCGGAGCGCCCGCGCGCCTGCATAAGCGCCGTCGGCGCCTTCCAGGAAGATGGCGCGAACCGGCGCCACTATGAGAGAACCTGCATGCTGTATGGCCTCTTCTCGCTCAAAGGTTGAGGCGGTGTGGTCGCCGGGGCCAGTCCCCGAGTGCCCTCGAGTCAGGCTAGGACCGCCTCCGGGGGCTGTCAAGGAGGCCTAGCCGAACGGGTGTGTCGGCCGGGCGGGCCGTGGTGTACGTCTACCATTCTCCCGCTCCATGCCCGAAGGATCGCCACAACCGACGCAGGTCGAGCAGCTCGTGGAGCCCGCGCTCGAAGCCCTGCCGGGGATGCTGAACCCCTCGGGTCTCTTCTGCTGGGAGGTGGTGGAGGGCGAGCCCGCGCCTCGCGGCGAGTCGGTCCGCTACTCGCTGATCGTCCTTCTCGGGCTGTTGCGCGCACAGCAGGCCGGCCTGTCGGTGCCGATCGAGCCCGATCGGCTGCGCGACGCGATCGACGGGGCCCTCGAGCGGCCGGAGATCACGCCCGGCGACTTCGGCCTGCGCCTCTGGGTCGAGTCCCGGTCCGACACCGGCGCAGCCGAACAGCTGATCCGTTCGCTGGACGAGTCGCTGCGCGCCCAGGGAGGGCTCGCCGCGAGGGAGGGACTCGAGCTCGCCTGGATCGTCACCGGGCTCGCCCTCAACGCCGACGCGGGCGAGACGGGGCGCGCGCTGCTGGTCCAGGCCCTCGACCAGCTCATCGACGTCAACCAGACGCAGAGCGGGCTGTTCCGGCACTTCGGGCAACAGGGCTTTCGGCGCCGCTTCCCGAACTTCGCCACCGAGATCTACTCCGTGCTGGCCCTGGCCCTCGTGGCCCGTGAGGGCCTGGACGAGCGCGCGCTTTCCGCAGCGCGCAGGGGCGCGGACCGCCTGCTCGGCCTCCAGCTGCCCGACGGCGGCTGGCCCTGGCTCTACGACGCGGATCGCGGCCGGGTGGTGGAGCGCTACGAGGTCTATTCCGTGCACCAGCACGGCATGGCCCCGATGACGCTTCTCGAGCTGAGCGACGTGTCCGGAGACGAGCGCTACGCGTCCGCGGCGAGGCGCGGCGTGCCCTGGATGTTCGGCGCGAACGAGCTCGGCGAGCAGATGGCGCCGCTCGACCGCGGGATGACCTACCGCTCGATCAGGCGCCGGCGCCCGTTGGACCGCCTGTGGCTGTACGCCAACACGGGGGTGGCGGCCAGGCTGGGTCGCGGGCGCGCGGGCTCGGGACGGGTGCTCGAGATCAATCGCACGTGTCGCCCCTACGAGCTCGGCTGGCTCGTGGAGGCCTGGGCCGACAGCGCGAGCTAGGGCCGGCTAGGCCGGCTGCTCGTGGGCGAGCGTGCGGCCGAGCACGCGGCGCGCGACCGGCCGGCAGGGGGAGAGGGAGAGCGCCCGGTAGGCGGCACCGAGCTTGCGCCGGAAGCGTGACTCGTCGTCCCGGTGGTCGACGCTGATCCGGGGGATGGTGAGCGGATCCGCGCTCATCTGCGAGCCGTCCGGCAGCGTGAACCCGTAGGAGTAGCCGGCCGCCGCCGCCGCCTCGGCCACCCGCCGGTCCCAGACTCCGAACGGATAGGCGATCGAGTCGCAGCGACCGAGCCGCTCCCTGATCTGCGTGCGCGAGTCGAACAGCTCCTGTCGCAGCTCCTCGTCACCGAGCTCGGTCAGCATGGGATGGCTGAGCGTGTGGCTGCCGAACTCGTGCCCGGTCTCGGCCATGGCGTCGGCCATGGGCCAGGTGAGCGACCTCATCACCTCCGGATACTCCGCCACCCGGCGCTCTACGCGGGGCCAGTCGAGTACCGCACCGTGGTCGACCCGTGGCGGCAGGAGGAAGAACAGCGCGCTGAAGCCGTGGGCGTCGAGCAGCGGGCGGGCCGTCGCGTGGTTGTCGACGTAGCCGTCGTCGAAGGTGAGGAACACGAGCCGTTCGTCGACTCGTGCGCCTCGGGCCAGGCGCTCGAGGTCGTCCAGCCGCCCGGAGCGGAAGCCCATCTGCTTCAGGGTCACCAGCTGCCGCTCGAACGCGTCCTCCGACACCGACGTGAAGGCGGGGCCGCGATCGGCCACCGAGTGGTAACAGAGGAACACGGCGGCCCGGCTGCGATTGCAGAGCGGCCCTCTCGCGCGAGCGGCCATCAGACGGCCTCGTCTCGCGCCAGGAGGTCGTCGTAGATGGCGGCGATGCGATCGAAGATCTTGTCCCGGTTGAAGTCGTCCTCGAGGCGCAGCTTGGCCGCGCGACCGAGGCGGGCGCGGAGCTCGTGGTCGGCGACGGCGCGCAGCACCCCGGCCGAGAGCGCCGCGGGATCGTCCTTCGGAACGAGGATCGCCTCCGCATCGTCGCTGACCACGTCGGGTATCCCGCCGACGCTGGTGGCCACGATCGCGCGCTCGTACGCCATGGCCTCGAGCAGGGCCACGGGCATGCCCTCCGAGGTTGACGGCATGAGGAAGACGTCGCACCGCGACAGCTCCTCGCGTGCGGCCCCGTGGTCGAGCCAGCCGGCCCAGCGCACGCCGGGATGGGTCCGCTGGAGCGACGTCACCTCGGCAGGCGGGCTCTCCGAGCCCGCGAGCGTGACGTGCAGGCCGGGACACCGTTCGAGGATCTCCGGGAGCGCGCGCAGGAGCACGTCGCCCCCCTTCGCGGGATTGTCGAACCCGCCGAGAAAGAGGGCGTGCGGCGCGTGCCCGTTCGTCTCGGCCGAGCCGTTGACGGACGGGGCGTGGTGCACCGCCGGAGCCGCGTTCGGCACCACGATCACGCCCTCGACGCCGAAGTGCTGCTCGATGCTGTCGGCCCCGGCGCGCGAGACGCTGAGCACGACGTCGGCGCGGCGCATGGCCGCGCCGAACAGCCCTCGCCGAACGCGATCGAGCCGGCTGGCGAAGGCGTCGATGTCGCCGGCCCCGGCGTGCAGCTGGAGCACCACGCGCCGGCCCGCCAGCGTCGCCACCACGACGCACAGCGACTTGCGGTAGATGCTGCCCCGCACGGCGGTGTGGACGTGCACCAGGCGCGGTCCGTCGCCGCGGCACCACCGTGCCAGGGAGGCGAGTGCCTTGGCGAACACCAGAATGCGCCCGACCGGCCGGTGGGTCACGTAGCTGGAGATGAGGTAGAGCCGGTACCTGGTGGCCAGGGGGGAGGCGAGGAGATCACGCAGCACGGCTTCCATCCCGCCGATGCGGCGTGGGTCAGGGCCCACATGGGCGATCTTGGGGCGCGTGCTCGCTCTCGGTGCCACGGGTCTCCCTTCTCAACGGACCCCTGGCCGCCGGGCTTGTGGCCGGTCGCGGACAGATTGAAATTAGTGCGTACGTGCGAGCCGACCTGATCCGTTCCCTCCTTGTGGAGCGGATTCGCGCCCATCGACTGCTCGGCGCCTACGGAGGCGGGGGAGGCACCTGGACGCAGGGGGCCAGGAGCTCTCTTCCGTTGGTGCTGGCCGCCATCGCGGCGGTGACCGTCGGCGCCGTCACGGCGCGCTCGCCGATCGCCGGCATAGCGCTCGGGGCGGCGCTTGCGCTGGTCGCGGCGGCCACCCGCATCTCCCTGCTGAGCGCAGTCCAGTTCCTGCTCATGCTGCTGCCGTGGATGCTCGTCTTCGACGCCTTCATCCCGCCGCTGACCCGCACCTTCGTCACGGCGGCGGCCGCGGCCGGCGTGCTCACCCTCTCGGTTCCGCTGCAGTACCGGAGGGTGCTCGGCCCCGCCAGCGCGGCCGTATTGGCCGCCGTGATCGTGGCCCACGCGGCGGGCGCAACGGACCTCGACCAGTTCACGAAGCTGGCGAAGTTCCTGATCTTTCCCATTCTCGCCGCGGCGGTGCTGAGCAAGCGGGCTCAGGTCGTCCTTCCGCAGATCCGGAACCCCGTGGTGGCGAGCGGGCTCGCGGCCCTGACGGTCCATCTGCTCGTGGTCACCGCCGGGCTGGGTGAGCGCGGCTACAGGTACGGCGTGGGGGAGAAGATCGGCTTCGGACCGGAGATCCCGCACGAGCTGGCCCTACTGGCCGTCGTCATGGCCGCCGCGGGACTCAGCATGACCGAGCGAGTGCTGCCGCGCGCGGGGCTGTTCGCCCTGGGCGTGCTGCCGGCGCTCCTGACCGGAGTTCGCTCCGCGTTGGTCGGGATCGCGCTGATCCTGGTGGTGATGCTCTATCAGTCGCGCTTCAGCGGACGTTCGCTGGCGGTCCTCGCCATTGTCGCCGCGGTCGCACTCGGCACGGGCGCCCAGGCGGCGCTCACCGAGCGGCTCTCCGCCGATGTCGGAGGTGGCGCCACCCTGCAGGGGGTCAGCAACGAGCGGAGCGACATCTGGGGCGCGGCGCTCGGGAGCTGGTGGGGACCCGGCCCGGGCACGTGGCTCGTGGGGACCGGTCCCGATTCCATCCCCGACACCATTCAGCGAGAGCTCGGCTCCCCGCTCATCGGCCACAGCGACGTGATCGAGATCCTGGTGGAGCTCGGGGCCATCGCCCTCGTGGCCTGGCTGCTGCTATGGGTGGCGCTGTTCAGGGGCGGGTTGAACCCGATGCTGCTGATTCCTGTCGCGGTCTACGCCGTGGTCAACGGCGCGATCGGCTACACCGCCGCGATGGCGATGGCGCTGGTGCTGGCGGCGGCCTGCCGCGCGCCGGAGCGCTCCGGTGGGACTCCTGCGCCCGCCGAAGCCGCGCCTGGCGGTGCGGCGGCGCCACCGCCGCTGCGGGTCTAAGCCCGCTCGTTCCTGCGCTCCTTCGGCGACTTCCTCCCGTTTCCGCGCGCCGGGCCGGCGCGTGGTCCGTCTGGCTGGGGAAGGCGTCGAGCTCTGGTCGCTGGACAGGCGTCCGACGAGTATGCCCCTACAGAGGCACTAAGTCGTCAGACGGTTGTGGATATCGGCGGGCGGGAGCGAGCCCAGGACCCGGTGCCGGACCGAGGGCGGCATGCGCTGTGCGGCGCGCCGGAGCGCGCCGGCGGAGAAGCGGTGAGCCCAGGTCGTTGGGGAGCCGCTCAGCCGAGCGAGCTCAGGACCCGGTGCCGGACCGATGGCGGCATGCGCTTTGCCGCGCGCGCCGCTGATATCGCGGTCAGGCCGAGGGCGCCGCGGGGGACGCCCACGGTCTCGAGACCGGCGTCCTGGGTGGCGAAGCGCTTCTTGTACTCCTCGTCACCGCGCAGGAAGGCGTACGCCGACATCCCGTCGTCGAACGCTCCCTGCATGGTTCGGGCGAGCAGGGTGAGCCCCACGGACCTGCGGTCCCATTCAGGGTCCCGACCGGACTGGTAGTACCACTCCACGTCCCCGAAGCGGAACCCGTGCCACGCCGCGACCGGCCGGCCCTCGGCCTCGAGGAACCAGAGCCTCAGCCAGCCGCGCTCGAGCGCCACGGCGGCGAAGTCGCGGTGAAACGCGCGCCTCCGCTCGTCGAAGGCCCTGGCTTCGCCCCAGCGTGCGTGGTGGAGCACGACCAGCGTGTCGAAGTCTTCATCGAGGTGCCCGAGGTCGTCGGTCAGACGAAAGCTCGCCTCGTGGTCGCGCTGCAGCCGGCGGCGCTTCGTGCGGATCTGTCCGCGCAGGTTGCTGCTGCACGACGCGAGAAACTCTTCCCAGGTGGTGCCGTCGATGGGCAGCAGGGGATTGGCCTCCTCCTGGAGGACGTGCCCGGGCAGGAGCCCCTTCGGCAGCCGTTCGGCCAGCAGCAGATCCCAGCTGCGCCCCTCGTCGGAGAGGAGTCTGCCGCAGGGCGGACGCGGCCAGGGCCTGGTCCTCGCTCGCGCAGACCGGTCCGAGGACGTCGCCGGCGCCGTGACCGACGAAGCGGAGCATCCGCAGCCGCCCGCGCTTGGACAGGTACAGCGGAAGGATCGCGGCGATCGTGCCGTCCGGGCGTCGGCACGCGGTGATCAGGAGAGGGCGGTCCTCCCCGAAGTGGTCCCACCAGGTGCGGGCCCACTCCCAGGTCGCGAACGGGTTCCCGCAGCGCTCCGCCAGGGCGGTCCAGTCCTCCCGGAGCGAATCGAGGTCATCGTGACGCTCCAGGGAGAGACTGCCGTCGGCGTCTGCGACGGGCCGAGTGGGGGCCAGGGTGTTCAAGCTGAGTCGCGGACCTTGTTTCGTTGCGACACGTGCCCGCGCACCTCTCGCTCACCGTCGCTCGAGCGCCCGCGCTCGGCCCCGTCCTGCGGCTCCGCGAGAAACACGGGACGCCGGGTGTACTCGTAGCCGCCGCGGCGATCGACGCTGCCGTTCAGCACCACGCCGAGAACGGGGGCGTTGACGTTGGCCAGCTGGGTCCGGAGGCTCTCAACGGCGTCACGCTGGCTGTGGCCGAGGCGAACGACGATCACCACGCCGCTGACCATGGGAACGATCGGGATGGCGTCGGCCACCACGGCTGCCGGCGGCGTGTCGATGATCACGCGGTCGTAGGTCTTCTCGCCCCACTGGATCAGCTTGCGCATGCGCTGGGACTCGATCAGCTCGGCCGGGTTCGGCGGCAGCGGGCCCGCGGGAATGATGTCCACGCCGCTCACCGTCGTGACGGCGTCCGCGGGGTCGACGACTCCCGCGAGGATGAGCGAGAGACCTCCGTCGGCCGCGATGTCCACGTGCTTGGCCAGCGTGGGCCTGCGCATGTCGGCCTCGATGCAGAGCACGCGCTTGCCGGCCCTCGCCTCGGCTCGGGCGAGGTTCCAGGAGATCGAGGTCTTGCCCTCCTCCGGGCCCGCGGAGGTGACCAGGATCGAGCTGAGCTCCTCGTCGACGTTGAAGTAGCGCAGGTTGGTCCGCAGCATTCGGAAGGCCTCTGGATCGAGGCGCCGGACCGAGGTCGCGTTGGCGATGTCCGCTCGTGCGGTGCCCCGGTCCTCGGCGATCGCCGCCAGCACGGGCACGTTGAGCAGATCCGTGACGTCCGACGGCTCCCTCAGACGACGGTCCAGCTGCTCTCGGAGCAGGGTGGCCGCGGCCGCCAGCAGCAGACCGAGGATCAGGCCCAGCGCCACGCTCCGGACGGGCTTGGGCGAGGAGGCCTCGGTGGGCGGCTGAGCGCGCTGCACCACCTCCGCGTTGCCGGTCTGAAGCGCGGTGAGGAGCTCGAGCTGACGGGCGCTGTCCTGGAGGTCCTGTCCGCCGGGGCCTGCCATCTCCTCCGGGCTCATGGCGGCGAGCCTCTGCTCCACGAGGTCCAGTGCTTCTCTGACCTTCGCGCGGTCGCTGCGGCGCCGGAAGATGACGTACTCGCTCGCGAAGGTGTTGGCGAGCCGCGCGGCAAAGGCCGGGTCGGTGTCCGTGGCCTTGATCGAGACGACGTCGGACGTTCCCTCTGCCGACACCTCGACCGCCTCCGAGACCTCCTTACGGCCCAGGCCGGGCTGATCGATCCGCCGGGCAGTGAGGGTGGCGATGGTGTCGAGCCCGACGAGCCTCAGGTTGGTGGCCGCCTTGCGCGCCTCGTCCTCGCCCTCCTGGAAGAAGGGGGTGCCGGTGAACTTGGTGTCGAGCCCCGGGTCGCGGAACAGCAGGGAGGAGGAGGCCGTGTACTCCTTGCTCTGCAGCAGGGAGATGGCCAGTGCAGCGGCCGGCACCAGAACCACGCAGAGGAGGATCAGGCCGAGGTTGCGCCGGATGATCGGGATGACCCGCTGAAGCGTGCCTTCGCGACCACCGTCTGACGGCCCAGAGCCGCCGGGGCCCGGTGTATTGGGGAGGGTCAAGAGATTCATGTGCCTCGCTCGGTCAATCCTGTTCGTTTCGCGCCACGGGGGGCGGTGTCTCCCCTAGAGAACGCGGCGACTCCCTCGCCTCTTGCGCGCCACTTTGTGTCCAGAAGTACATCCGCGTCGCGCTCGTTGCTTGGGGGCCGGACCCCTGACCCGAACTGGAGCAATCTTGGCTGTCCGATCTGCCCTGCAAGCGGCGTTTCTCGCGTCGACCCTCGTTCTGGCCTGCTTCGCCGGCTCGGCCGCGGCGGCCGACCGCGTGTATTGGGCCAACGGCGGATCCACGACCAACACGAACCGGATCGCCTACGCCAATCTCAACGGGACTGGTGGCGGCAACCTCGCCACCGCCGGCGCGACGATCGGCGCGACTCGCGGCGTCGCCCTCGACGTGGCGGCGGGCAAGGTCTACTGGACGAGCCGAGACATCGGCCGAATCTCCTTCGCCAACCTCGACGGAAGCGGAGGCGGCGACCTGAATACCAGCGGGGCCACCGTCAACGTGCCGAACGCGGCCGCGGCCTATCCGGGGTCGGGAAGGGTCTACTGGGCCAACGAGACCGGCGACAGCATCTCCTTCGCGAACCTGAACAACACCGGCGGGGGCGGCAATCTGTTCACGGGCGCCGCGTCAATCGACTTCCCGATCGCGCCCGTCGTCGACCCGGGCTCGGGCAGGATCTACTGGGGCAACGGAGGCAACGGGGCCACGTCCAACACCATCGCCTACGCGAATCTGAACGGCAGCGGCGGCGGCAACATCAGCACGACCGGTGCCACCGTCGCCAACCCGCACGGGGTCGCGCTGGACCCCGTCGCCGGCCGGATCTATTGGGCCAACATCGGCCTGCCCACCGGCTCGGTAAACGTCATCTCATGGGCCAACCTGGACGGCACGGGCGGGGGCAACCTCACCCTGCCCGGCGCCACGGTCAACGTCCCGGTGGGCCTGGCCATCGATCCGGTCGCGAGGAAGATCTACTGGGCCAACCAGGGCGGCAACAGCATCTGGTCCGCGAACCTGGACGGAAGCGCCGCCGCCGCTGTCCCGACGGGTGGTGCGTCGCTCCAGGGCTCCCGCTCTCCGGTGCTGCTCAAGACCCCGGTCGGCACCGGCGCGCCTGCTCTGACCGGCGGCTCCGCAGCCGGATCCGCGCTCACCTGCTCGCCCGGCTCCTGGGCGGCGGACCTGTTGGGCTCCTGGCTGTACCGCGCGCCCCAGAGGCTCGCCTACTCCTGGACCCGAAACGGCGCCGCCATTCCCGGCGCGACCGGGAATACCCACACGGCCACGGCGGGAGGGAGCTACGCCTGCAGCGTGACGGCCTCGAACCCGGCCGGCAGCTCGTCACAGACCAGCGCCGCCCACGCGGTGACGGCTCCCAGCTTCGGCCCCAAGACGCGCGTGACGATCCGCCCGCCCGCGCGGCGGATCCCGAGTCGTGGGCCGGTCAAGGTCGTGGTCGTGAACAAGAACAGCTTCGCGGTCTCGGCCAAGCTCTCGATGCGGCTGGCCGCCCGGCGAATATCGGCCCGCGGCTCGGTCAAGGTGGACGTGACCAACGCGAACTCCTTCCCGGTGTCAGGGAGCGTGGCGGCCGCGCCCGCCCGCAGCATCACGATCAGGTCGAAGCCGTTCGCCGTCCGCGCACAGGCCAAGAAGCGCGTCTCCCTGAAGCTGCCGAAGGCCGTGCGCAAGCAGTTCAAGCGCAAGAAGAAGCTTGCGGTGCGGCTCACGCTCAGGCTCAAGGACCCGGCGGGCAACACCCGCACGGTCAGGAAGAGCTTCGTCCTGAAGCTGAAGAAGTAGGGCTCGCGCCCGCTCAGCGAGTCGCGCGCCGGCTGACCAGCGCGACGGCCAGCATCCAGGCGAAGCGGGTGTTCGTGACCGCGTAGCGGCGGAACATGCGCCGGGGCTCCTGGAGCAGCCTGAACAGCCACTCGAGGCCCAGCCGCTGCCAGGTGACCGGCGCGCGGCGAGTCAGGCCCGCGATCACGTCCACGGCGCCGCCCACGCCCATCACGAACGGGGCGCCGAGCTCGGGGCCGCGCTCGGCCAGGAAGTACTCCTTGCGCGGCGTGCTCATCGCGACGAAGACCATGTGCGGCTGGGTGGCGCGGATCTCGGCACACACCTCGGGCTCCTCCTCCGTGGAGAAGTACCCGTTGTGCCAGCCGGCGATCGGCAGCCGGGGATAGCGCTCGCGGATTCGTGCGACCGCCTGGTCGAGCACGTCGTCGCGCGCACCGAGGATGTAGACGCGGTACTGCTTCTGCTCGGCCACGCCGAGCAGCTCCTCCATCAGATCGATGCCGGCAACCCGCTCAGGCAGCGGATCGCCGAGCACGCGCGAAGCCCAGATCACGGCCTGACCGTCCGCGTTCACCAGCTCGCAGCCTTCGACGATCGCGCGCAGACGGTGGTCGTCGCGCAGGCTCACCAGCTTGGCGGTGTTGATGGCCATGTGCTGGCTGTAGACCCCGGTGGAGATCAGGTCTTCGACCCTGGCCACCGTCTCCCGCATTCCGACGCGGTCGATGCTGCAGCCGAGGACCTCGGCGCGCGGGGTCACGCCAGCGCCGCCAGGTCGTCGGCCAGGATGGCCGGGAACTCCGCGATCAGCGCATCCGCCGCTCGGTCCGCCGCGTGGCCGTCCCAGAGCGGGATGGCGCATGGCGTGGGTGGACGCCCCGACAGGCGGACGTTGCGCAGCGCAGCAGGCTTGTCCCCGATCAACTCGTTGGTGCCGTGGGTGATGGTCACCGGGCGCTCGGTGTTGGCGCGCAGCGTGTAGCAGTCGACGCCCAGCGCGGAAGCCTCCTCCTGCACCCCGCCCGAGTCCGTCACGATCGCGCCCGCCCCGGTCTGGAGCGAGATGAAGTCGAGATAGCCGACCGGATCGATGCAGCGCACTCCGGAGGACTCCAGCCGGCCGAGCAGATCGCCCTCGGCCAGCCGGGCACGGGTGCGGGGATGCACCGGGAAGATGACCGGCGAGCTGGTGCCCACGGCCGCGAGCGAGCCGACGATCTCCGACAGCCGCTGCGGGTCGTCGACGTTCGACGGCCGGTGGAGGGTCACGAGGACGTACTCGCCGTGCTCCACGCCGTACGGACGCCAGGCCGCCCGCTCTCGGGCTCGCCCCTCGTAGCGGCGAAGCGAGTCGATCATCGTGTTCCCCACGTAGCGCACCCGGGAGGTGTCCACGCCCTCCGACTCAAGGTTCGTCGTGGCCTCGGGGCTGTGGGTCAGCAGGATGTCGGAGAGGCGGTCGGTGAGGACCCGGTTGATCTCCTCCGGCATGTCCCAGTCGCCCGAGCGGAGTCCCGCTTCCAGGTGCGCGACCGGAATCCCGAGCTTCGACGCCGCGAGGGCGCACGCCAGGGTGGAGTTGACGTCCCCGGCCACGACCACGACGGCCGGGCGCCGCTCCAAGAGGAGCTTCTCGAAGGCCATGAGGACCTTGGCGGTCTGCTCTCCGTGCGTCCCGGATCCGACCCCGAGGGAGTAGTCCGGCGTGGGGAAGCCCAGGTCCTCGAGGATCTCGTCCGACATCTTGCGGTCGTAGTGCTGGCCGGTATGGACCACGAACTGCTCGTTCACACCGCGCCGGCGAAGGGCTTCGATGAGCGGAGCCATCTTCACGAAGTTCGGCCGGGCGCCGACGACGTGGACCACCAGCTCGGCCTCGTTGAAGGGGATCGCTGCTGAAACCGCGGCCATGGCTCAGGCCGCCACGAGGGTCGGCCCCGCCGTGCGGACCAGCCCGTTGACGTGCGCGAAGCGGCTGGCCTCAGTGCGATTGGAGACGCCGAGCTTGCGATAGAGGTTGGACAGGTGGAACTTGACCGTCTGCTCGGTCACCCACAGCTCGCGACCGATCCGGGCGTTGGTCATCCCGTCGGCGACGAAGCCGAGGATCTCGCGCTCGCGCCTGGTCAGGTCCTCCGCCGCCTCCGAGAGCTTGATCTCGCTGGGCGACGGCGGCAAGGGCACTCACGATGTTGCGATCCGCAACCTCGCGGATGAGCACGCCGATCGTCGGGAGATGGTTGGACTTGGACAGGCAGGCGTCCGCGCCGGCATCGATGGCGAGCGCGACCCACTCCTCGTCCATCCTCATGCTCAGGAGAAGGATCGTGGCCTTCGGTACCTCGTGGCGGCACTCCCGGATGCGCTCCAGGGCGTCGTCGGGGTCCTGCATCTCGTCCACGAGGACGACGTCCGGCTGCTGTCCGGCGATCGGCCGGCGGACGCTCGCGCGACCGTCGAGCTTGCCGAGGATCTCGAGGCCGGCGGAGTTGCGCAGGGCGAGCCGAATGGTCTCTATGACGAACGAGCTGTCGGCGACGAGCACCAGGCGCTTCAAGGGGTTCCCTTCTTGCATTTGGGGGGTGACGCGCGGGGGCCTGTCCCCTGCACTGGACCAACGGGTGGGTTGCCCGATTTCTTGCTCGCCCTTCGGCCGGGCTAGAGAGCCCGCTGATCCGCCGTCGTGCGGCGGTCCGGCGACTGCGGCGACCCGCCGTTCGACCCACGCCTGCGGCGCTGCGGCCGGGACCGCACCGCTTCCTCGACCATCGGCTCCAGAAGTGCGGCGACCCCCACGATCACCGCAGAGGTGCCCATCCGGTTGAGCGCCGCGGCTGCCTGGACGCGCACGCGGTGATCGGGATCGCGGGTGGCCTCCAGGAGCGGCTTCACAGCCTCGTGGGCTTCGAACCCGCCCAGCGCGGCGGTGCACTCGCTGCGAACCCTGGGGTCGTCGCTGCGGAGCGCGTCCACCAGCGCCTCGATGGTCTGGGTGTCGCCGATCCTGCCGAGGACGTAGGCCGCCTCGGCGGCAGCCGAGCCGGTGCGCAACTCGGTCATCAGCGCGCCGACGCTGGTGGGGGCGAGCCGCACGAGCAGCTCCGCCGCACGGTCGACCACTATTCCCAGCTCATCCCGGAGGGAGCGGATCAGAAGCTGAATCGCGGCGGCTCCGGCCTCCGGATCGCTGTCGGCGACCAGCCCCATGAACAGCCGTGCATCCTGTTCGCCCAGGAGCTCGTCGTCCTCGCTGTGAACCAACGCGTCGGCCACGGCCCGAGCGCTCACCGACCCCCTCAGATCGAAGATCGCCAGGATCGCCTGCTCGCGGGATTCGCCCTGTGCGGCAGGCAGCGACCGGAGCGCCTCGGTGAGGGCGGCGCCGTCCTGGCGCGCGTGCAGCACGTCGACGGCCGCACAGCGCACGCTGTCCTCGGGGTCGAGCAGCCGCGCCTCCACGGCCTGAGCACCGCAGTCGTGGCCGAGCGTGCCGAGCGCGATAATCGCCTCGGCTCTCACGGCGGCGCCAGCATCGGTCACCGGCCCCGACGTGCTCGGCTGCACCTCGGTGTAACAGGTGGCCTCCACGAGGCCGGCGACGTCCCTTCGACGTTCCAGGGACTTGATTTTCGGCTTGCGTACGCTCACGGTCTCTCATGGAACAACGCTGCTGACGGCTCACACTTCCGCCAAAGTTGGCTCCCACGGCGCTTGGCCTCCGCATCGTTCGGCCCCCGCCTTGAATTCCCCTCGCCGGACAGCCAACCTGTTGGACGTGCTCCCCCAGCGCGGGAACAGCAATCCCTCATCGCCGCCCCCGGATCGTCGCGGTGACCGATCCGACGGCGAGAAGACCGTGGAGGGCTGGTGGGCCTTCGAGGCGGACGATCCCGGCAACGGCGCCAACCTCGTGGACGCCTCGAAGTCGAAGAGAGAGCTCTACCGAGAGGCGAAGGACGCAGGCATCGACGGCCGTTCGGCGATGAGCAAGGCGCAGTTGATCCTGGCGCTCGAGAGTCACCATTCGGCGACCTCGTCGAGCGAGCCAGCCACTCGCCAACCGCCGCAGAGTCCGGCGCCGCGGCCGGTCAGTCGCCGTCCGGAGCGGTGCACGATCGTCTACCGGGAATCGGATCGCAGGGGCGAGTTTCATGTGATGGTCACCGGGGGGGACGGCTCGCAGAGGTCCGCGGCGCACTCCCCGTCCTTTCGCGCCAAGGTGGGCGAACCCCGCCGGAGCGGCGCCACGGAGGCCGCGCACCATCTGCTCGTCGAGCGTCTCGTGGCAAGCGGCTGGTGGCCTGCCGGCTCGTCCGAGGAGTGGCCCGAGATCGAGTTCGTCCGAGTTCGCCCCGCGGGTCCGCTCAGCGCTCGCTCGCTGGTCACCGTCGGGCGGTCCGGCGGACGCGCGCGCTTCGTGGTCGAGAAGCTCGACGCTTACGGGAATCCCACTCCGCTGGCCACCTCCGAGCCGTTCAAGGCACCGCGTCTGCTGCCGATCCGCCCGTCGAAGCAGGCGCAGTCCGCGTTGAAGGAGCTGCTCGAACGCGTGGAGCAGGTCGGCTGGAAGGTCGACGAGCACGTGGGAGACGAGTGGTATGCGGTCTCGCTGTGGCGGCGACGGGACGGGCGCTCGGACTAGTTTCGTACTGACGATGTAAAGCCAGCCGGCCTGACGTCGTTGCCTGCGTGCGATGACCTGTCGGCACGAGGGCTACCGAACGATCTCTTCGAGCTTCGACCGCGAGCGCGGACTGCTCGTGTACCTCTGGAGCTGCGAGCGGTGTGGCGCGCGCCTGGACGAGGCGTCGCGCCACAGCTACCGCCCGAACTTCGATCCGCTCGGCAACAAGCCGTTTCTCAGGTCCCCCTAGGCGGCCTCGAACAGCGAGATCCCGTCGTGGTCGCGCTCGCGGACTGTCCCGTCGGCCATCAGGATGTCCAGGTGCCCGAGCACCTCCGACAGCGTGAAATACGCCTGAGTGACTGCGATGTTCCCCCACAGGACCTGGGCGATCTCGTACGCGGTCCGGGGACGCGCCTCGAGCTGCCGCTCGATCTTGTCGGCGCGCCGCCGGTGCAACGCCAGGCGCTCGTCGATCAGCGCCCGATGGTCGGTGACGGGGTCGCCGTGGCCCGGAAGGACCAGCGAGACGTCCATCGCACGCGTGGCGCGGAGTGAATCCAGGTAGGCCAGCAGCGCCTTGGGGCGCTCGTTCGTGCCGTCGCTCGGCCGGGTGATGAGCGCATTTGACGAGATGTGCTTCAGCAGGTGATCGGCGGCGATCAGTATGCGCCGCTCACGGTCGTGGAAGACGGTGTCCGTCGGGCTGTGTCCCGGCCGGTGGTGCACGTGCAGCGTGCGGTCGCGCAGGCGAATCGGCTCCCCGTCTCGTAACACGCGGCTGACGTCCACGCGCGCTCCCCATGCGCGGAAGGCCCGAGAGACCGAGGCGAGAGCGGTAGCGACGTCCTCCGGCACCCCGTGCCGAAGCATCATCTCGAGGGCGAACTCGTCGTCCGCCTGCGCCTCCTCCGAGAAGTTCTCCACGTAGGGAGACGGCGACGTCGATCGCGGCGACCTCGGCCCCGGAGCGCCCAGCCACGAGTGAGACGAGGCCGAGATGGTCGTGATGCTGGTGGGTGAGGATGACCAGCTCGATGTCCTCGAGCGAATGGCCGAGCCCGGACAGGCCCCTCTGCAGCTCGTCGAACGACGTGCCCGAATTCGGCCCCGCGTCCACGAGCGTCAGCGGATCGTCCTCGATGAGATAGACGTTGACCCGGCCCACGGCGAACGGCGTCGGGATGGCGAGACGGTGGATGCCCGCGTCGGCCGCCGCTGCGTAGGGGTCGTCCGGGGACACCGTCGGCGGACTGTACATTCGCTGCGTGAGGCTGGTGCTGGCGTGCACGCTGCTGGTCGCCGCGGTGGCGTGCGTCTACTCGCTGGGCCAGGAGGACGGGTACCGCGCCCGCGCGTTCGTCATCCAGGTGCCCTCCCGGTTCGCGGGGGCCAACGGTGTGGAGCTGGCCCGTACCGACCGCGTGCTGGCCCGCGCGGTCGCCCTGTCCGGGGTCAGCGGGGTCGGCGTGGACTGGCTTCGACGCCGCTCGAAGGCTGAGACCACGTCGCGCCTCGACCTTGCCTTCACCGTCACCGCACCCCGTCCAGAGGACGCCGCTGCGCTCGCCACCGGGTACGCCAAGTCCTTCCGCCGGGCCATCCCCGACGACAGTGGGCTACCTCTGCGTGGAGCCGGTGCGCGCACCGCCCAGAGCGTCCTCGGCCCGCTCGGCTGGACGCTGCTCGGCGCGTTCGTGGGCTTCTGGCTGGGGATTGCGCTGGCGATCGTCCGCGGCGGACTGCGCCCCCACAGTCGCTCGCTCGCGGAGCCCGTCTAGGCTCGGATCGAGCCCAGCACCTCGTCCCGCTTCTCCTCCATGTGCTCGCGCGAGACCATCGATTCGAGGTTGAGCCTCAGGAGCGGCTCGGTGTTCGAGGGACGGACGTTGAAGTGCCAGTCGTCGTAGTCCACGGACAGCCCGTCGAGCTCCGAGATCTCCCCGTCCGAGTAACTCTCCTTCAGCTCGTCGACCTTCTGGTCCTGGTCGTCCACCTCAGAGTTGATCTCGCCCGAGATGAAGTAGCGCGAGCGCAGCGGCTCGAGCAGCTCCGACAGGCTCTGGCCCTCGCTCGAGACGAGCTCGAGCACGAGCAGCGCCGGGATCGTCCCGGAGTCGGCGCAGTAGAAATCACGGAAGTAGTAATGCCCTGACACCTCGCCCCCGAAAGCCGCATCCGTATCCCGCATGCGCGTCTTGAAGAAGGCGTGGCCCACCCGGTTGACCAGCGCCGTGCCGCCGGCCCGCTCGATCACGTCACGCACCGCCCGGGAGGCGCGCACGTCGTAGAGGATGGTCGCTCCCGGCTCCTTCGCCACGATCGACTCCGCCAGCAGGGCGGTGAGAAAGTCTCCGGCCACGAACTCGCCGGTGTCGTCGATGAAGAAGCAGCGGTCGCCGTCTCCGTCCCAGGCGATCCCCAGGTCTGCGCCGGTATCGCGAACCTTGTCGATGATGAAGCGCCGGTTCTCCTCGAGCAGCGGGTTGGGCTCGTGGTCGGGAAACTCGCCGTCCGGTTCCCAGTAGGTCGTGACCTGCTCGACCGGGAAGAGGTCGAGGAGCGGGCCGACCATCGGGCCGGCCATCCCGTTGCCGCCGTCGAGCACCACCTTCAGCGGGCGAATCTGCTCGGCATCGATGTAGCCGAGAGCCGCCTCCCGGAACGGCTCCGATACGTCCTCGGTCGTGATCGTGCCGGGGGAGGACGATGGCGGGCCCGGCTCCCCGGCGCTGACGATCTCGCGGAGCTCGCCGATACCCGAGTCTCCCGACAGGGCGAGCGCGCCGCGTCTGACGAGCTTGGCTCCCGTGTACGAGGCCGGATTGTGGGAAGCCGTGCACATCAGGCCGCCGTCGAGCCCGCGCGAGCCCACGGTCCAGTAGACCATCTCCGTGCCGGCCATCCCGACGTCGAGCACGTCCGCGCCCTCGTCGGCGATTCCGCGCGCGTACTGCTCGGCCATGGACGGCGCCGACAGCCGCATGTCGCGGCCGAGCGCCACGGTCAGACGCTCCACGGGCACGTCCTCGAGGTCCGACAGGACTCGCGCGAACCCGCGGCCGATGCGGTAGGCCAGCGCTTCGTCCATCTGGTCGGGGTAGGTGCCCCGAACGTCGTAGGCCTTGAAGATCGAAGGGTCCATGGACGGGCTGGACCCTACCGCCCGGATGCTAGGTCTGGTCCCCGCCGGGCCCAGCTGGTTCAGCCTCCGGCCTGCCGCCGTTGCGAGGCGCGACCGGGAGTGGTTGCGGTGGCGTCGTGCCGTTCGGCCGGCTCGGTTCCGTCCGCTCGCTCGTGGGCGGCCTCGGATCGCGGACTTCGGGCGGGGCGGGAACCGGCGTGCTCGCCTGCTCCTCGGTGGGGACCGTCCGCTGCGCGGGGATCGGGCAGCGGCGAGGGCGCGGGGCTGGGCGGGGTCTCGCCGGTCCCCGGGTTCCAGCGAAGCTGGTCGGGGCTCGGTGCCGGCGCGGCTTCCTCACTTGCCTTGGCGGACGATGCGCGCCGGGCAGGCTTGGCCTTCGGAGCTGCCGGTTCATCCGCCTTCGTCTTGGCGGGCGCCCGCCGGGTGGGCTTCTTCTTCTGGGTGGTTGCGGGCTTGGCCGGCTTCTTGCGCGTTCCCGAGCCGGTCGAGCGCCCGGCCTCCAGCACGACGGGCCGCAACAGCTCCGCCACGCCCACGATCACGGCGGTGGTGCCGAACTCGTCGAGTGCCATCCGCGACTGCGTTCGCACGACCTGATCGGAGTCGCGGGTGGCGCGTACGAGCGGAGCCACCGCCAGCGGGTCACCGATCTCGGCCAGCGCCGCGGCGGACTCGGCCCGGACGTTGGCCCTGTCGTGCGAGAGCGCGTCGATCAGAGCCTCCACGGTGCGGGGGTCTGCGACCTTGCCCAGGATCCAGGCCGCGGCCGCCGGCGCCCGGCCGGAGCCCAGCTCGTCGACCAGCGCCGAGGTGCTCTGGGGCGCGAGCTCCACGAGCAGATCCGCCGCGCGATCCACCACGATGCCCCGTTCGTCCGCCAGGGCGCCGATGAGGAAATCGATCACCTCGGTTCGCCGCCCGGCCGCCGCGCCGTCGAGCAGGGCGTCCACCAGAGCGAGGTCCTCGGGTCCCAGAAGCCTTTCGTCCTGAGCGTGCACGAGCGCGCGCACGGCGACGGGCGAGTCGACGGTCTCGCCCAGGCTCGTCAGGGCACGCCGCGCGAGCTCGAGGGAGCGCCCGTCTTCGGCCGGCAGCCAGCTGAGCGCGTCCACCAGGGAGTCCGTGGCCTTGCGCTGGTGGAGAACCCGAACCGCCGCGCAGCGAACATCGTCCACGGGATCCTGGAGCGCCGAGCTGACCGCCTGGCCGCCCGCGTCCGGGCCGAGCGAACCGAGGGCGCGAACCGCGTCCGCTCGCACGGCGGCACCGAGGTCGCCCACGGCGCCGTCCTCCACCGCTTGGAGATCGGTGTAGTGAACGGCCCTGACCAGCCCTTCCACGTCGCCGGCGCGGGTCAGTGCCTGAATGTTCGGTTTACGTTCTTTGAGAAGGCCCACTCTCCGAGACACAACGAAGCAGAGGGCGTTGGCTTCCGCGGCGCCTGGATCGGGCGTAGCCCGCTAGAGCCAGCCGCGCCGGCGGAAATAGCCCACCATTCCCACCAGCACGATGACCATGCCGCCGAGAATTCCCCAGAACGCCTCGACGCCGTCGGCGAACGGGAAGTCGACGTTCATCCCGAAGATGCTCGCGAACAGGGTCAGCGGCAAGATGACCACGCTGAACGCCGTGAGCACGCGCAGCACCTCGTTGACGCGGTGCGAGAGCACGGACTCGTTCGTGTCCTCGAGGGCCTCCACGACTTCCTTGTAGTTCTCGAGCATGTCCCAGATGCGCTCGGAGGCGTCGACGATGTCGTCGAAGTAGACCTCCAGGTCGTCGGCCAGGTAGCGCTGCTTGGTCCGCTCGAGGTCACGCAGCACCGCGCGCTGGGGCCTGATGATCTTGCGGAAGTTGATGATCTCCTGCTTGGAGTTCGAGAGATCGCGGACGACCTCCTCGGCCTTGCCCTCGAAGATGTCCTCCTCGAGCCGCTCGAGCTTGTTGCCGATCTTGCGCAGCATCGGGAAGCAGTAGTCGAAGGAATCGTCGACGATCTTGTAGAGCAGGTAGCCACTGCCCTTGGAGAACAGGCTTTCGCGCACCTCTTCGGACGAGCGGCAGCGCTCGAACAGGTACTCCACCGGGGGCACCGGCGTGTTGGGCAGCGTGATCAGGAAGTCGGGCCCGATGAAGATGTCGAGCTCGGCCGCGTTGAGGCGCCCGACCGACTTGTCGAACACCGGGAAGTAGAGAACGATGAACAGGTACTCGTCGTACTCGTCGATCTTCGGCCGCTGGTTGCGGGAGAGAACGTCCTCGTAGTCGAGCGGATGGAAGTCGAAATGCTCTTCGAGCCAGGCGCGGTCGACCGGGCCCGGGCGCTCCACGTTGACCCAGCGGAGGCCCCCGTGGGCGACCTCCTCGACGTTCGGCTCAGCCGAAGCTGCGCGTGCGGGATCGACCCGCGCGCGAGCGGAGCGCCTGAGGCGTGGCTTCGGAAGGCTCGGCATCAGGTCTGAGCGGGTCGTCCAGCGGGTTCACGCTCTTCATTCTACCTCTGGCGGGTGTTACCCTCTGGCGCAGACATAGCCGTTGCATCGAGAGGGGTGGAGGGATATGGCCCTGTGAAGCCCCGGCAACCGCCGCCGGATCGAGGTTCGCCTCGAATCGGGGGAAAGGTGCCAAGTCCATCGGACCCGTGTGTCCGAAAGATGTGACAGGAGCGCTGAGAGGCCTCCGTCGTCACAGCAGCGGCGGAGGCTTTTTCACAGGGAAAGGACCCACATGCCCGTCCAGTCGCTCCAGTGCAAGGAATGTCGTGAGACGTATCCGCTCGAGGCCAGCTACGTCTGCGACCGCTGCTTCGGACCGCTCGAGGCCGCCTACGACCTGAGCGGGTTGGATCCCGCCGAGACCCGGCGCCGTATCCAGGCCGGCCCTCAGACGATCTGGCGCTATTCAGAGTTCCTGCCGTTCGAGTCCCCGCCCGCTCCCGGGCTGCCCGTGGGGCTGACCCCGCTTCAGCGGGCCCCGCGGCTGGCCGAGGCGCTCGGGCTGGGGGAGGTGTGGGTCAAGAACGACACCGCCAACCCCACCCACTCGTTCAAGGACCGCGTGGTGGCGGTGGCAGTGGCCAAGGCCCAGGAGCTGGGCTACGAGGTGGTGGCCTGCCCCTCCACGGGCAACCTCGCCAACGCGGTGGCTGCTCACTCCGCCGCCGCGGGCCTGGAGTCCTACGTGTTCATCCCGGCGGACCTCGAGGAGCAGAAGATCCTCGCCACCGGGGTGTACGGCACCAACCTGGTGGCCGTGCGCGGCAACTACGACGACGTGAACCGGCTCTGCACAGAGCTTTCGGGCGACCGCGAATGGGCCTTCGTGAACGTCAACGTGCGCCCGTACTACGCGGAGGGCTCCAAGACGCTCGGCTTCGAGATCGCCGAGCAGCTCGGCTTCGAGCTGCCCGACCGGATCGTCGCCCCGATCGCGTCGGGCTCCCTGTTCACCAAGATCGGGCGCGGGCTGGAGGAGTGGCTCGAGGTCGGCCTCGTTGAGGGCGAGCTGCCCACCTTCAACGGCGCCCAGGCGGCCGGCTGCGATCCGGTGGCCTCGGCCTTCGAGGCGGGTCACGACGTCTGCCGCCCGGTGCGACCCGACACCATCGCCAAGTCGCTCGCCATCGGCAACCCGGCTGACGGCCCCTACGCTCTGGACCTGGCGCGGCGCTCGGGCGGCGCGGTCGACTCGGTGACCGACGACGAGATCCGCGAGGGCATCCGCCTGCTCGCCCGGACCACCGGGATCTTCACCGAGACCGCGGGAGGCGTGACCACGGCGACGCTGCGCAAGCTGGCCGAGCGCGGCGACATCGGAGCGGACGAGCGGGTGGTGCTCGTGATCACCGGAGACGGGCTAAAGACGCTCGACGCGGTGCGCGGAACCTTCGACGTCCACGAGATCGACGCCACGGTCGACTCCTTCGAGGCAGTCGTCTCCGGAGCGGCCGTCGGCGCCGTGTAACCTGCCGGATCCGCATGGGCGTCACGGTCAAGATCCCCACCCAGCTGCGCAGCGTCACGAGCGGCGACTCGGAGACCTCCGTGGCCGGGGCGACGACGGTCGGCGAGGTGCTCGACGGTCTCTACGACCGCTATGACGGCCTGCGCGAGCGCATCGCCGAGGACGGCGACCTGCGCCGGTTCGTGAACGTCTACGTCGGCGGCGAGGACATTCGCTTCCTCGACGGTCTGGAGACGGCCGTGGAGGACGGCGACGAGGTCACGATCCTGCCCGCGGTCGCGGGCGGCGCCTGAGCACCCTCGTCACAGGGGCGCAGGGCTTCATCGGCTCCGCCTTGGCGGAGCGGCTGCTCGACCGGGGCGAGCGTGTGGTGGCGCTGCGCCGCGACGTGGATCCCGGCTCCCGCTTCGCGCGTGAAGGCATCGGAGAGCGCTGCGTGGTCGCGCTGGCCGACCTGGCCGATCACCAGTCGCTCGCGCGGGTCCTGGAGGAGCACGAGGTCACCGCCGTCTTCCACCTCGGCGCCCAGACGATCGTGGGCACCGCCAATCGGTCGCCGCTTCACACCTACGAGGCGAACGTGCGCGGAACCTACAACCTGCTCGAGGCCTGCCGTGCGCGCGGCGAAGCGCTGCAGCGCATCGTCGTCGCCTCGTCGGACAAGGCCTACGGCGCGCACGAGAAGCTGCCCTACCGCGAGGACTTCGCGCTTCAGGCGGCCTTTCCCTACGACGTGTCGAAGGCCTGCGCGGACCTGATCGCGAGGTCCTACGCCGCCAGCTTCGGCCTTCCGGTGGCGGTCACGCGACTGGCCAACGTCTACGGTCCCGGCGACCTCAACTGGTCGCGGCTGGTCCCCGACACGGCGCGGGCGCTGGTCCGTGGCGAGCGGCCGGTGATCCGCTCCGACGGCAGGCCGGAGCGCGACTACCTCTACCTCGACGACGCGGTGGAGGCCTACCTCGCCGTCGCTGAGTCGCTCGACCGGAGCGACCTGTGGGGGAGGGCCTGGAACGCCGGCCGCGGTGAGCCTCTGCCGGTTCTGGAGGTGGTCAGGCGGCTGATCGGCCTATCCGGACGGACCCTGGAGCCCGAAGTCCGCGGGCACGGCACGCCGCCGGGCGAGCTGGATCGCCAGTTCCTCGACTCCACCGCCATCATGACCGAGCTGAGCTGGAGTCCGCGCTGGGATCTCGACCGAGGTTTGGCCTCCGCCTGGGAGTGGTATCTGCGATACCTTGGCTGAAGCGCCGAGGCTCGTTTCTCTACTTTTCGCCAAGCCCCCCGGGTCGAGAAAGGAGGACGTCACGGCCATACTCTCCACCACCGCCGCTCGCCGTTGGAGCCGTGAGCGCTCGTTTCATCACGAGCAGTTCTCGGTCGCCGAGCTGGCGGCGCTCAAGCGGAGCACGGTGTCGGTCTGCGTTCCCGCGAAGGAATGCTCCGGGACCGTGGCCACGGTGGTGGCGGAGCTGGTGGGCCTGCAGTCTGCCGGGGTGATCGACGAGGTGATCGTGGTGGACGCCGACTCGGTGGACGGCACGGGGGCGCTTGCCGCCGAGCACGGCGCGATCGTGGTGTCCGAATCGACGTTGCTGCCCGAGTTCGGGCCCGTGATGGGCAAGGGCGATGCGATGTGGCGCGCGCTCAGCGTCGCCCGCGGAGACATCGTCGCCTACGTGGACGGCGACACGGTCGACTTCCGCTCGCACCTGTGCACCGGATTGATCGGCCCACTGCTGGCCCGCGAGGAGGTGTCCTTCGTCAAGGGCTTCTTCCGGCGCCCGTTCGACCACGGAACCGCCGTCGCGCCCGAAGGGGGCGGGAGGGTCACCGAGCTGGCCGCCCGGCCCCTGCTCACCCGCTTCTGGCCGGAGCTGTCGGCCTTTCGTCAGCCGTTGGCCGGGGAGACGGCGGCGCGGCGGGAGCTGCTCGACCGGTTGCCCTTCGCCACCGGATACGCGGTCGAGACGGCGATGTTGATCGACGCCTACCGCGCCGTGGGCCTCGAAGGGCTGGCCCAGGTCGATCTGGACGTCCGCCAGAATCGCCACCAGCCGCTGGGCGAGCTCGTCCCGATGGCCTACGCGGTGCTGCGAGCGGTCACCGATCGCCTCGAGACCGAGGGCCGTCTCACGCCCTCGGCCGTGCCTCCCCTGCTCACCGGGCCGGTGGGGGCGGAGCGCTCCCATCTGGTCTCGATCGAGGAGCGCCCGCCGATGGCGAGCGTACGGCGCACGCGCGGGGACAAGACTCCCGCGTAGCCATGCGCGCCGCGCTGTATCGCCCCGCGGGCATACTCTGGACCGCATGAGCCCTGACGCAGCGGACAACCCGCCCGATCCCGAGCTGGTCCGGGTGCTGTGCGACCGTCTCGACCGTTTCGAGCGTCACGCCACCGGGCACCTGCTCGGCTGGATCCAGGCGACGGAGCTCTCGCCGGCCGAGATCAGGATCTTCCTCGCCCTGGACGACGGCCGTCCGCGGCCGGCGGCCGAGCTGGCCAAGACCACCGACGTGCCGGTCGAGCTCGCCTACCCCGCGCTCCACAAGCTCGCGGCGCGGGGCTGGCTTGCGGAGACCCACCGCATGCATTGCCTGAGCCCGGAGGGCAAGGAGAAGCTCCAGGAGCTCGCCGGCGTGCGGCGGTCGGGCGTCGAGGACTTCGTGTCCAGCCTGGCCCCGGAGGAGAGCCGGACGCTGGCGACCGCGCTGGGCGTGGTGGACTCGATCGTCGACCCGTGAGGGTCTACTGGCTGGCCAGGTGCTGCTCGAGCGAGACCGGCTCGCGCCCGGTGAGCTCGCGGACCGCGCCATCTGCTCGGCCACCTCGCTCAGGCTGACGGCTGAAGGCTGAAGGCTGCCGGCCCGGTCAGCTCGTACGAGCGACCATCGTGTCCGTCCGAGGTCAGGACGGCCGCGCACGCCGCGGCCACGTCGTCGCGCAGAATCGCTGCCAGGCGCCTTCGGCGCGGTCGGCGCTCTCCGCCGCCGGGATCAGCAGCAGTGTGTCCGCTCCCTCCAGTGCGGCCCGCATCTCGTCGCCGGCCCCGTAGGCCGAGGCCACGCGCACCTCGGCGCCGTCGACCACCGGAGCGCGGGCCGAGTCCCGGACGACGAGCAGCTGCGGTCGGCCGGCCGCGGCCAGGCCGGCGACCACGCGCGAGCCGACGGAGCCGGTGGCACCTGTGATCGCGATGACACCGTCAGTCGTCACGTACGCGCCCGATAGCGCATATTCGCTGCAAATCCGTATCTCGTGACTCAGCCCGTGACTCAGTCTGACCAGCAGGAGCAAGCGCCCCCTCGCAGAATCGGGAGGGTGTGGCGGAGTTGCCAGTCGCGCTGCTCGTGTCGGGTTACGGCGAGGCATTCACTCGCTTCGCTGACGCTGACGAGAACAGCGGCACGAGGGCCACGGCTCGCGCCTACATGGGGCTGTTCGAAGCGCTCAACTGGGCGGTCGCGCTGGACTATCGGCTCGAACGCGAGTGGGCTGGCGAGCGCGCAAAGGGTGAGCGCTGGGCAGACGCTTTCGACGAGGGTCTAACGCTGCGCGGTGTTCGCCACGCCCGGAACCGAGTCCATCACCAATGGGCCGATGCGCTAGGACCGCCCGTGAAGCGCCGGGAAGGGCCGCGTGTATCGCCGCGCTACGAGCCGCCGCTGCTTCGAAATCGACCAGCGCCCGATGCTTTCGAGGGTCTCTACGACCCCCACAGCTTTACTCGCGCGTTCTCGGGTTCCTGGCACTGGGCGATGACCCTGCCGCCTGCCGACCCGCAGCATCAAAACGAGGCGGATCGTCGGGGCCAAGCGGCCTATGACAAGCGACTGGCCGGGTCCCGAGTCCGTGCCACGCTCGAACAGCTGCACGTTCTGTTTACTCACGTCGGAGAGGCGTACCAGCCCGAATGAGCGCGATCAGGAAGTGATCCGCCGCGAGTGGAGCGGTACGGGCGCGACCGGTGCCTGCGCAAACGCCTCGCGGATCTTCTTGCGCGCGACCCGCGCGTCGGGGTGCCCGTAGCGGTTGAGTACGAGCTTGCCACCGTCCTGGTGTCCGAGTTGCAGCGCGATCCACTTCTGGTCGACCTCGAGCACGTTCAGCGCGTACCAGGCGAAGTAGTGGCGCGTCGCGGTGTAGAGATCCATCTGCCCGAGCCCGGCGGCGCAACGCACCCGGTTCCAGTGGTGCGAGCGCGACGACGCGGTGTAGTGATTGCCGCGCAGCGTCGTGAACACCCAATCGGATTCGCGCGGCAGGGCGAGCAGCCGTGCGCGCACCGGGTCGGTCATCGCGATCGTGCGCGTCTGCTCGAACTTCGGCAGCGTCACCTTGCGCAGCTTCGCGTTCCACTGCCGCACGATCTCGATCGTCTGACCCTGAAAGTCGAGATCGACACGGCTGAGCGCATCCCACTCGCCGGGGCGCGCGCCCGAGTGCGCGTCGGAACTGGCTGTACGCGCTCCCCTGCGAGGTCACGAACACATGTTCGCATGGGCTTCGACTGATTACCCGCAGTCTCGGACATTTCGGCTGCCCCTTTGCATGGAAAGCAGCGGCGCGTGCGGCGGTGTTGATCTAGCCTGCCCTGGCCGTCTATACAAAGAGGTTTTTGATGACCGTGCCGTTCGCCGCCGATTACCCGTTCCTAGACGTTTTGTGGTCGATGTTGATCTTCATGGCGTTCATCCTCTGGATCTGGTTAGCGATCGAGTGCTTCGCGGATATCTTTCGCCGTGGCGACACGAGCGGCTTCCTGAAGGCGCTTTGGGTGATCGTGATCATCCTGGCCCCGTACCTCGGCGTGCTGGCTTACCTGATCGTCAACCACCGCCGGATCGCGGAACGGCACGCCAAGGATGTCCAGCAAGAGCAGGAGAGGTATGACCGGCTCATGCGCGAGCGCCCCGCCGGTCCGAGGGGTCCGGCCGCCGAGATCGAGCAAGCGCGCGGTCTGCTCGAGTCGGGAACCATCAACGAGGCCGAATTTGAGCGCCTGAAGGCGAAAGCGCTCGAAGGCTAATCCGGGCCGCCAGAGGCGCTCGCTACCGCTTCGCATGGAAAGCAGCAGCGCGGGCTGCATGTGCGTCCGCTTGCGCTAGCAGGCGAAAGGAGCAGCGCGTGGGCCGGTGTCGGCCCCTGGGGCCGCAGTGCCGTCTCACTTGGAAGGCGCCGGAAGCCCGTCGCTGCTCCTTTTCCACCGCAGGCATTCGTCGCCGGAGAGCGGTTCAGGCCTCAACACCGCGTCGGTTCCGCGGCTGGTGGCTTACTGCAAGCGCTGCATGCCTCATCGTTCTTCCGAGAGACGCGGCGGCGCTAGTGCGGCGTCGGCCGGCGAACGATGTAGCCGCGGTGGCGGACGATGAGGATGTACGCGTACACGAGGCCGGCGTAGGCGAGTGCGTTGTAGAAGAAGTGCAGGATCGTGTCGGACAGGCCGAGCGCGACGTCGCCGATGCCCGGGCAGGGGCAGCCGCTGTTGGCGATCACGCGGGAGATGATCACGCCGTGCTCGACGATGTGCCAGGTTTCGGTCCACACGCTGGCGACGATGAAGAACCAGAACGCCCAGGTTGGAACGACGGCGGGGGTGATGCGCCACAGTGGCACGATCAGGGCGTAGAGCGCGAGCAGGTAGAACGTGTTGTAGCCCAGGTGGAGCCATTCCTCGGTGCGGTTGAACTGCAGCACGTAGCCCAGCAGGCCCAGCGCATCCTCCTCGCGCACGCCAAACGCGAACACCTGGAAAAGTTGGATCACGTGCTCGACGACGTGACCGCCCTGGATCGCGACGACCGCGCTCATAAACCAGAATGCCCACGGGCTGAGCGATGCGCGGCGCGCTGTGGCGGGTGCCACCGGAACGGCGGGCCTACGGAGGATTAGAGCGCGCATCACTTGCCCTGGCCGGTTCGAGGAGGCGAGTCTAACTTGAATGTCCGCCCGCCGTTGCGTCGCTCGAAAGCGACTGTTACGGTCGCTGCGGGTGACAGCCCGTGGACGTCGGTCGCAATGCGGTCCACGGTCTTGCATTGATTCCGAGGCCCAGGTTGCCGCCTTCCTGTCCTCAACCGAAGGGGGTGTTCGAGTTGAAGCGACTCGTCCCAGCCGCTGTTGCCGCCGCCGTGATGTTGCTCCCCGGAACCGCGCAAGCGAATCGGACGGAGCGAACGACCGAGACGAGGCCGGTGACCATCGAGATCAAATCCGAGAACTGCTCAGAGCTCCCGCCGGGGACGACGATCACCGGCACGGGAACACTGACGTCGATCACCTGGACAACCAAGCGGCGCGGTCATCGCACCGTGACCAACTCGGAGCTGGCCCCCGGAACGGCGACCGACCAGGCCGGCAACCAATACACGTTCCTCTACAGCAACCAGTCCCGCGTCTCGAACACCAGGCGCCGTCCGCAGGTGTACAAGGGGATCATGATCGACGTCTTCACACTCCAGGGCACGGGACCGGCGACGTTGAGCAACGGCTTCCTCGCCAAATACACGACCAATTTCAAGCCCGACCTCTTCCGCCTCCGCCCAATCGATGCGTACGGCGACCCGATCGACTTCAAGACGGTAACCGCCCACTGCGATCCGCTATAGCCGCCGCGGGTTCTCGCCGCGACTCGAGGAAAGGGCGCCGCCTGACGCGAGGATCGCAACGCCTTTGACGATCGCGCCGACGAGTAGGTTTCGAGATCGGCACCGAGCGATAAGCGGCGTGTTCACCGCCGACCGCTGGATGCCGGCCGGGCGGCGGTGATTGCCTCTGACGCCGCGAGAGCTTGTGCTCGTCTGCGGGGAGTTTCTGGTGTGCGCGCGTTGCGGACCTCGTGCAGGGCTCTGCCCGAGCGAGCGACCGGCCTCGGTCCGAGGATCAGGAGCGCGAGCCACGTCCAGATCGCTGATTCCGGGCTCCGACCAGCGATGCTCAAGCCCGCAAGGCAAGGGGGACGAAGACACACTGACCTACGTCTGCCATCTCTGTCGGAAACGCGTGCTAAGCCGCCACGATCGCGGACGGATGGCTCAGAGGCGAATGGTGACCTGAACCCGGATAGCGACCGGGCCGCCCTTTGGCGCAGTGCCGCTTCGAGGCAAAAGCGGGAGCGCCAGGCCGACGGACCCGGCTATCGAGTTGGACGAAAGGCACTAGCGCCAGCCCAGCCATGCCCAACCGCGCACCCGGTCCAGCGCCGCATAGCCCGCGCCTGCCCGACCGCGCGGGCTTTAGGCCCGAGGGACAAACCCGCCGTGTTCGGCGGGGGCGCGGGAACGGCCCTAGCCGCCCCGCTCGCGCCCGCCACGGCAAGGGTGAGCCGCTTACTACGAGAAGTGAACGCGTCGAGAGTTCGCCTCCTCAGCGCTCCTGTACCGCGCGCTGACGGGCGGCATCGCTGTGCCGCTGCGCTGTTGTCGACTCGTACCCGTCTGCCCCTACAGATGCGCCCGATTCGAGTGCAGTTCTGAAGGGTGCCCTCGCGCCGCCGTGATGAGCGGCAGCCGAGGGCGTGGCGATCGAGAGGACACAACCCGACGATCGCGCCGCGAGAATCGCACACCGCTTTGTCCGTGAGACACGCTGATTTCGTGACTCAGTTTCGTGACTCACGGGGGCGAAATCCGCTCGATTCGCGTCTCTCTCGTGGCATGCGATCGCGAGGGTTCGATCCACTGCGAACGCAGTGCCAGCGCACGGTGGCTACCTCTCAGCGACCTTCCGCGGCTCTGCGCGGCCAAGCCGCGTTACTACGCGCCCGGCAGGATTCGAACCTGCGGCCTCTCGCTCCGGAGGCGAGCGCTCTATCCACTGAGCTACGGGCGCGAGCGTGGTTGAGTGTAGTCCCGCCCTTGCTGATCGCCGTCATCTCCGACACCCACATGCCGCGGGGCGCTCGCCGGCTTCCCGACGCATGCGTCGAGCGGATTGCCGGCGCCGACCTGCTGCTCCACGCCGGTGACTTCTCGGAGCTCGAGGTCCTGGAAGATCTGGAGCGCATCGGACCGCCTCTGGCCGGAGTGTGCGGCAACGTGGACAGCTCCCAGCTGCGCGCGCGCCTGCCCGCGACCCGCATCGTCGCGGCCGAAGGCGGGCGGATCGCGATGGTCCACGACGCCGGCCCGGCCGCCGGGCGGCTGGAGCGGATGCGCCGGCACTTCGGCGGCCGCGCCGACGCGGTGGTCTTCGGCCACTCCCATCTACCTCTCCACGAGCGGGCGGAGGACGGCTTTCAGATCTTCAACCCGGGCAGCCCGACGGAACGCCGCCGCGCTCCCGCTCACACCATGGGTGTCGCGCACGCGCGGAACGGTCTTGTGGAGTTCGAGCTGATACCGTTTACGGCATCATGAGGCCGGGAGAACTGATCCGTGAATTGCGCGAGCGAAAGGGCTTGACCCAGCGCCGGCTTGCGCTGCGAGCGGGCACGTCGCAGAGCGCCATCGCCCGCATCGAGCGCGGCGACGAGGACGTGACCTGGGGCCGCCTGCGCTCGATCCTCATCGCCATGGGTGAGGAGCCGGAGCTCGGATCGCGCCCGCTGCCGAGTCGCTACCGCCCGGAGCATCTGCTCCAGGATCGCGCCATGAGCGCTCGCGCGAGGCTGAACGGCGGCCTGCGCTTCAATGAGTTCGCGGGACAACTCGCCGCAGCGGGGCGCAGCGCGAAGGTCAGCGATGGCGACGCTTGACCGTCCCTTCCAGCCGCAGGAGATCCTCGAGACACTTGCCGGCTTCGGCGTCGAGTTTGTCATCGTCGGCGGCGTGGCGGTGCAGGCTCACGGTTATCTCCGTGGCACGGGCGACCTCGACGTCATCCCCCGTCCAAGCACGCTGAACCTCAGCAGGCTGTCCGAGGCGCTGGCCGACCTCGAGGCCGAGGTCTGGAGGGCCTCTCGCCCCGTCAACGTCAGCGATCCCAACCTGCTGAGAAGGGTGCCGATGGTTCCCCTGGTCACACGCTTCGGCCGGCTCGATCTGCTCAACCTGGAGCACACCGCCGGGGCGCCGGGCTCCTACGACGATCTCGCCGGCCGGGCGCTGGAGATAGAGATCGCCGGCCGCCCGGTCGCCGTCGCCGGCGTGGACGACCTCATCCGGATGAAGCGGGCGGCCGGCCGCGAGCAGGATCTGCTCGACATCGCGGCGTTGGCCAGGGCGGACGACGAGCTCGAACGCGACGTGGCCGAGGGGCGCTGACCATGGACCTCGACGTCCTCTTCCTCGGCACCGCGGGCTCCTCTCCGAGCCCGCGTCGCGGCCTGCCGGCCACGCTTGTGCGGCGCGGTGGCGACCGTCTGCTGGTGGACTGTGGGGAGGGCACCCAACGCCAGTTGATGCGATCGGTCGGCCTGGTCGAGCTCGAGGAGCTCCTGATCACCCATTTCCACGCCGATCACGTGCTCGGCCTGCCGGGCATGCTGAAGACCTTCGCCCTGCGCCAGCGCGAGCGCGAGCTGACCGTCTACGGGCCGCGCGGGCTGCGCCGCCTGTTCGAGTCGCTCGCGCCGGTGATCGGGCGGCTGACCTTCCCGGTCGAGCTGGTCGAGCTGGGCCCCAACGACGAGCTGGATCGCGACGGCTATCGCATCGCCGCCTTCGAGGTCGACCACGGCGGACGGGGCCTTGGCTATGCGCTCGTGGAGGAGCCGCGCCCGGGCGTGTTCGATCCCGTGCGCGCGCGCGAGCTGGGCGTCACCCCCGGCCCCGACTTCGGGCGACTGCAGCAGGGTGAGACGGTGGACGGGGTGGACCCCGCCCAGGTCATGGGGGAGGAGCGCCGCGGCCGCAAGCTGGTGCTCACGGGCGACACCGCCCCCAGCGACATGACCCGCCTCGTGGCCTGGGAGGCGGACCTGCTCGTGCACGAGGCCACCTTCCTCGACGAGGACGCCGAGCGCGCCCGAGAGACCCGCCACTCCACCGCGGCCCAGGCCGGGCAGCTGGCCGCGGCAGCCGGCGTGGAGCTGCTGGCGCTGACCCACATCTCGCCTCGCTACTCGGGCGGCCAGGTGCGCGACGAAGCGCGCGAGCAGTTCGCCGACGTCGTGGTGCCGCGCGACTTCGACCGGATCGAGATTCCCTTCCCCGAGCGCGGCGAACCGACGCTGATCCGTGCCTCAGACAGCCCGCCGCAGCCGGTGGCGCCGCCGGGGGGTTGAGGGCCGACGGCGCGGAAGGCGAACCTAGTCGCCCATGCGAACCAGCTGCGCCGGCCCGCAGGCCTCCAGGTCCTGCAGGACCTGGTCGGCGCGAGCGGGGTCCCAGCGCTCCGCGCCCACGAGCGAGCCGGTTAGGTCGCCCACCCGGGAGAGGGCCTCGCGAGCCTCGTCGTCGAGCGCGACGTCCTCGGAGAAGAAGACCGCGTCGGCCGCTTCGCGCAGCAGGGTCTGCTCCGACGGCTCAAGGGCCTCCGGGCCGTCCGCCGCGGCGACCTGCATGAGTCGTCCGTATGCCTGGGCGCGTTCTGAGTTCACCGCACTCCACAGTAGCTGTCTCGCCGGAGGGTTGCGAATCCTGGCGTCAGCGGGCGTTGGTAGTCTCGCGCCAGGTTCCTTTAACCCGGTCCCGTGAGGCCAGGAAGGGCAAGGAGATGGACGAGAAAACGGTCCTCGATCGCGAGGACGTGCGGCGCACGCTGGTGCGCATCGCACACGAAGTCGTCGAGAAGACGGGCGGGGAGGGCGTCGCGGTCGTCGGTATTCACCGTCGCGGCGCGGTGCTGGGGGCGCGGCTGCGGGATCTCGTGGCCGACCTCGTCGGCGAGCCGGTCCCCCTGGGCGATATCGACATCAGCTTCTACCGCGACGACGTGGGCATCCGGGGCGCCGACTATCAACCGGTCGTGCATGCCTCCCACATCGACTTCCCGGTGGAGGACACCACGATCGTCCTCGTGGATGACGTGCTCTACACCGGCCGCACGGTGCGAGCAGCGATCGATGCCCTGTTCGACTACGGCCGTCCGCGCCGCGTCCAGCTGGCGGTGCTGGCCGACCGCGGCCACCGTGAGCTGCCGATCCGGCCCGACTACGTCGGCAAGAACCTGCCCACCTCTCGCGGAGAGCGGGTGAACGTCAGGGTCGAGGAGATCGACGGCCACGACGAGGTCGGCATCTCCGCGGCGATCGAGGAGACGAGCGATGCGTAGACATCTGTTGACGGTCGACGACCTGTCCCGCGACGACATCGAGCGCATCCTCGGCCGCGCCGAGAGCTTCGCCGAGGTGTCCGGGCGCGAGATCAAGAAAGTGCCCACCCTGCGCGGCCGCACGGTGATCAACCTCTTCTACGAGGCCTCCACCCGCACCCAGTCCAGCTTCGAGCTGGCGGCCAAGCGCCTGTCGGCCGACCTGGTGACGATCAAGGCGGCCGGCTCGGCGGTGGAGAAGGGCGAGTCGCTCAAGGACACCGTTCAGACTCTGTCGGCCTACGACCCGGCCGCGATCGTGATCCGCACCCCACACGCGGGCGCCGCCGGTCTCGTGGCCCGGTGGACCCGCGCGTCGGTGATCAACGCCGGCGACGGCAAGCACGAGCATCCCACGCAGGCCCTCCTCGATCTCTACACCCTCAAGCGTCGGGCAGGGTCGCTCGACGGCCTGCGGGTGTGGATCGTCGGCGACGTCCTTCACAGCCGCGTGGCCCGCTCGAACATCCTGGCCTTCACGCGCATGGGCTGCGAGGTCACGGTCTGCGGGCCGCCGACCCTGATCCCGCGCGGCATCGAGGCCCTGGGCTGCCAGGTGCGCCACACGCTCGACGAGCTGAGCTCGGCCGACGTGATCTACGCGCTGCGCATGCAGCACGAGCGGATGAAGGGCTCGTTCGTGCCGTCGCTGCGCGAGTACGCCGCGCGCTACCAGATCGACGGCAGGAGGCTGGGGCCCAATCAGCTGCTGATGCACCCCGGCCCGGTGAACCGGGGCGTGGAGCTCTCGGCCGAGGTGATCGACTCGCCGCAGGCGCTGATCACCGAGCAGGTCGAGTCCGGCGTGGTGGTGCGAATGGCCGTGCTCTACGAGCTGCTGGCCGGGCGGGGAGCGCCCTCGGCGGCGACGCTCGCGGCCGAGACCGAGCCCCAGCCCGCATGAAGGCCGCCCGGACCAGGACCACTCCGGCCCTCGAGCTCGATCGGAGCGGCGCGCCCGGCGGAACGGTGCTCGTGCGCGGCGCCCGTCTGCTCGACCCGCGCGCGGGCCTCGACACGATGTCCGACCTGCTGATCCGGGACGGCCGGGTGGCCGAGATCGGAGACTCCCTCGAGGCGCCGGCCGGCGCCGAGGTGGTCGAGGCCGACGGGCTGCACGCCGTGCCGGGCTTCGTGGACCCGCACGTGCACCTGCGCACGCCCGGCCGGGAGGACGAAGAGGACATCGATTCCGGCACACGTGCGGCGGCCGCCGGCGGCTACTGCGCGATCATCGCCCAACCCAACACCGAGCCCGTGGTCGACACCGCGCCGGTGCTGCGCTCGCTGCGCGAGCGGGCCCGCGCCGAGGCCCGGATACCCACCGGCTTCATGGCCGCGATCACCGTCGGGCAGGCGGGCGAGCGGCTCACCGAGATGGCCGAGCTGGCCGATGCGGGCGCGGCGGGCTTCACCGACGACGGCCTGCCGGTGCGTTCGGCGGGCGTGCTGCGCCAGGCGCTTCAGTATCAGCGGCTGGCCGGGCGCATGATCGCGCTGCACGAGGAGGATCCGTCGCTCTCGGCGGACGGCGCGATGCACGAGGGCACGGTGTCCGCACTGCTCGGCGTGGCCGGCATCCCCTCGGTGTCGGAGTCGACGATGGTGGCCCGCGACTGCGCGCTTGCCCGCTACGAGGAGGGCCGCATCCACGTTCAGCACGTCTCCGCCCTGGAGACCGTCGAGGCGCTCGAGCGGGCCCGCCAGGTCGGCACGGCGGTGACGTCCGAGGCCACGCCTCACCATCTGCTGCTGACCGACGAGGACGTCCGCAGCCTGGACACGAACCTGAAGATGAACCCCCCGCTGCGGGCGCCCGCCGACCGTGAGGCGCTGATCGCGGCGCTTCGCTCGGGCACGATCGACTGCGTGGCCACCGACCATGCTCCTCACGCGCGCGAGGAAAAGGAGCAGCCCTTCGAGCTGGCGCCGATGGGAGTCACGGGCCTCGAGACGGCGTTCGCCGCGCTGCACACGGGCCTGGTCCTACCCGGACTGATCGGACTCGATCTGCTGGTGGAGCGCATGACCGCCGGGGGAGCGCCCTTCGGTCTCGAGCTGCCCAGCCTGGCGCCCGGCTCCCGAGCGAACGTCTGCCTGGTCGACCTCGACGCGGAGTGGGAGGTGGGGGAGGCGGGCTACGAGAGCCGATCCGACAACTGCGCCTTCGCGGGGCGCCGGCTGACCGGCCGGGTGCGGATGACGGTGGCCGACGGCACGGTCGCCTACCGCGAGCGCTCCTTCGCGCTGGGAGCGGTGACCTGATGTACCTGCTCCTCGAGGACGGCACGCGCCTCGACGGCGAGTCGGTGGGCGCCGAGGACGTCGCCACCGGCGAGGTCGTCTTCAACACCTCGATGTCTGGCTATCAGGAGGCCGTCACCGACCCGAGCTACGCGGGGCAGATCATCGTCTTCACCTACCCGCTGATCGGCAACTACGGCGTTGCCGCCGACCACATGGAGTCCGAGCGGATTCACGCCCGCGCTGTGATCATGCGCGAGGGGATAGACCGCGAGGACAGCTCCGGCGCCGAGGGCGGCTGGCTCACCTGGCTCGCCGACTGCGGCGTGCCGGCCCTGTCGGGAGTGGACACGCGCGCGCTCGTCCGCCACATCCGCGACAAGGGGGCCATGCGCGGTGGGGTGTTCGGCCCGGACATCCCGGAAACGACGGCCCGGGAGCGGATCGAGGCCGAGCCTCCCATGGCCGGCCGCGATCTGGCCCGAGAGGTCGGGCCCGCCGAGCCGCAGGTCTTCGAAGGCGGCGACGGCCCGAGGGTGATCGGCATCGACACCGGGATCAAGACCTCGATCGTGCGCAACCTGCGAGAGCGCGGCGTCCAGCTGGAGCTGCATCCCTGCCACGTCTCCGCCGAGGAGCTGCTGGCCCGCTCGCCCGACGCGGTCTTTCTGGCCAACGGCCCCGGCGACCCGGCGGCGCTCGACTACGTGGTGGACACGGTGCGCGATGTGGTGGGCAAGGTGCCGGTGTGGGGGATCTGCCTCGGCCATCAGCTGCTCTGCCGCGCGGTGGGTCTCGAGACCTTCAAGCTGCCCTTCGGCCACCGCGGGGCCAACCACCCGGTGAAGGACCTCGAGACCGGCCGCATCGAGATCACATCGCAGAACCACGGCTTCGCGGTGCTGGGCCCGGGGGGCGAGCGCACGATCGACGGTGACGAGCCGGTGCGCTGGGAGACCGACTTCGGCACCGCCGAGCTGCAGCAGCTCAACCTCTACGACCGCACCGTCGAGGGCCTGGTGCTGCGCGACGTGCCGGGGTCGACGGTCCAGTACCACCCCGAGGCCGGGCCGGGCCCTCACGACGCCCGCCATCTCTTCGACAGGTTCCTCGAGCGCCTGGCGGTGGCCTGATGCCTCGCCGCGACGACCTCCAGAAGATCCTCGTGCTCGGCTCGGGGCCGATCGTGATCGGCCAGGCCGCCGAGTTCGACTACTCCGGCGCCCAGGCCTGCAAGGTCCTGCTCGAGGAGGGCTACGAGGTGGTCCTCATCAACTCGAACCCGGCCACGATCATGACCGACCCGGAGTTCGCCACCGCCACCTACATCGAGCCGCTCCTGCCCAGGTCGGTGGCTCGGGTGATCGAGCGCGAGAAGCCGGACGCGCTGCTGCCCACCCTGGGCGGCGGCACCGCGCTCGACCTCGCTCGGCAGCTGTCGGAGGACGGCACGCTCGGCCGGCACCGCGTGGAGCTCATCGGCGCCGACTACGACGCCATCCGCCGCGCCGAGGACCGCGACCTGTTCAGAGCCACGATGGAGCGAGCCGGGTTGCGGGTGCCGCGCAGCTCGGCGGTCAAGTCGATGCGCGAGGCCGAGCGCGCGCTGCCCATGGTCGGGCTGCCCGCGATCGTCCGCCCCGGCTTCACCATGGGTGGTGCCGGCGGGGGCATCGCGCGCACCGAGCCGGAGTACCGGCAGGTGGTGGCCGAGGGCCTGGCCGCCAGCCCGATCGGCCAGGTGCTGGTGGAGGAGTCGGTGATCGGCTGGGGCGAGTTCGAGCTCGAGGTCATGCGCGACCACCGCGACAACGTGGTCATCGTCTGCTCGATCGAGAACATCGACCCGATGGGCGTTCACACCGGCGACAGCGTGACCGTGGCCCCTCAGCAGACGCTGTCGGACGCCCAGTACCAGCGCCTGCGCGACCAGGCGCTCACCGTGATCCGCGCGGTCGGCGTGGAGACCGGCGGCTCGAACATCCAGTTCGCGGTCAACCCGCACAGTGACGAGATCGTGGTGATCGAGATGAACCCGCGGGTCTCGCGCTCCTCGGCGCTGGCCTCGAAGGCCACCGGCTTCCCGATCGCGAAGATCGCCGCGCGCCTCGCGGTGGGCTACGCCCTGGAGGAGATCGACAACGACATCACCCGCAAGACGCCGGCCAGCTTCGAGCCCACGATCGACTACGTGGTGGTCAAGTGGCCGCGCTTCGCGTTCGAGAAGTTCCCCGGTGCCGACGGGCGGCTGCACACCTCGATGCAGTCGGTGGGGGAGGCGATGGCGATCGGGCGCACGTTCAAGCAGGCCTTCGTCAAGGCGATGCGCTCGCGGGAGCTCGACGTGACCTCGACCCACTTCCCGGACGATCTGCCGGCGGCGCTCGAGCTTCCCTCCCACGATCGCTACGAGCTGCTGTTCGAGGCTGTGCGCCGCGGCCACACCGAGTCGGAGCTGAGCGAGCGCACGGGCATCGACCCCTGGTTCATGGCGGAGCTGGCCGCCCTGGCGCGGGGCCAGGACCCCGAGCACGGGCTCGAGCGGTCCTACAAGGCGGTGGACACCTGCGCGGCCGAGTTCGAGGCCGAGACGCCCTACTTCTACTCGGGCTGGGAGCGCCGGGCGGTGCACGAGGTCAGGCGGGGGGACAGGCCCTCGGTGGTGATCCTCGGGTCCGGACCGAACCGCATCGGACAGGGCATCGAGTTCGACTACTGCTGCGTGCATGCCGCCATGACGGTGCGCGAGCAGGGTCGCGACGCGGTGATGGTCAACTGCAATCCGGAGACGGTGTCCACCGACTACGACACCTCCGACCGCCTCTACTTCGAGCCGCTCACGCTGGATGACGTGTCGGCCGTGATCGAGCTCGAGCAGCCCGAGGGGGTGATCGTGCAGTTCGGGGGTCAGACGCCGCTCAAGCTCGCCCAGGGCCTGGCCGACCGGGGTGTCCCTCTGCTCGGCACGCCGGTGGAGTCGATTCACCTGGCCGAGGATCGGCCGAGCTTCGGCCGCGTGCTGGCCGAGCTCGGCCTGAAGAGCCCGCCCTACGCCACCGCCGACTCGCACGAGGAGGCTCTCGACGTGGCCGGCCAGGTGGGCTACCCGCTGCTGGTGCGCCCGTCCTACGTCCTGGGCGGGCGAGCGATGGAGATCTGCTATTCGCGTGATGGGCTGGCCGGGTATCTGCGCCGCACGAACGGCGGGGCCGGGCGGACCGTCTTCCTCGACCGCTTCCTCGAGAACGCGATCGAGGTCGACGTCGACGCCCTGTGCGACGGGGAGACCGTCCGCATCGGCGCGATCATGCAGCACGTCGAGGAGGCAGGCGTCCACTCGGGCGACTCGGCCTGCGTGATCCCGGCGATGTCGCTCGGGCCGGACATGCTCGCCCAGGTGGAGGAGGCCACCGCGGCGATCGCGCTCCGTCTCGGGGTGATCGGTCTGATCAACATCCAGTACGCGGTCTACGGCGACGACGAGCTGTACGTCATCGAGGCCAACCCGCGCGCTTCCCGCACCGTGCCCTTCGTGTCGAAGGCCACCGGCGTGCCGCTGGCCAAGATCGCCTGCCGCCTGATGCTCGGTGAGCCACTGGCCGGCCTCGACCTGGCCCTGTCGCGCAGCACCGGCCACGTGTCGGTCAAGGAGGCGGTGCTGCCCTTCGGCCGCTTCCCGCGCGCCGACGCCCTGCTCGGACCCGAGATGAAGTCCACCGGTGAGGTGATGGGGGTGGCCTCCGACTACCCGGCCGCCTTCGGCAAGGCGCAGGCCGCCGCCGGGGCGGAGCTGCCGGGGTCGGGGACCGTGTTCATCTCGGTCACCGACGGCGACAAGCCGGCCGCCACCCAGCTCGCGGCCGCCTTCCACGACATGGGCTTCCGGGTGCTGGCCACCGGGGGCACGGCCACGGCGATCCGGCGGATGGGCGTTCCGGTGGAGCGGATCCAGAAGCTCTCGGAGGGCTCGCCCCACGTCGTCGAGCGCATCGACGCCGGCGAGGTGGAGCTGGTGATCAACACGCCCACCGGCTCCGGAGCGCGGGCCGACGGCTACGAGATCCGCCGCGCGGCCATCGCCCGGGGCGTCCCATGCATCACCACGATGTCCGGCGCCAGTGCCGCGCAGCGAGCGATCAGCGCCCGCCGCTCGGGTGAGCCCGAGGTCATCTCCCTGCAGGAGCTGCACGGCACCGCGCCCGCGCGCCACCGGGCCGTCGAGCCGGCCCGGGCCCCGCAGGGCCGCTGATGCAGCGCACGCTGGCCCCTCCGGCGCGGCGAACGGCCCGGGTCGCGGGGGTGGAGCGGCTCGGCGCGTACCGCCTGATCACCGCTCTCGACGATGCGGGCCCGGCCAATCCCCAGCCCGGCCAGTTCTACATGCTCAGCCGCGACAGCGGCTGGGGTGGAGGGTCCGGCGAGCGGCCCTACCTGCCCCGGGCGTTCTCCCACGCAAGGGCTACCGCCACCGACGAGGGTCCGTTGCTCAGCTTTCTGCTGGAGGAGGTGGGTCCGGGCACCGAGCGCCTGGCAGCACTCGAGCCGGGCGATGGCCTGGCCCTGCTGGGACCGCTGGGAATCGGCTTCACGCCGCCCGCTGGCGATCGGCGGCCGGTGCTCGCCGGCGGAGGGATCGGAGCGGCTCCCCTGCTGTGCTTCGAGGACGAGTTGCTGCGCGGCCGGGACGGGCCGGCGCCGACGGTGCTGCTGGGCTTTCGCGGTGCCGCCCATGCTCAGGCGGCCGCTCTGTTCGCGGGGTCACCGGCCGTGGTCACCGACGACGGCTCGGTGGGGCGCCAGGCGCTCGTCACGGACCTCCTGACAGCCGAGCTCGACGCCGATCCGGACGCCAGGGTCTACGCCTGCGGCCCGCCGGCGATGCTCGAGGCGGTGCGTGCTCTGTGCGCCGGGCGGGGCGTCCCCGCCGAGCTGGCCCTTGAATCCGGCATGGCGTGCGGCTATGGGGCCTGCTTCGGCTGCGTGGTCCCGACCCGCGACGGCTACCTGCGACTGTGCGTCGACGGGCCGGTGCTCGACGCCGGGCTCCTCGACAACGTGCTGTTCCCGGGGGCGGGGCATTGAGCTCCGCCGCCGAGGACGGTTTCGAGCTGTGCGGCGTCAGCCTGCGGGGCCGAGTGCTCAACGGCTCGGGCACCTTCGACGCCATCGCGGCCCGCCGCGCCTTCGGGGACGCCCTGCTCGAGCGGTTTCCCTTTGACGCGTTCGTCTCGAAGACGATCACGCTCGAGCCGAGGCAGGGGAATCCGCCGCCGCGGCTGTGGGAGACACCGGGCGGCCTGATCAACTCGATCGGGCTGCCCAACAAGGGCCTGGAGGGCTTCCTGCGCTCGGACCTGCCGGAGCTGGCCGAGCTGCCGGTGCCGCTCGTGGTGTCGGTGATGGGCTTCAGCCGGGATGAGCTGGCTGGCCTGGTGGCGGCGGTGGGCCGGCGCGAGGAGGTGGCCATGATCGAGCTGAACGTCTCGTGCCCGAACGTGGAGACCGGCCTCGTGATGGGCGCGGATCCGGACGAGACAGCTCACGCGGTGCAGGCGGTACGCCCGCTCACCGGCAAGCCTCTGATGGTCAAGCTCACCCCCAACGCCACCGAGCCGGCGGCGGTCGCGCTGGCCGCCGAGTCCGCGGGGGCCGACGCCGTGTCGCTGATCAACACGCTGAAGGGCATGGCCTTCGACCCTCGCGGGGGCGAGCCCTGGCTGGGAGGGGTCACCGGAGGCGTGTCGGGCCCGGCGGTCCGCGCGATAGCGCTCGAGCAGGTCCGGGCGGTCGCCGGGCGCGTCGACCTCCCGGTGATCGGCATGGGCGGGATCGCTTCGGGGACGCACGCCGCCGATTTCCTGCGTGCGGGCGCCGCCGCCGTGGCGGTCGGCACCGAGAGCTTCCGTGACCCGGCCGCCGGGCGGCGCATCGGCTCCGAACTGCGCGCCGAGCTCTCGCTCGCGCCGACGGTCGCGGAGCGGGCTGGCGCATAACCACTCCCGTTCCGGTCTGGCCTGCCCCGCTCGTCGCCTGGTGCCGCCCGTCCGGCACCCTATCCCCGGTTTGCCCGTCCGCCCCTCCCATTTTGGGGTACACGAGGGCCGCTTTTTCGCGGAAGGTGCGGGGTCTCAGCGCCGGCTGCGCCGCGGCGATGCGGGTCCCCTACCAAAAGCCCTGCAAAGACAGACAAAACGCTCAAGCAACCGCAAGCCGCTTAAAGCTCAGGTCGAGGTCCAGCTGAATTCGCGCGTTTTTTGCGTTTTCTGGCGCGTGGCCCGCAGGGGCCGTGTACTATCGCCGCCCATGCCGGCCGCCCCCCATTCGCCCGCCAAGACTCAGTCTGCGGGCCTCGCCCCCGAGCGGTCGCTCACCCAGAGAATGGACGCCCTGAAGCGGGCCAACGAGATCCGCACCCGGCGCGCGCGGCTGAAGCGCGACCTCAAGGCGGGCCGCATTCAGATCCACGGTCTGTTGCTCGACCCCCCCGAATACCTGCTCACCGCCAAGGCGTTCGACCTGCTGCTGGCCGTCCCCAAGTACGGCCGGGTGAAGGTGAATCGGATACTCACCCACTGCCGCATCTCGCCCAGCAAGACGATCGGCGGCCTCTCCGAGCGGCAGCGCAACGAGCTGGTCTCGTACCTGCGGCGATAGGCCCACCCAGCACCCCGATCCTGGTCGTCACCGGGCCTTCGGGCGTCGGCAAGGGAACCCTCATAAAGGAGCTGCTGAACCGGGTTCCCGGGGTTCAGCTGGCGGTCTCGGCCACCACCCGCAGCCCGCGCAGCGCGGAGTTGCACGGAGTCGACTATCACTTTCTGAGCCGAGAGGACTTCGATCGTCGCGTGCGAGCCGGCGAGTTCGTGGAGCACGCAACCTACTCGGGCAACCGCTACGGGACGCTGCGGTCCGAGCTCGAACGCCCGGCACGCGCGATCGTGCTCGAGATCGACCTCCAGGGCGCACGCCAGGTCAGCGAGACCCTGCCGGAGGCGACGCGCATCTTCATCGAGCCGCCGTCGTTCGAGGCTCTGCGCGAGCGCCTAGCCGCCCGAGGATCGGACTCCCCGGAGGAGATCGCGAGCCGGCTCGCGGCGGCGCGCGAGGAGCTGGCGGCGGCCGGGGAGTTCGATCACCGCATCGTCAACGATGACCGCGACCGTGCAGCGGCAGAGCTCGCGGAGCTGGTCGCTAGGATGTGTGGGCCGTGATCAAGCCACGTCTGGACAAGCTGCTGGAGCCGGTCGACTCGCACTACGCCTGCGTCATCGTGGCAGCGAAGCGCGCCCGGCAGATCAACTCCTACTACCACAACCTCGGCGAGGGCACCTTCGACGAGTACCCGCCGCCCATGGTGGAGACGGGCTCGAAGAACTACCTCAAGATCGCCCTCGAAGAGATCGCGGCCGGCAAGATCAAGTACCGCTACCGCTAGCAGGAAGCGAACGGTCAAATGGCGCGCATCCTGCTCGGAGTGACCGGCGGGATCGCCGCCTACAAGGCCGTGGAGCTGGTTCGACTGGCGGTCAAGGCCGGTCACGCGGTCCGTGTGCTCCAGACCCCGGCCAGCCTCAACTTCGTGGGCCGCGCCACCTTCGAGGGCGTGACCGGCTCCCCGGTCCTCGTGGACGAGTGGGAGGCCGATCCCGCCCGAGGCGCCTATCCGGGTGACCCGTCGCCCGACCACGCCGCCATCTCCCACCTGGAGCTGGTCCAGCGCTGTGACGTCCTCTGCGTCGCGCCCGCGTCGGCCAACACTCTGGCCAAGCTTGCGAACGGCCACGCCGACAACCTGGTGACCAGCGCCGCGCTCGCCAACCGCTCGCCGCTCGTCCTGGCGCCGGCCATGAACAACCGGATGTACGAGCACCCGGCCACGGTGCGCAACCTCGGTCTTCTGCGCGAGCGCGGCGCGCTGATCGCCGAGCCGGGCACGGGCAGCCTCGCCTCGCTGGGCGAGTGGGGCGTGGGCCGGCTGGCCGAGCCGCCGGAGATCCTGGCTCTCGTCGAAACCGCGCTCTCCGCCGGTGAGTTCCAGCCGCTCGCAATGGACGGCCTGAAGGTCCTGGTCACCGCCGGCGGCACCCGCGAGCCGATCGACTCGGTTCGCTACGTGGGCAACCGCTCGTCGGGGCGAATGGGCCTCGCGCTCGCCGCCGAGGCCGCAAGGCGTGGCGCCGAGGTCACCCTCGTGTGCGCCAACGTGAGCCTTCCCCGCCCCGAGGGCGTGCGCTCGCTTGAGGTGGAGACCAGCGCCGAGCTCGAGGCGGCCGTGCGCTCGGAGTTCGACCGTGCCGACGTGCTCCTGATGGCGGCTGCGCCGGCCGACTTCCGTCCCGCGTCCCCGCTCGACGACAAGATCGCCAAGACCGGCCGCGCGGGGCTCACCGTGGAGCTCGAGCCCACGGCAGACATCCTCGCCACGGTGGCCGCCGGGCGACGGCCGGGTCAGACGCTCGTGGGCTTTGCCGCCGAGCACGGTGAGGGGGCGGTCGAGCGTGGCCGCCAGAAGCTGGAACGCAAGGGCCTCGACGCCGTGATCGTCAACGACATCTCGCGCGCCGACATCGGTTTCGACAGCCTCGACAACGAGGTCACGATCGTCACCGCGGAGGCCGAGTCGGCGGTTCCACCGGGCCCGAAGAGCGACATCGCGCGGGCCGTGCTGGACGTGGTCGAGCGGGCGCGAAGCGTGGCGCAGACGCCGAGTACCTTTGAGGGAGAGCGATGAGCGAGAGCGCCTACGACCTCTTCCAGAAGGGCAGCCGTCTGCTCGAGCGCGGCGACTTCATGGCCGCGGCGGTGCCGCTCGAGCGCGCCCGCGACCTCGAGCCCGACAAGGGCTCGATCCGCGAGGCCCTGGGGCGCGCGTATTTCCGCTCGTCACGCTTCGACAAGGCCGCCGAGGAGTTCGCCGCGGTGGTCGAGCGCTACCCGGTCAACGACTACGCCCATTTCTGTCTCGGGCGCTCGCTCGAGAAGACCGGCCGCAGGGCCGAAGCCCGGCGTCACGCGGCGCTGGCAGCCAACATGCGCCCGGACCGCGCGGACTACCGCGCCTTCCGCGAGCGCCTGCTCGCGGCTTAGTCGCCCGGCGGCGCCGCCGCTTGCAGTCCCGCCGCGTGGTCGCGCACGGCCACGGCGGCCTCGCACACCAGGCCCAGGAGCCGGTCGAGCGCGCGCTCGTCGACCTCGGCGGCGGCCACGTCGGCGTGGACCCAGATGTCCTTCGAACGCGAGCAGCCGAAGCGCACCAGCCGGGTCTGGCGGTTCCACCAGAGCAGCATCCAGGGGTCGAGCTCGCTCGCGCCGTGCAGCGCCACCGCCTGGGCACGCAGCAGCCCGTCCGCCATCCGCAGGCCCACGTCGAGCGCCTCTCCACCGGCGTTCTCGGCCGGTACCTGCAGTCCCCATTCTCCGGCGGCCAGCCGCCTGGCGCCCAGTCCGGGCACCGACGCGAGATAGCTGTCGACCAGCTCGGGAACGGCCATTCGGTCAGAGTACGGATGTCGTGCGGGCGCTCGTGCAACGTGTCAGCGAGGCGACGGTCACGGTCGACGGGCAGGAGGTGGCCCGGATCGGCGCCGGCCTGCTCGTGCTTCTGGGCGTGCGCCGCGGCGACGGCCCGGAGCAGGCCGATCGCCTGGCCCGCAAGCTGCTGGAGCTGCGCGTGTTCGAGGACGCCGACGGCCGCATGAATCTGGACGTCGCCCAGGCCGGGGGAGAGCTCCTGTGCGTGAGTCAGTTCACCCTGTACGGCGACGCGCGGAAGGGCAATCGTCCGAGCTTCGTGGACGCGGCGCCCCCGGACGAGGCGGAGCCGCTCTATGAGCGCGTACGCGCGGCAACGGGCGCGCAGGGCGGCATCTTCGGCGCGAGCATGGAGGTCTCACTGGTCAATCACGGCCCGGTGACGATCCTTCTGGAGGCGTGACGTCCGCGAAGATGGCTCGCAGCCAGATCGCCGTGAGGGTGGGCACGAGCTCCTTCCGTGAGAGCGCCGGGTCGGCGCTGAGCGAGCTGGTGTAGAAGCAGCGCTCGTTCATCCAGATGAGCGCTGTGGCCAGCGCCTTGGGGTCCGGCCCGCCGGGAGCGTCGCCCGCCTCGCGAGCCTCCTCGATGCTCTTGGCCGAGCGGTCCACGAAGCGCCTCACGAGGCCCTCTCCGAAGGCCCGCATCTCGGGCACCGTGCCCCAGTTCTGAACGGCCGCCCTCAGCACCGGTCCGTGCGCCTCCCAGACGGCGGCGGTCGCCTCGATGGTGCGCATGGTGGTGACCTCGGGCGCCTCGTCGGTGCGGTCGAGCCAGCTCTCGGCTTCGGCGAACATCTCCTCGGCGATCCGGGCCACGAGCGTGCGCAGCACTGCGTCCTTGGACTCGAAGTAGAAGTAGAAGGAGGAGCGGGAGATCCCGGCGCCGGCGGCGAGCTCGTCGACGCCGATGTCGTTCATCGGCTTCTTCTGGAGGAGGCGCTCGCACGTTTCGAGGATCGCCTCTTCCTTCAGGTCTCCCTTGGTGGGTCCCCTCCGCCGCGGGGATTTGAGAACGGCGCGCTCGACAGTCACACACCCCCCAGCGACATCGTGCCGAGCGCGCCGTCCATCCGCGCCAACCTAAACGCGATGCCGAGAAAAATCAACACCGTGTTGACCGGCAGGAAATCGAAGGCTCGCGGGGCACCGCCCGCTCGCCGCCCGTGCTCCACTACGCTCGCCCCGACCAGAGGAAGCGCCGTCCCAGAGGAGCGACGATGAACGAGGTCCGGAACCAGGTCCTGGGCGCCGTCTGCGACACGGTCTGCCCCCCGCTCGAGCGAAGCGGCGACAGCGATGGCTTCTGGGCCCGGTCGGGCACCGACGTCGGCGCCGACCAGACCCTGATGACCACCATCGAGGGCCTGCCGCCCGAGCAACGGGAGGGCCTGTGGCAGCTCGTGGACGGACTCGCCCAGATGGGCTTCATGTCCGCGTCGAGGCGCTCGCGCGAGCAGCTGTTGCGCAACCTCAGGACCCTGGGTCCGGCGGCGGAACTTGGGGGCCAGACGCTGATCAGCCTTGCCCTGCTGTTCGCATACGGGATGCCGGACGCCAGCGGGCGCAACGCGTTCTGGGCCAGCTTCGGCTACCCGGGACCGAGCGCTGTGCCCGAGCAGCGCCCGCGCACGGTCACGCCTCTGGTGCCGGCCGGCGATGATGCGGTCTACGAGGCCGACGCCGTGGTGGTGGGCTCGGGCGCCGGCGGCAGCGTGATCGCGGCGGCACTGGCCGGCGCCGGGCTGAAGGTGCTGGTGCTCGAGGCCGGCGGCCTGTTCGAGGAGTCCGACTTCAACCAGTACGAGCTCTGGGCCTACCAGAACCTGTACTGGCGCGGCGGCCCCAACCCCACGGCCGACATGAACGTGGCCCTGTACGCCGGAGCCACCTTCGGCGGCGGCACGACCATCAACTGGACCAATTGCCTGCGCACCAAGCCGTGGGTACGTGAGCAGTGGGCCCGCGAGTTCGGCCTCGAGGGCCTCGACGGCGCCGACTTCGATCGCCATCTCGACTCGGTCTGGCAGCGCCTGTCGGTCAACGACCGCTGCTCTGATCTGAACGGCACGCAGGAGTCGATGCGACGCGGGGCCGAGGCCCTCGGCTGGTCGTTCTCCACCTGCAACCGCAACATCGACGAGGCGCTCTACAGCCCCGAGACGGCGGGCTACATCGGCTTCGGCGACCAGACCGGCGCCAAGCAGTCCACGCCGCACACCTACCTCGCCGACGCGATCGCCGGCGGCACCGAGGTGATGGTGCGCACGACCGCTCAGCGCGTACTGGTCGAGAACGGGCGCGCCGCCGGGGTCGAGGCCGTCTACTCCGACCCGGCGACCGGCGGCGTCCCCACGCGGGTGAACGTACGGGCGCCGCGGGTGATCGTCGCCGCCGGAGCGCTCGAGTCGCCCGCGCTGCTGCTGCGCTCGGGGATCGGCGGCCCGGCGGCTGGGCACCACCTGCGCGTGCATCCCTGTACGGCGGTGTTCGGGAGCTACGCCGACGATCAGCGCGCCTGGTGGGGAGCTCCGCACGCCGGGTTGGTTGACGAGTTCGCCGACGCCGAGGACGGGTACGGCTTCCTCCTCGAGGCCACGCAGTACGCCCCCGGCACCGGCGCGTCCGCTCTCCCCTTCACCGGCGGCGAAGCTCACAAGCAGGCGATGTCCGAGTACCGCTACGGCGCGACCTTCATCGGCTTGGTGCGCGACCACGGCAGCGGGCGGGTCACGCTCGACGCCGCTGGGCTCTCGCAGCCCTGGTACTCGCTCACCGACGAGTTGGACGTGCGCAACACCCACCGCGCGATCGATGCCCAGGTGCGCCTGCACGTGGCCGCGGGGGCTCGCGAGATCAGCGCCCTGGCCGGCGGCCTGCCGCGCTGGCGGGTGGGCGACGACGTGGACGCGTTCGTCGCGCGGCTCCGGCGAGTGCCGCTGCGGGCAGGAGGATTCAAGCTGTTCGCCGCGCACCAGATGGGCACCTGCCGCATGGGCACGGACACGCAGCAGAGCGTGGCCAACCCGTACGGAGAGCTGCACGACACGCGCGGGGTGTGGATCGGCGACGCGAGCGCCTTCCCCACGCCGTCGGGCACCAACCCGATGATCACGATCATGGCCCTCGCGCAGCGCACCGGCGAGGCCATTCTCGCCGCCTCCCCGGCCACTGCGGCCGTCACGGCTTAGACCCCCAAGGAGACCCACGATGTCAGCCATCGCAGCAGACGCCCTGGTCCGCGACCGCCTCTACATCGGCGGCGAATGGGTCGAGCCGGACGGCTCCGGCACGATCGACGTCCTCAACCCGACCACCGAGGAGGTGATCGGCCGGGTCCCCGAGGGAAGCGCCGCGGACGCCGACCGCGCCGTGCTCGCCGCGCGTGCCGCCTTCGACTCCTGGTCACGCACGTCGCCATACGAGCGTGCGCGCCTGGCGGGCGCGATCGGCGACCGGCTGTCCGGGCGGGCCGACGAGCTGGCCGTGCTGTTCACCACCGAGCTGGGCATGCCGCTCACGCTGTCCCGCATGATCCAGGCGGGGCTGCCCTCCGTGACCTTCTCGTCCCAGACCGAGCTGGTGGAGGAGATCGAGTGGGAGGAAGAGGTGGGCAACTCGCTGATCGTGCGCGAGCCCGTGGGCGTCGTCGCCGCGATCACCCCGTGGAACTACCCGCTCAGCCAGATCGCCAACAAGGTGGCGCCGGCGCTGACCGCCGGCTGCACGGTGGTCCTGAAGCCCAGCGAGGTGGTGCCGCTCAACACCTTCGTGCTGGCTGAGATCTGCGACGAGGTGGGTTTGCCGGCCGGCGTCTTCAACCTCGTCACCGGCTACGGACCGGTGGTGGGCGAGGCGATCGTCGCCCACCCCGATACGGACATGGTGTCCTTCACCGGCTCCACTCGAGCCGGCCGGCGCGTCTCCGAGCTGGCGGCGCAGGCGGTCAAGCCCGTGTCGGTGGAGCTGGGCGGCAAGTCGGCCAACGTCCTCCTCGACGACGCCGAGCTCGAGCAGGCCGTGACCGACGGCGTGGCCAAGTGCTTTCTCAACTCCGGCCAGACGTGCAGCGCGCTGACCCGAATGCTCGTCCCGCGTGAGCAGCTCGCCCAGGTCGAGTCGATAGCCGCCGTGGTCGCCGAATCCTTCACTCCGGGCGACCCCTTCACCGAGGGCACGATGCTCGGCCCGCTCGTATCCGACGTTCAACGCGAGCGCGTGCGCGGCTACATCGAGAAGGGCACCGAGCAGGGGGCCAAGCTCGTGACCGGCGGGGCCGAGGCACCCGACGGGCTCGACACCGGCTACTTCGTGCGCCCCACCGTCTTCTCCGACGTCACCACCGACATGTCGATCGCGCAGGAGGAGATCTTCGGCCCGGTGCTCGCGATCATGCCCTACGAGGACGAGGAGGACGCGATCCGCATCGCCAACGACTCGGTCTACGGGCTGGCCGGCGGCGTGTGGTCGGCGGACGAGGAGCGCGCCAAGCGGGTGGCCGCCCGCATGAGGACCGGGCAGGTGGAGATCAACGGCGGCGCCTTCAACCCGCTGGCGCCGTTCGGCGGCTACAAGCAGTCGGGCCACGGTCGCGAGATGGGCCGCTACGGGCTCGAGGAGTTCCTCGTGGCCAAGTCGCTGCAGCTCTGAGCGGCGTTATAATCGTCGGTCGCTAGGACTTTCAGTCGTACGCGGCACCCCGTTGGGGGCCGCGCCTGAAGGTGGGCTTCGCAGCCCACCTTTTTCTATATCTAATGCAGACCGATCCCCTACAGCACGACATCGAGCAGCGGCTCACCACGGTGGAGCCGGACGTTGAGGTGCTCGCGTGCGAGAAGGTGGGTTCGGACCGGCTGCGGCTGTACATCGACCATCCCGACGGCGTGTCGCTCGCCCTCTGCGAGCGCGTCACGCAGCACCTCGGGGAGCTGCTGGCCGAGTACTCGCTCGAGGTCTCGTCGCCCGGGCCGCAGCGGCTGCTCACCAAGCCCGACCACTTCCGGCGCTTCCTCGGTCGCCGCGCGCGCGTCCGGCTGCGCGAGCCGAGGAACGGCCACAAGAGCTACACCGGAGAGCTGGTCGGAGCCGGCGACGACGCCGTGACCGTCGCCGCCGACGACGGGATCGTGTCGATCCCGTACGCGGACATCAACCGAAGCAACCTGCTCGAGGGGGGAACATGACCAAGGAGATCGTGGAGGCCGTAGGCGTCCTCGAGCGCGAGAAGGGCATCTCGGCGGAGCGCCTGATGGAGGCGCTGGAAGACGCCCTGCTCTCGGCATACAAGAAGACCCAGGATGCGGCCAAGTACGCGCGTGTAGAGGTCGATCGCGGCAGCGGCGACTTCCGTGTGTACGAGCTGATTCTCCCGCCCGACCTCGAGGAGCAGCTGCTCGACGAGGTCGAGGAGGAGGCCGGCGAGCCCACGGTGGATCCCGAGACGGGTGAGCTCGTCTATCCGGAGGCGCCCGAGATCGATCAGGAGCGGCTCATGCAGTACCGCGACCAGATCGACGAGACCGACGTCACGCCCGACAACTTCGGCCGGATCGCGGCCCAGACGGCCAAGCAGGTGATCCTTCAGCGGATCCGCGAGGCCGAGCGCGACAACGTGTTCGACGAGTACGAGGACCGGATGGGCGAGCTGATCACCGGCATCGTCCAGCAGTCCGACTCGCGCTACACCCTCGTCCAGCTGCGCGAGCGCGTCGAGGCGCTCCTGCCGCGCGGGGAGCAGGTGCACGGCGAGCGCTACGACCACGGCCAGCGCGTCAAGGCGATCATCACCGACGTCTCGAACCAGGCCAAGGGGCCGTCGATCATCGTGTCGCGGCGTTCGCCGGAGCTGATCCGGGCGCTGTTCGAGCTCGAGGTGCCGGAGATCGCCGATGGTCTGGTGGAGATCCAGAACGTGGCCCGCGAGCCGGGCTACCGCTCCAAGATCGCCGTGATCTCGCACGCGTCGGGCGTCGACCCGGTGGGCGCCTGCGTGGGCCCGCGCGGCTCGCGCGTGCGCATGGTGGTGTCCGAGCTGCGCGGCGAGAAGATCGACATCATTCCCTTCAACGAGGAGCCGGCGCGCTTCGTGGCCAAGGCCCTCTCGCCCGCGCGCGTGCGAGAGGTGCTCGTCGACGACGAGGCCAAGCAGGCCACGGTGATCGTCCCCGACGACCAGCTCTCGCTCGCGATCGGCAAGGACGGCCTCAACGCACGGCTGGCCGCCCGCCTCACCGGCTGGCGCGTGGACATCCGCTCCGAGACCGAGTTCGCCGAGGACGAGGCAGAGATGGGCTACGACGAGGAGGAGGTGTCCGGCCGCTGCGCCGCGATCCTCGCCAACGGCAAGCGCTGCCCCAACGCCTCATTGCCCGGATCCCGCTACTGCGGCCTGCCTGCCCACCAGGCTCTCGTCGATCAGGACACCGACTACCTCGTCCCGCCCGAGGAGGGCGCGAACGGCGACGGAGCCGGAGATGGCGAGGAGCTCCCGGAGCCCGAGGGCGACGAGCTCGCGGAGGCCGAGGGCGAAGACGTGCCCGAGGCCGTCGCCCAGGAGGCCGAGGAGGCCGTCGAGGAGGAGATCGTCGCCGATTCGCCCTCCTCGGAGGACATCGCCCCGGAGACCGAGGCGGAGCCCGAGGCCGAGGGCGCCGCCGCCGACGGGAACATCGAGGCCGACGTCGAGATCGGAGAGGCGCCGGCCGAGGCCGAGGAGGCGGAGGAGTCGTAGATCCGCTGCGACGCTGCGTGAGCTGCGGGCGCTCCCTGCCCAAGCGGGAGCTGCTGCGGCTGGTGCGCGGCGAGGACGGCGGGGTGCGGCCGGACGCCTCGGCGCGGGCCCACGGGCGCGGCGCGTACCTGTGCGCCGAGCCCGAGTGTGCCGCTAGTCTCGACAGCCCGCGCGCCCTGGCCCGCTCCTTCCGGGCGCCGGTGACCATTGATCAGGAGACCATAGACTTGGTGCAGGAATGGCAAAGAAGCGCGTTCACGAGATAGCGAAGGAGCGAGGGATCACCTCCAAGGAGGCTCTCCAGGTGCTCCAGGGTGCCGGCCTCAAGGTCACGGCACCCGCATCCAGCGTCGAGGAAACCGACGCCGCTCGCGCCTTCGGCAACGGCGCCGCGCCGTCCCTGGCCCCGCCCAAGGCGGTCGAGCCCGCCGAGCCCGCCGAGGCACCGCCCGCACCGGAGGAGGCGCCCACCCCCGCCGCCGAGGCCGCTCCCGACGGCGACGGCAACCAGGGCGAAGGCAAGCAGGACTCCGAACCGCAGCGCCCTTCGATCCAGAGGCCGCCGGATCCCGCGGGCGAGGTGCGCCGTGCGGGTCCCGCCGGGCGCGGGCCACGAATCCTTCAGGACGCGCCACCCCCCGGCGAGCGTCAGCCCCAGGGCGGAGAGCGCGGTGACGGCGGCGGTGGACGCGGTCCCGGTGGCCAGGGCGGATCTGGTGGACAGGGCGGCGGGCGTGGCCCCGCTGCTGCCGGTGGCGGCGGCGGACGCGGCGGCGCTCGTCCCACCCGCGGCGGCCGAGCCGGCGAGGGCGGCGGCGCCGACACGGGTGGCCGGCGCCGGCGTGTGGTCATCGACTCCCAGGCTTCGCGACGCGACCGTCCCGGCCCTCCCCAGCAGTCCCAGCCGCCCCGGCGCGGCCGTGGGCGCAGGCGCCGCCCCCAGTGGGTGGAGCCCGATCTCGAGGCGGAGGCGCAGGCCAAGCTCGAGGCCGAGATGGCCGAGGACCCGGCGGTGCCCGTACGCTCGGGCTCGACGGTCAAGGAAGTGGCCGAATCGCTGCAGCTGAGCGCGCCGGAGGTCATCAAGAAGCTGATGCAGCTCGGCGAGATGGCCACGCTCACTCAGACGCTGTCCGACGAGGCGATCGAGGTCCTGGCCGAAGGGTTCGACAAGAAGGTCGACATGGTCTCGGCCGCCGACGAGGTCGAGCCGGAGCCGGTCTACGAGGACACCGACGAGCAGCTGATCGAGCGTCCCCCGGTGATCACGATCATGGGTCACGTCGACCACGGCAAGACGTCGCTGCTCGACGCGATCCGCGAGACCGAGGTGGCCGCGGGCGAGGCAGGCGGGATCACCCAGCACATCGGTGCCTACCAGGTGCACCACGACGAGCGCACGATCACCTTTCTCGACACCCCTGGCCACGAGGCGTTCACGGCCATGCGTGCCCGTGGAGCCAAGGTCACCGACATCGCGGTGATCGTGGTGGCGGCAGACGACGGCGTCATGCCGCAGACGGTCGAGGCGATCGATCACGCCAAGGCCGCTGAGGTGCCGGTGATGGTCGCGGTCAACAAGATTGACAAGGAGGGCGCCGACCCCAACCGCGTTCGCGGCGAGCTGGCCCAGCAGGGCCTGACTCCGGCTGACTGGGGTGGCGACACCGAGTTCGTGGACGTCTCGGCCAAGACCCACCAGAACCTCGACGACCTGCTCGAGACGCTCGTCACCCTGGCCGAGATCCAAGAGCTGCGCGCAAACCCGGACACGGACGCATCGGGCTTCGTGATCGAGTCGCGCCTCGACCCGGGCCGGGGCGCGACGGTCACCCTGCTGATCCACCGCGGCCGCATGCGGGTGGGCGACGCCGTGGTGGCGGGGGATACCTGGGGCCGCGTGCGCGCGATGAACGACTTTCGCGGAACCCGCGTCGAGGAGGCCACACCGGGCACCCCCGTTGAGATCCTCGGCTTCGACGGTGTGCCCGACGCGGGTGAACCCTTCCGGGTGGTGGAGAACGACCGCGAGGCCAAGCGCGTGGCAAACGAGCGCTCGATCCGCATGAAGCAGGAGGCGCTGGCGCGCCAGGCGCGGCGGCGAGTGTCACTCGAGGACGTGCTGGCACGCGCTGAGCGCGGCGAGCAGGAGCTCAACCTCGTGCTCAAGGCCGACGTCGCCGGTTCCCTCGAGGCGCTGGCGGACGAGATCGTGCGCCTGCCCCAGGACCAGGTCCAGGTCAACATCATCCGCGAGGGCGTCGGCGGCATCGCCGAGTCCGACGTGATGCTCGCCTCGGCCTCCGACGGCGTGATCATCGGCTTCAACGTGCGCCCGGTGGGCAACGCCTCGCGCGTCGCCGACCAGGAGGGCGTGGAGATCCGCACCTACGGCGTGATCTACAACATCGTCCAGGACCTGCGCGACGCCATGGAGGGTCTGCTCGAGGCGGTGGAGGTCGAGGACCAAGTGGGCACCGCCGAGGTGCGGGCGACCTTCAAGGCCTCGCGCGTCGGAACGATCGCCGGCTGCTACGTGACCGACGGGACCATCCGGCGAGGCGGACAGTGCCGGCTCGTGCGCGACGGAACGGTGGTCTATACGGGGCGCATCGGCTCGCTGCGTCGCTTCAAGGACGACGTACGCGAGGTCACTTCGGGGATGGAGTGCGGCATCGTGCTCGAGAACTACCCCGACCCCAAGGAGGGGGACGTGATCGAGGTCTTCGAGACGCGCCAGGTCGAACAAACGCTCTCTTGAGCTTTGTCTGCCTGATCGAGATCCAGATTCACCTTCCGGACAACGTCGGTCTAAAGGGCAAGCGCAAGGAGCTTTCGTCGGTGAAGGCGCAGCTGCAACGGCGTTTCGGTGCCGCGGTGGCGGAGACCGGCCACCACGATCTGTGGCAGCGAGCCGAGCTCACCGCCGCGGTTGTGGGGGGCGAGGCGGGCGCCGTGCGACATAGAGCCGAGGCCCTCGAACGCTACGTCGACTCGATGTTTCCCGAATGCGCGACCGTGGAAGTCCTTCTCAAGTCGAAGAAGGACCTTCTCTAAAATGACCGAACGCATGCGTCGGGTGAACGAGGCGGTCCGTGAGGTCGTCTCAGCCAGGCTCGCCGAAGGACTGAGAGACCCACGCATAGGCTTTGTGACTGTGACTGCCGTTGAAACCAGCCCGGACCTGCGCCACGCCCGCGTCTTCGTGAGCGTGCTCGGCGACGAGCAACAGCGGGCCGACACCCTCGCGGGACTCGCGTCCGCCCACGGCGTGATTCAGCAGGCGGTGGGCAGCGAGCTGAGGATGAAGCGGACGCCGACGCTGCAGTTCGTGTTCGACGAGTCGATCGACCGCGGGATGCGGATCACGGAGCTCCTTGAGGACGAGGAGTGAGCATCGCCACCGAGCAGGAGCAGGTGCTGGGAGAGCTGCGGGATTCCCACAAGCTCCTTCTCACCACCCACGAGAATCCCGACGGCGATGCGCTGGGCTCCCTTCTGGCGATGCACCGGATTCTCGAGCAGCTGGGCAAGGACTCGGTGATGTACATGTCGCCGGACGAGTTCCCGCTGCCCTGGGAGTACCGCGGCTTCACCTTCGACGGCCTGGTGGGTGCGCCGCCCGACGACGTGGCCGAGCGCACCATCGTGTTCCTCGACTGCGGCAACATCGACCGGATGCCGGTCGACTTCCTGCAGGCCGACGGGCTCCACATCCTCAACATCGACCACCATCACGACAACACCCGCTTCGGCACGGTGAACCTCGTGTGCCCCGACGCGTCGAGCACGGCCGAGATCGTGTGGCGCCTGTCGAAGGAGCTCGACGTGACCATCACGTCGGGCATCGCCGACGCTCTCTACGTGGGCCTGATCACCGACACGGGGCGCTTCATGTACGAGAACACCTCGGCCGAGTCGCACCGGATGGCGGCGGAATTGATCGAGGCCGGAGTCCGGCCCCATCTGGTCTACCGACGGCTGTGGGAGGACCTGCCGTTCAGCCGGCTCCAGCTGTTGCAGCGAGCGCTGGCCAGCGTCGAACGCCACGACGACGGCGCGATCACGCTGGCCCATCTCGACAAGCAGGACTACGAGCAGACCGGCGCCGCCGAGACCGACTCCGAGGGTGTGGTGGATCACCTGCGCTCGGTCGAGGGGACCAGGATCGCCGTGCTCGTCCGCGACCTGCTGGGTGACGGCCGCAACGGCATGCGCAAGGTCAGCCTGCGTGCCACCGACGGCAAGGTCGACGTGTCGCGCATCGCGCGGGAGTTCGGCGGGGGCGGACACCCGCAGGCCGCCGGCTTCTCCAGCGCCCTCCCCTTCGCCGAGCTGGTGGCGCAGCTCCGCGCCCACGTGGGCGAGCAGCTGCGCCCGTAGACGAGCCGGATGGTCGAAGGCGACGGAGTCGTCCTGCACGCGAAGCCGGCGGGAGTGACCTCGCACGATGTGGTGGCGGGCGTGCGCCGCACGCTTCCGCGTGGCGTGAAGGTCGGTCACGCGGGCACGCTCGACCCGTTTGCCACCGGCCTGCTGCTCGTGCTCATCGGCCGGGCCACCCGTGCCCAGCGCTTCCTCATGGGCCTCCCGAAGACCTACCGCGCGGTGGCGCGGCTCGGCTGGACCTCCGACACCGGCGACCGCGACGGCGAGCTCACGTACACCGGGAGGCTCCCGGCACGGCTCGAGATTCCCGTGGGCGAGCAGCTTCAGCGGCCGCCCGCCTATTCGGCCGTCAAGGTCGAGGGACGCCGCGCCTACGAGCTGGCGCGTCGCGGCGAAGAGCCCGAGCTCGCCGCCCGCCCCGTGACCGTCCACCGCTCGGAGTTGCTCTGGCACGAGGGTGAGCGCGCCGCGTTCGAGATCGAGTGCTCCGCGGGCACCTACATCCGCACCCTGGTCGCCGAGCTGGGTGACGCCTACTGCGAGGAGCTCGAGCGCACCGCGATCGGCCCCTTTCGTCTCGGCGACGCCGACCCGGAGCGCCTGGTCGGCCTCGGCGAGGCCCTGGCCTTTCTTCCGGAGCGCCCGCTCGACGCCGCCGAGGCCGAGTCGGTCAGCCACGGCCGCGCGGTGGCCGGCGGTGCTGCGGGCGAGCCCTGGGTGCGGCTTACTCACGAGGAGCGGTTGCTGGCGATCGCCGAGCCGCGCGATGGCCGGCTCCAGCCCGTCGTAGTGTTCGCGCCCGGATGAAGGTCGTATCGCTCCCCGACGTCGAGCCGGCTCGCGAGCCCCGGCGCGTGGCCATCGGCACCTTCGACGGGGTCCATCGCGGGCACCGGGCGGTGATCGACGACTCCACCACGGTGCTCACCTTCGAGCCCCATCCGCTGTCGGTCATCCACCCGGAGGCCACGCCGAAGCTGATCAGCCCGTTCCCGGTCAAGCGCGACCTGATCGCGGGGCTGGGGGTCGAGGAGCTGGTGGTGATCCCTTTCGACCGGAGCTTCTCGGAGCAGAGCGCCGAGGACTTCGTACAGCAGGTGTTGCTCGACCGTCTGGGCGCCGGCCGCGTATCGGTGGGCGAGAACTTCCGCTTCGGCAAGGGAGCGCGCGGGACACCGGAGTTCCTGCGCGAGCACGACGGTTTCGAGACCAGCGTGACGCCGCTGGTGGAGGCTGCCGGCGAGACGATCTCGTCCAGCCACATCCGCGGGCTGGTGGCGGCCGGCGAGGTCCGCGAGGCGACAGACTTCCTGGGGGCGCCGTTCCTGTTCGAGAGCGAGGTGGTGGCGGGTGACCGCCGCGGTCGCACGCTCGGCATGCCCACGGCCAACCTCGTGCCCGACGACGCCTACGTGACACCGGGCCACGGCGTGTATGCCGCCTGGGCGCACGGCCATCCCGCGGCCGTCAACGTCGGGGTGCGGCCGATGTTCGAGACCGGCCGCGGCCTGCTCGTGGAGGCCCACCTGATCGGCTTCACGGGCGACATCTACGGCGAGACCCTGCGCGTGGCCTTCCTCGAGCGGATGCGCGGGGAGAAGCGCTTCGATTCGGTGGACGAGCTGGTGGTCCAGATGCAGCGTGACGTGGCCGAGGCGCAGCGGATCGCCGAGCGCGATTCCCACTGAATCCGGCGTCCAGCGCCCACGGGCTGCCTGCTACGGTTTCGCGTCGCATGTCGCTGACTGCCGACGCCAAGCGCGAGATCGTCTCCAAGTACGGACGGGGCGACGCCGACACCGGATCCACGGAGGTCCAGGTCGCTCTGCTCACGTCGCGCATCAACGAGCTCACCGAGCATCTGCGAGAGCACCGCAAGGATCATCACTCCCGCCGGGGGCTCCTGATGCTGGTCGGCAAGCGCCGCCGCCTGCTGAAGTACCTGCAGAAGGCGGACATCGACCGCTATCGCGCGCTCATTCAGGAGCTCGGCCTCCGCCGATGATCGAGCCCGGCTCTTCGGCGCCGGACTTCACTCTTCCTGACCAGGACGGCAATGAGATCTCGCTGAGCGACTTCGAGGGCCGCCGCGTGGTGCTCGTCTTCTACCCGGCGGACTTCAGCCCCACCTGCACCGACCAGCTGAACGTCTACCAGGAGGTGCTGCCCCAGTTCGAGGAGCGCGGCGCCCAGCTGGTGGGCATCTCGGTGGACGGCGCCTTCTGCCACAAGGCCTTCAAGGAGCACCTCGGCGTGAGCATCCCGCTGCTCTCCGACTTCCACCCCAAGGGTGAGGTGGCCAAGGCGTACGGCGTCTGGGCTGAGAGCCACGGGGTGGCCGGCCGGGCGCTCGTGATGGTCGGCCCGGACGGCACGGTCGAGTGGGCTTACCTGTCCCCGCCGCTCGAGGTCCCCGGTGCCAACCTCATCTTCGACGCCCTGGAGCAGCGCACCGCCGCCTGACCCCGGTCCCGAGGACCACGTCCGGGGCACGGGGCCGGTGGTGATCGAGTACGCGGACCTCGAGTGCCCGTACTGCGCGGCCGCGCACCTCGCGCTCAAGCAGCTCCCGGTCACCCGCGTGTTCCGCCACTTCCCGGTGACCTCGAAGCACCCACGCGCGCGGGTGCTCGCCGCGGCGGCAGAGGCCGCCGGGCGTCAGGGGCGCTTCTGGGAGATGCACGACGGGCTGCTCGAGGACCAGGGCCACCTCGACGATCCGCATCTGTGGGAGCGTGCGCAGCAGCTGGGCCTCGACGTGCAGCGCTTCGATTCCGACCGGCGCTCTCAGGAGCTGGCGGACCGCGTGGAACGCGACTTCCGGACCGGCATCGCGGCGGGTGTGACGACCACGCCGACCCAGTTCGTGGCCGGCGAGGCGCACCCCGGCGTTCCCAGTCCGGACCTGCTTTCGCGGCTGGCCCGCTGCTAGCCTTGGCCGCGTTCTAAAGGGAACACAAGAAGCCATTGCCGCCAACCGGAGGCGGCCGAAAGGAAATACATGAGTTTTGACGTGAGCCGGGTCTCGCTCGAGATGGGCGGGAGCTCGATCGAGTTCGAGACCGGCAAGCTCGCCAAGCAGGCGGGCGGCTCCGTCGTCGTCACCGCGGGGGACACCAAGGTCCTCTGCACGGCAACCGCCGGCAACACACGCGACGTCGACTTCCTGCCCCTGACCGTCGACGTGGAGGAGCGGATGTACGCCGCGGGCAAGATCCCCGGCAGCTTCTTCAAGCGCGAGGGACGGGCCGGTGAGAAGGCGACGCTCACGGCGCGCATGATCGACCGGCCCCTGCGCCCGCTCTTCCCCAAGGGCTGGCGGCGCGAGACCCAGCTGGTCTCGATCCCGATGTCGATCGACCACGAGCACCCCTACGACATCCTGGCCATGAACGGCGCCAGCGCCGCTCTGATGATCTCGGACATACCCTTCCCGATGCCGGTCGGCGCCGTGCGCATCGGCCAGGACGGCGAGGGCAACTTCCTCGTCAACCCCGAGGAGGAGTGGCTGCAGGAGTCCCCGCTCGACCTGGTGGTCGCGGGCACCGAAGAGGCCATTCTCATGGTCGAGGCCGGCGCCAGCGAGATCACCGAGGCCGAGATCCTCGATGCGCTCGACATCGCCCACGCCGAGATCAAGCGCCTCTGCGAGGCACAGCACGACCTGCGCAAGCAGGCCGGCAAGGACAAGGACGAGGTCACGCCGCCGCAGATCGACGAGGCGGTCACGACCGAGGTCAAGTCGCGCTTCGGCAGCGCGCTCGAGGAGGCCACCCAGGTGGTCGACAAGCTCGAGCGCCAGGAGGCGACCAAGCGGGTGGAGGAGGAGACGCTCGAGGCGCTGTCGGGCAACCCCGACGAGCCGGACACCTACCACGAGCGGCGCTCTCAGGTCCAGGCCGCGTTCGACAAGCTGGAGAAGGACATCATCCGGCGTCGCATCGCCGTGGACAAGAAGCGCCCGGACGGTCGCGCCGCCGAGGAGATCCGCGAGATCTGGATCGAGGTGCCCGCCGCTCCGCGCGTGCACGGCTCGGCGATCTTCACCCGCGGTCAGACGCAGGCGTACTCGGTGGCGGCGCTCGGCACCACGCGTGACGAGATGCGTCTCGACACGCTGGGGCTGCAGGAGAAGAAGCACTACTTCCACCACTACAACTTCCCGCCGTTCTCGGTGGGTGAGGCCGGCTTCATGCGCGGCCCGAAAAGGCGTGACATCGGACATGGGGCGCTTGCGGAACGCGCTCTTGTGCCGGTGGTGCCGACGGTGGAGGACTTCCCCTACACGATCCGCGTGGTGTCGGACATCCTCGAGTCGAACGGCTCGAGCTCGATGGCCTCGGTATGCGGATCGACGCTGTCGCTGATGGACGCCGGTGTGCCGATCAAGGCGCCGGTGGCCGGTGTGGCCATGGGCCTCATCAAGGAGGGCGACGACTACATCGTCCTCACCGACATCGCGGGCGTGGAGGACCATCTGGGCGACATGGACTTCAAGGTCGCCGGCACCTCCGAGGGCATCACCGCTCTCCAGATGGACATCAAGATCACCGGCGTGACGTTCGACATCCTGCGCGACGCGCTCACGCAGGCCAAGGACGCCCGGCTGTCGATCCTCGGCAAGATGAACGAGGCGATCGCCGAGCCGCGCTCCGAGCTGTCCCAGTACGCCCCCCGGATCTCGCAGATCCAGATCGACACCGAGAAGATCGGCGCGGTCATCGGCAAGGGCGGCGAGACGATCCGGGCGCTGTCGGAGGAGTTCGAGGCCCAGATCGACATCGACGACGACGGCACGATTCGCATCTACGCCCAGTCGGGCGAGCAGGGCGACGCCCTGACCGACCGGATCCGCTCGATGACCAAGGAGGTCGAGGTCGGTGACGAGTTCACCGGCAAGGTCGTGAAGACGACCACCTTCGGCGCCTTCGTCGAGCTGGCCAAGGGCACCGACGGCCTGCTGCACATCTCGAACATCAAGCCCGGCGAGCGGGTCAACGCAGTGGAGGATGTCGTCAACCGCGGCGACGAGGTGAACGTCAAGGTCGTCGAGGTGGACCGCGAGCGTGGCCGGATCGGCCTGCGCCTGGCGGAGGACCCGGAGATCTCCGGCAAGTCCGCCGAGGAGCTGGCCTCCATGGGCACCGGCGACAAGGGTGGCCGGGGTGACCGCGGCGACCGAGGCGGCGACCGCGGGCGCGGCCGCCGTGACCGCGACAATGGCGGCCGGCGTGACCGGGAACGCAGCGGCGACCGCTCGGGTTACCGCGACCGCGACCGGGACCGGGGCCGCAGCGAGTGAGCAACGGGCCCGCCAGTATCACGACCCTGGACTCGGGGGTCCGGGTGGTGACCGAGGCCATGCCCTCGGTCCGCTCGATCGCCCTCGGGTTCATGGTCCGGGCCGGCTCGCGCGACGAGGCCCCGGAGCAGGCCGGGATCTCGCACTTCCTCGAGCACCTGCTGTTCAAGGGAACCGATCGTTTCTCGTCGCTCGAGATCGACGAGGCCTTCGACGCCATGGGCGCGGAGGTCAACGCCGGCACCAGCAAGGAGACGACCTCGGTCTACTCGCGTTTCCTCGACGGCCACCTGGAGCGCGCCTTCGACGTGCTCCAGGACATGGTTCAGAGGCCCGCCTATCCGGACATCGACTCCGAGCGCCAGGTGGTGATCGAGGAGATCGCCATGTACGAGGACGAGCCTCAGGACAAGGTGCACGACGTCCTGGCCGGTGCCGTCTTCGGCGATCACCCGCTGGGACGCCCGATCATCGGCCGCGCCGAGGTGGTGTCGTCGGTGCCGGTGCCGCAGATAGCCGCCTGGCACGACGGGCGCTACGTGCCCGGCAACATCGTGGTGGCTGCCGCCGGGAACCTCGAGCACGAGCGCATCGTGTCGCTCGTGGAATCGAGCTTCCCGGGCACGGGGGCCGCACCCGCGGTGGGCTCATCGCCGAACGGCAGCGCCCCCGCGCTGCGCTTCCACGAGAAGGACACAGAGCAGTACCACCTGTGCCTCGGTGGTCCCGGCATTCCCCGCGGAGACGACCGTCGCTTCGCGCTGCGCATCCTCGACACGATCTTCGGTGGCTCCACCTCCTCGCGCCTCTTTCAGGAGGTGCGCGAGAAGCGCGGCCTGGCGTACGCCGTCTTCTCCTATGCCAGCCATTACGCCGACACCGGGCAGGTCGCCGTCTACGTGGGGACGCGGCCCGACAACGTGGCCGAGGCCATGGATGTGCTGGGAGCCGAGCTGGCGCGCGTGCAGGAGGACGGCGTGAGCGAGGAGGAGCTCGAGCGCGCCCGCGAGAACATCAAGGGGCGCACCGTGCTCTCGATGGAGTCGACGCTCACACGCATGAACCGGCTGGGCAGCTCGGTGCTCATGGGCGTGCCGCTGCTCACCGTCGACGAGCTGCTCGCCGCCTTCGACGCCGTGACGCTGGACGAAGTGAACGCGCTCGCGCGGGATCTGTGGCAGCCCGAGCGGCTGTCGGCAGCCGGCGTGGGCTCGGACGAGGCCGCATTTCGCTCGGCGGTCGAAGCAGTCAGTCCGGCGCTCGCCGCCGCGGCGTGATCAACGTCGCCGTCTCCGGTGCCTCCGGGCGCATGGGGCAGGCGGTGTGCCACGCGGTCGAGGGTGCGGAGGACATGGCCCTGGTGGGCCGCGCCGACCCTCTGCTGGAAACCGGGCTCGCCGACGTACTCGGCGACGCAGACGTGGTGGTGGACTTCTCCACCCCCGACAGCGCCCTGGGCAACGCCCGCACCTGCGTGGAAGCCGGGGTGCACTGCGTGATGGGCACCACCGGAGCCGATTTCTCCGAGCTCGAGGGAGTGGGGGAGGGCAACCTCTTCGTAGCGCCGAACTTCGCGATCGGCGCGGTGCTGATGATGGAGCTGTCGACGCAGGTGGCGCGGCACATGCCCGACTGCGAGATCATCGAGCTGCACCACGACCGCAAACTCGACGCTCCGTCCGGCACCGCGGCGCGGACCGCCGAGCTGATCCGCGCGGCCGGCGGAAACGTGCACGAGCCGATCCACTCCGTGCGGTTGCCCGGTCTCGTGGCCCATCAGGAGGTCGTGTTCGGCGGCCTCGGGCAGACGCTCACCATCCGTCACGATTCGGTGGCTCGCGAATCATTCATGCCCGGCGTCCTGCTGGCCGTGCGCCGTGTGGGCTCGCTCGAGCGCTCGCCGACGGTGGGCCTCGAGCAGCTTCTCTAGCTTTCCCCTCGTGGACTCAGGAGCGGAACGCAAACGGCGGCTGGCCCTGCTCGGTGGCGCTCTGGCCCTCGCCGCCATAGTCGTGGTGGTGGCAATCGTGATCAGCCAGGGCGGCGACGACGGCGACACCACCCAGCCGGCGGACGGTGGTGGGGGCAGCGGCGGCGGGGAGAGCGCCGAGGTGAGCGACATCTCGGCGGGCATCCCCCAGCGCGGCGTGACCCTCGGCGATCCCGAGGCGCCGGCCACGCTGATCGAGTTCGCTGACCTTCAATGCCCGTTCTGCGCCGAGTTCGCCACCCAGGCGCTGCCCACGGTGATCGACGAGTACGTGCGCGACGGGCGGGTAAAGCTCCAGCTGCGGCTGCTGGCCTTCCTGGGGCCCGATTCCGAGCGCGGCGCCGAGGTGGCCGCGGCGGCCACGCTACAGGACCGACTGTGGCCCTTCAGCGAGCTGTTCTTCCAGAACCAGGGACCCGAGAACTCGGGCTATGCCACCGACCGCTTCCTGCGCGGCCTCGCCCGCGATACCCCCGGCCTGAACGTGGACCGCCTGTCCGAGGACCTCGACAGCCCGCCCGCGCGTCGCCTGATCCGCCAGGCGGAGCGCCAGGCCCGGGAGCTCGGCGTCGAGGGCACTCCGAGCTTCTTCGTGGTGCGCGGCGGCGAGGCCCCACGTCCGCTCGAGTTGAGCTCGCTCGACGCGGACAGCTTCACGACTGCGCTGGACGAGGCCCTCGCGGGCGGATGAGCGACCGCGCGCTGCGGCGGGTCGCGGCGGCGCTGGCCGTGCTGGGCCTGGCCGTGGCCGGGTACCTCACCTACGTCCACTACGCCGAGCTGTCGCCGATCTGCGCGGGTGGGGGAGGCGGGTGTGAGCGGGTGCAGAACTCGAGCTACGCCGAATTCGCCGGAGTGCCGGTGGCCGTCCTCGGCTTGGCCGGCTACGCGCTGATCCTCGGCTCGCTCTGGATCCCGGGCGAGACCGGTCGCCTCACGGGTGCCGTGCTCGCGCTCGCGGGTTTCGGCTTCAGCGCCTATCTCACCTGGCTCGAGCTGTTCGAGATCGACGCGATCTGCCAGTGGTGTGTCGTGAGCGCGGTGCTGATGACCGGGTTGGCGCTGATCGCCATCGCGCGAGTGCTCCGCCCCGATGTGCGGTTAACCGCACCTCCCGACGCGAGCTGACCCTCCTTGAGCCGTAGGCCGCGCCGCGGGATGGTGACCGCATGCCCCGGTCGCTCCCCTCTGTGTCCGATCGCACACCTGCTGCGACGGAATTTTTGTGCCATGGGGAGGTCGACTTACATGCGGTAAGCTCCAACCAAAATAGTTAGACAGTTAACGAACAATGACCACGGCCGCTGCAACCCGCCATCGCCCGCCCTCGACGCCCGCTGCGCTGGGGATCCTCTCGGCCGCGACGGTGGCGGCGCTCGGCTTCCTCGCCAGCGCCCGGCTGAGTTCAGGCGGGCTGGGCGCTCGCCGGCCCACGCGCCAGGCGCAGGGCGAGCCAGGCGAACAACGCACCGACCGCGGCGCCCAGTACCGCTCCGGCCAGCACGTCGAGCGGGAAGTGGACACGCAGGTAGACCCGCGAGAGCGCGACGGCGGCGGCGAGCCCGAGGGCCAGGGGGCGCAGCCGCGGGCTGAGGATCGCCACCGCCGTGGCGGCGGCGAAGGCCGTGGTGCTGTGGCCCGAGGGGAACGACGGGTTGCCGGGTATCGCGACGAGCGACCCGAGCTCCGGGTCGGCGACCGAGGGACGCTCGCGGTCGAAGGCCTGCTTGAGCAGGTGGACCACAAGCGACGCGGCGCCCGTGGCCGTCGCGGCGGCCAGGAAGGCGAGCGGCAGGCGGCGGCGCCAGAGGTCGGAGCAGAGGCCCATCCCCACGAGCAGCGGGCCCTTCACCCACCACGCCGACAGCACCACGAAGACCGCGGTCAGCCACGGGTGCTCGAAGGCCGAAGCGGCCTCGACGAACGCGCGGTCGAGCTCGAGCAGGAGAAGCATGAGCGAGACGCTGCGGACGCTAGCAGGGGTGCGCGTCCGCTTCTGGCCGTCAACGGCCGCGCGAGCGGCATCGCCGACCCGGCCGCCTACACCGGCGAGCTGCTCGCGCTCCTCGAGGCGCGCGGCGCGCCGGCGGAGGCGGTGATCACCGACGGTGAGGAGGCGCTGTGGCAGGTCCTGCGCTCGGCCGCCGAGGCGGGTCGGCGGGTGATCCTGGCCGGAGGCGACGGGACGCTGCACGCCGCTGCCAACGCTCCGCTTCGCGTCCTGCCCGAGCTCGCTTTGGTGCCCGCGGGGCGGGCCAACAACGTCGCAAGGGCCCTCGGGATTCCGACCAGTCGAGCGGACGCGGTGGCCGTGGCGCTCGACGGCGCGGCCATCCCGGTCGACGCGCTTCGCGTAGCCACGCCAGACCGCTTCGTCTACGCAGTTGAGGCGGTCAGCGCGGGGTTCCAGGCGCAGGCCCGCAACGGCTACACCGCAGACAACTCAGCGGACCTGATGCAGGGGCTGCGAGCGCTTGTCCGCGCCGTGTGGCGCTACCGGCCGTTCCCCGCGCGCCTCGATCTGGAGCTCGTCGAGAGCGGCGGCGCCGCGACTGCGGCAGCGGGCCGGTCAAAGATTCAGCTGGGCGAAGCGGCCCAGGTCTTTCTCTCCAACTTCCCATACTTCGGATTCGGTTTCGAGGTAGATCCCGGCGCCGACCCCACCGACGGGCGCTTCGAGGTGATCACGCTCCAGGCCAGCGGCCGCGCCCGCCTGCTCGTCCTGCTGGCAAGCGCCCGGCGTGGGCGCCACGTCGGGCAGCGCGGCGTGCGCCGTGTGCCCGCCAGCCGGGCGCGCCTGGCCGAGCCGATGCCCCTGGTGGCCGACGCGGTTCCGCTCGGCACCACGACCGCCACCGTGACGGTGGAGCCGGCCCGTCTGCGGGTGGCCTCTCCGCTGGCCCGGGCTGCGGCATGACCGTCTCCGGCGTGACCGCGCGCCCGACCCGCACCGGCCTCGACGGTTCGGCCGTGCTGGTGGCTTTCTCACTGGCAGCGGTCGGTGCCGGCGCCGGGCGAGCCCTGACCACGACCTACCTGCCGGTCCTGCTCGAGCGCATCGATGACGCGCCCTCGCTGATCGGTGCTGTGATGACGATCAATGCCCTCAGCGGCTTCGCGGTGCCGATCGCCGTGGGAATCTGGTCCGACCGGCGCGGCCGGCGGCTGCCCTTCATCGCCGGGGGTGCACTGCTCACCGCGGGCGGTCTCGTGGCTGTCGCGCTGGGCAACGGCACGAGCTACCTCGTGCTCGCGCTCGCCGCCGGCTTGGCCTACACCGGGCTGAACGCCCTGACTACCGCGCACCGGGCGATCGTGGCGGAGGACGTGGAGGACCCTCGCCGTCCCGCGGCCACCAGCGCCCAGGAGATCGCGGGCCTGGTAGGAGCCGTGGTGGCGGTGGCGATCGGTGGAGCGCTGATCGAGCCCGCCCCCGCGGCGGCCTTTGCCCTCGCCGTCGCAGTCGTGGCCGTGACGGTGCTGCCCACGCTCGTGGTGACGCGCCGCCTGCGGCTGGGGGAGCGGATTGCCGAGGCGGCGACGCGGAGACCTGGGGCGAGTGTGCGCGACGTGCTGCGTCGCCCGGGTGCCCGTGACGTCCTGCTGGCGCAGACCCTCTGGGTGTTCGGCTACGCCGCGCTGCTGCCGTTCTTCGTGCTGTACGCCGAGCACAGCCTGGGGATGAGCATCGCCGCAGCCGGTGCGCTCCCTCTCGCCTTCGGTGTGCTCACGGCACTCGGCATGGTGCTGGCGGGGCGCGCCCGCCCGGACCGGGTTCACCCCCTGCTCGTGTCCGGGACGGCGCTGCTCGGGGCCGGTCTGGTGGCGGCGGCGCCCGCCGGCAGCCTTCCCGCGGCCGCTCCCGGCTTCGCCGCCGCGGCGCTCGGCGCGGGCATCGTCACCGCGCTCGGCTTCGCCTACTTCGCTCGCTTCGTGCCCGAAGGCGAGGCGGGACGCTACAGCGGCGTGTTCTTCGCCGGCCGGGCCGTGGCCGCCGCGGCGGCCCTGCCGCTGGCCGGCCTGGCGGTCGAGCTGAGCGGCAGCTACCGCGCGGTCCTGTGGCTGGGCTCCGCGGCCCTCGTGGCCCTGGTGCCGCTGGTCTTGAGCGGACGCCGCGCGGCCGCCGGTTCGAGCCTTGTGCCGGCCCCCGGCCGGCCACGGCCCGCCGTGGTGGCGGCAGTGATTCCGGTGTTCGCGTCCGACCGCGCCGCAGAAGTGGCCCTCGCGACCCTCGAACACGTGGACGAGCTGGTGTTGGTGGACGACGGCGCCCCGCTCGAGGTGGCGCGGTCGCTCGACCGGTTCGCAACCGACGAGCGCGTCCGCGTGCTGGCTCTCGGCGGCAACAGGGGCAAGGGCAGTGCCGTGGCCGCAGGAGTCGACCTGCTGATGGCCGGTCGCCGACCGCCCGAGGCGATCGCGGTGCTGGATTCGGACGGGCAGCACGATCCTCGCCGCCTGCCCGCCTTCATCGACGCCAGCCGTCAGGCCGACGTCGTGATCGGCGACCGGGTCGGGCGACGGGGCATGCCGGTCCTGCGGCGGGTCGCCAACCGGGCCGCAAGCCTGGCGCTGCTGCTCACCTCGCGCGCCTGGGTGCCGGACAGCCAGAACGGGATGCGCCTGTTCCGCGCCGAAGCGCTACGCGCGGTTCCGCTCGCGCCCGGTGGGTACGAAGCCGAGAGCCGCCACCTGCGTGCACTGCTGGCGTCGGGGCACAGCGTGACCGCAGTGGGCATTCCCACGATCTACGCGGGCGAGCCCAGCCACTTCCGCCCACTCCGGGACACGCTGCGGGTCACCCGGGCGCTCACCGCTGCTCCCGGCGGCGACACACCGGGCAGCGGCGCCGAGGCTCTTGCCGTGCTGCGCGCCTGGACGCCCCGTTTGGCCTCCCTTGTCCTCGCGGTGATCGCGCTGGGCGCCGCGCTCCCGATCTTCCAGCCGCTGGACAACTCGGCGATGCTCGCCGTCAACGGCTTGGGCGACGGCCCGGAGTGGCTCTACCAGGCCCTCGACCCCCACACCCGCAACTACATCCTGCTGGTGACCGCCACGGCGCTCGCCGGGGCGATCGTCCTGCGCTCTCCCCGCGCTGTCCTCGGGGCGGTGCTCGGCGTGGTGCTCGCGGCCTACCTGGCGGGCGCTGCGCTGGAGGTGGTCAAGCTGTTCATCGACCGGGCGCGTCCCGAGGAGGTGCTTGGCGCTCAGCTACAGCTGTCCCACGGACGCAGCTGGGCCCACCTGGCTTCTTTCCCATCCGGTCATCTGATCGTCACTGCCGCGATGGCGGCTGCGGCCGCTGCGGCGATACCGCTGCTCAGGCGGCCGCTGCTGGTGTATGTCGTGCTCGTGGGGCTCACGCGCGTCATGTTCGGGGCTCATTTTCCGCTCGACGTACTGGTGGGCGCCGCGCTCGGGTACGAGATCGGGCTGTTCAGCGCCCGGTTGATGGCGAGCGCGCGCCTGTTGCCGGCCATGGAGGGGGAGCACACCGCGCAATCGGCGCGCTCGCCCGTTCGGGTCACGTCCTGAGCCACGGTCAGGCGGCGGTGGCGCTGCCGCGCAGGGCACGCGGCACCACGAAGCGGATCCCCGAACGGTCCTCGTCGATCGAGCAGGTCTTGTTGTCGATCAGGCCGAGACGCTTGGCGTGGGGGACGAGCGACATCTGGTTGATGTAGTTCTCGTGGCCCCGCTTGCGCGTGATGATCCACAGAAAACCGGTGTCGCGCAGGCGCGAGCGGTAGCGGATGAGGGCTTCCTTGGCGCCGTCCTCCGACTCCACCAGCACGATCGCGCCGTCCAGCTCTCCCGAGCGAACCAGCCCTCGCCCGAGCGCGTCCTTCACGTCCGCGCGCAGCCCCGGCCCCACGTCGCCGGTGATCTCCACCCGCTGATCGGGCTTCACGCCCAGCTTCTGGATGGTGCTGCGGTGGCTGTAGTCGCGCTCAGGAGACATCTACGGACTATCAATTCTGGCATCCGGGGCGGAGCCCTCTGTAGTCCTGCCTGCGCGCTAAGGTGCTTCGACGCGAACGGAGGAGAACGGGATGGGCTTCATGGACAAGGCGAAGCAGCTCGCCGAGCAGGCTCAGCAGAAGCTCGACGAGGCTCAGGAGAGCTTCAACCAGCAGAGCTCGCAGCCCGATGCCCCGGAGGGCCAGACCACGCAGTACGACCAGCACGGACGCCCGGTCGAGCCCGCGCCGCCGGCCGCCGAGGCGCCGCCGGCCAGCGCGGAGCCCGCCGACGAGCCCGTGGCCGAGACGCCCCCCGACGCTCCGGCCGAGCCCCCCGCCGGCGACGCCAACTCCACCCCCGACCCGTTCAAGCCGCTCCAATAGCGAGAGCGCGCTTCAACCGCCCGCACATGGCGATCGCAGGGATCCTCACCGCGATGGTCACGCCGTTCGACGCGAACGGCGAGCTCGACGAGGACGCCGCGGTCCGCCTGATGCACCACCTGTGCGACAACGGCTCGGACGGCCTGGTGCTGACCGGCAGCACCGGCGAGGCCGCCACGCTCACCGACGAGGAGAAGGCCCGCCTCTGGGAGCTGGCCGTGGCCGAGCGCCCCGAAGGAGCCACGATCGTGGCCGGCACCGGCACCTACGACACGCGTCACACCGTCGAGATGACCGAGCGGGCCGCCGAGATCGGGGTGGACGCCGTGCTGGTGGTCACGCCCTACTACGTCAAGCCCAACCGGCGCGGCCTCGTGGCCCACTTCGAAGCCGCCGCGGGCGCCACCCACACGCCGGTGATCGTCTACAACATTCCCAGCCGCACCGCGGTCGACATGCCCAACGATCTCCTGGCCGAGCTCGGCCAGATCGACGGGATCGTGGCGGTCAAGCAGGCTCGCTACGAGGAGCTTGCCCCGATCGACGGGCTCGACCTCCTCGCCGGCAATGACGACGTGCTGGCACAGGTGCTCGACCTGGGCGGCCCGGGCGGCATCCTCGTGTCTTCGCACCTGGTGGGTCGTGAGATGCGGCGCATGATCGACGAGCCCGACGCCCGCCACGAGATCGCCGCGTCGCTCGAGGACTTCTTCGAGGCGATGTCAGTCACCACCAACCCGATTCCGGTCAAGACCGCGCTCGGGCTCGCCGGCCACGACGTGGGCGGGCTACGGCTGCCACTGGTGGAAGCCGACGAGCAGGAGCTGACCGTGATCCGCCGCGCGCTCGAGCGCCACGACCTCCTGGCGGCCGTTTGAGCCCGGCCACCTTGAGGGTCCTGCCGCTCGGCGGCCTGGGCGAGATCGGCAAGAACATGATGGTCGTCGAGTACGACGGCCGGATCGTCGTCGTGGACACCGGGCTGATGTTCCCGACTCCAGACCAGCTCGGGATCGATCTTGTGCTGCCTGACTTCGCCTACCTGCGCGAGCGCGTGGAGGACATCGAGGCCATCGTGCTCACCCACGGGCACGAGGACCACGTGGGCGCCCTGCCCTTCGTGCTGCGCGAGCTCGATCGGGTGCCGCCGGTATACGGCGGGCCCCTGACGGCGGCCATGGTGCGCTCGAAGCTCGACGAGCACCGCCTCAAGGACGTTCTTGTCGAGGACATCCTGGCCACACAGAGCTTCGAAGCGGGCCCGTTTTCGGTCGAGATGGTCAAGATGGCCCATTCGATCCCGGACGCGTTCGCGGTCGCGCTGAGCTGCGAGCTCGGCACGATGCTGATGACCGGCGACTACAAGTTCGACCAGACGCCGGTGGACGGCGTGCCGGCGGACGTGTCACGCCTCGCCGAGCTGGGCCGTGAGGGGCTGCTGCTGCTCTGCGGCGACTCCACCAACGCGGACCGCGCCGGGACGTCTCCGTCCGAGTCGTCGGTGGGTCCGCGGCTCGAGGAGGTCTTCTCGCGCTGCAAGGGGCGCATCATCGTCACCTGCTTCGCGTCCAACATCCACCGCGTACAGCAGGTGGTCGACGCCGCTGCCCAGCTCGGCCGCAAGGTGTCGCTGGTCGGGCGCTCGATGCGCAAGAACACCAACATCGGCGGCATGCTCGGGCACATCGACATTCCCGAGGGCCTGCTGGTGGGAACGCGCGAAATCGAGGACTTCCCCGATCACAAGCTCGTGATCGTCTCCACCGGCAGCCAGGGAGAGCCGCTCTCGGCGCTGCGCCGCATGGCTCACGGCGATCACCCGCAGGTCGATCTCCACGACGGCGACACGGTCATCTTCTCCGCCACTGCCATCCCCGGAAACGAGCGAGCGGTCAACGAGACCATCGACCGCATCTACCGTCTGGGGGCGACGGTCATCACCGCCGCCGACGTGCCCGTGCACGCGTCGGGCCACGGCTACGCCGAGGAGCTCAAGCTGATGCTCAACCTGGTCAAGCCGGAATACGTCATGCCCGTTCACGGCGACCACAAGCGCCTACGCCTGCACAGTGAGCTCGCCGAGGCGGTGGGGATCCCGTCCGAATCGATCTTCCGCGGCGAGAACGGTCTGCCCCTCGAGGTGGGCCGGTCCGGTGCACGCTTCGGCGAGCCCGAGCAGGCGGGAATGATCTTCGTCGACGGCGTCGACGTGGGCGACATCGAGGACGTGGCCCTGCGCGACCGGCGCATGCTCTCGGCTGACGGCATCTTCATCGTCGTCGCCACCATCGCCGAGCAGGACGGCCGCTCGGTGGCGGCGCCCGAGGTGATCTTCCGCGGCGTCCCGTTCGTGGAGGACGACGACGGCTTCGTCGACGCGCTGCGCGGAGCCGTGGAGGATTCCCTCGCCCAGTCGGCCGACGAGGAGATCAGGGAGATCGACCTGCTCCAAGACCACCTCCACGACGACGTGGCCGAGTTCGTCTACGACCGCCTGAAGCGGCGGCCGATGATCCTGCCGGTGGTGGTGGAGGTCTAGGGGACGACGACCGCGTAGCCGCTGACCACGCAGTTGTTGGTCCCGAGGTCGTCGTCGGTGATCAGGTGTGCGGTGACGCTCACGCCGTTGCCGCCGAGGTAGTGAACCTCGTACATGCGGTCGTCGGCGGCGGTGACGGTCTCTCTCAGGTCGAAGTCCTCACCTGGACCGAAGCTGTCGTCAAAGTTGCGAAAGAGCCCACCGGGATCCTGATCGATTCCGTCCGCGTCGTTTGTGATCACCGCGATCTCCCCGCCGGCAACCGTGGTGCGCGCGATCGGCTCCTCGTCCCCGGCCGCGCACGTCACCAGCAGCTGTAGCCCCGAGGCGTCCAGGATCACCTGATTGGTCACGTTGCCGCTGCGCTGCTTGATGGGAAGAACCCGCAGGCCGTTGAGGCTCGCCGCGCTGCCGGCGGTGGTCGCGCTGGTGGCGCTGTCCGCCGCCGTGGCGCTCGGCACCTTCTGCAGGGTGCTCTCCCGCACGTCGGTTCCGGTCACCTGGTTGATGCCGATGTCGCGGCCCTGGATCGTGGAGTTGCGGATGTCGATGCCGCGGATCTCGTTGTTGCGCAGGTCGCGGGTACGGATGTCGTTGTTGCGCAGGTCCTTGGTCCGCACCTCGTTGTTCTTGATCTCCCGGCTGTCGATGAAGCCGGTGGCGACCCCGTAGGAGACGCCGGAGAGGGACACGAACAGGGCCAGGCAGGCGATAACGAGGGCGGGGGACGGGCGCCGGGACAGCAACGACTTCACGACGAGACTCCTAGGGATCTGGGATTGCTTCAGTTGGCGTCAACACGCTAGCGGGGTCATCGGAGCGCTCTCGGGTGGCCGGCAGGGTCACCGTGAAGCGTGCTCCGCCGCCCTCGGCCTCACCGAGCTCGACGGTACCTCCGTGGGCCTCGGTCACGGCTTGGACGATGGCCAGGCCAAGCCCGCTGCCGCCGCTGGGGGCCGCGTCGCCGCCCCCGCGCGAGAAGCGCTCGAACACCCGCTCACGCAGGTTGGCGGGCACGCCGGGCCCGCGGTCCGCCACCTCCAGGGTCGCCGAGCCCCCCTGGCGGCGCACCGCCACGGTCACCGGGGTGCCCTGGGGGGTATGGATCAGGGCGTTCTCCACCAGGTTGCTGACCAGACGGTGCAGGTCGTCCTCCACGCCCGAGACCCAGATCGCCTCGGGCGCATCAACCGAGACGGGATCGCCCGGCGCCAGCGAGCCGGCTTCGATCGCCGCCTCGCGCGCGACCGTGGCGAGGTCCACCGGGGATCGAGGCGCCTCGCGCCCCGCGTCGGCCCGCGCCAGCAGCAACAGGTCACCCACCAAGCGCCGCATCCGCCGCGACGACCGCAGGGCCGAGGCCGCCATCTCGCGCTGCTCGCCCTCCAGCTCGGTCTCCAGCAGCTCCAGGTTGGCCAGGATGCTGGTGAGCGGCGTGCGCAGCTCGTGCGAGGCGTCGGCCACGAAGGCGCGCTGGCGGTCGAGCGTGGCCTCCGTCTCCCCGCGCGCTGCGCCCAGCTCGCCGAGCATGTCCTCCAGGGTGTAGGCGAGATCCGACACCTCGTCGTTGGCCAGCGGCTTGGGCAGGTTCACCTCGGGGTTGCGGGTGCGGGCCACCTCGCGGGCGGCGCGGGTGAGGCCGGAGATCGGCCGCATTGCGCGCCGGGCCACGACCAGGCCACCGAGGAAGGCCAGCGCGGTGCCGCCGAACACGCCGAGGGCGAGGAACAGCCGCACGCGGTTGATGGTCAGGCGGAGGCTGGCCTCGGAGCGCGCGTACTGGACGTAGCCGATCTCCTCGCTGACGGAGCGGGGGAGAGGGTCGAACGTTCCCGCGCGGTTGCGGGCGGGCACCACTATCTCCCGCGACACGACCCGGAAGTCGCCGGCGTCGGTGACGCCGTCGATCGGCGGACCCAGGTCCTTGTTGCTCGGGTTGTAGACCACCTGCCGGTCGCGGTCGATGATCCGCACCGCGGCGCCACCGGTGGCCGACGCCTGCAGCAGTGCCCGGTCGTCGTCGCGCAGCTCGTAGCTTCCGTCCGGGTTCTCGATGACATCGAGGCGCCCCTGCAGATCGGCCGCCGTGCCGAGCAGCTCGTCGTCGAAGGCGCCGACGACCCGCCGCTCCGCCACGGCCCCGATCACCGCGGCGAACAGGCACAGGATCACGAAGGTCAGCGCTGCCGTGACCACGGCCACCTTTACCTTCACCGGCAGGCGCGTCCTCACGCCTCGTCCCTCAGCACGTAGCCGGCCCCGCGAATGGTGTGCAGGATCCGCGGCTCGCCGCCCGCCTCGAGCTTGCGGCGCAGGTTGGAGATGAAGACGTCGACCGTGTTGGTCTCGGCGAAGGGGTGATAGCCCCACACCTCGTCGAGCAGGGCCTGACGGGAGACCACGATGCGCGCGTTTCGCATCAGGTGCTCGAGCAGCTCGAACTCGCGCGCGGTCAGCTCGAGCGCCCGGTCACCGCGGAAGACCTCCCGCGTGTCCGGGTTGAGCCGCAGGTCTCCCACCACCACGAAGGCGCTGCCCCGCGGCGGCCGGCGGCGCAGGAGCGCGCGCATGCGCGCCAGCAGCTCGTCGCGCTCGAACGGCTTGACCAGGTAGTCGTCAGCGCCGGAGTCGAGCCCTTCGACGCGGGCGTCCAGGCCGTCCCGCGCGGTGAGGATGAGGATGGGCACGTCGCCGTCCTCGCGCAGGCGCCGGCAGACCTCGACCCCGTCGAGGCGGGGCAGCCCGAGGTCGAGCACCACGGCGTCGGGCTCGAAGTTGCCCGACTCCACGAGCGCAGCCTCGCCGTCACCGGCGACGCGCACCTCGTAGCCCTCCTTGTCGAGTGAGCGCCGCAGCACGCTGGCGATATCGGCATCGTCCTCGACCACGAGCACCCTGGGACGTCCGGCCATCGGGACTCATGGTAGGGAGGTGAGGCGCGGCTATCCGTCGAATGTCCCCGGGATGGCTGCGACACGCCGCAGGAAGCGCCGCCGTGCGCGCGGGGCCTGGTGGCCCCAGTTCGACCTGCCGCGATTCGAGCAGCGACACTGGGACCTGATCGGCCTCGGCCTCGTTGCCTTCGCCGCCTTCTTCACCTGTGTCTTCTACTTCGGCTGGCAGGGCGGCCAGCTGGGCGCCGCGCTGGCCGACGGCCTCCGGTTCCTGTTCGGAGCGGTTGCCTACGCAGCCCCGGTGGCGCTGCTGGCCGCCGGCGGCCTGCTGATCATGCGCCCGTCGCTGCCCAGCACGCACCCGTTCAAGACGGGTGCCGCCTGCCTGGGCGGGGCGCTCACGCTCGGCTTCGCGGCCGGGTCGCTGGGTCTGGGCCCCGGAGACGGGCCGCGCGACGGCTTCCTCGATGCCGCCTACCTGGAGCGCCACGGTGGCGTGATCGGCGAATCGCTGCTCTGGACCTCGAGCAAGCTGTTCTCGCTGGCGGGGTCGCACATCCTGTTCGTGTTCCTGCTCATCGCCGGCGTTCTGCTCCTCACCGGGGCTTCGGTCGCGGGGCTGCTGAACGCCACCCGCCAGGCGGCCTCCACCACCGGCGACCGGGTGCGGCGCACGGCCGACACCCTCAATCTGCCCACCCGCCCGTTGCCGCCCTCGGCGACCGAGCGCCGCCCGCAACCAGACGAGCCGGAGCCCCTCGAGCCACCCGAGCCCGACGATCGCGAGCCCGTGGTGCGCGCCACCCACGTCGAGGCCCCCGCTCTCGACGGCTCCGAGCGCTACCCCGACCTCTACGGCGGCGACAACCACGAGGAGGAGGAGGAGGAGCTCGCCGATCCCGAATGGGACGAGCAACCGGAGCCCGAACCACTGCCGGAGCCGACCGACGAGGACGAGCAGCCCGAACCCGCTCCAGACGAGCTCACCCCGATGGGTCACCGCCGCTCACCGGTCACGGAATCCGAGGGCGTGGACTACCGCATGCCCAAGCTCTCCTTCCTCAAGCGCAGCAACGGCGCGCAGAAGATCGACACCAAGGGCATCGAGAAGGTGGGAACCGCCCTGGTGGAGGCGCTCGGCCACTTCAGCGTCGACGCCCGGGTGATCGGCACGGTCACGGGCCCGCACGTCACGCGGTACGAGCTGCGGCTGGCGCCCGGGGTCAAGATGTCCAAGGTCGCTCAGCTGAAGGACGACATCGCGTACGCGCTGGCGGCGGAGCAGGTGCGCATCCTGGCCCCGGTGCCGGGAAAGCAAGCGGTGGGGGTGGAGGTGCCCAACCGCGTGCGCCGCATGGTCCACCTGGGCGATGTCCTCCAGGATCCTCCCTCCGGCTGGTCGCCGCTGTCGGTCTGGCTGGGCAAGGACATCGCCGGCAAGGCGATCGGCACCGATCTCGCCAAGCAGCCGCACATCCTCATCGCCGGCACCACCGGCTCGGGCAAGTCGGGCTGTGTCAACGCCATGCTGTCGAGCGTGCTGCTTCGCTCCTCACCCAACGATGTGCGCATGGTGCTGATCGACCCCAAGCGGGTCGAGCTCAACTACTACGAGGGCATTCCGCACCTGCTCACGCCGGTGGTCACGAGTCCTCGGCTGGCGGCCAACGTGCTCGGCAACCTGCTCAAGGAGATGGAGGAGCGCTACGGCGTGATGAGCAAGGCCAAGACGCGCAACCTGGTGGAGCTCAACCGCGTGCGGGTCAAGCAGGGCGAGGCGCCGCTGCCGTACATCCTCTGCGTGATCGACGAGCTGGCCGACCTGATGATGGTCGCTCCCGCGGACGTGGAGGACTCGATCATTCGCCTGGCGCAGAAGTCGCGCGCCGTGGGCATCCACCTGGTGCTGGCCACCCAGCGCCCGAGCGCGGACGTGATCACGGGAATGATCAAGGCGAACGTTCCCGCCCGCATCGCCTTTGCCGTTTCGTCGCAGACCGACTCCCGCGTGATCCTCGACCAGAACGGCGCCGAGTCGCTGCTGGGACAGGGAGACATGCTCTTCCGGCCGTCGGGCGAGTCGCGCTCGGCCCGCATCCAGGGCGCGTTCATCGCCGAGGAGGAGATCGAGAAGCTCACCGACTACTGGCGACTCCAGGGAGAGCCCGAGCTGCAGGAGGAGCTGCTCGAGGCGGTGGAGCCCGAGGCAGACGAGGCCGCCGCCGATGGCGACTTCGACCCCGACCAGGACGACCTGCTGGCCGATGCCGTGGCCACGGTGGTGCAGATGGGGAGCGCCTCGACATCGATGCTTCAGAGGCGCCTGCGCGTGGGCTACACGCGTGCGGGCCGGCTGATCGACATGATGGAGCGCCGCGGCGTGATCTCGGGCTACGAGGGCTCCAAGGCTCGCCAGGTGCTGATCACCGAGGCTGACCTCCCGCGGGTGCTGGAGAGCCTCGCCGACGCCGCCGTGGGCGCGTCCGCCGAGGACTAGCCCGCCCGCGATCGTCAGAATCCGTGCCCAATGCCGAGCATCGGCGACACGCTGCGAGAGGCACGGATGCGGCAGCGACTCGACATCGCGGATGTCGAGGAGCGCACCAAGATCCGGGCCAAGTACCTGCGCGCGCTCGAGAACGAGGAGTTCGGGATGCTCCCCGGGCCCACGTTCGTCAAGACGTTCCTGCGCACCTACGCCGAGCTGCTCGGCCTGGACCCGCACCTCATCCTCGAGGACTACCGCACCCGCTACGAGGGCGGCGACGACGTCGAGCACATCCAGTCGCTGGGCCCGCCGAACCTCGCTCGCGACCGGCGGCGCAGCGGACCGCGCCTGGGCGCCGGCTCGCTGCTGCTCCTGATCCTGGTGGGGATCGTGGGTGCTCTCGTGGCGGTCGGCCTGCTCTCGGGCGGCGACGGGGACGGTGGCTCCGACCAGGCCGCGGACACCACGCCCGAGACCGACACGACCCCGAACCGGCCACGGCGCCGGGACCGCCCCGCGCCGACCCGCGTGGTGCTGCGCATCGCGCCCATCACGCCCACGTACGTGTGCATCGACCGCGGCGCCGGCTCGCCGGTCGTCTTCCAGGGCACCATCGACGCCGCCCAGACCTTCCGTGGCAGGCGCGTGAGGGTGAACCTCGGCAAGACCGACGTGCGGCTGACCAAGAACGGCAAGCGCGTACCGCTCGAGCCCGGGCCCGAGCCTGTGGGGTTTGCCTTCACCGTCGGCGGCTCTCGGCCGATCCCGTTGGGCGAGCGGCCCTGCGCCTGACCTGATGGCTGCGCGCGCGGGCATCGTCGTCACCGGAACCGAGGTGCTCACCGGCCGGGTCCAGGACCGCAACGGCCCCTGGCTGTCGGACCGGCTGCTCGAGCAGGGGGTCGAGCTGGCCCACATCACCATCTGCGGTGACCGGCCCGAGGACATCGAGGCGCAGCTGCGCTTCATGGCCGCCCAGGAGCTGGACCTGGTGATCACGAGCGGCGGCCTGGGCCCCACCGCCGACGACATGACGGTCGAGATCGTCGCCCGCTTCGCCGAGCGTGAGCTGGTGCTCGATCAGCGGCTCGAGCAGCGCATCTTCGAGATCCTGCAGCCGCTGATGCAGCGCTTCACCCACTGGGATCCCGAGGCGATGCGGGCCGCCAACCGAAAGCAGGCCATGATCCCCGAGGGCGCCGAGGTGATCGACCCGGTCGGTACCGCGCCGGGCCTGGTGGTGCCGGGCTCGCCGGTCGTGGTGGTGCTGCCGGGGCCGCCGCGCGAGCTGCAGCCGATGTGGGACGTGGCCGTGGCCAGCGAGACGGTCCAAGCGGCGATCGCCTCCCGCACGAACTACCGGCAGGAGATGGTGCGCATGTTCGGGCTGCCCGAGTCCGGGCTGGCCGAGACGCTGCGCGAGGCCGAGCGCGACGTGAGCGGCTTCGAGGCGCTCGAGATCACCACGTGCCTGCGACGGGGTGAGATCGAGATGGTCACGCGCTTCGAGCCCGGGCGGCAGAGACCTACCGACGGCTGATGGAGCTGGTGCGCGACCGGCACGCCCGCGAGATCTTCTCGGAGGACGGTTCGCGCGTGGACGATCAGGTGGCCTCGCTGCTCGCGGGCCGGACCGTCGCGACGGCGGAGTCCTGCACCGCCGGGCTGGTGGCCGCGCGACTCACCGACCGGCCGGGCTCCTCGGCATACGTCGCCGGCGGCGTGGTGGCCTATGCCAACGACGCGAAGCTCGACCTGCTGGGCGTGGACCCGGCGTTGATCGAGACGCACGGTGCGGTCTCCGAAGAGGTGGCGACAGCGATGGCCGAGGGCGCACTGCGCCGCTTCGGGGTGAACACGGCGGTGTCGGTAACCGGCGTGGCGGGCCCGGACGGCGGCACGGAGGACAAGCCCGTGGGCACGGTGTGCTGGAGCGTGCGCCTGGCCGAGGGTGGCGGGATCACCCGGCGGGCGCTCCTGCCCGGCGATCGGGCCGACATCCGCGACCGCTCGACCACCGTCGCCATGCACCTGCTGCGCCGTGCCCTGACCGGGGAGGACGGTTTTCCCTGAGCGGGCCGCGCTGCCGTCTCTTTCTGGCCTTGGACCTCCCCGCGGGAGCCAGGACGGCCCTGGCGGGCTGGCGCGACGCGCTCGTGGCGGGACGCGAGGACCTGCGGCCGGTGCCCGCGGAGAACCTGCACGTGACCCTCGTGTTCCTCGGCTGGCAGGACGAATCGGCGGCTGGACGCATCGCCGAGGCGGCCTTCGGCACGACCGCAGGGCTCGGAGCGCCGCGACTGACCCCGGCCGAGGTCCGTCCCGTGCCTCCGCGCGACCCGCGGCTGTTCGCCCTGGACCTGGCCGACGAGGACGGCCGCGCCGGCGGGTTGCAGGCCGCGTGCTCGGACGCCCTGGAGGCAGGCGGCTGGTATCGCCCCGAGAAGCGGCCCTTCTGGCCGCACCTGACCCTGGCGCGGGTGAAGCGCGGCCGGCGCCGGGTGGGGCGGCTGCCCGATGTCCCGCCGCCCGGTGAGCCCTTCGCAGCGTCCACTCTCACCCTCTACCGCTCCACGCTGCGCCCCCAGGGCGCGCTGTACGAGCCGCTGTCGCGGCAGCCGTTCTAGAGGCCGGCCCCGAACGGCTCACGTACCGTTTCGCGCATGCCCGCGCTCGCCTTGCCCGACCCGCCGCTGCTGGGCGGGGGGATCGCGCTGCGGGCGTGGCGCGACTTCGATGCCGCGGCCATCGCCGCGGCCTGCCGCGACCCCGAGATCCCGCGCTGGACGGGGATCCCTCGCCGGTACACCGAGCAGAACGCGCTCGAGTTCCTCTCCGGCCGTGATGTGGCCATGCGCTCCGGCCGTGAGCTTTCCCTGGCGGTGGTGGATCCGGGCGACGCCGTGCTCGGCTCGGTCGGCATGTCGAACTTCGATTGGAGCAGCCGCAAGGGGGAGATCGGCTACTGGATGGCGCGCGAGGCGCGGGGACGCGGTGCGGGCACGCAGGCCGTTTGCCTGCTGTCCGGCTGGGCGCTCGGCGACCTCGGGCTCGAACGGCTGGAGCTGCTCGCCCACCCCGAGAACACGGCGTCGGTGCGGCTGGCCGAGCGCGCCGGGTTCACCCGCGAGGGACTGCTCCGGCGCTACCGGCGCCGTCACGGCGTGCTCGAGGACCTCGTGATGTTTGCCCGGCTGGCCCCGGACGTCGAGCCGTGACCGCGCTCCACCCGGCCGCCGCTGCCGGCTTCGCGCGAGGTGCGCGCGCCTACGAGCGCGGCCGCCCGGGATATCCCGAGGAGGCGTTGAGCTGGCTTACCGGCCGGCTGGCGCTCGGTCCGGGACGGATCGTTCTCGACCTGGCGGCGGGGACCGGCGTGCTCACGCGGGAGCTGCTCACCACGGGAGCCGAGATCGTCGCCGTGGAGCCCGTGGCCGAGATGCGCTCGGCGCTTCCGGCAGGAGCGCGGATCCTGGACGGAACCGCCGAGGCGATACCCCTCCCGGACGCCGCGGTCGATGTAGTGACCGTCGCCCAGGCCTTCCACTGGTTCGATGGGCCACGCGCGCTGCAGGAGATCCATCGCGTGCTCCGGCCGGGTGGGGCGCTCGCGCTCATCTGGAACCGCTGGCTGAAGGACGATCCGGTGAACCGGGCGGCCGAGGCCCTGATCGCGCCCCATCGCCGAGATACCCCCAGCTACCACTCGAACGAATGGCGCGCGGCCTTCAGTCGCACCGCCGGCCTGTTCGGGGCGCTCGAGGAGCGCCGCTTCGGCAACCGTCAGACCCTCGACAGCCAGGGCATGGCCGACCGCGTCGGCTCGATCAGCTTCATCGCCTCGCTGCCGGCGGCTCAACGAGAGGAGGTCATCGGCGCCGCCCGCGGGCTGGTGGGGAAAGACCCGGTGACGGTGAGCTACCGGACCGAGGTGCAGGTCTGCTTGCGCCGCTGACCGGCGCCGGAGCGGCGCTCAGGCTGGACGCAGCTCCATCACCGGGATCTGGCGATGTGCCGCGCGCCGGCGGTAGGAGGCCCAGCCGGGATAGATGTCCATGCCGAGCGCGTACCAGCGCTCGCGCTCGTCGCCGCTGAGCTCCTGAGCCTCCACCTCTCGCCGCTCCCCTCCGAACTCGATCGTGGCGCGGGGGTGAGCGCGCAGGTTGAAGTACCAGGCCGGATTGTGGTGCTGCCCGAAGTTGGAGGCGATCACGATGAGGCGCTCACCCTCCGGCACGCCCACCAGAGGCAGGGTGCGCAGGCGACCGCTGCGGGCGCCGGTGGTGGTCAACAGCACCACGGGCAGCCCGCTGATAAACGACGTGAAGGTGGCCCGGCCGCGCGTGACCCCGTACACCACGCGATCGATGTGGCGCAGGGTGCGGGCGTAGAACCACGACATCGGAGCCAGGCCGGCGGACCAGCGGATCAGCCGTTGTATCGGGTTGGCCTGTTCGTACCGGTACACGTCAGCTCCTCGCTCGCTTCTTCTAGCAGACCGCCGTTGCGGTCAGGACATTGGCGGGGGGCGAACATGCTGTCCGAGCGGACTCCTAGCTTGTGACCCTCAAGAGCTTCGAGGAGAAACAGCATGGACAAGGAGCAGCAGAAGGCCGCCCAGGCGCGCGAGTCGGCGCTCAAGGGTGCCCTAACCCAGATCGAGCGCCAGTTCGGCCAGGGCTCGATCATGAAGATGGGAGACGACGCCTACCAGGTCAAGGTGGCGGCCATACCCACCGGAGCGCTGTCGCTCGACCTGGCGCTGGGCGTGGGCGGTGTCCCGCGCGGGCGGATCGTCGAGGTGTTCGGGCCGGAGTCCTCCGGTAAGACAACCCTGCTCTACCACGTGCTGGCCAACGCCCAGAAGCTGGGCGGCATCTGCGCCTTCATCGACGCCGAGCATGCCATGGACCCGGTCTACGCCAAGCGGATCGGCGTCGACGTGGACGAGCTGCTCGTCTCCCAGCCCGACCACGGCGAGCAGGCGCTCGAGATCGCCGATCTGCTGATCCGGTCGGGAGCGGTGGACATCGTCGCGATCGACTCGGTGGCCGCGCTCACGCCCAAGGCCGAGCTCGAGGGCCAGATGGGCGACCAGACGGTCGGCCTCCAGGCGCGCATGATGTCCCAGGCGATGCGCAAGCTGGCCGGAAACCTCAACCGGGCCAACACGCTCTGCATCTTCACCAACCAGATCCGCGAGAAGGTGGGGGTGATGTTCGGTAGCCCGGAGACGCAGCCCGGCGGCCGCGCGCTCAAGTTCTATTCGTCCCAGCGGCTCGACATCCGCCGCATCGAGACGCTCAAGGAGGGCACCGAGGCGATCGGCAACCGCGTGCGCGTCAAGGTGGTCAAGAACAAGGTCGCGGCGCCGTTTCGCCAGGCCGAGTTCGACATCGAATACGGCCAGGGCATCAGCTCGGAGGGCTGCATCCTCGATCTGGGAATCGAGCACGGCATCGTCCAGAAGTCAGGCTCCTTCTTCTCATACGGGGAGGAGCGCCTGGGGCAGGGCCGCAACAACGTGAAGGGCTACCTGCGCGAGAACCCTCAGGTGGCACTCGAGATCGAGGGCAAGATCTACGCGGCCCTCGGCGTCGAGCCCGCCGGCGCGCCGCTGGCGGCGGTCGAGCCGGATAAGGCCGACGCCACCGGGGAAGAGGAAGCCCCCGCGCCGGGCGGCGAGGAACGCGAGGCGGCCTAGCAGCCCACGTTCCGCGGCTTCGGCATGGACGAGATCGAGCTCGAGGCGACGGTCCCCCCGGCAGGGCGCTCCGAGACCGAGCGAGCGGTTGACCTCGCCTACAAGGCGGTTGGGCGCCGGGAGCGCACGGTGGCCGAGTTGCGTACGTGCCTGGAGCGCAAGCGGGTCGATCCGCTCGCGATCGACTTCGCCGTCGAGGAGCTGACCGCCGGCGGTTTTCTCGATGACGCCCGCTACGCGTGCCAGTTCGCCGAGGACAAGCGCGAGCTCGAGCAGTGGGGCAGCGAGCGGATCGCGAGGGACCTCCAGCGGCGAGGCGTCCCGCCCGAGCTCATCGAGGCCGCGCTCTGCGACCGCGACCGGCAGGCCGAGCTCGGCACGGCCATGACGCTGCTCGAGCGGCGCTTTCGCGATCCGCCTCGCGACGACCGCGAGCGAGACCGGGCATGGCGGCTGCTCGTGCGGCGCGGGTACTCGCCAGAGGTCGCCTACGACGCCGTGCGGGCGCTCGAGCGCGGCTCCGAGGCGGCCTGACCGGCTGTCGCCTGGGCGGCGCCGGGTGGCGTGCTTGCGGTGGTTGCGGGGCCTCGCCGGGAGGGTTACCCTCATGTGAACGCGGCCGGCACGGCCTCCGTGAGACAAAAGACGAGCAAATCGCCTGATTTTCCCTTGACCGTATCTCCGAACACACGCAACCGAGCTCTCGAAGGGAGCATTCGAGAGGGGCCTTGAACGGCAGTCGGCACCTTCCGTTCGGGACGGTGCCCGCCCGGCGACGTCTGATGTCTTGCGGCGAATGAGCCGCACCGCTCACCCCATTTGAGGCTGAGACCGGCGCCCTGCGCCGGAACGAGAGGACATTGGAAATGGACATCCTTCTGGCGGGGCTGGTTGCGGCAGCGGTCGCGGTGGCGGTGGTGATGCTCGTGCAGCGGCCACGCGCGGTGCAGGCGGGCGGAGGCGCGGTGGTGGCGCGTGACGGAGTGGCGGCGCCGGAGTCCAAGGGGCAGGGAGGGCGCCGGGACGGGCTCGAGGAGGAGCTGGTGGCCCGGCGCACCGAGATCGCCCGGCAGGAGGAGCGTCTGCACGCCAGGGAGAGCTCGCTCGAGGCGCTGAGTCAGAAGCTCGCCGAACGCGAGCGCTCGCTGGAGGACCGCGGGCGCAACCTCGATCACGCCCGCGAGGAGCTCAAGCAGGCCAAGAGCAAGCAGGTGCGCGAGCTAGAGCGCGTGGCCGGGCTCAGCGCCGGCCAGGCCAAGCAGATCCTCATGCACGAGCTGGAAGACGAACTGCGGCACGAGAGTGCCCGCCTGATTCGCCAGGTCGAGGAGGAGACCCGCCACGACGCCGATCGCCGCGCCCGGAGCATCCTCGCCGCGGTGATGCAGCGGGTGGCCTCCAGTCACGCCGTGGAGACGACCGTGTCCGTGGTCGAGCTCAAGTCCGACGAGCTCAAGGGCCGGATCATCGGACGCGAGGGCCGCAACATCCGCGCGCTCGAGACCCTGACGGGGATCGACTTCATCATCGACGACACCCCCGGGGCGGTCCTGCTCTCGGGCTTCGACGGCGTGCGGCGCGAGATCGCGCGGCTGACCCTCGAGCGACTGCTCCAGGACGGCCGGATACATCCGGCGCGGATCGAGGAGGCGTTTCTCCAGTCCCGGTCGGACATCGACCAGCACGTGGTCGAGGTGGGAGAGCAGGCCGTGTTCGAGGCCAACGTCGGGTCGATCCACCCCGAGCTGGTGAAGCTGCTCGGCAGGTTGCGCTTTCGCACCAGCTACGGGCAGAACGTGCTGCACCATTCGATCGAGTGTGCCCGGCTGGCCTCCATGCTCGCCGAGGAGCTCGGTGCGGATCCGCGCGTGGCGGCCCGCGCGGCGCTGCTGCACGACATCGGCAAGTCGGTCTCCCATGAGACCGAGGGCCCCCACGCGCTGGTCGGGGGAGAGCTGGCCCGCCGCTACAAGGAATCCGAGGCGGTGGCCCATGCCATGGAGGCACACCACAACGAGGTCGAGCTCCAGACCGTCGAGGCGGTCATCGTCCAGGTGGTCGACGCGCTGTCAGGAGCCCGGCCGGGGGCGCGCGGAGAGTCGCTCGAGCAGTACGTCAAGCGCCTGCACGAGCTGGAGGCGATCGCCACCCGCCACGAGGGCGTCGAGAAGGTCTACGCCATGCACGCCGGCCGCGAGATCCGGGTGATCGTGCAGCCGGAGGCGATCGACGACGACGCGGCCGCCCTGCTCTCCCATCAGATCGCCCGCGACGTGGAGAAGGAGCTCGAGTACCCCGGGCAGATCAAGGTGACCGTGATCCGCGAGAGCCGGGCCACCGACTACGCGAAGTAGGTCGTAACGCCAGAGCGGGGCCGCCGACGGAGTGACATGAGGCTGTTCTACGTGTGGCGCGGGGTCGACGAGTGGAGGGCGGAGTCGTGCACCGTCGAGCTGAACGACGAGGGGTTGAGCGCCCGCGGAGTGCAGATCGGCCGCGAGCACCGGCTTCACTACGAGCTGACAACCGACGCCCGCCTGGTCACCAGTCGCCTGGTGGCACGGGCCGAAACCGCGGACGGTGAGCACGCACTCGATCTCGTCCGCGGGCCCGACGGCACCTGGTCGCGCAACGGCCGGGCGCTGTCACACGTACAGGGGGCGCTCGACTGCGACCTCGCCCTGTCGCCGCTCACCAACTTCATGCCGGCGCGCCGGCTGGGGGAGAAGGCCGCCGACCACGTGATGGCCTGGGTCTCGGTTCCCGACCTGGAGGTGCTGCGCTCGGAGCAACGCTACGAGCCCGTGTCGGACGGCGTGGTCCGCTACGTCGGTCTCGATCACGACTTCACCGCCGAGCTGGAGCTGGACGAGCACGGGTTCGTCGTCCGCTACCCGGACCTGGCCGAGCGGGCGTCCGCCTAGAGGCGCGCGGTGACCCGCGCCCTCACCATCCTGCCCAGGCTATCCTCGACCGGCGTGAAGCGGTATCACCTCACCACCTTCGGGTGCCAGATGAACGAGCACGACTCGGAGCGCATGAAGGGCATGCTCGACTCGCTGGGTTACACCGAGGTCGACCATCGCGACGGAGCCGATCTGATCCTCTTCAACACCTGCTCCATTCGCGAGAAGGCCGACAACCGGCTCGTGGGCCACCTGGGCGAGGCCAAGCGCCTCAAGGGAGAGAACCCGGAGCGTGTGGTCGGCATCGGAGGCTGCTGGTCGCAGTCGATGAAGGAGCGGGTGTTCGAGCAGTTCCCGTTCGTCGACGTGGCCTTCGGGCCGGGGCAGGTGCACAAGCTGGCGGAGTTCCTGACCAGCGACAGCCTCACCGCCCAGGGATTCTTCGAGTTCGAGGGCTTCACCGGCCATCTGCCGATGAAGCGAGAGCGCGAGTTCCAGGCCTGGGTCCAGATCAGCGTGGGCTGCAACTGCGCCTGCTCCTACTGCATCGTTCCGTCGACCCGCGGCCGCGAGGTCTCGCGGCCGGCGCCCGAGCTGGTGGCTGAGGTCGAGCGGGTCGCCTCGGAGGGGGTCAAGGAGGTCACGCTGCTGGGGCAGAACGTCTGCTCCTACGGGCGCGATCTTCCGAGGGGGGCGAAGACCAGCTTCGCGGAGCTTCTCTCCCTGATAGACGCCGTCGACGGAGTGGAGCGCATCAGGTATACGAGCCCTCATCCCAAGGACATTCGCGAGGACGTGATCCTCGCCCACGCGGAGCTGCCCTCGGTCTGCTCGCACATCCACCTTCCCCTGCAGTCGGGCTCGAGCCGGGTGCTGAAGGCGATGCGCCGCACCTACGGCCGGAAGCGCTACCTCGAGCGCGTGGCCATGATCCGCGAGCTCGTGCCCGATTGCTCGCTCACCACGGACATCATCGTCGGCTTTCCCGGGGAGACCGAGGATGACTTTCACGAGACCCTCGAGGTGGTGGACGAGGTCCGCTACGACTCCGCGTTCACGTTCATCTACTCGCCCCGGCGCGACACCGAGGCGGCGAGCCTCGACGGGCAGATACCGCACGATGTCGCCAGTGAGCGGATGGGACGGCTGGTCGATCTGGTGCAGCATCACGCCGCCGACCGGGCTCAGCGTTTCGTCGGGCGCACGCTTCCCGTGCTGGTGGAAGGTCCGTCGCGAACCGACCCGGCGAAGCTGCGCGGGCGCACCGAGCACAACAAGACGGTCAACTTCACCGGCGTGGCCGCGCCGGGGGAGACCACCGACGTGGAGATCGACTCGGCCACCAGCACGACGCTGGCCGGCCAAGAGCGGCTGCTCGCGCGCCTGGGCTGAGGCTAGTTTCCGGCGACGCCGGTCTCGGAGTGGGCTTCGCTGCCGGGCTCGGGTTCGGCGCCGTCGGCGCCAGCGCTCTCAGTGATCTCGTTGAGCCGTCGCTCAGCCGAGTCCATCGCCTCGAAGGCGCGGGTGGCGTCGGCGATGCGCTGCTGGAGGGCGCTGAGCTTGTCCCGGAGCTGGGTGGTCTCCTCGCGCGACGACTCCAGGTGGTCGCGAAGCTCACGCTCGCCCATGGCCTGTAGCTCGGCCTGACGCTCGCCCTCGTCCCGGAGTCGCGCACATTCGGCCCGGGCCTGCTCGGCGCGGCGGTCCGCGTCGGCCAACAGGTCGAGCTGGGCGCGCAGGCGATCGAGCTCGGCACCGCCGGCCGAGCGCTCATGGTCGAGCTTGGCGTGCGCCTTGGCCAGGCGCTTCTCAAGCTTGGCGATGCGCTCGCGGCTCTCGGCCGAGCCCGTGGCTCCCGCCTCGAGCTCTTCGCGGCGAGCGCGCTCGGCGGCCAGCTGGTCGCGCAGCTCGGCGTCGCGCTCCCGATGGGCGGCGCGCTCCTCCTCCAGCTCCTCGCGGTGGCGCGCGGAGGCTTCGGCCGACGACTCATCCCTCTGGGCCTCGGTGGCCTCCAGCTCGGCTCGGAGCGCATGTGCCTCCTCGGAGTGGCGGGAGCGCTCGGCCTCGAGCCGGTCGGTGTGCTCACGCTCGATCGCCGCCAGCCGGCCGGCGTCGATGCTGGACGCCCGGGCGTCCTCCAGGGCCTGTACGTGCTGGGTGCGCTCGGCCGCGAGCTGAAGCTCGTGACGAGCCCGCTCGGCTTCCAGCTCAGCGGCGTGCTTGGCGCTCGTCGCGTCCAGCTCGCTCTCCTGACGCTCGGCCTCCATGGCCAGCTTGGCGGCGCTGCGAGCCTGCTCCGACGCCAGCGCCTCCTTGTGGCGGCCGCGTTCGTGCTCCAGCTCCTTCGCGGCCACGGCCCGCTCGGCCTCGACGGCATCGTCGGTGCGGGCGACGTGTGCGTCGAGCTCCTTCTGGTGACGCTCGCGCTCAGCATCGATCGCGCTTCCGGTGCGGGCACGCTCGGCCTCGAGATCCTCCGCGAGCCGCGCCCGCTCGGCACTCAGCTCACGTTCCAGCTTCACCCGCATGGCCTCGAGGGCTTCCTCGGCCGCGGCTGCGGCCTGCTCCGCCTTGACACGTTCGGAGCGCAGCGCCTCCTCCACGGCCTTGATGCGCGCACTCTCGGCTTTGGCCCGCTGGGCCTGGACGGCCTGCTCCACGGCACCGGCCCGCGTCTGCTCAGCCTTGGTGTCCGCCGCCCGGAGCGCGTCCTCGAGGGCGGCAGCGTGGGCCTTGTCAGCACGGGCCCGCTCGGCGCGCAGCGCGTCGTCCACCGCGGCGGCAATGTTCTTATCGGCCTTAGCGCGCTCGGCACGCAGCGCTTCTTCCACGGCAGCGGCACGCGCCTTGTCGGCCCGGCCGCGCTCGGCCGCCACTGCCTCGTCGACGGCGGCGGAAACGGTCTTCTCGGCTCTGGCGCGCTCTGCTCGCAGCGCTTCCTCCACGGCGGCGGCGACGGTCTGGGCGGCTTCCGCGCGCTCGGCGCGCATGGCGTCGTCGAGGGCGGCGGCAATCGTCTTCTCGACCTCGCCGCGTTCGGCGCGCATCGCTTCGTCGAGCGCCGCCGTGCGGGCCTTCTCGGCCTCGTCGCGCGCCGCCGCGGCCGCTTCCTCGCTCGCCCGTGCGACCAGCTTCGCCGTCTTGCTGCGCTCGGCGCTCAGCGTCTCCTCGATGGCCGCGGCCTGGGCCCGGTCGGCCCGGGCACGCTCGCTCTCCACCGCCTGGGCAACCGCGTCGGCTCGGCTCTTCTCGGCCGCCGTGCGCGCCTGCTCTGCCTTCGCCCGCTCGGCCTGGAGCGCCTCGTCCACGGCCGCAGCCCGCGCGCTCTCCGCCCGGGCGCGTTCCTCGCGGCGCGTCTCGTCGATCACCGCGGTGCGGGCCTTGTCGGCCCGGGCCCGCTCAGCCTGGAGGGCCTCGTCGAGGACGCGGGCGCGAGCCTCGTCGGCCTTGGCACGCTCCGCGCGCAGGGCATCCTCAACCGCCGCCAGGCGCCTGCGGTCAGCCTCCTCGCGCTCGCCCGCCTGCGCCTCCCGCAGCGCGGTGGCCGCGCGGTCTCGCTCCTCGCGCAGCGCGTCGTGCGCCTCGGCGAGCTTCTCGCGCGCCGCGGCGAGCTTGTCCTGCATCGCCGACAGCTCGCCTTCGAGCTTGTCCACCCTGCCGTCGGGCGACGGCGAAGCGGCTCCCGAGGGGACGGCGGCGAGTGGGGCGCTCGGCCCAGGGTCGTCGTCCGGAGGAACGATCAGCGTGCCGATCGTGTGCGGCCCGGCCGCAAGCGGCTCGTCCATGAACTCGAGCTCGTCGAGCAGCTTGACTATCTGGCCGCGCGCGGCCACCGCCGGGCGGACGGGCAGCTTGGTCATCACCGCGATATCGCTCAGGCCGAGCGAATCGGTGGGATCGGCGATGGCCACGATCAGTGCGCCGTCGCCGGTGAACCCGATCGGTGCCGCCTGGTAGCGACGGGCCGCGCTTTCGCGGAGCACCCTCGCCGCGGCGCGATCGACCGCGTACTCGTCGAGGTCGATGTGGTCGAGCGCGTAGCGCTCGGCCAGCGCCCGCGCCAGCTGGTCCGCCGTGATGTGATCGCTCTCCAGCAACACCTTCTCGGGCGTCATCCCGGGCCGGCGGGCCGATTCGACGGCCTGATCGGCCGCGGTCTGGTCCACGAAGCCCAGCTCCACGAGGATGTCCGAGAGGAAACGTCGTCCCGCGCCGCTCAGGGTCGGAGCGCTCACGCCGGGCCCGGTCAGCCCGCCTCCCGGCCCCCCAGAGGGTGTCGCGCCGGCCGGATCGGACGGCGGCACGGGCGGTTCGGCCAGCGGCTCGGCGCTCACGCCGCCTCCTCCGCGGCCGTATCTCCAAGAGGGGAAACGTACGGCCCGGTTTGCGCGGCCGTCTCGGCCAGCTCCAGCGCGTGACGGGCGGAAGCGGCTTCGGCCAGCGACTGGACCCCGTAGGCGAGCGCGGCGGCGTCGGGCCGTCCGTCGCCCACGCGCGCGAGCGACAGCTCGACGCGCTGGAGAAAGGCGAGCGCCCCGGCCCGTCCTTTGCAGCCGACGAGCACGGCCGCGAGGCTGTCGTCGGCGACGCGGCCGAGGTGGTCGGTGCGACGCACCCCTCCGGCCATCACGTCGGCCACGTCCTTGAGCATCAGGTCGGCCACGGCTTGACCGTGGCGCTCCACCATCCCGGCACGGTCGCTCAGCCGGCAGATCACCAGGTGGGTCTCCACGGTCCCGCGATCGCTGAGCTCCCACTCGCGCTCGGTGGCCTCGAGCAGAGCAGCGCGCAGCGGGAGACCGGTCACCGGGTCGGTGGTGGCCCGATCGCGAGCCTCCTCGGACAGCCGTCGCAGCTCGGCTCGGGTGGAGACGCTCTCCCATTCGTACGAGAGCAGCCGCGAGCCGATGAGCAGGAGCCGCTGCAGCTGGTCGTGCGAAGTCGAGCTGTCGGCCGGCGCAGCGAGCAGAACACCGATGAAGCTCCCGTCGGCGGCGTCGAGTGGAGCCGACGCCCAGGGCACCGCCCGGAGTGCGGTGAGCGCCTCGGGGTCGATCAGCTCCGTCGCGCCGGGTTCGCGCGCGAGCGGCAGTTCCTCGCCGCGAGCAATCGCGTCGCCGCGCGAGTCGAGCACACGGCATTCGTGGGCGTCCCAGTCGACCTGGCCGAGCACGACACAGCCTCCCGGCACGGCGCTGCCGAGCAGGTCGAGGACCGCGGTGGCTGCATCCGCAAAGCTGCCGGGGCGGCGTGCCGCCAGCCGGGAGAGGGCGTCGAGGGGCTCGAGGGACATGTCCTTGCAGTCCCCATCGGCAGTTTGGGCACGCTTCAGTAGAGCCGAGCGTCCTACAGCGCGCGATCCAGATCGCGCAGGGCGGCTCGCGCGGCGAGGATGCCCCCGCCGGTCCACCAGGTGCCGGCGTCGACCCGCCACACGGCGCCCGAGCGGACGGCGGCGAGCCGCCGCCACGCCGGGCTGGCCGTCAGGTCCGTCGCGGCCCCCACGCCGCCGGGGGCGACGGAGAGCAGGATCAGATCGCCGTCGAGCGCGTCGAGCCGGCCCTTGGCGACGGTTCTTGTCTCGATCGGGTCGGTCTGAGCGGCCGGGCGGGCGAGCCCTGCGTCGGCCAAGACCTTGCCGGGGAACGACTCTGCTCCGGCCACGAGGATCGATCCCGGCCCGACAAGCACCACGGAAACCTTCGTCTCACCGGGATCCTCGCCCAGCCGGCCGTCGAGAGCGGCCACCCTTCGATCCCAGTCGATCAACAGGCGTTCGGCGTCGTTGGTCCGTCCCAGCGCCTCACCGTGCAGTCGCAGGCTCAGCTCCCATGCGCCGCCACCACCGTCGGTCATGATCGTCGGCGCGATCGCGATCAGTCCCCGGTAGAGCCCGCCCTGGCCCTCTTTGCTGCCGAGGATCACGTCCGGGCGGGCCTGCTCGGCGGCGCCGAGATCACCCCGCCGCAGCGACGGGACCACGTCGAGCCCACTCGCCCGGGAGCGCAGATAGGCCGGTACCTGCCCGTCGGGCAGCGCGGCCAGGACCGGACGGACGCCCAGCGCGAGGGTGTCACCGAGCGCATCGGTGTTCAGCGTCAGCGGCCGCTCCGCCTGTCCGGGGACCTTGGTGCCACCCAGCGGACCCACGCTGTCCTGGACCTTCAACGGCCGCACCGTCTCCTTCGACTCGTCGAAGCCCGACTCCTGGCAGCCCAGCGCGAGCGCCGGCAGGGCGAGCGCAATCGCGACCATGGACAGGACCTGCCTCCGCACGGGCGTTATTACTAGCGATCGTGGCGGGTATCTCGCCGATTCCGCTCTACACCTGGCTTTGCGCCATGCTTGGGCCTCGGCTTGCTAACTGGGTTTGCGAGCGTGGATGATCGCCGCGCCGGCGTGCTCGTGCACGCGATGGGTCTCGGTGATCTCGACGTCGTCGAGGCCGGCGTCGTGGAGGGCGCCCTCGAACTCGGAGCGCGTGAGGGCGCCGGCGATGCAGCCGGTCCATTGCTCCATGTCGGTGCGCGTGGCGGCGTCCATGTCGGGGTCGGCGATCACGTCGCTGACGGCGAAGCGCCCGCCGGGGCGTAGCACCCGTGCGGCCTCGCGAATCACCTGGCGCTTGTCGGCGGAAAGGTTGATGACGCAGTTGGAGATGACGACGTGGACGCTTGCGTCCGGGAGCGGCAGGTCTTCGATGTAGCCCTGGAGGAACTCGACGTTGGTCGCGCCCGCCTCAGCGGCGTTGCGGCGGGCGAGTTCGAGCATCTCGTCGGTCATGTCGAGCCCGATCGCCCGCCCGGTAGGGCCAACGCGGCGGGCGGCGATGAGGACGTCGGCGCCGGCGCCCGAGCCGAGGTCGAGCACGGTTTCGCCTTCGTGCAGGTCGGCGACAGCGGTCGGGACGCCGCAACCGAGCGACGCCGCAACCGCGGCTTCGTTAGCCCCTTCACGCGAGTCGGCTTCGTAGAGCACATCGCCGAACTGGCCGGACTGACCGGTCGTGCCGCAGCAGGCTTCCTCGGCCTGCCGTGCGGCGCCTGGAGAGACATCGATCGCGAGCTTGGCGTGACCGGCGTAGCGCTCGCGCACCTGCTCGCGGATGTCGGTGTCGGTCAACTCGGCCATGTTCAGGGCTCCTTCGGGGTGGTGAGCAGGATCGACAGTGCGCTCGCCGTGCGCGCAGCCGCAGGTGTCGCCAGCGGCACTCGCACCGCAGCAGGCGGATTTCTCGGACGGCTCGCAGCAGGTCTCGTGGACGGCAGGTGCGCAACAGCAAGAGGCGGCCGACTGCTCGCCGGTGATTGAGGGGGTGGTTAGTTCAGCCATGCGGTGAGCTCCTCCAGCGCATCGGGAAGCACGTAGTAGTACGCCCACAGTCCGCGGCGCTCGGAGTCGACGATGCCGGTGTCGCGGAGCTTCTTGAGGTGGTGCGACAGGGTGGGCTGGGCGATGTCGAACAGCGGTACCAGCTCGCAGACGCAGACCTTGCCCGCGTGCTTGCGCAGCACATCGACGAGCTGGAGGCGGATCGGGTCGCCGAGCGCCTTGGCGACCTCGGCCATGCGGATCGCGTGCTCGCGTTCGACGTCGGGGTAGACGACCGGCTCGCAGCACGGCTCGCCCACGGGACGCTTGGTCTTGGGCGCCAGTGGTATGTCGACAGGCATCGATTTACAAATACCAATTGAATCGGCAACTGTCAATGGAGTAGGTTGCGGGGTTGATGGCCACCGCTCTGTTCGTCTGCCTGCACAACGCCGGCCGCTCGCAGATGTCCGCCGCCCTGTTCGAACGCGCCGCAGGCGGTCGCCACCAAGCGCTTTCGGCCGGCACTACGCCAGCCAACCAAGTCCACCCCGAGGTCGTGCAGGTCATGAACGAACTCGGCATAGACCTCGCCGGCTCCACGCCCCGCAAGCTGACCCGCGAGCACGCCGAGCGGGCCGATGTCGTCGTCACCATGGGCTGCGGGGACGAATGCCCGTACATTCCCGGCAAGCGCTACCTCGACTGGGAGCTCCAGGACCCCAAAGGCCGCCCACTCGAAGAGGTCCGCCACATCCGCGACGAAATCGCAGAACGCGTCCGGGCGCTGGTCGAGGAGCTCAATTGCAAGACGTAAGACTGTCCCCAGCGGCTGTCGTAACCAGAAATGCCTGCAAATATGCACCTGACGAGATGACACGACACGCGCCGGCACGGCGTGATTATTACGAGCGATCGTGGCGCATTCACATCGCGTGATCGCGCTGTTCGGGCCCACCGGCGTGGGCAAGACCGCCGTGGCCGTGGCCATCGCCGAGCGACTGCGCGAGCGCGGGGAGGATCCGCTCGCGATCTCCGCCGATGCGCTGCAGGTCTACGAGGGCCTCGAGATCCTGACCGGCGCCCCGACCGCCGCCGAGCGGGCCCGCCTCGAGCACGGCCTCGTGTCGTGCGTGCCGTTGACCGAGACCTTCTCCGCCGGTCGCTTCGCGCGGCTCGCCCACGCCGAGATCGACCAGGCCCTGGCCGCGGGCCGCACCCCGATCGTCGTGGGGGGGACCGGCCTCTACCTGCAGGCGGCGCTGACCGACCTGGAGCTGCGGCCGCCGCCCCCGGTCGGGTTGCGCGACCGCCTGACCGCGGAGCTCGACGAGCGTGGTGTCGAGGCGCTTCACGCCGACCTGGCCGTCCGCCACCCCGCCGCGGCGGCCGGGATCGCGCCGAGCGACCGCACGCGCGTGATCCGCGCCCTCGAGCTGATCGAGATGGGCGAGGAGCCGGCTGCGGCGGGCGACAGCTCGCGTCTGTGGACGGCCGAGCTTCGACAGCCCACCCTTCTGGGCGGCCTGACCATGGACCGCGCCACCCTGTACGCGCGCATCGACGAGCGCGTGGACGCCATGGTGGCCGCGGGCGCGCTGGAGGAGGTCATGCGCGCCGACGCGGCCGGCGCTTCGGCCACCGCGCGCAAGGCGCTCGGCTTCGAGGAGCTCCTGCGCGGCGACGTCGAGGGCATGAAGCGGCGCACCCGAAACTACGCCCGGCGCCAGCTCACCTGGATGGCCCGCCTGCCCGGTGTGCGCGTGCTCGATGCGACCGGAGCGAAGACAGACGAGCTGGCCGGACGGCTGATGGCGCAGCGCGTTGCCTAGAGTGGCCCGCCGTGCGCTTCGAGAAGTGGCAGGCCCTGGGCAACGACTACGTGATCGTGGAGGAGCGTGAGCTGCCCTTCGAGCTCACTCCCGAGCGGATCCGGCGCCTGTGCGCTCCCCACACCGGGATCGGGAGCGACGGCGTGCTGCTCATTCGCGAGACCGAAGAGCGCGGCTTCGTGGCCGAGATCCGTATCTACAACCCGGACGGGTCGGAGGCCGAGCTGTCGGGCAACGGGGTGCGCCAGGCCGTGATGTACCTACGGCGCACGGGCTGGACCGACACCGATTCCTTCTCGGTGCGCACGGTGGCCGGCGAGATCCGCCCGCGCATCGACGGAGAGCTGTGCACGATGGACATGGGGCGGGTGAGACTGCGAGCGAGCGAGGACTTCCCCGACGGGCGCGACGACGGCACCGGCACGCTGACCTCGGCGGGGCGAGAGTTCAGGTTCCAGTTCGTGCAGGCGGGAAACCCGCAGTGCTCGATCGAGGTCGGAGATGACCTGGACGGGATGGACCTCGGGCGCTACGGCCCCGATATCGAGCGCCACGAGCTGTTTCCCAACCGCACCAACGTCTCGTTCTGGCACCAAACGGCGGACGACCGGATCCGCGCGCGTATCTTCGAGCGCGGAGTGGGGGAGACGATGGCCTCGGGCACCGGCGCCACGGGTGCGGCCGTGGCCGCAGTGCTGCGCGGCGCCGACAGTCCGGTGACCGTGTCCCTCGACGGAGGCGAGCTCGAGGTGGCCGTGGGCGAGGATCTGCACGTGGATCTCACCGGCTGGGCCCGGCCGGTCTACGCCGGTGTGTTGAGCAAGGAACTGACGATGGAGTTGCATGCAATCGAGTAGCCGCCTGGACCGCCTGCCGCCCTACCTCTTCGCCGAGCTGGAACGCAAGATCCGAGAGAAGAAGGCCGCGGGAATCGACGTGATCAGCCTCGGCATCGGCGATCCCGACACCCCCACACCGGGACCGGTGATCGAGGCCCTGACCACGGCCGCGGCCGATCCCGGCACCCATCAGTACCCCTCGAACCGCGGGCGGCCCGAGCTGCGCGAGGCGTTCGCGCGCTTCTACGAACGCCGCTTCGGCGTGACACTCGACCCCGAGAGCGAGATCCTGCCCGCGCTCGGCGCGAAGGAGTGCGTGTTCAACATGAATCTCGCGTTCCTCGACCCGGGCACGGTGGCGCTGGCCGCCGATCCCGGCTACCCGGTCTACACCGGGGGGCCGCTGCTGGCCGGCGCAGAGGCGGAGCTGATGCCGCTCCTCCCCGAGCTCGGCTTCGGGCCCGACCTCGGCGCGGTGACCCCGGCGGCCGCCGCGCGTGCCCGCCTGATGTACCTCAACTATCCGAACAACCCGACCGGGGCCGTGGTGCCCGACGGCCTGTTCGAGCGGGCGATCGAGTTCGCGCGCGAGCACGACGTGCTGGTGGTGCACGACGCCTCGTACACGGAGACGACCTTCGACGGCTACGTGGCCCCGAGCTTCCTCGAGACCCCGGGAGCCCGCGAGGTGGGCGTGGAGATCTTCTCCCTGTCCAAGGGGTGGAACATGACCGGCTGGCGCACCGCCGCGCTGGTGGGGAACGCCGAGGCGGTGGCCACCTACTGGAAGCTCAAGACGAACATCGACTCGGGCCTGTTCGAGGCCGTGCAGCTGGCCGCCGCCCGGGCACTCGACGAGGGACCGCCCACGGAGATGATCGCCATCTATCAGCGCCGGCGCGACCTGGTGTGCGGCGCGCTGCGCGAGATCGGCGTCGACGTGATCCCGCCCAGGGGGACGATCTACGTCTGGGCCCCGGTGCCGGCCGGCCACACCTCGGCCTCCTTCTGCGAGCTGGTGCTGGAGGAGTCCGGCGTCGTCGTGTCGCCCGGCGGTGCCTACGGACCCAACGGCGAGGGCTTCTTCCGCATCTCGCTCACCATCGACGACGAACGCCTGAGCGAGGCGGTGGAGCGCCTCCGGGGTAGTCTCGCGGCCTGATGCACTACGTCGGCCTCGTTCCCATGCAGGGCCGCCTCCAGCTCGCCATGCTGGAGGAGGTTCGCGCTCCCGAACCGCCGATTCGGCTGAGCGCCATCTTCTTCGAACCCGGCTCCGCCGCTCAGGTGGCGGCCGAGCTGCGGGCGCTGGGCGACGTGGTGGTGGCGATGGGCGCTCCCATGCGCGTGCCCCTCGCAGACCGCTCCACGCGCGACTGCGATTCGCTGCTGGTGGGGCGCGGCGTGACCCCCCAGCCGCCGGACGCCGAGATGCTGCGCCTGGCCGGACTGCTCGCCGACCTGCCGGCCTTCGCGCCCAACGAGCGCGACAACGGCCACGGCGGCGCGGTGTGGGAGGGCGCCTACCACCAGTTCCCCGTGTTCGAGACCAACCCGGAGGGCGTGTTCTGCGCCCTCCAGGGCCGGCGCCTGCCGGCCAAGCGCCACCCCTTCGGCATGCAGGTGCGGATCGAGGAGCTGAGCGGCGATCACGTGATCGACGAGGGCGGCGACCTCTGGCACCGCCGCACCGAGGAGCTCGACGCCGCCGCATGCGCTCTGGCCGCGCATCGCTACGCCGTGGGCCACGCCTCGTGGCTCGGGGACCCGGCCGAGAGCGTGCTGGTGCTCCCCGGGAGCTCGATACCCGAGCACTTTCCCACCGAGGGCGTGATTCCGCCGGTGGAGCGCCTCCAGCTGCCGCCGGTCACCGAGTGACCGCGGGCATTCCGCGCAAACCGGCCTAGACTCTGAAGGGATGCAGAGAGGCCGGGACGGACGCCACTCACCCACCCGCAACGGCGACGGAGTTCGCAACCCGCGGGCGCGCCAGCGTGCTCTCTGCATCGCGGCCACGCCGGCCGAGCCCGACCTGAGCGAGCTCCGGGAGCTCCTGCGCACAGCCGGGGTGGCCGTGGCGGGGGAGATGGTGCAGCGACGCGATCAGCCCGATCCGGACCGCTACTTCGGCCGCGGCAAGCTGACCGAGCTCAAGCGCGCCGTGGGAGAGGCGGACGCCAACCTGGTGGCCTGCGACGACGAGCTCCTGCCTCGTCAGGAGCGCAATCTGGAGGAGGCGCTCGGCGTGCCGGTCATCGACCGCACGGCGATCATCCTCGACATCTTCGCCGACCACGCTCACTCGGCGGAGGGCAAGCTCCAGGTGGAGCTGGCCCAGCTCGAGTACAACCTCGCGCGCATGCGAGGGCTGTGGACCCACCTCGAGCGCCTCGGCGCCGGGCGCATGGACGGCGGCATCGGCACACGAGGCCCGGGCGAGACACAGATCGAGACCGACCGCCGGCTCGCGCGCGACCGCATCTCCGCGCTGCGCCGCCGCCTCGACCAGACCAAGTCCACTCGCTCGACGATGCGCCGCGAGCGTGAGCGCGCCGGCCTGCCCACCGTGGCGCTCGCCGGCTACACAAACGCAGGCAAGTCCACGCTTCTGAACGCACTGACCGGCTCGGAGGTCGGCGTGCAGGATCGGCTGTTCCACACGCTCGATCCCACCACCCGCTCGCTGGAGATCTCCGGCCGCACCTACCTGGTCACCGACACCGTCGGCTTCATCCGCAAGCTGCCGCATGCGCTGGTGGACGCCTTCTCCGCCACGCTCGAGGAGGCGCTCGGCGCCGACCTGATCGTGCACGTGGCCGACGCCTCGGTGCCCGAGCACGAGCTGCACGAGATGATCGCCGCCGTGGACGACGTGTTGGCCGAGACCGGCTCGGGCGAACGTCCGCGGCTGCTGGCGCTCAACAAGATGGACGCAGTGAGTTCCGAGCGCCGCCGCGAGCTCTCGTTCCGCTTTCCGCAGGCGGTGCAGCTCTCGGGCGAGACGGGGGAGGGGCTCGAGGAGCTGACCGAGGCCATCGAGGCTCGCTTCCTGGCCTCGCTCACCCCGATGGAGCTGCTCGTGCCCTACGACGAGGGCGGCAGCCTGTCCGAGTTGCACGACCTGGCGGGCGAGCTCGAGCGCGAGGACACCGCCGACGGCGTGCGCATCCGGGCGCGCGTGCCGGTGAGCGCCGCGCCGCGGTTCGAGCGGTTCGCCGCGAGCAACGGTCTGCCCAACTCGTCTTGAGGCTGCGCTTCCAGCGCCTCGCCCAGAACGCGCAGGCGCCCGCGCGCGCCCACGAGGACGACGCCGCCTTCGATCTCCACTCCGCCGAAGAGCTGGTCATCCAGCCGGGTGAGCGGGCGGACGTGGGCACGGGGCTGGCGGTGGCCATTCCTCCCGCTCACGCGGGTCTCGTGCTGCCGCGGTCGGGCCTCGCCGCCCGGCACGGGATCTCACTGGTCAACGCCCCGGGCCTGATCGACCCGGGCTATCGCGGGGAGCTGCGGGTCCTGCTGATCAACACCGACCGGCACGAGCCGTTTGAGATCGCGCCCGGGGACCGCATCGCCCAGCTCATGGTGGTGGCCACCGGCGTGGTGAGACTGCACGAGGCCGACGAGCTCGACGAGACGGTCCGCGGCCTCGGCGGCTTCGGCTCCACCGGGCGCTGAGGCTCAGACCCCGGCCGCGCGCCGGGCCGATGCGTGTGCCGCGGCCTCGAGCTCGTCGTGGGGGAGCGGCTCCAGCTCGATGCCCAGGGCCAGCTCTATGAGCCGGTCGGCCAGCCACACGTTCTTCGGCAGCAGCGGCCCGTGCAGGTAGGTGCCGATCACGTTGCCCGAGTGCACGCCCTCGAAGCCGTCCCGGTCGTTGTTGCCGTGCCCGTTGAGCACCCGTCCGAGCGGCGACTCGGAGGCGCCGAGGTAGGTGCGACCGCCGTGGTTCTCGAACCCCGCGATCACGCGGGGGCCGTCGCCGAAGTCGGCCTCGATCGCGCAGTTGCCGATCAGCCTCGGGCCGGGCTCGCGCACCGTCTGCAGGTCCACGAGGCCGATGCCGGGCAGCTCCGAGCCGCCGAGCTCGTAGGAATGGCCCAGCAGCTGGTAGCCACCGCAGACGCCGAGCACCACGGCGCCGCGCGACGCCGCGCCGTGAAGCGCCTCGCGCTTGGTCTCCGCCATGTCGGGCGCGATCGCGATCTGGTCCCGGTCCTGGCCGCCGCCGATGTAGAACAGGTCGTGAGCGCCGGGGTCCGGCCGCTCGCCCACGCCGGCGGCAGCGTGCTCGAAGCCCAGACCGCGCCACTCGCAGCGCGCCCGCAGGATGGCGATGTTGCCGCGGTCGGCGTAGATGTTCATGAGCTCCGGATAGAGCGAGCAGACCCTCAGCGCCGGCACAGCACCACCGTGCTTCCCACGTGGGACTCGGTCGAGTCGACCTGCAGGCGCGCCTCGGGCCGGAGTCCGAGTCGCGCCGCTTCCTCCTCGAGCTGTCCCGGCGTGAGCGAGTCGAGCTTCAGCGCGTAACGCTCCTCGGTCAGCTCACCCGCGGGCGAGACCACCTGACGAAGCCATTCGACGGCCACGCCGCCGGGCTCCGGCCGCACGTCGAGCGGCAGGCTCGAGTAGACCCAGCCGCGACGCTCGCCCACGTCCGGCAGCGGCGGCGTGGCGTCGTCCGCGGCCACCGCCTCGTCGAGATTCGAGATCGCCGCCGCGAATGCGCCGCCCGGCCGCAGACACGCGGCCACGCGGCGCAGCACCTCGCCGCGCTCGGCGGAGCCGCCGAGGATCTGCATGAACTGCATCGGGGCGATGACCAGCGCGAAGCCCTCGATGGGCGTCAGCTCCCGGGCGTCCGCCAGCCAGCGGGCGACGCTCAGCTCACGGTCGCGCGCCCGGCGGCCGAGCTCGTCGAGCAGCAACGGATCCGACTCGAGCGCAGTCACCTCCCGGCCGTCGGCCGCGAGCTCGAGTGCGATCCGCCCGGTGCCCGCGCCCAGGTCGAGCACGGGGCCCTCCGCCTCGGCCGCCAGCCGGAGCCAGGTGTCGAGGTCGGCCGAGTAGGAGCCGTTCTCCACGTCATGCCAGATCACGCTGCGGTCGATCACTCCGACCACCTGCGGGCCAGCCCGCGCCGGGTCAGCAGATCGCGCAGCTCGAGCAGCGCCGTGTAGGTGGGCAGGGCGAACAGGCGCTGACCGGCCGCGCCGGCCACGGCGTCGTCGAGGGCGGGCCCCAGCTCGCGATTCACCTCGAGCTCGGCGTCGAGCCCGGCGTACTTGAGGCGCAGAGCCATCTCCTCCGCTCGCGTTCCGGAGCAGACCGCGCGGCGCACGCGGCCCGCCAGCAGCTCGAAGTCGGCGTCCCAGATCCAGGACACGTCGCGCCCGTCGGCCGTGCGGTCGTTGAGCGCCAGCCACAGGTCGAGCTCGCCGTCCTCGAGGATCAGGGTGCGCAGCACCTCGTTGGCGCCCGCGGGGTTCTTGATCAGGAGGATGGAGACGTCGCGACCGCCGACGGGAATCGTCTCCACCCGGCCGAACGAGCCGGCGAAGCCCTCCAGCGCCTGGCCCGTCACGTCCAGCGCCACGCCGAGCTCGAGCGCGGTGGCCACGGCGGCCAGCGCGTTGTAGACGTTGTAGAGGCCGGGGAGCGGGAGACGGAGATCGAGCTCGCCCTGCGGGGTCTCCAGAGTCACCCGTGACCCCTTCATGCCCATCAGCTCGACCCGCGTGGCGGCCACCGCGGGAGCCGGGCGCTCGCGGCCGCAATTGGGGCAGCGGTAGCGGCCGAGATGCCCGAGGTAGACGGCCTCGTACTCGTAGGGCGTGCCGCAGTTGCGGCAGTGCTTGGAGTCGGCGGCGTGCTGCATCTCCGGGCAGCGCCTGGGAGTCGTCGGCGAGGCCGAAGTAGGTCACCCCCTCGCGTCCGCGGCCGAGATCCGCCACCAGGGGGTCGTCGGCGTTGAGCACCAGGCGCGCCCGCCCGTCCAGCTCTGCCACCACCTCGGCCCAGCGGTCGGCCAGCAACTCGAGCTCGCCGTAGCGGTCGAGCTGGTCGCGGAAGAGGTTGGCGAGCAGGAGCAGCCGCGGCCGCAGCTCGCGCGCCACCTCGGGCAACCAGGCCTCGTCCACCTCGAACAAGCCCAGCTGTCCGGACTCGCGGCCCGCGTCGAGCAGAGCCGTGGCCACACCCCAGGCCATGTTGGAGCCGGCCCGGTTGTGCACCAGCGGGCGCCCCTCGTGCTCCAGCGCCGCGGCGATCATGGCGGAGGTGGTGGTCTTGCCGTTGGTGGCCGAGACGATCACCGAGCCGTCGCCCAGCTGCCCACCCATCCGCGCCAGGGCGCCGGGCGACAGCTTGAGCAACAGGCGCCCGGGCGCCGTGGTGCCCCCGGTGCGTCCGAGCCGGCGGCTCGCGGCGCGGGTGGCCCGAGCCAGAGTGCGCGCGGGACGGAAGATCACGCCGGGACGATGATCCGAAGGCAACGCGGCTCGACGCCCACCGTGGCGGGAGTGGCGCCGATCGGGTCGCCGTCGGCGTAGATCACGAACGGCCGGTCCGACGTCAGCTCGATCCGCTCGCCGCGCAGGAAGGTGACGTTCGGCGAGTCCACGTGCGTGCCCTTGAACACCTTCGGGAACTCGCGCAGGAAGGTCAGCTTCGTCGCCTCGCTGGACATCATCACATCGAGCCGTCCGTCGTCGAGCTCGGCGTGGGGGAGCACGTACATGCCGCCGCCGTAGGCCTTCGAGTTGCCCACCGCCACCGAGTAGCCGGTGACCTCGTGCAGCTCGCCGTCGACCGTGACGCCGAAGCGCGCCGGCTTCCACGCGGCGAGCGCCCTCAACGCGGCGTACAGATACACCGCGTTGCCGCGGATCAGCTTGGCCTCGTTGGCGATCCGGTTGGCGTCCGAGTCGAAGCCGAAGCTCGCTATCCCGAGAAAGGGCGTGCCGTCGACGTCGGCCACGTCGAGAAGCCGCTCGCTGCCCTCGACGGCCACCCGGGCGGCCTCCGCCGGGTCGGTGGGGATGCCGAGCACCCGTGCGAGGTCGTTTCCGCGCCCGCAGGGCACCAGCGCCAGGGCGGCCGGCGAGTGCCGGAGCACCCCGGCGAGCGGTCGCAGGAGCCCGTCGCCGCCCATCGCCAGCGTCGTCTCTCCTTCGCTCGCCGCGCGTTCGGCCTCCTGGGCGGCGTGCTCGATGTCGCGGGTTATGACCGTGCGGTGAGGGCGGTCGAGACGGTCCAGGGTGGCGTGCACGGCCGGAAGTGCGTCGAGCGCCTTCCCCCCGGCGGACGCCGGGTTGACCAACAGCGCGAAACGACGGCTCACTCGGCGGCCGCCGCCGATGCCGCGGTGCGGGCTCTCTCCGCCGCGGCGGCGCCGCGCTCCGCACCGCGCAGATGGGGTGCCTTGTCGACCCTGCGGATATTGGCGGTCCGGACGATCTCGTCCCCGAGCAGCCGCTCGGCGTGAGGCTCCTCGAGATCCTCGGGGTCGAGCGTGAGCAGCACGTCCTGGCCGACGCTGTGCCACGCCTCGCCGGTGAGCTTCTCCGACGCCACGAGCAGTTGGCCGGGCCGCGCTACCCAGTGGAGATCGAAGCGCCCGAGCCGGTATGCGTACAGCTTCTCGCCGTCCGAGAACAGAACGTTCAGCCCCGAAAAGGGAGAGCGCTCGACCGCTGTCCTGACGGCCCCGCGAATGCTCCCCACCGGGTCGGCCGGGTCGTAGCGGTGCATCAACAGGTTGAACAGGTGCTCGGAGTCGGTGTCGCCCGCCGGCGGCGCCATGCCCGGCTCGAGCAGCCGGGGGTAGGCGAGAACGGTCCCGTTGTGGCCGAGGGTGTAGCGGTCGAGGCTGAAGGGATGGGTGTTCTCCAGCCGCAGATCGCCCATGGTGGCGCGCCGTACGTGGACGTTGAAGATGCGAGCCCGCCGCTCGGTTGCGTCCACGAACTCGCCGTCGGTGTAGGCGGCCTCGGGAAAGCGGACGATCTGAGGCAGTTCGCCGCCGGCGCGCTCGTAGGCGGCCATGCCCCAGCCGGAGTCGTGGTCCTCGGACTGCCGGATCAGGGGGTTCTCGGCCTCGAGCAGCTCATTGCGAATCGAGAGCGGCTCCGCGGCGACGCAGCCGAACACGCGGCACATGACCGTCGCAGGATATCGGGGCCAGGGGGGCGAACTTATCCGGCCCGGCTCTTCAGGGGGCATGGAAGCGTCGACTCAGGAACCCAGGCACATCTGGTGGGCCCGGCCGCGCAAGCTCTGCGCGCTGGAGCGGCCGGGGGGAGGCGGGCGCAGTCACCGGCGTGAGCGGAAGCAGGCGGAGATCGCCTATCTGCAGGCCCGAGGGGTGCGCCTGGTGATCTCGACCATGGCCTCGCGCCACAATCTCCCGGCCTACGAGGAGGCCGGCCTCGAGTGGGTGCACGTCCCGGTCGCCGCCACGGAGGGCGGGGCGGCGGCCCTGGAGGAGCTGCTGGCCCTGCTGCGGCGGCGGCTGCGATCGGCGGGGGCCGTCGCCATCCATGGCAACCGCTGGACGGACTTCGTGGCTGCCGTGTGCGCGGCGCATCTGCACGAGCTGCGGGGCACCGATCCGGCGCTGGCGCTCGTGCAGGCCGAACGGGCGGGGCTGACCGTCACCGACGAGGCCTGCGCGCTGGTCGGCGTGGAGCCGGCGGAGCTGCGGGAGTTCGAGAGGCGGGGATAGACTGGCGCCCGCCATGGACCTCAAGCTCGAGCTGATCCCCGTTCCGGTGTCCGACGTCGACCGGGCCAAGGCCTTCTACTCCGAACGAGCGGGCTTCAGCGTCGACAACGACGTGACGGTGCGCGAGGGCCTGCGCTTCGTGCAGCTCACGCCCCCCGGGTCGGCCTGCTCGGTCTCGATCGGTGAGGGGATCACGCAACTCGAGCCGGGCTCGCTCGACGGGCTTCAGCTGGTGGTCGAGGACATCGAGGCCGCGCGCGACGAGCTGGCCGGACGAGGACTCGAGGTCTCCGACGTCCAGGATTTCCCGTGGGGCCGATTCGTGTACTTCTCGGATCCCGACGGCAACGGCTGGGCCGTCCAGCAGATCCCCGACTACGGGGAAGGCCGCACCCAGCCGGAGGGCGTGTAGCGCTGCCGCGAGCGAACCTGCTGTCCGCGGAGCGCATGCCGCAGTTCGTTGCGGGCGTGACGCTCGTGGCCGGCGCCGTCCTCGTTGCGGCCCCGGGCCGGGTGTCGCGGCCCCTGGGCCTCGACGGCCAGGATCCGGCTCTCCGTCTGGTCGGCGCGTCCGACCTCGTGCTCGTGCCCGGGCTGCTGCGCGGACGCCCGCGCTGGCCGTGGATGTTCGGCCGTGCCGCGCTCAACCTCGCGCAGGCCGCCTATCTGCGCTCCGTGGCGCCGGGATCCTCCTCACCTGAGCTGCTCACGGGCGGGGCGAGAGTGCTCGTGGGCCTGACCGCGCTGGACGGGGTGACTGGTCTGGCGCTGCGACGCGCGCGGTCGTAGCCCGGCCTGGCGCGCCGACGCTCAGTCCACCAGCAGCGCGGCGAGCGTTTCGGCCACCGCCACCGGCTGGGGGTCGAGACCCTCGAGCTCCTCGCGGCGCGCCCCGCCGCTGAGGACGAGCGCTGAATCCAGTCCCGCCGCGGCGGCCGCGGCGAGGTCGGTGTCGATCCGGTCGCCGGCCACCAGCGTGCGGCCGTCGCCCAGGCGGTCGAGTGCGGTGAGCATCAGCTGGGGCTCGGGCTTGCCGACGGTCTCGGCCGTTCTACCGCTGGCCACCTCGACGGCGGCCACGATGGCGCCGGTACCCGGCCACAGGCCGTCGGGCTGCGGGTAGGTCGGGTCGCGGGCGGTGGCCAGGAAATCGGCGCCGCGCCGGACGGCCAGCGCGGCGTTACGCAGATCGTCGTAGACGAGCTGCTCCGTCCCGCCCACGACGACGACCTCGGCGCGCGACGCCAGGTCGGTCCCGTTGAGCACCTTGAGGCCCGCGTCCTCCACGTGCTTTCGGAGGGCGGGGGTGCCGATCACGAAGGCGGTGCGGCCGGTCCGGGTCTCGGCCAGCAGGTGCTGTGTGGCGCCGCCCACGGTCACCACGTCGCGCAGCGAAGCCTTGATCCCGATCCGCCACAGCCGGGCCACGTAGTCCTCGGTTGCGCCGCGCGGATCGTTGGTGGCGTAGGCGACTCGCTTTCCGGCCGCCCGAAGGGTCTCCAGAGCCTCGAGCGCCCCCGGTGTGGGCTCGTCGCCGATCCACACGCAGCCGTCCAGATCGAAGATGAACTGGTCGTAGCGAAGGGCCAGGGACGCGAGGGGCACGTCGCTAGCCTACGGCTCCGTGTTCCGGCCGCTCGCGCTCCTTCTGTGCCTGCTCTGTTTCGCCGCCGCGGCCTGTGGAGGCGACGATGACGATGGTGGCTCATCCGGCGGCGGCGGAGGCGCCTCCGACTCCGATCAGGCTCAGGAGACCGAGACCGGGGCCAAGGGCGGCTGCGATGAGGTGGCGCAGCCGGAGCCCAGGCAGGACGGAGGGCAGAAGAAGCCGGGCAAGGCCCTCGATCCGGCCGCGACCTACGACGTGGTGCTCCAGACGACCTGCGGCGACATCACGATCCGCCTCGACCAGAAGACGTCGCCCAAGACGGCGGCGTCGTTCGTGTCACTCGCCCGCGCGGGCTTCTACGACAACACGGTGTTCCACCGGATCGTGCCGGGCTTCGTGATCCAGGGAGGCGACCCCACCGCCACCGGCTCCGGCGGCCCCGGCTATTCGGTGCGCGACGCGCCGCCCCCGAACGCCGCCTACACGGAAGGCGTGGTGGCCATGGCCAAGACCGCCGCGGAGCCGCCGGGCACCGCCGGCAGCCAGTTCTACATCGTCACCGCCCCGGACGCGGGGCTGCCGCCCGAGTACGGCGTGCTGGGCAAGGTCGTCAAGGGGCTCGACGTGGCGCTGTCGATCGACAATCTGGGCGACCCCACCAGCGGGGAGGCCGGCACGCCGCTGCGGCCGGTCGTGATCGAAAAGGCGAGCGTCGATGAGTCCTGATCCCGTCCAGTCGATCTACGACGTCGACGAGGCCGAGTTCGAGCAGCGCGTGATTCAGCGCTCGCGCGAGCTGCCCGTGGTGGTCGACTTCTGGGCCGACTGGTGCCAGCCGTGCAAGCAGCTGACCCCCGCGCTCGAGCGGGCCGCCACGGCGCGAGCGGGCAAGGTCGAGCTGGCCAAGGTCGACGTCGACCGCAATCCGGGACTTCAGGCCAGCTTCCGCATCCAGGGCATCCCGGCGGTCAAGGCATTCCGCGACGGCCGCGTGGCCACTGAGTTCACCGGCGCCCTGCCGCCCGCCGAGGTCGAGCGCTTCTTCGACGCGCTGGTCCCCTCCGAGGCCGATGCGCTGGTGGAGGGGGGAGGCGAGCCAGAGCTGCGCCGCGCGCTGGAGCTTGACCCCTCGCACGCCACCGCCCGGCGCGAACTGGGACGCATGCTGTTGGTGCGGGGCGACACCGAGGAGGCCGTCGAGCTGCTCGAGGGCGCGCCCGGCGACTTCGTGGCCGCGGGCCTGATCGCGCGGACCCGGCTGACCGGAGACGCCGATCTCGATCGTGCCTTCACCGCTTGGGACGACGACGATCCCGAGACCGCCCTGGAGCTGCTCCAGCAGGCGCTGGCCGTCGCCGCTCCGGACCGGCGCGACGAGATCCGCGCCGTGATGGTGGCCATCTTCACCGAGCTCGGGGCCGAGCACCCGCTGGCGCGGGAGCACCGCCGCCGGCTGTCCGCTGCTCTGAACTGAGCCCGGCGAACCGGGTCGTAGACGGCTTTGTCAGCCCGCGCCGCGCGCGGCCCGGGCTCTGGCCTGGCGGCGCCGGCCGAGCAGCACGAGCACGCCCAGCACGATCACCACCAGCAGGAAGCCGAAGAAGACCGAGCTGCCTACGCCGATGCCGCCGAAGGGCAGCGAGATCAGCTGCACGAGCCCGAAGCCGATCGCCAGCAGGACGATCACCAGCAGCAGGATGAGCACGATGCCGCGGATGCGGGCCAACATGCCCGCGCTCTGGGGCGGAATCAGCAGGCCCATCATTCGCAGCATGAACAGCTGCCGGCCCGAAGGAGCCTCCTGACCGAGGCGCTCCATCGCGTCGCGCAACTCGTCGGGCTTGCGCTCGGCCAGTGCCAATGACGCCTTCATCATCTGGCGCAGGGCGGGACGCTCCTGCGGATGGCAGCCCGCGAGCGCCTCATTGAAGTACGCGCGCGCCGCCTTGACGTCATAGCGCTCGGCCGCCCGCGCTCCGAGGATGGCCTTGGCGGCCACGCGATGCTTTGACTCGCTCTGCAGCTGCTCGTCCGTGCGCGACTCGAGCTGTGGGATCGCGCCCAGCGCTCCCACCTGCATCTGCATCTTCATCTGCTTCTGCTTTGCCACCGCCGAGAGTGTGTCAGACAGCCGGAGCGCTCAGGCGACCCCGCGGTTGAGGCGCTACCCCGAAGGGTAGGAGTGCTCCATGATCATCGGAGGCATCATCGTCGTCTGCATCATCCTGTTGATTCTGGCCTTCCTCCTCCCGCGGCTTTCGCGGGGTCCTCAGCGTGGAGTGGACCGAACGCTCGGCGTCGGCCAATCGGTGGGGGGCAAGGCCCCCGGCCCGATCGGCAAGCTGTTCTCGAAGTCGTTCGGCACCTCGCGCAAGGCCACCAACAAGAGCGCTGCCACAGGCCGGAAGGGGCGCGGGAAGACCGGGGTCTAGCCGGACTCGCCGGTCAGTCCCGCGGCCAGCGGGTGTCGGTGCCGATCTCGGTCGGCGCCTCGGCGCCGCCCGGCAACAGGTCGAGCTCGACCTCCGCCGTCGGCGGATCCTCGGTGCCGTCCGCTTCCGGCTCGGGCTCCAGGAGCCCCTCCTCGGGCACCGCCCGGGGGGCCGCGGCGTCGGGCGCCGGCTCGGGCGCGAGCTCGGCCAGGGGCTCTTCGGGCTCGAGTCCCTCCGGCAGAGTGACGCGCTCGGCTGCGTCGTCGGCCGTGGCCAGCACCTCGTCGGCGAGCTGGCGGATGTCCTCCAGCAGGCGCTGGCGCTCCTCCCACAGAAGCTGGGTGTCCACCACCACCTTCTCCGAGTAGTCGTCGGCCTGCCGGCGGATCAGGTCGGCCTCGCGCTCGGAGCGCTGTATGCGCCCTTCCGCCTGGGAGCGGGAGCGCGCGGCGATCTCGTCCGCGGTCTCGTGCGCACGCTGAAGGATCCCCGCGGTCTCGACGCCGACCTCGTCGAGCGCCCGCTGGACGACCGTTTCGCGTGACTGACGGCCCTCCAGCTCACTCACCAGGTCCGCGACCTGTTCCATGAAGGTGTCCACGGCCTGCCGGTCATAGCCGCGCACCGCGAGCGGAAACTCACGATCCCTGATCTTCTCGGCCGCACTGCGCTCGAATCGCCCCTGCGCAGGCTGGATTTCCACGTCCTCGCTGATATCGGACTCGGACATGCACCTGAGTATGCCCGGCGGGTCCGACGATGTAAGCCCCTGCAGCACATTGCCCGCCGGGTCGGCGCTTGACAGGTTCCTCAACGCGATGCAGGGTGGCCTCATCGGGTCGGTGGTGGAGCAGCTGCGTGGGGCCCTCGGCCGCGGGCTGGCCGAGTTCGAGACCGTGCTCGATGCGCTGCCCCAGGGGGTGGTGGTTCGCGACCGCGACGGTGGGACGGTCTTCGCCAATCAGCGCGCGGTGGCCATCCTGGGCATGGAATCGGTGGCCGAGCTCATGGACACGCCGCTCGAGCGGCTCTCCCAGCGATACGAGTTCTTCGACGAGTTCGGAGCAGAGCTGGCCGTGACGGAGCTTCCGGGCGCCCATGTGCTGCGCGGCGAGGGCTCGAACGACGGCGTGATCCGGTTCAGGCGCCGCCACGACGGGCGCGAGGTGTGGACCCTGATCCACGGCCGGGCCCTGGAGGGCCCCGAAGGCGAGCTGCTGCTGGCGCTGATGACCCTCGAGGACGTGACGGAGCTGCACGAGCAGCGCGACCGCGAGCGCTTCCTCGAACGCGTCAGCCGTGAACTCGGCCGCTCGCTCGACTACGAGACCACTCTGCGCATCATGGCCCGGCTGACCGTTCCGCGCCTGGCCGACTGGTGCGCGGTGGAGGTCGTGGAGCCCTCCGGCGAGCTCGTGCGCGGGGGGCTGGCCCACCGCGATCCCGACCGCGAGCGCTGGGTGGCCGAGGACCCGGCACGCTTCCCCAGCGCCGTCGCGGGCGTCAACGGGGCCTCACTGGCCGCGCTGGAGCGGCCGCTGGTGATCGAGAACCTGTCGGCCTGGCTCAACGCGGCGGCCGGGGGAGACGAGCAACGCCGTGGTGGGTTGGACATGCTCGAGCTGGCGTCGGCAGCGGTCGTGCCGCTCCGGGCCAGGGGGCGCCTGCTGGGCGCCGTGACGCTGGCCACCGCGGAATCGTCTCGGACCTTCTCGGCCGACGATCTCGCGCTGTTCGAACAGCTCGCGGCCCGCTACGCCGTGGCACTCGACAACGCACGTCTGTTCCGCGACCAGCAGCGCATCGCCATGCGGCTGCAGCGCAGCCTGCGACCGGGTCGTCTGCCCGCCGTGCCGGGGCTGGACGTGGCGGTGCTCTACCAGCCCGCCGGCGACGGCGCCCAGGCGGGCGGCGACTTCTACGACCTGTTCGAGGCCGGCCCCGGAGGATGGGTGGCGGCCATCGGCGACGTATCGGGCAAGGGGACCGACGCCGCCGCGGTGAGCGCGTTGATGCGCCACACCGTGAGGACGGCCGCCCTCGACCAGCCCAGCCTTCCGCGCGCGCTGGCCCTCGCCGACGGGACCCTGCAGGCGGAGGACGAGCCCAGCCGCTTCTGCAGCGCGGTGCTCGTGCGCCTCGAGGTCGCCGGCGGCGTGACCCGGCTCGTTCTGGTCAACGCCGGGCACCCGCCGCCGCTGGTGGTGCGCCACGACGGGCAGATCGACTGGCCCGAGCCGTCCGGCACCATCCTGGGCGTGACCACAGCCGCGGCGACGCCGGAGGTCGAGCTCGACCTCTGGCCCGGCGACGCGCTCGTGCTGTATACCGACGGGGTGATCGAGGCTCGGACCGAGGATGGGCTGTTCGGCGAGGAGCGGCTGGGTGAGGCGCTGCGACCCGCTGCCGCCCAGGGAGCCCAGTCGATCGTGGACTCGCTGCGACAGGCGCTCTCGCCGCCGGTGTCGTTGCGCGATGATGTGGCTGTCCTGGTCTTGGCCATGCCACCCGCACGTTGAGCGCTCGAGCATCCGGGGCGGCCGCGAGCCCGCCCGCCACCACGTTCGTCCTGGCCTTCGGCCTGGTGGCCGCCACCTGCCTCGCCGCGCACCTGGCCTTCGCGCTGGGCGCGGGATCGGGGAGTGCCCTGATCGAGGACTGGCTGTACCTCCTGCTGTTCGCCGCCACCGCGGCCTCCTGTGCCTGGCGAGCGGCGCGCGTCCCCGAGGAGAGGTTCCCGTGGGCCCTCGCGTCGGTCGGCGTGATCGTGTGGCTGTCGGCCGAGCTCGTCTATCGCCTGTCCGAGTCCAATCCGGGCGCCGGCTACCCGACGCTCACCCGGGGGCTGCTGCTGGTGAGCTTCGTGCTGGCGGCGATCACGATCGCCCTGCTGGCCCGCCGCCGCGTGCGCAGCGTGGAGAGGCGACTTCTTCTCGACGGGCTGATCGGTGGACTCGCCGTGGCGGCCGTGGCAGCGATTCCCCTGTTTCCCGAGGCTGAGGCCGCGGGAACGGGGCAGCCCGGCCCTCCGGCGCTGTTCCTGCTGGCCGACCTGGCCATCCTCGCATTCGTGGTCGTGGTGACCGGGCTCACCGGCTGGCGTCCGGGCTGGTGCTGGGGCCTGATCGCGGCGGGAATCGTGATCAACACCGCCGGCAACGCCGCGCTGGTGGGGGAGACCGCGGCCGGGACCTTCGAGCGGGGCGGGCCGGTGGACACTCTGTTCGCGGCGAGCGCGGTGACGCTCGCCGTAGCCGCCTGCCTTCCACTTCAGCGAGCTGGGGTCACGCTGCTCGACCGGCGCCGGCTCGTGGGACCGGCGGCGTTCGCTCTCGTGGCGGTGGGCGTGCTCGGCGTGGCGGGGTTCACCAGGATCAGCCCGGTGGCCGTGGCGCTGGCCTGCGCCACGCTCGTGGTGCTGGTCGGCCGAACCGCGCTCGCGTTCCGCGACAACGCACGTCTGCTGGAGAGGGCCCGCCATGAGGCGCTCACCGATGCGCTCACCGGCCTCGGCAACCGCCGCCGCCTCGCCCGTGACTTCGAGAAGCTGGCCGAAGCGGGACGGAGCGCGGAGGGGAGGACGCTCGTCCTGTTCGATCTCGACGGCTTCAAGGCCTACAACGACGCCTTCGGCCACCCCGCGGGGGATGCTCTGCTCACCCGTCTGGGAGGCCGCTTTCGCGAGGCGGCGGCCCCCAACCCCGCCTACCGGGTCGGCGGCGACGAGTTCTGTCTCCTGGTGGACGCCGATCGCCTGCGGGCGGAGGCGCTGATCACGGCCGGCAAGGAGGCGCTGGTGGAGAAGGGCACGGCCTTCTTCATCACCGCCTCGTACGGCGCGGTGAGCATGCCCCACGAGGCCCGCAGCTGGGAGCTGGCGCTGCAGATCGCCGACCGGCGCATGTACGCCCACAAGGACCGCAGGCGCACGTCGGCCACCGAGCAGACGCGGGCCGCGCTGCAGCAACTCCTGGACGAGCGCTCGCCCCAGGCATCGGAGCGCCAGCGCGAGCTGGCCGACCTGGTCACGATCCTGGGGCAGCGTCACGGCCTGCGTGAACCGGAGCTCGACCACCTCGCTCGTGCCGCCGAGCTCCAGGACATCGGCCGGGTGGCCCTGCCGACGGGGATGCCGACCGGTGACACAGCCCTGGCCGAGGACCGCGCCCTGCTGGAGCAGCACCCGCTCATCGCGGAACGGATCCTCGCGGCCGCTCCGGCGCTGGCGCCCGTGGCACGCATCGTGCGCTCGGCCTACGAGCGTTACGACGGCAACGGATATCCCGACGGTCTCGCGGGCCAGGACATTCCGCTGGAGGCCCGCCTGGTGGCGGCAGGCCGCAGCTTCCTCGACCTGCAGGAGAGCGAGCCGAGGGCCGCCGTGCTCGACGCGCTCGCCGCGGAGGCCGGCGCCGCCCTCGATCCCTTCGTGGTGGACAACCTGCATCGCCTCGACACGGAGCTCGGGCTCACGGAGCTCGACCCGGACTCGCGCCGGCAAGCACTGCACGCCGAGGCGAGCGCCGTGCGCGCCACGCCACGCCAGGCCGCGAGCGACGGCTGAGCGCGGGCGAGCCGGTCAGTCCGGCTGGACGACGAGGAAGCGGTTGCCGTCGGGGTCGCAGAAGCAGAATTGGGCTGGCACCGGGTCAGGGATGCTCACCTCGCTCGAGATCAGCCCCGACCGGCTCGTGCCCTGGCGTCCGATCTCCGGATCGACCTCGACCCCCGCAGCGAGCAGAGCGGCGTGGTCGGCCTCGATGTCCTCGGTGGCAAAGGCGCAGTGGGCCGCCTCGCCGCCCGAGGATTCACCTTCGCCCGGCGCCACCAGCGCTATCGCCATGGCCGAGCCCGGCGGAGCGACCTCGACCCAGCGGCCGCCGTCGCCGTAGGCGAAGTCGGAGCGCTTCTCGAAGCCGAGCTTGTCGAGGTAGAACCGGAGCGCCCGGTCCTGGTCGAGCACCGGGACGAACACTGTGCCGACCTGGGTGATGTGAGTGTCGTTGTCGATGTTGTGATGACCCGTGCGAGGCGGGAGACTCATCGGGGCTCGTCGGCCTGTCGAATTCTGCCGGCGCCGATCGTCGCCCGTGTATCAACCGCCAAAGGAGCAGCGATGCAGATCATCCTCAGCGACTTCATGAGCCTCGACGGTGTGGTGCAGGCACCGGGCGGGAAGGACGAAGACACCGACGGCGACTTCGCCCACGGCGGCTGGTCGCATCCCTACTTCGACGCCGAGACGATGGGTCCGGCCCTGGACGAGGTCATGACCACGACCGATGCCCTGCTGTTCGGCCGGCGCACCTGGCAGGGAATGGCCGCAGCCTGGCCCGAGCGCGGCGGTGATCCGTTCGCCGACCGGATGAACGAGATCACCAAGTACGTGGCCTCCCGGACGCTCAGCCAGGACGACCTGACCTGGAACGGCTCGAAGCTGCTCGCGGCGGACGATGCGATCGGCGCCGTGCGTGAGATGCGGGCACAGGACGGCCGGGGACTCCAGGTGATGGGCAGCTCGTCGCTGGCCGCGCAGCTCGTGGAACACGATCTTGTCGACGAATACCGGCTGATGGTCGAGCCGATCCTCCTCGGCGGCGGCAAGCGGATCTTCCCCGAGGACGGGACGGCCCGACCGCTGGACCTCGTCTCGACCACCACGGCGGCCACCGGCGTGCTCATCTGCACCTATAGGCCCGTACGCAACGCCTCATAACCTGCCTTATGGAAAGTGGAACGGGAAATCGCAGAAGCGAACCGGAACCGCTAGGACACGATTGACGTTGCGATCACGAAGTAGACGAGGATCGACAGCAGGTCCTGGATCACCGTGCAGACCGGCCCCGAACCGAACGCCGGATCGAACCCCAGCCGCTGGAACGCCCACGGAAGGACCATCGCGACCACCGTGGCGATCGAGCAACTCGCGAGCAGGGCCAGCGCCACGGCAAACGCGACCGAGGTGTCGCCCCAAACGGCGAGCGCGAACGGGAAGAAGGCGGCCGCTATTACCAACCCGATAGCAAGGCCGGTGGTGAGCTCGCGGCGGACCACCGAGCGCAGTCCTACGCCGACCGCCAGCCCACGGATGAGCAGCGCCTCGGTCTGAGTGCCCACAGCGTCCGCCATGTAGACGACGGCGGGAATGAAGAAGGCCAGCAGAACGTTCGCCTCGAGCTCGGCCTCGTACGCGCCGACGATCGCGACGGACGCCATGGCTCCGAGCAGGCCGATGAGAAGCCAGGGGAGCCGGTGCCACAGACGACGACCGACCGGCTCCCCCATGGCGAGCCGTGCGCGGGTCGTCCCGGCCAGGAATCCGCCCAGACGTGCGAGATCCTCGTCGTGCTCGGCCAGCAGCACGGCGAGCATCCGGTTGGGCGGTATGAGGCCGGCGAATTGCCCCGCCTCGTCCACCACGGCGATGCTCGACTCGCCGCGCTCGATCATGCGCCAGGCCACCAGCTCCTGGTCGGTGCGCGGGCCCACAACCGGCGGATCGGCATCCATGATCTCCCCGACCGGCTGGTCTGCACCGGCCGCAAGCAGTCGCTCCATCCGCACGACCCCGGCTAACGCCCCACGTTCGACTACGGCTACGTCACTCGCCGATTCGAACGTCTGCCCGGCCAGCGCGGCGCGAACGTCGCCTACCCGCCCGCTCGGGGCGGTGATCGGTATGGACCGCGTGACGTGCTCGGCGGCGACGCCGAGGAGCCCATCGGGTCGCTTCGAGGAGACGGATCCATCCATCGGTCACGGCAAAGACTCTCAGCGCCAGTGGACGTCCCGAAACGACTGACCGCTCAGCGCGCTGCGGGTAAGTACGGGCTGCGGCCGATGGCGGGCGCGCCCCGATGACCTCACATCCGGAGGGGATGAACCCGAGTCGAATTCAGGCTACGGGCAGGCTTTCCGGCCGGAGGTGCTGTACTCCCAGTGTGGGGCCAGACGGACGAGAGGTGCCCGCCTTCGATGCGGCCAAGGGGACCGCCGCGGTTGACCTGTACTGGTTGCCTCTCGGGGCAGGTGGGCACTTGGTCAGGCTCAACGGTCTTGCCTACGAGGCGCTCATGGCGCGGATCGAGCGGCGTCCGGCGTGCGATCTCTACCACTCCGCGCTTCAAGTCGAAGTCGGCGAAGAGACGTTCGTCATTGAGCAGACGCCGGTCGCAGACCCGAGCGGCAAGCAGCGGGGCGTCGTCGCTGGAGGCGCCGTCGGCAGTCGCTGGGCGGGCCGATTTCGGATCTTCCGCTACGAGATCCGAGTATGGCGTGGTGGACACATTCCCGACGTCGCCGAGGCCGTAGACAGCCCGCGGCGACTGACGGACGAGGAAGATCGCTCGCGGCGCCTCCTCGACGTGATCGGGCGGGTCCCGACTCCGGTGTGGGGTCGCGATGAGCTTGGGACGGGCGAAATGTGGAACTCCAACTCGGTGATCGCGTGGGCGATCGCGCGCAGCGGAATAGACACACAATCAATTCAGCCGCCGTCAGGCGGGCGTGCGCCCGGCTGGCGGGCCGGGCTCGTCGCCGCCCACAGGCAGGACAAAGCTGTGCCTCAGACGACCGGATTGCTCGCGTAGCGTCCGTGATCGACGGACGTCCGTGCGGTGACCGCCCTCTGTCCCGGCGCCTCGCCGCCCCGTTCTGTGGAATCGCCACGCTCAGGTGCGCGCCGGCTGCGGACTGCCCGCGTCGTCGCGCAGGTCTCCCTCCAGCGAGATCCTCGGCAGGATCCGGTCGAGCCAGCCCGGCAGCGTCCAGGCACGCTCGCCGAGCAGCGCCATCACGGCCGGCGCCACGACCATGCGCACCACCAGCACGTCGATGAGGATCGCGCTGGCCAGCCCGAGGCCGATCGTCTTGACCACCACCTCCGGGTCGGAGACGAAGCCCAGGAACACGGCGGTCATGATCACGCCGGCGGCCAGGATCACCCGGCCGACCCGTGACATCGCCAGGACGACGCTCTCGCTGGGCCCGGCGCCGCGCATGTACTCCTCGCGGATCCGCGACTGCAGGAAGACGTTGTAGTCCATCGACAGCCCGAACAGGATGGCGAACATGAACAGCGGCACGAAGGAGACGATCGGGACCTCGCCGTCCACGCCGAGGAGGCCGGAGCCGAGCCCCTTCTGGAAGACGAGCACCACGACGCCGTAGGCGGCGCCGATCGACAACAGGTTGAACAGCGCAGAGACGATCGGCACCCAGAGCGACCGGAACACCGCCATCAGCAGCAGCACGCTCAGCCCCACGACCATGGCGATGAACAGCGGCAGTCGCGAGGCGATGCGGTCGGCCAGATCCTGGAAGGTGGCGGTGGCGCCGCCGACGTAGACGTTCACCGGCGAGTCGGCCGTGGCTCGCGGAAGCACGTCCTCGCGCAGCCGGGAGACCAGCTCGGTGGTGCGCTCGTCCTGCGGCGAACTGGCCGGGATCACGTTGAGAATCGGCGGCGTCGCCGCGCGGCGAAGGCCGGGGCTGCGAGACCAGGGCCACGTCCGGGTCGGTGTCCACGGCCGCACGGACGCGCTCGAGCGCCGCCTGGCCGGAGCCGTCGCGCGGCGTGGTGGCCGCGAGCACGAGCGGTCCGTTGAACCCGGGCCCGAAGCCCTCGGCGAGGCGGTCGTAGGCCACTCTCGTGACCGAGCCGGCCCGGTCGTTGCCGTCGTCGGGCTGGCCCAGCCGCAGGGACAGGAACGGGATGCACAGCAGCGCCAGCACCAGCACGCCCACGGTGGCCGAGAGCGCCGGCCGGCGCACGATGAGCTCGCCCCAGCGCGCGAAGCGCCGCGAGGGCTCCACGTGCTCGGGCTTGCGTGGCCGCAGCCGCCGGGCGAAGGCGCCCATGAGGGTCGGCAGCACGGTGACGGCGCCCACGGCCACGCAGGCGATCACGATCGCCGAGCCGATTCCCATGCGCCCCACGAAGGGAATGCCGGTGGCCAGCAGGCCCGAGATCGCCACCACCACTATCGCCCCCGCGGCCACCACGCTCGTGCCCGCGGTGGCGTTGGCCACACGGGCGGCATGGGGCACGCTGTCGCCCGCGGCCAGCTGCTCCCGGTAACGGCCGACGATCAGCAGGGCGTAGTCGATTCCCGCACCGAGGCCGAGCATGACGCCGAGCGTCGGCGCGAAGCTCGGGAAGTCGGCGAAGGCCGCCCCGAAACGAAGCAGCAGGATGCCGCCGGCCAGGGCGATCAGCGCCGAGATCAGGGTCAGGGCCATGGCCGCGAGGGAGCGGAAGACCAGCGTCAGGACGATGATCGCCACCGCTATGCCGATCAGCTCTCCCACCGGTGCGGTCTGCTGCTCGGCCTGGTCGACGATCTGACCGTTCCTCGACACCTCGAGGCCCGCCCGCTCGCCGATCGGCGCCACCTCTGCGAGCCGCTCGCCCGGCGCGCTGCCCAGCTCGGCCGCACTCTCGTCGTACTGCACCGGCACGAAGGCCACGCGGCCGTCGCGCGACAGCTGGCCTCTCCCCTCCCGGCTGAACGGGCTCGGCGCGGCGGTCACGTTCGGCTGCTCGGCGAGGGCCGCCGCCGTGCGGTCGATCGCTGCGCGGCGCCCGGCCTCGCGCAGCGTGCCCGACTCGACGGCAAAGACCACGTTGGCGGTGTCGCCCGAGGCGCTCGGAAAGCGCTCGTCCAGCACGTCGAGCGCGCTCTGGGACTCCGTTCCCGGCGTCTTGAAGTCGTCCACGAACGCTCCGCCCGCTACCGCCGAGACGCCGGCGATGAGGGCCAGAACGGCCACCACTATCGCCAGTGAGCGCTTCCAGTGCCCGGCGGCAGCGGCCGCCATGTTTCCGAGAAGGTGTGCCATGCGGCGGGAGTAAAGCACATCGAGTGCAATTTTGCGCTCAAATTAGATTTGCTACATATGTTGCTTTGCCTCCGCTGCAATCACGGCTAGGATTGCGGCATGACCGAGGAGGGCCTTCGGGAGCGCAAGAAGCGCCGAACCCGCGCACAGATCGTCAGCGCCGCGATGCGGCTGTTCGCCGAGCGTGGCTACCAGGGCACCACGGTGGCCGACATCGCCGCCGCGGCCGACATCGCGCCGCGCACCTTCTTCGCCTACTTCCCGTCCAAGGAGGCGGTGGTCTTCCATCAGGTGGACGAGGACGTGACCAGCCTTGCCCGCGCGCTGCGCGAGCGCCGGGAGGGCGAGAGCGCGATGGACGCGTTGCGGCGCTGGATCGAAGAGCAGTTCGGGCGCTGGGACGACGAGACCGGTGCCGACGTGGCGGTGCGCAAGCGGCTGTGTCGCGAGGAGCCCGCCCTGGCCCAGTTCGATCGTTCCGTGATGAGCCGTTTCGAGGAGCTGCTGCGCGAAGCCGTGGCGGTCGACCTCGGTGAGCCCGCCGACGGCCTGCGGCCCCGGCTGGTGGCCGCGGCGGCCACCGCCGCGCTGGGCTCGCTCGAGGGCTCGCTCGACGAGAACCTGGAGCTGGAGGGGCTCCCCTCCAAGGACGAGGCCCTGGCCGTGCTCGACCAGGCGCTCGTGTTCCTGCGCGGAGGCGTCGAGGCGCTGCAGGACGCCGGGGCGCCCGAGCCCTCCTGGGCTCAGTCGGCCACGAGCTCCTGAGCCGGCTCGCCGGCGCTCCGCTCGGGGCGCGGGCCCTCGGGCGCGGCCTCGGCACGGGCGACGGCGGCGCGGATCCGTTCGTTTCTCATCATCTGGTCGTCGAACAGCGCGAGCACGCCCCTGAGCGCCGAGGCCGCCGGCAGCCAGCGCGGCGCGGTCACCCGCGCCGCGCGCTGCTCGACGCCACGCGCCATCGCGTCCGCCGCGCTGCTCACCGGCACGACCTTGCCCAGCCAGCGCGGCAGCGCCGACCTGATCGTCACCGCCGCGGAGTCCGGGGTGAACACGTCGCGCACCATCTGCGTGTCGATGAAGCCGAAGTAGGCCACGCCCGCGCTCGCCCCGAGCGGCGAGAGCTCGGCCCGCAGGGCCCGGCCCAGCTGCTCCACCCCCGCCTTGCTCATCGCGTAGGGCGCGGCCAGCATGGGATGGAAATAGGCGTACAGCGAGGCCACCGGCAGCACGTAGCCCCGGCGCTCCACCACGTGCGGGAGCGTGGCCTTGACCGTGCGGTAGACGCCCAGCAGGTCGATCTCGATCGTTCGCTCGGCCACGTCCGGGTCGGAGCCCAGCACCGTGGTCAGCTGGCCCGACACCCCGGCGTTCGCGACGGTCACGTCGATCCCGCCGAAGCGCTCAACGGCGGCCTCCACCGCGGCATCGAGCGCGCCGCGGTCGGTCACGTCGGCCGCCAGGCCGACCCACGGCCGGGCCGAGGTCGCGTGCCGCCCGCTCGGCGCGCTCGAGGTCGAGATCCACGAGTGCGACGTTCATCCCGCGCTGCAGCAGGCGCCGGCCGGTCTCGAGGCCGATGCCCTGCGCACCGCCGGTGATGAACGCGGTGCGCCCGGCCAGATCCCAGGCTGGCGCCGCCATGTCCGCGTTAGCCGTCCTCGAGCGTGGCGTCGAGCTCGATCGAATCCACGGAGGCCAGCGCCTTGGACACCGGACAGCCCTCCTTGGCCGCGGCGGCGATCGTGGCGAACTCGTCGGCGGAGATCCCGGGCACGCGCGCCCGGGTGACGAGCTCGATGCGCGTGATGCCGAAGCCGCCCTCGACCTTCTCGACGTGAACGGTGGCGTCGGTCTCCACGTGCTCGGCCTCGTGGCCGGCGCGGCCGAGCTCGCCCGACAGGGCCATCGAGTAGCAGCCGGCGTGGGCCGCGGCGATCAGCTCCTCGGGGTTGGTCCCGTCGCCCTCCTCGAACCGTGACTGGAACGAGTACGGACCCTCGTAGGACCCGGTGCCCATGTTCATCGTGCCGCTGCCCTCGGTGAGCGAGCCGTCCCAGCGCGCGCTCGCCTTTCTCTTCGGCATCTGCTCTCCCCTTGGTCGCTGTCGAGCCGCAAGGATCGCGCATGCCGCCTGCAGGGCGCGCTGCGGTCAGGCGGCGGCGCCCTCGGCGCGGTCCGCGGCGCGGGTCACCGGGCAGCGGCCCTCGTCGTGGCCGCAGGCCGCCACGTCGCAGAGCCGGCAGGCGTGCCCGGCGTCGGCCCGGCCGCCGATCAGCCCGCCGATCAGCTTCTCGTGCAGGCGAGTGAGCTCGGCCCGCTCGTCCGCCGACAGCGGCGACAGCACCTCGGCCAGCGCCGCGCCGCGTTCGCGCCGGATCGCCTCCGCCACGGCGGCGCCCTGATCGGTCAGCCTTATCGACACCGATCGGGCGTCCGAGCCGGGCTCGCGGCGGACCAGTCCGGCGGCGGCCAGCCGGTCGGCCAGCCGCACCACCGCCGAATGGGTCAGCCCGAGCGGGCGCCGCAGCGCGTCGATCGACGAGCCGTCGAGGAAGGTGGACAGCGCGGCGAGGGCCGCCGGCGCGGCGCCAGTGTGCGCCGCCGCCGCGGTCACGGCCTCCTCCACCCTCTCGTTGACGGCCAGCGACAGCGTCCCGAGAAGGTTCGCCTCCCGCGCCCTCACATCAAATGCATGACTCATGCATGTATCCTACCGGCGGTGGGAAGCGACGCGCCACCCCCCGGCGGCAAGCCCTCCGGCTGGACGGCCCCCAGCGCCGGTCAGCGACGCGAGGCCATGCCCGGGCTGCTCTCCCTCCCAGCCTGGGCATGGCGTCGCCTCCCACGTGCCGGCCGGGTGCTGTTGATCCTGCTGCCCTTCGCGGTGGCCGGCCTGATCGTTGCGCTGGCTCCCGGCATCGATGATGCCAAGGAAAGCCGCTCGCGAGCCGAGGAGCAGCGCCTCGAGCGCCTGCGCAGCGCCCGGGTCGAACGCATCCGTCAGGAGCAGCGGCCGCTGTCGCGCTCCGGGCCGGCGCCGCCCGCCGGCGACGTACCGGCGCGCGAGCGCCTGGTGTCCGTGGCCTCGGCCCAGGTGGCCGAAGACGCTCGCCGCCGGGTGAACACGGGCGAGCTCGACGGCCCGATCCGGCGCGTGGCGTGCGAGCCGTTCCCGCGCACCGTGGCCGGCAGCGGCGCGGACCAGGACCCCGGACGCCGCTTCGGCGCCTACTCGTGCCTGGCGGTGACCACGGCGTTCGGCCCGAACACCGGCGGTGACGAGGAGTCCTACTCCCAGAGCGAGGCCGGCCTGATCGGCCATCCCTACCGCATGCGCGTGGACTTCGAGAGCGGCCGTTTCGTCTTCTGCAAGATCAGCGGCCGGGCGGGCGAGGGCTCGATCGGCACCCAGCCCGTGGTGACCGTGCCGCGCGAGTGCGGCGGCCGCTGACCGGCCTGGCGGTAGCGTGAGGCCATGACGGATCCCCATCCCGACATACGCAACCGCCCTCTTCACGAGGGCGACCTGAATGCCGACCCGCTCGCTCAGTTCCGCGATTGGTTCGAAGAGGCCGGCGCTCAGGGCGCTCACGAGCCCGAAGCAGTGGCCCTGGCCACCGCGTCCCCGGACGGTGCGCCGTCGGTGCGAATGGTCCTGATGAAGCGCTACGGCGCCGACGGCCTGACGTTCTTCACCAACTACGGCAGCCGCAAGGGCGGCGAGCTCGAGCGCAATCCGCGCGCGGCTCTTCTCTTCCACTGGCCCGAGCTGGGTCGCCAGGTGCGCGCGGAGGGCAGCGTGGAGCGGGCGCCGCGGGAGCTCAGCGAGGAGTACGCCCGCAGCCGCTCTCGCAGCAGCCAGCTGAGTGCCCTGGCGTCTCCGCAGAGCCGGCCGGTGGACAGCCGGGACTGGCTCGAGCGCAGAGTCGCCGAGCTGGAGCGCGAGCACGAAGGCGAGGAGCGCCTGCCGGTGGGCGACAGCTGGGGCGGTTTCCGGCTGATTCCCGCCGCGTGGGAGTTCTGGCAGCAGCGGCGCGACCGCCTGCACGACCGCTTCCGCTTCGAGCCCGCCCCCGACGGCGGCTGGACCCACCAGCGGCTGGCCCCGTAGCCGAGGCCGTCAGCCGTCCGGGTAGGGCTGGAGCGCCACCCCGTGGTCGGTCTCGCGCATGCCCAGCTCGTAGGCCGCGGCGCCCTTGACCTCGAGCTCCCAGGTGCCCCCTCCCCCACGTCGTTCCAGGGCGAGCCGCATGTCGGCGACCGAGCAGTTGACCACGCTGTGCTCGCCGCCGTCGGGGTCGGCGTAGAGCCAACCCACGAAGCGGTCGCGCGGCGCGGACACGGTCCCGCGCACCCGCATCCCACGGCCGGGCAGCAGAAAGGCGCAGCTGTCGGGCGACTCGCCCACCTCCACCCGCCGGCCGGGACCGCCGAGCACGTGACGCTCACCGGCCAGGCTGATCGCGCCGTTGGCGATCCAGGGCGTGGTCACCGGCCCCGCGCGGATGCGGCCGATGGCGGCGTCGAGCCAGTCGCCGTCGTCGGTGATCCCGTGCAGCCAGATCCAGCGCTCGGCGTGCTGGACGCCCCAGTTGTGACCCACCATGCCGCGCCAGCCGTCCACGTCGAGCTCTTGACCGTCGACCACGAGCGACCCTTCGAAGCGCGCCGCGGGAACCGGCGACAGCAGCTTGGTGCGCGGCAGCCGGGCCGTGTACATCCACGGCCGCGGGAGGTGGAACAGCGGCGGCTCGCCGCCCTCGAAGCGCAGGTCCCAGGCGGACTCGCTCCCGATCGAGCCCTCGGCTCGCCCCGGGCCGAGGCGTGACTCCCCCACGCTGATCCAATCGCCGTCGGCGGCGTGCGGTGCCGCCACCGTGATCTTCGCCGCGCGCGGAGGCGCCGGGACCGAACAGCGTGAACCAGAGCGAGCCGGTGGGCAGCGCGCCGGGCGCTTGTGCACCGTGTAGCGCAGCCACGCGCCGAGGGGCTCGCCGGGGGCGCAGAGCTTGATGTAGAAGCTCTCGTAGTGCCCGGCCTTCTGCGCCACGCCCGGGAAGCGGGCCGCGGTGGGGTCGACGGAGGCCACGCGTGGGCGCAGCGTAACCCTGGGGGCTGCTAGAACCACGGCCATGGCAGACGAACAGGTCCTGGTCATCACGGGCGCCAGCAGCGGCATCGGCGCCGCCACCGCACGACGAGCGTCGGAGTTCGGCTACCGCCTGGTGCTGGCGGCGCGCTCGGTCGACCGCCTCGAGGCGCTGGCCAGGGAGCTGGGTGGTGACGAGAAGGCGATCGCCGTGTCCTGCGACGTGACCAGCTGGGAGGACCAGCAAGCGCTCGTGAAGCGCTCGCTCGACGCCTTCGGACGCATGGACGCGTTCTTCGCCAACGCCGGCTTCGGGGCCCAGCGTGGCTTCCTCGAGGAGAGCGTCGAGCACTGGAAGGCGATGATCGACACCAACGTCTACGGCGCCGCGCTGTCGATCCGCGCCTCGCTCGAACAGTTCAAGCGCCAGAACAGCGGCCACCTCCTCCTCACGAGCTCGGTCGCCGGTCGGCGCTCCATCCAGGGCTCGCTCTACTCGGCCACGAAGTTCGCGGTCACCGGCATGGGCGAGTCGCTGCGCCAGGAGATCGCCGAGACCGACATCAAGATGACCCTGATCGAGCCCGGCATGGTCGACACCCCGTTCTTCGAGAACAAGGTGTCCGGCGCGCTCGAGGCCGACGACATCGCCCGGGCGGTGATGTTCGCCCTCACCCAGCCGCCCCACGTGGACGTCAACGAGATCCTGATCCGGCCGATCCACCAGCCGACCTGAGCAGCAGGGGCTAGATCAGCAGGCCGCGCGCGCAAGTGGGCCGGCTGCGGCAGCGCAGACCTGCGGGAATTGCGGCGCCACCTGTACGCGGGCCACGTCAGCCACCTGCCGGCGTCCGCGCAGATTCGTGCTGCGAGCGACAGCGGTGTTGGTCACGACTCCCGACCCACCCGTGACCCGCGCGACCGCGGTCAGTCGGCGGCTGCGTCCCGGCAGAAGCTTCCCGACCCGCCAGCAGGCACGCCCGTCGCGCAGCGCGCCGCCGCGCGAAGCGGAGCGGAGCCGCAGGCCGCGGCCGGGGCGGTCGCAGACTCGGACACGGTGCGCGGCGGCCGCGCGTCTTTGAGCGGTCACGACGATGCGATAGCTGAGCACCTGCCCTTGGCGTGTGACATCCGTGCGGGTCGACTTGCGGATGGTGAGCCGAGCGGCCCCGGCCTTCACGCGTACCGGTCCCAGCCTGAATCGTTGAGTCGCGACACCGTCCCCACGGACGCGTACGACCGGCCGCAGGCTGCCACGGTCGAGCGGGTTCAGCCGGACGCGAATCGTTGCCTGCTCGCCCGGGTCGAGCGGCCCGAGGGCGCAACGTACGACCTGCCGCACGGTGCAGCGGCCGCCGGTGGTGGGCCGGGCGCCGAGCACGTCGGCGGCCGGCACCTCGACGGTCGCGACCACGTTGTCGATGGGACGGCCGAGGTCGTTCGTCAGCTCGACCGTGCCGACCGCGGTTTCACCGGCGACCGGGGTCTCCGGAGTCACGTTCAAGGTCGCCTCGAACGGCGGGCGCTGGACGATCGACATGACCTCCGGCGAGGTGGCGGACGCAGGCCGCCCAGCCGTGGCACCGAGCCCGTTCGCCGTCGCGACGTTGGCGATGACGAAACCATCAGGCGCGTCGTCGTCCACGCGCACATCGAAACTCGCGCTCGAGACCGCACCCGGCGCGAGCGTGCCGATAGTGAAGCCGACCGTGCGGCCATCGGCGGCCGCCGTTCCGGCCGGACCCGACAGCGACCCCACGAGCGTCGTCTGCGCGGGGACCGAGTCATCGACGCGTAGATCAGTAGCGGCGTCGTCACCGGTGTTCCGCGTCGTCACGGCGTAGCGCAACACGTCGCCGGGCTCCACGTTGCCGCCGTTCAGATCGACGACGGATTTGTCGACGGTCAGCTGCGGGGCGCTCAGGTCTGTCGTGAACGTCACGGCCTGGATCAGGTACTGGTCGAGTGTGGTGGATGCCGCGAACGACGTGCTGGTGGCACCGTTTCCGAGGAAGCCGTCGGCGACGATGCGATCGGAGTCGAATCCGAGCCCGTTGACGTAGGCGGGAATCCTCTGGGCCAGTGTGTTGGTGCCCTGGAAGGACACCGAGCTGTTGAACACATTGATCTGAGGATTGGCCGCGTCGGACAGCAACCGGCCGTTGAGCGCCAGTCGATCGCCGGAGCTGCCCCGATCGCCCTCATAGGCGACGAGCCCGACCGACGTCCGCACCGGCCCGCTGAGCGGCGTGCGGAACCCACTCACACCGATCGACAGCGGCGGATCTCCCTGCTGAATGGTCTGGAGACCGTCGAAAACCGACAGGTTGCGCAACGGCTGCGCCGGATCGCGATAGACGACGACGAGCGACCACCCGGCGTAGCGGTCCAGGCCGGTGCCGTTCTGCACGTTTCCGACCCAGTAGCGCCCCGATCCGCCCGCCCTGACGAGCGCCGTGACGTCGGCGAAGGTGACGTACGAGCCGGCGATCACCGTGCTGTCTGCCACCGTGCCCGGCACGGAGACGTAGCTCCCGCTGGTCGGGGTCCGCAGCAGCGCAGTTCCCCGCGCCGCGGCGTTCGGCGCGGGGGCGCCACCGCCCCCGCCGCTGGTGACCCGCCCGCCGAAGTAGAGGCCGGCGAACAAGACCTCGTATGCGTCCGGCGGCGTGAAGGTCGAGCTCGAGGAGTTGAACGTCGCGGGGTCGGAGTCCGCGTCCACCTGAACCATCGCGAACGAGTTGTTGCTGAGGGCCGCTCCTGTGGCCGTACCCGCCTGGGAGCCCGCACAGTTAGCCGCCGCCGCGGGGCAGGTCATCAGGGTGCTCCCGGTCACCCAGATGGCACCCTGCTCGTTCGCGCTGTACCGCGCCGCGAACGGCACCTCTCCGAGCGCAGCGGCCGGCGCGACGGTCGCTCCGACGACCAGCACGACCGCAAGGCAGCGAACCAGAGCGCGCATGAGCGCAGCAGGCTACTGGGAGATCGATCTGTGGCAGTGTCGGAATTCGGGCCGCCGGCCTTACTAGGCTTGTGGTCAGTGTCTGGAAGAAGCGGAGTCCAGGTCTACGCCCACGTCGACATGGACGCCTTCTACGTCAGCGTCGAGCTGCAGCGCCGCCCGGAGCTGCGTGGGCCTGCCGGTGGTGGTGGCGGGAAGCGGGCCTAGGGCGGTGGTCACCACGGCCAGCTACGAGGCCCGCCGCTACGGGATCTTCTCCGCCACGCCGGCCGAGCGGGCACGGCGGCTGTGTCCCGAGGCGGTCTTCATCGCGCCCGACTTCGATCTCTACCGGCGGCGCTCGGCGGACGTGCACGCCGTGCTGCGCAGGCACGTGGAGCGGGTCGAGTCGGTGGGGCTCGACGAGGCCTATCTCGACCTCACCGGCCTCGACCGCCATCGGGCGGCGGCCCGGCAGGTGAAGGAGGCGGTGCGCTCGGAGACGGGGCTCACCTGCTCGGTGGGCATCGGGCCGAACAAGCTGGTGGCCAAGGTGGCCTCCGACGCCGAGAAGCCGGACGGCTTCCTCGAGCTCACGGCGGACGAGGCCCGGGCGCGCTTCGGCGCCGCGTCACCCGGTCTGGTCCCCGGCATCGGACCCAAGACCGTGGCCCGGCTCGAGCGGCTGGGCGTCACCACCCTCGAGGCGCTCGGTGCGCTCCCGGACGCCCGGCTGACGGAGTGGTTCGGCCCCCGGCTGGGACCGCATCTGGGCGGGTTGGCTCGCTTCGAGGACGAGCGCGTGATCGAGACCATGCGCGTGGCCAAGTCGGAGTCGCGCGAGACCACCTTCGATCGCGACCTGAGGGGGCTGGAGGCGCTCGAGCCGGTGCTCAGGCGCCTCAGCGAGCAGCTCTGCACGACCCTGGCCAGCCAGGAGCGCCGCGGCCGCACCGTGGGCATCAAGGTGCGCTTCGACGACTTCTCGACCGTCACCCGGGCGCGCACGCTGGAGGCGGCGGTCAACGACCTCGACACGGTTCACGGGGTCGCCCTGGAGCTGCTGCTGCGGCTCGCTCCGGCGCGCCCGGTGCGCCTGCTCGGGGTGCGGGTGGCGGGGCTCGACGAGCGCGAGGCCGCGCGCGTCCGGATCCCTGCCGATCAGCTCTCCATGTCGCTCTGAGCGCAGCTTCCTCCCTGCGCTAAGTTGGGCGCATGTCCTCGGATCGGCTGACCGCGCTCGACACCTCCTTCCTCCACCTCGAGGACGGCGAGGCCCACATGCACGTGGCCTCGGTGATGCTGTTCGAGGGGCCGCCGCCGGCCTACGACGAGCTGCTCGAGGCGCTCGAGCGCCGGCTTGCGCTCGTGCCGCGCTACCGACAGCGGCTGGCGTTCGTGCCGCTCGGCCAGGGCCGCCCGAGGTGGGTGGACGATCCCCACCTCAACCTGCGCTATCACCTTCGCTCGACCGCGCTCCCGAGCCCGGGCTCAGAGCAGCAGCTCAAGGAGCTCGCCGGCCGCGTTTTCTCCCAGCAGCTCGACCGCGACAAGCCGCTGTGGGAGATCTGGATGGTCGAGGGGCTCGAGGACGACCGCTTCGCCCTCCTGTCCAAGACCCATCACGCGCTCGTGGACGGCATCTCGGGGGTGGACATCATCTCCGTGCTCTTCGACACCACGCCGGAGCCCGCCGCGCCCACCGCGCCAGGCGACCGCTGGCTGCCCCGTCCCCTCCCCAGCCGCATGCAGCTCCTGGGCGAGGCCCTGGTGGAGCGCGGCACCATCCCGGCCGAGATCACCCGCTCGGTGCGAGCGGTGTTCCGCGGCCCGCGCCGCATCGCGGCCGGCGTGCGCGACGCGGCCGTCGGCGTTGGAGCAATGGCCTGGGCCGGGCTCAACCCCGCCCCGCCGAGCCCCTACAACCGCTCGATCGGCCCGCACCGCCGTTTCACCTGGGTCAGGGCGGATCTGAACGAGCTCAAGGCGATCAAGAACGAGCTGGGCGGCACGGTCAACGACGTGGTGCTCGCCACTGTGGCCGGGGCCCTGGGCAAGCATCTGCGCCGGCGCGGGCAGCGGACCGACGGGCTCGAGCTGAAGGCGATGATCCCGGTGAGCGTCCGGGCCGACGTCGAGCGCGGCGCGCTCGGCAACAAGGTGGCCGCCATGATGGCTCCGCTCCCGGTGTGGTGCCAGGACCCGGTGGCGCGCCTGGACATCCTGCGCGAGGAGCTGCGCGGCCTGAAGTCGAGCGGGCAGGCCGTGGGCGCCCAGGTGCTCACGGACCTCACGGGCTTCGCCCCGCCGACGGTCATGGACCAGGCCTCGCGGCTGGTGGCCCGCCAGCGCATGTTCAACCTGGTGGTCACCAACGTCCCGGGCCCGCAGTTCCCGCTCTACCTGGCCGGGCGCAAGATGCTCGACCCGTTCCCGATGGTGCCGCTGGCCAAGAACCAGGGCCTCGGGATCGCGCTCCTGTCCTACGCGGGCAAGATCAACTTCGGGCTCGTGAGCGACTACGACGTGGTCTGGGATCTCGACGACTTCGCCGAGGACGTGCGCGAGTCGCTCGACGAGCTCGCCGCCGCGGCCGGGGTCGAGCTCGACCGGGAGACCGTGGGCGCGTGAGAGACCGGCTGGCCCGCTGCGCCCGCGAGCTGGGCATCGAGGTGCACGTGCAGCGCCTCGAGGCTTCCACGCGAACGGTCAAGGACGCCGCGGTGGCCGTGGGCTGCCGGGAGTCCGAGATCGCCAAGTCGATCGTCTTCGTGGCCGACGGCGACCCGGTCGTCTGCGTGGCCTCGGGCCGCCATCGCATCGACACGGCGAAGCTGGCCGACGTCCTCGACGTGGCCGAGGTCCGCCAGGCGGCCGCCGAGGAGGTCCGGGCCGCCACCGGCTACGCCGTCGGAGGGGTTCCGCCCTTCGGGCACGACCTCCCGGTGGTGTTCGACGAGGAGCTGCTCGCGCACGAGCGGGTCTGGGCCGCCGCGGGCGACCCCAACAGCCTGTTCGAGGTGGATCCGCGCGCGCTGGCCGACTGCGTGGGCGCACGGGTGCTCGCCGTCGGCGAGTCGGCCTCCTGAACCACCTTCCTGGCCGCGTGTACAAGCGGCGCCGGTAAATCCTGTACCGGGGGCGAAAGACCCCGGCGGCCGCGGATCAGACGATCCGCACATGGAACCCACTCTCAACGACGCGCTCGGCCGGATCGACACGCTCTGGGTCCTGGTGGCCGGCATCCTCGTCTTCTTCATGCAGGCCGGCTTCCTGCTCCTGGAGGTCGGCTTCTCGCGCATGAAGAACGCGGGCACGGTGGTGGCCAAGGTGATCGCCAACCTGTCGATCGCGGCGCTCTGCTACTGGGCCGTCGGCTTTGCGCTCGCCTTCGGCGGCGCCGGCTGGTTCGCCGGGGACCAGGGCTTCTTCCTCGACACCCAGGCTCAGTCGGCCTTCCCGGCGATGGAGTTCTCGACCGCCGCGGTGCCGGCCAAGTTCTTCTTCCAGTTCGCGTTCTGCGCCGTCTCGCTGGCGATCGTGTGGGGCACGACGCTCGAGCGCATCAAGTTCGGCGCCTACCTGATCTACGCGGTGGTGTTCAGCTCGCTGATCTACCCCATCATCAGCCACTGGATCTTCGGTGGTGGCTGGCTGCAGGCCAACTTCGGCATGCAGGACTTCGCCGGATCGACAGTGATCCACCTGATCGGCGCCACCGGCGCGCTCGCCGCGCTGCTGCTGCTGGGCCCGCGCCAGGGCAAGTTCGGCCGCGACGGCGAGCCCAACGTCATTCCCGGCCACTCGATGCCGCTGGTGGGTCTGGGCGTGCTGATCCTGTTCGTGGGCTGGTTCGGCTTCAACGCCGGCTCCACGCTCGGCGTGGCCGACGGCCGCTTCGCCGAGGTGGCGATCGTCACGGTGATCGGCGCCGCCGGGGGCGTGCTGGGCGCGATGGCGGCCAGCTACGTCAAGACGCAGACCTTCGACATCGGCATGACCGGCAACGGCGTGATCGCCGGCCTGGTGGGCATCACCGCGCCGTCCGGCTACGTGGAGTACTGGGCCGCCCTGCCCATCGGCCTGGTGGCCGGGGTGCTGGTGGTGGTGTGCATCATCGCGATCGACAAGGTGCTCGACGACCCGATCGGCGCCCTCTCCGCCCACGGCGTGGCCGGCGTGTGGGGAACGCTGGCCTGCGGGCTGTTCACGGCGCCCCGGCTGGCCGAGTACAACGCGATCGGCGAGGGCGGCCTGTTCTACACCGGGTCCTTCGAGCAGCTCGGGGTCCAGGCGCTCGGCGTGGCCGCCGCCTTCACCACCGTGTTCGTGGTCTCCTACCTCGTCTTCTACGCGATCAGGTCGGTCTACGGGCTGCGCGTGAGCGAGGAGCACGAGCGCCGCGGGCTCGACATCGTCGAGCACGGGATGTGGGGCTATCCCGAGCAGTTCATGCCGGTGCCAGGATCCGAGTACCACCCGCCGAACACCCCCGGTGCACGGGCGGGCGCGCTGACGGCCGCCATGTCGCCACGGACCCAGGAGAGCTGAGGCAGATGAAGAAGATCGAGGCGATCATCCGGCCGGAGCGCCTGCAGCACGTGCAGGACGCGCTCGATTCGCTGGGGGTGTCCGGCCTGACGGTGAGCGACGTGGTGGGCTGCGGGCGCCAGAAGGGCTACACCGAGTCCTACCGCGGCACGCGGGCGAACATCTCGCTGCTGCCGAAGATCAAGGTGGAGTCGGTCGTGCCCGCCGAGCTGGCCGGGGACGTCGTGGACGCCATCGTCGGAGCGGCGCGCACCGGCGAGATCGGCGACGGGCGTGTATTCGTGTCCGACGTCTCTCAGGCGGTGCGGATCCGCACCGGTGAGACGGGCGAGGACACGGTCCGGCACGAGGTGGCCGAGGGCTGGGGCCACTGAGCTCCCGCCGCGGCGTCGTCAGTGGGCCAGGTCCTGTGGGGCCTCGCCCAGAAGCCGCTCGCGCGCTAGCGCCGGCCAGCGAAGCGCCTTGATGCCCACGCCAAGCGCGCTGCCCAGGATGGGCCAGACCGGCCAGAAGTAGCTGCCGTCCGCGGCCAGCCAGATGCCGATCAGGAACAGATTGATGATCGCGAGCCAGCCGGCGTCGAGGCGCAGCGAGCGGCGGTGCCGGGCGGCACGGATCTCGGCCGTCCGGTCGCCCGTCGGCGACAGATCGGACTCGCGCAGGGGACGACCCCCCAGCACCCACCAGGCGTCGAGGCCCGCAAGCAGGCCGAAACCCAGCAGCGGCCAGACCGGCCAGTCGTTGGGCGCACCGGTCATTGCCCAGACGATGACGACGGTCGCAGCCAGGCCGCCGAGCACGCCCAGCCGGATCCACAGGCCGCTGCGTCGCCGCGCCTGGCGCAGATCGGCCCGCGCGTCATCGAGGACGGCCGGAGCCGCCGGTGGCACGGTGGCCTCGAGCTCGCCCACCGGCACGTCCAGCGGTATCGCGGCGGTCACTCGGGTTCCCTCTCCGATCGGGCTGTCCACCTCGAGCCTGCCGGCCAGGGCGCCCACGCGGTCGCGCAACCCCTGGAGCCCGGACCCGTCCAGGGCAGCGCCGCCGGCGCCGTCGTCCACGACGCTCACGGTCAGGCAGCCGTCCTCCTCGCGCACGGCGACAGTGGCCGCGGTGGCTCCGGCGTGCTTGTCCACGTTGGCCAGGCATTCGGACACCACGAAGTAGGCGGCCGCCTCCACCTGGTCGGGATGGCGCTGGCGCGGCGCCTCGGCCACCTCCACCGGCACCGAGGCGCGCGAGGCGAGGTCCTCGAGCGCCGCCGCCAGGCCGCGGTTGGTGAGGATCGCGGGGTGGATCCCCCGAGCCAGGTCGCGCAGCTCGGATAGCGCCAGGCCGGCCTCGTCACCCGCGTTCTTGATCAGCTCGACGGCCTCTGGGTCGCCCGACTGGGCGCGACCCTCGGCCATGCGCAGCGTCAGGGCCAGCGCCACGAGTCGCTGTTGCGCGCCGTCGTGGAGGTCGCGCTCGATCCGCCGCCGCTCGGCGTCCCCGGCGGCGATGATGCGCGAGCGGGCGTCCTCGAGGTCGGACACCTGTGCCGTGAGCTCCGGATCGGAGCCGCTGCCCAGGAGCAGGGCGGCGAGCATCCCGTAGAGGCGTCCCAGGGCGCCCAGCGCCGGGATGCCCACCAGCGTCAGGACCACCCCCAGCGGGACGAGCGCGATGGCCTCGCCCAGCGTGTCGACCGTGAAGATCCCGATCTGCAGGCCGTCCGGCACCGCCCAGTACCAGGCGGGCGCGAACAGGGTGGCCGCGATCGCTCCGAGCACCGTCGCGGCAACGGTGAAGGAGATGATGCCCAGGCCCAGCTGGAACATAAGGAAGAGCAGGTCCTTCCAGGTGGCCGGGTCGCCCAGGCGCGACTGAAGGCGGCGCAGGAGCCCACCGGGCGCAGCCGGGCGATAGGGGCTCTGGATCCGGACGCCGGTGAGGGCGCCGATCAGCCGCCGCTCGAGCTCGGCCAGCCAGCGCCAGGCGTACAGCGCTCCCACCAACACCGGGATCCCGATGAGCGTGATGACCGTGCCGAAGCCGAAGCTCAACGAGACCACCAGGAAGGTGAACTCGAAGATGCCGAGCGGCAGGGCGATCAGCAGGTAGGTGATCCGCCGGTAGGTGAGCGGATCGAGCAGGGCTCTCAGCAGGACGTTGATGGAAGGAGGCTACGACGCTCGCCACACGGCGTCGATACGGGCACCCGTACCCTTCCCGGGGTGACGCTTCGAGCGGTGCTCGCCGGCCTCGCCGCGCTGATGGTGTCGGCCGCTCCGGCCGCGGCGGCCGAGCCGCGCGGGACGCTCGACTACCAGCGTGTCTTCGACACGTCTCGGGGCGTCTACGTGGAGGGCTCGATCTCCTACGTCGAGGTCCGCGACAGCGCCGGCCGCGTGGTGCTTGCGCGCAGGTCCGGGCCGGCGATCCGCTTCCGCGTCAGGGCCCCTCTGCCGGCGGGCCGTTACCGGGTGACCAGCTTCGAGCGACCCTGCGAGGGCACATGCGCGGTGCTCGATCCGCCGGCGGAAGCCTGCTCGCGACGCGTCCGGGTGCTGGCTCGTGGCCGCACCGCGGTGCGCGTGACCGCGCGTGCCGGGCGGCCCTGCACGATCAGGGCGAAGGCGAGGCCCGAGCTGTTTCCGCCGCCCGCCCGGATCGCCGCGGCGCGGCGCTTCCTTCGTTCGCGCGGCGGCATCGAGTCGTGGGCCCTGCTGGACTCGCACGGCCGGGCGCACGGCGTGGCGCCCCGCCGCGACTACGTGTCGGCCAGCGTCGTCAAGGCGATGCTGCTCGTGGCCTATCTGCGCAAGATCGGCAACCGCGCGCCCAGCGGCGTCGAGCGGACGACTCTCGGTCCGATGATCACCGCCTCGGACAACCGCCGGGCGAGCGCGGTCTACGCCCGGGTCGGCGGCGACGCCCTGCGGGCACTGGCGAAGCGAGCGGGAATGCGGCGCTTCGTGGACGTCGGCTACTGGACCGGTGCGCGCATCAACGCGCTCGACCAGGCTCGCTTCTTCCGCGTCTTCGATCGCCTCACCCCTCCTCGCTCCCGCGGCTATGCGCGCTCACTGCTGTCGTCGATCGTGCGCTACCAGCGCTGGGGCTTCTCACGGTTCTCCCTGGCCGCCGGCTTCGACACGTTCTTCAAGGGCGGCTGGCGCGGAACCTCGCTCGGCAGCCTGGTGCACGAGGCGGCCCTGTTCGAGCGCGGCCCGCTGCGGATCTCCATGGCGGTGTTGACCGACGGCAACCCGTCCCACGGCTACGGCACGGCCACGCTGCGTGGGGTGGCGCGGCGAATCTTCGGCGGCCCGGCCGACTCGGCCGGGGTTGCAGCGGGTGGCCTGGTCGATGTGCATCGCTACGGACCGGGGATCGAGGTCGACCTGGCCTACCTGACGCGCGACAACCTCACCGGCCGCCCGCTGCCCGGCTACTGCGAGAACCGCGCGCTGCTGCGCGAGCGCCCCGCCCGCGACCTCGGCCGGGTGCAGCGCCACCTGCGCCGCCGCGGGCTCGGGCTGCTGGTGCTCGACGCCTACCGCCCGGCACGGGCCTCCCGCGCGCTCGTGCGCTGGGCGCAGCGCAGTGGTCGTCCTGAGCTGGTGGGCACGTACATCGCGCGGCACAGCCGCCACAACACGGGCACGGCGGTGGACCTCACCCTGGTGCGACTCCGGGATGGCCGCCGGCTCGACATGGGCACCGGCTACGACGACCTCAGCTCACGGGCCCACACCGGCAACGCCGTCGGCCGCGCCCGGCGCAACCGGCTCACGCTCAAGCGGGCGATGGAGCGCTTCGGCTACCGCGCCTACTGGCGGGAGTGGTGGCACTTCGAGCACCGCGAGCAGTCGAACGCCTATCTCGACCTGCCGCTCGGGTGCGGCTAGGGCACTAACCGCCCACGGCCTCCTTGAGATCACCGGCGAAGGTGCGGTAGTCGTAGATCGGCAGCACCTCGGTCTTCACCGAGCCGCCCATCTCCTTGACGATCGGAAGCCCGGCCAGGGCCCGGTCCACGCTCTCCGCGTCGGGAAGGTCGAGGATCCCGATCACCACCCGCTGCCCGGAGACCTTCCACAGGTGCGGGACCGCGCCGGCGTCCATTGCGCCCAGCGCGGCGTCGGCCTCCCGGTCCCAGATCTCCACCAACTCCTGGTTGGACATGTCCTCGGGTTGGTGGATGTCGAAGCGAATGTGAAACAGCATGCTCTCTCCTAGACCTCGGGGTCGCGGGGGGTCGCGAACTCGCCGTCGATCAACTCGATCCGGTAGCCATCCGGATCGGTCACGAAGGCAATTCGGATCTCCTCCCGGCCGCCGGGATGGTACGGCGGCTTCTCGGGTTCTATCCCGCTGGAGGCCAGCGACGCAAGCAGATCGTCGAGGTCCTCCACCTCGAGCGCGATGTGGCCGTAGCCCTCACCCAGGTGGTAGGGCTCGGCCCGGCCCTCGTTGACGGTCAGCTCGAGCGTGTCACCGTCGCCCGGCAGTCCGAGATAGACGTTGTAGGCGCCCTCGAACTGGAGCCTCCCGCGAGCCTCGTAGCCGAGAGCCTCGTAGAAGCGGCGCGAGGCCGCGATGTCACGGACGCGGATGTTGGTGTGCACGTGGCGCATCGCGATAATGCTTCCATGCCTCGCGAACAGGAGCTGCTGCGCGTCGCCCTCGCCCAGATCAATCCGGTGGTCGGGGACGTGGAGGGCAACGCCCGCCGGATCAGCGACTGCACGAGCGCAGCCCGCGACGGCGGAGCGGCCCTGGTGGTCTTTCCAGAGCTCACGCTGTCGGGCTACCCGCCTGAGGACCTCTTGCTGAAGACAGGCTTCCTCGACGCCGTGGAGAGCACGCTCGAGGAGCTGGCGCGCCAGACCGAGGGCATCGTGGCGGTGGTGGGCTTCCCGGAGCGAGCCGAAGACGTCTACAACTCGGCCGCCGTGCTGGCCGACGGCGAGGTGGTGGCGGTCTACCGCAAGATGTACCTGCCCAACTACGGGGTCTTCGACGAGCAGCGCTACTTCCAGTCCGGCGCCGAGGCGGCGATCGTCGAGGTCAACGGCATCCCCGTGGGCATCTCGATCTGCGAGGACATCTGGGAGCCCGGGCCGCCCGCCATGACGGAGGCGCTCGGCGGTGCCCAGGTGATCGTCAACCTGTCGGCCTCTCCCTACCGCGCCGGCTACGGCGCGCACCGGGAGCGGATGCTGATCCAGCGCGCCGTGGACTACCTCGCCGCTGTGGTGTTCGTGAACACGGTTGGCGGCCAGGACGAGCTGGTCTTCGACGGGCACAGCCTGGCCATCGACCAGGACGGCACGGTGCTGAGCCGCGGGCCGCAGTTCGAGGAGAACCTCGGCTTCGCCACCATCGACCCACGGGAGGTCGTGGCCTCACGCCTGCGCGACACCCGCCACCGCGCGAACGTGCGCCGGCAGCGACGCGCCACGCCGGTGGCCGAGCCGCCCGTGTTCACGCTGGCCAGTGTGCGGGTGGAGTCGGAGGGAGAGGTCGTGGCCGGCGACGTAGCCGAGCCGCTCGGCCCGGAGGCCGAGGTCTACGCCGCGTTGTGCACCGGTCTGCGCGACTACGTGGACAAGAACGGCTTCGACCGCGTGGTGCTGGCTCTCTCGGGCGGCATCGACTCCGCGCTGGTGGCGCTGGTGGCGGTCGATGCGCTCGGCCCGGAGCGGGTGAGCTGCGTGTCGATGCCCTCCCCCTATTCCAGCGAGGGCACCCGCGCCGACGCCCGGGCGATCGCCGAGAACCTGGGCGCCGACTTCCGCGAGATCTCCATCGCCGAGGCCATGAAGGCCTACGACGAGATGCTCGGCGACGCCTTCGCCGGCCGCGAGCCCGACCTCACCGAGGAGAACGTCCAGGCCCGCATCCGCGGCAACGTCGTCATGGCACTGTCGAACAAGTTCGGCTGGCTGGTGCTGACCACCGGCAACAAGTCGGAGATGTCGGTGGGCTACGCCACCCTCTACGGCGACATGGCCGGCGGCTTCGCGGTGCTCAAGGACGTCTACAAGGGCTGGGTCTACCGGCTGGTGCGCTGGCGCAACGAAAGCGAGGGCCGCGAGCTGGTGCCGGGCTCGGTGCTCGACCGGCCGCCGTCGGCGGAGCTGCGCTTCGAGCAGCGAGACGACGACTCGCTCCCCTCATACGACCTGCTCGACCGCATTCTCGAGGGCTACATCGAGGAGGACCTCGACGCCGTGGAGCTGGTGCGGCGCGGCCTGGAGCCCGAGGAGGTCGAGCGCGTGATCAAGATGGTGGACCGCGCCGAGTACAAGCGACGCCAGGCCCCTCCCGGAATCAAGATCTCCACCAAGGCGTTCGGACGCGACCGCCGGCTGCCGATCACCAACCGCTACGTGAGCCGAGCGCGACGCGGGGTCGGCGCCTCGGGCTGAGCGCCGGACTCGACCGTGTGACATTCACCATGTATTTCATGGTCGATGTCACATGCTCGGGGGAATGAGGCCGACCGTATGACATTGACGTCGCCGGCGACCTGAGCCCCTTCCCCAGCCAATCCGACTCCGCTCGCAGCACACGCTGCGCCCGAGCGGCGCGCCTCAACGAGCCGGCCGCACCGCCATCGTCACGCGGGTGGCGGCGCATAGCCGTCCCTCGTCGTCGGTGAAGGTCACGTCCCAGACCCAGGTGGTGCGCCCGCGGTGGAGGGGCACGCCCGAAGCGTGGACGGTGCCCTCGGTGGCCGGGCGCATGAACGTGGTGTGGTTGGACTGGCCGACGGCGAAGTTGCCGTCGTCCGCCACGGCGAGGTGCGTGGTGGCCGACACCATCGACTCGGCCAGCGCCGCGTAGGCGCCCCCGTGCACCAGTCCGGCCGGTTGCTTGACTCGTTCCTCGATCGAGAAACGGGCGCGGCAGCCGTCGGGGCCGGCCTCGAGCAGCTCGAAGCCTAGAACGTCGTCGAGCGTGCCTGGGGTCGGATAGGTGCCCGATTCCATGGCGTCGGCACACTACAGTTCGGCCCGTCCATGGCCACTTTCGATCAGCTTTCCGCGGAGCAGCGGGCGATCGTCGAGCTGGTGCTGCAGCAGCAGAAGAGCTACGACGACCTGGCCGGCATGCTCGGCCTGCCCGAGGAGCGGGTGCGCGAGCTCGCGCGCGGGGCCCTCGTGGACCTGGCGCCGGTGAGCGCCCGGGGAGTCGAGGAGGACTGGCGCGGGCAGCTCGCGGACTACGTGCTCGGCCAGCAGTCGGGCGCGGAGGCAACCGCGACCAAGGGGCACCTGCGTCGCTCGGAGGCGGCCCGCACCTGGACGCGCTCTCTTCTCGACTCGCTCGAGCAGCTCTACGTCAACGGCTCCCTGCCCGCCGTGCCGGAGGGCGAACGCGGCCGGCGAGCCGCGGCCGCAGCACGGAAGGGAGACGGCGCACCACTGGCGAGCGAGCCCGCCTCACCGGCGGTCAAGCGCCGCCGCCTGATCGCAGCGGCCGCCGCTGCCGTGGCAGCCCTGCTCCTGATCGTGCTCGTCTGGCCCGTGGGAGTGCTCACCGGCGGAGACGAGGACGGCGAGCCCACCGCCGCGGACGACGACACCGCGTCTCAGTCTCAGAGCGAGGCCGCGGGGCAGACGGCGGGTGGTCGCCCTGCGGGCATCGCCATCGTGGTCGAGCAGCGCGGCAAGCGCCAGCTGCTCGTGCAGGCGGCCAACCTCGACCCAAGTGAGCGGCGCCAGGCGTACGAGGTCTGGCTCTACAACAGCCAGGGTGAGGCGCGCTCGCTCGGCGGCCAGGTCACCGATCGTCAGGGCACCTATCAGGCCGTCGGCGCCCTCCCCTCGGACTTCGCCGACTACCGCTTCATCGACGTGTCGCTAGAGCCTCTCGACGAGGACCGCGGGCACTCGGGCCGCTCGGCCCTGCGGGGACGGGTGCCCAAGCTGCGCCAGGCCGAGGCACAGGGCAATCAGACCGCCGTGCTCGGCCAGTCCGTGCTGCGGCCGCCCACCGGCTGAGCCGGCAGCAGCTTCCCGGGGTTCATGATGCCCGCCGGGTCGAGCCGGGCCTTGGCCGCACGGAGGACCTCGACGCCCAGGTCGCCCACCTCCGCGGACAGCCAGCGAGCGTGATCGGCCCCCACGGCGTGGTGGTGGGTGATGGTTCCGCGTCCCGCCACGATCGCCTCCGACGCCGCGGTCTTGGCCCGCCGCCACTGCCCGGCGGCGTCGTCGGCCTGCGCAGCCAGGACGGTGAAGTACAGCGAGGCCCCGGACGGATACAGGTGCGAGACGTGGCACATCACGATGGTGCGCTCGCCGAGGGCGCCCCGCAGCGCGCCCGCCACCGCGCCGTAGAGCGCCTGGAGGTTGCTCCACGCCGTGGCGGTCTCGAGCGTCTCGACCAGGAGGCCCCGGTTGAGCAGCTCGTCGCGCAGATAGGGCCCGGCGTAGCGCGTCCGCCCCCAGGCCACCCCGGGCCGACGACCCAGCGCCAGGCCGCCACCCGCCCGCAGCAACGCGCCGGCGAGGCGGCGGCGACGGGCCACGTCCTCGGCCTCGCCCTCGAAGCCGGCGATGGCGACGCATCCGCCCTCATGCCCGCGCAGGCGCAGGTAGCGGCGCCCGAGCCGCTCGGCGGTGCTGCCGCTGGCGGCCAGGGCCATCCCCATCCGGGTCTCGTGCTCGTCGGACAGGCGCGCGATGTCGGGCGAGGCCTCCCGCTGCTCCATCACTCGGAACGCCTCGCAACCCTCGGCGAAGCTGCGAAACGACCAGCCTTCGTAGAGACGCAGCTCCGGGGCCGGACGCACCCTCAGGGTGGCCTCGCAGATCACTCCGAGCGTGCCCTCTGACCCGATCAGCAGCTCCCGCAGGTCGGGCCCGGCCGCGCTCGCGGGCACGGCCGCGGCGCGCACCTCGCCCGCCGGGGCGACGCAGTGCAGACCCTCCACCAGCTCGTCGATGCGCCCGTATCCCGTGGAGGCCTGCCCGGCCGAGCGCGTGGCCACCCAGCCGCCCACGGTCGAATACTCGAACGACTGCGGGAAATGCCCCAGCGTCAGCCCCTCGGCCGCGAGCCTGCGCTCCGCCTCGGGGCCGTAGAGCCCTCCGCCGAAGGCGACCGTCAGGGAGGTCGGGTCGATCCGGTCCATTCCGTCCAGCCGGCGCGTGTCCAGGCAGACCGCGCCGCTGAAGCCGTCGGCCGAGGGCTCGACCCCACCCACAACGCTCGTCCCTCCGCCGAAGGGCACCACGGCGATGCGGGCGTCGGCACAGGCGGCGAGCAGCGCCGCGACCTCCTCGGCCGAGCCGGGGAGCAGCACCAGGTCCGGGGCGTTCGAGGCGTCGCCGGAACGCAGGCGGAGAAGGTCCAGGTACGAGCGGCCCGTTGCGTGAGCCACCCGGGTCTCGCGGTCGTCGCGGACGTGATCGGCGCCGACCACGGCGGCCAGCCGTTCGCGCGCGGCTGCCGGCAGGCGCGGCTCGGGCAGGCGCACCGCCTCGAGCTCCACCGGGGGCGTCCGCTTGGCCTCGTCCACGCCGAGCTCGCTCCGGAGCAGGCCGCCGGCGGCGTCGGGCAGCACGACGTCGTTGCCATCCTCCCCCCACCCCCACCAGCGCATCAGGACGTCTCCTCTCCGCCCACCAGCAGAGCGAGGCCGTCTAGCGCGCCCTCCACCTGTCGCGTGGCCGCGGCCCGCATCTGGAACGGGCTCAGGCGGGCCCAACCGCGCGGACGGTGCTCGACCGCGATCTCGACGAGCGTTTCCCCGCCCTCGGCGGGCTCGAGGTTGATCTCCGTCATCGACGAGTTGAGCAGTCGCTCGAACGGCGATTCGTCGAGCTCCTGGCGCCAGCTGAGGTGCGCCGGCTCTTCCACCTCCAGGCGCGTGAAGTCGGCCCTGACGGCCTTGCCGCCCGGGGACTGCAGCACCTTCGTCCAGGCCTGCGGCGAGACCTCCTCGACCCGGGTCACGCCCGGCCACCAGGCGGGCAGGCGGTGCGGGTCCGATATCACCCGCCAGATCTCCTCGGGGCCGGCCGCCACCCTGCGTTCACGGCGCACGATCACTCGGAGTCGTAGACGACGAGCGACTGGACGTCGTAGCCGGCCAGGCGCCGGCGGCCGTGGAGAAAGGCCAGTTCGATCACGAACGCGCATCCTGCCACGACTCCGCCCGCCTGCTCGACCAGACCGCAGAGCGCCCCGGCCGTGCCGCCCGTGGCCAGCAGGTCGTCGTGTACCAGCACGCGGGCGCCGCCGCGCACCGCATCGGCGTGCACCTCGAGCGCGTCCACGCCGTACTCCAGCTCGTATTCGACCGACGCCACCTCCCGCGGGAGCTTGCCGGGCTTGCGCGCCAGGATGAAGCCGGCGCCCGACGCCGCCGCCACTGCCGCGCCGAGCACGAACCCGCGCGCCTCCGCCGACACCACGAAGTCGACCGAGCGCGAGGCGGCGTAGTCGGCCAGCCTGTCGATGGCGTGCTGCAGCGCGCCGGCGTCGAGGAACAGCGGCGTGATGTCCTTGAACACGATGCCCGGCTTCGGGAAGTCGGGAATGTCCTGGATGTGGTCCTCGAGGCGCATTGACGCCGCCCAGGTCAGCGCGCGAGCTTGCGCAGGTCCCGGACCAGCAGCAGGTGCTTCAGGTGCGAGGCGATCGCGGCGAGGTTCTCCAGGGCCTCCACCGCCTCCTTTCGGCGCTCCGGGTTGCGCGAGCGCAGCGCCGGGGCGAGGATCTGCTCGAGCAGTGCCGCCTCGCGGTCGGCCGACGTGCGGAACACGCGCAGGTTGCGCCCCCCGACGCCGAAGCGCTTGAGCTCGGTCACGGCGCGCACGATCTCGCGCTCGGTGTCGTCGTAGAGCGTCTCGCCGTCGAGCTTCTCGCCCTTGATGACCCCGAAGTCCTCGAGCTCCTTGACCAGCGCCGGGTCGGCGCCGGTGTCGTCGAGCACCTCCTCCAGCCGGTACTGGGAGCCGGGGCCGCGCAGCGCGAAGGTCGAGCGCCGCGGCCCGCGTGGGTCCTGCCCCGCGGCGGGGGCGGCGGGCTCCACGTCGCTGCGGCCCTGAGCCAGCTCCTGGCGGATCACCCTCAGCGGCAGGAACTCGTCTCGCTGGAGACGCAGGATGGTCCGTAGCCGGTCCACGTCGGCCTGTAGGTAGAGCCGGTAGCCGCCCGGGGTGCGGCGCGGCGCGAGCAGCTTCTGGTCCTCCAGGTAGCGGATCTTCGAGATCGAGATGTCGGGAAACTCGCGCTCGAGCTGCTTGGTCACGGCGCCGATGGTGAGCGCCTTCTCCTTACGGGGAGGCGCCGGTCCTGTGACCTCGGTGCTCAACGCTCGTCCAGATAGGTCAGCTTGTACTTGCCCACCTGCAGCTCGTCGCCGTTCTGCAGGCAATGCGACTCGATCCGGCGCCGGTTGACGTAGGTGCCGTTGAGCGAGCCGAGATCATCGATGTAGAGACCATCGCGGCGGCTCACGAGGAGGGCGTGGTTGCGCGACACCGTGACGTCGTCGAGGAAGACCTCCGCCTCGGGGCTGCGACCGATGGTCATGCGCTCGCCGGAGATGTTGAAGGCCTCGCCCGCACGGCCCCCGCCGGACCGGATCACGAGCGTGGCGCTCTCGTGGGTGACCTCCTCGAGGTCCACCGCGCGCAGCTCACCGCTCTCGTCGAGCTGGTAGACCTCGGTGGTGTCGCCGGGCTTCCCCTCGCCGGGCTCGCCCAGGAACGCGCCACAACGCTGGCAGTAGTTGGCCCCCTCCGCGTTGACGAAGCCGCACTCGGGGCAGTGACCGGCCGCGGGCACCTACTCGACGTCGGCGTCGGCCGCGATGCTCTTGCCGGCGAGGATGTCCGTGAGCTGCTGGACGTCCGAGCCGCTGATGACGGACTCACCCTCCGCGTGCTCCTGGCGCAGCCGGTTGACCAGCTCGGCGCGCAGGATGTCGATCTGGCCGTGAAGGATCCGCCGGCGGTAGGACACCTCCATCTCTTCCTCGGTGAGCTCGTGGATGAGGTCCTTCAACTCCGGGTCGGAGAGTGCACCGAGATCGGGAAACGTGTCCAAGCGAATCCTTTCCGAGGGGTCGAGCGACCTTAGCACTTCCTCAAGTAGAGGTTGAGCCTTGGCGGATGAACCGCATTCCATCTTGCAGGTACAGCGCCGTGGCCGCAAGGGTCATCGCAAGTCCGAGGTAGAACAGCGCATCGACCACCCAGCTGTCCCAGACCAGGCAGAGTCCCGAGAGCAGCCATCGTCGGCCACACGGCCCAGCGCCCCAGCATGTTGACGCCGAGGTCGGCCCCGCGGCGCAGGGCGACCTGCGTCAGCAGCAACATGAAGGCCTCACGAGCCGCCAGGACCAGCAGCGCCCAGCGAGGCAGAAGCTCGAAGTCCCAGGCCACGATCGCCCCCGAGATCACCAGAAGCCGGTCGGTGAGGGGGTCGAGCAGAGCACCCAGCCGGCTGTACTGGCCGGTGATTCTCGCCGCCATCCCGTCCAGGTAGTCGGTGCCGGCGATGAAGGCGAACAGCGCGAACGCGAGGGTGCTGCGTCCGTCCTCCGACTCGAAGGCCACCACCAGGAAGACCGGAATCAGCGCCAGGCGCGCGAAGCCGATCGCGTTGGGGATGGTCAGCGGATGGAGCGCCTCGCCCCGCCGGGTCTCGGGCGGCGGCCCGCCCGAGCGGTCGAGGCCGGTCAGGCGGCGAAAGGTCAGCGGCTGGCGGCCGCCTTTCAGGGGAGGCTCAGCCAAAGCTCCACGGCCGCGTCCGCGGCTCCCTCGAGGGGCAGCGAGCGCTTTTCGAGACCGCGCCTGACCTGGGCCTCGATCTCGCCCGCCTCGATACCTCGGCGTCCGGCCGTGAGCCGAAGGGGGCAGCCCAGCAGCTCGGCGTCGGCGAACTTCTCGCCGGCGCTCGCCTGGCGGTCGTCGTACAACACCTCGAGGCCGGTCTCGAGCAGCTCGTCGTAGAGACGGTCGGCCACGAGCCGCGCCTCCTCGCCCTCCTTGCCGAGCGTGACCAGCTCGACATCGAAGGGAGCCAGTGCGCGCGGCCAGGCGATCCCTTGATCATCGGCGAACTGCTCGATCGCGGCGGCCACGATGCGTGCCGGGCCGATCCCGTAGGACCCCATCCAGATGAGCTGCTCGTGACCCTCCTCGTCCAGGTAGCGGGCGCCGAGCGGCTCGGAGTAGCGCGTGCCGAGCTTGAAGATGTTGCCCACCTCGATCGCCGGCTCGATGCGGATCGCGGCGCCGGTGGCATCCTCGTCACCCTCCTCCACCCGGCGCACGTCGACCCACTCGGGCTGGAAGTCGCGTCCGGGCTCGACTCCGGCGAGATGCACATCGTGCTCGTTGCCGCCGGCCACCAGGCCCTGGAGCCCCCGGAGGGCCTCATCGGCCACCACGTCCACCGGAGCACCCACGGGGCCGATGAAGCCCGGCTCGGCTCCGAAGCGCTCGCGCACCTCGACCGCCTCGGCGGGGCGAGCGTCGGCGCCGAGCGCGTTCTGCAGCTTGATCTGGTTCAGGCGGTGGTCGCCTCGGATGACCACCAGCAGCGGCCCCCTCCCCTCGACGATGACCGGGAAGGCCTTGATGATCGCGGTGCTCGGCACACCGAGCGCCTCCGCCACGGCCTCGACGGTGGTCGCGCCCGGGGTCTCGACTCGCTGGGGCTGCGGCTGGGGCTCGGGGAGACCGTCGGGCGGCTTCGGCGTCGCGCTCGCCACCTCCACGTTGGCCGCGTAGCCGGAGGCCGACAGCGCCACGTCGTTCTCCCCGGCGGCACAGGGCGCCATGTACTCGTGCGCGCCGAACCCGCCCATCGCTCCTACGTCCGACTCCACGCGGTACCACTCCAGCCCGCAGCGGTCGAAGATCCGGTCGTAGGCCTGGATATACAGCGCGTAAGAACGCTCCAGGCCCTCCAGGTCGCGGTCAAAGGAGTACGCGTCCTTCATGATGAACTCGCGCGTGCGCAGGACTCCGGCTCGCGGGCGGGCCTCGTCGCGCCCCTTGGTCTGGAGGTGGTAGAGCAGCCTGGGTAGATCGCGGTACGAGCGGATCTCCCGGGCCATGTGGAAAGTGAGCGTCTCCTCGTGGGACAGCGCGAGCACCAGCTCCGCACCGCGCCGGTCCTCGAGCTTGAACACCTCGTCGATGTCGTAGCGCCCGCTGCGGCGCCAGAGCTCCGCCGGCGTGACCACCGGCATCGACATCTCCCAGCAGCCAATCGCGTCGAGCTCCTCGCGGAGGATCTGCTCGGCCCGGCGATGGGCCCGCCACCCGGCCGGCAGCCAGGTCCACAGCCCTGCGCCCACCTGTCGCGCGAGGCCGGCGCGAACCAGCAGCCGGTGCGAAACGGCCTCGGCGTCGGCGGGCGCCTCCTTGACGGTGGGCAGGAAGTACTGGGACAGGCGGGTCACACGGCGCGAGTCTAAAGGCGGCCTAAGTTTCACGAAGTGCCTCACGTGGTGGCGCGTTTCTGCCGATGAATTCCTTTGCCGCGTGCCTTTCCCACACCGATGACTTCAATCCAGGTCTCACCAAGGCTCGACTTCGGCCTGCGCGCGTTCTGGACGATCGCGGCGCTCGCGCTGGTCGCGTTCGCGGCTCACGCCACCCTCGGCTTCGGCGGTCCCGGTCTCGACTCGTTCTTTCAGGACTGGGTCTACAACGGGGTCACGCTGGGCGGCGCCCTGGCCTGCCTGTTGCGGGCCTACGCCGTCACCGAAGAGCGCCTGCCCTGGCTTGTGATGGGCCTCGGCCTGCTCGCATGGACGGGCGGCGACCTCTACTACACGCTGGTCCTCGCGGGCGACCCGACTCCCCCCTATCCGTCGCCCGGGGACGCTCTCTACCTCGCCTTCTACCCGGCCAGCTACGCCACGCTGGTGCTTCTGGCCCGGTCTCGCACCACCGGCTTTCGCGGGAGCCTCTGGCTCGACGGGGCCATCGCGGCGCTGGCGATGGGCGCTCTCGCCGCCGCTCTCGCCTTCCCCCCGATCATCGAGGCCAGCAGCGGCACCGTCGCCGAGGTGGCCACCAACCTCGCCTACCCGGTGGGCGACCTCGTGCTGCTCGGTCTCGTGGTGATCCTGTTCGGCGCCACGGGCTGGCGCCCCGACCGGGTCTGGCTTCTGCTCGGGGGCGGCCTCGCGCTGAGCGCGGTCAGCGACGTTCTCTATCTGGTCAAGACCGCCAACGGCACCTACGTCGAGGGGACCATCATCGACGTGGCCTGGCCGGCCGCCGCCGTGCTGATCGCCCTCGCCGCCTGGCAGAGCCGGCCCAGCAACGTACGGCCCTCACTCCAGGGCTGGCGTGTGGTGGCGATCCCGTTCGTCTGCGGCCTGGTGGCCAGCGGGCTGCTGGTGGCCGACCACTTCGCCCGCATCAACGTCGTCGCCCTACTGCTCACGGCCGCCTGCCTGGTCCTCGTGATCACCTGCATGGCTCTCGTGTTTCGCGACAACCAGCGCATCCTCACCCGCACCGAGACCGAGGCCCGCACGGATGCCCTCACCGGCCTGCGCAACCGCCGCAGCCTGATGCGCGACCTCGAGCACGAGCTGGCGATGGCCTCCCACGAGGAGCCGTCGGCCCTGCTCCTGTTCGACCTGGACGGCTTCAAGGAGTACAACGACGTATTCGGGCACCTGGCGGGCGACGGCCTGCTCTCCCGCCTCGGCGCCCAGCTGGCCGATGCCGTGCACGGCCACGGACAGGCCTATCGCCTCGGTGGGGACGAGTTCTGCGCCCTGGTCCGGCCCGGAGCCGCCGGAGTCAAGCCGCTGGTCGCCGCCTGCGTCGAGGCCCTGTCCGAGCACGGCGACGGATTCGACGTGAGGACCTCACACGGATCGGTGCTCGTGCCCGAGGAGGCCTCGACCGAGACCCAGGCCCTCCAGCTGGCCGACCGCCGCATGTACGCCCGCAAGGGCGGCCGACGCATGTCGGCCGAGCGCCAGTCGCGCGACGTGCTGCTGCGCACGCTGTCCGAGCGGCGTCCCGATCTCCACGCGCGTGGGCGGGGCGTGGCCGAGCTGGCGCTGGCCACCGGACGGGAGCTCGGCATGGAGCCGGAGGAGCTCGACGAGGTGGCCCGCGCGGCCGAGCTGCACGATCTCGGCAAGATCGCCGTGCCGGACACCATCCTCGACAAGCCGGGTCCCCTCAGCGAGGCCGAATGGGAGTTCATGCGACGCCACACCATCGTGGGTGAGCGCATCCTCCTCGCCGCCCCCGCCCTGCGGCCCGTGGCCCGTCTTGTGCGCTCGAGCCACGAACGGTGGGACGGATCGGGTTACCCCGACGCGCTGGCCGGCGAGCAGATCCCCCTGGGCGCCCGCGTCGTGGCCGTCTGCGACGCCTTCGACGCGATGACCTCGGACCGTCCGTACCGGCCCGCCATGTCGGAATCCGAAGCACTGGCCGAGCTGCGGGCCTGCGCCGGCACGCAGTTCGACTCTCAGGTGGTGGAGGCCTTCTCGGGCGTCCTCGCCCGAGCGGCCACGCGGGCCTAGGCGCGGGTAAAGCGGCGGCCCGCGGTCGGCGAGGCGTCTTCGTCGAGCGTGATGCGCTTAGCCTTTGCCGCGCCGGCCATCGGGAGGGCGTCGCCGTTCACCAGCGTGTCCTCGGACGCTGCCGCCGCCTCCATGGCCGCGATCCGCTCTGGGGTGAGCTCGCCGGCGTTCTCCTCTTCGATGCGCTCGAGCCACTCCGCGCCCTCGGCGGCCTTGCGGTCATCGACCTCGACGGCGCCACGGTCGATCGACTTGTCGATCTCGCGAAAGAGCGCGTCCACCAGGTCGTCCTGGGGCACTTTGCGCAGCGGCTTGCCGTGGGCGAAGATGAGGCCCTCGTTCTTGGCACCCGTGATGCCGAAGTCGGCGTGCGAGGCCTCCCCGATCCCGTTGACCGCGCAGCCCAGCACGGCCACTTCGATCGGGTCGTCGTAGGCCCGCAGCCGCTCCTCGATCTCGGCCACCACGGTGTCCATGTCGAACTGGAGGCGGCCGCAGGTGGGACAGGCGATCAGGACGGGTCCCCGCTCGCGCAGCTTCAGGGCCTTGAGGATCTCCCAGGCGACCTTCACCTCCTCCTCGGCATGGAAGGTGGAGAGCGAGATGCGGATGGTGTCCCCCACCCCGTCGGCGAGCAGCGTGCCCAGCCCGACGGCCGACTTGAGCGAGCCGGACCACTTGGTGCCCGCCTCGGTGATGCCGAGGTGGAGCGGGTTGTCGATCTTCTGCGACAGCAGCCGGTTCGAGGCGATCGTGTTGGGCACGTTGGTCGACTTGATCGAGACCTTGAAGTCGTGGAAGTCGAGCCGGTCCATCAGCTCCACGTGCTCGAGCGCGGCCGCCACCAGCGCCTCCACCGGGTTCTCCCGCTCCAGCTCGTGCAGATGCTTGGGCAGCGAGCCGGAGTTCACGCCGATGCGCATGGGCACGTTCGCGGCCCGCGCCTTCTCCACCACCTCGCCGGTCTTCTCGAAGCCGCCGATGTTGCCCGGGTTGATGCGGATGCAGTGGGCACCCGCGTCGATGGCCTTGAGGGCGAGTGTGTGGTTGAAGTGGATGTCGGCGATCACCGGGATCGGCGACTCGGTGACGATGCGGGCCAGGGCGCGCACATCGTCGTCGCGCGGGACGGCGCAACGCACCAGATCGCCGCCCGCCTCGGCGATGGCATGGATCTGCCGCATGGTGGCGTCGTAGTCGGCGGTTTCCGTCTTGGTCATCGACTGAACGGCTACGGGTGCACCGCCCCCGATCTTGACGCCGCCGACGTCTATCTGGCGTTTGGAGGCCACATCCTCAAGGTTAGAGGCTAGGTCGCCGGCTCCCGTCGCATGAACCAGTTGGGCACACCGATCACCGGCTGCTCGCCCACCAGCTCGAATCCGAAGCGCTCGTAGAAGCGGACGTTCTCCTGCTTGTCGGTCTCGAGGTAGCCCACCTCTCGGGCCCGGTCCAGGCGGGCGACGTGCTCCCGCATGATCAGCGAGCCGATCCCCTGGCCCTGGAGAGGAGCGTCCACGGCGAGCGGTCCCAGGTGCACATGGGGCTCGTGGGGGTCGCGGCCTGCCCAGGCCGATTGCCACGCCCCCAGCCGGCCCGCCGTCTTCGGACCGAGCGCGACGACGTAGGGGAGGAAACGCACGCGTTGCGCGGTGGTGGGGCTGCAGGTGCCGACGGGCGCAACGCCGGTCACCCCGACGATCGTGTCGCCCCGCACGGCACAGATCGGCTCCTGGGCGGAGAAGACGGCGAACAGCCCGCGCATCAGGCGGGTGTGGCAGCGCAGCCGGCGCTGCGGGTCCTCCCCGTAGGCCGCCATGTGGAGCGGGTTGTCGCGCATCCCACGCGCCAGCACGCCCACCGCCGCCGGTACCTCGTGCCGGCGGAGGTCTCTCACCTGTGTGTCGACGGGCTCGCTCATGGCTGCGGAGCTTAGGTGTGCGTGATCTCACAGGAACAAGGGCGTCCGGCTCCGGGTCGAGAGGACATGGCCCCCACCCCCTCCTCACGCCGCATCCTGTTCCTGGTCTCCGCGCACAACAGCCTCAGTCAGCGCGCCCTGATCGAGCTCGAGGAGCGCGGTCACCACGTGGACGTCGCCGTGGTCGACTCCGCGGCCGCCATGGAGTCGGCCGTCGAGCGCCACCGGCCGCAGCTGATCGTCTGCCCGATGCTCAAGAAGCTCATCCCGGAGTCGATCTGGTCGAAGCACCGCTGCCTGATCGTGCACCCCGGTCCCATGGGCGACCGCGGTGCGTCCTCACTCGATTGGGCCATCGAGCTCGGCGTGAGGGAATGGGGCGTGACCGTGCTGGAGGCCGACGGAGACTTCGACGCCGGCGCCGTGTGGGCCACGCGCGCCTTTCCCATGCGCGAGACGGGCAAGTCGAGCCTCTACCGCCACGAGGTGCGCCGTGCTGCCATCGCGGCCGTGGTGGAGGCGGTCGACAGAGTGACGGCCGGCGAGGAGCCCGACACGCTCGACCCGGGCGACCCGAGAGTGGTCGGCCAGGCGCGCGCACTGATGCACCAGGAGCTGCGGGCGATCGACTGGCAGACGGACGACACCGACGCGGTGGTGCGCAAGATCGGGGCCGCCGAAGGCCACCCGGGCGTCCTCGACGAGATGGAGGGCGTTCGCTTCCACCTCTTCGGTGTCGGGCGCGAGCCGGCGCTGAGTGGCACCCCGGGACGGATCATCGGCACTCGCCACGGCGCCGTGTGCCGGGCCACCACCGACGGCGCCGTGTGGATCAGCCACCTGAAGCGGGCCGCCGAGCAGGGCGAGAGCCACTACAAGCTGCCCGCCGTGCTCGCCCTGGCCCAGGCCGGTGTCAGCCTCGACGCTGCCGACCTCCAGGGCGACCGCGAGATCGCCTATGAGGAGAAGCAGGGCGTGGGCTACCTGCACTTCGACTTCTACAACGGAGCGATGAGCACCGACCAGTGCCGCCGCCTGCGCGAGGCCTACCGCTACGCCCGCTCCCGCCGCACGACCCGGGTGATCGTCCTCACCGGCGGCAGCGACTTCTTCTCCAACGGCATCCACCTCAACGTCATCGAGGCCGCGGAGGATCCGGCACAGGAGTCCTGGCACAACCTCCACGCGATCAACGACGTCGTCCGCGAGATCGTGGAGACGAACTCCCATCTGGTGGTCTCGGCACTCTGCGGCGACGCGGCGGCCGGCGGCGTTCCACTGGCCCTCGCCGGCGACCTGGTGGTGGCCCGCGAGGACGTCGTGCTCAACCCCTACTACCGCCACATGGGCGGCCTCTACGGATCGGAGTACTGGACCTACCTGCTGCCGCGGCGGGTCGGCGCGGAGATGGCCGCGCGGCTCACGGGCCCGCCGTTCCGCCCCGTCGGCACCCGGCAGGCCGTGGAGATCGGCCTGCTGGACGCCAGATTCGGCTCGGACCTCGAGAGCTTCCGCGCTCAGACGCGGCGCTACGCGGAGGCTCTGGCCGGTGACCCCGAGCTGGGGCGGGCGCTCCACGAGAAACGGCGCCGGCGCCTGGCCGACGAGCTGGCCAAGCCGCTCGGAGCCTTCCGGGCGGAGGAGATGGCCCGCTCGCATCAGTGCTTCTTCGGCCCCGACCGCAGCTACCACGAGGCGCGCCGGGGCTTCGTCCACAAGCTCGGCCCCGCCTGCAAGACGCCCGTCCCCGACCGACCTCGATCGGCTCTGCCTGTCCCCCGTCCACGCGGGGGGCAGGCGACTAGAGCGCCGAACGGGACCCGTCAGGCGCTTGCCGCTACGCCCGCCTCCTCCTGAAGCCGATCCTCGATCTCCTCGAGGCTGCGTCCCTTGGTCTCCGGCACCTGCGTCTTGACGAAGAAGAAGGCGATCACGCCGATGGCCGCGTAGCCGAGGAACACCGGGCCGGCGCCCCAGGAGTCGAGCATGATCGGGAAGCTCTGGGAGACGAGGAAGTTCGCTCCCCAGTGCAGGAACACCGCTATCCCCATGGCCGTCCCTCGCACGCTCAGCGGCAGCACCTCCGGCAGCACCACCCACACCACCGGGCCCCATGTGGCGGCAAACGAGGCGATGAAGCCGGCCAGGCAGAGGAGGGTGACGATCGCCGCCGGATCGCCGGGCGAGTCCGGCTTGGCCAGGACCTCGGTGGACACGCCCAGGATCACCAGGCTCGCGATCATGCCCACGAGGCCCGCCAGCAGCATCGGCTTGCGTCCGACGCGGTCGACGAGCCGGATCGCCAGCACCGTCATGGCCACGTTCAGCGTTCCGATGGCGAGGTTGGCGTAGATCGCTCCTTCCGCGCCGTAGCCGACGCTGGTGAGCGTGGTCGGCGCGTAGTAGATGATCGTGTTGATGCCCACCAGCTGCTGGAACACCGCAAGCCCGATGGCCACCACGAGCGCCGGGCGTACCCACGGCTCCTTCAGGAGGCCGGCGCCTCCGCCGTCCTCCTGCTCATCGACCTCGCGGATCTCGTCGACCTTCTTGTCGGGGTCGTCCTCCGCCGGGGCGTCGTCGGACTTCAGCTCCTCGAGCACTTCCTTGGCCTCGTCCTCCTCGCCCTCTGTGACGAGGTAGCGCGGCGTCTCCGGCATGAAGGCCATTCCCACCAGCAGGATCAGCGACGGTACGGCCGCCAGACCCAGCATCAGGCGCCAGTCGCCGGACGAGGCCAGGATCGCGTTGACGATGAAGGCCACCAGGATGCCGACGACGATCATGAGCTGATTGAGGGACCCGATGGCCCCACGCAGGCGCGTGGGCGCGATCTCCGACAGGTAGAGCGGCACCACCAGCGCCGCGCAGCCCACCGCCAGCCCGAGGATCACCCGTGCCCCCACCAGGGCCCACGCGCTGGGCGCCGCGGCGGCCGCGATGGCCCCGACGGTGAAGGTCACCGCGGCGATCATGATCAGGCGGCGACGGCCGAGGGTGTCGGACAGCGGCCCCGCGAGAGCAGCCCCGGCCATGGCCCCGAGCAGCAGGGAGGCCACCACGGCGCCCTGCATGAACGGGGACAGGTCGAAATCCTCGGTGATGAACAGAATTGCGCCGGAGATGACGCCGGTGTCGTAGCCGAACAGCAGCCCGCCCAGTGCCCCGAAGAAGTAGATCCTGCGTCCGTCCGCCTGCAGTGCGCCCTTCATGCGTTCCCCCTCGCTCGGCTGAAGCGCAGTTTCCCTGGGCGGCCAAGGGGCAAACGTCTCTATCTCATGTGCACCACGTCGTCCAAGAAGCCGTCGAGGAGCTCGAGATAGCGATCGACGTCGGCGTCAGTTGTCCGTGCGCTGCAGGCGGGCCCGGCGGAGTCGATGGCCTCCCAGACGCCGCGGTTGGCCATGTAGAGGCGTTGCAGGTTGAAGAGCCCGAGGTCAAAGGTGGCACGAGCCTCGAGCGCGTTCGCCGGCAGCTCCGGAGCGTGGGTGTACCCCGATCGGTTGTAGAGGCGGTGGGCGCGCCACTGGAGACCGTGGGCTTCAGCGACCCTCTCGATTCCGTCCGCCAGGCGCTCGCCCAGGGCGTTGGCGTGTTCGTAGACGTCCTGTGTGAGCACCTCGGTGAGCGTTGCCCGGGCCGCCGCCATCGACAGCGCGTTGGCGAACAGGGTCCCGCCGGTCGCCACCTGCTCGGCCCAGGACGCCGAGCGTTCCGGCTCGAGCACGGCTGCCACTGCGCCGGTCATCCCGTACGCGCCGAGCGGGATGCCGCTCGAGATTGCCTTGCCCAGGACGACCAAGTCGGGCTGGAGCTCCCAGCGGGCGACCAGACCACCGGGCCCGGACACCAGGGTGTGGGTCTCGTCGAGCACCAGCAGCACGCCGCTTTCGGATGCGAGCCGGCGCAGCCCGGCATGGAATCCCTCGCGAGGTCTTATGACCCCTGTATTGGTGACCGCCACCTCCGCCAGAACGCACGCCACGTCGCCTCGGGCCAACTCGCGCTCGACCGCCTCGAGATCGTTGTACTGGGCCAGCCGCACGTGGCGAGTCGCGTCGGTGGGCACGCCGAGGCCGTCGGGAGCGACCCGGTCACCGGCGAGCTCGCCGAGCAGTTCGTCGGCGTGCCCGTGATACTTGCCGTCGAACATCAGTACCGCCGAGCGCCCGGTCACCGCACGGGCTACCCGGATCGCCTCGGTGTTGGCCTGCGTCGCGGACAGCGTGAACTGCCAGTACGGGAGCCCGAAGCGACGGCCGAGCTCCAGAGCAACCTCAATGCTGTCCTCAGTCGGCAGCAGGAACTGCGGTCCGGCCGCCATGCGTTCGTTCACCGCCCGGGTCACTGCCTCCACCCCGTAACCGGCGAACATGCTGGTGTCGGCGAGATTGAAGTCGAGGTGACGGTTACCGTCGACGTCCCAGAAGAAGGCGCCGTCGCCCCTGTCGATCACCATGGGAGGGTGGTCGTAGAGCGTGGCCATCCACGCCATCGGCACCGCGTTGGGCATACTCGCCCTGGCCCGCTCGAGCAGCCGCCCGCTGAGCGGCCGCAGCTCCGCAAAACGGCGCTGCTCTCGCTCGCGCACGGATCGGATGCGCTCGGCCGAGAGTTCGCCGGCAGCGTTCTTCATGTGCACACCTCAGCGGCGCTAGGAGTACAGCTCTTCGATCTCCGCGCCGTACTTCTCGTGGATGGGCTTGCGCTTGAGCTTCATCGTCGGGGTCAGCTCGTCGCCGCCCGGCTGCCAGTCGGTGGCCAACAGCGTGAAGCGCTTGATGCCCTCCACCCGAGCCAGGCCCTCGTTCGCGCTGTCCACGCCCCGCTGTACCTCCTCGATGACGGCTGGGTTGGCGGCCAGCGCCTCGATGCTCGCGTCCTCGATGCCCTTGCTCGCCGCGAAGGCGGGCGCCACGTCGGGGTCGAGGGTGATCAGGGCCACGTTGTAGGGACGGCCGTCGCCGATGGCGATCGCCTGACCGATGATCGGACTCGACGCCTTGACCTTGGCCTCGATGTTGGCCGGCGACATGTTCTTGCCGCCCGCCGAGATGATCAGCTCCTTCTTGCGGTCGACGATCTTGAGGTATCCGTCCTCGTCGAATTCGCCGACGTCTCCGGTGTGCAGCCAGCCCTGGTCGTCGATCGCCTCGCTTGTCTTCTCAGGCTGGTTGCGATACCCGGACATGACGATCGGGCCCCGGATGAGGACCTCGCCATCCTCCGCGAGCGTGATCTCGGCCCCGGGAGACGCCGGACCCACGGTGCCGATCTTGATACGCCCGGGCGGGTTGCAGGTGCCGTAGCCGCAGGTCTCGGACATGCCCCACAGCTCAGCCACCGGTACGCCGATCGCGTGGAAGAACTCGATCACCTCGCGCGGCGTGGGCGCGGCGCCCACGTTCACCGATTCGATCTCGTCGAGGCCGAGCATTCCTCGGATCTTGGACAGCACGAGCTCGTCGGCCTTGGCGTGCTCCTCGGCCAGCTCCGCGGGAACTTCCTCGCCCGCCTGCTCGTGCCGGACCTTGCGCAGGCCGACGTCGAGGGCCCACTCGGTGGCCTGCTTCTTGGCGGCATCCTGCTCGCTCGCCACGCCGGCCTCGATCGCGGCCTTGAGCTTCTCCCATATCCGCGGAACCGCGAAGAACCAGGTGGGCTTGACCTCTGGCAGGTAGGCCACCACCTGGCGGGGGTCGGGGCACGACGTGGTGGTGAAGCCCAGCAGCATCGGCAGATAGTGGCTGCAGGCGCGCTCGGCGATGTGCGCCATTGGCAGCCAGGAGACCACGCGGCCGTCATCGGGGAATGCGATCACCTGGTCGAAGCCGTTGACCGCGGCCACGAGGTTCGAGTGGGTCAGCTGCACGCCCTTGGGTGGGCCGGTGGTTCCGGAGGTGTAGATGAGCGTCAGAACGTCGTCGGCCTGGACGGAGCGCCAAGCCGCCTCGAAGTCGAACTCGGGGTCGCCCTCGGCCTCGACGTCGGCGATAGTCATCGCCTCGTCGGTGCCGTCGGCGTCGACCACGACGACGTGCTCGATCCCCTCCACCCCCTCGATGCGGTCGAGGAAAGCTTTCTCGGTCACGAGGATCCGCGCGCCGGCATCCCCGACCTGGTAGCCGACCTGTTCCGGGGCGTAGGTGTTGTAGATCGAGAACGGGATGGCGCCGAGATGCAGGGCGGCGGCGTCGAACCAGTGGAATTCCGGCCGGTTCGTGAGCATGATGCCCACCGCCCCGCCCCGCTCGAGGCCGAGCGCGGCGAGCCCGGCGGCGAGCGCGCGCGTCTTCTCCGCATACTCGGTCCAGCTCATCGAGAACTCGTCGCCGCGTGTCCTCAGCGCCACCCGATCGCCGTGGGCCGCGGCGGTGAGCTGAAACGCCTCTGCGACGGTGGATGCATCGAGGCCCGCCGGCCTCTGGCTACGGCGCTCGCTGGTGACGCTCACGGTGACCCTCCCTCGGTTCTGACTTGAGGCGGGAGCCTAGCCCACCGACGAAGGTCGTTGAGAGGACGCGCATACTTCGTTTTGGGTGATGCGGTGCACGATCGGGGTAGCCCTTCGGTTAGCATGCCGGGGTCGTGGACGGCTGGGCACAGAGGGCACGGAAGCTCAGCGGGCGTGGGCTGTTCCTGCTGCTCTTTACGCTGGGCGCCCTCGTGGGCGGCGCTCAGCAGGCGCTCGCAGCGGTGGCCGGCGAGGACGTGGCTCGTCCGCCACGCCAGGTGATCGTCACCGGGCCGGGGGACGCGGCGCGCGCCCAGGTGCCCCTCCTCTGCCCCGCAGTGGTGCTGTCGCGCTGCCAGGGGCGGGTGGTGCTGCGCGCCAGACTCGGTTCATCGCACTCCGCGCGGGTGATCGGCAGCCGGCGCTTCTCCCTCTCCTGGCTGACCTTCGACGGACGCTTGGGCGTGCCGCTCGGAGAAGGCGCCCGGCGTGCGTTGTTGGAGCGGGGCGAGCTCGCCGCGGTGGCCGACATCAGCGGCAACGGAAGCGTGATCCGCCGGGCGCTTGTCCTGGTCCGGCGCTCGGGCGGCGGTCCCGGCCGTGGACCCGAGGGCCCGCCTGGCGAGACCGGCCCACCTGGGACGGCGGGGCCTCAGGGTCCAGCGGGGGCCAGAGGCCCAGTCGGTGCCACCGGCGCCACGGGCCCAGCCGGTCAGGTGGGTGCCGACGGCCCCGCAGGCCCGGAAGGAGTTGAGGGTCCACAGGGCGCGCAGGGGATCCAGGGCGCGACCGGGTCCGAGGGGCCGCAGGGCATCGAAGGCGACGCCGGAGCCGTCGGGCCCGAGGGACCTCAGGGCGCGCAGGGATTGACCGGCGCACAGGGTGAGCCGGGCCTCGCGGGACCGGCCGGTCCCACGGGGCCCGTCGGTCCCCAGGGCGAGCCCGGCCCCACCGGTCCGTTGGGGCCGCAGGGTCCCCAAGGTGCAGCCGGCGAGAACGGCGCGGCCGGAGCCACAGGGCCCCAGGGCACCCAGGGTGACACTGGACCCGCGGGACCCCAGGGCGCGCAGGGACTCGACGGCGCGGAGGGACCCGCGGGAACCATCGGCCCTCCAGGCCCAGAAGGACCGGCGGGAGCGCAGGGTGACACCGGCCCGGCCGGCCCGGTCGGGGCCGAGGGACAGCAGGGGGTACCCGGCGCTCAAGGTCTCATTGGCCCCCAGGGACTCACCGGGCCACAGGGAATTCAGGGTGAGCCCGGAACGGGCGGGCCGGGCACCACCGGCCCCCAGGGGCCGCAGGGCGGCCCCGGACCGGTGGGACCGCCCGGACCGCAGGGAGCACAGGGCGTGACCGGCCCACAGGGCGCCCAGGGCGACACTGGCGCCACGGGACCGCAGGGCGCCCAGGGCGAGACCGGCGTGACCGGGCCCGCAGGACCCGCGGGCGCTACCGGTGCTCAGGGCGCCACCGGTCCGGCAGGGCCTGCTGGGCCCGCCGGCGCGACCGGAGAACAAGGCACCACCGGGGCGACAGGTGCCACCGGGGCCACGGGGGCGACCGGTCCGGCCGGCCCTCAGGGACCGATCGGGCCGGCGGGACCGGCAGGACCGGCCGGCGCCACCGGCCCAGCGGGTCCTCAGGGCACCACGGGACAGACGGGCCAGGCCGGACCCGCAGGGCCGGCAGGGCAACAGGGTCCTCAGGGCGCAACGGGGCAGGCCGGCGCAACCGGGCTGCAGGGCCCGGCGGGACCTCAGGGTCCGCAGGGTTCAGTAGGCCCGCGTGGCCTTCAGGGCGTCGAGGGCCCACAGGGCCCTCAGGGCCAGCCCGGGATCAGCGGCTATGAGGTCGTCACGAACGAGTCGGCGGCGGACTCGGAGCCCTTCAAGACCGTCGAGGTCACCTGCCCGGAGAAGAAATTTGCCATCAGCGGCACCGCGCAGCTTCTGCCCACCAAGAACCTGGCACTGGCCCTCCAGGGGTCCTTCCAGACGACGCCGAGCAACTGGGTCGTCGAGGCGGCGGAGGTCAACGAGTTCGAAGAGCGCTGGTCGATAGTGGTGACCGCCATCTGCGTCAACGTGGTGCCGTAGCCGGCGCCCTGAGCCGGGCTACCTGACCTGGAAGCCCTCGCCCGACAATCGGCCGATGTCGTTCGACAGGCCGATCAGGAAGATCAGGATCACGAGCATGAAGCCCACCACGCCGGCGCGTTCCATCACGCTGAAGGCCACCGGCCGGCCGCGGACCTTCTCGACGATGGCCCAGAAGATGTGGCCGCCGTCCAGCGGCAGGAATGGGAACAGGTTCACGATCGCCAGCGACAGCGAGATGATCGCCAGGATGCCCACCACCTGGGCCAGATCGTTGAGGATCGTCTGCCGGGTGACCTCGTAGGAGCCCACCACCCCGGAGATCTCCTGGCGTTGCTCTGCGTCGATCAGCCGCGCGGGCAGCTCGAGCGTGGCGCGGGTGACGAACCAGAAGCGGTCGACCGTCCAGTCGAGTGACGCGCCGAGCGGCAACGTCTCGCGCGGGCCGGGCGCGTAGGCGAACCCCACACGGGTCCGTTCCGCCGCGTCGTCATAGACCGGCGTGAGCTCGAACGTCCGCTCACGCCCGTCGCGCCGCACGGTGATCTCCGCCGGCTCCGTCGCCTTGCAGCCGTTGCGCTCGACGCCCCCCGCGCACTTGTGGGTGGCGATCCGCTTCGACATCGCTTCCGGCGTGCCGCCCCGGCCGTCGACGGCCACCAGCTTGTCGCCCGGCTCGAGCACCGCGGCCGCGGGATAGTTCTTCTCGATCGTGCCGACCTTGCGCGACCCTGTCTCCGCGCCGATCAGGAAGATGAACACGAACAGGAGCAGAAAGGCCAGCAGCAGGTTCATCGCGGGCCCGGCCGCGATCACGGTGATCCGCTTCCAGACTGGCTGCGAGTAGTAGGCGCGCGTGCGAACCTCGTCGGGCAGGTCCTCCGACGGGTTCATGCCGCTGATCTTCACGTAGCCGCCCGCGGGGATCGCGCCGACTGCGTACTCGGTCTCGCCGCGCTTGACGCTGAACAGGGTCGGCGGGAAGAACAGCGAGAACTTCTCCACCCGCATGCCCACCGACTTGGCCGCCCAGAAGTGGCCCAGCTCGTGCAGGATCACGAGCATCGCGAAGCCGACAAAGGCCAGCACCCAGCTCACGCGGCCACCCCCCGCGCCACCTCGCGGGCCGTGGAGTCGGCCTCGTAGAGATCGCTGAAATGACGCACCGGCTGCGCGGGCAGCTCCGACAGCGTGGACTCGATCACCCTGGTGATGCCGGTGAAGGAGAGATCGCCGGCGAGGAAGGCGTGCACCGCCACCTCATTGGCGGCGTTGAGCACGCACGGCGCGGTGCCACCTGCCTCGGCCGCGTCTCGAGCCAGGCGCAGGCAGCCGAAGGTGTCGAGATCGGGCGCCTCGAAGGTCAGTGCCCCCAGTTCCACGAGATCGAGCGCGCGCAGCGGCACGTCGGCGCGATCGGGGTGGTGAAGCGCGTACGAGATCGGCACCCGCATGTCCGGGTAGCCGAGGTGGGCCAGCGAGGCGCCGTCGTTGAGCTGAATGACTGCGTGGACGATCGACTGCGGGTGCACGACCACGTCGATGCGGTCGTAGCTCGTGCCGAAGAGATGGTGCGCCTCGATCAGCTCGAGGCCCTTGTTCATCAGAGTGGCCGAGTCGATCGTGATCTTGCCGCCCATGTCCCAGGTGGGATGGGCGAGCGCCTCCTCACGGGTGACCCCGTCGAGGTCGGTCCGGCCGCGGAACGGCCCGCCGCTGGCGGTGAGGATCAGCCGATCGACGTTGCCGGGGCGCTCCATGGCCAGCAGCTGATGCAGGGCCGAATGCTCGGAGTCCACCGGGATGAGCTGAGCGCCCGTGGCCTCCGCCAGCGCGGTCACCAGCTCGCCGCCCACCACGAGGCTCTCCTTGTTGGCCAGGGCGAGGTCGATCCCCTCCCCCAGCGTGGCCACGGTGGGTCCCAGCCCCGCCGAGCCGACGAGCGCGTTGAGCACGAGATCGCAGTCGGTGTCGGTGATCAACTCGACGAGCCCCTCGGGGCCGGCGAACACCTCCACGTCCGAGTGCTCGCCCGCCCGCGCTGCGGCGTCGGGATCGGCCAGAGCAAGCCGCGTCACGCCGTGCCGGGTCGCCTGCTGGCCGAGCAGCTCCCAGCTGGCCGATGCGGCGAGGCCGACCACCTCGAGCTCGGCGCTGCGCTCGATCACGTCGAGCGCCTGCGTTCCGATCGAGCCGGTGGAGCCGACTATGAGGATCCTGCGCACCCGTTTGAGTGTAGGGAGGGCCGCCCGTCCCGAAGTCAGGCTCCGTAGCCCAGGCCGATCGCGGCGTAGTAGGCCACGGGGATGGAGAAGAAGCAGGCGTCGAGGCGGTCCAGCACCCCGCCGTGGGGGCCGAACAGGGTGCCCGTGTCCTTGACCTCCAGGTCGCGCTTGATCAGCGACTCGAACAGGTCGCCCACGGGAGCGGCGATCGCCACCAGCGCCCCGATCAGCAGGGCGTCCGGCCCGGTCAGCCAATCCTGGTAGAGGCCGGCGAACCAGAAGGCGGCCGTGCCGCCCACCACCCCGATGGCCAGCCCCTCGAGCGTCTTGTTGGGCGAGATCAGCGGCGCCAGCGGAGTCCGGCCGTAGAAGCGCCCCCCGAAGTAGGCGAACGTGTCACCAAGGAAGGTGGCGATCAGCACGTCGATCAGCAGCCCCTTGCCGATCACGATGTCGTCGCCGCCCGCTCCTGGCTGGACGAGCTCCCGCAGCCACACGGCGTGCGCCATGGCCACGCCGATCCACAGGACTCCGAAGAGCGTGGCGGCGATGGCCCAGGACACGTTCTGGCGGCGCGGTCGGACGAGCGCCAGCAGGAAGGTCACCGGGACGGCCGCAACCAGCACCATGATCACGTGCCGCGGCTCGCCGTAGAGCGCCGCCACCAGCAGCCCGGCGAGCGCCAGGAAGCCGGCGAGAGCGGGCGGGCGCACCCGGCCCATGAGCGTGTACAGCTCCCGCAGCGCCACGACCCCCAGCACGAGCAGACCGAGCGCGAAGACCTCGCCGCCCTCGAGGACGATGAAGAGGGCGAAGGCGATCGCCGGGATCGCGAACAGGATGCGCGGCCCGAGGTCGCCCCCTCCCCGGCGAGGGCGCTCGACGTCCTCGCGGGTCAGCCGCAGGTCCTCCTCCTCCGAGGCTCGTTCCCGGCGGGTGGCGGCCACGCGCTAGCGGCCCCCGAACCGGCGCCGGCGCGCTTCGTACTCGTCCAGCGAGGCCTCGAAGGCCTCACGCGAGAAGTCCGGCCACAGCTCGTCGCGGAACACGAACTCGGAGTACGCGCACTGCCACAGCAGGTAGTTGGAGATGCGAACTTCGCCGCTCGTTCGTATCAGCAGGTCGGGATCGTGCATGTCGGGCGCGTAGAGGTGCTCGCGGAACTCCCCTTCGCTGTCACCAGTGAAGGTTCGCGCCGCGTCCACGATCTCCGCCCTGCCGCCGTAGTTGAAGGCCACGAACAGCGTGATGCGGTCGTTGGCAGAGGTCGTCTTCTCGGCCCACTCCATGCGCTCCACGAGGCCGGCATCGAGGCCCTCGCGCCGGCCGACGAAGCGCATCCGCACGCCCTGCTCATCGAGCTCCGGGGTCTCCAGGTCGATCCGTCGCGCGAACATGGTCATCAGGCCATCGACCTCCGTGGCGGGACGCGACCAGTTCTCGGTGGAGAACGAATAGACGGTCAGCTCACGGATGCCCAGCTCGGCGGCGTCACGAAGCCGGGCCTTGACCACGTCTGCTCCCGCCTCGTGGCCCGCCAGCACAGGCAGACCGCGGCTCTCGGCCCAGCGCCCGTTGCCGTCGGTGATGATGGCCACGTAGCGCGCACGGGCGTGGCCGGCGCTCACACCTCGAGGATCTCTTCTTCCTTGCCGGCGAGAGCGGTGTCGATCTCGCCCACGTGGGAGTCGGTGAGCTTCTGCAGGGCGTCCTCGGCACGATGCTCGTCGTCGGAGCCCACCTCGCCCTCGTTCTTGAGCTCGCGCAGGTCGTGCATCACGTCACGACGCACGTTGCGCACCGACACCCGGCCCTGTTCGGCGATCCCGTGCACGACCTTCACGAGGTCGCGACGGCGCTCCTCGGTGAGCTCGGGGATCGACAGGCGGATCAGGTTGCCGTCGTTCGAGGGCGTGAGGCCCACGTCCGACTCGAGTATGGCCTTCTCGATCAGCTTGATCGAGTTCTTGTCATAGGGCGTGATGGTCAGCAGCCGCGCCTCGGTGGCCGACACCTGCGCCAGTTGGCGCAGCGGCGTCTTGGCCCCGTAGTAGTCGACCTCGATGCGGTCGAGCAGGTGCGGCGAGGCGCGCCCGGTGCGGACGGTGGAGAACTCGCCGCGCGTGGCCTCCACGGACTTGTCCATTCGAGCCTGCGCCTCGTCCAGGAAATCCTTGAGGATTTCGTCACTCATCGCCGGCTGTCCTCACCACCGTCCCCACTCGCTCGCCGGACACTATCCGGTCGATGTTGCCCTCGTCGTCCATGTTGAACACGTGTATCGGCAGCGAATTGTCCATGCACAGCGAGAGCGCCGTGGAGTCCATCACCGCCAGCCGCTGCTCGATGGCCTCGACGTGCGAGATCTCCTCGATGAAGCGCGCGTCGGGATTGGTGCGGGGGTCCGCCGTATAGACGCCCTGCACCCCGTTCTTGGCCATCAGAAGGGCTTCCGCGTGAATCTCAAGCGCGCGCAGGGCGGCCGCCGTGTCGGTGGTGAAGAACGGGTTCCCGGTGCCGCCCGCGAAGATCACGATCCGGCCCTTCTCGAGGTGGCGCATGGCCCGGCGGCGGATGTAGGGCTCGGCCACCTCTGAAATCGTGATGGCGGACTGCACCCGGGTGTGCGCGCCGATCCTCTCGAGCGCGTCCTGCAGCGCCAGGGCGTTGAGCACCGTGGCCAGCATGCCCATGTAGTCGCCGGTGGCGCGGTCCATTCCCGCCGCCGCGCCGGCGAGCCCTCGGTAGATGTTGCCTCCCCCGACCACCACCGCGATCTCCACGCCGCGGTCGTGCGTGGCCTTGACCTCTCGGGCGATGGCGGCGATGCGATCGGGGTCGGCCCCGTATTCGAGGTCGCCCAGCAGCGCCTCGCCCGAGAGCTTGAGGAGTATCCGCTCGAAGGCGGGCTTCACTCCTCGCCGACCTGGAACTTCGCGAAGCGCCGTATGACGATGTTCTCCCCGGTGTTCGCCGCCAGCTCGGCCCGCAGCTCCTCGAGCGTCTTGCTCTCGTGCTTGTCCTCGTTCACGTGCCGCTGGTGGAGCAGCACGACCTCGTCGAGCCGCTTCTTGAGCTTGCCCTCGACGATCCGCTCCTGGACGTTCTCGGGCTTGCCCTCGGCCGCGGCCTGGTCACGGAAAACCCGCAGCTCGGCCTCGCGCCACTCGTCCTCGACCTCGTCGTCTGAGACGTAGCGCAGATCGGGCGCGGCGGCCACGTGCACCGCCACATCGCGGGCGAACTCCTGGAACGGCTCGGTGCGAGCCACGAAGTCGGTCTCGCAGTCGACCTCCACCAGCACGCCGATCTTGCCGCCGGCGTGGAGGTAGCTCGTCACGATGCCCTCGGTGGCCGCTCGGCCGCCTCGCTTGGCCGCTGAGGCCTGACCCTTGACGCGCAGGATCTCGATCGCCTTGTCGACGTCCCCGCCGGACTCCTGCAACGCCTTCTTCGAGTCCATCATCCCTGCTCCCGTGCGGTCGCGCAGGGCCTTCACGTCTTGAGCCGAAATGGCGATGCTCATCAGGACTCCTCGTCGGGATCGAAGGTGCGGCGCTCACGCGGCGCGGCGCCCTCGGGCACGGGCTGAGCGGGCTCGTCGGGTGAGAAGCCGGCCTCCTCGGCCTCGCGCCGGGCGCGCTCCTCGGCCTCCTGGCGCTCCTTCTCCTCCGCCTCGCGCAGCGCTCGCTCCTCAGCTTCGCGGCGCTCGGCCTCCTCGCGCTCGCGGCGAGCGGCCTCCTCCTCCGCCCTGAAGCGCTGGGCGCGGTCGCGCACCACGTCGGCGATGCCCTCGATCACGACCTTGCAGGAGCGAATCGCGTCGTCGTTTCCGGGGATCACGAAGGTCACCGGATCGGGATCGCAGTTCGTGTCCACCAGGCCGATGATCGGGATCTTCAGCCGTGTGCCCTCGCGCAGGCCGATCGCCTCGGTCTTGAGGTCCACGACGAATATCGCGTCCGGCGGGCGCTGGAGGTCGGCCACCCCGCCGAGGTTCGTCTCGAGCTTGTCGCGCTCGGCCATCGCCGCGATCCGCTCCCGCACCGGGAGCAGGTCCATGCTGCCGCTCTCGGTCCAGTCGCGCAGCTCGTGCAGGCGCTTGATGCGCTTGGAGATCGTCTGGAAGTTGGTGAGCAGGCCGCCCAGCCAGCGCTGGTCGATATAGGGCATGCCGCACGCGGTGGCGGCTTCCTTGATCGTGTCGCGGGCCTGCTTCTTGGTGCCCACGAACAGCACGGTTCCGCCGCGTCCGGCGAGGTCGCCGGCGAACTCCTGGGCGTTGTGCAGCAGACGCTCGGTCTTCTGCAGGTCGATGATGTGAATGCCGTCGCGCTCGCCGAAGATGAAACGACGCATCTTGGGGTTCCAGCGGCGCGTCTGGTGGCCGAAATGAACGCCGGCCTCCAGCAGCTCTCGAATGCCGATGTCGGTGGCCAAAGAGGTGCTCCCTTGTTCGTACTCGGTTTGGACTGGCTGCCCACCGGCGAGTCAGCGGACCCGGGCTGTCTGATTCCCGGGCAGGGCCGCGTCGTCAACCGGAGGGGTTGCTTTGCGTAACGGCGTTCAAGGATAGCCACCGGAGGCGAACCCAATAAAAAAGCGAGGCGGTCCGAAGACCGCCTCGCTCTAGTTTCAGCCCCCGTCTGGCCCTCCGGAGACTGGCTCCCGTCTCGCTGCATCAAGCGCATGACGCAGATCGACGGGTGGTTTGGACTCGCACGTCAGAAGTTCCCCCGTCGTCGGGTGCTTAAACATCAACAGACACGCGTGGAGAAATTGGCGTTCGAGGCTCAGGCGGCGGCCGCACGCGGCCCCTCCGTAGGCGCGATCGCCGCACACCGGATGGCCGATGGCCTCGAAATGCGCGCGGATCTGATGGGTCCGTCCGGTCTCGAGCCGCACCCGCAGCAGCGCGGTGCGCGCCAGCCGCTCGACGACCTCGAAGTGGGTGACCGCCTCGCGACCGCGGTCGGTCCGGGTGGACATCGCGGTGCGACGCCGGCGATCGCGGCCAAGCGGTGCGTCGATCGTGCCCCGCTCGGCGTCGGGATGGCCGGTCACCAGCGCCAGGTACTCCCGGGTGACCTCGCGGGCCTTCATCATCCGCTGGAGGGCGGCGTGCGCCTCTTCGGTGCGAGCCACCACCATCAGGCCCGACGTGTCGCGGTCCAGGCGGTGCACGATGCCCGCCCGTTCAGGGTCGGCGCCACCGGCCACACGCCCGGCCAGGGCCTCGGCCAGCGTGGTGCCGCGGTGCCCGGGGGCCGGATGGGTGACCACGCCGGCCGGTTTGTCCACCACCAGCACCTCGTCGTCCTCGTAGACCACCTCGAACGGCACCCGCTCCGCGGCGAGCGCCTCCTCGGGGGCCGCGGACGATTCGACGCGGACCTCGTCGCCCGCGGACAGGCGATGGTTCTTCGCGCGCACCCTGCCGTTGACGGTCACCGCGCCCGCCTCGATCGAACGCTGGGCCGCCGCGCGCGACGGGGCGCCTCCGCGCGCGGCCAGGAACGCGTCGAGGCGCAGGCCCACGTCCTGCTCGCCGGCGCTCAGGCTTTGGATGCTCTCTCCACGACCCACAGCAAAACGAACACGCCGACCACGATGCACGAGTCGGCCAGGTTGAACGCCGGCCAGGCCACCGGGTCGATGAAGTCGATCACGGCTCCCTCCCGAGCGCGGTCGGCGAGATTGCCGAGGGCCCCACCCAGGAGCATCCCCACCGGTAGCCACAGCCACGGCATGGCGCGATGGCGCCAGAAGTACCCGAGCAGCAGCACGAGCGAGACCCCGATCAGCACCGCCACCACGAGGCCCGCGCCCTCGAAGGCGCCGAAGGCCACGCCCGTGTTGCGCGTGTTGGTGATGGCCAGGCCGGGGAATACGCTCACCTCGTCCCCCCGCTCCACGTTCGAGTCGGCCAGCTGCTTGGTCACCTGGTCCAGGGCGACCACCACGGCGGCGGTGGCCGCAACGGCGGCCGGTCCGCCGAGGCGTGCCACGTCAGCCCTCGATGAGGCCGGCCACCAGGCTGCTCACGATGATGAGCACGAAGGTGCCGACGATCGGGCTGAGATCGAGTGCGCCGGGGCCGATGCGCACCGGCGGCAGGATGCGCCGGAAGAGGTTCAGGTAGGGATCCGTCACGTCGGTCACGAACTTCAGGAACCCGTTGAGCACCCGGTTGTAGGGGATGCGCGGGATCCAGCTGAGGATGATCCGGATGAAGATGAGCACCAGGTACACCAGCGCCAGCGTGCGCACGTAGTCGGCGATGTCGCCGCGCGTCATCGGGTGGCCTCCACGACGCTGTCGACGGTGGCCTGGGCCGCTTCACGCATCCCCCGCTCCTCGAGGGTGATCAGCCCACGCTCGGTGGTGCCACCCGGCGTGGCCACGCGAGCTCGCAGCCCGGCGGTGTCGTAGTCGTGGCGCGCCAGCCAGGCCGCCGTCCCGCCCATGGTCTCGACGACCATCCGGAGCGCATCGGGACGGTCGAGGCCGTGGGCCACGCCGGCGTCGGCGAAGCTCTCGGCCACGAGGGCCATGAAGGCGGGCGCGCAGCTCATCAGCGCCATGGCCGGCTCGATCAGCGGCTCGTCGGTCAGTCGGATCACCTCGCCCACACGGCCCATCAGGGCAAGTATCTCGGCCTCGGGGCCCGTGTCGGCGCCGGGCCCGGGCACGTAGCAGAGCACCCCGTGCCGGACCTCGACGGGCATGTTCGGGATGAAGCGGTAGATGGACGCCCCGGGGTAGGCCCCGGCCAGCTGGTCGGTCGAGGTGGCGGCCAGGATGGAGATGACCGTGCCGGTGTGCCCGGCCACCTCGCCGGCCACCTCCTCGAGCTGCTTGGGCTTGTGGCAGAGCACGACGACATCCGCCCGCTCAGCCAGCTCGGCGTTCGAGCTCACCGCCTCGCCGCCAAGGGCGCCGGCCAGCGCCTCCGCCTTGCCCGAGTCGATGTCGGCCACCAGCACGGGTTCGCCGATGCCGCGCGCGAGCGCCGAGGCCATGTTTCCTGCACCGATCAACCCGAGCTTCATCGGCGGCGAAGCCTACAGCGGGCTCATTCGCCCCCGGCGCCGGCGTCAAGACTGGTTGAAGAAGCCCTTCTCGATCAGCCGCGCGCGCTCCTCGGCGGAGACCTCGACGTTGCGCGGGGTGAGGAGGAAGACCTTGTCGGCGATGCGCTGCATCCCGCCGTCGAGGGCGTAGGTCAGCCCCGACGCGAAATCGATCAGCCGCTTGGACAGGTCGGTGTCGCTCGACTGCAGGTTGAGGATCACCGGGATGGCGTCCTTGAACTGGTCGGCGATCTGCTGCGCGTCGTTGAAGCTCTTGGGAATGACCAGGTGCACCTGGATGTCGCCCCCGTTGCCACCAGAGCGCCCGTTGCCGCCCACCGGCCGGAGCACGCGCGTCTCACGTCCGCCGCCGCGAGGCTCGTCGGCGAAGATGTCGTCGAACTCGTCACGCCGGCGCCGCTGCAGCCGGCGCACGTTGGGCCGGTCGCGGTAGCGGTCCTCTAGCTCGGCCTCGGGCTCAGGCTCGTTGACGACCGACTCGTAGCGCGGGTCCTCCTCTTCGGCGAGGCCGAAGTAGACCAGCGTGCGATGCCATGTGTCGCGAAGCGCCATGCTCCCGGTGAGTTCGCCCGTAAGCGGGAAACTCCTTGTCACTCCGCATGGTACTGGGCGCTTGGCTTTCCTCTGCGGCGCTCAGTTGCTCTTAGTTGCGCTGTGTGCGGCCCGAATGCGCTGGTTCGGGGCACGGTGGGGGCACAGACTCGCGGTCATTAGTCGGGTATCGCGACGATGCGGAGGCTTCGAGCGGGGCGTATGGGTTGAGTGCGAAGGCCGCCTTCACCGCTCCCCCACCGACGAGGCCCGCGGGGAGGCGGACAGGCGGGAAAGATCGGCCGTGGCGTTCATACGCCGCTACTACCGTCGTCTGTCCAATCGCCAGTTCGCCACCGCTTGGGCGATTGCTTGCTCCTCGCATACGACGCGAGTTCGGCAAGTTCTCGGAATGGAAAGCGGGCTATCGCCGATCTCTGGGATCACTCGTGCTCGCAACGAGCAGCCGGCTCTCTGGAGGTCGGGCGGTGGTCGGCGTCCGTTTCCGCTCGCGACCGGGACGCGTGCAGTGGGCGCGCCGTGCGCCAACGCTTCCGCGCAACATGGACGCTCGCGCCGCGCCAGGTTCCTGGGTCGCGGTATGCGTCAGGGCGCGGAAGGTCGGAGGAGGAACTGCGCGTGACCCACGCCGAAGACGGTTCGATCCGCGAGAAGGACTCTCACGGGAACGACCCCCGCGACATTCCCGGCTAGCTCAACCAGGGAGCGTTCGGCGGGGCGCGGGGGTAGCGAACGAGGAGCCCGCTCCCCGCAGCCCGCCACGGCGCTGCGCAGCAACGACCCGGAGCCCGCGACGGCTACTGAAGGTGACTGGCCAGAAGCGCTTGGAATTGCGAGAGGGGCATGTCCGCCGGCATGACACCCGTACCGCTACACGGAAGGCATTCCTCCGACGTGTCGCGTGTGATGCGGCCTCCCTCGGTTACCGTCTCGACGTAGCCCCGGCCGCCGCACTCTTGGCACGGCACCTTGACGGAAACCGTTAGTTCGACTGAGGAGTGCTCACCGCCTTCCATCTCCCGAGCACTCTACTGCGCAGACCTCGAGGCGGATCGTGCCGCCCTCACCGAGATGGTCGTCAAACAGAAGAAACTGGCCCTGCAGTCGATCCACGATCCCGTTCGCCTCAATAGTGGGTTGCCTCGGCGCGCTAGATCACGCGAGTCGGCGTAATACCGCTTCTTCGGCCGGAAACCGCTGGCCACAGGGCCAGCAACGGGATAGTACTCCTCTGAAGCGCGGCCTTCGACCCTCCTTTGCTTCCAGGGCCTATCACAGACGGCGCTGGTCGGACTGTTGCATGGAAAGCGGAAGCGAGGGCGCGCCCGACTCGGCGGTCGTCACAAGAGCGGTCGCGCAAACGCGAGAGCGAGTGGCCGTCCGTGAATCGCCATCCAGGATCCGGGGTGGTTCACCTAACCCGGATGTGCAAGCGGGGGGCGTGCCGAGACCGCCGACTGGCTTCGCGCAAAGAGCAGCACTGCGGCGATGAATAGCGCCAGCCCGATTGGGCCGAAGGGCGGCGGGTGGGCGGTGATAAGGAACCCGGAGAGTCCAAGCAGGATAGGAACCGACACGGGCGCGTCAGCGTGACTCCGAAGTGCCACGCCGGCCGCGATCATCGCGGTGATGAAGGCAAGGCTGCCGATGCTGCCCAAGACGCCGAAGGCGCGGATGAGAACGTTGTCGTTGTAGTCCTCAACTAGACCTGCCGCCGTCGCCCGCTCGCCCTCTGGGAGCGCGTTGATCTCGTTGACCAGAATCCCGGAGCCGATCCCTACGAGCGCCTCCCAAGCCCCGTACACCAACACGAACAACGCGAGAGCGGCCCGACTGACCTGCGCCGCCGCACCCTCGACCCCGCGCAGGAGCAGATAGACCGCGACACCCATCAGCGGGATGAAGACCAGCATCCCGAGGTGGACCACAAGCCACGGCGTGAGCTTGTCACTCAGGTCCGCGTACGTGATCGCCTCGCCCTCCCCCGTCGGATGGAACAACAGGAGCACGGCCCAAGCCAGTGGCACCCCGATCAGGAAACCGAGTAGTTCGCGAGATAGCCGAGGCGAGTCCATCAGGACTCCTTCCAGCCGGGTGTAAGCCGACCGTACACCGGCACGGCCGCCGCGTGAAGGACCCGCCGATGCTCGGCGTCTGGCGCCACCAATCACCATCCAGCAGTGCTGCGTTGGACGAAAAGCGATTGCGGTCACGGCGCTCGTCAGATGCTGACCCGGGAAGCCGGGAAGGTTCACGCCCCCACCCGGCTCTCGCCCGGCGTGATCACCGTGACCAGATCCAAGGCAACTAATCCGGACGAGCCGCTCTCGCCGGCGACCTCCGCCAGCGCAGCGAACGCCGCCCGGTCGCCGGCGGCGCGCCAGAACACGTCGTGCTCGCCCTCCAGCGCGGCGGCCACGAGGTCGAGCTCGCGCGACGTGGGCCCCTCGCCCAACGCCGCGAACGCCTTGCCGACCAGCTCGCTCTCACCGCCCCGGACCGCTTTCGCCAGCGCCGCCGCGGCCCGCCTAGCGAGCCCGCTCGGCGCGCTTCTCCTCCTCAGTCAGCCGCAAGCTGCCTTTCAGAAAAACGGTGTCGCTTTGTTCCGTGCCGCCTCATGCGGCGGTCTCTGGGGTTCGCTCATGGCTGTCGACAACCCTCCCCCCGCGGGATACTGGGCAGGCGATGTCGAAGGAGAACGTCGATGTGGCGCGTCGGGCCTGTGCGGCCTTTCTTGCCCGCGACTTCGACGAGTGGGTCGGCTACCACCATCCGGAGGTCGAATTCGAGACGCTGGTCTCGGAGGTGGAAGGGCCGTACCGTGGGCACGAGGGCCTGCGGCAGTGGGCGGCGGGACTGCTGGCTGCGTTTCCCGACTGGACCATGTCGATCGTGGAGATACGCGGCCTTGGCAGCCGAGTGCTGATTCACATCAGCACAAGTGGAGAAGGTGCTGGTAGTGGGGCCGGCATGCGGGAGGACCGTTGGGGGGTCCTCGAGTTCCGATGCGGACGAGTGGTCTGGTTCGCCGTTTTTCGCAGCGAGGCGGAAGCCCTCGAAGCCGCCAGGCTGCGGGGGTAGGTGATGTCGCAGGAGAACCTCGAGATCATTCGCCGGAGCATGGAGTACTTCAAGCGGACCGGCGAGTGGCTGTGGGACGTCGTCGATCCGGAGATCGAGATTCACGACAACGATGTGCCAGACGGTGATGTCTTTCGCGGGCATGCTGGATGGTTTAAGTGGGAGAGGACCTTCGACAGTGCCTGGGAGCGCGTGTCGATCGAACCGGAGGAGTACATCGACGCCGGCGGCGACAAGGTCGTTCTCCTGCTTCGACTCGCCGCTCAAGGCAGAGGCGGCATATCGCTCGAGCGGCAGGACGGCGTTGTTTACACCCTTCGCGACGGCAAGATAGTTCGAATGGACTACTACGGAAGCCGGGTCGAAGCCCTCGAGGCCGTGGGGCTGTCGGAGTAGCTCGAAGTCCCGATCTCGCCAGTCGGTCATCAGTTCGGTGTGGCGTGGGCTTCGCGGATGACGTTCGTGCGCAGCGCCTGTAGCCCCTCGTCGGTGGATGTGCGCGACCGGCACCTGGGACCGCCGGGGAACGCCAACAGCCAGACGTGTCAGTGGTGCTCGAGGAGGGACTGGTCGCGCCTGGAGCTCGTGGCCTAGATGTCCGGCAGCGTGGTGCACACGAGGTCGGCGGCGAACGCCCGCCGGCCGAGGCGGTCTGGCAAGCCTGGCCCGGTGTGGGTGAAGGGCTGCGCCACCTGCCGCGGTGAGCATGAGCTCGGCCGCTGTCCCGCTAGTCACTGAGGGGCGTGGCGGGCAGCCCCTCGGTGCACGCTCGGGGCACAACCGCTCGGATGGCTTTGCAGAGCCATTCGTACTCCTTGTCACAGTGTAGGACCGTGGAGACCGGAACGTTCGAGGTGTCGAGGGAGATTCCCGGTGGGACGGCGATCACCCTCCAGGGCGAGCAGGCGGGCGACGGCCCGCCCGTGGTGCTGCTGCACGGTCTGTCGGCCACACGCCGCAACGTCGTGCAGGGCTCACGCGCCCTGATCAAGCGCGGCTACCGCCTGATCACCTACGACGCGCGCGGCCACGGCACGTCGTCCCCCGCGCCCGGCTACGAGTACGAGGAGCTGGTGGGCGACCTCTCGGCCGTGCTGGACGAACTCGGGCTGGAACGCGCCGCGCTGGTGGGCAGCTCGATGGGCGCGGCCACCGCGATGGCCTTCACCCTTCAGCACCCGGAGCGGGTGCCTGCGCTGGTGCAGGTCACCCCGGCCTACACGGGCTACGCCCGCACCGGCGATGTGGACGGCGACACCTGGGAGCGCATGGCCGGCGAGCTCGAGAGCGGCGGCGTGGACGGCTTCGTGGAGGCCGCGCAGCCGGAGGGCCTGCCCGAGAAGTGGCAGGCGATAGCGCGCGAAGCCACCCGTCAGCGCATGGAGCGCCACGAGCATCCCGGTGCGGTGGCCCAGGCCCTGCGCGAGGTGCCGCGCTCGATCGCCTGGAAGGGGCTCGAACCGCTCGACCGGCTGGAGGTCCCGGTGCTGGTGGTGGGCTCGCGCGACGAGGCGGACAGCCTGCACCTGCTGGGTGTGGCCGAGGAGTACGTGCGCCATCTCCCCCACGCCGAGCTGGTGGTCGAGGACAAGGGCCAGTCGCCGCTCGCCTGGCAGGGATCGCGACTGTCGGGCGTGATCGGAGACTTCCTCGAGCGCGTGGGCTACGCGCCCTCGTAGAGCACGCTGCCCAGCCGGACGATCGTCGCCCCCTCCTCCGCGGCCACCTCGTAGTCCTGGGTCGTGCCCATCGACAGCCGCTTCAGGCCGTGCTCGGCGGCCAGCTCCGCCAGCCGGGCGAAGTGTCGCCGGTTGTCCTCGGCCCTCTCCACGAACGGCGGCATCGTCATCAGTCCGGTGACCGGCACGGGACAGCGCTCGATGTAGCTCTCGAGCTCGGCCGGATCCACGCCCTCCTTTGAGTCCTCGCCGGCGACGTTCACCTGGATGAGGACCTCGTGCGCCGGGTTGGCCTCCAGCCGGCGCAGAGCCGATTCAGAAGCAATCGAGTGGATGAGGCGGACGTTCGGCGCGATCTCCTTGAGCTTGCGACTCTGCAGCGCGCCGATGAAGTCCCAGGTGAAGAGGTCGCGGTGGAGCTCCTGCTTGGTCAGCAGATCCTGAGCGCGGTTCTCTCCCACCAGCTCTATACCGGCCTCCGCCAGGGCCGGCAGGTCGCCGGCCTCGACGTACTTGACGGCGGCCAGGATCTCCACGTCGGTGCCGATGCTCTCACGCACCTCAGCGAGGTTGCGGCGGATCGCCTCAGCGTCCATCGAGCACCACCAGGCCGGACTGGCGCCCGGTCAGCCCGCGGTCGCGCCGGTGAGAGAAGAAGAGGTCGGGATGGCAGCTCGTGCACAGGTCGAGGTGGTGAATCTCGTTCACGCCCACGGCCGCAAGCTTGGCGGCGATCACGCTGCGCAGGTCGAGCATCCGGCCGTCGGCCACGTGCTCTAGACCGGCGAAGGCCTCCAGCACCTCCGGACCGACCTCGTAGCAGCAGCCCCCGATACCGGGACCCACCGCCGCGCTCGGAGTGCTCTCGAAGCGGGCCACGGCCTTCTCGATGATGCCCCCCGCCAGCGGACGCCAGCCGCAGTGCAGCATCGCCACCTGCCGGCCGTCGGACAGCGCCACCGGGTAGCAGTCGGCCACCAGCACCAGCAGGCCCACCCCGTTCCGAGTGGTGAGGTGGCCGTCGACGCGCTCGAGCTCCTTATCGCCCGGCTGGGCGTAGGCGAGGTCCGACGGGGGCTCGGTCCAGTCGCGAAGATCGCTGCCGTGCACCTGCCAGCCCATGGCCACGCGCTCGGGGTCGACCGCCGCGGCGGCGGCCACGCGCTCCCGGTTCTCGGGCACGTTCGCGGGGTCGTCGTCGGTGAGAAAGCCCAGGTTGAGCGAGCGGTAGGGGCCGCGGCTGACCCCGCCGTTGCGTGTGGAGAAGAAGGCCCGCGCGCCCGGCAGGGCGACGCTGTAGCCGAGCTCGCTCATGCCTCCTCCTCTACCCGGGCCACGCGCAGGGCGGTGTCGAGCTCGTCGTCGCGGCCTGAGACCAGGCCGTCGAGCTTGCGGCGCAGCGTCTCCTCCAGCGCCCTCCCGAGGGCGGGACCCTCGGCCACTCCCGCCGCCAGCAGGTCCCCGCCGTCGATCTCGAGCCTCACCTCGCTGAGCTCGGACACCCAGCGCAGCACCGGCTCCGAGGGGGCGCCCATGGCCAGCGCGAGCGACAGCGCGATCAGCGTCTCGCGGGCCAGCAGCTCGTAGAGCTCGGACGGCTGGTGCTCGCGCTCGCGCAGCTCGGCCGCCAGCCGCGGCGCCACCCGCGCGGCACGGCTCACGGCGTCGCGCTCCCACGCGTGCAGGTGGAGGTCGGCCAGCCAGAGATCAAGGCGGCGCGGCGCCTCGGCCGTGAGCGCCGCCAGGCCCGCCAGGGCACGATCCGCCCCGAGCGCCACCGCCCCGAGCGCGGCGGAGGCCACCAACTCGCTGTCCGCCTCGAGGGCGGTGTGCAGGGCACGGTCGATGCCGAGCTCGTGCATGCGCTCGACGCCCGACGGGGCGTCGATCTCGCCCAGCAGGTCCATCAGCTCATCGCGCACACGTGCGCCCGACACCGTGCGCAGCTGCGCCTCGGCGGCGGCGTCCCGTGCCAGCGTCTCGGTGTCGGCGTCCATGCGAAAGCCGAGCCGGGCCTCGTACCGCAGCGCCCGCAGTAGACGGGTGGGATCGTCCGCGAAGCTGCGCTCGTGCAGCACCCGCACGCATCCGGAGTCGAGGTCCGCCAGGCCGCCGAGCGGGTCGTACAGGTGTCCGAGGTCGTCCCCCGTGAGGCCCAGGGCCATGGCGTTGATCGAGAAGTCGCGCCGGGCCAGGTCCTCGGTCAGCCCCGCCGCCTCCACCTCCGGCAGCGCGCCGGGCTCGGGGTAGGTCTCGCGGCGAGTGGTGGCGAGGTCGAGCGAGAGGCCGTCGCTGCGCACCGTGGCCGTGCCGAAGCGCTCGTGCTCGCGCGTCTCTCCGTCGAGGCGCTCCGCCAGCGCCCGGGCCACATACCGTGCGTCGCTCTCCACCGCCACGTCGAGGTCCACGGCCTCGACGCCGCGCAGCAGGTCGCGCACCGCCCCTCCCACCAGGAAGGCGGGCGCCAGCCCGTCCAGGGCCGGGAGCAGCCGCTCCATCCCCGGGACGCGCCGCAGCCGCTCGCGTAGGTCTGCCCGGTTCGCCTTCGTCACAGGCGAACGGGTATACCAGCCGACCGCATGCGTTCCTTGGCTTCGCGAACGCTGTAGTGCCCGTAGTGGAAGATCGAGGCGCACAGCACGGCGTCGGCACCGCCCTGCTCCACCGCCTCCACCAGGTGCTCCAGAGTGCCGGCGCCCCCGGAGGCGATCACCGGGACGTCCACCGAGTCGGCGATGGTGCGGATGAGCGTGAGCTCGTAGCCGTCCTCGGTGCCATCGCGGTCCATGCTCGTGAGCAGGATCTCCCCCGCTCCGCGCTCGACGCCCTCCCGGGCCCACTCGACGGCGTCGCGGCCCACCGACGTGCGACCCCCGTTGACGTAGACGCCGTAGCGATCGCCCTCGCGGCGGGCATCGATGGCCAGCACCACGCACTGGGCGCCGAAGATCTCGGCGAGCTCGCCGAGCAGCTCGGGCCGGCCCACCGCGGCGGAGTTGACCGAGACCTTGTCCGCACCGGCATCGAGGACCGCCTGGGCGTCGGCAGCGGAGCGAACCCCGCCGCCGATCGTGAAGGGAATGAACACGTCGTCGGCGCAACGGCGGGCCAGCTGGGCCACCGTCTCACGCTTCTCGTGCGAGGCGGTGATGTCGAGGAAGACGATCTCGTCCGCTCCCTCCTCCTGATAGCGCACGGCCAGCTCCACGGGGTCGCCCGCATCGCGCAGGTTCACGAACTCCACGCCCTTCACCACCCGGCCCTTGTCCACGTCCAGGCACGGGATCACCCGGCGCAGCAGCATCAGTCGCGTGGATCGAGCGCGGCCTGGCCCTCGGCCACCCCGATCCGCCCTTCGTAGAGCGCCTTGCCCGAGATCACGCCCGCGAGATTGATGAGGCGCAGGTTCCGCAGGGCGTGGAGGTCATCGATCGAGGCTATGCCGCCCGAGTAGAGAAAACGCCCCCGCACCGCCTCGGACACGCGTACCACCTCGTCGAGGTCCGGCCCCTCCAGCATTCCGTCGCGGTCGACGTTGGTGTAGACGAAGCGCGTGGCGCCGTGCTGCTGCATGCGACGGATGGCGTCCTCGCCCCGTACCTGGGTCTCGCGTGTCCAGCCGGCCACTGCCACCTGGCCCCCGCGCACGTCCACCCCCACGAGGATCCTGGACGTGAAGGCCGAGAGCGCCTCGTCGAGCAGGTCCGGGTCGGTGAACGCCGCCGTGCCGAGCACCACCCGGTCCGCGCCGGCCGCGAGCGCGCGGCGGATCGAGGCGATCGAGCGCAGCCCGCCGCCGAGCTCGAGCGGCACCGGTAGCTCCCGGGCGATGCGCTCCACGTGCTGGAGGTTCACCGGCTCGCCCTCACGGGCGCCGTCGAGATCGACCACGTGCAGGAAGCGGGCGCCGGCCTCGACGAAGGAGCGCGCGGCCTCGAGCGGATCGTCGGCGTACACGGTCTCGTCGTCGAAGTCGCCCTGGCGCAGGCGCACCGCCTTCCCGTCGCGGATGTCGATCGCCGGCAGCAGGATCACGCGGGGACCCTCGCGCAGGTCCCCACGAAGTTGCGCAGCAGCGCGAGCCCGTGCGGTCCCGACTTCTCCGGGTGCGACTGCAGCCCGAAGATGGGCGCAAGGCCGTCCTCGCGCGCCACCACGCTCACGAACTCCGTCCCGTACTCGGCCGTGCCTAACACGTACTCGTCTCGCGCCGGGCGCGGCGCGAACGAGTTGGCGTGGTAGAAGGCACAGGGGTCGGGCAGGTCCTCGTTGAGGGGGCTGCGGCGGCGCCACGACACCGGATTCCAGCCGATCTGCGGGATCTTGAGCCCCGGCGCGTCGAGGCTCTCCACCGGGCCCTCGAGCAGGCCGATGCCCTCGGCCCCGCCCAATTCGGTGGTCGAGTCGAACAGCAGCTGCATGCCCATGCACAGCCCGATCAGCGGCACGCCGGCCTCCACGCGCTCGCGCAGCAGATCGTCGAGGCCGAGACTGCGCACCGCCTCCATGGCCCGTGGCATCGCCCCGACCCCCGGGAGGACCACGCCGTCCGCCTCGCGCACGCGTGCGTGATCGTTGGTGAGCTCGGCCTTCGCGCCCACGTGCTCGAGCGCCTTGGCCACCGAGCGCAGGTTGCCCATCCCGTAGTCGAGGATGGCTATCGACGCGGGCGTCACAGGACGCCTTTGGTCGACGGCACGCCGCTGACGCGCTCGTCGTGCTCCACGGCCTGGCGCAGCGCCCGGGCGAACGCCTTGAACGACGCCTCCACCTGGTGATGGGCGTTCGAGCCCGCTTCGAGGCGCACGTGCACCGTGAGCTTCGCCGTGTTGGCCACGGCGCGCACGAACTCCTCGACCAGGTCGGTGTCGAAGTCGGCCACCCGCTCCGCAGCGAACTCGCCCTCGAGCGCCGTGTAGGGACGTCCCGAGATGTCCAGTGCGCACGACGCTCGCGCCTCGTCCATCGGCACCACGGCGTGCCCGAAGCGGCGAATGCCGGCGCGGTCGCCCAGCGCCTCGTCGAGCGCCTGTCCGAGCGCAAGCCCGGTGTCCTCGACGGTGTGGTGAGGACCGGTCTCGAGATCGCCCTGGGCATGCACGTCGAGGTCGACGAGCCCGTGGCGGGCCACGGCGTCGAGCAGGTGGTCGAAGAAGCCGACGCCGGTCTCCCGGGCACCCTCGCCCGTGCCGTCCAGGTCGAGGCTGAGCTGGATGTCGGTTTCGCCGGTGGTCCGGTGGATCTGCGAGGTGCGGGTCACGCGCGGCGCTCCATCGATTCGGCGTGAACGGGGAAGCCCTCGGCGCGGGCGAGTGCCGCGCCGGCGGGTGCGAGGCGGGCGGGCGCCTCCCCGGGCAAGGATACCCGCGCCAGGCGGCGCCGGAAGACCGCGGGCGAGAGGCTCGACTGAAAGCGCGCCGCACCACCGGTGGGCAGCACGTGGTTGGAGCCCGCCACGTAGTCGCCGAAGGCGGTGGCGGCCCCCTGCCCGACGAAAACGCAGCCGGCGCGTCGGACGCGGCCCGCGAGCGGCTCGACCTCGGCGCCGATCAGCTCGAGGTGCTCGGGCGCGAAGCGCTCGGCCAGCTCGAGGGCCTCCTCGGGGCCGGCGGCCAGGCGCACCTGCAGATCGGCGTCGCTCACGCTCGGCCGCTCCGGCGCGAGGCGCTCCACGGCCTCCACCACTGCCTCCAGCAGGCTCTCGCCGAGCGCCACCAGGGCCACCAGGCTGTCGGGACCGTGCTCGGCCTGGGCGAGCAGGTCGAACGCCACCAACTCGGGATCTGCTTCGCCCGAGGCCACCACCACCAGCTCACTCGGCCCGGCCAGGCCGTCGATGCCCACCTGCCCGAACACCTGGCGCTTGGCCTCGGTGACCCACGAATTGCCCGGCCCGGCGATCACGTCCACGGCCGGGATGCTCTCGGTGCCGTGGGCCAGCGCGGCGATCGCCTGGGCCCCGCCCATCCGGTACACCTCAGCCACCCCGCACAGCGCGCAGGCGCCGAGGACGGCCGGATGGACCCTTCCGTCCGCGCCGGGCGGGCAGCAGATCGCCACCTCCTCGACGCCGGCCACGGCGGCCGTGACGGCGCACATCACGACCGTCGAGACATACGGCGCGCGCCCGCCGGGCACGTAGGCCGCGGCACGGGCCACGGGCAGCTCCGCCAGCTCCACTCGCTGGCCCTGGGCGAGCTCGACCGCCGGCGGATCGCCGAGCTGCGCTTCGGCCACCCGGCGCACGTTGGCCATCGAGGTCTCGATCGCGCCCCGCAGCTGCGGTTCCAGGCCGGCCTCGGCCGCCTCCAGCTCCGCTGACGGACTGCGCAGCTCGCCGTCCGCCGGGCGCACACCGTCGAGGCGCTCGGTGAGCTCGAGCAGCGCCTCGTCGCCACCCGTGCGAACCGACAGGATGATCTCGGCCACCGCCTCCGGGCTCGCTCCATGCGCGCGCACCCGGCCCAGACCGTCGCGAATGATCCTCACGAGCGCAGCCTCTCGATCAGGCGGTCGATCTGAGCCGCCTTCAGCTTGTGCGCTACCGGGTTGGCGATCAGGCGTGCGGTGCAGTCGCCGATCTCCTCGACCACGCGCAGGTGGTTCTCGCGCAGCGTGGCCCCCGTCGCGGTGAGGTCCACGATGCCGTCCACGAGCCCGGTGAGTGGAGCGAGCTCGACCGAGCCCTTGACCTCCACGATCTCCGCCTGGCGTCCGGTGTCGGCGAAGTGCTGAGCCGCGATCCGCGGGTACTTGGTGGCCAGCCGCACCCGTCCGAGGCGCCGCAGGGCGTCACCGATCGGGTCGCCGCCCTCGCGTGCGGCCACCACCATCGTGCAGCGCCCGTAGCCGAGATCCAGCAGCTCGTAGACCTTGCGCTGAGACTGCTCGAGCAGCACGTCCTTGCCGGTGATGCCCAGGTCGGCCGAGCCGTGCTCGACGTAGGTGGGCACGTCGCTGGGGCGCATGGTCACGATGCCCGCGTCGGCGAACAGGAGCTTGCGGTCGTTCGAGCGCACCTCCGCCGTGTCCACCCCCAGCCCGTCGAGAAGGTCGAGCGTGCCGTAGAAGAGGGCGCCGCGGGGCACGGCGATGGTGAGCTTCTCGGAGGCGTTCATCGGAGCGCCTCCTCGGCGGCCTGAGCCAGGTGCACGCGCTGCACGTCCAGGGCCACGCCGCAGGCGGGCCGGTCGCGGCCGAAGCGGCCGATCAGGTCGTCGTAGCGCCCACCACCGCCAAGGGTGAAGCCCACCGCCGGGTCGTAGACCTCGAACACCGCGCCCGTGTAGTAGCCGAGCTCGCGCACCAGTCCCAGGTCGAAGATCACCCGATCGGCCACCCCGCGCTGCTCGAGCAGCTCGTGCAGGGCGCGCAGGCTCTCGACCGCGGCCCCCACGGGGCCGTCCGCGCGATCGAGCACCTCGGCGCCGCCGCGCAGCTCGGGCAGCCTGACCAGCAGCTGCCGCTCCGGCTCGCCCAGCCCCAGAGCGGTCACCGCCATCTCGAGGCCCACCAGATCGCGGCGCGACAGCGTTTCGATCAGCGGCCGGTGATGCTCCTCCGGCACCTCGAGGGCCAGCAAGCAGCCGCCGGTAGAGCGCGCCGTCGCCGATGCCGAGGCGATGGCGGCGCAGGCCGGCCCGGTCCAGGGCGTCGAGGGTGAGGGCCACGACCTCCGCCTCGCCCTCGGCTCCCGCGACGCCGATGAGCTCGATGCCGCCCTGAAGGAACTCCCGCGGCTCCCCCACGCCGCGATCGGTCGCCCGCCAGGCGCGCGAGAAGTAACAGAAGCGCAGCGGATCCTCGACGGCCTCGTAACGGGCGGCCACCACACGGGCGATGGGAATGGTCATGTCCGAGCGCAGCGCCAGGACGTTGCCCTGCTCGTCGAAGGTGCGGTAGCGCGCCCCCGCGGCGCTCTCGTCGCCGCGGCGCAGGACCTCCTCGTACTCGAGCGCGGGGGTGTGGATCTCGCCGTAGCCCATGCCCTCGAAGCTCTCGCGCATCCGGTCGCAGATCGCGCGCAGCTCCCGCATCTCCTCGGGCAGCACGTCGCGGGTGCCCGGCGGGATGGGAGCGCGCGACGGCACGGTCATGCGGACCTCCCGGCCGCTCTAGGCGGGCACGCGTTCGGAGGCCACGCGCTCGATGCGCGCGCCCAGGGCCCGCAGCCGCTCGTCGATGCGCTCGTAACCACGGTCGATCTCGCGGATGTTCGCGATCTCGGACGTGCCGTCGGCGCACAGCGCGGCGATGAGCAGGGCCATGCCCGCGCGGATGTCCGGACTGGAGAGCCGCTCACCGTGAAGCCGGCTCGGGCCGCTCACGACCGCGCGATGCGGGTCGCAGACGATCACCCGAGCGCCCATCGAGACCAGCTTGTCGACGAAGAACAGCCGGTTCTCGAACATCTTCTCGTGGATCAGGACCAGGCCCTCGGCCTGGGTGGCCATCGCGAGCGCGATGCTCGTCAGGTCGGCCGGGAAGGCGGGCCACGGCCCGTCCTCGATCTTCGACACGGCGTCGCCCTCGTCCGAGCGGATGCGCAGTTGCTGGCCGGCCGGCACCAGCACGTCGTTGCCGTCGTACTCGATGCGACAGCCGAGCCGCTCGAAGGCCAGCTTGGTCATGCGCAGGTCCTCGGGCAGGCAGCCCTGGATGCGCAGCTCCCCGCCCGTGCAGGCGGCCAGCGCGATGAAGGAGCCGATCTCGATGTGATCGGGGCCGATCGCGTGGTCGGCACCCCCGAGCTCCTCCTGGCCGTGGACGATCATCAGGTTGGAGCCGATGCCCTCGATCCGCGCGCCCATCTGCATGAGCAGCCGCGCCAGGTCCTGCACGTGGGGCTCCGACGCGGCGTTGTGGATCACGGTCGAGCCCGGGGTCAGCGCCGCCGCCATCAGGGCGTTCTCGGTGGCCATCACCGAGGGCTCGTCCATGAAGAAGTCGCAGGCGTGCAGCCCGTCGGGGGCATGGAGGTGGAAGTAGGAGCGATCGGCGGTCACCTCGGCGCCGAGCGCGCGAAACGCGTCGAGGTGGGGGTCGAGGCGCCGGCGCCCGATCACGTCACCGCCCGGGGGTGGCATGTCGGCGCGGCCGAAGCGGGCCAGCATGGGGCCGGCGATCAGGAAGGACGCGCGGATGCGCTCGGCCCATTCGCGGTCCACATCGGTGCGCGAGACCTCGTCGGCCTGGAGCGCGACCACGTTCTCGTCGCGCCACTCGACCTTCACGTCCAGGCGGCGCAGGAGCTCGAGCATGGCCTCCACGTCGCGGATGCGCGGGATGTTGCGCAGCACGACCTCCTCGCGCGTCAGCAGAGACGCTGCGATGACCGGGAGCGCGGCATTCTTGTTTCCTGCGGGGGCAATGGTCCCGGAGAGGGGAGCCCCGCCCTCGATGATGAACTTCTGCATGCAGGGTTTCGTCCGGGGAAAGGGACTGCGAAGCGGCACGCCGACCGCCGCGCCGCGAGGTTCCGCCCTTCCGAGCGGCCGGGAAAGGGTATCGAAGGCCATCTCGCACGAGGTTCGGTACAGCCGCTGGATACCCTGCCGGGGCCATGGCCGAGCCCACCCGCGAAGAAGCCTGGGCCCTCGTTTGCGAGTGGACCGAGTCCGAGTCGCTGCGCAAGCACATGCTCGGCGTGGAGACCGCCATGCGCGCCTACGCTCGCGAATGGGATGAGGACGAGGAGCTGTGGGGCGCCACCGGCCTGCTCCACGATCTCGACTACGAGCGCTACCCCGATCTGTCCACCGGGCACCCGCGCAAGGCGCTCGAGCTGTTCGAGGAGCGCGGTTACCCGCAGGAGCTGATCGACGCCGTGGCGGGCCACGCCACCTTCCTCGAAGTGCCGAGGGAGACGCGCATGGCCAAGACGCTGTACGCGGTGGACGAGCTCTCGGGCTTCATCTCCGCCTGCGCCTACGTGCGCCCGGACGGCGTCCACGGCATGACCCCCAAGTCGGTCAAGAAGAAGCTCAAGCAGCCGAGCTTCGCCGCGGGCGTCAATCGCGACGAGGTGCGCGAGGGGGCCGAGGAGCTGGGCGTGGACTTCGACCAGCACGTGGCCTTCGTCATCGGCGCGCTCGAGGAGCGGGCCGACGAGCTCGGCCTGGGTCCGCGGGAGGGCTGAAGCGGGCTGGCTGCGCTCCGCTCCAGCCTGCGCGGTTGACCGGCGTGGTCCGGATAGCGGTAAAGGGGGTGGCTTGGGGGGGTCCCGGAAGAAAGTGACCCTATAGAGCACCTAACTTCCGGAACCCCCTCCGATCGGCCCCCGTTATTGCTCACGGACCACGCTGAGCCTGCCGCGCACGACCGAGCGGAACGCCCCCTACTGCCAGCGCCCGCCGGCCTTGGCCCACTCGGCCAGGTGCCCGGGCGAGCAGAAGCCGTCCGGAATGCGATGCTCGCCGCGATGACGCACCGCCAGCACGCGCACATCCCCCAGCCGCTCGCCGCAGTGGGCGCACTCGTCCAGCGAATCGCTCAGGCCGGAGGGCTCCTCGAGCTGGCCGGGCTCCCAGTGCGGTCCCTGAACGAACCAGGGAAACACGTGCTCGAGGCGGCAGAAGACCGCCCGGCGGGCGCCCGGAACCTCCTCGGCGCGCCAGCCGTCGTCGCGTTCCACCGCGTTTCCGCACCAGGAGCACTGCTCGATAGATTGCGCGTTCATGGCTGAGCAGCTCGAAATTATCGTTCTGGAGGGAGACGAGACCGGCCAGGAGCTGCTGGAACAGTCGCTGCGGGTTCTCGATCCGTCCGTGACCAAGGTGCCCGTGGAGCTCGAGCACTACGACCTGTCGCTGGCCAACCGGCGCAAGACCGACAACGAGGTGGTCGCGCGTGCGGCGGAGGCGATGCGCGAGGCCCGCTTCGGCATCAAGGCGGCCACGGTCACACCCGAGGGGGCCGAGGACGTGGGCAGCCCCAACCGGCTGCTGCGCGAGGCCATCGACGGGCGGGTGATCATCCGGACCGGCCGGCGCATCCCCGGCGTGACACCCGTGGCGGGCGTGCACTACCCGATCGCCGTGGTGCGCATGGCGGTGGGCGACGCCTACGGTGCCGAGCAGTGGCGGGTGGAGGAGGACGGCGAGGAGGTGGCCTACCGCACCGAGCGCATCACCCGCAGCGTGTGCCGGGCGGTGGCCGAGTACAGCTTCCGCACGGCCGAGCGCATCCACGGGCGCGTCTACGGGGGGCCCAAGTGGACCGTGAGCCCGGTGTACGAAGGGATGCTCAAGGAGGAGATGGACGCCGCTGCCGTGCGTCACGGCGACGTGCCCTACAGCCCCGTGCTGATCGACGCCACCTACGCCGGTCTGATCTCGGGAGCGGCCGACGCCCCGCTCGTCATCCCCGCCCTCAACCGGGACGGCGACTGTCTCTCCGATCTGGTGATGCCCATGTTCGGCTCGATCGCCGGCGCTGAGTCCGTGCTCCTGGCCTTCGACGACGAGTTCGAGCCCAGTGTCGTGATGGCCGAGGCTCCCCACGGCACGGCGCCCGCACTCCTGGGCAAGAACATCGCGAACCCGATGGCAATGATCCTGGCCGCCGCCGCGGTGCTCCACTACGCCTCGACCATGGGCCACCAGGGCGCGGAGACAGCCTCGCGCGCCATCTACGAGTCCGTGCTCGAAGCCACGGCGACTGGCGTGCGCACGCCCGACCTGGGCGGGCACGCCAGCACCAGCGAGTTCACCGACGAGGTGATCGGGCGGGTGCGCACCAAGATCGACATCTGGGCTTCGCTTTAGTAAAGGAGTTCAGCGACGGACCGGGCGCTCGCGCCTCGGATGCATGCTGTGCCCCATCGGCAGCCCCGCGGCGCTGCGCGCCGGGTCGTCCAAGTGCTTGCGCCGTTGCCGGACGTAGTAGCGCCGCTGCACGAACATCGTGACCACGCCCGCGAGCACGATCGCCACGAGGTTGATGGCCAGCTGGGCGGCCGCGCCGAGGGCCTCCCCCGAGTCCCCGTAGGCCACGCCCACGGCGATGTTTGCCGCCGCGGGAATCGTGGTCACCGAGATCAGCACCCCGATCAGCGCGCCCGACTTGGCACTCGTCAGCGAGAGCATGCCGGCGGTACCGGCCACGTAGGCGACGAAGAAAGAGAAGAAGTCGGGGTTCGAGATGAAACCGGTGAGGACGTCGTCGCCCACCTGGTAGTCGTCCTTCAAGCCACTCCAGCGAAAGAAGCCGACGGTCAGCAGCGTCAGGGCGATACCCACCGGGAAGCCCACCGCCAGCGCCGATACAGAACGCTTGGCGAGAGCTTTCTGCCGGTGCACGAGCGCAACCGAGAGCCCGGCGAGCGGGCCGAATTCGGGCCCGACGACCATCGCGCCGACGATCAGTATCGGCTGGTCGAACAGGATCCCCACCGCGGCGATCTGCATCGCCAGCACCATGAAGGTCACGAAGCTGATCGACAGTTCCGTGTCCTCGCTCGTGCGCTGCTGGACCTCTTCCCACACCACGGCGTCCGAGGGCAGGCCGGGCGCGGCCCGCTCGGCCTCGACGGCGGCGTCGGAGATCGTGGTGTCCACGTGCTCGATGGCGATGGACCCGACGCGCGGGATCTCGAGCTCCTTGAGGTCGGCCAGGATCACGCTCGCCTCCTCCTTGGCCACGTCGCAGAGGATCACGTCGCCCTTCGGCTTTTGAGCGGCGCCGTGGAGATGAACGACGTTGATGACGGCGGGCGAGCCGCAGAGAAGCTCGAGCGCCTTGTGGGCGACCGCCTCCGGCGCCACGATCCGCAGGTGGATCACCGTGGCGCTCGCTCGGCCTCGAGCTCTGCGGCGACGGCAAAGCGTTCGAGACCCGTGCGCACGTGCGCGGGAATCTGGGTCTTCTCGTACGAGGTCGTGTCGACGAAGACGTGGCGCAGCTCCCCTTCGACGAGGGTCCGGCCGTCGCTCGCCCGCTGCACGTCGATTCGCGTGACGCTCGAGGTGGTGCCGATCCGGACGACCGTGGCCACCAGATCGATCTCGTCGTCGAAGCGCGCGGAGCCGTGGTAGCGCACGCTGGCCTCCGCCACCATGGCGTCCACGCCGTCGTCGATCAGCCCGGCGTAGGAGCCGAAGGCCACGCGCCACAGCTCGGTCATGGCGACATCGAAGTAGACGAGGTAGTTCGCATAGAAGACCACGCCCTGCGGGTCGCACTCGTCGAAGCGCACCCGCAGCCGGTGGCGAAACTCCTCGCTCATGCTCCGGCCAGCCTATCGGGGCTGCTCGTCGCCGCTCGCCGGCGCCCGGACACGCCCGTGCACGGAAAGTTGCAGCAAATAGCGCCTTCCGTCCGGAGCGGACCGTACCTTCACGAACGCATGTTCCCACGGTTCAGAGAGCAGATCGGCACGGCGCTCGACCTGGTGGTCGAGTTCTCGACACTGGGCGAATACCGCCTGAGCGTGTCCCCCACGCCGGGCGCCCCGAGTGCCCCCGTCGACGCTCCTGGCCACGCTCCGCGGCTGGGAGGCGCCGGCGACCCCATCGCCGAGCGCGCCGCGGTCAGCGCAGGCGTCGCGGGCGGGGCGGCCGGCACGGTGCCGGCCGCGACCCCCGCGGCGGCGCGCCTGGCCTCGTCGGCTCCCTGCCAGGGCGATCGCCGGCGCGTCGTGCGCGAGCCCAAGACACGGGCGCGCGTACGCAAGGGCGCCCCGGTGGCGCCCGAGCAGCTCTGCCTGGCCGTCTGAGCAAGGCGAGGGGTCAGTCGCGAAGGGCCAGTTGGCCCGCAAACCAGCGAAACGGCTCCGGGTCCTTGCCCTCGGTCGAGCCGTCGAGCTCCACGAAGCGCACGAAGAGATCCACGTCGGGCAGGCGCTCGAGCAAGCGGGCGACCGCCCTGGAGGGCTGCCCCGTGTGAAACCGTCGAGCCCGGCGCCACAGGTGGTAGGGACGGTCGTGGAGCTCGATCGCCGCCAGCAGGCGTTCGTCCGCCGTGTGCCGCTCGGCGAAGCGCCGCGCGCGGGCGGCGTGGTGGTTGGGCCCGGCGTGGGGCAGCCAATCGTGCTCGCGGTACTTGAACGAATCGTGCACCAACGCGATGAAGCGCAGATCGGCCCGCCGGCCTCCGCGCTCGGCCCAGAGATCGATCTGGCTGAGCAGATCGCCCACGTGGCGCGCCACCTTGCCCTCCGGATGACCGGGCCGGGGCTCTCCCCACGCCAGCCCCCGCACCAACTCCGGATCGGCGCCGACCGCAGTCTCCAGTGCGTTCTCGGGCTCGAAGCCCTCGATCAGGTCGCTGGCCGTCCGCGGACGGTCAGTCGACCGATTCCGCGTGCCAGACATCACCCTCGCGGGCGAGGACGACACGAGCCTCCTGGCCGTCGCCGGCCACCGCAACGAACTGCGCGCGGTCCTCGTCCACTCCCGGCCGGTCGTCCACCAGGACCAGATGGAGGTCCTCATAGCTCCAGTCGGGCCGCTCTCGGGAGAGCGCGTCCCGGGCCGTCGCCAGCATCGACTCGCGGTTCCAGCCCCGGTCCAGCGCGGCGGCCTGCTGCAGAGCCGAGTCGGCCTCGGCCACGTCTCGCTCGAAGACGCCGCTCAGGCGGCGATCGCGCGCCCGGGCGCCTGCGAAGCCGAGGAGCAGCGCGATGGCGAAGATCACGCCGACGATGATCAGGATCAGGCCGAACGTGGAGATGGCGATTGGGGCGATGTACATGGCGGCGCGCAGTCTAGAAAAAGCCGGGCCGCCCGAGGGACGGCCCGAAGTTAAATCGGCGGCGACCTACTCTCCCAGGGCCGCGAGGCCCAAGTACCATCGGCGCTGAGGGGCTTAACTGCTCTGTTCGGAATGGGAAGAGGTGTCTCCCCCTCGCTATCACCACCGAAAATTGGCGAGACGAAGCCCGGCTGAGCCGGGATCCCGCCCTCACCGAAGCTTGAAAACTGCACCGTTGGCCAGCCTGCCGGCGAACCGGCAGGCCACGGAAGACCAAAAACATCCGTCAAGCCCTCGAACCATTAGTACCGGTCTGCTGAGCGCATTGCTGCGTTTACACATCCGGCCTATCACCTGGTGGTCTTCCAGGGGTCTTACTCCCTCTAGGGGATGGGAGAGCTCATCTCGAGGTCGGCTTCCCGCTTAGATGCCTTCAGCGGTTATCCGATCCGCACGTAGCTAACCAGCAGTGCCCTTGGCAGGACAACTGGTACACCAGAGGTGCGTTCATCCCGGTCCTCTCGTACTAGGGACGACTCCCCTCAACTCTCCAACGCCCACGGCAGATAGGGACCGAACTGTCTCACGACGTTCTGAACCCAGCTCGCGTACCGCTTTAATGGGCGAACAGCCCAACCCTTGGGACCTACTTCAGCCCCAGGATGCGACGAGCCGACATCGAGGTGCCAAACCGGGCCGTCGATGTGGACTCTTGGGCCCGATAAGCCTGTTATCCCCGGAGTACCTTTTATCCGTTGAGCGACGGCGCTTCCACTTGCTACCGCCGGATCACTAAGGCCTGCTTTCGCACCTGCTCGACATGTCTGTCTCGCAGTCAAGCTCCCTTACTGCCTTTGCACTCTACGTACGATTTCCAACCGTACTGAGGGAACCTTTGCGCGCCTCCGTTACATTTTGGGAGGCGACCGCCCCAGTCAAACTACCCACCTGACACTGTTCACCGCCCGGATTCACGGTGCGGTGTTAGAAGCCCAAGACACCAAGGGTGGTATCTCAAGGGTGGCTCCACGGGGACCGCAGTCCCTGCTTCATAGCCTCCCACCTATCCTGAGCGAGGCGCCTCAGACTCCAATATCAAGCTGTAGTAAAGGTTCACGGGGTCTTTCCGTCTTGCCGCGGGTACTCGGCATCTTCACCGAGACTGCGATTTCACCGAGCCCCTCGTTGAGACAGCACCCAACTCGTTACGCCATTCGTGCAGGTCGGAACTTACCCGACAAGGAATTTCGCTACCTTAGGACGGTTATAGTTACCGCCGCCGTTTACCGGGGCTTAGTTTCGGAGCTTCGCCATCCGAAGATGGCTAACCCCTCCACGTAACCTTCCGGCACCGGGCAGGCGTCACCCCCTATACGTCGTCTTGCGACTTAGCAGAGAGCTGTGTTTTTGGTAAACAGTCGGTTGGGTCAATTCACTGCGGCCCCCTCGAGCTCCAGCCGTATGGCTTTCACCCTACCGGGGCGCCCCTTCTCCCGAAGTTACGGGGCCATTTTGCCGAGTTCCTTAACGAGGGTTATCTCGATCACCTTAGTATTCTCTACTTGTCCACCTGTGTCGGTTTTGGTACGGGCACGCACTGTCCTCCCTAGAGGATTTTCTCGGAGGTATGGCGTCGGGGACTCGCCGGCCTTCCGGCCAGCTGGCATCGCACCTCGCCGTAACGAGCTCGCGGATTTGCCTACGAGCCCTGGCTACATGCTTACCCCCGCGCAACCGTCGGCGGGGTTCCCTTAGCCTTCCTCGTCCCCCCATCGGTGATAGCGGACAGACGTGGTACGGGAATATCAACCCGTTAGCCATCGACTACGCCTTTCGGCCTCGCCTTAGGTCCCGACTGACCCTGAGCCGAAGAACGTTGCTCAGGAAACCTTGGACAATCGGCGGAGGGGATTCTCACCCCTCTTTCGTTACTCACGCCGGCATTCTCACTTCTGAAGCCTCCACGGCTGGGTCCCCCCGCCGCTTCGCAAGCCTCAGAACGCTCTCCTACCGCGCACGCGAACCCGAAGGATCGCGCACACCCGCAGCTTCGGTGGCTAGCTTGAGCCCCGTTACATTTTCCGCGCCCGAACACTTGACCAGTGAGCTGTTACGCACTCTTTCAAGGGTGGCTGCCTCTAAGCCAACCTCCTGGTTGTCTCGGCACTCGGACATCGTTTCCCACTTAGCTAGCACTTAGGGACCTTAGCTGGCGGTCTGGGTTGTTCCCCTCTTGCCTATGAAGTTTATCCCCCACAAGCTGACTCCCCGGGTAGAACCTAACGGTCTTCGGAGTTTGCCTGAAGTCGGTAACCTGGTAGGGCCCCTAGTCCAAGCAGTGCTCTACGGCCGTTAGGCATCGCCGGAGGCTATACCTAAATATATTTCGGAGAGAACCAGATATCTCCGGGCTTGATTAGCCTTTCACTCCGACCCACAGGTCATCCGCCCAGTTTTCAACCTAGGTCGGTTCGGCCCTCCACGGGGTCTTACCCCCGCTTCAGCCTGCCCATGGGTAGCTCGCCCGGTTTCGGGTCTACCGCCTCTGACTATGTCGCCCTATTCGGACTCGCTTTCGCTGCGGCTCCGCTCATCGCTTAACCTTGCCAGAGACGAGTAACTCGCCGGCTCGTTATGCAAAAAGCACGCCGTCACATTCCGAAGAATGCTCCGACCGCTTGTAGGCACACGGTTTCAGGTACTATTTCACTCCCCTTCTGGGGTACTTTTCACCTTTCCCTCACGGTACTAGTCCGCTATCGGTCATCAGGGAGTACTTAGCCTTGGAGGGTGGTCCCCCCAGATTCGGACCGCGTTTCACGGGAGCGGTCCTACTCAGGAACGGGCTCGGGAGACCATCTGCTTTCGCCTACGGGGCTGTTACCCGCTATGGCGCCTGTGTTCCACGGAGCTTCGGCTAGCAAATGATTTTGTGACTCCCGCCGAGAAATGCAGTCCTCGGAGGCCCGTCCTACAACCCCGGGTGCGCAACGCCTGCACGCTTACACGCATCCGGTTTAGGCTGGATCCCCTTTCGCTCGCCACTACTCGGGGAGTCTCGGTTGATTTCCTTTCCTCGAGGTACTGAGATGTTTCAGTTCCCTCGCTTGCCTTCCACGCGCCTATGTATTCAGCGCGGGATGACACCGCATTACCGGTGCCGGGTTTCCCCATTCGGGTATCCGCGGGTCAAAGCCTGTTCAGCAGCTCACCGCGGCTTATCGCAGCCGTCCACGCCCTTCATCGACTCCTGATGCCAAGGCATCCACCATGTGCCCTTACTATCTTGACGGTGATCGTTGATAGCCGGCGCTCTCGAGCGGCCGCCGAAGCGATCGCTCTCGTACGCCGGCAACAACGGTGATCTTCCGTTGTTGTTTGGCCAACTGTGCAGTTTTCAAGGTTCGGCGAGGGCGCAACCGAGGGGACTCCCCGGCTGGTCTCTCAAAACTCAGCAGTACGTGAGCCGGCGTCCGTGGACATCCGGCTCGACCAGGTTCGGTCGACGTTCTAGATGCGCCCACAGGCCATGAGGCCAGTGGGCCGGCTCTGCCTTGCAGAGCTCCCTAGAAAGGAGGTGATCCAGCCGCACCTTCCGGTACGGCTACCTTGTTACGACTTCACCCCAATCACGAGCCCCACCTTCGACGGCTCCCTCCCCTAAGGGTTGGGTCACCGGCTTCGGGTGTTGCCCGCTTTCGTGGTGTGACGGGCGGTGTGTACAAGACCCGGGAACGTATTCACCCCGGCGTTGCTGATCCGGGATTACTAGCAACTCCACCTTCATGGAGGCGAGTTTCAGCCTCCAATCCGAACCAAGACCGGCTTTTTGGGATTGGCTCCACCTCGCGGTATCGCAGCCCTCTGTACCGGCCAATGTAGCACGTGTGTAGCCCTGGACATAAGGGGCATGAGGACTTGACGTCATCCCCACCTTCCTCCGGTTTGTCACCGGCAGTCTCGCATGAGTCCCCAACTAAATGCTGGCAACATGCGACGGGGGTTGCGCTCGTTGCGGGACTTAACCCAACATCTCACGACACGAGCTGACGACAGCCATGCACCACCTGTGAACCTGCCCGTGAGGGAAGCCGTGTTTCCACGGCGATCAGGCACATGTCAAGCCCAGGTAAGGTTCTTCGCGTTTCGTCGAATTAAACCACATGCTCCGCTGCTTGTGCGGGTCCCCGTCAATTCCTTTGAGTTTTAGCCTTGCGGCCGTACTCCCCAGGCGGGGCACTTAATGCGTTAGCTCCGGCACGGGAGGAGTCGACACCTCCCACACCTAGTGCCCATCGTTTACAGCGTGGACTACCAGGGTATCTAATCCTGTTTGCTCCCCACGCTTTCGCGTCTCAGCGTCAGTAACGTCCCAGCGAGCTGCCTTCGCCATTGGTGTTCCTCCCGATATCTGCGCATTTCACCGCTACACCGGGAATTCCACTCGCCTCTTCCGAACTCTAGTCCGACAGTATCGACCGGCATCCCAGAGTTGAGCCCTGGACTTTCACAGCCGACTTATCGGACCGCCTACACGCGCTTTACGCCCAATAATTCCGGACAACGCTTGCCCCCTACGTATTACCGCGGCTGCTGGCACGTAGTTAGCCGGGGCTTCTTCTGGAGGTACCGTCACCAAGGTCGGCTATTAACCGCCCTGGCTTCGTCCCTCCTGAAAGGGGTTTACAACCCGAAGGCCTTCTTCCCCCACGCGGCGTTGCTGCGTCACGCTTTCGCGCATTGCGCAAGATTCCCCACTGCTGCCTCCCGTAGGAGTCTGGGCCGTGTCTCAGTCCCAGTGTGGCTGATCGTCCTCTCAGACCAGCTACCCATCGCAGCCTTGGTGAGCCGTTACCTCACCAACAAGCTAATGGGCCGCGGGCCCATCCCGATGCGGAGGCCGAAGCTTCCTTTCTTACCTCTACTGATGTAAAGGCAACACATCCGGTATTAGCCCGGGTTTCCCCGGGTTGTCCCAGTCATCGGGGCAGGTTACCCACGTGTTACTCACCCGTTCGCGGCTCTGCCCCAGGCCGAAGCCTGGTTCGTCGCTCCACTTGCATGTGTTAAGCACGCCGCCAGCGTTCGTCCTGAGCCAGGATCAAACTCTCCGTGAAAGTCTGGCGTGGTTTCAAATCCGGACGGACCGAGGGAAACCCCGAGCCGGCCGGCTCCACTGTCAGATCAAGAGAGTTGTCAAGTCGTCAATGCCTATCCGCGTACACCGCGGAACGGGCTGGACTTGACGGGTTCTGTTTCAGGCCCTTCGCCGATCGCCGAAGCAATCGAGGAAGGGTTCAAACCTGGACGCGACCTTTCGGTCGCACGTACTGCTGAGTTTTCAAAGACCGCTGCGTCCCTCTGGGGTGGGGACTCCACCCACGTCTGTGACGCGACCGACCACTGTAGCACCGGATGCCGGGGTGCGCCAGGGCCCGTCAGGCCCGACGCAGCCTTCGGAAGCGGCGGCGGCCCACCTGCAGCACCACTCCGTCGAGCCGCTCCGCCGCCACGTCGAGGGCGGCTTGGTCGAGCGGCTCGCCGTCCAGCCTGACGCCCCCCTGGGCCACCAGCCGGCGTCCCTCGGAGCGGGACAGCCCGAAGGCGTCCGCGAGCAGCGCCGGCAGGTGCACGAGGCCGTTGTCCACCGCGAACGCGTACTCCTCGATCTCGTCGGGGACCTCCCTCCGCACGTGAATGGTGTCGAAGCGCTCCTGAGCCGCGAGCGCGTCCCGCTCGCCGTGGTAGCGGGTGACGATATCGAGGGCCAGAGCTCGCTTGGCGTCTCGCGGCCCGACCGAGCCGTCGAGCGGCGAATCGAGCAGGAGGTCGTAGTAGACCGGCAGCACCTGGTCCGGGATCCGCATCAGCTTGCCGTACATCTCCTCGGCCGGATCGTCGACGCCCACGTAGTTGCCCAGCGACTTCGACATCTTCTGCACACCGTCGAGACCGGGCAGGATCGGCATGGTCAGGATGGACTGCGACGGGACCCCGTAGGCCTTCTGTATCTCGCGCGCGAGCAGGATGTTGAACTTCTGGTCGGTGGCCCCGAGCTCGATGTCGGCCCGGATGGCCACGGAGTCGTAGCCCTGCATGAGCGGGTAGAGCAGCTCGAGGATGGAGATCGGCTCTCCCGCCCCGTAGCGCTGTGCGAAGTCGTCGCGCTCGAGCAGCTGGGCGACGGTCGAGGTGCGGGCGAGAAGGAACAGCTCGTCCATCGTCATGTCCAGCCACTCGCCGTTGCGGCGCACCTCGGTCCGGTCCCGGTCGAGCACCCTGAAGGCCTGCTCCTCGTAGGTCTCGGCGTTGCGGTCGATCTCGGCCGGGTCCACGAACGGACGGGTCGACGAGCGGCCGCTGGGATCCCCCACACGCGCGGTGTAGTCGCCCACGATCAGCACCACCTGATGGCCCAGCTCCTGGAATTCGCGCAGCTTGCGCAGCACCACGGTGTGACCCAGATGGATGTCCGGCGTGGTGGGGTCCACACCGAGCTTGACCCTGAGGGGGCGCTCCTGGCCGAGCTGGCGCTCGAGCTCTCCGGAAGGGAGCGCGTCCACCGCGTTGCGCGTGAGAAACCGGGCCGCCTCCTCCGGGGAATCCGTCATGGGCCCAATGCTAGACTCACGCTCTTCGGTTGGCGCCCGTGATGATGCTCTGTGGGCGGGCGCCCTGACCGTTGCCGCCCTTCCCGTACGGACACGGGATCCCCTCATTCGGGGCGCTCAAAGCAATGCCGGAGCCGCCGACGCCCATCACTCATCCAGCCTCTCTGCGTGGGGGCCCGCACTCGACCTCGAATGGCAATGGCAGCGGCCCGGCCGCGCCCCCGGCACGCAAGCCGAAGCTCAAGAAGCTCCGCCTGATGCTGATCCTGGCCGGGCTCGCGGTGCTCGCGCTGGTGTCGACGGTGTTCGGGATGCTGATGGCCGTGTCGAGCGATCTGCCGTCGCTCGAGAACCAGGCCGAGTTCAGGGCGGCCGAGAACTCGCGCCTCTATTCCGACGGGCCCGGCTGCAGGGAGCCGGGCAACGCCCCCTGCCAGATCGCCAAGCTCACCGGCAACCAGAATCGCATCCTGCTCAGAGAGGGCGAGATCTCGCCCAACATCAAGAACGCTGTCATCGCCGTCGAGGACCAGCGCTTCTACGAGCACGAGGGCGTGGACTACACCGGCATCGGTCGCGCGCTCGTCCAGGACGTGCTCAAGCGCCGCGCCGCCCAGGGTGGGTCGACCATCACCCAGCAGTTCGTCAAGAACGCCCTCTCGGCCCAGGCCGACCGCACGGTCTTCCAGAAGCTCCGCGAGTCCGCGCTCGCCTACCACCTCGAGCGCCAGTGGCCCAAGGAGAAGATCCTCACCCAGTACCTGAACACGGTCTACTTCGGCAACGGCGCCTACGGCATCGAGGCAGCTGTGCGGACCTACTTCGGCGACGGCGACGAGCCCGACGAGCTCGCGGCCGCAGAGAACGCCTCGGGGGTGCAGTACGCCCCGCCGCCGGTGGACGGCGACGAGCCGGACCCAAACGCGCGCGAGGCCACTGACGTGACCCCCGCCGAGGCGGCCATGCTGGCTGGGCTGATCGCCTCGCCCAGCCTCTACGACCCGGTGGTCAACCCGCGCAACGCCACCGCTCGCCGCAATCTGGTGCTCACGCGCATGTACGAGCAGGGCATGATCACCAAGGCCGACTACAAGGAGAACACCCGCCAGTCGGTGCCCGACGAGGACGAGGTCGATCCCCCCACCACAGAGTCCGAGCAGCCCTACTTCACGAGCTGGATGACTCAGCAGCTGGTGGACCGCTACCGGCCCGGACGGGTCTTCGGCGGTGGCCTGAAGATCAAGACCACGATCGACCCCGAGATGCAGGCCGCCGCGGAGAATGCGGTGGCCGGTCGCCTCGCGGGCGTCGGGCCCGATGCTTCGCTCGTGGCCATCGAGAACCGCACGGGCGAGGTCAAGGCCATGGTCGGCGGCTCGAGCTTCAACGCCCGCCCCTTCAACCTGGCCACCAACGGGCATCGCCAGCCGGGTTCATCGTTCAAGCCCTTCATCCTCGTGCGCGCACTCGCCGACGGGATCGACCCCAACAGCGTCTGGGCCTCTCAGCCCAAGCAGCTGCCCTTCCGAGGAGAGAAGGGACCGGAGCTGTTCAAGGTGTCGAACTACGAGGACTCCTATCTGGGTTCCGCCTCGCTGTGGTCGGCCACGGCGACGTCGGACAACTCGGTGTTCGCCGAGCTGGGCATGGAGGTGAAGCCGAAGCGAGTAGCCCGCCTGGCCAACCGGATGGGGATCCGCACCGAGCTCTCCACCAACCCGGCCATGTTGCTCGGTGGTCTCGAGCAGGGCGTGACCCCCCTCGAGATGGCGTACGCCTACTCGACCATCGCCAACGAAGGCGAGCGCGTGTCCGGCTCCCTGGCCCCCAACGAGACGGGGCCGGTGGCCTTCACCGAGGTCGAGGGCAAGGGCTTCACCGACAGGAACGAGCTGCGCAAGGAGCGGGTCTTCTCACCGGAGGTCGGGCGGCTGGCCAAGGAGATGCTGTCCACGGTCGTGACCAGCGGCACGGGCAAGGCGGCCGCGCTGGGCGACGAGTACGTCTGGGGCAAGACCGGCACGACCGAGAACTACGGTGACGCCTGGTTCGCCGGCGGCAACGACGACTACTCGGTGGCCATCTGGGTGGGCTACGCCGACCGTCTCCAGCCGATGGAGTACGAGCACGCCGGCGGCCCGGTGGCCGGCGGAACCTTCCCGGCGGAGATCTTCCACGACTTCATGACCGCCGCCCTGGCCATCAAGGCCGAGCGCGACCTGGCCCGGGACAAGCCCGACGAAGAGGACGAGGAGACCTCCGGCGTGCCGGTCAGCCCGGTCACCCCCTCGCAGATCCCGCCGGCCGAGCAGGCCGCGCCCACCGACGAGAGCGCCCCGGACGGGCCCACCGGCAACGGCGGTGGGGAGGCCACCCCCGCGCCCGAATCGGATCCGACCCCGGCGCCCGAGCCGACCCCCACGCCGGCTCCGACCCCCACCCCAGCCCCGGCACCCACCACGCCGCCCAGCAGCGGCGGGGGGACGGGCGGAGGCGTGGGGGCAGCCCCGCCCTAGGCCGCCCGGCGCTCGCGGCGCATCGCCGCGGGCCAGGGGCGCGAGACCTGATTGCTGTCCGCGTCGCAGTAGCGCCAGGGCAGCTCGGCGGCCTTGGTGATGCCGATCCGCTCGCCCACGGCGAGCCGGGGCGTCGCTGCGCCCGGAGCCCTGGCCAGCAGCTCGATCGGCCCGCCGAGCAGCGAGCTGCCGTTGAGCGACAGGCTCACGCCGAGCGCCTGCGTGAGCTTGCCCGGCCCCGAGCAGAGATCGCTCTCGGCAACGGGTCCGCGGCGCGCTCGCATCAAGTCCACGCCGTCGACCGGCTCGAGCGCGCGGATCAGCACCGCGGCGCCGACCCCCTCCTCCTCGCACACCGCGTTGAGCAGCGAGTGGATGCCGTAGGAGAGGTAGACGTAGGCCGTGCCCGGGGTGCCGAACAGGATGTGGGTGCGGCCCGTGAGGCCCACGTGGGCGTGGCAGGCGGGCTCGTCCATGTGGTAGCCCTCGGTCTCGACGATGCGCCCCGCCGTCTCGCCGTGACGCAGAGTGCAGCCGACGAGATCACGGGCCACGTCGTTGACCGGGCGGGCGAAGAAGTCGCGGCCGAGCCTCACGCCGGGGCCTCGGCGAGCACGTGGCGCGCCTCGGTCAGTTGCTCGCGCACCCGGGCGAGTGCCGTGCCGCCCTCCGACACCTTCGACTCGAGCCAGGATTCCTGCTTGAGGAGCTCGTAGAAGCGGCCGTCGAGCTGGGGCGCCAGCTCGGCCAGCTCTTCGGGCGTCAGCTCGGACAGCTGCTTGCGCTGCTCGGTGGCCGCCCGCACCACCCCGCTCACTATCCCGTGAGCCTCACGGAAGGGCACGCCCTCGCGCACCAGCAGGTCGGCGAGGTCGGTGGCGGCGATGAACTCGTCTCCTGCCGCCGCGGCCATGCGCTCGCGGTCGAAGCGGGCCTCAGCGAGCATCTCCGCGGCCACGCGCAGGCTGAGCTCGATCGTGTCGCAGGCGTCGAACAGACCTTCCTTGTCCTCCTGGAGGTCCTTGTTGTAGGTGAGCGGCAGCCCGTGCAGCACGCCGTAGAGCGCGGTCAGGCGGCCCACCACGCGCGGCGCCTTGGCCCGCAGCAGCTCGGCAGCGTCGGGGTTTTTCTTCTGCGGCATCAGGCTCGACCCGGAGGAGAAGGAGTCGGACAGCTCGCAGAAGCCGAACTCCTGGCTCGACCACAGCACGAGCTCGCCTCCGAGCTGGGATAGATGGGTGGCACAGGTGGCGGCGGCGCCGAGGTAGTCGAGCACGAAGTCGCGGTTCGAGACGGCGTCGAGCGAGTTCTCGGCGATACCGCCGAAGCCGAGCTCTTGGGCCACGTACATGCGGCCGGTGTCGAAGTTGACCCCCGCCAGCGCGCCGGCCCCCAGCGGCAGCTCGTCCGTGGCGGTCATGCAGAAGTTGAAGCGCTGCAGGTCGCGCCGGAACTTCCAGAACCAGGCGAGCAGGTGATGCGACAGGTAGACGGGCTGCGCGCGCTGCAGATGGGTGTAGCCGGGGAGCGGCCAGTCGAGGTGCCGCTCGGCCACCTCGACCAGCGTGTTCATCAGCCCGTACAGCAGCTCTCGGGCGTCGAGGCTGTGCGCGCGGACGAACATGGCGACGTCGGTGGCCACCTGGTCGTTGCGCGAGCGCGCGGTGTGGAGCTTGCCGCCCACCGGGCCCGCCAGCTCCGTGAGCCGCCGCTCGATCGCCATGTGTATGTCCTCGTCCGCGGACTCGACCACGAAGCGGTCGGTATCGATCTCCTCGCGCACGGCGGCCAGCCCGCGCTCGATCTGCTCGAGGTCGGCGTCGCTGATGATGCCGCTGCGCGCGAGCATCCGGGCATGGGCCAGCGACTGCTCGATGTCGTAGGGCGCCAGCCGGTAGTCGAAAGAGATCGACGAGTTCAGCGCCTGGAAGAGCGGATCCTGTGGATCGCGGAAGCGGCCCATGCCGGCGCGGAGTCTACGCCCGCCCTCGGGCCGGCAAGCGCTTAGGATTCCCGGCCGTGCGAGCGCTCGTGACCGGAGCCACCGGAAGGGTGGGACACGCCGTCGCGCTCGCCCTGGCCGAGCGCGGTGACGAGGTGCGGGCCCTGGTGCGCGATCCCGGCGGCGCGTCGAGCCTGTTGCCGCCGGAGGTCGAGCTGGTGCGAGGCGACGTTATCCGGCCCTCGACGCTGGGCCCGGCGGTCGCCGGCTGCGATCTGGTGGTCAACGCCATGGGCATCCCGGAGCAGTGGACGCGCGACCCCGAGATCTTCGACCGCGTGAACGCTCGCGGCACGGCCAGCGTGGTCACGGCGGCGGTCCGTGAGGGCGTGGGTCGCGTGGTTCACGTGAGCACGATCGACGTCTTCCACGCCGAGCCCGGCGAGGCCTTCGACGAGTCGCGAGTGGCCGACTACCCGAAGGGCACGGCCTACGAGCGCTCCAAGCAACGGGCCGAGCAGCTCGCCCGGGCGGCGGCCGAGGGCAGCGACACCGAGCTTGTGACCGTCAACCCCGCCGCCGTGTACGGGCCCGGGCCCGACGCCGAGGCGACCTCGCTCGAGCAGGGCGTGCTGAGGCCGGTGATCGAGGGCCGGCGGGCGGCTCTGCCCTTCCTGCCACCCGGCGGCATGGGGTTGGTGCACTCGCCTGGTCTCGCCCGCGGCGTGCTCCTGGCCGCTGAGCGCGGCCAGCCCGGCCAGCGCTACATCCTCTGCGACGGCCACATGACGGTGCGCGAGATCGCCCAGAGCGCGGCCCGCCTGGCCGGCCGGGGCAGGGTGCCACCCGTGCTGCCGGCTCCCGTGGCCCGGCCACTGGCCCGGCTCGGCGAGGCGGTGGCGGGGCTGATCGGGCAGCCGCCGCTGCTGCCGGCGGGCCAGCTCTACTTCTTTCTCTGGAACGCCCGGCCGCAGTCGGCCAAGGCCCAGCGCGAGCTCGGCTGGCGGCCCACCCCGCTCGAGGAGGGCCTGGGCGCGGCGGTGCGGGGCGTTGGCTGAGGTACGCAGGGCGCGCCCCGACGACGTGTGCGTGGCGGCCCGCCTCCTCCACGTGAGCGCCGTGGACATGTACGACCGCTTCTCCGGCGGTCGCGAGCGCGCCCTGCGCACTCTGGAGCAGGCCTTCTCCAGCCAGGGCAACGCGGCCAGCGCCGAGCGGGTCTGGCTGGCCGAGCTGGGGGGCGAGGTGGCCGGCGCGATGGCCGCCTTTCCCGTCGAAGAGGCCGCAGAACGCTCCCGGGCCTTCCTGCGCATCGCTCTGCGCCACTCCAGTCCGTGGCGCTGGCCCGCCGCGCTGCGCCTCTATCTGCTCGGTGGCCGCGCCTCGCCGAGCCCGCCGGACGCCGCCTTCTATGTGGACGCCCTGGCCACGGACGTCCGCTTCCGGCGCCGGGGCGTGGCCCGCAGCCTGCTGGCCGAGGCCGACCGTGAGGCACGCCGCCGCTCGCTGCCCTGCCTGGCGCTGGACACGACGCTCACCAACGACGGAGCCCGGGCGCTGTATGCGCGGGAGGGCTTCGACGAGGTGGCCCACCGGCCCCCGGCGCACGGGCTGCCCGGCTTCGTGGCCCTCGTCAAGCACCTCTAGCGCCAGAGCGCCCCTAGCGCCCGAGCACCTCGCGCAGGGCCGCCACCACCCGGGCCACCTGGCCTTCGCTGAGCTCAGGAAAGAAGGGCAGGGCCAGCGAGCGGGCGGCCACGTCCTCGCATACCGGGAACTCGCCCTCGCGGTGGCCAAAGCGCTCGCGGTAGAAGCTCATCAGGTGGATCGCGGGCAGATAGGGCTTGGAGTCCACGCCGCGCTCACGCAGCGCCCGGATGGTGTCGTCGCGATCCGTGCCGGCGGGCAGCTGGACGACGAAGACGAACCAGCTGCGCCGGTCGCCGTCCTGATCGGGGCAGGGCAGGCCGAGGCCGTCGACCTCCGCGAGCGCCTCGCCGTAGAGCGAGGCCAGCCGGGCCCGCGCTCGGAGCAGCGAGTCGAGCCGCTCGAGCTGGGCGATCCCCAACGCGCAGGAGAGATCGTCCAGGCGGTAGTTGAAGCCGAGGCGGTCGTGGTCGAGCCAGTCCATGTCGGGGGCGCGCCCCTGGTTGCGTTCGGAGTCGATGCGCGTCTTCAGGTCCTCGGCCGGGCTGACCACCATCCCGCCCTCCCCGGTGGTCAGCTGCTTGTTGGGGTAGAAACCGAAGACGGCCGGGTTGCCGCGGGTGCCGACCGCCGGGCCGTCGCCGTGCCGGGCGCCGAGCGCTTCGCACGTGTCCTCGACAATCCACAGGGCGCGGTCGGCCGCGAGCGCCTCGAAGGCCGGCATGTCGGCGGGGTAACCGAAGATGTGCACCGGCAGAAGGCCCGTGGTGCGATCGGTGACCGCTGCCGCGGCCGCCTCGGGGTCGAGGTTGAGCGTGCGGGGGTCGATGTCGCAGAAGACGGGCCGGGCGTTCTCGTACAGCAGGCAGTTGGCTGAGGCCACGAAGCTGAAGGGCGTGGTGACCACGTCGTCGCCGGGCTCGACCCCCGCCGCCCGGATGGCCAGGTGGAGTCCCGCGGTGCCGCTCGACACCGCCGATGCGTGCTCCACGCCGAGCCAGCCGGCGAAGGCCGACTCGAACTGCGCCAAGCGAGGACCGAGCGACAGCCGGCGCGAGCGCAACGTCTCGAGAAGGAGCTCCTCCTCGCGCTCGCCCACCAGCGGGCGGGCGAGCGGGACGAATTCGGTCACGGCGGCGTGAGTGCGGCTTGGGCCCTCGCCCCCTGCGTGCGGGCGGGCAACATCCCGGCCTCGAGCGAGTCGACCAGCGCTTCCCAGCTCGCCTCGATGATGTTCTCGGACACGCCGATGGAGCCCCATGTGTCATGCCCGTCACTGGCGTCCAGGAGCACACGGGTGACCGCCGCCGTGCCCTTGCGCTCGTCCAGGATTCGCACCTTGAAGTTCACCAGCTCGATGTCGTGCAGCTGGGGGTAGCGCTCGCCGATGGCCGAGCGCAGCGCCCGGTCGAGAGCGTGCACCGGCCCATCGCCCTCGGCTGTGCGCACGTAGCGCTCCCCCTCGACCCAGATCTTGATCGTGGCCTCTGTCTCCACCCGCCCGTCCTCGCGCTTCTCGACGATCGCCCGCCACGACTCGAGCCGGAACAGCGGCTCGTACTCGCCGGTCTCCTTGCGAATCAGGAGGTCGAAGGAGCCGTCCGCCGCCTCGAACTGATAGCCGCGATTCTCGAGATCCTTGACCCGCTCGACCACGCGCGCCGCGGTGGCGCCGTCCACGTCGCTGCGCGCCTGCACCGTGCCCTTTCCCGACAGCTCGGAGATCAGCACGCGCCGGTCGGCGCCCACCTCCGCCGGCTCGATGTGCTCGAAGGTGCGGGCGTCGCGGTTGATGCCGGCCACGTGCATCCCGCCCTTGTGGGCAAAGGCGTTGGCGCCCACGTAGGGCTGATTCGGATTGGGGGTGACGTTGCAGATCTCGTCCACCAGGTGGGAGATCTCGGTCAGCCGCTGCAGGCGCTCGCGCCCGATCGACTCGAACCCGAGCTTGAGCTCCAGGGCCGGGAGGATCGAGATGAGGTTGGCGTTGCCGCAACGCTCGCCGTAGCCGTTCATGGTGCCCTGGACGAGACGGGCCCCCGCGTCGATCGCCACCAGCGTGTTGGCCACGCCGCAGCCGGCGTCGTCGTGCGTGTGGATCCCCACCTGGACCTGGTCCCCGATCTCGGCCACCACTCGTGCCGTGGCCGCGGCGACCTCCGCCGGCAGCGAGGACCCGTTGGTGTCGCACAGGGTCACGTTCTCCGCGCCCGCCTCGGCGGCGGCCCGCAGGCAGCGCAGCGCGTACTCGGGGTCGTCGCGGAAGGCGTCGAAGAAGTGCTCCGGGTCGTAGATCACGCGTTTGCCCTCCCCGGCCAGGAAGGCCACCGAGTCGGCGATCATGCGCAGGTTGTCGTCGGGGTCCACCTGCGTGACCTTCTCGAGGTGAAGTGACCAGGTCTTCCCCACCAGCGTGCACACCGGAGCGAAGCTCTCGGCCAGCAGGCGAAGCGCAGGGTCCTCGTCGGCGGCCAGGTCGCGCCGCCGGGTCATCCCGAAGGCGACGATGTCGGCAGTGTCGAAGCTCTCCCGCGAGAGCAGGTCGAAGAGCGCCTCCTCCTTCGGGTTGGAGGCCGGAAAGCCGGCCTCGATCAGGTGCACTCCCAGGTCGTCGAGCGCGTGGGCCACGCGCACCTTCTCCTCGGCGGACAGCGACATCCCCTCACCCTGCATGCCGTCGCGCAGGGTGGTGTCGTACACGGTGATCTGCGTCGTCACGCCTGCGATGCCACCGGCACCAGGTCCAGCCAGTCGGCGTAGCGGGGCTCGCGTCCGCACAGCGCGTCCTCGAACACGCCCTGGACCTCGCGGGTGATCGGCCCCGGCGTGCCTTCGCCGATCGCGATGTCGTCGATCTCGCGCAGCGGCGTGAGCTCGGCCGCCGTGCCGGTGAGGAAAACCTCGTCCGCGAGCGTGACCTCGGCGCGGGAGATGTCGCGCTCCACCACCTCGTGGCCGAGATCGCGCGCGATCTGAATGGCCGACTTGCGGTTGATGCCGTCGAGGATCGCCGCGGTCTGGGGCGGCGTATGGATCACGCCGTCCTTGATGACGAAGACGTTCTCGCCCGTGCCCTCGCAGACGTTGCCCTTGTCGTCGAGGAGGATCGCCTCCTCGTAGCCGGACTTGAGCGACTCGATCTTGGCGAGCACCGAGTTCAGGTACTGGCCGCACGCCTTGGAGCTCGGGATCAGGGAGTCGGAGGAGATGCGCCGGTAGGACGACACGCGTCCGCGCACACCGTTTCGCTTGCCCTCCTCACCCAGGTAGGCGCCCCACTCCCAGACGGCGATCATCGCCTCCACCGGGTTGTCGAGCGGGTTGAGTCCCATCGGCCCGTAGCCGCGGTAGACCAGCGGGCGGATGTAGCAGCTCTTGAAGCCGTTGCGGGAGATCAGCTCATGGGTGACCTCGCGCAGCTGCGCCTTCGAGAAGGGCAGGTCCATGTAGTAGAGCTTGGCCGAGTTCTCGAGCCGGTCGAGATGATCCTGATGGCGAAAGATCGCCGGCCCGCGATCGGTCTCGTAGGCGCGGATGCCCTCGAACACGCCGGTGCCGTAGTGAAGCCCGTGGGTGAGTACGTGTACCTTCGCGTCCTCCCAGGCGACGAACTCTCCGTTCAGCCAGATGAGATCCGCGGTGTTCACGTACTGCTCCTAGAGATTCGTGAGGACCGCCCGGGTGGCGGCCTCTGTGCTGGCGTCGCCGCCGAGGTCCGGAGTCCGGAGGCCATCCCCGAGCGCGCGATCGACCGCGGATTCTAGGGCAGCCGCCTCGTTCTCCATAGCCAGTCCGTGCCGGAGCATGAGCGCCACCGACCCGAACATGGCGAGCGGGTTGGCCGTCCCGGTGCCGGCGATGTCGGGCGCCGAGCCGTGGACCGGCTCGAACAGGCCCGGCCCCGAGCCGTCGCCCAGGGAGGCGCTCGGCAGCATGCCCAGCGAGCCCGTGAGCATGGCGGCCTCGTCGCTCAGGATGTCGCCGAACAGGTTCTCGGTGAGGAGCACGTCGAACTCGCTCGGGTTCGAGACCAGCTGCATGGCGGCGTTGTCGACGAGCATGTGGTCGAGCGGCACGTCCTCCCCGGCCGCTACCCGCTCCACTGTCTTCCGCCACAGGCGGGAGGTCTCGAGGACGTTGGCCTTGTCGACGCTCGTGACCTTCGTGCGGGCGAGATCGAAGGCCACGCGGGTGATGCGCTCGATCTCGCCCTCGCTGTAGACACAGGTGTCGTGGGCGGTGTCGCCGTCGAGGCCGCTATCGCCGAAGTAGATGCCGCCGGTCAGCTCGCGCACTACCAGGAGATCGGTTCCCTCGATGCGCTCGCGCTTGAGCGGGCTCGCGTCCAGCAGCGCCGGGCTGGGCCGCACCGGGCGCAGGTTGGCGAACAGCCCCAGCCCCTTGCGCAGGCCGAGGAGGCCCTGCTCGGGACGCGGGGCGCTCGGATCGGTGGTGTCCCACTTGGGACCGCCAACGGCGGCGAGCAGGACAGCGTCGGCGGAGCGGCAGGTGGCCAGCACGTCGTCCGTCAGTGCGGCCCCGTGGGCGTCGATCGACGACCCGCCCATCAGCTGCTCGTCGAACTCGAACTCGCCGATGACCCCCAGCACCTCCACGGCGGCGGCCATGATCTCCGGGCCGATCCCGTCCCCGGGCAGGGTGACGATGCGAGCGCTCACGCCACGGCCCGGATGTTCAGCCGCACGTAGTCGAGCTCGGGGCCGGAGCGGCCCAGCACCGCGTGCACGAAGCCATCGCGCAGGTCCTCGGGCAACTGCTCGACGTGGTAGCCGAGGCAGACCGTGCGCAGGTAATCGACCGGGTCGTCCGGCGCCACCGGGTAGGGCTGCAGCCAGGTCTCGACCTCGCTGAAGCCGGCGCCCTCGAGCCGCTGCTCGGTCTCCTCCGGTCCGGCGAAGTTCCACGGCCCTCGCCAGCCGTTGAGATGCTCGGCGTACGGCGGTTGAGAGGAAACCTCCGCGGCGGCCGCGTGAAAGCGGGCCACATTGCCCTCTCCCCCGCACTGAGCCACCAGCTGCCCGCCCGGGCGCAGCGCCGCGTGCAGGCGGGTGAAGAGGCGCTCGTGATCGGGGATCCAGTGGAAGACGGCGCTCGAGAAGACCGCGTCGACCTGCTCCTCCAAGGTGAGCTCGGCGAGGTCGGCCTGGAAGACCGTGGCCCGGTCCCCGAGCGCCTCGCGGGCGTGCTCCACCATGGACACCGACTGGTCGACCGCCACCACGTGGCCGTCCGGGAGGCGCTCGAGCAGCATCTGGGTCACGCGCCCGGAGCCGCAGCCCGCGTCGAGCACGGTCTCGTCGCCCTCCAGGGCGAGCCGGTCGAGCACTCCCCTGGCCATCTCGACCTGGGGATCGGAGACCTGGTCGTAGGTGGCCGCGTCCCAGTCGCGGCTCATGCGCCGCTGAGGGTGGTCGTGACCGGCCCGGTGCGCTGGCGCTCGGCCTCGTAGCGGTCGATCTCGTGCTGCTGCTGCAGGGTCACGCCGATGTCGTCGAGTCCCTCCAGCAGCCGGCGGGCGATCTCCGGGTCGATGTCGAACGGCAGCTGGCGGCCGGCGAACGAGATCTCCTGCTCCTCCAGGTCGATGCGCGCATGCTTGGCCGCCATCAGCTCCTTCACGTCGGCCTCGTCGAGCGCCACCGGCAGCAGCCCGATCTTGGTGCAGTTGGAGTAGAAGATGTCGGCGAAGCTGGGCGCCACGACCGCCTTGAAGCCGTAGTCCTCCAGAGCCCAGGGCGCGTGCTCGCGCGAAGAGCCGCAGCCGAAGTTGCGCCCGGTGGCCAGGATGGGATGGTTGGGCAGGTCCCAGCCCGCCTGCTTGGCCCAGTCGAAGAACAGGAACTCCCCGAAGCCGGTGCGCTCCACCCGCTTGAGGAACTGCTTGGGGATGATCTGGTCGGTGTCCACGTCGTTGCGGTCCAGCACCGCCACCTCGCCCTCCACGACACGCACGGGGTCCATCAGGCCTCCCACTCTCGGATGTCCACGAAGCGTCCCTCGATGGCGGCGGCGGCCGCCATCTTCGGGCTCACCAGGTGCGAGCGGGCCCCGCGGCCCTGGCGCCCCTCGAAGTTGCGGTTCGAGGTCGAGGCCACCCGCTCCCCGGGCGCGGCGATGTCCGGGTTCATGCCGAGGCACATCGAGCAGCCCGCCGAGCGCCAGTCGAACCCGGCGCTGCGGAACACCTCATCGAGCCCCTCTGCCTCGGCCTGCTGCTTGACCTGCTGCGAGCCCGGCACCACCATCGCCTCGACGCTGCCGGCCACCCGCCGGCCCCTGACCATCTCGGCCGCCTCGCGCAGGTCGCCGATGCGGGAATTCGTGCAGGAGCCGATGAAGACGCGGTCCAGCTCGATCTCGCGCATCGGGGTCCCCGTCCTGAGCGCCATGTACTCGAGAGCGCGCTCCTCCGAGTCGTCGCGCGGCTCGGGCACGTCGGCGGTCACGTCCACGACCATCCCGGGCGTCGTGCCCCAGGTGACCTGCGGGGAGAGCTCATCGGCGTCGATCTCGACCTCGCGATCGAATCCGGCTCCCTCATCGGTGTGAAGGGTGCGCCACTCGTCCAGCGGCAGCGGGTCGGGCGCGGCCTCGCGGCCCTCGACCCACTCGAAGGTCGTGTCGTCGGGGGCGATCATCCCGGCGCGACCGCCGGCCTCGATGGTCATGTTGCAGATCGTCATGCGGCCCTCCATCGAGAGCCCCTCGACCGGGCCGCCGGCGTACTCGATCACGTGGCCGACCCCACCGGATACCCCGATGCGCCCGATCGTGCCGAGAATCAGGTCCTTGGCGGTGACACCGAAGCCGAGCTCGCCCGAGTAGAGGATGCGCATCGACTTCGGCTTGCGCTGGCCCAGCGTCTGCGTGGCCAGCACGTGCTCGACCTCACTGGTGCCGATGCCGAAGGCCAGCGCGCCGAAGGCGCCGTGGGTGGAGGTGTGCGAGTCCCCGCAGACGATCGTCATGCCCGGCTGGGTCACGCCGAGCTCGGGCCCGATCACGTGCACGATCCCCTGACGGGCCGAGCCGAGCGAGTAGATCGGCACGCCGAACTCGTCCGCGTTGCGCTCGAGCATCTCCACCTGGACGCGCGAGAGCTGGTCGCGGATCTGCGCTGCGGCGGTGGAGCCGTCGGTGGGCACGTTGTGGTCGGCCGTGGCCAGGGTCCGGTCCGGCCGGCGCACCGGGCGGCCGGCCAGGCGCAGCGACTCGAAGGCCTGCGGCGACGTGACCTCGTGCACCAGGTGGAGGTCGATGTAGAGAATGCCGGGAGCGACCTCGTGGGCCTCCCAGATCTTGTCGAACAAAGATCTCGCAGGCACTTTCAGCTCCTCCTCAGCCCCGCGGCGACCACCGCGTAGAAGCGCGCCTCGCCGTCACCGGGGTTCTCGAAGTGATGGGGAATGTCGGAGTCGAAGGTCACGGCGTCGCCGTCGGACAGGTCGTGGGTGACACCGGCGCAGACGAAGCGCAGGGCGCCACTCTCGACCACGGCGGTCTCGCGGCTGCCGGGCTCGTGCATCGGCGGGTCGCCGGGACCGGCGGTCGACGCTCCCGAGGCCAGCGCGTGCAGCGACACCTCGGCGCGCAGGCCCGGCAGCGGCGGGGTGAGCACCTCGTAGCGATGAGGCGGGGCGCCACCCCGGCGTCGCTTGGCCGCGCGCACGACCGTCACCCCGTCGCCCTCGTCCAGCCGCAGCAGCTGCGACAGGTTCAGCTCGAGGCCGCCGGCGATGCGCTCGGCCACCGAGAGGGTCGGACTGGTCTCCCCGCGCTCGACCTGAGACAGCATCGGCGCCGACACGCCCGAGCGCTCGGACAGGTCGCGCAGCGAGAGGTCCATGCCCTCCCGGAGGCTGCGGATGCGGGCGCCGAACACGTGACCGTTTGCGGACACGCTGCGTACGCTATCACATACGTTTGTACGCTCAGCGCGCCTGACGCGTCGGCCTGACCACGATTTCGTTCACGCACACGTGGCGCGGCAGGCTGACCGCCTTCACGATCTCCGCGGCGATGTCTCCCGGCTCGAGCACCTGGCCGATCTGCTCGCGCGACTTGCGCATCGCCTGCTGGACGACCGGGTTCTCGTTGTGGCCCTGGAGCTCGGTCTCGACGAAGCCGGGCGCGACCGTGGTAACGCGAATGTCCGCGTGCAGGGCCTCCTGACGAAGCGCCTCCGAGAAGGCGTGCACGCCGAACTTGGTCATGTTGTAGACCGCGGCTCCGGCATCGGCGCGGCGGCCGGCCACCGAGGAGACGTTGACCACGTCCCCTCCCCCGCCCTGCCCGATCAGCGGCAGCGCGGCGTGGGTGCAGTAGAGCAGGCCGAGCAGGTTGACCGAGACCATCCGCCGCCACTCCTCGGTGTCCGCCCCGGCCACGGGGCCGAGCAGCATCACTCCGGCGTTGTTGACCAGGATGTCGAGGCGGCCGAGGCGGTCGTGCGCGTCCTGGACGAACGCGCGCGCCTGACCCTCGTCGGAGACGTCGAGCTGGCGCACGATCGTGGGCGACTCGATGCGCTCGGCGAGTTCCTCGAGCCGCTCCTCACGGCGCGCTCCGAGCGCCACCGCGGCGCCCGCGGCGGCCAGCGCCAGCGCGGTGGCCTCGCCGATCCCGGACGACGCTCCGGTGACGGCGGCCACGCGACCCTCGAGCGGACCCGCCATGGCTCGGGATCCTAATTGACCCCGGCGTGGCGCAACAGGCCGTCGGCCGCGCTCACCACTCCGGCCACGCCGTCGAGCGTGTACACCCACGGCGAGGGGTCGAGGGCGCGGCCGGCGATCGCGCCGCCGAGCATGATTCCCGTGATGTCCGCGTCGTGGGCCAGGGCGACGCTGGCGCGCAGGCCTGGGACGGTCTCCGGCATCGTGGCGGTGATTCCCACCAGATCCGGCCGGTGCTGGGCCAGGAGCCGGGCGAACAGGTCCTCGGACACGTCGGCGCCGGCCAGCACGATGTTGTAGCCCGCGTCCTCCAGGAGATCGGCTGCCATCAGCAGGCCCACCACGTGTCGCTCGCCCTCGGGCGCGCACAGGAGGATCGTGGTCTCCAGGCGCTCCTGCTCCACCCGGTGCACCTCCCGCAGCACGCCGAGCAGGCGCAGCACGATCTCGGTGGCCCGCTGCTCGTCGCGCACGGTCAGCTCACCCCGCGCCCAGCCCTCGCCGACGGACCTCATGGCGGGCCGGACGATGTGGTCGTCGATCAGGCTGGCCGGCAGGCCGGCGGTGAGCGCGTCGCGAGCCACACGCTCCGCGTCGGCGAGGTCAGCGGCGAGCAGAGCGTGCTCCAGCGCGTCGGCGAATCCGTCGAGCAGGGCCTGCCGTCCCTCGGGCTCAGCCACCGGGCCCGCTTTCGATCGGCCTGGCCCGGATCGGATGGATGCCCCGGTCGTCCACGAGGACCTGCTTCACCGGCTCTCCGCAAGCCAGGCAGCCCTCGTTGCGGCGGATCATCCGCCGGGCCGACCCGCTTACCCAGAGGCGTCCGCAGCCCGTGCAGCGCAGGGCGTCGATCGGATCTTTGGCTCCTGGGTTTTGCACGTGACCGGCGCGGTTTGCCTGATGACCACGATCCCAGAACGATGTGCCCGGCGCAATGCCCTTCGGGCGCTCAGACGGCCGTTCGCAGGAACGTCAGCAGCTCGCTCTCGGCGGGGGCGTGGGGCGTATTGGCGTAGGCCGGGTGCTCGACGGCCGCGGCCGCAGCTCGAGGAAGGTGCTCATCGGTCACGCCGAGGCTGCCGAGCCCGGTGTGGCCACAGCGAGCCGACAGGTCGGCGATACGGCCGGCGGCCGCCTCTGGGCGTTCGGCTTGATCCCCGAGCGCGCCGGCCAGACGGCCCAGCGCTGCCGGCGCCCTGGCCGCCATCAGCCGTGCCGAATGAGGCAGCATCACCGCGTTGGTCTCGGCGTGCGGGCTGCCCGCGGTGCGCACGAGCGTCTGGCACACGGCGTGGTGCAGCGCGATCCCGGTGCTGGCCGAGGCGTAGCCCGCGAGCAGCGCCCCCAGGGCCACGTCATCGCGATCGATCGGCTCGGCCGGCAGGCCGGCGGCGATCAGTGCCGCACCACGCAGCGCGGACAGCTCGGCCACCGGGTTCGCGAACGGCGTGTAGAGCGACTCCATCCCGTGGGCAAGTGCGTTCATGGCGCTGGCCGCCAGCGCGGGTGCCGGCTGGGAGGCCATCAGAGCCGGATCGGCCACCACGAGCGAGGGGCGAACCAGCCGGGCGCCCTCGACTCCCTTGGGAGTCCGGTGAAAGGGCGTGAGCTCCGCGCCGGACAGAGTGGTGGGCAGAGCCGCAACCGGGCGGCCCGAGGCGCCGGCCACCGCCTTGGCCGTGTCGATCACCCGGCCGCCACCGAGGGCCACGACCGGGCGCTCCCCCAACCGCGGGAGCAGGTCCGCCGACAGCTCGTCCACGAGACCGGACGGGACCATCACCACGGCCGCGGCGGCGGCGGTCACCTGCGGAGCCGAGTCGCGTGCGCGCTCGGTGGTGAGCAGCGTGAACTCGCCGAACCCGCGCTGCCCGAGCAGCTCGCGCGCCTCCCCCATGACTCCCCGGCCGAAGCGGATCAGGCGCTCGCCGTCGCGCCAGGTGAACGCCGCGACGGTCAGGGCGTGGGGGTTTTCTTGGCCTCCTGCTCGAGCACGCGCTCGGCCTCGGAGACGGCGTTGTCGAGCGCGTTCGAGAGCGCGCGCAGATAGGCCTTGCCCGAGGCCTCGAGAATGTCGGTCGACACCCCGACCCCGGACGACAGCCGGCCGTCCAGCTCGAGCAGGACGGTGACCTCGCCGAGAGCGTCGCGCCCGCCCGTGACCGCGGACACGTGGTACTCCTTCAGCCGCGCCTCGTGGTGGGTGGCGGCGTTGAGCGCGCTGAAGAAGGCGTCGATCGGGCCGTCGCCGGTGAAGCTGCCCGCCTCGGTCTCGCCGTCGGGCCGCCGCACGCTCACGTGGGCGAGCGGCGAGCGCGTGGACGACGCCTCGATGTCGAAGGAGACGAGCTCGAAGGCCGCGGGCGCCTGCTTCATCTCGTCCGAGACGATGGCCTCGAGGTCCAGCGCCGTGACCTTCTTCTTCTTGTCCGCCAGTTCCTTGAAGCGCTTGAAGGCGGTGTTGAGGGCGGCCCCGTCCACCTGGAAGCCGAGCTCCTCGAGCGCGTTGCGCAGCGCGTGGCGCCCGGAGTGCTTGCCCAGGACGAGCGCGTTGGTCTCCAGGCCGATCGTGGTGGCGTCCATGATCTCGTAGGTGGTGCGCTCCTTGAGCACGCCGTCCTGATGGATGCCGGACTCGTGTGCGAACGCGTTGCGGCCGACGATCGCCTTGTTGGGCTGGACCTGATAGCCGGTGATGCGCGACACCATGCGGCTGGTACGGGCGATCTCCGTGGTGTCCGCCCCGGTCCACAGGCCGTGCGCGGACTCGCGCACGCGGATCAGCATCACGATCTCCTCGAGCGAGGCGTTGCCCGCGCGCTCCCCGATCCCGTTGATGGCGCATTCCACCTGGCGGCACCCCGCGAGCAGCCCGGCGAAGGAGTTGGCGACCGCGAGACCGAGGTCGTCGTGGCAGTGCACGGACGTCGTCACCTCCGCCAGGCCGGGCACCAGCCGGTAGAGGGTGCGCCACATCTCGCCGTGCTCTTCCGCCATCGAGTACCCGACCGTGTCCGGCACGTTGATCGTGGTGGCGCCCTCCTCGAGAGCGATCTTCAGCACCTCGGCGGTGAACTCGAGGTCGGAGCGGGTGGCGTCCATGGGCGAGAACTCCACGTCGTCGCAGTAGGCGCGGGCCTGGGCCACCGCGGCCCGGGCCTGACCCTTGACGTCCTCGCGCGTGGTCTGGAGCTGGTGCTCTATGTGGATGTCCGAGGTGGAGATGAACGTGTGGATGCGCGGGCGCTCGGAGTCCTTGACGGCGTTCCAGGCCGCGTCCACGTCCTGGGCATTGGCCCGGGCCAGACCGCAGATCACCGGGCCGTGCACCTCGCGGGCAATGGCCTGCACCGCCTCGAAGTCACCGGGAGAGGAGATCGGAAAGCCGGCCTCGATGATGTCCACCCCGAGGCGCGCCAGCTGGTGCGCGATCTCGAGCTTCTCCCCCTTGTTGAGCGAGATGCCGGGCGACTGCTCGCCGTCGCGCAGGGTGGTGTCGAAGATCCTTACTCGGTCTGTCTCGTTGCGGTCCATGTCGCTCTCTCCTACTTGCCGGTCCTGATCGATTCCCCTGGGTTTGCGGCTGATGCGGCCGCCACGCGTTATTCCCCCCGAGGGGGGAGAAGGAGAAGTCGCAGGTCGGCGAGGAGCGCCATGCCCGACGGAGGGTACACGCTCATCTCTAGAGCGTGAGAACGACCTTGCCCACGTTCTTGCGCTCGTGCATGTAGCGGTGGGCCTCGGCGCCGTCGTCGAGCCGGAACTCGCGGGCCAGCACCGGGCGGATCGCCCCGGCATCGATCCACGCGCGCAGCGGCTCGGTGTAGTCGCGAAGCGAGCCCTTGGCATCCCAGAGCCGGAGCATGTTGAGCCCGATCACGGATCTCGAGTCGCTCATCAGCTTCATCGGGTTGAAGCGCGGCATCTGGGCCACCACGCGCACGGCGCGCAGCGGGCTGCGGCGCTCGCCGGCCTGCACCTCCGACGCGCCGAAGCACACCAGCCGGCCGCCCGCGCGCAACAGGGAGAAGCTCTGCTTGAAGCTGCGTCCGCCGATCGCGTCGAGGGCAAGGTCGAGGGGCTGCTTCTCCCCGGACACACGCCGCACCTCGTCGACGACGTCGTGGGTGCGGTAATCGATCGGATGGTCCACGCCGAAGCCCCGGATCGCGTCGTGCTTGGCCGGTGAGGCCGTGCCGTAGACCTCGGCCCCGGTGAGCTTGGCCACGTGCGTGGCGGCGATGCCCACGCCGCCGGCGGCGGCCTGGATCAGCACCCTCTCCCCCTCGCGCAGGGCTCCGTAACGGATCAGGCCCGCGTAGGCGGTGGCGTAGGTCACCGGCAGTGCAGCGCCCTCGGCGTAGCTCCAGCCGTCGGGCATCGGCACGAGCGCCTCCGCGGTGGTGACCGCCAGCTGGGCGTAGCCTCCAAAACGCGAACCGCCCATCACGCGCTGACCGACCTCGATGCCCTCGACGCCCTCCCCGACGGCATCCACGTCTCCGGCGATCTCGTAGCCCACCACGCAGGGCGGCTTGGGGGCATCGGGGTAGAGGCCCACCCGGGCCAGCAGGTCGGCGAAGTTCACGCCGGCGGCGCGAACGCGCACACGCACCTCGCCGGGACCGGGCTCGGGGTCCGGTCGCTCCTGGACTCGCATCACGTCGGGCGGTCCATGCTCGGTGATCACGAGCGCGCGCACGCGCGCATCATTATTGCTTCTTGGACGTGCCGCCGCCGCCGGCGTTCTTGCGGCGATTAGGCCGCTTGTAGCCGGCCGCGGCCTGCACGCTCGAGGGCCGCCATTCGGCGCCGCCGCGAACGGTGGGGATTCCCTCATCGTTGAGGGTGTCCGCGATCGCCTGGAGGGTCATGCCGCTGGCTCGCATGTCCGCGATCCGCTGCTTGAGAGAAGGCCGGTCGGCCACCGCCGGGCGCCCTGAGGAGCGGCGCCGGTCGCGCGCCGCCTCGAGGCCCTTCCGGGTGCGCTGCTCGAGGCGCCTGCGCTCGAGGCCGCCCACCTTGACCAGAGCGTCCGCGGCCAGCCGGCCCTCCTCGGTGCTCGTGTCCAGGTCGATGTCCACGACGACGAGGCGGGCGTTGCGTTCGTCGAGCAGCTTGATGAGCGCTCCGAGGTTGGCCGCCGACCGGGTGAGCCGGTCGAGCCGGGGCACCACCAGGCATTCGAATTCGCCGGCCTCGAGGCTCTCCAGCGCGTAGGTCAGCCCCGGACGGCGAAGGTCGGGCCCCGACGTGGGCTCGAGATCGCGCACCAGCTTGCTCAGCTCTATGCCCAGGCGATCACACGCCTCTTCGATCTGACGGGCCTCGTCACGCAGCCGGGTGCCGGCCGTCTCATCGCTGTCCGGGACGGTGGTGTAGCCGACCGCCTTGGCCCCAGCCTCCGCGGGCTCGGGCTCGGGCGTGACCGGCGGCGCGGTCACCGGGCGAGCCGGGGGTGCCTCCGTGGCCGGCGACGGCTGCTTGGCGCCGGCGCCGTTGGCCGGCGGCGTCTCGCGCTGCCGGTCCGGGCCCTTCCGGGTCTGGGGCGCAGCCTCGTCCACCGCCGGCACGAGCTTGAGCGGCGTCTGCTGAGGCGTTTCGGCGGGCGCGCGCCGCGGAGTCTCCGCGGTAACGGGTTCCGCGGCCGCGGACGCGGCGGGCTGCGGCGCCAGGGAAGGCACGCGCTTGGGCGCCGAGGGCTGCTTCGGCGCGGCGGGCTGCGCCGGCTTAGGCCGGCTGCGCTTCTCGGGCCTCTCCGTCGCGGTGGCGGTCTTGGGCTTCGCGGCGGCCGCAGCGGGGATCGGCGTGGGCGCGACAGCAGGCTTCGGCGCGGGCTTGGACGGCTCGGACGCCGCGACGGCAGGCTTCGAGGCCGGCGCGGTGGGCTCCGGGCGCTGGGAGCGCCGTGCGGTCAGGCGCCACATGAGCAGACCCGCCCCACCGAGGACGACCACCGCGAGCGCGACGAACGGGAGCGGGCTGCTCCCGCCGTCATCGCCACCGGAGGCCCGTTCCTGCGACGACTGGCCGCCTGGACTCGACTGCTCGCCGGGGCTCGACTGCTCGCCGGGCAGCGCGGGGTCGGACTCCGGCGCGGTCTCGTCGAGCGGGTATTCGTTCCAGAGGTCGGTGGGCGTCTGGCCGCGATCCTGGGCCAGCGCGGACATCGAGCCGGTGGCGAGCAGCGCGGCCAGCGAAACGAGCACCAGGAGCCAGATGGAGAGGCGGCGGCGCATCAGCTGATCGTGATCGGCGTGCCCACGGGCATGAGCCGGTTGAGCCGAATGATGTCGGGGTTGCGCATCCTGATGCAGCCGTGAGAGATGCGCCCGGGGATCAGGTCAGGACGGCTGGTGCCGTGAATGCCCACGAACCCGCCGTCGGGCCAGTCGGTGAGCACGGCCGAGCGGGCGCTGGTGCCGAAGGCCAGCGGACCGTAGAACTCGCTGCGGAAGCGGACGAGCTTGTTGCGAACGAAGAATCGTCCGCGCGGGGTCGGCCACTGCGGCTCGCCCACCCCCACCGGAGCGCGCAGCACCGGCCGGCCGTCCCGCAGGAGCGTGGCGCGGAAGCGGCGCAGGTCGACCTCCAGGCGGGTGCGCACGGTCCGGTAGCCGTTGATCGTCCGCCGCGGCAGCCACCCGGTGCTGCCGTTGGGCAGCACAGCGAGGCGCACCCTGACCCAGGTGTTCCCGGCGGCATCGCGCGCACGGCTGAGCACCTGCAGGATGTTCGAGGTGCCCTCGGGCGTACGCAGCGCCACCCGGGCGACCGCCGAAGACCCGTGGTCGGGGCCCGAACGGGCCACGCCGGACCGGCGCACGCTCGTCCAGACCGACACGTGTGCCTCCGACCCGAGTGGCTCAGGCCGGCCCACGTCGAGTGCCGACTCGGGCGGTCCGGGCAAGCCGGTGCCAGCACCCCCCATCGAGCCCGCCCCCTTCGAGGTCGGCCAGATCAGGACAGCCAGCACCGACAGGGCACCCATGATTCCGCCCATCAGAATCAACGCACGCCGCCTGCGCCGGCCGACCACTCGGTCAGCCGGTGAAGCGCGGCGAGCGCTTCGATTTCGTCGAAGGTGTGCTGGCGATGAAGTTCGTGGACTTCACGACCTTCGTAACCTCGCGCTTGCTGCTCGGCTGGTCAAATGCCTCGCGCACCGGATCGACCCCGAACAGGTATCGCATCCACGCGGCGTGGCGGGCCTCGACCGAATGGATCGAGACTGCCGCGGCGAGCGCCGAACGCGACTTGAGCTGCGTGGCCTGGCCCTTGTAGGCGGCCACAGCCAGGTCCTCGAACGCCACGGCCGTCTTGAGGAACGCCTGGGGCTTCTCGGTCACGCCCTGGAAGTCGAAGTTCGGTCGCTTGACCGCCTGTCGGCCCAGGACGTCCTTGAACGCCTTGACGTGCGCGCGCTCGACGCCGCCCACCACCTCGGCGGCTCGCTTCGTGCGCCCCTGAAGCTGCTTCAGACGCTCCGCTTCCGTGTAGAAGGCGGCCTGCAGGTACTCGAGCGTGAGCGCGAAGTTGAGGATGGCCAGATCGTTCTTGCCCGGCTTCTGAGCGCGGGCCTCCTCGACGCCCTGCGCGCCGAGGAGGACCGCCGCCCCTGCGAGTCCTGCAGTGAAGAAGCCGGCACGCGACATCCCGCCCGCCTCCTGGGCGGTCTCGGCGAGCGCGCCATCGCGGTCGAGCCGCTCGAAGGAGAAACCGTCTGCCGTCATCGCTTGAGTCCGATCTGCTCGAGGCCGCTGAGAACTTCGTCCCCGGACTGGGGAGCGTCGGTGGCGTCGGGTGCCGGCGGCTCGCCGGCGATGCTGCGAACCCAGGCCGCGTGCCGCGCCTCCACCGATACCACGGTTGAGGCGGCGGCCAGGATGGCCGGGCTCACGTTCGTGGCCTGCCCGTTGTAGCCCGCGACGGCGAGGTCCTCCATCTTCGCGGCCGTGTCGGCGAAGGCCTTCGGTTCGCTCGTGGCCGACCCGAAATCGAACTTCGGCCTGGGCTCCGCGCGATTCCCGAGCGCCTTGCGTACGAAGGCAAGATGCTCGGTCTCCTGGGCGGCGACCTGACGGGCGAAGACCTTCAGCTCACCCCCCAGCGCGTCGCGGTCGATGGCCTCGCGATAGAAGGCGTCCTCGGTGTACTCCACCAGCAGAATCAGTTGCAGGGCCCGCTCGTCGACGTCGGAGAGCTCGGCCGCGTCAGTCGCAGGCACGCCCCCCAGAAAGACGCCGCCGGCCACGGCCGCCCCTCCGGCCACAACCGTGCCGGCGAGGAAGTCGGACCTTCGAATTCGTTTATGCATAGGTCCTTTGTGCATCGGATTTCGGAAATTGGGGAGCCAAATTCGTCCCAAACCTCTCTACGCAACCAATCCGTTGCGTACAAATGGGCGAAAATCAGCTGTTTTGCAGCCGAGAGGAGAGTCTGGTCTCGGTGCTCAGCTGCGGCACCTCATGGGCGCTGCGCCGTGTGCCGGGCCGCTTGTAGCCGGCGGCGGCCTGCACGCTGGAGGGACGCCATTCGGCCCCTCCACGCAAGGTCGGGATGCCGTCGGTGTTGAGCCGGTCGGCGATGGCCTGGAGTGTCAGGCCGTCCGTTCTCATGGAGCGAATTCGTTCCCTCAGCTCGGGGTCGTCCGCCACCGAGGGCCGGCCCACGCCCCCGCCTTTGCGGCGGGCGGCGGCCAGACCCCGGCGGGTGCGTTCGCCGAGCTTGGACCGTTCGAGCTCGCCCGCGGCAACCAGCGCTCTGGCGGCGGTCCGTCCGCCCGGCGACGCGGTATCGAGCGACACATCGACTGCGATCAGGCGCGCGTCGCTCTCGTCGAACCAGGCCACCACCGCGCCCACTCCCGAGGCCGAGCCGGCCAAACACTCCAGGCGGGCCACCACGAGCGCGCCGGCCTCGCGGGCCGCCACCTGCTCGAGTGCGTTTCGAAGCGCCGGCCGAGTGCCGGTGCCGTTGACAGGCTGGGCGTCGCGGATCACGTCTCCGAGCTCGAGGCCCTGCTCCATGCAGGCCCGTTCGATCTCGACGGCCTGATCGCGGGCTGCGGGCCAGCCATCGAGCTCGCCCGCGGGACGGCTGACGTAGCCCAGGGCAGGAGCAGTCCCGACCCCGGTCTCGAGGCCTCCGATCCAGGTCGGCATGGGCATTTCCTGCTCCGTTGAGCGCATCCTGGGAGTTCCTTTCGCAGCTCCTAGCAATCCGGATCACTCAAATGCCCGTCGGGTTACGAATTCGCTCTATCGTCAACTGCGTGGAGACCGTCTCCAGCACCGGCGTCGACATCCGCGACTCGATCCTCGACGCGATCGGCGACACCCCGCTGGTGCGGCTCTCGCGCCTCGGGAGGGAGTTGCGCCCCCAGCTGGTGGCGAAGATCGAGGCCCTCAATCCGGGCGGCTCCATCAAGGACCGGGCGGCGGTGGCGCTGATCGCCGCGGCCGAGCGCGACGGCAAGCTCCGGCCGGGCGGGACGATCATCGAGCCCACCAGCGGCAACACGGGCGCCGGCCTGGCCATGGCGGCGTCACTCAAGGGCTACCGCGTGATCGCGGTGATGCCCGACAAGATGTCGAAGGAGAAGATCGACCTCCTTCGTGCGTACGGCGCCGAGGTGGTGGTCGCCCCCACCGAGGTGCCACCCGACTCACCCGAGTCCTACTACCGCGTGGCCGACCGCCTCACGGAGGAGATCCCGGGGGCGTTCCAGCCCAACCAGTACCGAAACCAGGCGAACCCCGAGGCCCACTACGCCACCACCGGGCCGGAGCTGTGGCGCCAGTCGGGTGGCCGCATCACCCACTTCGTGGCCGGAGTCGGCACTGGCGGCACCATCACCGGCGTGGGCCGCTACCTGCGCGAGCGCAACCCGGCGATCGAGATCATCGGCGCCGACCCCGTGGGCTCGATCTACTCGGGTGGCGAGGACGCCGTGCGGCCCTACCTCGTGGAGGGCGTCGGCGAGGACTTCTGGCCCGACACCTACGACCCGCAGATCGTCGACCGCTACATCACCGTCTCCGACCGCGACTCCTTCCTGTGGACCCGCCGTCTGGCCGAGACCGAGGGCATCCTCGCCGGCGGCTCGTGCGGCCTGGCCCTGTACGCGGCTTACCAGGTGGCGCGCGAGGTCGACGACCCGGACGCGATGGTCGCCGTGATCCTGCCCGACGGCGGGCGCTCCTACCTCTCGAAGGTCTACAACGACGCCTGGATGCGCCAGTACGGCTTCCTGGCCCGCGACGAGGAGCTGCGCGTGGAGGACGTCCTGCGCCGCAAGCACGACGAGGGTGAGATCCCGCCGCTTCTGACCGTGGAGTCGAACGCGCAGGTGCGTGACGCCGTCGCGCTGCTGCACGAGCACAGGGTCTCCCAGCTGCCGGTGGTCTCCTCCCACGATCCCCAGACGGTGGTCGGCTCGGTGAGCGAGCGCGGGCTGCTGCGCCACGCGATGGACGATCCGGCCCTGCTCGGCGCCCAGATCGCCGAGGTGATGGAGCCTCCCTTCCCGGCCGTGTCCGCGGACGACGGAGTGCGTGAGGCGGTGGAGCTCCTGGCCGACCGGCGCGAGGCGCTGCTCGTGAACCTCGACGGGCGGGCGGCGGGCATCCTCACACGGGCCGACCTGCTCGAGTCGCTCGCCCGGTGAGCCGCATTCCCGACAACGCGCGGTTCGCCACCCGCGCCGTTCACGTCGGGCTCGATCCCGACCCGAGCTACGGCTCGGTCATTCCCGCCGATCCACCAGACCTCGACCTACGTGCAGCCGGCGCCCGGCGAATTCGTCGAGGACTACGACTACGCCCGCTCGGCCAACCCCACCCGGACGGCTCTGGAAACGGCGATCGGCGCCCTGGAGGGCGGCCTCGGCCGCGCCTTCTCGAGCGGCATGGCCGCCACCCACGCCCTGATCACGGCGCACTGCCGCGCCGGCGACCACGTCCTGCTTCCCCGCGACCTGTACGGGGGCACCTACCGGTTGCTGGACAAGGTGCTCGCGCGCTTCGGAGTTGCGTACGACATGGTCGACCAGACCGATCTCGACGCCCTCGAGCGCGCGCTGCGCCCCGAGACCACCCTGATCTGGGTGGAGACGCCCACCAACCCTCTGCTCAACGTGGTCGACATCGAGGCTGTGGTGGCGCGCAGCGGCAGCGCCCTGGTGGCCGTGGACAACACCTTCGCCACCCCCGTCATCCAGCGTCCGCTCGAGTCGGGCGCCGACGCCGTGGTGCACTCGGCCACGAAGTACCTGGGCGGCCACTCCGACGTCGTGGGCGGCCTGGTGGTGTCGGCGGAGGAGGAGCTGCATGAACGTGTGGGCTTCGTCCAGAACGCCGTCGGCGCCGTACCGGGCCCGTTCGACTGCTTCCTCGTGCACCGCGGCCTGCGCACCCTCCATCTCCGCGTGGCCGCACACACCGAGAACGGTCGCGCCCTCAGCGACTTCCTGCGTACGGCGCCCGGCGTCGAGGACGTGCACTGGCCGGGCTTCGGCGGGATGGTGTCGTTCCGCCACCCCGAGGCCACGAGGATCGCCGCGGCCACCGAGATCTTCACGCTGGCCGAGTCGCTGGGCGGGGTCGAGTCGCTGATCGAGGTTCCCCAGGCGATGACTCACCAGTCGGTGGAGGACTCCGCGGCCGCCGTGCCCGCCGACCTGGTGCGACTGTCGTGCGGGATCGAGGCGCCCGAGGATCTGGTGGATGATCTCCGGCGAGCGCTCAGCCGAAGCTGACGGTGCGGCCGGCCTCGAAGCCGTCGCTGCCGGCAATCAGGTCGACCACGTCGTGCGGCACCGGCCCGTCCGTGGTGACCAGCATGGTGGCCACGCCGCCCACGTGGTCGGCGTCCGGACGACGGCCCACGGCGGCGGCGCTGATGTTGAGCCCCGACTGCCCGAAGAGCGTGCCCACGCGACCGATCATGCCGGGCTGGTCCACGTAGCGGAACACCGTCAGGTGGTGCTCGAGCTGGAGGTTGAAGCGCGAGCCCCATGCCTCGAGGAGATGAGGCCGGTGCTGATGCCCGAGGGTGGTGCCGACCACCCGCGTACGTGATCCACCGCTGACCACGGTCACGCGGACGAGGTCGGTGAAGTCGCGGGCGTGACCGGCCCTGGTCTGCACCACGCGTATCCCGCGCTCTTCGGCGAGCGCCGGGGCGTTCACGTCGTTCACGTCCTCCTCGACGTGCCCGGAGAGAGCCCCCTTCAGCACCTGGACGGTCAGCAGGCGCGTGTCGCGGTCCCCGATCCGGCCCAGGTACTCGATCTCGAGAGCGTCCACGGAGCTGCCCTCGGCCAGCGCAACCGCCACGCGGCCGAGATCCCTGGCCAGCGGGAGGAACGGCCCGAGCACCTCCACGTCCTCGGTGGCGATCGCCGGCACGTTGACCGCGCTGGTGACCACACCTCCGGTGAGGGCCGCCACCACCTGCTCGGCGGCCTGGTCGCCGGCGCGGTCGGTGGCCTCGGCCGTGGACGCGCCGAGATGAGGAGTGACCACGACGTTGGGATACTTGAACAGCGGACTGTCGGTGACCGGCTCGTCGCGGAACACATCCAGCGCCGCGCCCGCCACCCGGCCCGAGTCGAGCGCCTCGCGCAGGGCGTCCTCGACCATGAGCTTGCCGCGGGCGACGTTGATCACCCGCACGTCCGGCTTCATCTTGGCGAAGGCCTCGGCGTCGAGCCAGTTCTCCGTGCCCTCGTTGACCGGCAGGTGGATGGTGAGGAAGTCGGCCTGTGCGTACACCTCGTCCGAGGTTGCGGCGCGCTCGACGCCGAGGTCGCGAAAACGCTCCTCGGCGACGTAGGCGTCGTAGGCCAGCACGCGCATCCCGAAACCGAGCGCGCGCTGGGCCACGAGCTGGCCGATGCGGCCGAAGCCGAGCACCCCGAGGGTCTTCTCGTACAGCTCGACGCCACTGAACTTCGAGCGTTCCCACGCCCCGCCGGTGAGCGATCCGTGAGCCTGGGGAACCTTGCGCGCGAGCGCCAACAGCATGGCCATCGTGTGCTCGGCGGCGGTGATCACGTTCGACTGCGGGGCGTTGGCCACGACCACACCGCGCTTGGTGGCGGCCTCCACGTCGACGTTGTCCACGCCCACCCCGGCGCGGCCCACCACCTTCAGCCGCGTGGCCCGATCCAGCAGCCCGGCGTCCAGCTTGGTCGCCGAGCGAATGAGGATGCCGTCGAACTCGCCGATGCGCCGCTCGAGCTCGCCGGCATCCCAGCCGGTGCCGAGCTCCACCCGAAGCCCGGCCTCGCGCAGGCGCGCCACGCCCGAGTCGCCGATCTTCTCGGCGACGAGGACGCTCGGCTCAGCAGAGACGTCGCCGTCCGTCGTCACGCCGGCGTGGCGACGGGCACACCGGCCTCTAGGAAGACCCGCTGGGCGGCGGCCACGCCGGTGCCCAGCTCGACCTCGTGACCGAGCTCGACGAGGGTCATCTCGAGCGCCGAGACGGTGACGACGATGTCGAAGGCGCCGAAGTAACCGCAGTGCGCGATGCGCGCGATCCGCCCCTTGAGGTGTCCCTGACCTCCGGCGATGGTGATGCCGAAGCGGTCGCGCATCAGCTTGGGCACCTTGGCTCCGTCGATCGAGTCCGGCAGCACGATGGCCGTGACCACGTTGGCCTGCTCGTCGCCGCCACCCAGCAGCTCCAGGTCGAGCGCGCGAGCGGCCTCACGGGTGGCGCGACCGAGCAGGCGGTGACGCTCGTAGACCGCGTCGAGCCCCTCCTCCTCGATCAGCCCGAGAGCCACGTCAAGCGCCTGCACCAGGCCCACGGCGGGCGTGAACGGACTGTCGGGCTGCTCCTTTCGCTGCCCGTCGACCGTCCGCTGCCAGTCGAAGTAGTAACGGCGGCCGGGTGCTTCGGCGGCGCGACGGAGCGCAGCTTCGTTCGGGCTCGCAAAGCCCAGCCCCGGCGGCGCCATGAGCGCCTTCTGCGAGCCGGAGACCAGCACGTCGACGCCCCATTCGTCCTGGGGACAGGGCACCGCCCCCAGGCCTGAGACAGCATCGACGGCGATCAGCGCGCCGTGGCGATGGGCGACGTCGGCCAGCTCACGAACGTCGTTGACCACCCCGGTGGAGGTCTCGGAGAGCGTGGTGAAGACGATCTCGACACCGGGGTTCTCCGCCAGCCTGCGGTCGAGCTCGGCCGGGTCGACCTTGAGGCCCCACTCGGTCTCCCAGTGGATGGTGTCGGCGCCGTGGGCGTCGCACAGCTCGGCCCAGCGCTCGCCGAACTTGCCGCACGACGCCACCAGCGCCGGCTCACCGGGCCGCGCCAGGTTGGCCACGGCCGACTCCATGGCGCCGCTGCCCGAACTGGCGAACACGAGCACCTCGTTGCCCGTGGCGAAGACCTGCTTGAGCCGGCCGAGCGTCCGCGCATAGACCTCGATGAAGGCCGGCGCACGGTGGTAGAGCATCGGCTCCGCCATCACCTGCGAGACCGCAGGCGGCAGCGGGGTGGGTCCGGCGGTCATCAGGTACTGCTTCACGTACGGGTTGGCCATGGGACCACCGAAGATAGCGAGGGTCTAGGTCATGACGAGCGCCATCACGCGGGCCGCTACGACCAGCGCCGAAAGGCTGTTCGAGTCGTCGAGCTCGTTCTCCAAGTCCTGGCGGAAGTCATCATCGGTGGCAGCGAGCACGCCGACGGCGATCCACCCGAGCGTCGCCAGCACCGACAGCACGAGCCCCGTTATCCCGATCCAGAATCCGGCCTGGGCCAGGCCGCGATTCTTCGGCGTCTCGCCCGCGTCGACCTTCTTCACACCCTTGCGGCCGAGCACGACCGCGGCGATCGAGCAGCCCACCGACACGATCGAAGAGAGCCCGGCCGTGAACAGGAGCAGGGTGACGGAGACCAGGGAGAGCACGAAGCCGGCCACGGCGGGGCTGTTGTCGGGCACCTGCTGCTGGGGATAGCCCCAGGGCGGCGGCGCCTGCTGCCACTGCTGTCCGGGCGGCGGTGCCCATCCCCCTGCCGGCGGAGCGGAGTAGCCCTGGGGCGGCGGCGCGGCGTAGGGCTGGGCCGGGGTTGGGTACGCCTGTGTGGGCTGCTGGGCCTGAGCGGGCTGCGGTGAGGCGACGGCGTCCTGGGCCGGGCGGTCTCCCAGTTCGGGCTCGGGGCCTGCCGGCTCGGGCGGCAGAAAGCCGCTGTCGCGCTCCCCGTCCACCTCAGAAGTCCTGGTCGATCCAGTCCATCATCGAGCGCAGCTCCTTGCCCTCCCGCTCGATCTGGTGGTTCTTGCCCTCCTCGCGCATGCGCAGGAAGTTCTCCTGCCCGGCCTTGTTCTCGGCGATCCACTCGCGGGCGAAGGCGCCGGACTGGATCTCGCCCAGGATCTCCTTCATCGCCGCCCGGGTCTGCTGGTCGACGATGCGTGTGCCGCGGGTGAGGTCCCCGTACTCGGCAGTGTTCGAGATCGAATAGCGCATCCCGGTGATGCCCTTCTCGTACATCAGATCGACGATCAGCTTGAGCTCGTGCAGGCACTCGAAGTACGCGAGCCGCGGGTCGTAGCCGGCCTCGACGAGGGTCTCGTATCCCGCGCGAACGAGCTCGGAGACCCCGCCGCAGAGCACGGCCTGCTCACCGAAGAGGTCGGTCTCAGTCTCGTCCTTGAACGTGGTCTCGATCACACCGGCCCGGGTACAGCCGATGCCGCGTGCGTAGGCGAGCACCAGGTCGCGCGCGCCGCCGCTGGCGTCGTGGTCGATGGCCATCAGACCGGGGACCCCGTTGCCCTCCACGAACTGGCGGCGCACGAGGTGGCCCGGGCCCTTGGGCGCCACCATGCCGACGTCGACCTCGGGGCCCGGGTCGATCTGGTCGAAATGGATGCTGAACCCGTGCGCGAACATGAGCAGGTTCCCGGGGGCGATCCCGTCCCGGATATCCGCCTCGTAGACGTCGGCCTGCTTCTCGTCGGGCAGGAGAATCATCACGACGTCACCCTCGCTGGCGGCGTCGGCGATCGGCAGCACCCGCAGGCCGTCCTGCTTGGCCTTGTCGACCGAGGAGGAGTCCTCGCGCAGACCCACCACGACGTCCACGCCGGAATCCTTGAGGTTGAGCGCGTGGGCGTGGCCCTGAGAGCCGTAGCCGAGAATGGCCACGGTCGTGCCGTCGAGCCTTGCGAGGTCGGCGTCCTTGTCGTAGATCATGAGGCGGGAGACTCTAAAGGCCGAGCGACCGTGTGACATCGACCATGAGATACATGGTGAATGTCACATGGTCGGCCGCAGGTGCTCGACGCGGACCCCGTAGCGCTCCTCCAACCGCTCGGCGATGAGCGAGCGGTGGCAGGCCTCCGGGTCGCGCTCGACGCACAGCAGCGCCGCAGCGCCGCGCGCCGGGAGCTCGGCCATCAGCGCCCCGAGGTCGGCGCGGTCGAGGATCTCGGTGATGTAGCGCTCCCGGTACTCCGGGGCCAGCTCGATGCGGGAACGCTTGCCGACGCCCTGGCGATCGTCAGCCGCGTACTGGAGCCGGCGCAGCTCTGTCGTCGGAGCCAGCTCGAGGTGGTGGCGGTAGCTCACGCCCGCGCCCGCCAGCGCGGCCTGGAGCCGGCGCGAGTTGGCCCAGGCGTACTGGGAGCCGCGCACGCCGCGGCGCTGGCGCACGTCGAGCAGCAGCGTCACATCGGCGTGGCGCAGAGCGGCGAGAAAGGACTCGAGGTCGAATCCGTAGACGCCAATCGTGGTAACGGTGGTCATCGCAGCCGGTCGCGCAGCAGCTTGCCCGTGGCGTTGCGGGGCAGCTCCGTCACTCGCTCGACGCGCTTGGGCACCTTGTGCGCCGCCAGGCGCTCGCGGGTCCAGGCGCGCAGCTCCTCGCCGCTGGCCTCGCTGGACAACACGACGAACGCCGTGATCGCCTCACCCCACTCGGCGTCGGGCACGCCGGCCACCCCGGCGTCGGCCACGGCGGGGTGGGTCAGGAGGGCCTCCTCCACCTCGACCGGCGACACGTTCTCGCCCCCGGTGACGATGATCTCCTTCAGGCGCCCGTCGACGTGGAGGCGGCCCTCCGCGTCGATGTGCCCTCGATCGCCGGTGTGCAGCCAGCCGTCCGCCGAGAGCGCCCCGCGCGCCACCATCGGCCCACGCACCATGATCTCGCCGTCGTCCCCGGTCCGCAGCTCGACGCCAGGCAGCGGGCGGCCGCTGCGCTCCCCCGGCGGGGCGGTGACCACCTGGGAGGCGGTCTCGGTCATCCCGTAGGTGGGCGACACCGGCAGCCCGGCCGCTGCGGCCCAGTCGAGCAGTCCATCGGGGATCGGGCCGCCGCCCAACAGGATCGCCCGGAGCTCCGGCGCAGCCCGCTCCAGTCCTGCCTCGCGCAGGCGGGTGAGCATGGTGGGTACCAGCGACGCGAGCGTCACCCCGCCCGCGGCGAACGCGTCGCGAACGCGAACAGGATCGAAGCGCTCGTGGAGCACGGCAGTCGTGGCGTAGATCACCGAGCGCAGCAGCACGGCCAGGCCACCCACGTGGAAGAGCGGAAGCACACCCAGCCAGCGGTCGTCGTCTTCCACGCCGAGATGTCCGGCCGAGGCCTGTGCGCTGGCATGGTGATTGGCGTAGCTGAGCTCGACCGGACGGGGGCGGCCGCTCGTGCCCGAGGTGTGGAGGATCGAGTGCACGGCGTCCGGGTCCACGCTGCGGCGCAGCTCCACGTCGGCCTCGGGGCCTTCGAGCGGCCCGTCCACCGTCAGGGCCGCCTCCACCCGCACCGGGTCGGCCGGGTTCAGGGGCACGAGGACCGCGCCCAGGCGGGGCAAGGCGTGCAGCAACTCGACGAAGGCGCGCCCCGGCGCCAGGGTGGTGGCCACGAGCGCGCCCTCGGCGATGCCCCGGGCGGCCAGCACACGGGCCGTCCGCGCAGCGGCCGCGTCGAGCTGCGAATAGGTGAGCGGCTCGCCCCCGTGCTCCACGGCGACGTGGTCGGGTCGGCGTGCCGCCGCCGCTGTGAGCCACTCTTCCATCACCCGCAGGGTACGACGGCAACTATCGTTGCCAGCCTCCATGGCGACCAGGGAGTGGACCGAGCAGCAGGCGAGGCGGGTGATCCGCTCCGGCGCCGCGTGGCAGAGCGCGGGTGACTACGAGGACATCCGCTACGAGGTGGCCGAGGGGATCGCCAAGCTCACCATCGACCGGCCCGAGGTGCGCAACGCCTTTCGCCCGGAGACGCTGATCGAGCTCTCCCACGCGCTCGAGCGCGCCCGCGAGGACACCTCGGTCGGAGTGATCGTTCTGACCGGCGAGGGCCCGCTCGCCTTCTGCTCGGGCGGGGACCAGCGCGTGCGTGGCGACAGCGGCTACGTGGCCGGCGGCGCGCAGGTGGGCCGATTCCACGTGACCGATCTGCACGTGCAGATGCGGCGGCTGCCCAAGCCCGTCGTGGCGATGGTGGCCGGCTACGCGGTCGGCGGCGGGCAGGTGCTGCACGTGGTCTGCGACCTGACCATCGCCGCCGACAACGCGCGCTTCGGTCAGACCGGGCCGAAGGTCGGCAGCTTCGACGGCGGTTTCGGAGCGGGGCTGCTGGCCAACCTCGTGGGGCCGAAGAGGGCCAAGGAGATCTGGTTCCTGTGCCGCGAGTACTCGGCCGGCGAGGCGCTCGACATGGGGCTCGTGAACCGGGTGGTCGCGCTCGAGGAGCTCGAGGAGGAGACCGTGGCCTGGTGCCGAGAGATGCTCGCCCTCTCCCCCTTCTCGCTGCGCCTGCTCAAGGCCAGCTTCAACGCCGCCGAGGACGGCCTCTCCGGCATCCAGCAGCTTGCGCACGACGCCAACCTCCTCTTCTATGGATCAGAGGAGGCCCAGGAGGGTCGTGACGCCTACAGGGAGAAGCGCCGGCCGGACTTCGCGAAGTTCCCGAAGCGGCCTTGAGTCACCTTCGGCTGTGGCTGCTGGCCGCACGCCCGCGCACGCTCCCGGCCGCCGTGGCGCCCGTGCTCGTGGGCACTGCGCTGGCCGGGTCAGAGGACACGTTTCGCGTGCTCCCGTTCGTGGCCGCTCTCGTGGGCAGCACGTTCATCCAGATCGGCACGAACCTGTCGAACGACTACTCCGACGCTCGCCGGGGGGCAGACACCGAGGAACGTCTCGGGCCGGTGCGGGTGACCGCCGGCGGCCTGATGCCGCCACGCCGCGTCCTGATCGGCACCTACGTCGCCTTCGGCGTGGCCGTGGCCGCCGGCCTGTACCTCGCCGCGGTGTCCGGCTGGGAGCTCCTGGTGGTGGGCGCGGTGTCGATCCTCGCCGGCGTGCTCTACACCGGCGGCCCACGGCCCTACGGCTACGAGGGGCTGGGCGAGTTCTTCGTCTTCTTCTTCTTCGGCGTCGTCGCCGTGGTGGGCTCGTACTTCGTGCAGACCGAGGAGGTGCGCTGGGAGGCGTTCGCTCTCGGGGTGCCCGTGGGCCTGCTGGCCGCCGCCATCCTGGTGGTCAACAACGTGCGCGACGTGGACACCGACCGCCGCGCCGGCAAGCGGACCCTCGCGGTCAAGCTGGGCCGCGAGCGCGCCCGCGTGCTGTTCACCGCGATGGTGGTGATCTCGTTCCTGGTGCCACCGCTGCTGGTGCCGGCGCTCTCGCCCTGGGTGCTCCTGGCTCTCGTGGCGGTCCCACTGGCGCCCCCGCTGATCCGGACCGTCTCCACCCGCACGGACGGCCCGGCCCTCAACGGCGCCCTGGCCGGTGCCGGGCGCCTGCTGGCTGTCTTCTCGCTGCTGCTGGCGGCCGGGGTACTGCTCTCGTGAGGCGGCGACCTCGGCCGTGAAGCGCTCGCTCTATCGCCTGTCCATTCCGCTGAAGGACCCGTTCGTGACCGCCAACGGAGTGGTCACGGCGCGCGAGCTGCTGCTGTTGCGCCTCGAGGCCGCGGACGGCGCGGTGGGTTTCGGCGAAGCGGCGCCCTTCGAGCCCTACGACGGCGTTCCCCTCGAGCGGGCGGTGGCCGCGCTCACGGGCGGCGGGGGGCGCCGTCCGCCCCAGGCGCGGGCGGCGGAGGAGATCGCCCGGCTCGACCTGCAGGCCCGCCAGGAAGGGCGCCCCCTGGCCGAGCCCGGTCGGGACGCGCTGCCGGTGAACATGACGCTGCCCGCCGGGCCGCCCGAGGAGGTGGCCGAGCGTGCGCGCAGGGGCCTGCGGGAGGGCTTCGCCTGCTTCAAGCTCAAGGTTGGGCTTCCCGACGACGACGAACGGGTGGCCGCCGTGCGCGAAGCCGTCGGCCCGTGGCCCGCGCTGCGCGTGGACGCCAACGGCGCCTGGTCGGTCGACGAGGCCGTGCGCTCGATCCGCGCGATCGAGCCCCACGATCTCGAGTTCGTCGAGCAGCCCTGCGGCAGCCTGCGGGAGCTGGCGGAGGTCCGTCAGCGCGTCTCCACGCCCATCGCGGCCGACGAGTCGGTCTCCACCATGCGCGAGCTGCGGCGGGCGCTCGAGCTCGAAGCGTGCGACGTGGTCAACGTCAAGCTCGCCGGAACAGGCGGGTTCAAGCCCGCCCGTGACCTGCTGCGCGAAGCCCGGGGGCATGGACTGGGCGCTTTCCTCTCCAGCACGCTCGACGGGCCGTGGGGCATTGCGGCCGCCCTTCAGCTGGCGGCGGCGGAGGAGATCTCACTGGCCTGCGGGCTGGCCACCCTCGACCTGTTCACCGGCGAGCTGGCCCGTGTCCTGCCGCCGGCGAGCCGGGGGACGCTGAAGGTGCCGGCGGGTCCGGGCCTCGGCGTCAGCACCGACCAAGCCGTGCTCGACCAGGTCGTGGTTCAGACCATCAGCTGACGCGCACGGGCGAGAGGCCGGTGCGGGCGGCGGCGTCCGTGCCGCCGCCCGCACCTTCAGGCTCCTCTTCTCGACGGACGGTTCCTACCAGCCGAACAGCCGGTAGCGAATCGTGGCGTCGCCCAGCACGGTGTCGTCCGTGAGCGCCGAGACGCCGAACGCTGCGTTGAGAGCATCCGCCGCGCCCTGGGTCAGCGTCGTGCCGACCGGGCCGATCTTCAGCTTGCCGTTGCGGAAGCGGATGCCCGTGTCCGAGTAGTCGAGGTCGAGCAGCGCCACCGGACCGGCGCCGTTGACCTTGCCGTACAGCTGACCCTGAAGCAGCTTGATGTCGAAATCGGTCAGCTTGACCGTGACGGCGCCGGCGGTGAGAGAGATTCCGCCCTTGTGCCGCACGGTGCCGGTGCGCAGCGCGCTGCGCACCGAGTTCACGATCGGGAAGGAGTAACGAGCTCCCTCGAGCTTGGCCGGCTTGACGGCGCCGGGCGCGACCCCGAGGCCGGTGAGAGCTTCGAGCGTGCCGGGATCGACGTCCAGAGTCGTGGCGCCGTAGGGGCCACCCGACCCCTTGTACTTGTGGTCGCCGGCCGAGGCAGCGGGCGCCACCACCAGCAGGGCGGCCAGGACGGCCATCAGGGCGAAGAGTCTGCGATGCACGGAAAACCTCCGGTTCGACTGCGGTCGCAGGCTCCTACGTGGAGGAGGAGCGAGTTCGGTTGTGAACTCGGCTCGAGGCCGGCCAGGAAGCGCTCCACCGCCGCGGCCACCGCGTCAGGACGCTGCAGGTGGGCGGCATGACCGGCGTCCTCGATCAGCTCGTCGCGGCCGGCCGGCGCCGTGTCGGCCATCCTGGCCGCCGCGCTCACGTAGCCCTCGTCGCGCGCTCCGGCGAGCGCCAGCAGCGGCCGCTCGAAGCGCACCAGCTCGTGCCACACCGGCTCGAGCACTCCCTGGCCGGCGGTGCGGAGGATCAGCGCGAGATCGGCCGGGCGGTGCTCGAGCCGGCCGGGACGCTGCGCCTCGATCAGGCTGTCCGATTGGTCGGCGAACAGCGGCTGGCGCTCCCAGATGCTCACGATGTCCTCGATCGGGTTGACCTCCATCCAGGCGGCCAGGCGCTCGTCCGCCTCCGCCCGGGCGCTGCGCAGGCTGGGTTCCTCGATGCCCGCGGTGGCCCCCAACGTGATCACCCCGGCGTAGCGGCCCGGGTCGCGCAGCGCGGCTCGCAGCGCCAGGCGCCCGCCGAGCGAGTAGCCCACCAGCACCCGGCCCTCGCCGGCCGCCGCGATCTCGCCGCAGCCGGCTCTCGTAGCTGTGCTCGGCGTGATCGAGGAGGACCACCGGATAGCGTTCGGGCAGGAGCTCCGCCACGGGCCGCCAGGCGTCGCCACGCTGCATGAAGCCGGGGATGAAGAGCACCATCGCTCACCAATGATCCCGATCAACAGCACCTATGCGCCGCTCCAGGTCCTCGTGGACGAGCTGAGGCGCTGCGGATTGCGCCACGCGGTGACCTCCCCCGGCTCCCGGAACGCCCCGCTGGCGCTGACGCTGGCCGCCGCTGACGGGATCGAGGCGGTGTCGGTGATCGACGAGCGGTCGGCCGGGTTCGTGGCCCTCGGCATGGCCAAGGCCACGGGCCGGCCGGTGGCCGTCACCTGCACCTCCGGCACGGCCGCGGCCAACCTCCACCCGGCGGTGGTCGAGGCGTGGGAGTCACGCGTGCCGCTGATCGTCCTCACGGCGGACCGGCCGCCGGAGCTGCGCGAGGTGGGCGCGGGCCAGGCGATCGACCAGATCAAGCTCTACGGCAGCGCGGTCAAGTGGTTCGTGGAGGTGGGCACCCACGAGCCGGGGCGCGCCACGGCGATCCACCACCGGGCGCTCGGTTGCCGGGCCTTCTGGACCGCCGCCGGCGGACGGCAGGGCCCGGTGCACCTGAACTTCCCCCTGCGAGAGCCGCTGGCCCCGGTGGAAGAGCAGCTCGATGCGGGCGACTGGGCGGGCCGCGACGGCGGCCGCCCGTGGACCGAGCTCCGCCAACACGCCAGCGCGCCCCACGCCGACGACGTCCATGCCCTGGCGGCCCGGATGGCCGGGACCCCGCGCGGGGCGATCGTGTGCGGCGCCGGCGTGACCGGGGTGGCCGAGCGCGCCGCCCGCCTCGCGGCCGAGACGGGCTGGCCGCTGCTGGCCGAGCCGACCTCGGGAGTGCGCTGCGGACCGCATGACCGATCCCACGTGGTGGCCCACTACGACGTGCTCCTGCGAGCCGAGAGCTTCGCCGACGCGCAGCTCCCCGAGCTCGTGCTGCGCTTCGGCGACACCCCCACCTCGAAGCCTCTCCGAGAGTGGCTCTCCCGTGTTCCCCAGGTGGTCCTGGACCCCGACGGCGTGTGGCACGAGCCGAGCCGTCGCGCCGAGCTGATCCTGGCCTCCGCCGTCGGTCCCACCCTGGACTCCCTGGCCACGGCCGTCGAGATGCGCAGCGCCGAGGCGGACCCGCGCTGGCTCGAGTCGTGGCGTGCGGCGGACGCGGTGGTCACGCCGGCCCTGGCTGAGTCGCCGGAGCTGTTCGAGCCCAGGCTGATCGCCGGCCTCGAGCCCGAGCTGCCCGGTGAGGCTCTGGTGTGGGTGAGCTCCTCGATGCCGATCCGCGACGTCGAGGCCTACTTCCCCCAGTCGGCCAAGCGAATCCGTTTCCTGGCCAACCGCGGCGCCAACGGGATCGACGGCGTCGTCTCCTCGGCCCTCGGCGCTGCCCTCGCCACGGGCCGGCCGACGTGGCTGGTGATCGGCGAGGTGGCCCTGCAGCACGACGCCGGGGGCCTGCTGGCTGCGCGCCGCGCCGGGGCCGAGAACCTCCAGATCCTGTGCCTGGACAACGGAGGCGGCTCGATCTTCGACTTCCTGCCGGTGGCCGAGCACGCCGATCCCGCCGCCTACGAGGAGCACATCGCCACTCCCACCGGCACCGCCGTGGACTCCCTGGCGGGTCCGGGACTGCGGGTGGTCCGCACCGACCGGGCCACGAACGTCCGGCTCCATCGCGACCTCGCGGAGCGGGTGGCGCAGCGGCTCAGGCCAGCAGCGGAAGGAGCGCCTGGAGCTTGACCTCGGTCTCGGCGAGCTCCTCGTGGGGCACCGAGTCGCGCACGATGCCGCAGCCCGCGTACAGGTGGGCCACCGTCCCGCGCAGGAGTGCACAGCGCAGAGCCACGCAGAACTCGCCGTCCTCGGCGAGGTCGGTCCAGCCCACCGCCCCGGCGTACCAGCCGCGGTCGAGGCCCTCCAGGGCGGGGATCAGCGGCAGCGCGCGCTCCGGCGGCTCGCCCCCCACGGCCGGCGTGGGAAGGAGCATGCCCGCGAGCTCCACCGCGGGCAGCGGATCGGCCAGGTGCGCGCGGATCGGCGTGGCCAGATGCTGGACGTTGTGCACCTTGACCAGGGCCGGCTCGCCGGCCGCGGCCACCCACAGGCTGACCGGGTCGAGGGTGCGCTCGATGCTGCGCGTGACGATGTCCTGCTCCTCACGGTTCTTGGCGCTGCGCAGCAGCTGCTCACCGAGGTGATCGTCGACCGCCGGGTCGGCGCTGCGGCGCGTGGTGCCGGCCAGCGCGACGCTCTGGACACGCTGGCCGTCGCGGCGGACGAGCAGCTCCGGGCTGGCGCCGACGAAGGCGAGCTCGGGCGTGCCCACGCACCAGCCGTAGCAGGCCGGGAAGAGCTCACGCAACGCGCCGAACACCGCGGCGGGGTCGTAGGGGGTGGCGCCGTGGGCGCGGACCTCCCGGGCCAGCACCACCTTCTCGATCTCCCCCGCCCGGATTCGCTCCACCGCCCGCTCCACGGCATGCTCGTAGTGGGAGGGAGGCGCGGCGCTGGCGAGGCGCGTGCGTTCCACCGGGTCCGGATCGACCAGAGGCACCGCAGCGGGCGTCAGTTCCTCGACTCGCTGCAGCATGCGCCGCATGACGGCGTCCGGGTCGTCGTCGGGCTGCACCTCGGCGCACAGGGTCATGCGCGCCTCGCCCGACTGGCGCACCAGTGCGACCTCGGGGAGCACCAGCAGCGCGGGCGCCAGCGAGCCCCACTCGTGCGTGGAGCCGCCGTCGCCGGAGAAGGCGAAGCCGCCCACGAACACCGGCCCCGCGGCCGGAGGGCGACGCGAATCGGCCGCCGGGTCATCGGCAAAGGTGCGGCGCCCAAGCTCCCGCGCCTGTGCGGAGGCGGCGGCGAAGCGGTCCGGCCCACTCGCCTGCACGATCGCGGCCTGACCCAGTGCGGCAAGCGCGAAGCGCTCTCGGTCTGGCTGCTCGAAGCAGGCGAAGCGATCGTCGGGCCGCCGCGCCGCCAGCACCACGGCGGACAGATCGAGGTCGGCCGGGATCGCCGTGGTCAGGGCCGCGAAGGCGACGGACCCGTCTCGGCGGGCGCGGCCAAGGGCCGAGGTGATTCTCTGCTCGAAGAGCCGTAGCGCGCCGTCCTGGAGCTCGAACGGCTCGGCCGTGCGAATCGCGCGTGTGGGCACCCCTTGATTCTGGCGGATTCGCAGGCGAAGTTTGAGGCGATCGCTACGCGCGGCCCGAGTCGTCGTCGCTGCCGAACTCATGCTCATGACCCTGGCCGGTTCGCGGCTTCGAGCCGAAACCGCGCTGCAGCCCTCCCGTGCTCACGCCGGGCGGCGGGCCGCCGGGCTGTGGATCGCCGGCGCGGCCGCGCTGGGTCGGGCGTTCCCGGTCACGACTCGGCTGCACGCGCCTGGGCTCGTCGCGCTGCTTGGGAAAGTGCGGCGGCCACGGCACGTCGCCCAGGCCCTCCTCCTCGTCGCGCCGGGCGAGCTCGAGCAGCTGATCGAGCGAGCCGGCCTCGTCGTCGATGTCCGCCGCGGGGTCGCCGAGCTCGCGCAGGCGGGCCGGAACGGTGTCGAGCCGCAGCTCGGCGGGCTCCGCGTCGGGCACCTCGTCCCATCGCAGAGCGCAGGAGACCCGGGCGTCCGGGGTGGGCCGCACGGAGTAGCACGAGGCGACCGTGCGGTCGCGGGCGTTCTGGTTGTAGTCCACGAACACGCCGTGGCGCTCCTCCTTCCACCACTTGGTGGTGGCCAGGTCCGGCGCGCGCCGCTCCACCTCACGGGCCATCGCCAGGGCGGCGCGGCGCACCTCGAGGAAGTCCCACGCGGGCTCGATCCGGACATTCACGTGGATCCCCTTGGAGCCGGAGGTCTTGGGGTAGCCCGTCAGCCCGTGCTCGGCGAGCACGTCGCGCACCACCATCGCGGTGCGCCGCACCTCGTCCCACGTGATGCCCGGCGTGGGATCGAGGTCCACGCGCAGCTCATCGGGCCGTTCGAGATCGCCGCGGCGGACGGGCCATGGGTTGAAGTCGATCACGCCGAGGTTGACCGCCCACACGAGGTGGGCGGCGTCGTTGGCCACGAGCTCCTCCGCCGTCCGGCCCGACGGAAAGGCCACCGTGGCCGTCTGCAGCCAGTCGGGCACGCTCTTCGGCACCCGTTTCTGCCAGATCGGATCCTCCATGATCCCTTTCACGAAGCGCTTCATCACGCCGGGCCGCTCGCGGACGTGCACCAGCGCCGCCTCGGCGATCTCCATGTAGAACCGAGCGAGGTCGAGCTTGGTCCAGCCCGGCTTGGGGAAGTAGACCTTCGCCGGATTGGACAGTCGCACCTCGCGGCCGGCGACCTCGAGCATCGTGAACTCGCCCTTGGCCATCGGGGCGAGCGTACTGGCGCTGTTCCCGCTTACGTCGCGCCGCGCCCGCGGGCCACGGCGATCTCGCCCGTGCGGACCATCTCGATCAGGCCGAAGGGACGGACCATGTCCTCGAAGGCTTCGATCTTGTCCGCGGTGCCGGTGACCTCCACGGTCACGCTGCGCTTGGAGACGTCCACCACGTTGCCGCGAAAGATCTCGGCGAACTGCATCACCTGGGCGCGGGCGTCCCCGTCCTGGCAGGAGATCTTGAACAGCGACAGCTCGCGAGCCACGGTCTCCGTGGGCGCCAGGTCGCGGATCTTGATCACGTGGACGAGCTTGTGCAGCTGCTTGGTCACCTGGTCGATCGGGTGAGCTGCGCCGTCGACGGTCAGCGTGATGCGCGAGATCGAGCTGTCGTCGGTGGGTCCCACCGCGAGCGAGTCGATGTTGAAGCCGCGCCGGGCGAACAGTCCCGCGATCCGGGCAAGCACACCGGGCTTGTTCTCAACGAGGATCGAGAGAATGTGCTTGCGGCCGGTGCGGATGCCGCCGCTGACCTGCAGGTCCTCGAGGCTGAGGATCTCCTTGGTGCCGGGCTCGCCCATCAGCCGACCATGTCCCTGGCCGCCTGCCCCGCGGGGATCATCGGGTAGCAGTTCTCCTCGGGGGTCACGCGGACGTCGACCACGACCGGGCCCTCCTCCGCGAGAGCGTCCTTGAAGGCGCCCACCAGCTCCGACTTGTCGCTGACCCGCATACCGCGGGCCCCGAAGGCCTCGGCCAGCTTGACCCAGTCCGGGCTCGAGCCCATCTTCACCGACGAGTAACGCTTGTCCCAGAACAGTTCCTGCCACTGGCGGACCATGCCGAGGTAGCCGTTGTTCATCAGGAACACCTTGACCGGGATCTGCTCGTCCACGCAGGTGGCCAGCTCCTGCGCGGTCATGATCAGCGAGCCGTCACCGGCGAGGCAGACCACGTCCTGGTCGGGGCAGCCGACCTTGGCGCCGAGAGCCGACGGCAGGCCGAAGCCCATCGTGCCGAGCCCGCCCGAGTTGATCCATTGGCGGGGCCGAGTGAAGCCGTAGTACTGGGCCGTCCACATCTGGTGCTGGCCGACGTCGGAGGTCACGATCGCCTCCCCACCGGTGGCCTCGAAGGCCGCCTCGATCATGTACTGCGGCTTGATCTCCGCGTCGGTGGAGTCCTCATAGGCGAGCGGGTGCTTCTCCCGCCAGCCCTTGATCCGCTCGAGCCAGCCCTCCAGGCGGGCGCCGTCCGAGCCCAGTGCGCGGTACTCGGCGGTGAGCTTGGGCAGGATGTTCTTCGCGTCGCCGACGATCGGGATGTGGGCGGGCACGTTCTTCGAGATCTCCGCCGGATCGATGTCGATGTGGATGAACTTGGCCCGGGGCGCGAACTCCGACAGCTTGCCCGTGATGCGGTCGTCGAAGCGGGCGCCGATCGCGACGATCAGATCGGCCTCGTCCATCGCGTAGTTGGCGGAGCGGGTGCCGTGCATGCCGAGCATGCCCAGCCACTGGTCGTGATCGGCCGGGAAGGCGCCCAGCCCCATCAGGGTGCAGGTCACGGGGAAGGCGTCGGAGAGGCAGAGCTCGCGGAACTCCTTGGAGGCCTCGGCGTTGATGATCCCGCCGCCGCCGTAGATCACCGGACGTCGCGAGTTCGCCAGAGCCTTGGCGGCCAGGCGGATCTGCTTGGCGTTGCCCTCCGTGGTGGGCTGGTAGCCGGGGAGATGCACCTGCGAAACCGGCTCGTACGGGATGTCCGCGCGCGACAGGTCCTGCGGCACGTCCACCAGAACGGGGCCCGGGCGGCCGCTGCGCGCGATGTGAAAGGCCTCGTGGATCGCCTTGGGGATGTCGCGCGGGTCCTGGATCAGGATCGAGTGCTTGACGATCGGCATGGTGATGCCGGAGATGTCGGCTTCCTGGAAGCCGTCGGTGCCGATCAGCTCGGTGCGCACCTGCCCGGTGAGGAAGACCGTGGGCACGCTGTCCATGACCGCGTCGGCGATGCAGGTGACGAGGTTGGTGGCCCCTGGGCCGCTCGTGGCCAGCGCCACCCCGACCCGGCCTGAGGCCTTGGCGTAGCCCTCCGCGGCGTGGCCGGCGCCCTGTTCATGGCGGCACTGCACGTGCCGGATGCCGGCGTCGTAGAGAGCATCGTAGGTGGGAAGGTTGGCGCCGCCGGGGATCCCGAATACGTGCTCGACGCCCTCGGCCTTGAGGCACTCCATGATGGCGTCGACTGCTCGCATGACGGCTCGTGCTCCTTCCCGCGTCTTCCCACGGCTGGGATCGCCTGGCCGGGCGGCCAGAGACCCGGCAGTCTACCAGCGGTTTTTCGCGCTCAGACCGGGTTCTGTGCCGGTTCGACCGGCTCCGGGAAATCGAGGTCCTCGCCGCAGCGGGTGCACACCTGGTCGCTGATCTTCACGATCGCACCGCAGCGCGGGCATTCCCGGCGCGGCTCGGTGCGCTCGTCGCGCATGAACAGCGCGCCCAGTATGCCCACGCCCGGCAGCGCGGTGCCGATCAGGAACCAGAGGAAGACCGAGCTGCCCTTGAGCCGGGCGATGGCCGCCGTGGCCACGCCGAACAGGAGCGCTACGAAGATGAACTCCACCGCCCTGGATACGGGCTAGAGGACGTTCAGCGCCCAGATGACGCCCACGACCGCCACGACCGCCACCACGATCAGCGCCACTCCGAGCACGGCGCCGATCACGATCTTGAAGAGGACGTAGGCGGCCACGACGAGCACGGCGACGGCCAGGGTCTTGCGAGCGATGTCGGAGAGGGCTTCTCCCATGACATTCAGTTTGGCAGAGGGCTCATCCTGGCTCAGAGCAGCCGAGGCGGCGCCGTGGGCACGTAGCGATCGAGGCCCGGCAGGGGGACCGAGGACATGATCCATGACGGCCAGCGCACCCGGAAGCCCAGCCGGCGCAGGCGGTCGAGCAGCCACCAGGAATCGGTGGTGCAGAAGATGTTCAGGACGTCGGGCTCCTGGAGCTTGGCCACCCGGTCGAGCGCGGCCAGGATCACCGGCACGAGCTCCTCGGCGGTCTCCGCTACAGCGGGGCCGATCTCCCCGGTCGCGCTCACCCAGCACAGCGCCCGAGCCAGCCCTGAGTCCTGATCGAGCAGGGCGAGTGAGCTGCGAGAGCGCCCGAAGAACTCGTGCAGCAGCGGCCGCTCGTGACCGACGGCCGCGGGCTCGAGGCGCTTCCACTCCTCGACGGCCCGGGTGGCCGTCAGCCCATGGACCGAGGGGCCCGCAGCGTCCGTCTCGAACGCTCGCTGCTCGAGGTACGGCTCGGCTCGCCGGACCAGGTGCCAGTGCCCGCCCACCGGCATGACCCCGAACTCCGTGTAGAGCGACAGGTCGACGGGAGTGCCGAGCGTGACCACCACACGGCCGAGCTCGGGAGTGGGCGACTCGGGCCAGACGCGCTCCAGCAGAGCGCGGCCCACCCCCTGCCCGGCGTGCGAGGGCTCGACCCAAAGCTCGGTCAGCTCGTCCATCTCCCCAAATCGGGCCACGCGGGTGTAGGCCACGATCTGGCCATCCTCTTCACCCACCCAGAACGACCCGTCGGGCTGGGCGGCGACGAACTCGAAGAAGTCGCGTGATCGTTGCCAGTCGGCGTCGAGTTCGTCGGCGTCCCTCCCCTCGTCCGGGGCGAGCAGTCCGCGCGTGCGGCGCGATGCGTCCCAGGCCGACTCGCCCAGGAGGAAGACGGCGCGCAGGTCACCCGCGCCGCCGGGCCGGAAGCTCAGCACCCGGGCGAGGCTAACGCGCCGCCCGGCGGGCCGCGTCCAGGGCTGGGCGCATCGCCGCGGGGAGGCGGCGCCGGACTCGCCAGGGCGCCCCGGCGAATGCGTGGTTGGCCACGGTGGCGAAGCCCTCCTCGTCCACGCGGAGCGCCAGCAGGAGGTGGGCCACCCGGTCGCTCGGCGGAAGCTCGGGCTCGGTGGTGCGCACGCAGAAGGCGTGGACCCGGCGGCCGCCGGGCGCGACGAGCAGGACGCCCGCCTCGCCCACCAGCCAGACCCCGAGGCCGCCCCGCTCGAGCGCGAGCCCGGTACGGCGCTGAAGCTCGCGCTCGTCGTGGCCGAGCAGGTCGCCGAGCAGCCCTTGCGCCACCGTCTCCGCCCTCTCGTTGCGCAGGCCCTTGGGTCGCACGACGCTGGCTCCGCGGAAGGCGTAGAGCTCGGGGATGATCCACGCGTGGGCCAGCGCCGCGATCGCCACCGGCGCCACGAGCGGCTCGAGCCACAGCATCCCCGCGCCGGCGAGCACGAAGGGAACGGTGTAGAGCAGCGTCCAGGCGTGCCAGATCCGCCCCCAGCGCGTGAGCCACTGGGCGTCGGTGCGCTGGCGCCAGGGAACGGCGGCCAGCTCGGGAAGGGCCTGCTCGGCCGCCAAGATCGGAGCTATCCGCCGGCGATGGGGCGGCGCATGATCACGAGGTCCGCCTCGCGGGGAAGCGCGCGCACATGGCTCGCCTTGCCCGGCCCGTCGGGCACCGTCCCGATGTAACCGAGGCCCTGCTGCTCCTCGAACTCGATCACCGCGGTGGCGAAGGCCTCGTCGTCGGTGCCCGTCCACTCGGCGAGCGTCGTGTGGCCCGTCCCGTCCATGCGGATGAGTCGCGACATCCGGTCTCCCTTCTCTCGGAGTTGCCGCGACCCATGGTACGGCCCGCGGGAAGCGGGCCCGTGGGGTTGTGCGTCAGATCCGCTCGCGGATCAGGCGCCCCACCTCGCCGCCGTCCGCGCGTCCCTTGGTCTCGCGCATCACGGCGCCGATGATCGCCCCGATCGCCTGGTCCTTGCCCGCGCGGATCTTCTCCACGGCGTCCGGGTTGTCGGCGATCGCCCGTTCCACGATCGAATCGAGCTCGTCGCTGCCGGCCGCGCCCAGGCCGCGCGCGTCGACCACGGCCGCGGGGTTTCCGCCGTCGGCCACCAGCACGTCGAGGACCTCCTTGGCCGCCGAGGCCGACACCTGCTTGGCGCCCACCATCTGCACGAGCTCGGCCAGCGCCCGAGGCTCCAGCCCGGTCTCAGCCGGGTCGGAGTCACCGATGCGCGCCGCCAGCTCGTTCGTGGTCCAGTTGGCCAGCGTCCGGGGGTCGCCATTGCCCGAGGCGCTCACGGCCTCCTCGAAGAAGTCGCCCAGCTCCGAGCGGAAGGACAGCAACCGCGCCGTCTCGGCCGGCAGGGAGAGTTCGCGCTCGAGGCGCTCGGCGCGGGCCGCGGGGAGCTCGGGAAGTGCCTGCCTCGCGCGCTCGAGCATCTCCTCGGTGGGCGCGATCGGCACCAGGTCGGGCTCCGGGAAGTAGCGGTAGTCGTGTGCTTCCTCCTTGGAGCGCAGGGACGTGATCGCGTCGGTGCGCGGGTCGTAGTGGAGCGTTTCCTGCACCACCACGTCGCCGTCGCGGACGAGCGCCTCCTGGCGCGCGATCTCGGCGTCGATGCCGCGCTCGAGGAACCGGAACGAGTTCATGTTCTTGAGCTCGGTCTTCACCCCCAGCGTCTCGCTTCCGGCGGGCCGGATCGACACGTTGGCATCCACCCGCAGCGAGCCCTCCTCCATGTTCACGTCCGAGACCCCCATGCGCCTGAGCGTCGCCTGCAGCAGGCGCCCGAACTCGGCGGCCTCGGCGGCCGAGCGCAGGTCGGGCTCGGTCACGATCTCCACGAGCGGCGTGCCGCCGCGGTTGAAGTCGACCACGCTGGCCTCCGAGCCGTGGATGCGACCGGAGGAGCCCGCGTGGACCAGCTTGGCGGCGTCCTCCTCCATGTGCACACGATGGATGCGCACGTCACCCAGGCGTCCGCCGCTGGCCAGCGGAATGTCGTACTGGCTGATCTGGTAGCCCTTGGGCAGATCGGGATAGAAGTAGTTCTTGCGGTGGAAGATCGAGCGAGGCGCGATCTCGCACTCGAAGGCCATGCCGATCATCAGGGCGAGGTGTACGGCCTCGGCGTTGGTCACCGGAAGCGTGCCGGGGTGGCCCAGGCAGACGGGGCAGGTGTGGGTGTTCGGCTGGTCCCCGAACGAGAGGGCGCAGCTGCAGAACATCTTCGTCCGCGTCTTCAGCTGCACGTGGATCTCGATGCCGATCACCGGCTCGTAGACGCTCACGGGACCGGCACCCCCTCGAAGGCGATCGTCTTCTCGAGCGCGTGGGCGGCGTCGAGGATCCTCGCCTCGCTGAACGCCGGGCCGGCGATCTGGAAGCCCACCGGCAGGCCGTCGGAGAGCCCGGCGGGAATCGAGATGGCCGGGATGCCCGCGAGTGGCATGGGCACCGTGAAGTAGTCGGACAGGTACATGGCCAACGGGTCGGCGGTGCGCTCGCCCAGCTCGAATGCAACGGTGGGCGACGTCGGGGTGACCACGAAGTCCACCTGCTCGAAGGCGGCCCTGAAGTCCTCCGCGATGCGGGTGCGCACCTTCTGCGCCGTGCCGTAGTAGGCGTCGTAGTAGCCGGACGAGAGCGCGTAGGTGCCGATCATGATGCGTCGCTTGACCTCGTCGCCGAAGCCGTCGTGGCGGGTCTGCTCGTACATCGAGGTGAGATCCCCGTTGCCGGAGCGTGGGCCGTAGCGAACGCCGTCGTAGCGGGCGAGATTGGCGCTCGCCTCGGCCGGGGCGATCACGTAGTAGGCCGACAGCCCGTGGCCTGCGTTGGGCAGCTCGATCTCCTCCACGGCGCCCCCGAGCTCCTCGATACGGCCAAGGGTGGTGCGCGTGACCTCGGCCACGCCCGGCTGCAGGCCCTCCTCCTCGAGCCCCCAGACCCCGAAGCGGAGCCCGTCGAGTCGCTCTGCGCTGGGCAGCGGAAGCTCGCCGGGGATTCCCGTCGAGGTGGAGTCGCACGGGTCGCGGCCTTGGAGATGACGCAACAGAAGCGCGGAGTCGGTGACGTCGCGGGTGAGCGGCCCGCACTGGTCGAGCGAGGAGGCGAAGGCGATCATCCCGTAGCGGGAGATGGCGCCGTAGGTGGGCTTGAGACCGACGATCCCGCACAGCGACGCCGGCTGGCGAATCGAGCCGCCGGTGTCCGTGCCGATCGCCCAGGGCGCCAGCCCCGCCGCGACCGCGGCCGCGCTCCCGCCGCTCGAGCCCCCGGGCACGCGCGACCGGTCCCAGGGGTTCTGGACCGGCCGGTAGCCCGAGTTCTCGTTGGAGGAACCCATCGCGAACTCGTCCTGGTTCGTCTTGCCCAGCACCGGCGCGCCGGCCGCCTGAAGGTTGCGCACGCTCGTGGCCGTGTAGGGCGGCCGGTAGCCCTCGAGGATCCGCGATCCGGCGGTGCTCGGCACCCCCTCGACGCAGAACAGGTCCTTGACCGCCACCGGCGGCAGCCCGCCCAGCTCGGCCGGCGGCTCGTCGGCCACCCAGAGATAGGCGCCGAGCTCGTCGCCCGCGGCCCGCTCGCGCCAGAACGCGAACGCCTCGGCGGGCGAGACCTCGCCGCTGCGCAGGAGCTCGGCCTGCCGCGCGGCGCTCAGCTCCAGCAATTCGCTCACGTGGCCCCCGGGCTGGGGACGCGGAAACCGCCCCCGGCCGGGTCGGGCGCCTGTTCGAGCGCGCGCTCGGGCGTCAGGCTGGGCCGCGGCACGTCCTCGCGCAGAACGTTCTGAAGCTCGACCACGTGGGTCGTCGGCTCCACACCCTCGAGATCGAGCTCGTCCATGCGCTCCACGTGCTCGAGGATCTTTGACAGCTCGGGAGCCATCCGGTCGACCTCCTCGTCGGAGAGCCGCAGGCGGGCCAGCCGGGCCACGTGGAGCACCTGGTCGCGATCGATCATCGGGGCGATTGTAGGTCGCCGGTCGGGGCCGAGATGGGCTCCAGCTCGGGCGGCGGCGAAGCGGGGCGGCCACTGACGTCGGTGTAGTGCTCGGGTGAGGAGTGCCGGTCGTCGCGCAGGGCGATCAGGCTCCCTCCCAGTATCCCGACCGCCCCCGCCAGCCCCAGCCACAGGGCCCACTGGCGCCCGGCGGCGACGTCGGGCAGGTCGGCTGCGCGAAACAGCACCAGGATGGTGGCGAGGGCTCCGCCGAACACGAGGAACACGTTGAACGCCAGCGGCACGGCCGGGGGGCTCTGCGTAGCGGTGATGATCAACAGCGCCACGGCCGCGGCCGCGATCAGCGCGAGCACGACGTCGAGGACGGCGAGGGACTGCCAGGCAGTGAACTCCTCGGTGGGCTCCCGGGCGAAGCCCGGCTCGTTCGCGTACCAGGGCAGGAACAGCGACGCCAGCAGGATGACGCCTGCCAGCGCGGTGAGCCACTCGCCGATCCGCAGCCGCCGGAGATCCATCGCGCGCCAGCGTATCGCCCGCCGCCCCCGGCGCGAGGGGGTCGCGCCGGGGGGCGTGCGGACGGGGAGCGGGTGCGCCGCGAGGGAGGTGGCGGCCCGCCCCGGGTGCCCGGCCGTTTGTTCGACAGCGGTCCACCTGGGCCGCTCCGTCCGAGCTGACACTGCAGGCTGCCAGCGCCGCCACCACCGGTCCATGGGGGTCTACCGGTGTTCGCTGGTGCGGCTACCCGTACGCCTTCGAAACGGTCGGCAAGCCATCATCCCGGGCATGGCCAGCAAGGCCCTTCGCCTGCCGGTGGCCGGTGCGGCCTTCCTGGCCCTGGCCGACACCGCCATCGTCGCGCTCGCGCTGCCGCCGATCCTGCGCGAGCTCGACACCGACGTGGCGGGCGTGGCCGCCGTCCTGGGGGTCTACGCGGTGGTGCTCGCACTCGCCCTCCCCCCCACCGAGCGCCTGCGCGAGGCCGTGGGCACCCGCGGGGTGGGCCTATCGGGGGTGGCGCTGTTCTGCGGAGGCTCCATCGCGTGCGGGCTGGCCGACAACCTGGAGGTTCTGCTTCTGGCCCGCGGCGTCCAGGCCGTGGGCGGCGCGGCGCTGCTGGTGACCGGCTACGCGCTGCTCGCCGACGGAGCCACCGGCGCCCGGCTGTGGCGCCTGGCCGCCCTGCTCGGAACCGCGGCGGGACCGGCCATTGGCGGAGCGCTGACCCAGGCCCTCGGCTGGCGCTCGATCTTCCTGTTCCAGGCGCCCGTCGCGCTGCTGGCGATCCCGGGCGCGCTCGGCGCGGACGACGTTCCCGGCCTGCGGCGCGGCCGGCGCAGCGGCCGACGCCGCTCCCTCGCCGAGCGCCAGGCGCTGGGGCCTCGCTTCAGCGAGCGCGCCGCCGCCGAGCGGCCCCGCTGGGCGGTGGGCCGGGCTCTGGCACTCGGTCTGGTGTCCGGGGCCATCGTGGCGGCGCTGTTCCTGACAGTGCTGCTGCTCATCACCGGCTGGGGCATCGAGCCGCTGGAAGCGGCGCTGGTGGTGAGCGTCATGCCGCTCGCCGCGCTGGCCGCCACGCGCATCCCGGGCCCGGCTCCGGTGCGGGCGGCGGGCGGCTCCCTGCTGGTGGCGTCGGGAGCGGCGGCGCTCGCATTCATTCCCACGGCTTCGGTGGCCTGGACCATCGCACCGCAGCTGGCCGTCGGCGTGGGCATGGGCCTTGCGCTGCCGGCGCTGTCCGGCTCGCTGTTGCCCGAGCGGGACGGGCGCGACGCCGCGTTGCTGCTGTCCATCCGCCACGCCGGGATCGCCCTCGCGCTGCTGATCCTCGCTCCGATCGCCCAGCACGAGCTCAACACGACCCTCGAGCAGACGCGGGAGCGCGGCGCGGCGATCATCCTCGACGCGGAGATCTCGCCCGACGTCAAGCTCGACATGGCGCCGCGGCTGTCGGCGAGCGTTGAGACCGAGGACCCGCGCGGTGGCCTGCGCTCGGTGTTCACGGACGCGCGCGTTGACATCGACGAGGACGAGCTCGAGGTCTTCGACGCGCTCACGATCCGCGCCGACGAGGTGCTCGTGGACGGCGTGAACGAGGGCTTCTCGGTCGCCTTCCTGGTGGGCGCGGGGCTGGCCCTTGTGGCCGCTCTCCTGCTCACTCCGGCGGCGCTGGGCTACAGCCTGGCCGGGATCCGTCCGGCGATGGCCGCCGGCGCGGTGCTGGCTGCCGCCCTGGGGGTGGGCGCCTACGCGCTCCTGGCCGATCGCGACCGCCCGCCGCAGGTGGTCATCGAGAACCCGTGCGAGGACCGCGACACGCCGGGCACCGGAGGCATCACCGGCTTCCTTCAGGACGCGGCGCTCGTGGCCATGGACCGCGTGGCGTGCGAGGCGGGCTCGTCGCGCGAACAGCTCGTGCTGGCCCTGCTGGACGACGACACGGCGGAGGATTACGAGGCCCGCTACGGCGTGGACCCTCGCTCCATCTCCGACCTGGCGGAGAGCTTTCTTCCGGGCTGAGCCGGCGCGCGCCTACGGCCCGCCGGCTGCCTTGAGCGTGTTCACGAGGAGCATCGCGCGCGTCATCGGGCCCACCCCGCCCGGCACCGGGGTGATCGCCGACGCCTTCTCGCTCACCGCACCGAAGTCCACGTCGCCCACCAGGCCCTCGTCCGTACGGTTGGTGCCCACATCGATCACCACGGCGCCCTCGCGGACCATGTCGGCGCCCACGAGACCCGGCGAGCCCACGGCCGCGATCAGTACGTCGCCCTCGCGCGTCACGGCCGGCAGGTCCCGGGTGCGGGAGTGACAGTGGGTGACGGTGGCGTTGGCGGCGAGCAGCAGCTGGGCGAGTGGCTTGCCCACGAGGATCGAACGCCCGAGCACCACCGCCCTCGCTCCCGACAGCTCTACGCCCGCGTCGTCGAGCAGCCGCATCACCCCGGCGGGGGTGCACGGCACGAGCGCCTCGGAACGGCCGTGGGCCAGCAGGCCGGCGTTGGTGGTCGTGAGCCCGTCCACGTCCTTCGCCGGGTCGATGAGGGAGACGAAGTCGTCCTGATCGAGGTGATCGGGGAGCGGGAGCTGCAGCAGGATGCCGTGCACCCGCTCGTCGTCGTTGAGCGAGGTGATCAGTGCGGCCAGCTGCTCGGGAGCGACGTCGGCGCCGGGCTCGTGGTGAAATGACTCGATCCCCACCTCGGCCGAGTCCTCGCGCTTCATGCGCACGTAGACCGCCGAGGCAGGATCGTCGCCCACGAGGATCGTGGCCAGCCCCGGCCGCACGCCCAGCGCAGACACCTCGCGCGCCACCTCGTCCTTCACCTTTGCGGCCACAGCCTTGCCGTCGATGATCCGGGCCGCCATTGCGGGCGGCACCCTACTGGGCGGCCGGGTCAGCGCTTCTTCAGAGGCGCGTAGTCGGCCATCAGCTTGCGCTCCGAGCCGTCACCCGCGAAGCGCACGACCACGAGCCCGCCGGGCTCCAGGCCCACCACCACGCCCTCGCCGAACTGCGCGTGGACCACGTCGTCGCCCAGCGCGAAAGAGGCGCCTCCGCCGAGCTGCGGCGCGGGCGCCGCGGCGCCACCGCCCCAGGTGGATGCCGCGGCCGGGCCGGTGAGGGTGTCCTCGTCGAGATCGGTGAACTCCGCCGGGATCTCGTCGATGAAGCGGCTGCGCATGTTCCAGTCGCGGTTGCCGAACAGCGCGCGCGTGCGGGCGTGGGTCAGGTAGAGCTGGCGCTTGGCTCGCGTGATGCCCACGTAGGCCAGGCGCCGCTCCTCCTCGAGGTCGCCGGCCTCGATCGAGCGCATGTGCGGGAACACGCCGTCCTCGAGCCCGATGATGAAGACGGTGCCGTACTCGAGCCCCTTCGCGTTGTGCAGGGTCATGAGGGTGACGATGCCCTGCTCGTCGCTCAGGTTGTCCTGCTCGGAGAACAGCGCGATCTGCTGGAGGAACTCCTCGACCGAACCCTCCTCGGCGCCGGCGGCGTACTCGCGCGCGACACCCACCAACTCGTCGAGGTTCTCGAGGCGCACCTGCGACTCCACCGTCCGCTCGGCCCGCAGGGCGTCGGTGTAGCCACTCTCCTCGAGCGTCTCGGCCAACAGGTCGCCGACGTCGGCTCCGCCGTCGACCCGCTCGCGCAGGCGCTCCATCACCGACATGAAGCGGCCCACCGACTTGACCGCCGCCGTGCCCAGCCCCGGAATGCTCTCCGGGTTCGAGGCGATCTCCCAGACGGGCTCGCCCATGGTGGTGGCGTAGTTGGTGATGCGGGCCTGGGACGTGCTGCCGATCCCGCGCTTGGGCTCGTTGACCACTCGCCCGAAGGCCACGGTGTCGGCCGGATTGACCAGCAGGGTGAGGTAGCCGAGCGCATCTTTGATCTCCCGGCGCTCGTAGAAGCGCGTGCCGCCGATCACCTGGTAGGCCACGCCGTAGCGCACGAGGCTGTCCTCGAGCACACGGCTCTGCGCGTTGGTCCGGTAGAAGACCGCGATCTCGTCGCGCGACTCGCCCTCGTCCACGAGCCGCTCGATCTCGTTGACCACGAAGCGCGCCTCGGCATGCTCGTCCTCGAGTTCGCGCACGTGCACCGGCTCGCCGTCACCGAGGTCGCTCCACAGCGACTTGGCCTTGCGCGCCCGGTTGTTCGAGATCACGGCGTTGGAGGCGTTGAGGATGGTCTGTGAGGAGCGGTAGTTCTGCTCGAGCTTGATCACCTCGGCGTCGGGGAACTGATCCTCGAACTCGAGCACGTTGCGGATGTCAGCCCCACGGAAGGCGTAAATCGAGTTGTGGGTGATCAGGCCGTTGGCGATGAAGTTGTGGGTCTCCTCGATGTCCAGGTCGTACACCGGACAGTCGAGCGTGACCTCCTCCACCACTTCAACCAGATCCGGCGACCCGTCGCCCGCGAACATGGCCATGCCAGGTCGCACGGCACCAGCCGGCAGGAAGGGAAGCGAGTTCGCACCACCGCCAAAGGCGCCACGATCCCCGAGGCGAGCCATCTGCCGGACGACCACCGGCGTGGCCGTCTGGATGCGATCCACGATCGCCATCGCTGCCTCGTAGCTGCGGAAACAGGATTCGTAGCGCCAGCTGTCGCCGCCGTTCTTCGCCGGACGCACCGACAAGCCGAAATCCTCGAGCGCGCGACGGACACCGGGATCCCTACCACCGACGGCGACGGTGTGCATCGGGCTGCGACCGCGCCGGTCTCCGCAGAGCGTCACCGTCACGTTGCGGCGCCGCCCCTCGTAGGTTCGGGGAATGTGATGGGGATGGTCGAAGCTGAGGCCGTGGTCGCTGAGAAGCTGCAGCCCTGTGGCCAAGGTTGGGAACTCCGCGAAGATCCGATCGATCCTTGCCTGGTCGCGGACCAACCCATCTTGGGGCTCGCCGCGATGACGTGCCTTGAACGGCAGCGTCGGGAGCCGGTAACGCAGAGACAGCTCGAGCTCCGCCTGTCGAGCGTCGACCTCGGAGCCATGGGTGGAGACGATCCAGGCCGCGTCCGCCTGCTCGTGGAGCGCACGGAGCTGCACCCCGCTGACCACGGTTGCCGAGCGATCCGGATAGGTGCGGCTCGTTCCGACCCTGAAACCCATGTCGGCCCGCCACATGACGTAAGTCATGAAGACCAGCGGCGACAGGCGTCGCGCGTAGCCCGCAAAATGCATGTGCTCGCCGGTGCTCACGATCCGGCGGCCGGCCGCCGTCGTGATGGCAACGCCCGTGGCCGACGACGAACGGGTCGCGCGAGTCACTCGTGCCGAGCGCAGGTCACCACTCCCGTAGCACGACAGGACGAAGTCCCCGGGCTGCACGAGTTCGATCGCCTTCGCCGAGCCGTCGGCCATGGTGATCTCGGTTCCCTCGACCAGGCACTGGTCGTCGTCGCCCACCACGCAAAGGTTCCGGTGCTCTTCCGCCAGCAGCTGCAGCCAGCGGTACTGGGCCCGGTTGGTGTCCTGGTACTCGTCCACCAGCACGTAGCGGAAGCTCTTCCGGTAGCGGTCGCGCACCTCGGGGAAGAGCTCGAACAGGTTGACGCAGCGAAACAGCAGGTCGTCGAAGTCCATTGCGTTGGCCGAGTGGAGGCGCTGCTCGTAGAGGTCGTACACGTCGGCCGCGGTCTGCTCGAAGAAGCTCGAGACCTTGATGCGGTAGGCCTCGGCGTCGAGCAGCTGGTTCTTGGCGTCGGAGATCTGGCGGCGGATTCCCCGAGGGGCGAAGCGCTTGGGGTCCACGTCGAGCTCGTCGACGCAGTTCTTGACCAGCCTCAGCGAGTCCTGCTCGTCGTAGATCGTGAAGCCGCGCGTGTACCCGAGGCGCTCGGCGTCGGCGCGCAGCATGCGCGCGCAGGCGGAGTGGAAGGTCATCACCCACATCCCGCGCGAACGCCCGCCGACCAGCGCCTCCACCCGCTCGCGCATCTCCTGGGCGGCCTTGTTGGTGAAGGTGATCGCGAGGATCTCCGAGTGCCGGGCCTGGCCGCTCCCCACCAGGTGGGCGATGCGATGGGTGAGCACCCGGGTCTTGCCCGAACCGGCTCCGGCGAGGATGAGCAACGGCCCCTCGCCGTGCAGCACGGCGGCGCGCTGAGGCTCGTTCAGGCCCTCGAGCAGGTGATCGGTGGCGGCCGGAGTGGGCACGTCTTCGAGGATAGGACCCGCGGCGGCCGACCCGGAGGGGTCAGAGATCGCGCCGGGCGAAGGCCGTTCGGGCGGCCAGCCCCACCAGGCCGAGGTAGCCCAGCGTCCACAGCCACAGCAGCGGGCCGCCCTCCTGGGCGCCCCCGAAGGGGCCGAGCTGCACGATCACCCCGGTCACGCCCCGGGCGTCCTCGGTGAGCGAGTCGAGCCCGGCCTGGTAGAGCGCCTCGAACGGCAGCAGCCACGCCGTGACCTGGGCCACGTTCTCGAGCGTGTCCACGTCGAGCGCGTCACCGATCTGGCCCAGGAGGCCGGCGGCCAGTCCGGCTCCGAAGAGCATGAACACGGCGATCCCGTTGGCCGTCGAGGACAGGAAGATCGAGCCGAGGAGCGACAGGGCCGCGATCACCAGCACGCCCGCCATCAGGCCCAGACCCGGCAGCACCGGGCTGTCGGGCCACCAGTCGCCGGTGACGCCGGTGACGAGCATCGCGGCGAGGTAGACCACGCCGACGTAGAGGGCGCACACGACCGCCGCGCCGCCGAAGCGGCCCAGCAGAAGGCTCGTGCGGCCCACCGGCCTCACCACCAGCGGCTGCAGCAGCCCGCGCTCCGCGTCGCCGCGGACCACGCCCAGGGTGAGGAAGGCCGCCAGCACGGCGCCCAGGAAGAGGGTGGTGAACATGGCCAGCCCGAACAGCGTCGAGCCGGTGAGCACGCGCTCATCGACCTGCTGCTGGCCGCCGAAGCGCTCCACCTCGCGGAAGGCCACATCGGACCCGAGCCCGTAGAGAGCGAGGAACCCGACCGTGAGCACCAGCACCACGGGGATCACCCGGCGCCGCACGCATTCGCGCATCGCGTACCGAGCCACCACCAGGACGTCGTTCACGCGCCCACCGCCTCGAGGTAGGCGTCCTCGAGGCTCGATGAGAGCACGCGCACTTCGTACACGTCCTCCCCGGCCTCCACCAGAGCGGCCACGATGCCGGGTACCTCCTCCCGGCGAGCCCGCGGGTAGGAGCGCAGGCCGGCACCGGTCTGCACCTCCACTCCCTGGGGCACGGCCAGCTCGGCCGGTGTCCCACCGGCGACGATTCGGCCGGCGTTCATGATCGCGACGCGGTCGCACACGAGCTCGACCTCGCTCAGGAGGTGCGAGTTGAGCACCACGGCCACCCCGCGCGCCCGCAGCTCGCCCAGCAGATCGCGAACGATCCTCCGGCCCACCGGATCGAGCGCGCTGGTGGGCTCATCGAGCATCAGCAGCCTCGGAGAGCCCACCAGCGCCTGAGCGATTCCCAACCGCTGCTGCATGCCCTTGGACATCGCAGCCACGCGCGTCTCGCGCGCGTCGGCCAGCTCCACCAACTCGAGCAGCTCCGCGCGCTCGCGTGTTCCGCCCGCGGACCGGGTGAGCGACTGGTGCAGGCTCAGCAGCTCGTCGGCCGACAGCCACTCAGGGAAGCGAAACAGCTCGGCGAGATAGCCGATCGAGGCCCGCGCCGGTCGCGAGCCCGCTTCGGCACCCTCGATCTCAGCCCGCCCCCCGGACGGCCGCACCAGCCCGGTGACGATCTTGGTGAGCGTGGACTTGCCCGCGCCGTTGGGACCGAGCAAGCCGAGCAGCTCGCCGGGCTCCACGGACAGATCGACCCCCGCCAGAGCGAGGGTCGATCCGTACCGCTTCGACAGCTGGTGGCAGGCGAGCGCGGTCGGCACCCGCCTCAGAGTAGGCAAGCGCTCGCACGCGCCGCCTGCTCGCCGGTAGGTAAAGGCTCGCACGCACCGCGTGCTCGCCGTCTAGGAAGCGGCCGTGGCGGTCACCATCACGTCGCCGATGGCCAGGCCCTCTTCGAACAGCTTGACCTTGAACGTGTCGTTGAGCGCCTTCGCGGCGTCGGCGGTGAGCGCGGCGGTGATGCCAGAGGCCACGATCGCCTGGCCGTCCATCGAACGCTCGAGCCCTGAGAGGTCGAGCGTGAGCAGCGGGATGTCGGCCCCGCCGGCCGTTGCGGTGAGCGTGCCGGCCTCGGTGTCGACCACGAAGTCGGTGACCTCGAGGTTCGTGCCGCCGGCGCTGAAGCGCAGGCCGCCGCTGTGATCGATCGTGCCGGCCAGGGACTCCGAATCGACGGTCCCGCCGGTGATCGGGAACCCGATCCCGTCGCCGTCGGGCACAGCCGGGTCCACCGGGGCCACCTTGACCTTGTTGTCGGTCAGCACCTTGGCGGTGCCGGCGTCGAGTACGAGCGTCGTCGTCTCGCCGTTCAGCTCGAGCGGCTGCGATTCGGCCATCGTCTCTTCCTGGGTGGTGGTGCCGGCCGAGCCGCCGCCCTCGTCCTCATCATCGTCGCCACAGGCCACGCTGAACAGCGCGAGCGCCATAGCGGCCACCAGCGCGAGCAGTCGCAGGTTCACGAGCTTCTTCATCCCATCCTCCTTGGTCAGGTCTGACAGGAGCTACGCGACCGGTTGTCACCCCGGTTGGCGGGCGCATAGCCTGGCGCGCCAATGGGCCTGCTCGACGGGGTGAGAGAGAGCTGCGCCGCCGTCGCCGCCGGCGCGCGCCACGTGTCGATCGACCTCGGCGCCCTCGGCGAGGTCGAGCCGGCGGAGCCGCTCGGGCTCGACCCAGAGCGCCACTACCTCGAGGGCAACGACGAGGACGTGGCCGCATACCTCTTCACCCTCGACGCCGTCAACTTCGGCTCCGGCTGGTTTCCCACCCTGCGCAAGCGGCCCGGCTGCTCGGGCTACTTCACCGTCGCCTGGGCGCTGGCCGACCGCTGGCGGCAGAGCGGTCCGTTCACCCGGCGGGAGCTCGCGGGCATGGACGCGGAGACGATGGCTGCGGTGCTGGGCCAGCAGCCCGGGCACGAGCTCATGGCCCTCTACGCCACCGCCCTGCGCGATCTGGCCGCCTTCCTGGACGGCCGCGATCCCCTGGAGGTGGTGAGTCAGGCCGAGGGATCAGCGGAGCGGCTGGCCGAGACCCTGGCCGCCGGCATGCCCTTCTTCGACGACCCGGGCTTCTACAAGCGCGCTCAGATCACCGCGAACGACCTCGCGCTCGCCGGTGTCGCCGAGTTCGCCGACCTTGCCCGACTCACCATCTTCGCCGACAACCTCGTACCCCACGTCCTGCGGGTGGACGGCGTGCTGCGCTACGACCCGGCGCTGGCGGCACGCATCGACGGCGGCGAGCTCCTCCCGCCGGGCCGGGAGGAACGCGAGATCCGAGCCTGCGCGCTGCACGCCTGCGAGCTGATCGCCTCCCGTACCGGGACGCTTCCGCGGGTGCTCGACGTCTGGCTGTGGAACCGCGGCCAGGCCCCGGCGTACAAGGCGATCCCTCGCCACCGCACGCGGACGGTCTACTACTAGGGACGCTCGCACGCGCCGCGTGCTCGCCGTACTAACCGCCGGCGGAATCCGGCCCGCGGCGGCTCTTCAATGGCTCCATGTCGGCCCCCTCCGGCTTGCGCCCGGTGAGATCGGCCATCAGCTCCTCGACCTCGGTGAGCCGGTTGGCCAGGCCCCGGATCGCGTCGGCCACCGGATCGGGAAGGTGAATCCAGTCGGCGTCAGGACCGCTCGGCTTGACGCCATCCACGCGCACCGGATGGCCGGGGTTGCCGACCACGGTGGACTTGGCGGGGACGTCGTGGATCACCACCGAGTTGGCCCCGATCTTGGCCCCCTCGCCGATCTCGATCGGCCCGAGCAGCTTCGCGCCGGCGCCGATCATGACCTGGTGGCCGACGGTGGGATGACGCTTGCCGCGCGCGAACCCGGTGCCGCCCAGAGTCGCGCCCTGGTACATGGTCACGTCGTCGCCCACCTCGGCCGTCTCGCCGATCACCACGCCGGAGCCGTGGTCGATGAACAGACCCCGCCCGATGCTGGCCGCCGGGTGGATCTCGATACCGGTGACCATCTTGGTCACGTTGGCCATCACGCGCGGGGCCAGCGGCACCCCCGCATCGTGCATGGCGTGGGAGATGCGGTGCGACAGGAGCGCCTGGACGCCGCCGTAGGTGAGCAGCATCTCGCCACGGCCCACGCTGCGGGCGGCGGGGTCGCGGTCCTGCGCGGCGGTCAGGTCCTCGCGAACCTCCCGCATCACGCGGGTGAGGGTGCCCACGCCGATCACGGAATGAAGAAGGGCAGGCTCACGTAGCGCTCGCCGGAGTCGGGCATGATCACCACGATCCGCTTGCCGCGATAGTCGGGACGCGAGCCGACCTCGATCGCTCCCCACAGCGCCGCGCCGCAGGAGATCCCCGCCAGCACGCCCTCGCGGTGGGCGCAGAGACGGGCCGTGGCGATCGCGTCCTCGTCGTCCACCGGCAGGATCTCGTCGATCACGTCGCGGTTGAGCACCTCGGGCACGAAGCCCGAGCCGATGCCCTGGATCTTGTGCGGACCGGGCCGCCCACCCGACAGCACCGGCGAGGCGGCGGGCTCGACCGCCACCACGTGGAGATCTGGATTGCGCTCCTTCAGCCGCTCGCCGCAGCCGGTGATCGTGCCGCCCGTGCCCACGCCGGCGACGAGCACGTCGATCCGGCCCTCCATGTCACGCCAGATCTCCTCGGCCGTGGTGCGGCGGTGAACCTCGGGGTTGGCCGGGTTGGCGAACTGGTTGGGCACGTAGCAGTTGCCGCGCTCCCGGCAGATCCGGCGCGCCTCGTCGACCGCCTCGTTCATGCCGCCCATGGACTCCACCAGCATCACCTCGGCTCCGTACATGCGGAGCAGGTTGTCGCGCTCGCGGCTCATGCCCTGGGGCATCGTGAGCACGAGGTCGTAGCCCTTGGCCGCGCACACGAAGGCCAGCGCGATACCGGTATTGCCGGAGGTCGACTCGACGATCGTGTTGCGCCCCGGCTCGATGCGCCCCTCCGCCTCGGCGGCGTCGATCATCGCGATGCCGATGCGGTCCTTGACGCTGCCCGCCGGGTTGTAGGCCTCGAGCTTGGCCACCAGCTCCGCCCCGCAGTCCGGGGCAACGCGGGTGAGCCGCACCATCGGCGTGTTGCCGAACAGGTCGGCCAGGTTGTCGGGAATCGCCCGCGTCGGCGGGGAAACGCTCACGGACCGAGAGTACCGGCCCCTCTGGCGCCGGCTAGGACTCGCGCCGGTGCGCGCCGCGGCGGTGGGTCAGGCCACTTAGAAGGACCTCGACGGGCGACTGGCGGTTGAGCCGGTCGAGGTGCTCCCGTACCTGACGGACATCCTCGGTGGTGTCCGAGGCCTTACCGGCTGCCGAGCCCAGCTCCTTGGCGACCTTGCCGAGCGCAGAGGCCGTGACCTCCAGGCCGCTCTTGCGACCGACCGGCACTCCAAGCACCTTGCGCTGCGGGCGCAGGAAGCCACTGAGACCGCTGCGCCGGGAGGCCATCCGCGATCCCAGCAAGGCCCCGCCGGCCAGGCCGGCCGCGGTCGCGCCCGCGGCCAGCACGGGCGTCTTCACGCGTTTCGCGGCGGTGGTGACGCTGTCACCCGCCTCTTTGGCCTTGGCCACTGCCGAAGAGCCGGCGCTCCCGTTGGAGGACTGTGTCGATCTCGTCTTGGTGGTGGCCATGACGCGCTTAGCGGAGGATCTTGCCGATGCGCTCGGCCTGGTCGCCCAGACGCTCGATGTCCTTGGACACGCTCTTTGTCGTCTCGCCGAACTGCTTGCTCGCCTTGCCCACCGTCTTGGCGAGGTCCTTCATATCGAGGTCGGAGACGCTGACGTTGCTGAGGGAGCGCGGAACCGCAAGCCCGAGGACCGTCCTACGGCGCTTGCGGCCGCGAAGCAGCAGCCCGCCAGCCACGCCGACGGCGGCGGCTCCGACGGCCATGGCCGGCCCCTTGGCCTTATCGGCGACGTCCTTGACCGTGCCCACCACGCCGTTCTGGCTGCTCTGACTGGGGGTGGACCGGCTCGGGGCCGAGCGCTTGGCGGAGCTGTTGCTCGAGCGCGCGTTGCTGCGGCTACGCGAGGCAGCGGTGCTCTTCGACTTGGCCGCTGTCTTCGGCTTCGCCGCGGTCTTCGACCTTGCTGCTGTCCTCGGCTTGGAGGCGGTCTTCGGCTTGGCGGCCGTCTTCGGCTTGGCGGTCGCCTTCGCGCCGTTCGCCGAGGCCTTGCTCTGACCGCTCCGGGACGTCGACTTGCTGGCCATGCGCCTTCCTTCTAGGTTCGAGGCAATAATTGCTTTCCTAGCCTACCCCCTCAGCTCGCGTGCGAACCCGAATGCAGGGCTTTCTTCAAAATCAAGTTGAATGGGTAGGCACACGCAACGGGCACCAACGGAGAGGACGACCGACCGATGAGCGAAACGCCGACTCGCGACGCCAAGCTGGTCCAGCTGCTCAACGAGGCTTACACGAAGGAAAAGCAGCTTGAGACCGCGCTGGCCGCGCACGTGGCGATGACCCCCCGCAAGGACTACGCCAAGGCGCTCAGGGCTCACATCAAGGAGACCAAGTCGCACGCCCGCGAGGTGTCAAAGCGGATCAAGCAGCTCGGCGGCACCCCTGAGACGGTCTCGCTGCCGGGGCCGGACGGGCTTCACCGGGCCGCCGAGAGCGTTGCCGACGTGGTGGGCAAGGCCAAGGCCGCCGCCCAGGCCCCCATGCACGCCGTGCGCGGCTCGGGCGAGCAGGAGAAGATGCTGCACAACGCCCGAACGGAGTATCAGGAGGAAGCGGGCGAGATCGCCACCTACACGGTGATCGACTCGGTGGCCACCGCGGCGGGCGACAAGCAGACGGCCAAGCTGGCCCGCGACATCCGGCGCGAGGAGCAACGGATGCAGAAGTACCTGGCCGGCCTGCTGCCCGAGCTCTCGGCCGACGTCGTCCACGATGAGATTCCCGTTTCGGAGATCGAGGCTCCGGCGCCCCGGCGTACGGCGGCCTCTTCGAAGCCCAAGCGGGCGGCGAGCACGAGCCGCAGCAGGTCGAGCTCGAGCAAGGCCAAGCCCAAGGCGAAGGCCAAGTCCACTCGCAGCCGCGCGAAGAAGTAGGCGCGGCGGGCGTCAGATGTGGTACATGAGGGCGAACCCGCTCTACGACCGGGATTCCGCGGGGTGCGTAGCAGTGGGCGTAGCAGTCGCTGCGCCGAGCTGGCGCGCCAGGAACGCGTCGAGCAGACCCGCGGCCTCGTCCTCCGCGCCCGGCAGCAGGTGCCCGTACTGGTCGAGCGTGATGCGGATATTCGCGTGGCCCATAGAAGTCGAGAGGGCCTTGACGTTGACGCCCGCCGCGATCATCAGCGACGCGTAGCCGTGGCGGCACTCATGCAGCGTCGGCGGCTCGACGCCCGCGGCTTCGGCGGCCTCGCGGCCACGGTCGTACCTGCCGCGCACGTCAAGGAAGATGCGCCCGCTGGTCGGCGCGTCGCCCGCCAGGTACGCGTCGAGGCGGTCGCGCAGGGCGGCCGGGACCGGGACCTTGCGGCGGCCCTGCTTGGACTTCGGCGCGATCTCGCCGTCCTCGTGGTCCCAGCCGCGTTCGACGCGGATCACGCCCGTGGCCAGCGACCGAGCGCTCGGCTGGATATGACTCGCCGCTGCATCGTCTGCCGGGCGCCGATCGACCGCGGCAGCTACTGCGCCGCGGACGCGCGCGGCTCGACACGGGCGTGGCGGACAGTCCGCGAAGCCGTGCTCGCCCGCGACGGCCACCGCTGCGTCGTCTGCGGCGCGCCCGCGACCGAGGTCGACCACCTCGTGACGGTCAGCGCCGGGGGAGGCGACGAGCCCGCCAACCTGCGCGCCGTCTGCCGCGGCCACAACCCGCGCGGCCGCGATCGGCACGGATAACCCGCGGCAGATCACCGGCCGACGTCACTCCTCAGTGTCGCTATTGCCTCGATGCGGCACTCCTGCCCGCCGCGATCCGGCCACGCTCGCGCTAGCACTATTCGTTCGGAGCGAGCGAAACGAGACGCCCGCTCTTGGTTGGGGTACGGAAACTGAGCGTTGCCCCTCGGTCCGTTCCCTGGCTATCGCTTGCGATCGAGACTAGTGTGGACCGAACTGGCCTGAGTGCGCTAATGCTGCGCGCACTATTCAAAGGAGACCCGCCACCATGAGGGACGCCATCGCGACCAAGCGGTCAAGGCGACTGATGCTCGTTGCGGTTGGGCTCCTCGCGGCGGCCGCTGTGCTCCCCCTGCTCGTGCCGCCGAGTGCGGTGGCCTGGGAGTTGCTGCCTTTGGAGGACAGGCTGGCCTTGGAGTCCACGGAGATCAGCTCGGCGAAGGTCTGTGGGGCGGGCGAGTGCAGGGAGGTCTCCGATCCGGAGGCGGCGACGGCGCTCGCGGTCGGCCCCACCCCCCGGGGTACGGACGCCCCCGTGCGCGGGCTGCCCTGGTACAAGAGCACGCTCACGATCCCCGCCGAAGGCGGCGGCGAGGTGGACCGCGTCTCCGTCTCCGTCACCGTGGTGCCCTCCGCCGGGCTGATGCGCGTGGAGGACGGGGTGGACGGGGTCTGGGTGACCCTACCCAGCGAGAGCAAAGAGGCCTACGCGAAGCTCACAGCCGGGCTTACGCCCCGCCCGGCGAGGACGCTTCCGAGCGTAGGCGAGGACGCCAAGTACCCGCCCGCCCCGCCCGCCCGCGTCGACGAGGTCTTCGACCCGAGCGCGGCCACCCCGGCGCCGGCGAGCGACGACGGCTCGAACGTTTGGATCGTCGCGCTGGGCGGCGGCGTGCTAGCGGCGCTCATGGCGGGGGTGCTGCTCAGGATGATCCGCCACCGCCGCGCGTCGACGCCGCCAGCGGCGCCCGAGGCACCGGCGTAGGGACGGTCCGGTCCGGTCCAGACGTCCACCAGGGGCCAGAGCAGCGCCGAATCCCGAAGTGTCCGATCAGGCGAAAGCAAGACACCCCGATCCCAGCGGTTTGGAGCGGTCCCCCAGCGGTCGAAACCGCTCTAGCAAGCGGAATCCGCTCTGCGACGGAGCCGCTTTCAG
>CAWGWC010000023.1:0-14968 GCA_963826165.1 uncultured Thermoleophilaceae bacterium | reverse complement strand
GACGACTCCCAGTTCGGGCATGCTCGTCACCGCGCAGGTCGTCTCACGAGATCCCGGCGCGCGGGAGTGAGCGGCGATGACACCGAGGGCCTGGAAAGGTTGAGTCCCGAGGACTTCTCGCCCGGGCTTCCTGCTGCGGCGGGGTATAACGGGTTCAATGCCAAATCGCTGGCCGACCCTCCGAGCGCTGGCTGCCGCGCCGCCTGAGCTCGCGGTTCGCGTCGGTTTCAACGGGCTTGCCCAGCTCGCCCCGGTGGTCGTGGTCCTGGCGATCACGCCGCTGCTTCTCAGCCGGCTCGGGCTCGACCGGTTCGGCATCTGGGCCCTTGCGCTGGTGACGGTGAACACGTTGCGGCTCGTGGATGGTGGTATCGCCGCCTCCCTCGCCCGCTTCTATGCGATCCACGCCGCGAAGGGCGAGCGAGAGGCGGCCGGTCGCTTGCTGGTGGGCTCGATTCTGGGCCTGACGGTGATCGGGCTGGTGCTGAGCCTTGCCATGTTCCCGCTGGCCCCGTCCCTCGTGGACCTCCTGAACGTCCCCGCGGACCTGGAAGGTGAGGCCGCGCAGGCGTTCCGCTGGGTGCCGGGTCTCGCGACGCTTGCGCTGATGGGCGAGTCAACGTCGGCCATACTGGTGGGCCACGGCAGGTTCAGGGCCCTCGCTCTCACCATGTGGACGTCGGCGGGGGCGTTTGCGTTCGCGGTCTTCGTCTTCGTGGATCCGGGCGCTCACCTCGAGACGCTGATGGGGGCGGCCGCTGCGCGCTACGTCGTGCTCATTGCCGCGAACCTGCTGTTCGGTGCCCGACACCTATCGATCCGGTGGCCTTTCCTGCCGTCCGTCGCCACCGTGCGGGAAGTGGCCGGCTACTCGGGTTGGATGCAGCTGTCGGCCTTGACCGGTTTCGTCAACACGGAGCTGGACGCGCTCGTGATCGCGGCCGTGCTGCCGATTCGGTACGTGGGCCTATACCAGATCGGAATGCAGATGGCATCCGCTGTGCGCAGCCTGCCCCTGTATGCCTTCCCCCCGCTTCTGACACGCCTCACCACCATGTTCCGCTTGGAGGGACGTCGTAGAACGGGCGCGGAGTTCGAACGCTTGGAGCGTGTGTGGCTGCCGGCTGTGGCCGGCTACGGCGTCGTGGCCATAGCCGCCATTGGGTTCAGCGTCCCCGTATGGCTCGGCGACCGCTACGTGGTGAGCGGGGCGGTGGCGGCGATCTTGCTGGCCGGCTACACGATCCACGTCGGCCTCACCGGGATGCGCACATGCTACGTGCGTGCCGTCGGCCGCCCGGGACTCGAGACACGCTGCTCGGCCACTTGGACCGCCGTCAACGCCGTCCTCACCGTTCCCCTGGCGCTGCTATTCGGTGTCCTGGGAGTGGTCACCGCGACAGCCGTTGCCGGCATGGTGGCGTCCGTGTACTTCGTGGGCCTATGCCGTCGCGAGGAGCGGCTGCCGGTGATCATGCTGAACAGGGGCTGGTGGCTGCTGGCCGCGGCCGCCGTGACGGTGGCCGGCGAGCTCGCCATCGTGTACGCGGACTTCCACGGGTTCCTCGCGCTGGCCCTGACGGGCATACCGGCGCTAGCCGGGTGGGCCATCGTCGCCGGCGGTTGGCGACGAGTTCTCCGGGCGAGGCTGGCGACCGTCTAGCCAGGTCGGCTCGGTGGGTCTTTCGGCCGGCCGTCGATCATGGCCTGCATGTGCGGGGTGAGATAGCGATATGACGGGTCGCGCAGCGCCCGTTCCAGCGGCTCGAGCGTGCGCTCCCAGGTCAACTCCTGCGCCTGCGCGAATGCTTCGTCGCTCACGCGCCGCCACTCACCTTCGTCGCTGAGCATCTCCATCACCGACAGGAAGGTGTCCTCGTCGTAGGCGACCGAGCCACGTATGAGGTCCATGTGACGTCGCCATGCGGGCACCAAGACCGGTAGGCCGTGAGCGATGTAAGCCATGTTCTTGGCGGAGAACCCGTCCCGGCGCAACTCGTCCTTCGAGCAGGTGATGAGCCCGATCTGGTAGCCGTCCAGAACCGAAGGCGGTGCCCACCCCAGGTAGTTCAGGCCAAGCGACGGATCCGGCGGCGGGCCCCCGTAGACATCGATGGGGTACAGCTTGGAGAGACGCGACAGCAACGGCAGGTTGATGAAGTGCGAGCTGAGCGAGCTGAGCAGGACCACGCGCGGAGGATCCTTGAACCTCACACGCTCGGTAACCGGGGTGCACCCCCAGTTCAGCTGCATCAGGTTGCGCCCGCTGATCCCGTAGTGGGTGACAGCGTAGGGAGCGTACGTCTCCCAGGAAAACGACAGGCAATCGACACTGTCCAAGATCTTCGCCTCGTGCCGACGAAGTTTCTCATGCTGCCTGCCGGTCAACCTTCCCTCGAAGTACAGCTCATCCGCCCAGGGGGTCATGCAGTCGTACAGGACCCGAGCTGAGGTAGGGGCGGTCATCAGCTCCGACTCATTGGGGTGCTCGCCGATGATCATGTCGAAGTCGTCGAGGGGCAGCGACGCGGCCAGGATGCTGCGCCTCAGCCGAAGCTCAGCGCGGACCAGACCGTACGAGAAATGGCGCCGCCCAAACTTCCAGCGACGAGTGAGCAACAATTGGGCGAGCTCCACCAGATACAGCACGAAACGCTTGGGATGCGGCGAAGGGAGCTTTCTGAGCAGAGATCCGGGCTTGTCAGACGCGCGGCCTAGGAACAGGGCGTTGGCCATCCGCACATCGTGGCCGCGCGAGCGCAGGAAGCGCTCGATCTCAACCGGTTTCTGCCCGTTGGCGTAGCCGTCGAGCTCGCAGACGATGAGGATGCGCTTAGGGTCTTCGACAGGCTGATTCACCCGCGCGCGCTCCCCTCGTACGGCATCAGCGGCAGCCTACCAATGCAAAGATGTACCCCAGGGGGATAGCCGAGTGAAGGACCACGCGATCACGATCATCCTGGCCGGCAGTGCGCTCGTCGCGCTGGGGCTGCTCGTTCCCGCAGTCAAGAGAGCACGGGCTGCGGGTGATCTCGACGCGTCGACAGCGCTGACGCTGGCGCTGGGATGGGTGGTCAGCCTGCCGATCGTCATCGTGGCGTTCTCAGGAGGACTGGTCCGCCGGCTGGATACCGCCCGCGAGCTCGTCCCGGTGCTTCCCTCCTGGTACGAGCCTGCGGCCTACCTCTCCCTTGCCCTAGTGCTCGCCCTCGCGATGGTGCTGCTGGTCAGGCGATTGATCTCGGAGACGCGTCGCGTGACGATCCATACGGCGGGTCTCATCGCCATCGTTCTGTGGGCGGTCGCATGGTTGGCGTCCGGGCTGAACGGCGGTCCGGTGCTGTCGCTCAGCGGTGTCACTCTGCTCGGATGCCTGGTGGCCGCGACGGTGCTGCCGCGCGGGCGCGGCGCGTGCGTGGGTGCCGGGCTCTTCGGCGTCACGCTCGCCGCCGCGAGCGGCCTCCTGGCCGCGATGCGGTTCGACGTCGCGTCTGTCGCGTGTCGAGATGACTGCGTGCTGGGCGCGGCCCTCACGGGAGTGTTTGCCAACGAGAACCTGCTCGCCACAGCGCTCGTTGCCGCGCTTCCGTTCGTCTATCTCGGTTTCCGCGGCCGGACCCGTTGGTGGTTGGTCGGCTACGTGGCCGGCATGGCCGTGGCGACTGGAAGCAGGGGGGCGATCCTGACCGTGGTCATCCTGCTGGCCGCTCTGCTCGTGGTGCGCCCGCGGCTCGATGCCGATCGCCCGGCCCCTGCTCGCACCGCGTTCGCGGGGCTGGTCCTCGCCGCAGCGCTGCTCGCCTCCGTCTACATCGTGCAAAACGACTGGACTTCGTCCACGCAGTCGCTGGACGACCGGCCCGCACTGTGGACCGTGGCTTCCGAGTACCGCCAGGAGGCGCCACTGTTCGGCTACGGTCCAGAAAAGTGGGAGACGCTCTACTACGAGACCGGGGAGATCCCACGATCTGCGCAGCACTCGGCGCACAACCAGTGGGTCGACGTCGTGTTCAACGCCGGTTGGATCGGCGCCGCGCTACTCGCCGGTATGATGGTCGCGATGCTCTGGTCGGCGGGACCCGCACGCCCCGCTGTCCTGATCGTCTTGGCGACGGTCCTCATGATCGGGACGACCGAAAGGGCCTGGTTGATCGGAGCCGCGGACTTCGTCTCGTTCTCCCTGATTGCGCTCATCCTCCTGGGCCCGACCAGAGCCGGGACGCGGGCAGAGGCCGAGCCAGGCGCAAGGGCAGAGCCGTCCCGTGGTCGCCATCAGCACCGCGTGGCCGTCCCGTCCGGGTAGAGCTGAACCGTGGAGATCGGGCGATACAGGCATGTGCTCCGTGCGCACTGGGTGCTCTTGGTCTCGAGCATCGTCGTCTTCACGGTCGGGGCAGGCGCGCTCGCCTGGACGGAGGCGCCGACCTACGCCGCGAAAACCCAGCTGTTCGTGTCCACCGGGCTCCTCTTGCGAGAGACCGAGCAGGCCTACGAAGGCGGACTCTACGCGCAGCAGCGCGCGCGTTCCTATGCGGAGATCATCTCCGGCCAACGTGGAGCGAGAGCGGTGATCGAAGACTTGGGTCTGGCGGAGAGCGTCGACAGCGTCCAGAACAAGATTCGCGTGTCCGTGCCGCCGAACAGCGTCCTGCTGAACGTGACGGTGAGAGATCGCTCGCCCCGGTTGGCGAAGGCGATCGCGGAGTCACTCGGTAACCAGCTTCCCACCTTGGTCGATCGCCTCGAAGGAGAGGCCGGCAAGCGTTCTCCCGTTGATGTGACCGTCACGAGGCCGGCGCGGCTGCCGGCCGAACCGGTCTCGCCGCGAAAGCCGATCTACCTCGCCCTGGGAGCGCTTATCGGTCTCGCGGTCGGTGTCGGTGGCGCGGCGCTGCGAAGCGGCCTCGACCGCCGGATCAGAAGTCCTGCAGTCGCCAGCGCCACCGCCAGCGCCCCCGTGCTCGCCAAGATTGCAGAGCACCCCGATCGCGGTATTCCCCCCGTGATGCTGGCCGATCCTCTCTCCGCCGGGGCCGATGGATATCGCGAGCTGCGGGCGAATCTCCGCGCGGTCAGTGCAGAGCACGACCTGCGGTCCTTCGTGGTGTCGAGCGCGGTTGCGGGGGAGGGCAAGACCGAGGTCGTGGCCAATCTCGGCATCGCGTTGGCGCAGGCGGGCGCCCGCGTGGTCGTCGTCGACGCGAACCTGCGCTCGCCCAAGCTCGGTGACCTGCTCGAGGTGGGGTCGAGCAAAGGACTGACCGATTTGATCGCCGCACCCCGGCCGACCGAATCCACTGAGACGGCAAGCGACCTGCCGTTCCCGATCTGGGTGTTGCTCGCGCTGGAATGGTCCCCCACGGCGCCACTCGCCGTCCTCACCAGCGGCTCGGTACAACCGGATCCGAGCGAGCTGCTGGACTCCGAGACCTTCGACGAGGTGCTTCGCGCGCTGTCGGAGCTGTTCGACTTCGTCATCGTGGACAGCCCGGCCCTGCTCTCGGTCGCCGATGCTGCCATCCTCGCCCGACATGCGTCGGCGGTGATACTCGTGGCCCGCGCCGCATCGACGAGCACCGACGAACTCGAGGCCGCTCGGCGTGTCCTGCGCGCAGTCGACAAGCGCGCGCTCGGTGTGGTGCTAAACCGGCTCCCTGAGCGGGATGACCGCCTATACCGCGAGGACTCTCCCCCGCCAGGTCGAGGCCGATCGCCCACGGTTGCGCCCAATGGATAGCTCTCAACACCGCCCCATCCCGACGGTGCGCCTCATCAGTCGCCTCGCGTTCGGGGGCTCTCCGATCCAGGCGATCTCACTCACGGCGCTGCTCGAGCCGCGCTATCGAACGACCCTCGTAAAGGGAGTCGAGGGGAACCGCGAGGGCGACATGCTCCCGTTGGCGAAGGCCTTCGGCGTGCAGCCGGTGGTAGTACCGAGTCTTCGCCGCGAGGTCTCAGCGAGCGACATCCGGGCCGTGTGGGAGGTCATCGGGATCCTGAGACGCGAGCGGCCGGCGATCCTGCACACCCACGGGGCCAAGGCGGGCGGCGTTGGCCGCCTCGCCGCGGTCCTCGCGGGCCGTTCCCGCCCTTCGGTGATCGTCCATACGTTCCACGGCCACGTGCTCGAGGGCTACTTCTCGCCCCTGCGATCCACCCTATTCACTTGGATCGAGCGGATCCTGGCCAGGGTCAGCACGAGGCTGATCGTTGTCTCGGACGAGGTCGGACGGGCTCTGGTTCGCTTGAAGGTCGCCGACGTTGATCGGATCGAACTCGTACGGCTGGGCTTCGACCTCGAACCGTTCGTCGTTTCCGACGAAGAGCGGAGAGAGCTTCGCGAGTCATTGCGGTCCGAGTTGTCGATCCCGCTGGACCGGAGAGTCGTCACCTTCGTGGGCAGAATCGTCCCGATCAAGCGTTTGGACCGCTTCCTCGCGGTCGCTCAGCGACTCCGACAGCGCGAGGACATTCATTTCCTCATCGTCGGCGACGGTGATCTGCGCCCAGAGCTCGAGTCCTCGGTGGCTGCACGAGCACTTGGCGATCGCGTCACGTGGACCGGGTTCCGCCGGGACCTGCCGGCCATCTACTGCGCCAGCGACGTCGTTGCCATCACCTCCGACAACGAGGGAACACCGGTCAGCCTGATCGAGGCACAGGCCGCCGGCGTCCCGGTGGTGACGACGGACGTGGGCGGAGCTCGCGACGTCGTGGAGGATGGCGTGACCGGCCGAGTTCTGGATGCGGAGGATGTGTCAGGCATGGCCGACTCCATCGCGGAGATCCTGGACGACCCTGCCCTCGCGTCCCGTTTCGCCGCGGCCGGCCGCACGCACTCGCTCTCGCGGTTCACGCTCGCCAGGCTCGTCCGGGATATCGACGACCTCTACACCCGGCTGCTTGCCGAGAGCAGCTAGGGCGCTGCGACTTCCGGCGCGCTGGTCGAGTCGGCCCAGTCGATCGTCCGGCGCAATCCCTCGCCGAAGTGGACCGCCGGCTCATAGCCGAGCCTCTCGTGCGCGAGGGAAATGTCGGCCTCGCTCAACAGTACGTCTCCAGGCCGAGGATCAAGGTGGACGGGTTCCAGTTCCGTCCCCATCAGCTCATTCAGCATGGCGACCAGCTCCAGCAGCGTATGAGAGATTCCGCTGGCCACGTTTATCGTCAGTCCGGCCGCGTTCGGCGCGTGCGCAGCAGCAATGTTCGCGTCCACCACGTTCGAGACATACGTGAAATCGCGCGCGGCCGACCCGTCACCGTAGATCGTCGGGCGTTCGCCGGCGCGCATCAGCCTGATGAACTTGGGGATCACCGCCGCGTAGCCTGAGTAGGGATCCTGGTGATCACCGAAGACGTTGAAGTAGCGGAGCGCGACCACCTCGAGGTCGTACACCTTCTGTGCGACGAGGCAGTACTGCTCCGCCGCGAGCTTCGAAACGGCATATGGCGCCAAGGGCCGGGCCGTGCCAGTCTCACGACGAGGCATCCCCGGAGCGTCCCCGTAGACTGAGCTGGACGACGCGAAGACGACGCGCCTCACGCCGTGGTCACGCGCCGCGAGCAGCACGTTCAGCGTGCCTTCGACATTCACCGCGCTGGTCGTCAGAGGGTCCTGGATCGACCTCGGCACCGACGGCAGGGCACCTTGGTGAAAGATCACATCGACGCCGCGCGCGGCAGTTGCGACCCGCTCGTATGAGCGCAGGTCTCCCTCCACCAGCTCCACACCCAATCCTTCGAGATTGGCTCTATCGCCGGTAGAGAAGTTGTCCTGCACGCGGACCTCGCGTCCCTCCGCCTGCAACCGCCGGACGAGATTCGAGCCGATGAATCCGGCGCCGCCGGTGACCAAGACCGTCACGAGCGGCCAGTATACGAGCGGGCGGGCTGCGTCCGGACGATGCTCACGGGGCCCAGACGGGTGCGGGGGACGCCGGCGCTCTCTGTGTCTTCGGACCGTAGGAGTACCCGCGGCCGATCCGCCCTGAAAAACCATTCAGCACCGCCCCGACAGGCGGCTCGCCGACGGCGTGGAGGGCCTCGGCGGCCGCGTCGAATTGCTCGGCGCGCGTCGAGGGCACACGGGCCACCATCAGGATCGCCGCACTCACTCGCGCGATGACCGCGGCATCGCCGACGGACAGCAGCGCGGGGGAGTCCACGATCACGATGTCGGCTCTGTGGGTCAGTCCCTCGAGCAGCACCTCGAAGCGCTCCGATCCGAGCAGCTCGCTCGGGTTCGGCGGCGGCGAACCGCTGGTGAGCATCTCCAGCGGAAGCTCCTGCTCGTGGTGCAATGTCTCTTCCAGCAGGTCACTCGAAAGCAGTTCGCTCGTCGGCGTGTCGGCCGACAGCAGTTCGCTCAAGCCCGGGGACGGCTCGAGCCCCAGTAGACGGCCCAGCCTGGGGCGGCGCAGGTCCGCGTCCACCAGCACGACCCGATGGCCGGCCTGCGCGAAGACGATGCCCAGGTTGGCGGCCAGCAGGGTCTTGCCCTCGCCCGGGACTGCGCTTGTCAGGAGCAGGGATCGCCGGTCAGCGTCGATCGTCACGACGCGCAGATTCGTTCGCAGCCGGCGGTAGGCCTCGGCCTCGGGAGAGTCGGGGTCGTCGAGAACTACGAGGGGCCGCTTGGAGGCCCGCGAGTCGCGCGGAATATGGCCGATGACGGGCGCCCCTGCGATCACCTCGGCGGCCTCGTCGTCCCTGATCCGTCTGTCGAGCAGCTCGCGCAGCGCCGCAAGAGCGACACCGAGGATGAGACCGAGCAGGGCGCCCGCAGCGAGATACAGGCCCTTCGGCAGGGACTCCGGACTGGTTGGAAGGGCCGCACGGCTCGCGACTTTGATGTCGACGTCCGATCCCTCGGGCGCGGGAGACGATTCCAGCGTCTTGACGAATCGCGGAAACTCCTCAGCCACGGCGTTGGCGATGTCCCTGGCCTGCTCCGGAGATTCATCCTCGACCGTGACGTCGATCAGCACCGTTTCCTCCGGCGCGGTGGCGGTGATCGCCGACTCAACGTCCTCCGCGCTCTCCGACAGGCCCAGTTTCCGGACCACGGCCTCGGCCACAGCCGGACTGGAGAGGATCGCCGTGTAGGACTGGGCGCGCGCCTGCGCCGCCAGGCCGCCCTGGTAGACCTCGGTTGGGCTCTGGTCGGACGAGCTGGCGCTTGTGGATACGAACAACTGTGTGTGCGCCGCGTAGAGCGGCTCGCGAGTCCACGCATACGCCCCGGCCGCGGCGGTGCACACCACCACTGCCACGACGATGAGCACCCGGTGGGCGTACAGCACGTGGAGGTATTGCTTGGTGTCCATTCGTTCCTGGACGGCCTGAATCGCCCGGTTCGGCCAGGATAGGTGATGAGGCCGAAACCGGCGGCAGCTTCGTTGCGCTGGTCAGCCGGCCTTCGTGGCCACGCGATGGGCGCCGCGGTAGTAGGCCACGATCTCATCCGGCGACAGCTCGCGCTCGGAGCGCCGCCCCAGGAAGAAGTAGGCGGACGCGTTGTCCATCGCGAAGGCGGTCGGCACCAGGCGGTCGAGGTAGCGCAGCCAGAAGAAGGGCAGCCTCGCCAGCTTTCCGGCCAGCTCGGAGCGCAGCAGACCGCGCACCAGGTGATCGACGCTGGTCAGCATCTGTGCGCCCGGTCCGGCCACGGGCCCGGCGGCCACCTCCTCGAAAGCGCGAAACAGGTGGCGGTGACCGCTACTGGTGTAGCGCGTGAAGTCGGGCCCCGCATGTCCGACCTGTTGCAGGAACGGCGTCTCGGCATAGACAAGACCAGACGGCCGGAGCACCCGATGGATCTCCTTGACGACCTCGCCTGGGTCGAGAATCTGTTGGAGAACCGCCTGTACGACCACGGCGTCGACACTCTCACTGGCAAGCGGTATCTGATGCGCGTCGGCGATGAACTGGACCAGCGGGGTTCCGTAGATGTCGAACGCCAGGACCCGCGTTCGTCGATCCTCATAGATCTCCTCGACGCCGTTCCCGATCGTCCCGCCGCCGATCACGAGGATCAACGGCGCTGGTTCCCGCAGCAGCCCGAGCAGTGCCTCCACGTTCCTCGCGGCCACCCGGTTGCGGGGCTGCGCCCACGATCGCAAGCGCCGCGGGAGCCGGTCGATCGACCATCGATTCCCAGCGCCGGACTCAGCTCCCCGCACTCCGGCCGGCTCGAGGATGCTGCGCTCGAAGTCGGCGAGGACCGGCCATCGTTCGATGAGCGGGAACGAACCCGGCGCGTTGTACACGCACGAGTCCGAGCTGCAGCGAAAGCCCTCTTCCTCTTGCACGACACCGCATCGGCACCGCGGGCAGGCAAGTAAGGGCGAGACGTCGCCGAGGTGCACCAGCCCCATGAGACCCGCCATCCTAGCCCAGCGATGCGCCGTTCAGCCCGCGCCTCGGAGGTCGCCGATCAGCATTCTGTAGGCGGAGACCGTCGCGGAAAAGTCGGACCTGCTGCGTCGGAGCAACGCCACCGTCAGGCGGGCCGGCAGCTCGATGCCGAGGGTGAGCAAAGCGAGAAGGCCGGCCTGCCAGCGAGGCCAGTGCCGTAGCGCGTAGACCTGCCTGCTGCGCAGAGAGTGATAGAGCCGTACGTCACGGACCTGGTCGGAGCTGACGTTGCCGGCGTGAAGGATCCTGGCCTCCTTGAGAAAATACGAGCGGAATCCCTGCTGGAGCGCCCGCCGCGCGAAGTCCACTTCCTCGTAGTAGACGAAGTAGCTCGAGTCGAAGCCGTCCAGCCGGATGAACAGCTCGCGCCGCACCAGGAAGAACGCGCCGATGACCTGGTCGACGATGCCGCTGTTCCGTGTCTCCGCCGGCTTCAGATGGTGGCTCGGAAAGAAACGCGGCAGGACCAGGGAGAGACGGGTCATCTTGCCGAAGAGCACCGGCAACGTCGGGAATCGAGCGCACGAAATCGCAGGACCGCCCGCAGGATCGAGTACCTGACCGCCGCAGATGCCGATCTGCGCGGCCTGCTCGCTGTCCATGAAGCTCGTGACGACCGCGAGAGTGTCCGGGAAGAGGCGCGTGTCAGGGTTGAGGAAGAGCAGGTAGTCAGCCTCGCTGCCCGCCGCCCCCTGGTTGCAGGCTGCCGCGAAGCCGATGTTGCTGCTGTTGTGCACCAGCTCGAGCGGCAAGCCGAGATCGTCGAGGCCTGCCGCCGATCCGTCGGTGGAGGCGTTGTCGATCACGGTGACCCGCTCGACAGTCACGTCGTCCCGGTCGGCGAGCACTATGGACTCGAGGCATTGACTGAGGTAGGCGCCGGTGTTCCAGTTGACGATGACGATGTGTATCGACCCAGACACAGGTCCGGCCACTACCCCCCGAGTCCCATCGCATCTCGCCATCTGGGGAGCCAGGCGTCGAAGGAATAGCGCAGCTCGGTCACCTCGCGAGCACGACGGCCCAGTGCTGCGCGCACCTCCACCGGCCGTGTGAGTAGGTCGAGGATGGCGTCGGCCCACTCGTCGGCGCTCTCAGGCGCCGGCATGTGGAGCGCAGACAGAATCTCGCGGTTCACGCCGACGGGGCTGGCGACCACCGGCGTGCCGGCAGCCCCGTACTGCAAGAGCTTGTAGCCGCTCTTGCCTCGGGTGTAGAGCCCGTCGGGCACAGGGGCCAGACCGATGTCGAGCTCCGACAGCAGCGCATACTGGGTCGACTCCGACCACGCCACCCGATCGATCATGTCCTCGAGGTCTCCGAGCGTCCGGCGAGTCGTCCCGATGAGCGTGAGCCGGGCGCCGGTGCGGCGGTGCACCTCAAGAAGTGTCGATTCAACGACTCGAAGGTAGGTCTCGTTGCCCGCGGACCCGATCCAGCCCAGGCGTGGGGGATCATGCACCGTGTAGTCGGTCTTCCTGCTATAGCGATCGGGCGCAACGCAGCTGGGGATCATGACGACGTCGCGGCAGTGCTCGGCGGCCCACTCGGCCAGCACGGGATTTCCGGCCACGACCCGGTCCGCGGCCTGCGCGGAAATCAGCGTCTTGGGTGCCTTTGGGGCGATCCGCCTGAGTCGGCTGCCGGCTCCCCAATCCCACTGAAGGGCGTCGTCGAAGTCGTAGATCGAGAAGCCCGAGCTCGAGAGCAGGCTTCGCTCGAGAGATCCTCGGCTCAGCGGCGAGGCCTCTCGATGCAGGAGCAGGCGCTCCGCCGGCTGGGCGGCCATCCGCCGCAGCCGGCGCTCCGCTGCCATCACAGCGACGGGGTGTCGCACTACCTCGGACGCGCTGGCGTTGTGGTGGGAGATGTAGCTGCTGACGACCCGCGTTTCGGCGATCCGGTCCAGCCACTCGAACACGCGCACGCGTGAGCTCCCGGCCTTGCGCCCGTAGGGCGTCACGACGTAGAACACGAGCCGCGAGTCTGACATGGGCCCGCCGACTAGAGTCGTGCGCGCATGAGCCTGGGACGCGGAGCGTTCATCCTCAGCCTCGACTTCGAGCTGATCTGGGGCACCTTGGACAAGCGCGGCCCGGAGGCGTTCCGCGAGGCCTGCGAACGCGAGCGCTCCGAGGTCTTTGGAGCGTTGCTCGGTCTGTTGGAGGAGTTCGAGATCTCAGCGACGTGGTGCGTCCTGGGTCACGTGATGCTGGATTCATGCGCGCCGGTCAACGGACGCAAGCACCCCGAGATCGTCCGCCCGACGCACGCGTGGCAACAGGGCGACTGGTTCATACACGATCCCTGTAGCGACGAGGACGGCGCTCCCATCTTCTACGGCCGAAGCCTCGTGGAGAGGCTCCTCGAGGCCCGAGTCCCGCAGGAAATCGGCTGCCATAGCTTCTCGCACGCAATCTTTGGCGATCCGGGCTGCTCTCGCGAGACAGCCGTGAGCGAGCTTCGCGCGTGCATGCAGGCGGCTGGCGAGTTGGGCGTCACCCCCCGCTCGTTCGCGTTCCCCCGCAACCGCGTCGGCCACCTCGACGTTCTGCGCGAGTTCGGTTTCACGTGCTTCCGAGGAGCGGAACCGACCTGGTACATGGCCGGCGGACGCGCAGAAGGACGACTGAAAAGGGCGGCACATGCCGCCGACGTGATCGTGGCTCGGCGGCCACCGGTTGTCCTGCCGGAGCGGACGCAGGGCCTGATCGACATCCCCGCATCGATGATGTTCTTCCCGGCGCACGGCGTGCGTCGCCACATTCCGGTGTCACGGCGGGTACGCCGAGCCCTCAGAGGGGTCGAAAGCGCGGTGCGCGAGCAGCGCATCATGCACCTCTGGTTTCACCCCACCAACCTCTCCGATGAGACCGATGCGATGCTGGCTGGGTTGCGGACCGTGTTCGCCGAGGTGGCTCGCCGGCGAGAGCGCGGAGAGTTGGACGTGCTGCCGATGGGAGATCTCGCAGCGCGGCAGGCCACCGGCGAGGCCTCTCAGGCGGCGAGCTAGCTCGGGACCACTAGCACGACGCTGGGGGATTGACGATCGACGCCTCCTGGTACCCGCCGGGGAAGGAGTTGCCGGACACGCTGACGCCGCAGGAGCCGGATATGTACGCCATGGGCCCGCCGGTCATGGGCACCAGGTTGCCGCTGACAGTGAGCCCATCCACGCCGTAGAGGTTCATCGCGGCCGGCGGGCCGGGCGTGTTCGAGCTGTTGCCGCTGATCCTCAGCCGCTGCGGGCGGTAGGCGCGGTTGGTCACTTCGACCTTCATGCGTTGGCCGACGACGCGATTGTTCGTGAACGCTTGATCAACGATCGGCGCGTTGCCAATCACCGAGTAGGCCGCGTTGTGGAAAGCCCCGATCGCGTTCGAGTCGAACACGACTCGAGACGAACCGTTGCCAGGCCCCTCATTGGGCTCCACGTCGAAGGCGATATAGCCGATTCGATCCGTGGTGACGCGCGCCACGCGAATGTCGTCGCCCGCAGTGACGGAGACGGCGTTGCGGCCGATCCTCCGGCATGAGCTGTCATGAACGTCACCCGACGACCGGGAGGCGCCGAACCCGAAGTACACGCAATCACCAGCCAGGTCGCTCATCGAGACGTTCTCCACGACGCCGTGCGTGCCGCGCAGGTCAATTCCGTGCGCATGCTGAAGGCTTTCGTTATGGATACCGCCGTTGGCATATGACCCGACGATCGTCATGTCGCGGAAAACAACGTTCGAATCCCACGCCCGCCACATCGCGCGCTGGTCGGACGGCGCGTTTAGCGACTTGAACGTCGAACCGTTGCCATCGAGTGTGAGAGTCCGGCCACGAAGCTCGAGCGTTCCCTCGATGCGATAGCAGGCGCCCGCGCCGAACACCAGCGTCGAGTTGTTCGGCACCGAGGCGATCCAGGAGCGGATCTCGCTCGTCGCGTCGGTCGAGCACCCGGACGGCACCGACCCGGACGGAACCGACCCAGGCACCGTGCGCCGGGTTGGCTTCTCGACGACGATCCGGACCTTGCCTCCCTTCGCCCTCGCCTTGTTTCGTCCGCGCCGGAGCTTCAGCGTTCCTCGCCGGGCCGCCGCACGCACCCTGCGCACGCTGAGCTTCTTCTTGCGCACCTTGCCGCGCCGCAACCGAAGGGTCGCCGAGGCCTTGCGGATCGATCTCGGGTCGACCCCCTCGATCTTGAAGATCAGCGCCTTGCGCGTTTTGGCGACGGGGACGAAGGTCTTGACGTCGGCGGACGCATCGGCGCCCGGCATCAGCCCAACGAGAACCGCGATGAGCGTGGCGAATGTGACAAGTGTGACGATCGCCCTCCTGGATCCAAGTCCAAACAACGCTCCTACGGCCTCCTTTCGGCAGCTGAGCCATCTCGTCGAGACATCTCTGAGTTCGCGTGCCCTCGCGACGGTCCTGCGTTCCCCCGGCTGATCCCACCGGACCTTAGAGGCTTTGAGGACTCAGCATCGCGCCCCCTCGCGGGCCCACCCGTGTGCATCCGGCGCGCCAGTGGACTCAAGCGCGGCGCCACCACAACGCG
>CAWGWC010000022.1:0-26858 GCA_963826165.1 uncultured Thermoleophilaceae bacterium | reverse complement strand
GATCACCCGCCTGAGCGAGCACCATCTCGAGCTCGGCGAGCACCTCGACCGAACGATCCGCACCGGCACCTATTGCGCCTACGTTCCGGACCCTGGCGCTTCAACCACTTGGAGTTGACATGGCGGCCGCGGCCGTCGTGAGTCCGGACTGTCCGAACGATTCCTGCTGGAACTCTCACCGACCCAGGGCCCTGCAGGGATCGCGACTACGGGTACCGCGCCTAACCGTCGGCCAGGAGACGCGCTACCCGCGTAAGGATCGCTGGCCACCATCTGCGAGAGGTGAGACGACCGGCCCCGGCAGTGGCGAAGGAATAAGAGAGAGCTGGCGGACGTCTAGTGGTTGTGCGGTCGGAGAGCACCATCCCGAACCCCGACCGCCAGGAGGTCGGCTCGTGAAGCCCGGATCTGAGCAGTGGTGGTGTCGGAGTCGTCTGGGGTTGCCGCTCGGCGCGTTGGGCGTGCTTGTCTCGGCGCTGTTGGCTGCGCTCGTCCTGTTGCCCGGGAGCCAGCCGGCTGCGAGTGCCGAGGGTGAACCGTTCGATCTGGAGAGCGGCAGGGCGCCCGAGCAGCTGATCGTCCCGAATGTCATTCCGGCGATCACCGAGTCGGTCTCGCCGACCCACGGCGACGCGCCGCTCGTGCTGCGGATCACCACGGTCGTGACCAACGCCTGGTTCGACGCGCTCGCTCCTTATCACCCGACTGCGGTCGGAGTGGCGTCCGATCTGGGCCGGCGTCCGGCCTCCGAGGCCACCCAGGCCAACAAGAACACTGCGCTGCTGTACGCCTCGTATCGCGTCCTGAACAGCCTGCTGCCACAACACGCCGAGGACTGGCGCGAGATGCTGCGCGCGGCCGGCCTCGACCCCGATGATCAGCGGCGAGACCTGTCCAGCCCCATCGGCATCGGAAACAGGGCGGGGGCCGCCGTCGCGGCGGCGCGCGAGCACGACGGAATGAACCAGCTCGGCGACGAGGGCGGGCAGACATTCAACCGCGTGCCCTACGCCGACTACCTCGGCTACCGTCCCGTCAACACCGCCTACCGGCTGCGTGACCCGTCACGCTGGCAGCCACAAGTCATCAGTGACGGTAGTGGGGTCTTCCGCGTCCAGCAGTTCGTGACACCTCAGCTGGGGGTGACCCGGCCGTACTCCTACACAGACCCGGACCGCTTCCGGGTGCCGCCGCCGCACAAGAGCATGCTCCGCGGCCGCCACGGCCGCGCCGCCTACCGCGCCCAGGCCGACGAGGTCCTTGCGGCGAGCGCGGCGCTCGACGACCGCCGCAAGCTGACAGTCGAGCTGGTCGACGACAAGATCCGCAGCCTCGGATTCTCGGCGCTGTTCGCCTCCCAGTCGCGCGGCCTGTCGCTCGACGAGTTCGTCCAGTACGACTTCCTCACCAACCTGGCCGCCTTCGACACGGCGATCGCCGTCTGGAACGAGAAGTTGCGCCACGACGCGGTGCGTCCGATCAGCGCGATCCGTTACCTGTACGGCGACCGTCCGGTGCGCGCCTGGGGAGGCCCAGGGCGCGGGACCGTCGACCGTATCCCGGCATCGCAGTGGAAGAGCTACGTCCAGACCGCAGACCATCCCGAGTACCCGTCAGGATCGGCCAGCTTCTGCGCCGCGCACGCGCAGGCTAGCCGCCGCTTCCTCGGCACGGACAAGCTCGGCTGGACCGTATCCTTCCCGAAGGGATCGTCGCGGATCGAGCCCGGCATCACCCCAGCGAGCGACACCACTGTCAACTGGGCGACCTGGAGCGACTTCGAGCGTGACTGCGGGGAGAGTCGCCTCTGGGGCGGAGTGCACTTCCGCTCGGCGATTGAGGCGGGAGGCAAGCTCGGCTCGCGCATCGGCAACGTCGCACACGCGTTCATCCGCCGCCACCTCGCCGGCAACCCCAACTGACCACGGCAACGGAGGGGGAGGGATTCGAACCCTCGGTGCGCGTAAGACGCACAACGGTTTTCGAGGCCGCGCCGAATAGGTCGCAATGCCGCATCACAACTGGAGCCAGCGTCCCGGGGAAATACAGGGGGAATGAATCTCGGCCGCCGCGTGCCGCCACAGGCAATTTAGGCCAGGAGCCAAGGTTGGGCCTGGGCGCTAGGTTGCCGCCGGCACGACGCACAGCTCGGGCCGGTCAGGTCTGTTTAACCCTCGCCGCAGGGAGATGAACGCCACGGCGCCGAGAAGCAGGGGCAGCCAGAATAGGATCACGCGATAGACGAGCACCGCGGCAGCGGTAGCGGCCGCCGGGGTGCCGTAGACGATCAGCGCGCCGATCAGTCCACCGTCGATTCCTCCGAGCCCGCCCGGTAGCGGCAGCAGCCCGCCGAGCTGACCGATCAGGTAGCCCAGCAATATCACCGTGATCGGAGGAGAGACGTCGAACGCCTGAAACGTCGCCCAGAGCACGGCGTTGTCGAACGCCCAGTAGCCGAGTGAGCCGGCGATCACGAGCAGATTTCGCGAGCGCACGATCTGCACCGCCTCGGCCGTGCCCCCCACCAGCGCCTTACGTACGGCCCGCATCGCCTTGCGCGTCCGGCCTGCGTCGGCCGCGACCGGGCCGCCGACGCCGAGCCTGGGCACCACCAGCACCGCGGCGATCACCAACACGGCGCCGACGGCCGGCACGATGGTCAGCCAGGGCGACAGGTCGGGCCCAACCAGGCCCAGCGCCATGACCGTGCCGAGCACCGCCACGGCGATGAAGTTGACGGAGCTCTTGATGAGAAAGAACGCCACCGAGCGGCTGGCGATCCGCTCCGCAGGCATGCCCCTTCACTCAGGATCCAGGCACCGAGCGCAAGGCCACCGGCCCCGCTCGCCGGCACAATCGAGCCCGCGCCGAGCTCCGCCAGCCCGATCTCCCAGCTCGTGCGCCACGGCATGCGTGGGCAGAAGATAGGCCGGAACATCAACACGTAGGACGCGCATGACATCGCTTCCAAGGCCACGGCCACCGCCACCCACTCTGGGCGCGCCTTGCCCAGAAGGTCGCGAACCTCCCCAAGCCCGGGAGCAAGCAGCAGCACCAAACCGACCACCCCGAGCGCCGCGACGATCTGCAGGGCGCGCTTGGCGAGCCGGTGGGGCTCGAACTCGTCCGGCATGGTGACGCCCGGCGTTCGGTCCAGAGTCTCTACACGGAAGCGGCGCCCGTCGGCTGTCCTCACCTCATCCAGAGCCATCGAGTCTCGCACCCCATCTCGACATCGCCCCGACACAGGTCTAGTCTCCGTCGTTGATGCTCTGGGCAATTATCGGGATCGCGGTGGTGGTGCTCGTACTCGTCGTCGTTGTGGTGTGGTCGTCCAGAACGCCCAAAAACGACGAGGCCACACGGGCGCGAGACTCGGTCGGCGCTTCGGGACGGGTGGACCCGTAACGACGCTGCGTTTCGCTAGCGGTTTCGCTCAACCGTTCTAGTTTCGGCGGGCGGTGTCGTCTGCTCCAGCCGGTCAGTGCCGCGGTGCTTGCGGAGCAACCGATGGCCGTCAACTACCGCTGCCGCGATGTCGGCGAGCTTAAGGTTGGTCCGGCGTGACTGGTCGCGCAGCAACCCGAATGCCTGCGCTTCGTCAACTGAATGGCGCTCCATCAAAATGCCCTTGGCGCGACACAGAGCACCGATCGACCGCCGTTGGGTGACCCCGCGGCGCTGAAGTTCAGACTACGGCGCGCTCGGCGCGCGGCCGCTTAGGGCTCGATAACGACGGAGATCAGGGTTTGGTCGCACCAGTACAGGGCTCGCGCGTGGCACCGACCGGCCGATCGCCGCCTACGTGTGGGTCGCCGGGCTAAGCCGGCGAAGGCCCGGGACTGGAGGGTGCGCGTCACTAGTGTGCCCGGGGTGTCCAGGCTGCCCGCCGAAGCAACGGAGGGCCGATGCTCGAGGTGACGACCACTGCCTGGGCCGCGACGGTCGGGCTCGTCCTCGTGCTGCTCGCGATCGATTTCGCGCTCGCCGTGGCGCGACCCCACGAGGTGGGCTTTCGCGAAGCGACGCTCTGGTCGGTCTTCTACATCGCCGTGGCGGTCGGGTTCGGGCTCGTATTCGCCTCGTTCTCCGGATGGGGCTACGGCGGCGAGTACTTCGCCGGTTACATCGTCGAGAAGAGCCTGTCGGTGGACAACCTCTTCGTCTTCGTGGTGATCATGACCTCCTTCGCGGTGCCCGCCGAGCACCAGCAGAAGGTGTTGATCGTGGGGATCATCCTCGCACTGATCCTGCGCGTGATCTTCATCGCGCTCGGCGCCGCGCTGCTTGAGGCCTTCTCGTTCATGTTCCTGCTATTCGGCCTGCTGCTGCTCTTCACGGCGATCCAGCTCTTCCGGCACCGCGACCAGGACCCCGAGGTAGAGGACAACGCTCTCGTGCGCCTCGCGCAGCGCCGGCTACCGGTCACGGACGCATACGACGGCGGCAAGCTCGTCACCCACCGCGAGGGCCGGCGGATGCTGACCCCGCTCTTCCTCGTGCTGCTCGCCATCGGCAGCACGGACATCCTCTTCGCGCTCGACTCGATCCCCGCCGTCTTCGGCGTCACCGAGGAGACCTTCATCGTCTTCACCGCGAACGCGTTCGCGCTGCTGGGGCTACGCGCGCTGTTCTTCCTAGTCACCGGCCTGCTCGACCGGCTCGTCTACCTCTCGACCGGGCTCGCACTGATCCTCGGATTCATCGGAGTCAAACTCGCACTTCATTGGGGCCACCTTCAGGACGACGCCGTGCCAGAGATCTCCACCGGCACGTCGCTCGTCGTCATCGCGGTCGTCCTCACCGTCACGACGACCGCCAGCGTGCTCAAGGTGCGCCGCGACCCCGACGCGCGGGCGCACGCCGGGTCGCTGCGCGCGCACCCGAAGCACGAGCCCGACTAGGGCGCCGCGCCGCAGCCAGGCAAGAGCGCGGCTCTACTCGCCCGTCGCCGGTGTCGACTCGCCTGGCTCGTGGAGCAGGCTGCGGACGTCGCGAATGCCGTCGACTTGGCGGACCGCCTCGACCAGCCGCGGAGCGGCGTCGCCATCGTCGAGCTCTCCACGCAAGTAGGCGACGCCATCCTCGACGTTGACCGACACCTTGCCGACGGACACGCCGGCTTCCCGAAAGGCCTCGCTCTCGACCTTGGCCTGCAGCCCCGGATCGTTCAGCCTCTCTTCAGCGGGCTCGGTCCCACCCACCGGACTGGCCTTCTCCGCGGCACCCTTCACCTGTTGCGCCGCACGGGTGGCCTGCGTCGCGGCGGCGTCCTTTTGGCCGCGAGCGTACTTCAGGCCCTGGTCGCGGAATTGATTGCGCCGGCGCGTGCCCTGGTCGGGATCTAGAAACCACGCGGCTGCGAAGCCAGCGGCGGCGCCGAGAATCAGCTTGAACATCGAGGTGCTCCTATCGCGGTCGAGGGGCTCTCCACCTGTTTGCCCGGAACTCGGCCTAAGAATCCGCCCAAACGGTAGACGGGGCGATCTCGCTCGTGGGCCTGGGCACTCGTGACAACTTGAAGCCCGCGACCAAGGAGCGAACGGTCTCCGCGGTAGGAGAGCCCGGTCGAGGATCAGCGCGGCTCGACCGTGGTCCAGCTCGCCCGCGGCAGCGTCTCTGAGTCCGACACGCCGGGCTTGTGCCAGATCACCTCGACATAGAAGCCGTCGGGGTCGTGGAAGCCCATGATCCACATCGCCGTCATGTCGCGAACGTCCCCGTCGGCCGCGCCTTCGGCCACGACGCGACGCCGGATCTCCACAAAGGCCGCCTCAGACGTCGCCCACAACGCAAAGTGGTCGAGGCGCCCTCGCTGGAACATCACCCCCGGGGCGGGCGGCAGCGGCGGCCCATCGAGGACCTGGAACGGGTGCAGCACCGTCTTAGGGCCGACCTCCAGATAGACGTGCCGGACCCCCTCCTCGGTCATGTCGAGCGTCTTGCTGGCGTCCAACACGCGCTCGTAGAACCCCGTGAGACGATCGATGTCCTCGGTCAGCCAGCTGGCATGGTGGATGCCCTCGACAAGCTCCATCGGGGTGCATTTACCCACATCCCCTTCTCGCGCGAGCTCCGCGTTGCGTCGCATCCGGCGCCGTGCACCCCCGCCGCCACCGCTACCGCGTGAACTCGGCCCTCTCGCCGGCATGATCGGCGAAATCCCGCCACAGGTCTACAAGACGCACGTACCGACGACACTCCATCGGCTAATGGATCAAGGCTGTGCCGACGACTCCGTAGACGCGTTGAACGCCCGCGCCCACGAGGACGTCGAGCAGCTGCGCGTCGCAGACCTCGAAATCTGAAGTTGCGTAGGTCATGGGATCTGCACCTCTCTGATCTGGATCGGCTTGGTCCGGGCGGCCACGAAGCGGGGCAGGAGCGCGAGCGCCTGCGAGGGGTCCGCGGCTTCCACCTGCCACCAGAGGTCATGTCCGCCGGCCAGGCAGCTCGAGGGCACGCGCCGGTAGCGCAGCGGGCTATCGAAGCCCTGCCAGGCGGCGTAAGCGACCGGGCACTCTTGAGGCTGATGGCGGTGGTGGAGGAGGAAGAACGGCATGCTTCGATACTTCCGCTAAAGCACTCTCAGATCATCGGGTGGGCCCCCTGAACCGGGACCCTGAAACCCTTAGGCCGGTACGGGCACCACGCCTTTGCCGTCAGGAGCATCGTGATGGGCCCACCGAGCGAAGGTTCTCCGCAGTCCACCGAGCGCCAGCAGGCCGATTGGCGCAGGCAGCCAAATCGCAACCGAGCGGTACGCCAGCACGGAGGCAAGCGCCAGGTCGGTTTCCACCCCGAACGCGAGTAGCCCTGCGACCATGCCGCCGCTCACAGCCCCGGGAATGGGAATCGTGTTGGCGACCTGGCCCACGAAGTAGGCGAGCACGACCACAGCGAGCGATGGAGGGGCGCCCAGCGCCTGGAGCATCGCCCAGAGCACGGCGGCGTCAAAGGCCCACCAGGCCACCGCTCCCAGCAGACGAAAGTCGCCGGAGCGCACGAGCGCGATCGCGTCTCGCACGGCGGCACCCAGAATCGTGAGAGCTACCCGGGGCCCACGCCCGGCGGCGCCGGTGGGCCGGCGAGCGGCCAGGGTCAACCCGAGCGCGATGGCCAGTGCGGCGCCGGCCGCCGGCAGCGCGGTCAGGGCGAGCGGACCGTCACCGGGGACCAGCCCGAGAGCGAGCAGACCACCGGCTACCGCGATGGATCCGAGGAAGATGGAATAGAGCACCACGAGGAACGCGAGCAGCGCGCGCACGGCGTTGCGCGCATCCAGTCCCGCGCGCCGAAAAGCCCAGAGCGTCAGGGCCGCGCCGCCAACGCCGCCGGTGGGCAGCAAGCGAGTGGCCGCGGCGCCGCCCAGGGTGACTTCGGCGCTCGCGCGTAGTCCCAGCCGCGGCGTGGCGCGACCGCCCACGAGCCACAGCAGGGCAACGTAACCCAAGAACGACAGTAGCTCGAACACGGCGCCGGCCACGACCCAGCGCGGATCGGCGTCGATCACGCGCTGAAGCGCGTCGGAAAACGCCTGGAGGGGACCGCCGGCCAGGACCACCACCGCGGCTGCCGCGGCCACCAGCGCCGCAGGGAGCGCCGCCCGGCGCCCCAGCGCCCGCAGGTCGAGGGCCGGCAGGACGCTGTCGAGTGACAGTTCTGTCTGCTGAGAGGGCAGGTTGACGGGCATACGAGCGAGTCTTTCGGCGGAGGCCTCACCGAACATCGGTGCGAGCCCCTGAACCGGCACCCTGAAACGACCGGCGCCCGCCGAGGGGCGGGCGCCGCTGAGGAACGTTAGGTCGCTGTGTGGAATCAGGACGGTGAAGCAGCCAGGTCGGTTGCGACGCGGGGTTGCCGGTCGCGCGCTGGCCTGACGCCGAACACGATCAGGACGAGCGCCGCCAGGAGCAGGACCGTTCCTCCGCCGAGCACGCCCCAGCCGATCGAGGTCAGGTATGGGACCTTGGCCGCCGCGCTGACGTCGGCCTGCACGCCGCGTGATCCGTCGGCGTTCATCACGACCACCGACCAGTCTCCTTCCTTGACCTCCCAGTTCAGCGTCTGGGAGCCCGCACCCTCCGTGGACGCAGCCCAGATCCGCTCCCCGGCAGGCGGGGCTGGCTTGCGCTCGCCGCCCCGGGGGCTGTACTCGGCTTCGAACGGTTCGTAGTCGAGATCGGTGACCTTGCTGTGGGCGACCCCGGCGAGGTAAGCGGACAGCTCCTGTGTGCGAGCGAGGCCCACGAACACCGGCTCGCCGGACGGCGACGTCACCCGTAGGCGGACCTGACCGAGGTCCGGTGAGCTGACCAGGCCCTCGACGCCATCGAGGTCCATCTCCAGGTTGTCCGTGGCGAGCGCGTGGGTGCTTGCCGCGAAGCGGTGACTGTCGGTGCTGAGATACCCCTCCTTGTCCTTTTGGCTCTCGCCCCACAGGGCAAAGCCGCCGAGGGCGATCATGCCCACCGCCAGCAGGCCTGCCACAGCACCGGATACGAGCAGCAGGACACGCGCGCCCATGGCACGCTGCTTGGGGTTCTGGGTATTGGTCTCGGTCATTCGTCTCTCCTCGTTCCGTTGGGAAGAGAGACCTTGGCGTCAAAACGCGCCAGGCACATCGGGCGAGCACCCTGGACCGGAACCCTGAAATGGCGCCCATGGGGGCGTATGCTCGCGCCCACGGGTGGACTCGCAGTCCGGCACAGCCGCTCAACTGGTGGGGCGCGAAGACGAGCTCGAGCATCTCGAGGCGGCCCTCGACGCGCTGACCGAGGGCCAGCCGGCCTACGTCGCGATCGAAGGCGAGCCCGGCATCGGCAAGACGCGCCTCCTGGATGAGCTGCGGTCGCGTGCCGAGGAGCGTGGGCACGTGGTGCTCTCGGGCGCGGCCGCCGAGTTCGAGAGCGAGATGCCATTCAGCGTCTGGGTGGATGCACTCGATTCCTACGTCGTTTCGCAGGACCTGGCCGCCCAGGAGGCCTGGGACGAAGAGCTGGCCGCCGAGCTCGGGCAGGTGCTGCCCTCGCTGAGACGCTCGAACGGCACGAGCGGGGCGATCGCCGATGAGCGCTACCGAGCGCATCGCGCGGTCAGCCGCCTCCTGTGCCTCCTTGCACGGGAGCAGCCGCTCGTCCTCGTGCTCGACGATCTGCACTGGAGTGACGGCGCCTCGGTTGAGCTGATCGCTGCACTCACCCGTCGCGAGCCCAAGGCGCCGGTACTGCTCGCTCTCGGCTTTCGTCCCGGTCGGGCTGCCCAGCGCCTGGGGGCGGCGCTGACCGACCCGCGGGTGCACCGGCTCGAGCCTGAACGCTTGACGGAAGCCGAGGCGACACTCCTGTTGGACGGGATGGAGGCCAAGTCCGTGGCCGCGATCTATCGCCACGGGGGAGGCAATCCGTTCTACCTCGAGCAGCTCGGCCGCACCGGCAAGAATGATGTGCTCGCGGCTCCGCTCGGCCCGGATACCGACGACGCCGGGGTGCCCGCGGCCGTGGCGGGCGCCATTGCGGGCGAGCTCGGGTCCCTCTCCGAGTCCTCCCGCGCGCTGCTGGACGCCGCGGCCGTGGCGGGGGATCCCTTCGAGCTGGATCTGGCCGCCGAGATCGGGGGGCTGACGGAGGCCGCGGCGCTGAGTGCCCTCGACGATCTGCTCGACCGCGATCTTGTCCGGCCGACCCAGCTGCCGCGGCGATTCAGCTTCCGTCACCCGCTCGTGCGACGCGCGGTTTACGACTCGGTGCGCGGAGGCCGGCGCCTGACTGGACATGCCCGAGCGGCCGAGGCCTTGGCCGCCCGGGGAGCTGATTCGGCCGAGCGGGCCCACCACGTCGAGCAGTCGGCGAGGCAGGGTGACGAAGAGGCCATCCGGGTGCTGCTCGAGGCCGGACAAGCATCGTCGTCGCGCGCTCCGAGCGCCGCGGCGCGCTGGTTCGCGGCCGCCATGCACCTTCTGCCCAGCGCGGACACCGAACGCCAGGTCTCGGTGCGCATGGACCTGGCCTCCGCGCAGCGCTCGCTGGGCGAGTTCGACCTCTCCAGCGCCACACTGCTGGAGGCAATGGACCTCCTTCCGCCCGACGCCGTGGCCGAGCGGGTCGAGCTCACGACGCTGTGCGCAGCGGTCGAGCACTGGATGGGACGCCACGAGGAGGCGCACCGTCGCCTCGTCCGCGCGTGGGAGGAGGTGCCCGACCGCTCCTCCGCCGTCGCCGCCGCCCTTCAGATCGAGCTCTCGGTCGATGGCTTCTACGAGTTCGACTCCGAACAGACGCTCGACATGGGGCGGGGAGCGCTGGAGACCGCGCGCGCCGTCGGCGACGAGGCGCTCATCGCCGCGGCCGCCTCGGCGCTCTGCGTCGGCGAAGCGGCGGCCGGGAAGATAGAAGACGCGCGGGAGCATCACGCTGAAGCGGTCAGCTACATCGACCGCCTCTCCGATGCTGAGCTGGCGCCGCGCCAGGAGGCGCTGTGCCACCTCGGGTGGGCGGAGAACTACCTCGAGCTCTACGACCAGGCGATCGCCCACGTGGACCGCGGGATAGCCATCGGGCGGGCCACCGGCCGGGGCCGAATGGTCGTCCCAATGATGCTGGTGAAGGGGTTCCCGTTCGAGATGCAGGGACGCATGGCCGAGGCGATCGAGATGGGCGAGGCCGCGGTGGAGGCCACCCGGCTCTCCTCCAACTCGCTGTGGCTGTTCTGGTCGTTGTTCGAGCTCGGCTGGGCTCACTACTACGCCGGCGACCTCGAGGCCGCGATCGCGGCGGGCGAGGAGAGTGCTCGAGTGGGGCAACGCCTCGCCGGCGGCACCATGCCCTCAGCGGGCGGCGGACCCGGCTGGATGCTCGCCTGCGCCCGCTTCGAGGCCGGCGACATCAAGCGCGCCCGCGAGGAGATGCGCGCGCTGGGATCAGACGAGCTCGAGCACAAGATCCCCGTCGAGCGCTGCTTCGACTGGGAGACGCTGGCGCTGGTCGAGCTGGCGGTCGGCAATCCCAAGAAGGCGGACGAGTACGCCGGCCGGGCCGAGCGAAACGCGGCGAACCTCGGCCTCAAGGTGCCCGCCGCGGTTGCCGGCCGCGCACGGGCGGAGGTGCTCCTCGCCGGTGGCGAGCCGCTGGAGGCCGCGCGGATCGCAACCGAGTCGGCCGAGTCGGCTGGCTCGGTGGGAGCGCATCTCCAGGCTGCCTTCTCGCGCGGTCTGGCCGGTCGAGCGCTCGCAGCAGCCGGTGAGCGCGACGAAGCGCTTGTCGCTCTGCGCGAGGCCGAGCGCGTGAGCGCCGAGTGCGGCTCGGTGCGGCTGCGCGACGACATGCGCCGCGAGCTGCGCAAGCTCGGGGCGCGCGCCGAGGTGCGTGGACCCGCCACGGCGGAGGACTCGGGAATGGGCTCGCTGACCAAGCGCGAGCTCGAGGTCGCCGAGCTGATCACCGATCGGCTGACCAATCCCGAGATCGCCGAGAAGCTCTTTCTCAGCAAGAAGACGATCGAGACGCACATCCGCAACCTGTTCATCAAGCTGGGCGCCTCCTCGCGCGTGGAGGTGGCCCGCATGGTCGAGCGCGAGCGCGGGAGACCGGCGCTAGGACCGTGACGGAGGTCGTGGCGCCGCCGGCGGCGCTCGATTCCGACACGCAACGGCTGGCCGAGCTCGGGTATCCCCAGGAGCTCGAACGGCGGCTGCGCACCTTCGACAACGTCGCCCTCGGCTTCGCCGCCGTGTCCCCGGTGGTGGGGCTCTACGCCGTTGTTCTGGTGGGAACGCTGGTGGCCGGGCCGGCCTGGGTGTGGGTGCTACCGGTGGCCCTTGGCGGTCAGTGCCTACTGGTGGCGGTCTACTCCGAGCTGGCCTCGGAGTTTCCCATCGCCGGCGGTGCCTACCAGTGGACCAAGCGCCTGGTGGGCGGCACCTACGGCTGGTTCACCGGTTGGGTCGCGGTCTGTGCCTACGCCGTGGCCAACACCACGGTCGGCTACCTCGGGGCGCCCTGGGCTCTGACGCTGCTCGGCATCGAGGTCACCGCGGACGCGCTCGTGGTCACCGGGATGGTGCTCGTGCTGGTGTGTGCTGCGGCCGATGCCTTCGGGATACGGCTGTTGAGTCGCGCAATCAAGCTGGGAATCGCCGCCGAGGTGCTGGCCACGGTGGGCGTGGGCATCGCCCTCCTGCTCGTGTTCCGCGAGCAGGACTTCTCGGCGCTCTTCGAGACTCTGGGGGCGGAGGCGCTCTCGGGCGGCTCGGCCGGCGCTGGGCTACTGGCCGCGCTCGCGGTCGGCGGATGGGTGTTCATCGGCTTCGACGCCTGCGTTGCGGCCGCCGAGGAGACACGGGATGCGAGCCGTCATGTGCCCCGGGCGATCTGGATCGCCCTTCTGAGCGTCGGCACGCTGGTGTTTCTCAACGCGGTCGCCGCCATGCTCGCGCATCCCGATCCCGCCTCGATCGTGGCGGGCAAGGATCTGGATCCCGTGACCACGGCGGTCGTGACCTCGTTCGGATCGTGGTCCTCCAAGCCGTTCGCCGCCGTGGTGCTGGTGGCCTTCCTGGCCTGCGGAATGGCGGCCCAGGCCCTCACCGCCCGTACGATGTACTCCGTGTCGCGCGACGGCACGCTGCCGGGATCGCGCTTCCTGCGCAAGGTCAACCGGCGCAGGGTCCCGATCGGGGGGATCGTGGTGACCGCGACGGTGGCCTGCCTCGGGATGCTGCTCGGCCTGCACTCGGCCGCGGTGGGCAGCCTCATCACGTTCGGTACGGCAGGGATCTACGTGACCTTCTTCCTGATCGCGCTGGCTGCCCTGATCGCGCGGCTGCGAGGAACGTGGAAGCCTTCCGGTCGCGTACGACTCGGCCGGGCGGGCCTCATGATCAACGTGCTCGCGGTGATTTGGCTGGCCTTCGAGTCGGTCAACATCGCCTGGCCGCGCGAGTCGCTCGCGCCCCCGGGCGCCCCGGTGTACCAGGTATGGGCGGCCCCGATGGTGCTCGCGGCGATTGCCGCCGCCGGGCTGGTCTACCTACTGGTGGCCAAGCCTCAGCGAGGGCTACCGGACACCGCGGGCAGCACCAGCACGACGAGCGTCCGGCAGAGCAGGGAGTAGCAGCGGCGGTCAAGTCGGCGAAAGCGCTCGGACACCGAATCGGGGAGACGCTGCCGCCGCCGGTGACCGGCGATGCCTAGCTCGCGGCGACGAGCGCGATTACGGTCGGCATCAGTACTCCCTTCCCCCCTATGAATCGATGCGAGTGGGTCGCGGCATCTGCCGTTCGTGCATCCATAGGGCAGGCGTCTCTCCTGGAGCGTCCTTCCCCCCTGGGCCTAGTCGACACGACCCTCGTCGGCTGGTCGATGGGCGTCGAGATGGCAGCTCGCACGCGATCCAGCGCTCCGCGGGACTGCTCAAGGCACTCAGCGATCCGCAATACAAGCACCAGGCGGGGCTCGAGCTGATGTTCCCGCAGACAAACGACGGTCGGGTAGAGTCGGCCCGTGCCGCCCTCGCCGTCCGCGTACCTCGACCGGCTCCGGCGCCTGCTGTGTTGCCGGCCACCCTCACAGGTCACCGGCGTCGAGGCTCAGACCGGCGGCGGCAGCGGCGAGGTCTTCGTCGCATGGAACCACAATCCGCCGTCCGAGCACATCGCCTTCTACCGGGTCTACCGCCGCGTTGGTACCGGAGTCTGGCGCCACCTGGCCGCCGTCACTGAGCAGGCGACCGACGTCAACTTCCCGGGCAAGGTCGCGATGCTCGACTTCGAGGGCAACTTCCCGGGCGCCAGCGACTTCGGCCCCAACGGCGAGCGCACTTACGTCGTCACGGCCATCAGCCGCGCCGGCCTCGAGGGGCCGGTCTCCGGCCAGGTGGTGGGGACCCCGCCCTAGCCGCGCGGGCGAGCCGATTCCCTGCGGCACGGGAGATGGACGGCGCCTGGACGGGACCGACAAGGTCCGCCGGCCGAGGCGTCGCCGCCTGCGGTCGGAGTGGTGAACTGGGGTCTTGAAGCGGTCAGGCAGCTCGGGGACCGACGGCCGCGATGTTCGGCTACCACGCGCCTGCCCGGGCATCGCCTCAGCGTGTCTCGGCAGCGAGGGCCTCGGCGTAGGCGGCGGTCCGAGGAGGAGGCGGCTGGCTTCCTCGACAGCTCCCTGGAACGCTCAGTCGGAGGGACCGAGAGATGGGAGCGCTGCACGTGCGCTGCACAAACGGTCCTTTTCTGGGGTCGCCTGGGGCCGACCGGAGACGCCGAAACGGCCGACGAACTTCCTGCAAATCAGCAACTTCTACGGAGGGGGAGGGATTCGAACCCTCGGTGCGCCGTAAGACGCACAACGGTTTTCGAGACCGGACCGAACCGCGCCGCAACGCCGCATCACGGCAGGAGCCTGGATCCTGGGGGAATGCAGGGGGGAATGAACCTCAGCGGGGGCGATTGTGCGACCGATCGACAGGCGGAGCGCGACAGTGTTGCCCTCACCTTCCAGGACTCTGCGAACTGACGCGCGCCGTACGTGCCCCCAGCGATCGGCGCAGGAAGCAGTGTCAGCTCAACGCTAGGTCACACGACTGCTGCTCGTCCGCTGCAGTACTCGGCTACTCCAGCGATAGACCTGCGACGACATCCTCAATGATGGGGGCGAAGTCCGCGCGTTGCTGCCGATCTGCGAGTGGCGTCCCAGGATTGCGCGGACGGCGGCAAGCCGCATCGGTGGTAGCTCGCTGATCGCATGTGGCTGACTGCGGATCGCGCACTGCTCGGCCCGAGCCCAGACGCAAACGCAACCGGCGCAGCCAGCTCCTGGGACGCCGCTTCACCGTGCGCTCGAGTCCAATTCGCGGACTATCCGCAGCCCTCGTTCGGTCGACTCCCGATGCAAGCGCTGCCTATCGGGGAGATGCTCTATTCCGCATGGATCGTTCGCCGGGTCGTGGGGATGCGCCGTGGGGATTTGAGCAGTAGCGTGGTCGCGCGCTTCGCTCGATACAACGGTGTGCATCGACTAGCTGGCGGCCGCCACGACAGGCTTTCCGAGAGCCGATTTGGTCCGCTCGGCGCGACGCTTGAGATTTTGGAACTGCCGGACCTGCATGATCCAGTGGGCGGGCTCCGTGACGAAGAAGTTCACAAGTGCGAGCAGGGCATGGGGATGATCCGCAACGTACCCGCTTACGATCAGGCGCGTGCGACCGCCCGGCAGGTCGTCGAGTAGGAACGCCCAGGTCGAATCGCTGTACGCGCATGGGCGTGGGCTCGTGACGTCGAAGGGCCTGCCGCCATGCAGGTCGATCGGAGCTCGCAACGCGAGCAAGCGTTCGGGCTCGACGGCCGCGACCTCGAACCACGTCGCGCCGCTCCGCGTCGAGAGCCATCTGTGGCCGACGGCGATGTCCTGCCACTCGGGATGGATCCGCTCTGCGCTCGGCACGCCGGAGTTGTCGAGGCGGTCCCAGCTGTACCAGCCGGCGCGGTCGCAGCCCATCTGGGCGAGCCACGGCCAGACGGCCGCCGGTGGCGCGTCGATCGTGACCGCCATCGTGCCGCTGCGCTTGCCGCCCGGGACGATGTCGACGCCCGGGTATGGCATGGCGATCTCTTCGTCGGTCGCGCCCCAACGCAGCAGCTTCGGACGGACGACCACCGCGTAGGCGCCGAGGCCCACCGCCACGAATGCGGCGAGCTTCCCCGAAACGTTCACGAGACGGGCTCTAGGCGGGAGGACGGCGTCGTCGGCGGCACCCGGTCCCTCCCAGAAGCTGAGGAGTCGCGTGAGCCGGGAGCCAGTCCGAGCCGACCGCGGGTTGCCACGATGAGCCCGATCGCCACAAGCCACAAGGTGCCGGTCAGCGAAAGGCTGATCGCGACGTAGGCGTTGCCGACGAGCTCGTCCGCAGGCCGCAAGATCACGACGCCAATCGCGGTGTTATACGACGCGTGCAGCAGCATGCACAGCAGGGCGCTGCGCGTCCGGTTCCACAGGTAGGTGTAGGTGAATGCGTATGCCGTGAACCCGGCGAGTGTCCAGATGAGCATCCCGGCGAACGCGATGGCGGCGAGGTCGTGGTCGACGTTGTCCTCGACGAGGAGGAGCGGCAGATGCCAAAGGCCCCAGATCGTCCCGAGAACGACCGTGGCCTTCACGGGCGAGTACCGGTCCTGGAGCCGTGGCAGCGCGAAGCCGCGCCAGGCCGGCTCCTCCGGTCCTCCGTTTACCAACAGGCAGAAGAGGAGCAGCGGCAAGAACGCAGCGGCGCGCTCGCTCGCCAGGCCGAAGTCGAGGGCCTCGCCGGCCAGCGCGAACCCGGCGCTGGCAACGACGCCAAGCATGATCGGGAATCCGAGCGCCAGCGCGTAGTAGCGGGCCCGCACCCGCCACCGCATGATGTCGCGGAGCCAGGCCTTGACCGAGCCGCCGGTGACGCTAACGACGATCCCGGCGGCGACGGCGGGTGCCCATACCCCTAGGAAGAACGGCACTGCAGCGAGCGAATCGAGGCCGACGAGCATCGCCGGCGCCATCAGCGTCCATGACATGCCGAACGCCAAACAAAAGAACGCGACGGTGGCATGGGCGCGAATACGGGATCGAACGCTTGTGGTCATGAGGTCATGGTCTGCTCCGCGAGAACTCCCGGCATCCGACGACAACCGCAGGTCGCGGTGGAGAACTACGGACGTCGATGCCGCGCGCTCACGATGGCCGGGCCTGCCGCGATCCAGGCGAGCACGAGCGGCCAGGTGTGCCCGGCGGCAAGATCGTAGTCGCGCACGAGTTCGTTCCAGGACCGCTTCGCGACAGTCCGTCCGAAGCCGAACTCGAACCCCACCGTGAGGACGAGCCAGGCGATCCCCACCTCGACGGCGTCCGATCGGCGCTCCAGCGGCCAGCGCCCCTCCAGCGGCAAAGTAAAGGCCGAACGCGGCGACCGCCGTCACTCCGGAGAGCTGATGAGCGGCGCGCTCAGAGACATGCTTGCCAAACGTGGTCTCTCGCACGATCCCGTTCCCGATGCCGATGAGGTGCGGCGCCTGGCCGTGCGAGAAGCCACCGCTTTCGAGGGGACAACGCCGCTCACTCCGCTCGCAGCGCCTCGAGTACCTGCATCCGCGCGCCGCGCCTCGCCGGCACCACCGCTGCGACGACGCCCACCACCACGGCGAGCACCAGGAAGACGGCGAGCTGACGAAGCGGCGGGTCGAAGCCGAGTCCGAGGTCGTCCAGAGAGCTCGTCACGACCAGGGCGAACAGGATCCCCATCGCCGTCCCCAAGAGCCCTCCAATCACCGCCGTGATGACGCTCTCGTAGCGGACCATCTGCCGTACCTGAGCCTTCGTAGCACCCACTGCTCGCAGCAACCCGAACTCGCGCGTGCGCTCGTGGATGGAGAGGAAGAGCGAGTTCGCAATGCCGAACAGCGAGATGACGATGCTCATCGCAAGCAGTGCGTAGAGCAGGAAAATGAACTGGTCGAGCTGTCCGTTGATCGCCTCGGCATAGTCGGCCTGTGACTCGACGGCCGCTGTCGGAATGTCGGCTAGCGCGGCGGCCAGATGCTGCTTCGCTGTGTCTGCGGCGACGCCGTCACGCGTGGCCGCGAAGATCATCCAGGGGTCGCGGGCCGCGGAGACTCGATCGAACAGGTCTTGCGAGACGATGGTGCCCTGCAGCAGCTGCGGATCGCGGTACACCCCGATCACGCGTAGCTGCGCGGTGCCGCCGGCCGGCGTCTCGATCCGGTACGAGTCGCCGATGCCCACGTCGTGCGTCTTCGAGAACTGCTCTTCGACCAATGCGGTATCGCCTCGCAGCCTGTTGAGCGCGGAGTCGTCCCCATCCACCCAGTTCACCCGGTACAGCTGCGCGAGGTTCGCCGGAGCGACTCCGTTCATGATGTCGGTGACCGCGCTCGAGCTCTTCCTCCCGTTGACCCTCAGCTGGTCGATGAGCACGCCCGTGCTTGCGGCGATGTCGGGCGAGCGCTGGACGACGCTGCCGGCGCCGGCGGGAATCGGCTGCATGGTGTCGGAGCGAACGACCAGGTCTGCCCCGACGACCTGGTCGACCGTCTTGTCGAACGAAGCCTTGATCCCGTTCGCGAACACGGCGACGAAGACCACGAGCCCGAGACCGACCATGAGCGCGGCGGCGGTCGTCGCGGTGCGACCGGGGTTGCGCATGGCGTTTTCGCGGGCGAGCAGGCCGGGCTCGGCGAACAGGCGCTCGAGCGGCCAGCCGACCGCCCCGGCGAGCGGCCGGACGAACCAGCGCGCGCTGAGGGCGACGCCGACGAACAGCAACACCACGCCGCCCGCCATGATCGACAGGCGGCTGGCGGCCGGTCCGCCCGCGGAGAGCCCCACGAGGAGCATCCCGACGCCGAATGCGGCCGTGACAGCGGCGATCCAGGGTGCCCAGCGACGGCGCCGACCCTCCTCCACCTGGCCCTGGAAGGGCCGCAATCGGCGGAACGCGCGTGGCGCGCCGTGCGGGGCTTAGCGCGGCAATCTGAGTGACGCCGATCCCAATCCCGAGCGACAACGCGATGGTTCGTGGCGCGAGCTCGAGACCGCCCGTCGGTAGTCCGAGCCCGACTGCCTCGAACATCGACGCCAGGACCTTGGCGAATCCGAGTCCGAGGAGCAGACCGACCCCGGACGCTGCAGCGCCGATGACGAGCGCCTCGATGGCAACTGCGGCCAGGATCTGCCCGCGCGTGGCCCCGAGGGTGCGCAGCAGCGCGAACTCCCGGGTGCGCTCGGCCACGGTGATCGTGAACGTGTTGAAGATGATGAAGGCGCCCACCAGCAGTGCCGCACCTGCGAAAGCCAGAAGGGCTGGAGTCAGGAAACTGCCGATCGAGTCGCTGATCTCGTCCGCGTTCTGATCAGCTGCCTCGGTTCCCGTGCGTACCTCGAGGCCGGCCGGCACCGCGGCGCGCACGCGCCGAACGAGGGACTCCGGGGAGATGCCCTTCGCGGCGGCGATGTTGATGGTGGTCACCTCGCCGCGGCGGTCGAACCAGCGCTGGATGTCGGCGAGCCGTGCCGAAACGACGTCGGTGCCGCCGGCGTTCGCGCTGCCGAAGTCGTAAGCGCCGACGACCGTCACCTGCTCGGTGCCGTCACGTGTGGCGATGCCCAGTGCATCGCCGGGCTCGAGATCGTGCTTCTCGGCGGTGTCTCGGATTAGCGCGACCTCACCCGGTCGCTGCGGCATCCGGCCTTCGACATTCGAGACGGGCTTGAAGGGCTCGCTCGAGGCGGTCGCGATGATTGTGCCGCCACCACCGGTGGACTTCTTCAGCTCCCCGTTGACCACGAGGGCACCCGATGCCCACAGATCACCCTCGGCCTTTGCCACACCAGGCACGGCGCGGATGTCGTCGATGAGGCGCTCGCTGAGCGGCTTGGCGGCGCTGAACTGGCTCGTGAACGATTCCTTCGGGGCGACCTCCACATCGACACCGCCGTAGGTGGTGCGCGTGAGTTCGGTGAACCCGCTGCGGATCTGGTCGGTCAGGACATAGGTCCCGGCGATCATCGCGACGCCAAGCAGCACGGCGATCGCTGTGAGCGCGGAGCGCAGCTTGCGGTCCGCGAGGCCACGCAACGCGACGCTGATCACGACAGCTCCTTCAGGTGGTCGAGGATCTGGTCCTGCGTGGGATGGGCCAGACGATCGACGAGGCGCCCGTCGGCCAGGAACAGGACGGAGTCGGCAATGGCGGCGGCCCCGGCGTCGTGGGTGACCATGACGATCGTCTGACCGAACTCGTCGACCGCCCGGCGCAGGAGCTCGAGGACGTCGCGACTCGCGTTGGAGTCGAGGTTGCCGGTGGGTTCGTCGGCGAAGACGACGGCGGGCCGCGTGATGAGGGCCCGGGCCACGGCGACGCGCTGGGCCTGCCGCCGGAGAGCTCGTTTGGCCGGTGGGTACGTCGATCCTCGAGGCCGACCGTGGTGACCAGCGTTTCGAGCCACGTCTTGTCTGGCTCGTCGCCGCCGATCCTGACGGGCAGGAGGATGTTCTGCTCCGCATTGAGGACGGGGAGCAGGTTGTAGCTCTGGAAGATGAAGCCCACCTGGTCGCGTCGTAGCAGGGTGAGCTCGCGATCCGAAAGTTCGTCGAGGCGGGTTCCCGCGATCTCAACCCAACCGCTGGTCGGCTTATCGAGCCCGGCCAGGATGTGCATCAGGGTCGACTTGCCCGAGCCCGACGGGCCCATGATCGCCGTGAAGCTGGTGGGCTCGAAGTCGACACTTATGCCGCGGAGAGCGTCGACTGCGCCGGCGCCTTCGCCGAAGCGGCGCGTCAAGTCGTGGCCCCGGACGACGGGCGCGGGCGTCCTGGAGTCGGCGATTGACACGGGCGCTTGCTGGGCGGTCGTCGTCATGACGCGAGGTTCTCCGCTCCGAGCTGGGTGTGCATCGGGACCAGTCCGCGAACCAGTCGCGGAGAACTACGGAGGGGATCAGCGGGGGTAGGCGGATGCCGGCAGGGATGCGCGGACGGACGATGCCGGCATGGCTGAGAAGAACCTCGAGCGCACGATGGGACTCACCATGGCCACGGCCCTGGTGATCGGCAACATGGTCGGCTCGGGGGTGTTTCTGCTCCCGGCGGCGCTTGCCGGCGTGGCGGGCCCCGTCTCGATCATCGGCTGGGTCTTCACCGGCGTGGGAGCCATGTTGCTGGCCCTCGTATTCGCACGTCTCGGGCGCACCTTCCCACGAACCGGAGGCCCGTACGCGTACTCGCGTCGTGCCTTCGGCGACTTCATCGGGTTCCAGACCGCCTGGGGCTATTGGATTGCCGCCTGGGCGGGGAACGCCGCGATCGCCGTGGCGTTCGTCGGTTACCTCGCCGTCTTCTGGGGTGACCTGGGGTCCAACAATCTGCTCGCGGCGGTCGTGGGCATCGCGGTGATCTGGCTGCTGACGCTGGTCAACATCGCCGGCGCACGTGAGACCGGCACGGTTCAGGTGGTCACCACGGTCCTCAAGTTCGTGCCCCTCGCGATCATCGGCGTGGTCGGACTCTTCTTCATCGACGGCGACAACCTGACGCCGTTCGCCCCCGAGGGAACCTGGAGCGCCGTCTCGGCCGCCGCGCCACTCACGCTCTGGGCGTTCATCGGTCTCGAGTCGGCAACGGTGGCCGCGGGCGAGGTCAAGGATCCCGAGCGCAACATCCCACGTGCGACGATCATCGGAACGCTCGCGGCGACGCTCGTCTACATCCTCACCACCGTCGCCGTTATGGGAGTCGTCCCCCAGGGCGAGCTGGCCGCGTCGTCGAGCCCGTTCGCACTCGCCGCCGCCGAGATGTTCGGCGGTGGCTGGGACAAGATCATCGCCCTGGTCGCCATGGTCGCTACCTTCGGCGCGCTCAACGGCTGGATCATGCTGCAGGGCCGCGTGCCGCTCGCAGCCGCTGAAGACGGGCTGTTCCCGGCCCCGTTCGCGAAGGTCCACGGAGAGCGCAAGACGCCGGTGTTCGGCCTGGTCGTCTCGTCGGTGCTGGTTTCGGGTCTGATGCTGATGAATTACGCCGAGGGTCTCGTCGAGGCGTTCACCTTCATCATCCTGCTGGCGACGCTGACGACGCTTGTGCCTTACGCCTACAGCGCTGCGGCGCAGGCGTACCTCTACCTGACCGAGCCGGAGCTCTTCGACCGGCGCAACTTCGTCCGCGATGTGGCCATCGCCGCGCTCGCGTTCGCCTATTCGGTCTGGGCGATCACCGGCTCGGGTAAGGACATCATCGCCAAGGGATTTGTCCTCCTGCTCGCCGGCATCCCGATCTACATCGCGATGAAATGGTGGCAGACGCGACAGGGAACGGCGCTCGCTCAGGAGCTCGGCGCGGCCACCCCACAGCCGCGCGAGTCGAGCCTGACCGGGAGCGTCAAGTGATCCCGTCCAGCGCGATCACCAGCGGCTCGGCCCCGGCTGCGGCCGGGGCCGAGCCCGCCGCCGGCCGTCTTCACGTCGGCTCCGAGATCGGGCGTCTGCGACGGGTGATCCTGCACAGGCCCGATCTTGAGCTCCGTCGGCTGACCCCGCGCAACAAGGACGAGTTGCTGTTCGACGACGTCCTCTGGGTCCGTCGGGCGCGGCAGGAGCACGATGCGTTCGCCGACGCCCTCGCAGAACGCGGGGTCGAGGTCCTCTACCTGCACGAACTGCTGGGAGAGACGCTGGACATTCCCGCCGCGCGCGACGAGGTCCTTCTGCGGACCACCGACCAGGCCCTGCTCGGCCCCAGTCTCGGGCCAGCCGTGGAGGAGTGGCTCCGGTCCCTACCGGGTCGCGAGCTGGCCATGCAGCTGGTCGGAGGCATCGCGTTCGACGAGCTGCCCTTCGAGAGCCAGTCTCTTGCGGCCATCGTGCCGGCGGTCGACGGTTTCGTGCTGCCGCCGCTGCCGAACCATCTGTTCACGCGTGACACGTCGGCGTGGGTCTACGGGGGCGTGACCATCCACGAGATGGCGAAGCCCGCACGTCGGCGCGAGGCCGTGCACCTGGACGCGATCTACCGCCACCACCAGCTCTTCGCCGACGTGGCGCACGAGACGTGGAGTGACCGGCTCGGTGGGCCGGCGCGCTTGGAAGGCGGCGACGTCCTCGTGATCGGCAACGGGTGCGTCCTGATCGGGATGGGCGAGCGCACCCGGCCTGCGGCGGTCGAACTGCTCGCCAAACGGCTGTTCGATGCCGACGCGGCCCAGCGCATCATCGCGGTGTCGATGCCGGCGCAACGCTCGAGCATGCATCTCGACACCGTCATGACGCAGGTGGACCGTGACGCGTTCACGATCTATCCCGAGATCCGCCGGGAGCTGTCCGGCTTCAGCCTGACCGCCGCTCCCACCGGTGTGGTGGCCAAGCGGGAGCCCGACCTGTTCGGCGCCATCGCTCAAGCCCTTGAGGTTCCTCGCCTCCGCCTCTTCGAGACCGGGGGCGACGACTACGAGGCCGAGCGCGAGCAGTGGGACGACGGCAACAACGTGCTCGCGGTCGCGCCCGGGATCGTCTTCGCATACGAGCGCAACGTCGACACCAACACGCGGCTGCGCCGCGAGGGCGTCGAGGTGGTCACGATCGCCGGCGCCGAGCTGGGGCGCGGTCGGGGCGGCCCCCGCTGCATGTCCTGCCCGATCGAGCGCGACGCGCTCTAGGCCAATGGAGAGCAAACCATGACCATCGCAACCAACGCGACCACGATCGCTCCGAAGCACCTGCTGAAGGTCTCCGACCTCACCAGGGAGCAGTTCGAAGGGCTGCTCGAGCTGGCCGTTCAGATGAAGTCCGATCCCCTCGGCTGGCGCAACGCACAGGGCGGCAAGGCGCTCGCCTGCTTCTTCAGCAAGCCTTCGACCCGGACGCGGGTCTCGCTCGAGGTGGCCGCTCAGCGGCTCGGCATGCTGCCGCTGATCCTGCGCCCCGACGAGCTGCAGCTCGGCCGCGGAGAGCCCATCGCGGACACCGCACGGGTGCTGTCCGGCTACGTCGACGCGATCGCCGTTCGCACCTTCGCGCACACCGACGTCAAGCAGCTCGCAGTCGCGGCCCGGGTGCCGGTCATCAACGCGCTGACCGACGATCACCATCCCTGTCAGGCCCTCGCCGATCTGCTCACCATCAAGGAGCGATTCGGCGCTCTTGAGGGGCTCAAGCTCGCCTATGTAGGCGCCGGCAACAACGTCGCCCATTCGCTGATGGAAGCCGGGGCGCTGTTCGGCATGGAGATCGTGCTCGCCAACCCGCTCGGCTGCCATCCCCAAGCCGAGGTGTTGATCTCCGCGCACACCCTGGCCGAGGAGCGCGGCGGTTCGGTCGATGTGGTGGCGGATCCGACCGCCGCCGTCAAAGGTGCGCAGGTGGTCTACACCGACGTATGGGTGTCGATGGGTGAAGACGAAGAGCGCGCCGAGCGCGTCGCCGCCCTCCACGACTACCAGGTCACGCCCGAGCTGATGGCGCACGCGGCCCGCGACGCGATCTTCATGCACTGCCTTCCAGCCCACCGCGGCGAGGAGGTTGCGGCGGCGGTAATCGACGGACCCAGATCGGTCGTCTTCCAGCAGGCCGCAAACCGCCTGCCGACCGAGCAGGCGCTCATCCACAGCTTGATTCACGGGCGGACATAGTGCGCGTCGTAGCGGCACTCGGCGGCAATGCCCTGCTCCAGCGAGGCGAGCCGGCGGACGCCCCCCACCAGCGACGCAACGTAGCGGCCGCCGCCGCCGCGCTCGCCACCATCGCCGCCCAGCACGAACTCGTAGTCACCCACGGCAACGGGCCCCAGGTCGGCCTTCTCGCTCTGCAGGCCGAGGCCTACGCCGACGTAGCGCCGTATCCGCTCGACGTGCTCGGGGCGGAGTCCGAGGGCATGGTCGGCTACCTGATCGAGCAGGGCTTGCGCAACCGGTTGGCGGGACGCGAGGCCGCAACCCTCTTGACCCAGGTGGTCGTCGACCGCGACGACCCGGCGTTCGGGGTACCGACCAAGCCGATCGGGCCGGTCTACGGGCCGGCCGAGGCTCGCCGGCTTGCCGCCGAACGAGGCTGGGCGGTCGAGCGCGATGGACGGGCTTGGCGGCGGGTAGTCGCGTCACCCGAGCCGCTCCGAATCGTTGAGCTCGCCGCGATCCGCGTCTTGGTGGAGAGCGGCACGATCGTCATCTGCGCGGGCGGCGGTGGCGTCCCGGTCATCGAGGGCTCTGACGGACGTCTTGAGGGCGCCGAGGCCGTGATCGATAAGGACCTCGCCGCCGCGCTGCTGTCTCGCCAGCTCGGGGCCGACGCGCTGCTGCTTCTCACCGACGTCGATGCGATCGAACTGGACTACGGCACGCCCGCAGCCCGCCCGTTGGGCGACACCACGCCGGCGCAGCTGCGGTCGCTGAATCTGCCGCCCGGGTCGATGGGACCCAAGGCCGAGGCGGCCGCGCGCTTCATCGAAGGTGGCGGCAAGCTCGCTTCGATTTGCTCCCTGGCACACGCGGCCGACGCCTTGGCCGGTGAGGCGGGGACGGTCGTGCGGGAGACCGTTCGTGCATGACGAGCTGCTGGACCAGGCGACCAACCGTGTGCCGCTGGCGGGTGCGGACGACACCGCCGGCCCGGCTCGGCTCGCCCTGTTGGGTGCCGACTACGACCATGTCGACCACCTGTCGCCCTCGCGGTATCGATTGCGCTGCTGGCCAGCTGCTCGATCGTCACGGTGGTGGCGATGCTCCTGCCTTGGGTGCTGGACCGACTCGGCATGGACCCCGCGTTCGGATCAGGACCCCTCGCGACAGTCATCCAGGACCTGCTGTCCATCGGGGTCTACTTCGCGGTGGCGATCCTGATTGCGGGCCCGTGAATTGCGGATAAGTACTGATGAGCCATAGGGCAGTTCGCTGATGCCGAAGTTGATTCAGCCGAAGACACTGGGAGTCGGTCCTACAGCTCGATGAGGAGGTCTTCACATGTATCGCAACGTGATAGTCGGATACGACGGCAGCGCCCAGGCTGATGACGCCGTGGCGCTCGCCAAGCAGGTTGTCGACGCTACGGGTGGTTCGCTGACGCTCGCCGCCGTCTTCTATCTCAACTCAAGGCTCGGCGGACGGGATCCCATCCTCCAGGAAGTCGAAGCCGAACAGACGAGGAAGCTCGAGGAGGTCGCCTCCGCTGCCGGCGCGCGCACCGAGATCGTCGCCAGCACTTCAGCGGCACGAGGGTTGCATTGGCTCGCAGAGGAGCGCGACGCTGACCTCATCGTGGTGGGCTCGGCACATCACGGCAAAGCCGCCCAGGTGTTCGCCGGCAATGTCGGGATCGCGCTCCTGCACGACTCGCCCTGCGCGGTCGCCGTCGCGCCGCATGGGTACGCGGAGGCGACCCACAGCGGGATCACCCAGGTGACGGTGGGCTACGACGGATCTCCGGACGCCCACATGGCCCTGGACGACGCTGCCGAACTGGCTGCCACGGCCGACGTGCCGCTCAAGGTCGTGACCGTTGCCGAGACGCCCCCGATCGTCTACGGCAAGGGCGGCGGACCCAACTACTCCTGGCAGGCGCTCAGGGAAGACATCAAGCAGATCATGCGTCAGCGCCTCGACGAGGCCCTGGAGACGCTGCCCTCCAACCTGGAGGTCGAGGGCACGCTGATCGAGGGCGAGGCGCCCTCTGAGCTCGCCGGCGCCGCCGCGGACGGACTGCTGCTGCTCGGTTCGCGTGGGTACGGCCCCGTGCGGCGCGTGATCATTGGCTCCACGTCCGCGGACCTGATGCGCTTCGCACCCTGCCCAGTCATCGTGCATCCGCGCTCGGCCGCGGCCGACGCCCCCGTGGTTGAGGCCCAGGCGACCCTCAACGCCTGAGGTCCGGCACTGGCCTCTTGGTCAGCGCCGCCAGTGCTCCGGTCTCCGAGCGGGCCCCGGCGAGATCCTGATAAAGCTCGCCGGGGCCTCGCTGCTCCTGAAGCCCCCACGGCCCTCCAGGAGTCGAGCCAGAAGGTCCGGCGCTCCCTGGCCTCGCCCCGCTCCTCAGGTCGCTCGCCTCGACGCTTGCCCTCGCCTTGCGCCCTGAGCAGCGCAGGCACGTCGGTGATCGCCGCAGCGCACTCTCCTGAAACTCGCGCCGCTCGTGGGCACCGGCGTCATCGCCGTGGGTCGATTGTGATCCCGCACCTCACCAACTGGCGGGCGTAGCCCCACGTCCAGATGAGCCAGCGACCGCCCGCGCGATCCGGAAGGCGGCAGCGAGGACGCCCTCGGACCGGCGCCGTTTGGCTAGTCGTCGGCGGACCGGGTGACCCGCCGCGTTCGCTTCGCCATCGCGACCCAGTCGATT
>CAWGWC010000021.1:0-14865 GCA_963826165.1 uncultured Thermoleophilaceae bacterium | reverse complement strand
AGCGCAGGCCCGCGGGGAAGAACGGGTCGAGGCTCTTCTGGAAGTCGACGTAGGGGAACGCCTGGCTCATGTCGAGCAGCGGGGTGGCCAGCTCGCGCAGCGGCCGCGTCACGCGGTCGCCCTCGGCCGGATCGCCGGCCCACATGCCCTGCAGGCCGAGGTATGGCACCCCGCGGAGCTGCTCGGGTAGCTCGTCGACCACCGGGAGCGACCAGATGAAGCCCGCGCTCGACAGCTCGTCGGGCGCGTCGGCCACGGCGTCGCGCCAGCCCTTCAGCACCTCAGCGGCGTCCTCGAGCCGGTAGGCCACGTGCATGCCGAACACCTCGGGGCCGAGCTCGTGCAGGCGCAGCTCGAACGAGGTGACGACCCCGAAGTTGCCACCGCCTCCGCGCAGCGCCCAGTACAGGTCCTGGTGCTCCTCGGCGCTGGCGCGTACGCACCGGCCGTCGGCAAGCACCACCTCGGCCGACACGAGGTTGTCGACGGTCATCCCGTCCCGGCGCCGCTGATGGGAGACGCCGCCGCTGAGCGCCAGCCCGGCGACCCCGGTCTCCGACACGATGCCGCCGGTCGTGGCCAGCCCGAGTGGCGCCGTGACTGCGTCGACCTCCGCCCAGGTGGCGCCGCCCTGCACGTGCACGCTGCGCCCCGACGCATCCACGTTCACGGCACGCATGGGCGAGAGGTCGACCACCAGACCGTCGTCGGCCGACGCGGTGCCGGCCACGTTGTGGCCACCGCCGCGCACGGCCAACTCGAGGCCGCGCTCGCCCGCGAAGCGCACGGCGGCCGCCACGTCGGCGGCGTCCGCGCAGCGCGCTATCAGGGCGGGCCGCTTGTCGATCATTCCGTTCCAGACCTGCCGGGCCTCGTCGTAGGCAGAATGGTCGGGCGATACGACTTCGCCGGCGAGACGCTCGGATAGTGCCGTAGCCAGGTCGTCGTAAGTGGTGCGGAGGGTCGTCATGTCTGGGCTCCTCGAGATCGGGGACGAGGGAGAGGCTGCTCGGCGCCCGTCCGGCGGGCGTCCCTGGGGGCGTCCGGAATGCGTCCCGCGCGCGTCGGGCGAGCGGCTACGCTGCGCTCGTGCTCGAGGTGCGTCTCCTCGGTGGCCTGTCTGCCGCGGTTGACGGCGAGCCGGTCACGCTGCCCGCGGATGCGCGTGCGCGCGAGTTGCTGGCTCGGCTCGCGCTCTCGCCCGGCCCACAGCCGCGCTCGGCCCTGGCCGGGCGGTTGCGACCCGACGTGCCGGAGGAGAGCGCACGCAAGACGCTCCGCAGCGCGCTGTACGAGTTGCGCCGTGCGCTCGGCCCGGCGGGAGCCGCGGCGCTCGTGGCCGACGCCCAGCAGATCGGCCTGTCCGAGGACGAGGTGCGGGTCGACGTCCGCGAGTTTCGCCGGAGCCTCGAGGCCGGCGAGCTCGAGGCCGCGGTGAGTTCCGGGGAGGGCGAGCTGCTCGAGGGCCTCGACTCGGACTGGGCGTTGCGGGCGCGTGACGAGCACGAGGCAGAGCTGGCCGGGGTGCTCGGCACGCTGTCGGAGCGCGCGCGCGACGGCGGAGATCTCGCTGCGGCGGTCGGCTGGGCCCGCCGGCGCGTGGGGCTCGAGCCCCTCTCCGAGGCGTCGCACCGCGAGCTGATCACGCTGCTCGCGCTCGCCGGCGACCGGCCTGCGGCGCTGACCGCCGCCGAGGCGATGAGCGAGCGGCTGCGGCGTGAGCTCGGCGTGCCGCCGTCGGCGGCGAGCCGGATGCTCGTGGAGGACGTCAGGCGTGGCCGCGTGGCGGACGAGGGCGCGGTTTCGCCGGCGATGCCGCCGCCGGAGCTTCCGGCCGCCCTCGCCCGCGGGCGGCGCCCCGAGGGCCGCGAGCCTGAGCTCGAGCGCCTGCGCGAGGTCTGGTTTGAGGCTCTCGCGGGCGCCGTGCGCTTCGCCCTGGTGGCCGGCGAGCCGGGGATCGGCAAGACCACGCTGGCCTCGGAGCTGGCACGCCGGGCCCACGCTGAGGGCGCGGTGGTGTTGCTGGGACGCAGCGACGACCAGGCCCTGGTGCCCTTCCAGCCCTGGGTCGACGTGCTGGAGGGCTTGCTGGACGGGCTCTCGAACGAGGCCACCGATCGCTGGCTCAGCGCCTACGACGGCGCGCTGGCCCGGCTACTGCCCGCGCGCAGCGCGGGCGACGCGCCGCCCGCAGGCCCGCGCGAGCGCTACCTGGCCTTCGAGCTGGTCCGCGAGCTGCTCGACGAAGTCGCGGCGCGTTTGCCGGTACTGGTCGTGCTCGACGACGTGCATTGGGCCGACACCGACTCGCTGACCCTGCTGCGCCACCTCGCGCGGTCGTCACGAGCCGCGCGGCTTCTCATCCTGCTGTGCGCGCGGACGGCCGAGCTCCAGCCGGCCGCCGGGCAGGTGCTGGCCGAGCTGCGCCGCGAGGGCCCGCTGGCTCATGTCGACCTGGCGGGGCTCGACGACGACGCGGTCGAGGCGCTGCTCGCCGAGCACACCGGCAGCGCCGACCGCGAGGCCGCCCGCCGCTACCGTGCGCGCAGCGGCGGCAACCCGTTCTTCCTCGACGAGCTCCTGCGGGCGGAGCGCGAGGCCGGCCCGGGCTCGGATCAGGTGCCGGCCGGCGTTCGCGAGGTGATCGCGCAGCGCCTCGAGCGCCTGGATGGAGAGACCAAGGCGGTGCTCGACCTGGCCGCCGTGGCCGGGCTGGAGTTCGACGTGCACACCCTGGCGGGCGCGGGCGAGCGACCCGTGGTGGAGGTGCTGCGGGCGCTCGACGACGCCACGCAGACGGCGCTCGTGAAGGTGAACGATCCGGCCGGGCGCTACGCGTTCGCACACGCGCTCGTGGTCGAGACGATCCTTGGGGCTCTGCCGCCGTCGCGCCGCGCTCAGCTGCACATGCAGCTCGCCGAGGTCCTCGCTTCCCGGCACGAGGCCGGAACGGTCGGTGCCGGCGAGGTGGCCCGCCACCTCCGTGCCGCGGGGGTGCTGGTGGACCCCGAGCGCCAGTCGAGCTGGGAGCTGGCCGCGGCGCGCGAGGCCACGGCGGCGCTGGCCCACGCCGACGCCGCCGGCCACTACGAGGCGGCCCTGGTTGCGGCCGGCGGCCGCGGCGATCCCGAGCTCCTGCTCGCTCTCGGTCGCTCGCACGACCGCGCCGGGCGCCGTGCGGAGGCCCGGGCCGCGTTCCTGGAAGCCGCCCAGCTGGCGCGCAGCGCCGGCGACCCCGGCCTGCTCGCCCAGGCAAGCCTCGGCTACGGTGGGGTCGCGGTGGTCATCGCCGCCGCCGACTCCACCGCGGTCGACCTGCTGGAGGAGGCGCTTGCGGCCCTGCCCGGCGACGCTCCGGCCACGTCGGCCCGGCTGCTGGCCAAGCTCTCGATCGAGCTCTACTACGGCGATCCCGGCCGGGCGCGCGGGCTGGGGGTCCGCGCGGTCGAGGAAGCGCGCCGGGCCGGTGAGCCCGCCGCGCTGGCGGCCGCGCTGAACGCTCACCGCGTGGCGCTGTGGGCTCCCCAGCACGCCGGCGAGCGGCTGGACGTGGCCGGCGAGATGGTCGCGGCCGCCGAGGCCGCCGGCGACCAGGAAGCCGTGCTCCAGGGCCGTAACTGGCGCGTCGTCGACCTGATCGAGCTGGGTCGCCTCGGTGACGCCGCGGCCGAGATCGACGCCTACGAGGCTCTGGCGGACGCGACCGGACTGCCGCACTTTCGCTGGTACGTCCCACTGTGGCGCGGCGCCCTCGCGATCCTGGCCGGGCGCTGGGAGGAGGCCTCGGCCCTGTCCGCGCGGGCGCGCGCGCTGGGTCGCCAGGCCGACGATGCCAACGCGCCGATGTTCGCCGACATCCAGCGCGAGCAGAACCTGTTCGCGCAGGGGCGCTACGAGGAGGTCGACCGCGATCGTCTGATGCACGGTGCCGTCTCCTCGCCCGCCGCAACGGAGTGGCTCGTCTGGGTTGCCCTGCTCGACGCCGTGACCGGGGCGACCGACGAGGCTCGCCGGATCGTGACCGACCTGACGCGAGACGGCAGCAGCGCGATTGCGATGAACGCCAACTGGCATGGAGCCTGCGTCCTCGCCGAGGTCGCCGCCCGGGTCGGAGACCGGGAGGCCGCTGCGCTGCTGTACACCGTGCTCGAGCCCCACGCGCACCTGTTCCCACTCCTGGCCCGTGCCGCCGCGTGCCTCGGGTCGGCCGAGTACTTCGTCGGCCGCCTGGCCTGGACCCTCGGCCGCCACGAGGAGGCCGAGGCCCGCCTGCGCCGCGCGGTGAGCGCCAACGACGAGGCCGGAGCGGCATCCCGCGCTGCTTTCGCACAGCTCAGCCTCGGCGAGCTGCTGCACGACCGCGGCGACCGGGACGGCGCCCGCGACGCCCTGGAGCAGGCCGCGGCGCGCGCCGAGGCGCTCGGCATGCCAGGAGCGGTCGCTAAAGGGCCTCGATGACCGCGGCCATCCCCTGCCCGACCCCGATGCACATCGTCGCCACGCCGTAGCGGCCGCCGCGGCGCCGCAGCTCGTGGGCCAGAGTGCCGATCAGGCGCGCGCCTGAGCAGCCCAACGGATGGCCGAGCGCGATCGCTCCGCCGTTCACGTTCAGGCGCTCGTGCTCGAAGCCGAGCTCACGCATCGAGGCCAGGACCTGGGCGGCGAACGCCTCGTTCAGCTCGACCAGATCGATGTCGGCCACCGAGAGGCCGGCCGAGGCGAGGGCGCTGCGCACCGCCGGCACCGGGCCGACGCCCATGTACGACGGGTCGACGCCCGCGGCCGCGCTCGACACGATCCGCGCCAGCGGCTCTCGGTTCAGCGCCGCCGCACGCTCGGCGGTGGTGATCACCAGGCAGGCGGCACCGTCGTTGATCTGCGACGAGTTGCCCGCTGTGACGCTCCCGCCGGCACGGAACACTGGGCGCAGCGCCGCCAGGCGCTCCAGCGTGCTGTCCCGACGTGGCCCCTCGTCGGCGTGGACGGTCAGCGGGTCGCCCTTTGGCTGGGGAACGTCGACGGTCACGAGCTCGTCGTCGAAGCGGCCCGCCTCGTCCGCTGCGAGCGCCCGCCGGTGGGATTCGAGCGCGAAGGCGTCCTGATCGTCGCGCGAGACCGCGTAGCGCTCGGCCACGTTCTCGGCCGTCTCACCCATCGAATCGGTGCCGTGCAGCTCCGCCATCCGCGGGTTGACGAAACGCCAGCCGATTGTGGTGTCGGCCAGCTCGGGGTTCCCGCGCGGAAAGCCGCGCTCCGGCTTCAGCATCACCAGTGGAGCACGTGACATCGACTCGACCCCGCCCGCCAGCGCGATGTCGGCCTCGCCCAGCCGCACCTGCCGGGCGCCCTGGATGACCGCCTCGAGGCCGGATGCGCAGAGCCGGTTCACGGTCACGCCGGGCACCTCGACCGGAAGACCGGCCAGGAGCAGGCCCATCCGAGCCACGTTGCGATTGTCCTCACCCGCCTGGTTGGTGCAGCCCATGTAGACCTCGTCGACCGCGGCCGGATCGATTCCGTTGCGTTCCACGGCCGCGCCGATCACCCGACCGGCCAGGTCATCCGGCCGGACCCCGGCCAGCTGACCCGCGTAGCGGCCAATGGGCGTGCGCAGCGCGTCGGCGATGATGGCGTCCCGGGTCACGGGCGGGGAGCGTACACTCGCTCACCGTGGACGAGTTCTCGGTATTCGTCCTGGGCATGGGGCTGGTGGTGCTGGCGATTCTGCTGGCCATCGGCAAGTGGTACCCGGGGTCCGGCGCAGAGCAGGTGGACTGGCGCCCGACTCGCTCGCCCGAGCTCGAGGCGGAGCTCGAGCTCGACGACGTCGACCAGATGCTCGAGGCGCAGAACGCACGTCGGAGGCGGACCGGCCGTCCCGAGCTGACCGAGGACGATGTTCACGCGCGAGTGGCCGAGGACGAGCGCTGGCGCGACGAGCTGCGCCGCCGGTCCTCGGAGCCCCCCTCGGGCTGAGATGGCTCGGGCGCTCATCGTGGGCTGCGGCTGCCGCGGCCGGTTGCTCGCCGCGGCTCTGGTCGCCGACGGTCATGCCGTGCGCGGAACCACGCGCTCGCGGGAGGCGCTCGCCGCCATCGAGGAGACCGGGGCGGAGGGTGTCGTGGCCGACCCCGACCGGCTGGGAACGCTCATGCGCGCGCTCGCCGGGGTGACCGCGGTGTGCTGGCTGATGGGCACCGCCGACGACGGTGCCGCGATCCACGGCGACCGTCTGGAGACCTTCGTCGAGCGGCTCGTGGACACGCCGGTCCGGGGCCTCGTCTACGAGGCCGCGGGCAGCGTCGACGCGGACCTGCTCGAGCGGGGGGCCGCCATCGTGCGCGAGGGCTCACGCACCTGGCGCATCCCGGTGGAGATCGTCGACGCCGACCCGTCGCGGCCCGACGCCTGGCTGGTCGCGATGCGCTCCGCGGTGGAGCGGCTCCTGGCGATCTAGATCGATAGGGTTGATACCCAAGCGGCTTTATAGAGATTCAAAGGGAGGCGGCACAGTGGCCGACTACGCAAAGGATGTTCTCGTCGACACGCAGTGGGTGGAGGACCATCTTTCCGACGACTCCGTTCGCATCGTCGAGGTGGACGAGAACCCCGCGCTGTATGCGGAGGCTCACATCCCCGGCGCGATCGGGTTCGACTGGAAGAAGGACCTCCAGGACCAGACCAAGCGCGACTTCCTCGGGCCGGCCGAGTTCAGCGAGCTGTTCGGCAGCCGCGGCATCTCGAGCGACCACACCATCGTCCTCTACGGCGATCGCAACAACTGGTTCGCGGCCTACACCTACTGGTACCTCAAGTACTACGGCCACGACAACGTGAAGCTGGTCAACGGGCCGCGCGAGAAGTGGATCTCAGAGGGCCGGCCCACCTCGAGCGACGTGCCCAGCTACGAGCCCCAGCAGTTCGGAGCCCAGGAGGGCGACGAGGCCATCCGGGCATACCGCGAAGAGGTGATCGGAGCGCTTGACCAGAGCACGAACCTCGTGGACGTGCGCTCCCCCCAGGAGTACTCGGGCGAACTGATCGCGATGGCCGGCTACGAGCAGGAGGGCGCGCAGCGCGCCGGCCATATCCCGGGCGCCGCATCGGTGCCCTGGGCGCAGGCCGTGCAGGAGGACGGCACGTTCAAGCCGGCCGACGACCTGCAGGAGCTGTACGGCGGCAAGGGCGTGCTCGACGGCGAGCCGATCGTGGCCTACTGCCGGATCGGCGAGCGCTCGGCCCACACCTGGTTCGTGCTGCACGAGCTGCTCGGCAACGACGACGTCAAGAACTACGACGGCTCGTGGACCGAGTGGGGCAACCTGGTGAACGTTCCGATCGAGAAGGACGTCTAGGAGACCTCACAGCAGAGGACTGAGCCGCTCGAGCAGCGACTGCACGATGCGTGCAGTCGCCCCCCAGATCATGTGGCCGTCGACGGTGTAGGTGGGCGTCCGGATCGGCACGCCCTTGCGCACCAGGCGTTTCATCTCGTGTCCGGCCACCAGCTCCGGCAGAGAGAACTCGAGCACCTGCTCGACCTCGGTCTCCTGTGGCCGCCAGCGTTGACCCGGCTCGATCCGGCCCACGAAGGGGAAGATCCGGTAGCTCGTGACGAACGTGCCCACCGGCGGCAGCGCGCCGACGATCTCCACGCCGCGGGGATCGAGCCCGATCTCCTCCTCGGCCTCGCGCAGGGCGGTGACGCGCAGGTCCTCCTCGGGCTCGTCCTGTCGCCCGCCCGGAAAGGAGATCTCGCCCGCGTGACGGCGCAGGTCGGCCCGCCGCTCGGTGAACACCGCGGTGAGGGGCCGGCCGTAGAGCGCCACCAGGACGGCGGCGTCCTTGGTGCCCGGGGCATCCATGGCGGCCGCTTCCTCGGGCGTGAGCAGGTACTCGCGCACCGGCGCTAGCGCAGCGTGACGCTCTCCTCGAACATGACCTCGCCCTCGAGCGTCCGGTGCACCGGGCACTTGGCGGCGATCTGCAGGAGCCGCTCGCGCTGCTCCTCGGGCAGTTCCTTGGGCAGCTGCACCTCCATGGTGAATCGGGTGGGCGAGCCGCGCTGGGCGGGCTCGTAGTCCACCTCCACCACGACCTCGCCCACGTCCCAGCCCTTGCGGACTGCGTACATCTCCATCGTCACCGCGGTGCAGGAGGCGAGGCTCGCAGCCAGCAGCTCCTGCGGGCTCGGGCCGGCGTCGTCGCCCCCTTCGTCCGTCGGCTCGTCGGCGGTCAGCCGGTGCTCGCGGACGGCCACGTGCTGCTCGAGCTTGTCGCCCACCCGCCTGGAGGTTGCTCTCATCGTCTCCCCTCGAAAAGCTTCGGCTCTGCTTCGTCGGCGAAGCGCGCCATCGCGAACAGAGCGTCCGAGAGGCGGTTGAGGTACGTGAGGACGGTCGTATCGGCGAGCTCGCCCGCGGCGTCGAGGGCCGCGACCCGCCGCTCGGCGCGCCGTACCGCCGTGCGGGCCACGTCCAGCCTGGCCGACAGCTCGGTGCCGCCGGGGATCACGAACTTGGGCGGCAGGTCGACGCGCTCCATGTAGCGGTCGATGTCGGCCTCGAGGCGCTCCACGAGGTCGGGCGTGATCTTCGACACTCCCGCTTCGAGCCGGTCCGCCGCCTCGGGGGCGGTGGCCAGCTCCGCGCCGGCCACGAACAGCTCGTTCTGTATGCGCAGGACGTCCTCGTAGAGCTCGCTGTCGCGCTCCGCGCCGGCGCGGGCCACGCCCAGTGCCGCGGCCGCCTCGTCGACGGACCCGTACGCCTCGGGACGGCCGTCGAACTTCGCCACCCTGCCGCCGTACCACAGGCCCGTGGTCCCGTCGTCACCCTTGCGCGTGTAGATCTTCACCACGGCGGCGGATGCTACTCGCGGGCACGTCTACGACGAACGGCTCCAGCGCGACCCGAAGTATCAGGGTCCGGCCGGGCAGGCCCTGCCCTTGGTGGCGCCCGGCTCCACGCACAGGTCCTTGCGCAACGGTCCCTTTCCGCGCCGGGTGACGAACGTCGTCCTCCGCGTCAGGTAGCCGGCCTTCGCGATCGAGATCACGATCTTGGTCCCCGCCGTCAGCCGGCCCTCTAGAGCCCTGACGCGCAGCTTCCTGCCGTTACCGCGCCGGATGGCCCGTTCGTCGCAGCCCTTCCTCGCGCACGTCACCACGATCTTGGTGCCCTTGGGTGATTGGACCAGCAGCCGCTTGAGCCGCGTGAATCGACCGTTGATGCTGCCCCTGATCTGGATCAGCACGCCGGACAGGAGCTTGAGCGGACGCTTGCGCACCGTGACCGTCCTCGCAGCGATCGCCGTGGCGCCCCGGTCGTCGGTCACCCGCAGGCGAACCGTGAACGAGCCGACGGTGGTGAACTTCCTGTTGATCACCGCTCCGCTGCCGTCGTCGAACTGGCCATCGTTGTCGAGGTCCCATCTCTGGGCGACGAGCGGTCCGTCGGAGTCGCCGGAGGTGGAGGCCAGGACCGCCGTGTCACCGGCGAACAGGCTGGCGGGCGACACCGTGAAGCCGGCGCGCGGAGGCGAGTTGATCGTGACCGTGCGGTAGACGATCGTGAAGCCGCCGCCCACCTCGCGGACCCGCAGGCCGACCGTCCTCTGCCCAGGGGAGGGGAAGGCCCGGGATACCGCGGCGCCGGACGCGTCGACGTCGAAGCGGTCCCTCATCGGGTCGTATTCGAAGTCCCACTCGATGCTGGCGATTGCCTTGCCCGTGGCGCTCGAGGCCGAGGCCCGGAACAGGGCGGCCTGGCCGGGAACAGGGGCTGCTGGGCTGACGTTGATCGCCGCCGTGGGCACGGTGTTCTGCACCACCAGCTGCCGGGGAGCCTCGCGGGTCACGCCGCCGGTGTCGGTCACCCGCAGCCTGATCGTGTAGGTGCCCGCCGTTGCGTACGAACGCTCCGCGGTCGCTCCGGTCTCCCCGGCCTCGCAGAAGACGTTGTCGCCATCGAGGTCCCACGAGTGGGTCAGCGTGCTGTCCGCCGCGTCCGGGTCGCCCGAGCTCGACGAGAACGTCGTGTTGGTGTTGATCAGCGGCGCGGCGGGCTCCATCAGGAAGCGGGGCACCGGCGGCGCGTTGACCCTGAAGGTGAAGGTGGTGGCGTTCGTGGCGCCGTCGTCGTCGGTGACACGCAGGCCGACCGTGTGCAGCCCGGCCGGATAGCCGCCGGCGGGTGAGGCAAATACCTCGCCGCCGGGCACGTAGGTGCCGTCGTTCTCGAGATCCCATGCGAAGCCGGTGATGACGCCGTCCGGGTCGCTCGAGCCCGGCCGGGCCGGGGACGCCGGGCCGGCGGGGCAGCCGGTCGCAGGGGCCACCCCGGGCTGCGCGGCAAGGGCGGCGGCGGTGAACTCGAAGGGCTGCCCGGCCAGCGGCACACCCTGTCTCTGCCCGGCCTCCGCTTCGGAGTTCAGGACGTTGATGACGGGAACGGGGAGCGCGTTGACCGTGAAGGTCACCGTCGTGTCGTCCGTCGCGCCGCTCGAGTCGGTCACCTGCAGGCCGACGGTTCTGCTCCCGGGCGTCGCGAACGAGTGCTGGATGCTGCGGCCGAAGCGCTCGTCGTAGAGCCCGTCGTTGTCCAGGTCCCAGCGCCAGCCGACGATGGTGGCGTCCCCGTCGGGATCGGTGGAGTTCGAGGCCAGTGTTATGGCTTGGTTCACGTCGGGGACCGCAGGCGTGACGGTGAAGCCGGCCATCGGCGGGGAGTTATTGAACACCGGCACGGTGCGGGTGGCCACAGTCATGGCGCCGTCGCCGTCGGTGGCGCGCAGCCGGACCGTCTTGTTGCCGCCGGTGGGATAGGTGCGCACCTCGGTGGCGTCGGTGCCGTCGTCGAACGCACCGTCGTTGTCCGTGTCCCAGGCGAGCGTCACGCCGCCCTCGGCGTCGCTCGACGATGACGTGAAGGTCACCTCCTCGTTCGGCCTCGGGGTCGCCGGGTCGAAGTCGAACGCGGCGTTCGGAGGCGCGTTGACGCGCACGTTCCTGGTGACCGTGGTGGTCTCGCCTCCGGGGTCGTCGGTGACGGTGAGCGTCACCGTCTTGGTCCCTGAAGTCGTGTAGGTGTGCGACGGGTCCTCGTCGGTCGAGCTGTCCCCGTCGTCGAAGTCCCACGCATAGCTGAAGGTGTCGCCGGCGTCCTCGTCGGTGACGGTTGAATCGAAGGCCACCGGGTCGCCAACGTCCGGCACGCCCGGCGTGACCGTGAAGTCGGCAGCCGGCGGCACGGCCAGCACCTGGGCGGCCAGCACCCCGGCCGAGGCCAGAGCCGCGAGTACGGCAGCAGCGGTTCGTGGCCTCCGTGGAAACGGCATAGTTCCTCCTACGCCCCCCGGGTGCCGGAGGGCCTGAGTCTTGACTCTTGACACGACACCCCTTGGGCCAAAGGGGCTGGTAACCACCCTTATCCCGTTCGCGCGAAACCGCAAGACGGCGTGGTACTGAAATCGGACAGGAGCGCGGGCGCTGCTAGACCCAGACGAAGCGAACGGCTATGTCGGCGAACTCCGCGTAGCGGCGCTTGTTGAACACGTGCGGCACCACCTCCACGATGATGCGGGCCGCTGGGCCCCACAGCGCCACCCAGCCCACCACGAGCACGGCCTGCGAGAGGCTCTCGGCGATGAGGTCGCTGCTGGCGCGGTCGAGCGCCGTGGACACGATGATCGAGGCGATCAGGAACACGATGCCGATGGCGCCGGCCACCTTCTGCTGGCGCGAGAGCGGATCAACGCGCCGCAGCGGGCCGGACGCGGAGCGAAGGCTCCCGCGAATCGCTGCGGCCACGGCGCCCTCATCCGTACGGGCACGATCGGCGGCGGGCGCGTATACCACCAGCGCATCCGGATCGTTGTCCCTGACCCGCTCCCACTCGTCGAGCATCGCGAAGCGAACGTCGCTCGTCACCTGGCGCTCGGCCACAGGGGCGGCATCGAACTGCCAGAACAGCTCGTCGATGGAGGTAAGGCGAATGGCAAACTCGCGCATCGGTCGGTCCAAGCTCCCGGAACGGTCCGAGTGTTGCCGCTGCGCCGGACGCCTATCATTTCGGGGCATGGCGAGCCCACTGCGCGCGGGTCTCGACGGGCCCTCGCGGACCATCATCGTGGAGCCTCTGGAGGCCCCCCTGCCCAAGCCGTTGCCCGAACGTGCGCCGGAGGAGCCCGCGCGCGGGCCCGAGCCCGGTCCGCGTCCCGAGCGCGCGCCGCGGCCGGAGCGCGTTCCGGAGAAGGTTCCCGCCGGCTGAGCTTCCGGCTGCGACGCTCTACGCCAGCGGGTTGAACACCAGCCCGGTGGGCACCTTCGGGTAGAAGTAGGTGGACTTCGGTGGCATCGACTCCCCCGTCTCGGCCACCTCGCGAACCTGCTCCACCGGAGTCGCGCGCAGGAAGAAGGCGGCGTCGGCGGCGCCCGTCTCGACTCGCTCGATGGCGTCACCCAGATTCTTCGAGTAGTCGAGGCCACGCAGGTGTGAGATGTCGTCCTCGGACATGCCGAGCGCCCCGCGCAGGATGAGCGCCTCGAGCACCGCGGTGTCGAGGCGCCGGTAGGGCTCGGACCGTCCCTCCAGCGCCCTGTCGGCGGTCGCCTGGTCCTTCAGCGTGGCCCGGTAGGGCTGCTTGTGGAAGCTGTCCATGTAGCCGAAGGCCACCCGCCCGTCGCCGCTCAGCTCGAGCTCGGCGCTGTCCGCGAGCATCTCGACCTCGAAGTCGCGCATCAGAACGTCCCTGATGGCCTCCTGCTTGGTGCGGTCGTCCGCCAGCCCGGTCAGCAGCCGGTGTGTGGGGAACACCAGCAGCCCAGGATCGGAGAGCGACACGAGCAGCATCAGGACGTAGCGGTGGTCGCCCTCTCCGCCGACCTCATCCGCGTAAACCCGGGCGGTCTCGTAGCGATGATGGCCGTCGGCGATCAACAGCTCGGACTCGCTCAGAGCAGCCTGAAGAGCGGAGATTCGCTCCGTCTCGGCCACCCGCCAGAGGGTGTTGCGAGTTCCCTCATGATCGGCGGCCTCGGTGGTGGGGGCTGCTTCCTGGGCCTGTTCGAGAAGCTCCTGCGCTAAGCCGTTCGGGTCGGGGAAGAGGCTGAAGATCGGAGACAGGTTGGCCCGGGTGGCGCGCGTCAGGCGCAGGCGATCCTCCTTCGGCCCGGGGTGCGTGCGCTCGTGGGGGCGGATGCGGCCGGGTCCGTAGTCCTCCACGCGCACGCGCGCGAAGAACCCCGTGCGCGTGCGTTCACTCCCATCGGGAGCCGCGTAGTCCTGGCGGAGAACCCAGATCGCCGGCTCGTCCTCGCGCACGAGGATCCCGCTCTCGAGCCAGTCGGTGAGCGTGCTCGCCGCTCTCTCGTAGCGATCGCCCTCGTCGGGGCCCGGCTCGGGCAGGTCGATCTCGACCACGTTGTGCGGGCTGCGAGCCACCAGATTCTCCCGCAGCTCCGCGTCGATCACGTCGTACGGAGGGGCGATCAGGTCCTCGAGTGGCCCCGCAGTACCGGGCTCATAGCGAAGCGTGCGAAGCGGTTCGATGGCGGCCATGAGCAGCGCGCCACCCTACTCCACGCGTGTAGACGAGCCACCCGCCTACACTCACGCGCACGGGGTGTGGCGCAACCTGGTAGCGCGCCGCCTTTGGGTGGCGGAGGTTCCCGGTTCAAATCCGGGCACCCCGATACAGCCGGCGCCGGTACGATCGGCGCATGCCCGACCGGCTCTACTTCACGGAGTCAGACGAGGCCAACGCGCTCATAGCGTCCGATCCGATGGCGCTGCTCGTGGGCTTCGAGCTCGACCAGCGGGTCACGGTGATGAAGGCGTTCGAGGGTCCGCTGGCCCTGAAGGAGCGGCTCGGCTCGATCGACGCGGAGACGCTCGCCACCGCCGACCTCGAGCCGGTGTTCTTCGAGCGCCCCGTCATCCACCGCTATCCGCGGTCGATGGCCAAGCGTGTCCAGCAACTGGCCATGCACGTGCGCGACGACTACGGAGGCGACGCGGCGCGCGTCTGGGCGGACGCTCGGGATGCCGACGAGCTGCGAGCCAACCTCCTGGCGCTGCCGGGCTTCGGTGAGATGAAGGTCAAGGCCATCGGCTCCGTGCTGTTCAAGCACTTCGGGGTCGAGGCGGCCGCCGATCTCGTGCCCTGGCATCCGACGCTCGGCGACGTGGACTCGCCCCAGGCGCTGGTCGAGTACCAGGAGGCCAAGACCATCCACAAGGCGGAGTGGGCCAAGGCCGCGCCGCCCTCCTCCGCCGGCGAGCCCGTGGAGACCTGACGTGGCCGATGCGGTCGAGTCCGGATCGGGGGCTCGTCCGGGAGGCCGGGTCAAGCCCGTGCTGCTCGCCGCGGCCATGGCCTTCCTCGCGCTCAACATCTGGACCGGCAGCCCGCTGCTCGCGCTGTGGATCGGGTCGAAGATCCAGGGAGAGGAGAGCCAGCCCTCGATGGGCGCCTTCGCCGCCGTGATCATCTGCCTGATCGCCTTCAGCTGGGGCCTCTACCAGCTGCTGAAGATCACGATGAGCGCCTACCAGGACGCCACCGGAACCCGCCCCACGGTCCGCACCCACGCGCCCTGGCTGCGCAGCATGCGCGGCGAGCGTCCCGAGCACCACACCACCGGAGCGACCATCAACGGAGCCGAGCGCATCGTCGTGGTGAGCGTGATCGCAGCCGCCGTGATCTTCGAGATCTGGTTCTTCTTCCTCTCGGGCTCGTCGATCGGCGGAGGTGCGAGTGGCGGCCGCTGAGCTCATGGGGCGCCGTGGTCGTCAAAGACCGCACCCGGGCCTAGGCTTTGCGCCGTCACACGCCCCGGTAGCTCAGCTGGATAGAGCAGCGGCC
>CAWGWC010000020.1:0-36222 GCA_963826165.1 uncultured Thermoleophilaceae bacterium | reverse complement strand
GCGGTCCGCCAGGGAATCACCCGCCTTGGTGAGCATCACCCCGAGCTCGGCGAGCACCTCAACCAAACCATCCGCACCGGCACATACTGCGCCTACCTCCCCCACCCCCGCGCGCCTACCACTAGGAGATTCTGACATCGGGGGGCCGCGTCCAGTCCGTTAGTCCGGGCTGTCTGAACGGTTGCTGTTGGGCTTCGTTACGCGGGTCGCGTCTCCTGGCCGACGGTAGGGCCGGTAGGGGCGGTACGCCGTCGTCCCGACCCGCTGTCAGGCCGCGCGAGGGTAGCCACCTCTCGGCCGCTCCCCGCAGTCCACCACGGCGCTGCGCACGCGACGGTCCCCACTCCGCGTCGGCTACTGAATGTGACTTGCCAGTAGCGCTTGAAACTGCGAGAGGGGCATGTCCTCGGGGATAACACCCGTACCGCTACAGGGAAGGCATTCCTCCGAGGTGTCGCGTGTGATGCGGCCGCCCTCGGTCACCGTCTCGACGTAGCCCCGGCCGCCGCACTCCTGGCACGGCACCTTGACGGAAACCGTTAGCTGGACCGAGGAGTGCTCACCGCCTTCCATCTCCCGAGCACTCTACTGCGCAGGCCTCGAGGCGCGCGGATCGTGCCGACCTCGCAAGCGACCACGGCTGTGCTGAAGAACAATCCGATCTTCATCGCCAATACGGCGAGGCACTATCTGCTCACCCAGGGCATCGTCGACGATGCCGGCAAATACCTTGCGCGCGGCAAGGCGGGCTTCCACGAGCTCTTGACGGATTTCCTCACGGGCAAGGGCACGTACGAGCAGTCGGACTGGGCATGGGACGAGTTGTTCGCGTTCGTGAGAGTGGCGACCCAGACGCCGGTGAGCAATCCACTCCCCACGTTCTCGACGATGGCCTCAGTACGCCACGGTGATTACCTCGCCAAGGTTCGTGTCGCTCCGGCCGCCGAGAGCGCCGCGCACGCGATCCACGGCGAGCTCGCCTCAAGAGCGGACCCGACGTGCTTCGTTCGACCCTCGTGGATGAATTGCAAAGACGGGCATTCGATTTCGATCTTCAGGTCCAGCTGTGCACGGACCTCAACGCGATGCCGGTCAACGACGTGACGGTGGAATGGCCCGAAAAGCTGTCTCCCTTTGTAACCGTTGGCCGGGTCCATCTTCCGCGCCAGGACATCTCCGGACCCGAAAACTCCGAGAAGGGCGACGCGCTCGCGTTCAATCAGTGCCGTGTCACGCCCGATCACAGACCGTTGGGCGAAATCATGGAGGTGCGACGGATCTACAGCGCGTCAGCCAAGATCCGTCGCACGCTGAATCACCAGCCGCAAACCGAGCCCTCGAGTGCAGATGAGGTGTTGCCGTAGGGCGCGTCGGGCGAGAGAATCCAAGCGGAACTATTCGCCCACTACCCGGGCGAGTGCCAACTCCGCGTCTCGTGTCTGCAAGCCGCGCTTCATCGCCGCCGCGATCAGCGTCTGGGCCTCAGGCGCACCCACCGCTTCGCCAAACAGATCGGAGTCGCGACGAAAATCCTCAATCGGCGCAAGCGCGATCGCGTTGACTCGGTCCTTGACCACCACATGGCCACCAGCAGGAAACCCGGCGATCCGGTGAGCGACGGAGCTGACGAAATCCTCGAGCTCATCGGCGGGCAGCGCGCGGTTGATCCAGCCGTACCGTTCAGCGATCTCCGCGTCGTAGTCCTCCGCGCTGAGCATCACTTCCAGCGCCCGCGCGCGACCCATCAGGCGCGTGAGGTGCTGAACGCCGCCGCCACCTGGAAGCAGACCAAACGCCGGCTCGAACTGGCAGAAGATCCCTGACTCGCGCGCCGCGAAGCGCATGTCGCAGGCGAGAATGAACTCGTTGCCGGCGGCCCGGACCCGACCCTCGATCTGCGCGATCGTGACGAGCCGGCTTGCGCTGAGGTATCGAAACAGCAGCGCGATCGATGCCTCGCCAGTCAGCTTCGCCGCCTCCGCCCGGTACTCGGCGATTCGTTTCAAGTCCACATGGGAGATGAAGTAGTCGGGGTCGGCGCTCTTGAACACGATGACTCGGACGGCGTCGTCGGCTTCGGCACGCTCGATAAGTGAGACAAGGTCGCGAACCAATTCGGGCCCGAGCAGATTCATGGGCGGAGCCGCGATTTCCGCGCGCAAGACGCCCTCCTCCTGCCGGATGGTCAGCGTCTTGAAATCCAAGCTCGTCATTTAGCGGGCGCCCCGTTGTTCCGGGTCTCGATGGCCGTGACGGCGTTGTCGAAAGCGCTCTCCAGGCGCCCCTTGCCGACGCTGCCGAGCACGAGTCCGAGGAACCGTCCCTTGATGTTCTTGCCCTCGCGGACCACGGTGTAGTCGATGTCGGTCGTCCCGTCGGGATTCCGATTGAGGTCGTAGGTGTGGCTCGAGTTGCCACCCCATGTGTTGGAGTCGGTGGTCTTCAAGACGACGTGGTTGGGGTCGGACCAGTCGTAATGCAGCCGCTCCCAGATTCCGCCGGAGCCTTCGGTGACGTCGGCCTCAGTGGCGCCCTGGGAATGCAACTCGAGGTCGCCGTCGGCGCTGTTTGGAAATAGCTCCGACCGGCCCGACCCGAAGTCGGTGAGCCCGGCGACGAACTGCTCGGGCGTCGCACTCGTCTTCGCGTGGAATTTAAGCGTGGCCATAGGTCCTCCTCCTGAGCATCATCAGTCAGTTATGTCGGCTCGGCTGGTCCCGAAGGTGGGCACCGGCTGGCCGTCCTCGTCTTGTCGCCACCCGGCAGGGCGCTCGAGCTGAGCCTTGACGGAAACGCTGTCGGCACCTGCCAACGCGGTCGTAGCCGCGTCGCCGGTCAGCCGCTGCCCTCCGACGTCGAATACCTGCGTTTGGGGGCCGATGAGCGCGACCCCTTCGCCGCCGATGAGCTGGGCGCCCTCGCCCGCCAGCCGCCTCGGGACGTCGCACACCTCTTCGATGGAGATCGGGAGCTCGTCGCCGATCAACCCATCCGCCGAAGCGTTGAGGGTTATCGTGATCGCGTAGAACGGATCGCTGAAGGTCGGCGGCACGTCCTCCTGCGCGGCCCGCGCCAGGCCGCCGGCGGCGAGCATGGGCTCCTCCGGCGGGCTGACGCAGCCCAAGCCGCCGCCCCCGGGAGGCCCGCCGGGGGCGCCGGGAGGCCCGCCGGGGGCGCCGCCAGGACCGCCGCCGCGCCGGATCTTCACGATCTCACAGCCCTTCGTCTTGGCCCGATCGGCCGCGTCTAGCCTGCAGACGTCCTTGCCCGGGCCGCCACGGACGACACGGTCCCGCCGGCCATCTACGGCGTTCAACCGATCCGCACCGGGTCCTCCCCAGAGTCGATCCCTGCCACCGCGTCCCTTGATTCGGTCGGCACCGCCACGAGCCTTGATCACGTCAGCCTTCGCGGTACCCACGATCCTGTCGGGCCCGGGGGTGCCGAGCATGCGTTTCGCCTGCGCGGGCCCCGCCCAGGCCAGCATCATCGTGGCAATGGCGGCGCACACCGCAAAGGCCATGGGTCGCTTACCCAGCCGTTGGAACTGACGCTTCTGGAACTCCATGATCTCCCTCGTCATCAGGTGTCAGTTGTCGGTGAATTCCTCGCCGGCGTCTTCGTTGCATTCGATGCTGGGTGGCTCCTCGCCGGGGAAGACGAGAAAGTCGTACTGCGGCGTGCCGAACCCGCGCATGTCCATCGCGAGCGCCGGCCGGCGCTTCGTCCCGCCGGCTCCGAATAGGAACCCGGTGTCTCCGCCCCAAGTGCCGTACTGGGTCACGCCGATCGTGTACGCGCACTGGTCGAACAGCTCGAACTCCTCCACCGGCTCGCCCAGGTCCTCGACATCCTCGGTGAGCGACTCGATCTCCTGCTGGAGGTCGTCGACCCTGTCGCGTAGCGTCGACTGGCCCTCGCGCGCGTCTTCCCCCGCCAGTGCCGCCGGGGCGCCGGCGGCCCCCAGGACGCACAACAATGTGAGGATCAGAGCTCGGCGCATCTCAATCAACGGCCTCTCCGGGTTCGTCTTGACATGTGCGGCCGGGCCGGTCCCCGCCCACGAGCGCGAGGAACATGTAGTCCGGGTCGTCCCAGTCGCTGCGGTCGACGTGGAGCGCTGGCCTGTACCCAGCCTGGCCGCCCTTGCGACCGAAGAGGTAGCCGAACTTCTGGTCGGGGTCGCCGAACTCGGTTACGGGGACCCACGAGACACAGGACTCCCACTCGTCGAAGCGCTCAGAGATCGCCTCCAGTCGTTGTGACCTCTCAAACAGGCGGTTCGCCTTGCGTTCGAGCATCGTCACCCGCCCCTTGAGGCCGGGTCGCGTGCGCCGGCGCGCGCCGGCTGCTTGCACGGTCGCGGGTTCGGCGGTCCCCCCGGGCTGGGGGTTGTCGCTGCGGCAGCCGTCACCACGGAAGTGGATGAACAGATAGTCCTCCCGGCCCCATTTGCGTCGCCGGTCGACGGCGAGCGCGTCCATGTATCCGATGGCGGTCCCGTCGCGGTCGTCGTAGAGGTAGCCGAACTGCCGATCGCGGTCGCCGAGCTCGTTTACGGGCACGTAGGTGAGACAGGTCTGCCAGGCCTCGTAGTTCTCCGCGGACTGCTCCATCAGCTCCACCTGCTCTTCGAGGCGCTCGAGCTCCCGTCGCGCGGTGCCCACGTTCGGCCGCAGCGCCTCCGTCCGCGGCCAAGGCGAGTCCTCGCCTGTCGCCCTCGCTTGAGGGTGCGCCTGCGAAAGTGCCGATCCTCCGAAGCCAAGGGCCACCGTGGCGCTGCAGCCGCAAAGCACGGCGACGGCAAGCATCCGCCTAGGCCTCGACGCGGATCGGGCCGTCACTTCGCCACCTCGACTGCGCCGATGTCGCAGGCAGGCCCCTGCGGTCGCGGCACGCCGCGCTGGTCCTTCGCGGCGAGCGCGAGACGGTCCGCGATCAGGCCCTCCAGGTGGTGGTCGCCCTCGTGCACCTCGCCGAACGGGGCAAAGCTGCAGTCGGCCACCGGGATGCGGTCCAGCACCGGGCTGCCCGGCTCGGGCGGGCGCGTTTCGCCGAGGCCGCCGTTCGCCCTCAACTCTCCTAGCATCGGGTCACCGCCTCCCACGACGTCGGTGGACGCGCTCAGGCGGCATGAGGCGTCGGAAACGAAGTTGTAGCCATACGAACGCCCGGCCGGCACCTGGCAGTTCCGGCCGGCCGGCTGGACCTGACCGCCAGCGAATTCCGTGTCCGCCGGGCCGATGATCGAGCCGAAGGCGTCGAGCCGCTCGCCGGCGCCGATGTTCGCCGCGACGGGCGCAATGTTGTCGATGACCGTGGACTTGACGAGGCCGACCGTCCCGGTAGCGAACAAGCCGCCCCCCAGGCCTTCGGCGTAGTTGTGACTGATCGTCGAGTTTGCGATGTAGAGGTCTCCGCGCGCCCAGATGCCCCCACCGACATGCGCAACCGCTGCGTTGCTGGCAATCGTGGAGTTGATGACGGTCACGTCGGCCTCGCCTGAGATCGCCCCGCCCCGGTCATCGGCGCGGTTGCCGTTCACGGTCGAGTTGACGATCGTCACGTCGCCGTCAAGCGTGAAGATCGCTCCGCCGGGGCCGTCTGCGGTGCTGCCATCCACGGTCGAGTCGATCACCGTGATGTCGCCGTCCTCGTCGGCGTAGAGCGCTCCACCGTCGCCGTCGGTCGTGTTGCCGTCGACGTGTGAGCGGACGACGAGGATGTCGCCGGTGGAGCCGATCGCCCCGCCCGAGCCGTCGACGAGATTGCCGTTGACGATCGAGTCGAACACCTGCACGCCGCCGCGCCGCGCGTAGACGCCCCCGCCGTCGTCATTGGCGAGGTTGCCCGTTATCACGGAGCGGACGATCGTCGCTCTGCGCTGCGACATGATGCCGCCGCCGGGCTCCTCGGCGAGGTTCTCGTGCACCTTGGAGTCAACCAACATGATCTCGCCCCGGGTTGTCACGGCGGCGCCCGGCCCGTCGCTGCCGCCGCGCGTGAGCGTCACGTTCCTGAGCTCCACGAAGCCGGTGCCATCCTGCCGGAGGAGCCGCTTCTCGAAGCACGTCTGTCGCAGGGTGTGGCCGTGCCCGTTCAGAAGGATGGGGCGGCCTGACTCGCGCATGGGCTCGCCCCGCTCACACGCTCGGAGGAAGATGTCGGCGGCGATGTCGATCGCGGTCACACGCGGGTTGGCCCAGGCCGCCCGCAGCTCCGACTCGGTGTCGACCGAGATGGGGTTCTCGGTGTGCAGCGTGTACGCGTGACTGATCCGCCGGTCGCCCTTGCGGCACATGACGCGCGCCTCGTAGAGGCCCTCGACCTCGTACAGCCGCCGCTCGGTGCAGCTGTAGCCCATGACCTGCCGCCGAAAGAAGCGGTCGCGCAGCCAGCAGCGCCCGAGGAAGACGGGCCGGACGCAGCGCCTGTCGATCCGCGCGTAGCAGCGGCGCTTGCGACCACGCTCGCTGTTCAGGCAGCGCTGGTAACGGCCGACAAGGCCTTTGGCGGTTGCGCAGCGCGTGCGCACCACCCACAAGCCGAGCACTGAGCCTGGGCCGGCCCGGCGCATCGCGCCCAGCCGACAGCCCTTGGCGTCCGTGGGCCTATAAGGCAAGTCCTCGCCCTCGCCCACCTCGCGCTCGCTCCAAGGGCCGGGCGGGCCGACACTCGGAGGCGCCGGCTCTTCGTCGCCGCCGCCCATCGCTGTCCAAGGAGCGACCCCAAGCACCGCAACCATCGCAAGCGACGCGCAGATCCACGCGGCGGGAACCCTATGAGCCGCCATGGCCATCCTCAGCTCACCTGCGCCTCGGACAGCTGAGCGCGAAAGGTCGCGATCTCGGTGACGGCGGCCCCGACGTAGGCGCGCGCTGTCGCCTCGATCTCCCCTTCGAGGTCAGCCATGTAGGGGGCATTCATTGCGAGCCCCTCGATCGACGCCAGGGCGCGCTCTGCCTGGAGCGCCTGCAGATGAGTGTGGATCTCGAGTGCAGACATGCCGAGAGTCTGGTCACCAGGGGCCCGGGATCGCACCCGTGTATCCCCTGGTCAAACGCCCTGGTGTTCGGTTGGTCCTTCATGTCAGCTCCTTAGCCGAACGTGAACACGTAGGCCTGCGCCCCGGGGTCGAGAAACGTGATCGCGAACGTACGGTCCGTGACGGGCCGCTCTGCCGGATCAGCTGGTGGAGCCGTGCTTCGGCGAGTGAGCCGTTCCCCCGCTCATCGACGTCGATGCCTCGGTCGGCGTCCGGCGGCGTCCCATCGATCAGCACCACATAGCGCAGGGGCCCGTCATTGGACTGGCTGCCCAGGACGAGATTCAAGTCCCGGGCGTGAAAGCGGAAGCTGATCCGCCCGCCGGGCTCGTTCAGCGTCGCGATCTGCTCCCCGACCGTCCAATCGCCCGCGAGGGCCCATTGGTTGAGCTCGAGCCTCGGAGGCTCCACGTAGAGCCGGCGACGGTCGGGTTTCAGGCCGCCTGGAGACGCGAGCCCGGCCGTCCGGGCATAGCCGACGTACGTCTCCGGTGAACCGAGCCTGTCCCAGTCGGCCGCCAGCTCCACGCCGCCGGGCTCAACCGAAACCGGGTCCCTGTCGCGGACATCGTGTCCCGCCTCCCCCAGCAGCTGCTGAATGACCCTCTCGGAGCGTTCGTAGTCCTCCTCGCCGATATGGCGATGTCGGATCCGCCCCTCGGCGTCGATGAAGTAGAGCGCCGGCCACGCCTGGTTCGCGAAGGCGCGCCAGACCGCGAACTCGTTGTCCATCGCGATCGGGTACTCGATCCCCATCGCCTCGAGGGCAGGCCGCACCTTCTCGACGTCATGCTCGAACGAGAACTCCGGGGAGTGTGCGCCGATCACCACCAGCCCGTCGTCCCGGTACCTCTCGGCCCAGGCCCGGACATGGGGGACGGTGCGCAGCCAGTTGACGCAGGAGAAGGTGCAGAACTGGACGACGACGACCTTCCCCCGGAGCCCGGTCGGCGTCAGGGGCTCCGAGTTGAGCCACGTGGTCGCGCCGTCCAACTCGGGGAAGTGGCCGGCGATCGGGAGGTCCGCTGCGACCGAGCGCTCCATGGCTAGCGCAGTGACCTGAAGGTCGCCCGCATCTCTTCGGAGAGGATCTGCGGCTGCTCCCAGGCGGCGAAGTGGCCGCCTTCGTCGACCTCGTTGAAGTGGATCAGCTTGGGATACGCCGTCTCCGCCCAGCTCCGGGGAGCCGGGTAGAGCTCGTCCGGGAAGACGGTCACGCCGACCGGGAGTTCGACGCCCTTGATGTCGAAGAAAGCCAGGTGGCTCTCCCAATAGAGGCGAGCCGACGAGACCCCCGAGTTGGTGAGCCAGTAGTGGGTGACGTTGTCGAGGATGTCGTCCCGCGACAGGCCACCCGGTTGCCCGGTAAAGGCGCGCGCGATGAGGTGGTAGCTGCGCTCGTCGTGGTCGAGCATCCAGGCCGCCAGTCCGACCGGCGAGTCCGCGATGCCGTAGAGCGTCTGCGGGCGGTTGGCCATCTCGGTTGAGTAGCCCACGCCGGTCGCGAAGAAGTGCTTCAGGATCTCGAACGCCCGGTCCTCATCGGACGACAGGCCGTCCGGCTTCGGACCGCCGGAGGCGAGCGCCTTCGACACGTCGGGCGGAACGGTCGCCGGCATGTTGGTGTGAATGCCCAGCAACCCCTCGGGCTTCAGCAGAGCCATCTGCTCCGTGACGGCGTTGCCCCAGTCGCCGCCCTGGGCGACGAACTCCGTATATCCCAGGCGCTTCATCAGGACGACCCATGCCCGCGCGATGCGAATGGGATCCCAGCCGGTCTCGGTCGGCTTCCCCGAGAACCCGTGGCCCGGCAATGACGGGATCACCAGGTGGAAGGCGTCGACGGGGCGTGCGCCGTGCTCCGTGGGATTGGTGAGCGGGTCGATGAGCTTCAGCTGCTCGATGGTCGAGCCCGGCCACCCGTGGGTGACGATCAGCGGCAGTGCGTCCTCATCCTCTGAGCGAACGTGGATGAAGTGGATGTCCACCCCTCCGATCTCGGTGACGAAGTGCGGCAGGGCCGCAAAGCGCTCCTCAAACTTGCGCCAGTCGTAGTCGCTCACCCAGTAGCTCGCGAGGGCCTGGATCGTCTCGAGCTGCACGCCCTGGGAGGCATCCGTTTCCCGGTCGGGCCACTTCGTCGCCTTGACACGGCTGCGTAGGTCAGTGAGCTCGTCGTCCGCGACGTCGATCTCGAACGGGCGGATCTCGGTGGTGGTCTGAATCGACATTCCTTCTCCTCCGGCTCAGGTTGGTCAGAAACCTGATTGCTTCACCGACATCTCGCACCCGTGAAGTCCCTGGTCGGCTGCCCTGGTCGTCCCTTAGGCTGCTTGCCAGATGGCCGCACACCGTGCTCCAGGCTTCCTGGGCCGGACTAGCGAGGGCGAAGTGCTCGACCAGCTGTTGGCGAACGTACGCCAGGGTCAAAGTGCCGTTCTCGTCGTCCGTGGCGAGGCTGGCATAGGCAAGACGGCGCTGTTGCGGGACGCTGCCCGGAAGGCGTCCGGCTTTCGTGTTGTGCAGATCGCGGGTGTCGAGGCCGAGATGGAGTTGCCATTCGCCGGCGTGCATCAGTTGTGCGCGCCGATGTTCGCTCGCCTCGACGCTCTTCCGCAGCCCCAGCAGGATGCGTTGAGCGTCGCATTGGGCCGGTCATCCGGTGGTACTCCGGACCGGTTCCTCGTGGCCCTCGCCGTGCTGAGCCTGCTGTCTGCCGTGGCGGAGGAGCAGCCACTGCTCTGCCTGGTCGACGACGCGCAATGGCTTGACTACGCTTCGGATCAAATCCTCGGCTTCGTGGCGCGCCGGCTTCTGGCGGAGTCGGTGGCGGTTGTGTTCACCGTTCGAGAGCCGGCGGACAGGCCCGAGTTCGAGGACCTGCCCGAGCTGCAGCTCGAAGGTCTGGCGGAAGAGGAAGCGCGTGCGCTCCTGGCCAGCGCCGTGCCGGGTCTGCTCGACGCTCGTGTCAGCGACCGGATCATCGCCGAGGCCCGCGGAAATCCACTCGCTCTGCTCGAGCTGCATCGGGGCGTGAGCGCGGCGGAGCTGGCCGGCGGCTTTCAGCTCCTCCCCGCGGGAGACCTGGCTGGTCATATCGAGGATCACTACCTGCGGCGGGTCGGTGAATTGCCCCGGGCGTCGCAGCAGCTGATGCTGCTGGCGGCGGCGGATCCGGTGGGGGACGCGACGCTTCTCTGGCGGGCGGCCGATGCGCTGAAGATCGAGGCGAGCGCGCTGGTGCCGGCACGGGATGCGCAGCTTCTGGAGATCGGAGCGCGGGTACGGTTTCGTCATCCACTGGTGCGATCGGCCGTCTATCAGGCGGCGTCACCGGGCGACCGGCAGGGTGTGCACGCCGCGCTCGCGAAGGTGACCGATCCGGACGCCGACGCCGATCGCCGCGCTTGGCATCGCGCGCTGGCGGCATCCGGACCAGACGAAGACGTGGCCGCTGAGCTGGAATCCTCGGCAGGCCGTGCCCAGGCGCGAGGCGGACTCGCCGCGGCCGCTGCGTTCCTGCAGCAGGCCGTCACACTGACCCGCGACCCGAAACGGCGGACTGAGCGCGCGCTGGTGGCTGCCGACCATGGTCTGCAGGCGGGCGCCTTCGATGCAGCTCGCGGGATGATGGCCGCAGCCGAGATCGGGCCACTGGATCAGCTGCAGCAGGCACGCCTCGACCTACTCCGCGCCGAGGCCTCGTACTCCGAAAGTCGCGGCAGCGCCGCTCCGGCGCTGCTCCTGCGAGCCGCCAAGGCGCTCGACTCGCTGGATCCGGGACTTGCGCGGGAGACGTACCTCGACGCTTGGAGCTCCGCGCTCTTCGCCGGTGGGCTTGCTGGCCCTGCTGGTCTGCGCGAGGTGTCTCACGAAGCTCGGTCGGCCCGGATGCCGCCCGGCCGGCCGCGTCCATCGGACGTACTGCTGGACGGGTTCTCGCTGGCGTTCACCGAAGGCCGGTCCGTTGCGGCGCCGGTGCTCGAGCGGGCCGCGACCGGCTTCGTGGACGAAGGCGTCTCGATCGAGGAAGTCCTTCGCTGGGGGTGGCTCGCAACCGCGGCTGCCGTGATGGTGTGGGATTACGAGACTTGCCTGGCGGTGGCCAAGCGCGGAGTCGAGCTGGCCCGCGAGGCCGGCGCGCTCGCCGTGCTGGCGGTCAGCACGAACGTGATGGCGCAGGCCACCACGCTGGGCGGACAGTTCCGCATGGCCACATCGCTGGTCGCTGAGGCCGACGCGGTCACCGAAGCCACGGGCGCTCGGGTCGCGCCCTATGGAGCCCTCGTGCTCGCCGGATTCCAGGGGCGTGAGAGCCTCGCGACCGGGCTGATCGACGCCACTATCGAGGAGTTCACAGCCGGGGGCCAGGGAACCGCGGTCCAATACGCGCGCTGGGCCCGGGCGGTGCTCCTCAATGGTCTTGGCCGGTACCAAGAGGCGATCGTCGCCGCGCAGGAAGCGAGTGACGACACCCCGGAGCTGTTCGTTTCGGTGTGGGCGGCGAGCGAATTGCTGGAAGCCGCAAGCAGGTGCGACGAGGCGGACCTCGCGCGCCACGCTCTCGATCGCATCGTCGCGGCCACAGCCGTGGCTCCAGGCGACTGGGCCTCGGGAGTCGCAGCGCGGTCACGGGCGCTGCTGAGCGACGGCGACTCCGCCGATGCCCTCTACCGAGAGGCGATCGAACGGCTTGGCCGCACTCGGCTCCGGCCCGAGCTCGCCCGCGCCCATCTGTTGTACGGCGAGTGGCTGCGCCGCGAGAATCGGCGCGCCGACGCACGCGCCCAGCTGCGCACTGCCCACGACCTGTTCGCCGCAATCGGCATGCAGAGCTTCGCCGACCGCACCCGGGGTGAGCTGCTTGCGACCGGCGGCAAGGTCCGCAAGCGGACGGTCGAGACCCGCGACGAGCTGACCGCGCAGGAGTCGCAGATCGCACGGCTCGCTCGGGATGGACTGTCGAACCCGGAGATCGGTGCGCGGCTTTTCCTCAGCCCGCGCACGGTGGAGTGGCATCTTCACAAGGTGTTCTCCAAGCTCGGCATCCGCTCGCGTCGACAGCTGGCACAAGCGCTTCCCGCCTCGGAGGCCGAGCTCGTCCCAACCTGAGCTCAGCCGTCCGGCGGGCCAAGCTCGCTGTCGGCGGGCAACGCCACCTGATCGACGCAGGACTTCGTGCGCGCGATCGCATCGCGGTCGAGGCACCCGAGTCGTGAGGCGATGGCCCCGACCTCGTCGTCGAGCCGGTCGTCGCCTATGAGTCGGTTGACGTACCCGTACTGCGCCGCGCGCGGTCCGTCGAGATCATCGGCGACGAGGAGGATCTCGAGCGCGCGGCCGCGACCGACCAGGCTGGTGAGCCGGGCCGTCGGACCGCGCCCGGCGGACACGCCTGTGCCCACCTCGATCTGGCCGAGCAGGGTGTTCTCGCGCGACGCAAACCGCAGGTCGCAGGCCAGCACGAACTCGCTTCCGGCGCCGCGAGCACGTCCACGGATCGAGGCGATGCTGATCACAGGGACCCGCGCCAGTCGCACGAGTAGGTCGATCCACGCCGACAGTCCAGTGAACCCGACGCTCAGTGCAACGGTCTGGCCCGGGTCGTTCTCCAGGTCGTAACTGGCAAGGTAGAAATCCGGGTTGGCGCTGTCGAAGACGACGACGCTGAGGTCGCGATCCTGCTCGATCAGGTCCACGAGCTCAGACAGCTCCGCAACCGTCGTAGCCGTGACCGTGTTGATCGGAGGGTGGTCGAAGGTCACCCGGCAGTAGCTCTCGCTGCATCTGTCGACGCTGACATGCGTCCAAGAGCGGAACCAGTCCTCGGAACCGCGGCCGTTGTCGGAAGGGCGAATGTCGACCTCCGTATCAGTCGGTTTCCCGGCCCGGGAGCCGTGCCGTGACCTCTTGGAGCAGCCAGCCGTTGCCATCCGGGTCTCTGAACGAGGCGAACGTGAAGTACGAGCGACGTTCGGGATCCGGGCCCGGAAGGAACCCGGACTCGTCGCGGTGGAACAGCTCGCTGACTTCGACGCCGCGCCGGATGAGGTCCTCACGCGCCGCGTCGATGTCGTCCACCACGAGCTCGAAACCCTGACTTGATCCAGGCACCGCCGTGGTGAGGCCCTTTCCGAAAGCGACGGAACACCCCGAGCGGGGAGGCGTGAGCTGAACCACTCGGATCTGGTCGCCGAAGCCGAGGTCGGCGTCCAGTCGCCATCCGAGACTCCGATAGAAGCTCTTCGCCCGATCGATATCCGCCACAGGGAGTGTCACTACCTCGAGCTTCATGTCGATGGTCCCGATTCCGGGCATGTCCGTCGAGCTGGTGGCGCCTACGCCGGTGCTGCTCATGGTTACCTCCCAATGGTTGCGGTCAGCTCAGGGTGACGCGGGCGGACCTGCATCGCGCCCGTGTAGTCCCTGGTTCGAGCCCCAGGGAGCAGACCAGGGTGTTCACGGGCGCGACTCGCGGACGAGGCGAGCAGGCTCGCGGTATGAGCACCTCCGGAACCACCTACGACAGCGTTGTTCGCAGCGGCAAGGCAATCGCGCTCGACGGTCGGGCGCTCCTCGGGCAGGTCATGGGGTTCGTCGCCGTGACGGTCGGCTTCAGCGCGCTCGGGGCCTACCTCGGCCGGGATCTGAGCGGTGGCGTAGGCCTCCTGTTCTTCATTGGGGCGTTCGCATGCGTCATCGGACTCAACATCGCCGCCGCACGCGGCCACGAGCAACTCGCGATCGGACTCCTGTTCGGCATGGGCCTCATGCTCGGCCTCGCCGTCGCCCCCGTCATCGCCGACTATGCCGGCGCCGACCCGTCCGCGCTGTGGCAGGCGGCCGGAGCGACCGCGGCCTTCGTCGCCGCGCTCGGGGCCTATGGCTACGCCACGCGAAGAGACCTCTCGTCGTGGAGCCGCGCGCTGTTCTGGGCGCTGCTGGCCCTGATCGCTTTCGGCATCGTCGCGATCTTCGTCTCGATCCCCAACAGCAACATCATCTACGCGGTCGCAGGACTCACGATCTTCGGCGGGTTCACGATCTACGACTTCAACCGGCTGCGACGGGCAAGCGACGACGGCGCCGTTGTGATCGCCGCCAGCATCTTCCTCGACATCTTCAACGTCTTCCTACTCTTCCTCAACTTGTTCGGCGGCGAGCGCGAGTGACCACCGATCTCGTCAAGGTCGCCCACGCCGGCGACGAGGCTGAGTTGCCTGGCTGCTGATCGCCGCAGCACTCGTCGTACTCGTCGTCTGCGTGGTCGCCGACGTGTTCCCCTGACCGACCCCGTGCCGCTCACGGCACCATCCAGCTCAGCACCGCGGTCGACTGTAGGTAGACGATCACGCACATGAGCGCAACGAGCGCGATGCTCCACTTGAGTACCGAGCGCATTAGGTCACCCTCGCCGCGGGCCAAGCCGGCGGCGGCGGCGGCGATCGCCAGGTGCTGCGGCGAGAGCATCTTGGCCAGGACGCCGCCCGTGCTGTTTCCCGCGGCAACCAGTGTGGGGGATAGTCCGGCGTCGCGCGCTGCCGCCACCTGGAGCTCGCCCAACAGCGAGTTCGACGCCGTGACCGAGCCGGTGATCGCGACGCCGAGCCAGCCGATCAACGGAGAGATCAGCGCGAACACGCCGCCGGCCCCCGCAGCCCATAGCCCGACCGTCACTGCCTCACCGGAAAGGTTCATCACATATGCGAGCGCCAGCACCGTGGTGACCGTGAGGATCGCCCCGCGTAGGCGGACGAGCGTCTCCTCGTAGGCGCGCAGTGCCACACGAGGCCGGATGCGCAGGAGGAGCATCGTGAGGAGCCCGGCCAGCAGCAGCTGCGTCCCCGGCGTCGCGAGCCAGTTGAGCGTGAAAGTCACCGCGGGCGGTTCGGCGCCGTCCGCGCTCGTCACCTCTAGACCGGGCCAATGGAACGACTCGCTTCGATCGGCGAGAAAGCTTTTGACCGGCTCGACCTGCGCGAGCGTGAGGACCGCGATCAGGATCAGATAAGGCGTGAGCGCCTCGATCGTCTGGAGAGAGATCCCTTGGCCAACCGCGTTCTGCCGCTGCCACCGCAAGTAGCCGGCGATAGCGCCCATGGACGCGAGAGACGCGACGACGTCGGTCAGCTCGACAGAGACGTAGTTCGATGTGACGAATTGCGCTACTGCGAACGCGGAACCGGCCAACAGCGCGACAGGCCATGTTTCGCGCAGGCCCCGGCGGCCGTCGACTATGTAGACGATCACCATCGGTACGAGCAGCGCGAGGAACGGAAGCTGGCGCCCGGCCATCGCGCCCAGGTCACGCTCGCTGATCCCGGTCACGCCCGAGAGCGTGATGATCGGCGTGGCGATGGCCCCGAACGCCGCGGGCGCCGTATTGCCGATCAGAGCGACGCCGGCCGCCTTCAGCGGCTCGAAGCCGAGCGCGATGAGCATCCCCACCGTGATGGCAACGGGTGCGCCGAAGCCCGCGAGCGCCTCCAGCAGGGCGCCGAACGAGAACCCGATCAGCAGGGCCTGGATGCGTTGGTCGCCGGAGACCGCCCCGACCCCGCGGCGCAGCGTCTGGAAGTGGCCGGTGGCGACCGTCATCGTGTAGATCCAGACCGCGTTCACCACGATCCAGACGATCGGGAAGATCCCGAACGCCGCACCTGCGGCGGCGCTGCTGAACGCCTGCCCCGCGGGCATCCCGTACACGGCGATCGCGACCGTCACTGCAACGCCCAGCGCGATCAGGGTGGCGCGGTAGGCCCGCAGCCGCAGCCCGGCCAACAGCACGAACAGCGTCACTAGCGGCAGAACAGCGAAGAGGCTGCTCAGCCCGAGCGAGCCGCCGACCGGGTCGTGCACCTGCTCGTACATGCTGCCTGATGCCCGACGCTAGGCGCCGGGCGCCGTTCCGATGTGCGTGTCCGTGGCCGGCGGGGCCGTCTGCGGGTCGAGCCGTACCGTAAGTAGCTCTTTGCGCGAACTGATCCCGAGCTTCACGAACACCTTGCGCAGGTGCCATTCGACCGTGCGCGGGCTGATGAACAGCAGTGCGCCGATCTCGGGGTTCGTGGAGCCCTCCGCGGCGAGCCTTGCGATCTGCCCCTCCTGCGCAGTCAGGCTGTCGCGCGTCTCGGGGCTGCGCTTGCGCACAGTCTCGCCGGTGGCCATCCGCTCACGGCGGGCGCGTTCGGCGAACCCGGTCATGCCGATCTCCGCATACATGCTGTGCGCAATCCGCAGCTGCTCGCGCGCGTCCACGCGCCGGCGTTCGCGTCGCAACCACTCACCGTAGAGCAGGTGCGCACGCGCAAGCGCGGGACGAACCCGCGTGCGACTCAGCCGCGCGATCGCCTCGCGGTAGAGGCTCTCGGCAGTATCGCCCTCGCTGAGCAACGCGCGCGAGCGCGCCTCGACGCCGAGCGCCCAATTGGTGCCGGCGGCAGTGCTGATCTCCTGGAGCCGTTGCAGCGGGCCGGCCGCGCGCTCGGGCTGGCCGCTGCGTGCGGCCGCCTCGATGAACTCGGTCGGCACCCACGTCGATACACCCAGCTCGTGCGGGTGGCCGACGGCCTGCTCGGCGGCGGCCAGCGCCTCCTCGTAGCGGCCAAGGCCATTGAAGAGCACCGCGCTCGCCCACTCGGTAGCGACAAGCCAGAGCCCCTCGCCGCGATGCACCACCTCGCGCCGCCCGGCGTCGATCAGCGCAGTGGCCTCCGCTTCCTCGCCGCGGAAGGCGGCCAGGATCGCGCCCTGCGGCGCCAGGTGGCTGCCGGTCGCCTCCGTTACGGCCTCGGTCTCCATGACCAACGCCTCCGCCGCGACGAGGTCCCCGAGGAAGAGCTGCACGCTGAAGCGCTCCGCCAGTGCGATCGGCAGTAGCGACAGCTCACCGGCCTCACGTGCGAGCCGCACCTGACGCTCGGTGAGCTCGTCCCAGCACGCCTCGTCGCCGAGCGCCCGGGCGGCGCGGCATGCGAGCCACAGCCAGCGCAACGCCTCCTCGTCCGACATAGGCTCGTCACGGAACCCACGGAGCGCGCGCTTGAGCGTCGGGGCACCGGTCGCGTAGCCGTCGATCGTGACCACTGCGATCCCCTCGAGCAGGAGGTCGCAAGCGCGCGGCGGGCGCCGCGACGACTCGCCCCAGTCTGCGGCCAGCACCGCCTCGGCGATCTCGTGGACGCCGCTGCCGCGCGTGAGCCGGTCGGCGAACAGCGCTGCCGCGAACGCATCCAGGTACGTCTCCCGCGCGAGCGCGCCGTCCAGCGGCTCCAGCCGCTTGGCGGCGTCGAGCAGCAGCTGCGGCGCGTCGCCGCCCCGGGTGACCGCGAACGTAACCTGGGCGCGAAGCAGCTCCGCCCGCGCCTGATCGAGCTCATCGAGCGGTCCGGCCTCGGCAAAGGCGAGGAGCTGCAGCGCTGCATCAGGCGCGCCGGCGCGCAGCTTGCTCTGAGCCGCTGCGAGCGCCCGTCGGGCGCGGCGCGCAGGCTCGGGCGTCAACTCCGCCGCGCGCTCGAGAAACGCCGCGGCCGCCGCCATGCCGCCGCGGCCCTGAGCACGGCCGGCCGAGTGCTCGAGCTCGGCGGCGACGTCTTCGTCGGACGCCGGGGTCCCGTGCGCGCGGTGCCAGGCGCGCCGGTCGGGATCGACTTGGGGATCCGTCGCGTCGGCCAGCGCGCGGTGTGTGCGCTCGCGCTCCTCCGGCGATGCCGCCTGGTACACGGCCGATCGGACGAGCGGATGCCGGAAACGCACCTGTGCGCCGAACTCGATCAGGTCCCCCGCTGCCTCCCGCGCCGCTGGCTCCACGCCGAGGGCGCCCGCCGCGCGCCATATCGATACCGGGTCGCCGGCCGGCTCCGCTGAAGCGACGAGCAACAGCGTCCGCGTGGAGATCGGGAGTGGCCCGAGCCGGCGGCGGAAGCTCTGCTCGATGCGGCTGGCGAGGGACGACGCGTGAGGGAGGCCAAAGCCGCCAGCCATCTCTGCGGGCGTCAGCCCGCGCGGCAACTCGAGCAGCGCCAGCGGATTGCCAGATGTCTCGGCAACGAGACGGTCACGGACGCGGTCGTCGAGCGGGCCCGTCAGAACGGTCTCGAGAAGGGCACGCGCGTCGCGCTCCCCGAGCCCGCGGACGACGAGCTCGTCGAGCCCAACGAAGGCGCCCTTGCCGGCGTGATCTCGCATCGCGACCACCATGGCGACCGACTCCGCTCCGAGGCGGCGCGCTACGAACGCAAGCGTCTGCGTCGAGGCCTCGTCAAGCCAGTGAGCGTCGTCCACGATCCACGCGAGTGGCGTCTCGTCCGCCACATCAGAGAGCAGACCGAGAACGGCCACGCCGACGAGGAACCGGTTCGGCGCGTCGCCACCGCGCTGTCCGAACGCGGTGCGGAGCGCGTCGCGTTGAGGGGCCGGCAGGCTGTCGATCCGATCCGCGAAGGGCGCGCAGAGCTGGTGCAGGCCCGCGTGGGCGAGCTCCATTTCGGACTCGACACCCGCAGCCCGCGCGACGCGGAATCCCGACGCACTGCCGGCGAGATGGTCCAGCAGCGCTGTCTTGCCGATCCCAGCCTCGCCGCGAAGAACGAGAACCCGGCTCTCCCCCGTTCGCACGCTCGCGAGCAGATCGTCGAGGAGATCGCACTCTCGTTGCCGTCCGCGCAGCCCGGGCTGCATCATCTCTCCAAGCGTCAGGACTCGATGCTCTTCGCTGCGGAGTCCGGCGTCAAGCCAGGGAACAGACCAGGGACCTCCACGGGCGCGACGGGCAGACGAGATCAGCAGGCTTGTCGCCACCAAGCCAAACGCTGGAGGAGACCGAGATGACGACCGAAGGCCCGTCCTATGAAGGTCACCGCGATCCGACCGGCCGCTTCCCTCTCGCCGTTTTCATCGTCGCCGAGCTTTTCTGCACCGGAGCACTTATCGCCTGGCTAGTCCTCTAGGCAATGGCGGAGTGGGCATGCGATGACTACACGCCGACTGGGCGACTCGGGCTCATCCTGCATCCGCGTCGCGACCCGACGCCGGTGGTCGAGAGCCTCACGACCTGAGCCGACGTGGACACACCAGGGAGCAGACCAGGGCAACCCCCGGGCGCGACGCTGGAGCGACAGCACCAAGCTCCGTGCGTACCACGGACACTCTCGGGAGGAGATTCTCATGAGCTCGGCCGATGCGTTGAGCAGGCTTGTGTCGGACGGCCGGACGGAACTTCGGGAGGGCTATGCCGAGGTCGGGGACCTGAGGATGCATTACGTCGAGGCCGGCGATGGGCCGCTGGTCGTTCTCCTGCACGGCTTCCCGGAGTTCTGGTACGGCTGGCGACTGCAGATCGCGCCGCTCGCGGCGGCCGGTTTCCGCGTGGTCGCGCCCGACCTGCGCGGCTACAACCTGTCGTCGAAGCCCGACGGCGTCGCGGCTTACACCGCCGGCAAGCTGGCCGCCGACGTGCGCGATCTCATCCGCGAACGCGGCGCCGAGTCCGCGCTGGTGGTCGGTCACGACTGGGGCGGAACCGCCGCCTGGACTGCGGCGATGAACCACCCCGAGGCCGTGGAGCGCCTGGTTATCCTCAACGCGGCCCATCCGCGCAAGCTCGACGAGGGACTACGCCACCCCAGTCAGCTCGCGCGGTCGTGGTACTTCTTCTACTTCGCGCTCCCAGACCTGCCCGAGCACCACGTGCGCGCGAAGGATTGGGAGTTCTTCCAGCACTTCCTGCGCGACGCCCAGCCACCGTACACAAAGCAGGAGACCGATCGCTATATCGAGGCGTGGTCGCAGCCAGGCGCCCCGGCCGCGATGATCAACTACTACCGCGCCGCCGTGCGACCGCCGAAGGGCACCAAGACGGAGCTTCACCCGATCGCCGCGCCCACCCTGATCATCTGGGGCCAGCAGGATCGATACCTCGGCCCGGATCTCGCCGAGCCCCACCACGAGGACGTGCCCAACGTCGACCGCGTCGAGCGCCTGGGCGACGCCTCGCACTGGGTCCACCACGACGAGTCCGAGCGCGTTAACCGGCTGCTCGTCGACTTCTTCGCTCCCGCCCGCACGACATCACCGGCGTAACGGCAGGTAGTCGCGTGTCAGCAACAGAGCGAGACCCACTGCGCCGCGCGCCCGGCCCCCTCAAGCAGATCGCGGCCGGACTCCTCGACGTCGGCTACGTCGACGTCGGTCCTCCCGACGGTCCTGCGGTCCTTCTGCTGCACGGCTGGCCGTACGACATACACACCTTCGCCAAGGTCTCGCCGCTGCTGGCGGCGGCGGACTACCGAGTGATCGTCCCTTACCTGCGCGGCTATGGCACGACGCGCTTTCTCTCCGACGAGACGTTCCGCAACGGGCAGCAGTCGGTCCTGGCGGTCGACACCGTCGCTTTGATGGACGCCCTCGGGATCGAGAAGGTAGTCGTCGCCGGCGCCGACTGGGGAGCCCGGACGGCCGGCATCGTCGCGGCGCTCTGGCCGGAGCGGTGCGCCGGGCTCGTCTCGGTGAGCGGGTATCTGATCGGAAGCCAGCAGGCCGGCGAGCTGCCGTTAGCGCCGGAGGCCGAGCGGCAGTGGTGGTACCAGTACTACTTCTCCACCGAGCGCGGCCGGGCCGGGTACGAGCGTTACCGGCGCGAGTTCGCGAGGCTTATCTGGCGGACGGCATCGCCGCAGTGGCACTTCGACGACGCCACGTTCGAACGCAGCGCCACCTCTCTCGACAACCCAGATCACGTGGCGATCGTGATCCACAACTACCGCTGGCGGATCGGCCTGGGCGACGGCGAGCCGCAGTACGACACGCTGGAGCACCGCCTGGCCGAGGCGCCCGTCATCAACGTGCCCACGATCACCCTCGAAGGCGACGCCAACGGCGCGCCCCATCCGGACCCCAGCTCCTACGCGCGAAAGTTCTCGGGCCCGCACTCGCACCGGACAATCACCGGCGGCATCGGCCACAACCTGCCGCAGGAGGCGCCTGAGGCGTTCGCCCAGGCGGTCATCGACGTCTCACCCAGTAAGGAGTTCTAATGTCAGAGGCACCCTCGAACGCCCCGCTCACCGTCGTCCTCGTCCACGGCGCCTTCGCCGACTCGTCGAGCTGGGACGGCGTCATCGAGCGCCTCCAGGCGGCCGGTATCCAGGTGACCGCGGCCCCGAATCCCTTGCGCGGCATCTCCCACGACTCCGCCTACGTCGCCAGCTTCATGAAGCAGGTCCCCGGACCGGTCCTCGCCGTCGGCCACTCCTACGGCGGCGCGGTGATCTCCAACGCGGCGACCGGGCTCGTCAACGTTGTCGGGCTCGTCTTCGTCGCCGCGTTCGCCCCCGACGAGGGCGAGCGCCTGGGCGAGGTGACCGCCGGCTCACGCGACAGCGCCCTGGGGACGGCGCAGGTCGCGCTGCATTACCCGACTCCCGACGGCGCGGGAACCGCCACCGAGTTCGCGATCGATCCCGCGAAGCTCCACGACGTCTTCGCCGCTGACCTGCCGGCGCAGCAGGCCGCCGTGATGGCCGCGACGCAGCGGCCGGTCTCCGAGCTGGCCTTCACCGAGCCGTCCGGGCCGCCCGCCTGGAAATCGCTGCCGTCCTGGACGGTGCTCGCGTCTCCCGACAAGGCGGCCGGCACGGACGTGGTCCGGTCGATGGCCAAGCGCGCCGGTGCCACCATCACCGAGATCGAGGGCTCGCACGTGATCATGATCTCCCGGCCCGACGTCGTCGCTGACGTGATCAAGGCCGCGGCGGCCGCTGTCGGTCGCCCGGTCGACGCCACGGCGGGCTAGCCACCTGGGGGGCCCGCGGACGATGTCGCGATCCTCCGCCATCGGACGCTCAAGTCGTCGGCCAGCTCCGGTGAACGCAGCTGAAACCACGGCAGGGATCAACGCGGGGTCGCGAAGGCCTGCCAGAGCCGCTGACGCCTCTCGCGGTCGAGCTGGTCGACATATTCCTGGATGCCCTCGGGCCTCGTCGGCGATCACGAACGCCGCCGGCAGCCCTTCGAGCTGCTCGTCGGACGTCCGCAGCGGTGAAGCGAACGGCTCCGAGCGCCGCTCGAGGTCGGGCTGGTAGGCGTCCCAGAACCTGGCCCCTGTTCGATCGCGACGGGGTAGTGGGCCTCCGGCGAGCGGTCGTATTCGACGAACGCGACGGCGGCGCCTGTGCGGACGGCCAGTTCGCGGACGAGCCACCATGAGCGGCGCAAAATCCCGCGCCAGGTTGATAAACGGAGGGAGAGGGATTCGAACCCTCGGTGCGCCGTAAGACGCACAACGGTTTTCGAGACCGCACCGAAACGGCCGCAAGGCCGCATCACAACTGGAGTCTGCATCCCGGGGGAATGCAGGGGGGAATGAATCTCGCGGCCGCCGCGTTGTGCGACCCATCGGCAGCGGAGCGCGACAGTGTTGCTCTCACCTCTGCAGCACTCTGCGAACTGACGCGCCGCACGCGCCGGTAGCGGTCGCCGCAGGAAGCAGAAGTCAGCTCAGCGTCAGGTCACACGACTGCTTCTCGTCCGAGGCAGGCACCTGGACCTTCAGTGGCGGCGTGACTGCTTTGCGCCGAAAGGAGTCGCGCGCCGCCGCCGGCCCCTCCGCCGGCCGTGGCCGTCTTGCAGCTGGTCGCGCTTTGGATCAGCCTGTCTCGACTGTCGTCCAGTCGCTCCGAGGGAGCACGTCGGAGTCCGGCACATCGGGCTTGCGCCACATTACCTCGACGTAGAACCGATCGGGGTCGAAGAAACCCATGATCCACATCGCCTTCATATCGCGGACGTCTCCGTCTGCCGCACCTTCAGCCTCGATGCGACGGCGCAACTCGCAAAAGGCGTCTTTCGAAGGGGCCAGGAACGCGAAGTGGTCAAGGCGTCCGCGCTGGAACATCGTCCCGGGCGCAGGCGGCAGGGGCGGCCCCGCGAGGATCTGAAACGGATGCAGGACGGTCGTGGAGCCCACGTCCAAGAAGACGTGGCGCACGCCTTCCTCGCTCATGTCGAGCGTCTTCGCGGCTTTGAACACGCGCTGGTAGAACGACACGAGCCGGTCGATGTCCTCCGTCAGGAACGTGACGTGGTGGATTCCCTCGACAAGCTTCACCGCGGACCTCTCCCCTTATGGGCGGATGCCGAACGGACACCCGCGCGCCGCGGAGGATAGACATACACCGCGGGGCTTTGAGACGACCGTTGCGATAAGGCCGTGCCCGCATGACGCCGCTAATCGCTATCGACGCAAAACAATCACACCACCATCGGGGCCACAGGCGACCGCTATGGACGAATGGCAGGGGTCTGGCAGCAACGCTGCCGCCGCTCTCGCACATCGCGCGAACTATTGACGTGTCGATGGCGACGGACTGAGCGCCGGCCACAGCGCCTCCCGCGGCCCGTCACCACGCCACGGCCACCGCCACCGCCACCGCCACCGGGGCGATGATGGCGCTCGTGGCGACGCCCGGAAGTCCGCGCGCATTGGCCGGCCCGGCCGAGCTGCAAGCGGTGCATCCGCGCCGGTCCGGATCACCAAGATTGGACGACGCGCGCTCACCCAGCCGTCACCGATCCTCTTCGAAAGCAACGACAGGAGGCTGCAAAATGGCCGTATCGGAAGATCTCACCAAGCTCTCGGACGAGTTGCGCAAGCTGTCGGCTCGCGCGGATGAGGCCGAGAAGCGCGTCGCCGCGGCGAGGGATAAGACCAAGTCCGACATCGAGGCCGACCGTGATGCGGCACGGGCCGTCGGTGAGCAAAAGTCCCAGGAGCTGCGCGACAAGGCCGACGAGGGTCGTGACCGGATCTCGTCCGGGTGGTCCGATGTCCAGCGAAGCTGGGACGAGGCGGTCGCCAAGATTCGCTCCAACATCGACTCCCGCAAAGCGGAGCACGATGTGCATAAGGCCCAGCACCACGCAGACCGGGCCGAGGAAGAGGCGCGGTTCGCGATCGACTTCGCCTATTCGGCCGTGGTCGAGGCCGAGTACGCCGTGCTCGACGCCGCGCTCGCGCGGATGCAGGCCGACGAGCTGTCCGAGTAAGCGGCTCCGGCCGACTAGACGGGCAATTCCTACCGGCGCGGAGGACCCAGTCACTGGGTCCTCCGCGCACCCATTTCTGCCGACCGTTGCGCCGATGGCCCTCGGCGGAGATACTGGCCTGCGATGGATCGGAATGGGGACCGCGGCAGGGTCCCGCTCGCCCCGGTGCGAGGGCTGTCCCGTCACGGGCGTCTCGTGCGTCGCGAGGCGCTGTTCGAGCAACTGTCGCGGGGCCGAAACGACTCTGTGGTCCTTGTCTGCGCCCCCGCGGGGAGCGGCAAAACGATCCTGGTGCGCTCGTGGGTGGAGGACACCGGGGTCTCTGAGCGCGCGGCGTGGGTCGGGGTCGAGCCGCGCGAGCGAGACGCGCAGCATTTCTGGCTCGCGGTGATCAACGCGCTCGCGGGGGCTATCGGCGCCTCCGTCGAGCCGCTCGGACCGACGCCGGGGTTTCGCGGCGAGGCCGCGATCGAGAAGGTGCTGGAGGACCTACGTTCGGTTGAAGAGCCGCTGGTGCTGGTGATCGACGACCTGCACGAGCTTCAGTCGCCCGAGGCGCTGAGGTGGCTGGAGCTGTTGATCGCACGGCGGCCCGCCGGTCTGCGGATCGTGCTGACGAGCCGTTCCGAGCCGCACCTGAACATGCACCGCCTGCGCCTCGCCGGCGAAATGACCGAGATCCGAGAAGCGGACCTGCGCTTCTCCGCCCAGGAGGTAGCCGAGTTGCTGCAGGCGAGCGCGATCGAGCTCTCAGACGAGGCGATGGCGCTGCTTCACGACCGGACCGAGGGCTGGGCCGCGGGCCTCCGCCTGGCGACGATTTCACTTGCCGGGCACCCGGACCCGGAGCGGTTCGTGCGCGACTTCTCGGGCAGCGAGCGCAGCGTCGCGGGATATCTGATGGCGGAGGTGCTGGAGCGCCAGCCCGGCGAGGTGCGGGAGCTGCTGCTCCGCACGTCGATCCTAGACCGGGTCACCGGGCGCCTGGCCGACGCGATGACCGGCCACTCGGACTCAGAGCGCATCCTGCTCGGCCTGGAGGAGGCTAACGCGTTCGTCACCTCGCTCGACGCCGACCGCACCTGGTTTCGCTACCACCATCTGTTCGCCGACTTCCTGCGGCTCGAGCTGCGCCGCACCGACCCCGCCAGCATCGACGCCCTGCACGGCTTGGCTGCTCGCTGGTATGACGAGCACGGGCATCCGGCCGAGGCGGTCCGGCACGCGCAGGCGGCATCGGACTGGACATACGCGGCGTGCGTGCTTGCCGACAGCTACATCAGCCTGATCCTCGACGGACGGCTCGGAACGGTCGGCGAGCTGCTCACGACCTTTCCCGCGGAAGCGGCGGCCGAGGACGCCGAGCTTGCAATCGTGCTCGCCGCGGCGCGCATGTTCGCGGGACGACCCGACGAGACCGAGGCGTACATAGAGGTGGCCGAGCGGCTCGCCGATACCGTTCCCAGGGCCCGGCGCCGGCGCTTTGACCTGCGAGTAGCCAGCACGAAACTTTGGCTCGCGCGCCGCGGCGTCGACCTCGCTACTGCGCTCGAGGCAAAGCGCGAGGTGGAGGCGGCGCTGGCGGCCGAGTCGGCGAGCGACATCGCTCGCGCCGCCGACCACCGCGCCGCGGCCATGATGAACATCGGCATTGCGGAGCTCTGGTCGCTACGGACCAGCGAAGCGCGCCGCCACCTCGAGGAGGCGCTGTCATTGGCGCAGCAGGCCGAGCGCCCTTACCTGGAGATCAGCTGCCTCGCCCATCTCGGAATCGCTGGGCCGGACGCGGGAGGATCCGTCCTCGGCGGGGTCCACGATGCCGAGCAGGCGATCGCGCGGGCAGAAGCGCTCGGATGGGGCGAGGAGGCGATCATCACCCCGGCGCTTGCGATCAGCGGGGTCGCGCTCATGTGGCTGGGCCGGTTCAACGAGGCCGAGCGGCGCCTGGATCGTGCCGACCGTGCGCTGCGGCCCGGGGAGGACCCGATGACCACGCTCGTCGTCCGCTGGGCGACGGGGCTGCTGCGGCTGATCCAGGGTCGGCTCGAGGAGGCCCTGGCGGGACTAGCCGAGGCGCAGCGGCTCCGCTCGCTGATGGGCAAGGAGGTGCGCACGATTGAGCCGCGAGGCGTCATGCTCCAGACCCAGGTGCGCATGGGTAAGGTCGCCGAGGCGAACGCCGCCCTCGCGGAGCTGGACGAAGACGAGCGTGACCGCGCGCTGATCCGAATCGCCGCCGCCGAGATCCACCTTGCGCAGGACGATCCCGAAGCGGCACTCGAAGTGCTGGCCCCCGTGATCGAAGGGTCCAGACGGGCGGCTCACTCGACGACGTCACTAATCGACGCGCTGCTATTCGTCGCGCTCGCCAGGGCCAGGCTTGGCGATGCGCGGGCGACCGAGGAGGCGATCGAGCGAGCGCTCGATGTCGCGGAGCGCGAGGGGATTATCGTCCCCTTTGCCGTTGCGCCGGTCGGCGAGCTGCTTGAGCGTCATCCCCGGCACCGGACGGCCCATGGCGCGCTGCACTCGGAGATCCTCGACGCGCTCAGCGGTACACCGCCGAAGGCGTCCGGCGGCGTGCGGCCCGCTTTTGAGGATCTGAGCGGGGCCGAGCTGCGAGTGGTCAGATTCCTGCCCAGCAACCTGAAGGCGCCGGAAATCGCGGCCGAGCTCGTGGTCTCGCCGAATACGGTGCGGACGCACCTGCGCCACATCTACAGCAAGCTCGACGCGCACAGCCGCGCTGAGGCGGTTGAGCGCGCCCGCGAGCTCGGCCTGCTCGCGCCCTCGCGGATCGCCTAGATCGCCGGCTTCGCGGTCGACCACCTGAGCTCGAGCTCGAGCGCGACGCGGTCGCCGTTTGCCGAGCCGTTGCGCTTCAGCACGACCTCGTCGGCGATTGGGACTTGACGGTCGCCGTTCAACCTCAGCTCGCCGCCGGTCATCAGCGCGTACGCGACATCGGTGAGGCGCTCCGCGGCCTGCTGGCGCGATAGCCGCTCGCCGTTCTCCTGCTTCGACTCGTTCAAGGGCGCACAGTGTCTCCCCGACGTGGGTGAGCGGTCATCACGCGATTCGAGTGATTCCGGCCGCTCAGGACTGGAGATCGCAGGTGTCGCCGGCCGGTCCGGCGATCGCACGGGGTCCGGAGGAGTGGTCTGACATGGCTCAGCCGATCACCTCCTTCAGGCCCTCTGCGACGATGAGTCGCGCGGCGGCCTCGACCAGTGCGAGGTGCGAGAAGGCCTGCGGGAAGTTCCCGAGCTGTCTGCCGGTCTCGGCGTCGAACTCCTCCGCATACAGCCCCAGCGGGGATGCGGCCTTCACGAGGCGCTCCATCAGATGTCTTGCCCGTTGCGGCTCGCCGATTATCGCCAGGGCCGATACCAGCCAGAAGGAGCAGATGAGAAAGCTCCCCTCCTTGCCGGACAGTCCGTCGTCGGTCTGTTCAGTGCGGTAGCGCAGCACGTAGCCCTGTTCGCTCAGCTCGTCTTCGACGGCTAGCACGGTGGCACGCAGTCGTGCGTCGTCGGGCGGCAGGAACCCGAAGATCCCTGCGAGCAGCGTGGAGGCGTCGAGCGCGTCGGTGTCGTAGTGCTGGCGCAGCACCCCGCGACTGTCGACCCCTTGGTCCAGGATGTCCGACTTGATCTCCGCGGCACTCTCTGCCCAGCTGGCCGAGAGCGCAGCTTCTCCGCGGATGGTCGCGAGACGCGCTGCGCGGTCGAGCGCGACCCAGCACATCAGCTTCGATGAGACGTACTGCTGCGGCTCGCCGCGCGCCTCCCAGATTCCCTGGTCCGGTTGACGCCACACCGCTGCGGCGCACTCGGCCTGTGCCTGCACGAGCGGCCACAGGCGGCGCGGAATGCGCTGGCTCCGGCGGCTGTGGAGCAAGACGGAGTCGAGGGCGGCACCGAAGACGTCGTTCTGCCGCTGGTCGAAGGCTCCGTTGCCGATGCGGACGGGGTGTGCGCCGTCGTAGCCGGATAGGTCCTCGCGCACCGATTCGGTCAGATCGCGGCGACCGTCGATCCCGTACATGATCTGGAGACCGCCGTCGTCGTCGCGGTCGAGGTCGGCCATGAACTGCATGAACTCGTCGGCCTCCCAATCCAGGAGCAGGTAGTGCAGCGCACGCAGGAGGAAGGTCGAGTCGCGGATCCAGCTGTAGCGGTAGTCCCAGTTCCGCTCGCCGCCAGGTGTCTCGGGCAGCGAAGTGGTGAGCGCCGCGACCGTCGCCCCCGTCGGCATGTACGTGAGGCCCTTGATCGTCAGCGCCGACCGCTGGATCATCGGCCCAAGCTCGTGGTCGGGGATCGCCGCACGGGTGAGCCAGTCGCGCCAGAACCGCGTCGTCGCCGCGAGCTGATCGGCGGCCTCGTCGGCGGTGGTGGGGACCAGCGCTTCGTCGCTCCATGCCAGTGCGCAATAGACGGTCTCGCCGGCGCGCAGCACGTGGCGGGCCCGAGCCCGGCCGGCCTCGATGCCCACGAGCATGTCGGTCTGCAGCCGGAGTGCCTGGTTGCCGCCGGTCGCATCCGCTCGATGCCTATCCGACCCAAGCGTCCACTCGCTGGGAACGCGCCCGTAGTCGAACGCGGGCTCGCACACCAGATCGATCTCGACGCTGCCGTCGATGCATTGGGCGGTCCGGACGAGCGCGTGGTCGGCATCCTCGTCGGACGGCGGTCGGGTGTGGGGTGTCACCGTGTCCTCCCCGCGCCGCGGTCCCATCGTCAACGCGTCGCGCACGACCACCCAACCCGTCGGCGTCTTCCACGACGTCACCAACGTGTTGGTCCCCGGCTCGTAGATCCTGTCACTGGGGACGTTGGTCCCGAATGGGCCGAACCTGAAGCCGCCCGCGCCGCGGTCGAGCAGGGCACCGAACACGCTCGGCGAGTCGAACCGCGGGACGCACAGCCAGTCGACCGTGCCGTCCGGGGCTACGAGCGCGCCCGTGTGGCAGTTCGACAGGAACCCGTAGTTGGCGATCGGGGTGAACGGGGAAGGCGCTGCCGCGGTATCCGGCACCAAAGCGTCCGCGTGGGGCTTGTCCGCCGTCGTGCTCACCCCGCGTAACCCCTCTCCGCGATGCGATCAGTAAGCCACCCGACCAGCGGTGTGGGCGAGTCGTACGTCGTCGCGTGCGTGAGCCGCGCGACGGCCAGCGGTGCCGTGTTTGTCGCCGTATCCATGCCCGCAGTATGAGCGGGAGGTGGGTGACCGGTCGTCACACATCTCATGTGATCTGACGGCGCGACCGTCCTGCGGCAACCCTACCCCGAATGCCGTGCCGGAGGTGGTGACCGGCGTGGCGGCTCGGCTCCGCCCCAGAGCGAGGGTTCAGTGGCGTCTTGGCTGCTCGTCGTCGATGAGAAACCGACGCACCAAGAGACGCCAAGACGCCACGCCTGCCGCGATGGGAAGCAGAAAGCCGAGCAGCCAGAAGACGATCTGACCGTCGATCTGCTCGACCATCCACCCGAAGTTCATGCCAAAGAACCCGGTGAGGAACGTGAGCGGTAGGAAGATCGTCGCCAGCACGCTTACCACGTAGGCCCGCTCGTTCAGTTGCAGATCCAGCAGCATCCCCATGGCGTTCGCGGCCGCGTCGATCGACGCGAGCAGGTGGTTGACCTGCTCATCCAGACGTGCGAAGTAGGGCTCGTCGTCCACGTCGAATCCGCGGAGCGCTCCGATCTCCACGCCGACGCGCTCGAGGACGGCTTGCTCGGTCCCGGCCCAGCGCCTCATCGACGCGAGCCTGGCGCCGCCCTCCCGCACCGCCGCTCTCGGCAGGCGTCCGCCGCCGCCGTCGGTCGACGCGGCGGCAAGGGTGTCAAGCATCGACTCCAACTCCTCAAGCGCCGCGAATTTGCTCGCGACCATCGCGTCGACCAGGGAGTAGACGATGTATCGCTTGCTCCGCCCCTCCGGCAGATCCGGAGCGACGACCGCCGGAAGCGAGACGCGTTCCTTGTGAAGCGTCAACAGGTAGTCGCCCGTGACCAGCACTTGGACCTGGAGCGGTCGCAGGCGGTAGGCGGCCTCGTCTGGCGGCACTTCCGACTCGACATGGCAGCGGAGCCGAAAGACGACCGACTCTCCGTCGGCGTGCAACGTCCGTGACGCGTAGGCGTCGCCCGTGCCGAACAGAGCCCGAAAGGCACGCTCAGGTATCCCCAGGGCTTTGAACAGATCATCACGGCTCGTCTCGCTGAGCGAGACGTCGAGCCAGAAGAAGCGCCCCTGCGACCGTAGCGCGGTGACACGCTCCCGCTCGGCGGTATCGAGCCCAAAGAGAATCTCTGTAATGGCCGGGCAGACTATTGGTCATTGCAGGACGGTGCGACCGCGGGTTCTGGCACGGAGTCCTCGGAGTCACCCTCGCGCCACGGCCCGCCGCGGCCGGATCCGGGTGGCAGACCGACACCGACGGCCTGCGCCTCGGTGTTCACGAGCGTGGACCGGGCCCCGGCGACACCGCCTCCCTGCCCTACTTCACCGTCGCCGACCTGGCCACGACACTCGAGCGCGTTCGCGAGCTCGGCGGCTCGATCATCCACCCCGGCGATCGATGGGCGGTGTGCCGGGACTCCGAAGGCAACCCGTTCGCGTTGGCCGCCACCCTGGCACCCGCCAAGTAGCCCAGCACGATTGCTGCTCGCGCAAAGCGACAGCGCGACCTAGGAGCGAACCGGTATGGGAGCTCGGTCGAGGATCAGCCCAGCTCGACGGTGGTCCAGCTCGCCCGTGGGAGCGTCTCTGAGTCCGGCACGCCGTGCTTTGTGCCAGATCACCTCGACATAGAAGCCGTCGGGGTCCTTGAAGCCCATGATCCGGGAGCTCAGACAACGGGTGCGCATGGAAGACATCGAGGCGCTCGAAACCGAGTACCGACCGATCCTCGGAAGGATCGACGAAGTCAACAGCGTCTATGGGGAGGCAAGCGATCGCCGTCACGGCCTCCAATCGAGATCGTCTGGCAAAAGAGATGCGCCATCCCGACTGGAACAGGTTTCAGCAGCACCTATCCAGGATTCTCCAGGACCTTCCACCCGTTTGCTTCTATCTGGACTCGGTGGACGAGCAGTTCGGGAATGCGCCCGTCTACTGGCTCCAATGTCAGACGGGCCTGTGTCACGCCGTGCTCGAGCTGTTTCGCGATGCTCGCTTCGGCAATCGGCTTCACGTCGTCGTGTCAGTGCGCGACCTCGTCCGGTCGTCGCTGATGAGCGGTGAACACGCCACCAGGGACGCTGGAGCGCGCCACATCCGGGTGCTCGAGTGGGATCACCCCACGATCCAGTATTTCCTCCACGAGAAGGATCCGGCGTCTCTCGCCATCACACCGCATGAACCTGCACTCCGACGACGTGTCTGGATGGCTCGGCCGCGACGAGATCTACAACTCCGCACGAGGAGTCACCGAACATCTCGAGGACTATCTGCTGCGTCACACGCGACAGATTCCGCGGGACGTGGTTCAGATCGGTAACCAGCTGTCGAACGCCGTCGTAAAGGCGAAGGGTCGCGGCGACAAGATGCTCAGCGATGTGGACATCCGGCGTGCGGTCGGGCTCGTCGCGAAGATCTGCGCCGACGAGCAGATGGCTGTGTGCGCCAATCACCTCGCATCCGACATGATGCCGGCCGCTGCCGGCCGTAGTCGCATCTCTGACTACTACACAGACGAGTTGTACTCGCGCGGCGTACAAGGCGAGATCTGCGACTTGGTCAAGGCCGTCGGCAACGATCGCTTTCGCATGAGCCGCCTAGAGGAGGCCCTTGGGCGATTTAACGAGGGTGTCCTTGTCTCTCATCGTGATCCGTTACAGGTGTTGTGGCTGAACGGCCTCCTAGGCTACGACCCGCCGGACCAAACGCAGCGTCGCAGTCATTCTACGGCGGGATCGATGTCGCGGACTATGAACTCCCGCAGGGTCTTGATTGGTACGTGTTCCACCCGATCGTCGGACACAAGGTTCGGATCGAAGCTGCAGGTCAAGAGCCCGTGAGGCCGTTCGGGTAGCTCCCACAGCAGCGTCGGCAGTGACTTGCTGAGGGATGTGCCGCGAGCAGCGAGAGGGCTCGTGCCGGCGCTACTTCGGCGTCTCGGGGTACCGGGTGAAGTGCCAGTCACCCCTGTCTGGCCGGGATGGCCCGTTCTGCGTTAGTCGCCCCAGAGCCAGCGAACGCGCGCCCCGGTCTCAGCGCGGCGGCACGAAACGGTCACGCCGCCTCGCCCGAAGGAGCGCGCTCCGCTACACCGGAAACCCAGTATTCGTGAAGGGAGACGAGAACTTGATCATGGGGTTTATTCCGTTATCGGCCGGCTGATAACGCGACCAGTGCCGAGCAATGCGCCGTGCCTTACGACAGCTGGCCACGTAGCGGTTGGCCTCCACCTCCGCCCGTGTGAAATCCAGCATGGGCACCGTGCCGCAGTACCGCGGCAGCGCCGAGGCAGACGCTGGCAGCGCGGTAAAGATCACCAAGCTGAGCACACCGAGCAACCACAACCGCTTCATGCTATCCATGCTACGGCGCGTTTCGGGCGATAACCAGGCGACAGCGGCGTTCGACCCCGCGGCGGACGCTCAGGCCAATTCCACGGCATCGCGACGCCGCAGGCGGTGAAAGGAGTCTTCGACCGTCTGCTGAAGACGCGGTCGGCTCTGCTGGTTCGCGCGAAAGAAAGGTCTCTGCGGGGTCACACGGCGGCGCCTGATGTGGACGAACACCCGGAGCCCCGCCGACACGCGAGCAGAGTGCTCCTCTCCCACGCGAGCAGCACGCTCACCCGTGCTGGCATGATCGGCGGAAATCCCGCGCCAGGTTGATAGCGGAGGGGGAGGGATTCGAACCCTCGGTGCGCCGTAAGACGCACAACGGTTTTCGAGACCGCACCGAAACGCCCGCAACGCCGCATCACAACTGGAGTCCGGGTCTCGGGGGAATGCAGGGGGGAATGAATCTCGGCCGCCGCGTTTGTGCGACGCACCGGCAGCCTGCGTCAGGGACGCGTCCAGTTGCTCTCGATCGCGTTCCATCGCATCCGGCAGCGTGAGCCGGGCTGGGTTTCGCAGAGACCTGACTAGTTGGTTTCCTCTTCTCCGGCAGAGCGCTATCTGCAAGGTCCTTCGGTTAGCAAGACGCTAAGGGTGGACCCCGGTTCTCTGGCCCGGGCCGCCGGGGACCCCTGTTCACTCGGCCCGCAGTGCGGCGAGTACCTCGAGCCGCGCGCCGCGCCGCGCCGGCACCACGGCAGCCACTACGCCGACCACCACTGCGAGTGCCAGGAAGATCAACAGTTGCCCGAGTGGCGGAACGAACTCCAGTCCCAGGTCGCCAAGAGACTCGGTCACCAGCAGCGCGAACAGGAGGCCCACCGCCGTGCCCAGCAGCCCACCGATCACGGCGGTGATGACACTCTCGTAGCGGACCATCTGCCTGACCTGGGAGCGAGTCGCTCCGACCGCGCGCAGGAGGCCGAACTCCCGGGTCCGCTCGTGAATCGACAGGAAGAGCGAGTTCGCGATGCCGAACAGGGAGATGACGACGCTCATCGCCAGCAGCGCGTAGAGGAGATAGACGAATTGGTTGAGCTGATCGCTCACGGCGTCGCTGTACTCGCCCTGCGAATCGACCGCGGCCGAAGGGAAGTCGGCCAGTGCAGTCTCGACCCGGCGTTCCGCGACATCAGTGGTCACCCCTCCGCGGGTGGCGGCGAGGATGATCCAAGGGTCGCGCGCGGCCGAGATGCGGGTGAAGAGGTCCTGCGAGACGATGCTCCCGCCCAGAAGTTGCGGATCGCGGTACACGCCGAGCACGCGGATCTCAGCCGTGCCTCCTGAGGCTGTCTCGACGCGGTAGGTGTCCCCGACTCCGAGGTCGTGCGCCTTGGAGAACTGCTCTTCGATAATGGCGGTGTCGCCGTGAAGGCGAGTGAGCGAGCTGTTGTCGCCGTGGACCCAGCGGACTCGGTAGAGCTGGGCGAGGTTGGCCGGCTGCACGCCGTTCATGGTGTCGATCACGGCGTTCGAGTGCTTGCCATTGACCTCGACCTGGTCGACGAGGACGCCTGAGCTCGCCTCCACGTCAGCCGAGCGCTCGATCGCGCTCGCGGCCCCCGCCGGTATCGGTTGCATGGTCTCCGAGCGCACGATGAGATCGGCCTTCACCGCCTGATCCACGGTTGCGTCGAACGATGCCTTGATCCCGTTGGCAAACACGGCGACGAAGACCACGAGTCCGAGTCCGACCATCAGCGCGGCGGCCGTCGTGGCGGTCCGGCCGGGGTTGCGCATGGCGTTCTCGCGCGCGAGGAGGCCGGGCTCGGCGAAGAGCCTCTCCAGCGGCCACCCCACCGCGCCGGCGAGCGGCCGCACGAACCAGCGAGCGCTGAGGGCCACGCCGGTAAAGAGCAGGACGACGCCGAGGGCCATGATCGACAGCCGGCTCGCCGCCGGTCCCGATGCCAGCAGGCCCGCAGCAAGGAACGCGATCCCGAGGATGGTCACCGCAGCCGCGATGATCGGCGTCCACCAGTGGCTGTGACCTGCGCGTGCGCCGGCACCCTGGAGGGCGGCTATCGGCGGCACGCGCGTCGCCCGTCGGGCCGGTGCGATCGCCGCGGCCTGGGTCACGCCGACGCCGACCAGGAGCGACATCAGAGTGGTGCGCGGGCTGAGCTCGAGGCCGCCGGTGGGGAGGCCCAGCCCCACGGTCTCGAACATCGAGGCGAGGCCGATGGCGAACAGCAGACCCAGCGCGATACCCAGCGCTGAGGCGACCAGGCCGAGCACCAGCGCCTCGAGCGCGACGGCGCCGAGGATCTGTCCGCGCGTGGCCCCGAGCGTGCGCAGCAGGGCGAACTCGCGCGTGCGCTCGGCGACCGTGATGGTGAAGGTGTTGAAGATGATGAACGCGCCTACTAGTAGAGCGGCTCCGGCAAAGGCCAGCAGGGCGGGAGTCAGGAACCCCCCGATCTGGTCGTTTATCTCGTTGGCCGTGTCGTCAGCGGCGGCGTCGCCGGTGCGTACCTCAAGTTCGGGAGGCAGGACTTCGCGGATGCGCCGGACGAGCTCGGCGGGGGCAACTCCGTGTTCGGCCGCGACGTTGACCGACGTCACCTCGCCGGCCCTGTCGTACCAGCGCTGGATCTCTGCCAAAGGAGCGGACACAACGTCGGTGCCGCCGGCATTGGCCGAACCGAGGTCGTAGACGCCGACGATGGTGACTTGTGCGACGCCGGCCCGAGTCACTATCCCGACGCGGTCCCCGAGAGCCAGGTTGTGCTTCTCGGCGGTGTCACGGAGCAGGGCGACCTCTCGGGCCCGCCCGGGCATACGGCCGTCGACCTTCGAGGCGGGGTTGAACGGCTCCGAGGACGAGGTGCTGATGATCGTCCCGCCGCCCCCGGCGGCCCGCTTGAACTCCCCGTCGATCACAAGCCCGCCGGCCGACCACAGCTCGCCCTCGGCCTTGGCGACGCCGGGCACGTTGCCCACCTCGGCGACCAGGTCTTCCCTCACGGTCGTGGCGGCGTTGGCCTGGCTCGCGAACGACTGCTCAGGCAGAACCTGGACATCGACCCCGGAGTAGATCGAGCGTTCCAGTTGTGTGAAGCCGCTGCGGATCTGATCGGTGAGGACGTAAGTGCCGGCGATCATGGCGACGCCGAGCAGCACCGCGATCGCGGTGAGGGCCGAACGCAGCTTTCGGTCGGCCAGTCCTCTCAAGGTGAGTGCGATCACGCGAGTTCCTTGAGGTGGTCGAGGATCTCTTCCTGTGAGGGACGTTCCAGACGGTTAACGATGCGGCCATCGGCCAAGAACAGGACCGAGTCGGCGATTGCGGCCGCGCCCGCGTCGTGGGTGACCATCACGATCGTCTGGCCGAACTCGTCGACGGCGCGTCGCAACAGGGCGAGCACGTCGTGGCTTGCGTTTGAGTCGAGGTTGCCGGTGGGCTCGTCCGCGAACACGACCGCGGGATGGGTGATCAGCGCTCGGGCGACGGCGACGCGCTGCGCCTGACCTCCGGAGAGCTCGCTGGGCCGGTGGTCGCGACGATCCTCGAGCCCGACCGTCCGGACGAGCGTCTCGAGCCAGTGCCGGTCA
>CAWGWC010000019.1:0-6453 GCA_963826165.1 uncultured Thermoleophilaceae bacterium | reverse complement strand
GGGCATGGATACGGCGACAAACACGGCACCGCTGGCCGTCGCGCGGCTCACGCACGCGACGACGTACGACTCGCCCACACCGCTGGTCGGGTGGCTTACTGATCGCATCGCGGAGAGGGGTTACGCGGGGTGAGCACGACGACGGACAAGCCCCACGCGGACGCTTTGGTGCCGGATACCGCGGCAGCGCCTTCCCCGTTCACCCCGATCGCCAACTACGGGTTCCTGTCGAACTGCCACACGGGCGCGCTCGTAGCCCCGGACGGCACGGTCGACTGGCTGTGCGTCCCGCGGTTCGACTCGCCGAGCGTGTTCGGTGCCCTGCTCGACCGCGGCGCGGGCGGCTTCAGGTTCGGCCCATTCGGGACCAACGTCCCCAGTGACAGGATCTACGAGCCGGGGACCAACACGTTGGTGACGTCGTGGAAGACGCCGACGGGTTGGGTGGTCGTGCGCGACGCGTTGACGATGGGACCGCGGCGCGGGGAGGACACGGTGACACCCCACACCCGACCGCCGTCCGACGAGGATGCCGACCACGCGCTCGTCCGGACCGCCCAATGCATCGACGGCAGCGTCGAGATCGATCTGGTGTGCGAGCCCGCGTTCGACTACGGGCGCGTTCCCAGCGAGTGGACGCTTGGGTCGGATAGGCATCGAGCGGATGCGACCGGCGGCAACCAGGCACTCCGGCTGCAGACCGACATGCTCGTGGGCATCGAGGCCGGCCGGGCTCGGGCCCGCCACGTGCTGCGCGCCGGCGAGACCGTCTATTGCGCACTGGCATGGAGCGACGAAGCGCTGGTCCCCACCACCGCCGACGAGGCCGCCGATCAGCTCGCGGCGACGACGCGGTTCTGGCGCGACTGGCTCACCCGTGCGGCGATCCCCGACCACGAGCTTGGGCCGATGATCCAGCGGTCGGCGCTGACGATCAAGGGCCTCACGTACATGCCGACGGGGGCGACGGTCGCGGCGCTCACCACTTCGCTGCCCGAGACACCTGGCGGCGAGCGGAACTGGGACTACCGCTACAGCTGGATCCGCGACTCGACCTTCCTCCTGCGTGCGCTGCACTACCTGCTCCTGGATTGGGAGGCCGACGAGTTCATGCAGTTCATGGCCGACCTCGACCGCGACGACGACGGCGGTCTCCAGATCATGTACGGGATCGACGGTCGCCGCGATCTGACCGAATCGGTGCGCGAGGACCTATCCGGCTACGACGGCGCACACCCCGTCCGCATCGGCAACGGAGCCTTCGACCAGCGGCAGAACGACGTCTTCGGTGCCGCCCTCGACTCCGTCTTGCTCCACAGCCGCCGGAGCCAGCGCATTCCGCGCCGCCTGTGGCCGCTCGTGCAGGCACAGGCCGAGTGCGCCGCAGCGGTGTGGCGTCAACCGGACCAGGGAATCTGGGAGGCGCGCGGCGAGCCGCAGCAGTACGTCTCATCGAAGCTGATGTGCTGGGTCGCGCTCGACCGCGCAGCGCGTCTCGCGACCATCCGCGGAGAAGCTGCGCTCTCGGCCAGCTGGGCAGAGAGTGCCGCCGAGATCAAGTCGGACATCCTGGACCAAGGGGTCGACAGTCGCGGGGTGCTGCGCCAGCACTACGACACCGACGCGCTCGACGCCTCCACGCTGCTCGCAGGGATCTTCGGGTTCCTGCCGCCCGACGACGCACGACTGCGTGCCACCGTGCTAGCCGTCGAAGACGAGCTGAGCGAACAGGGCTACGTGCTGCGCTACCGCACTGAACAGACCGACGACGGACTGTCCGGCAAGGAGGGGAGCTTTCTCATCTGCTCCTTCTGGCTGGTATCGGCCCTGGCGATAATCGGCGAGCCGCAACGGGCAAGACATCTGATGGAGCGCCTCGTGAAGGCCGCATCCCCGCTGGGGCTGTATGCGGAGGAGTTCGACGCCGAGACCGGCAGACAGCTCGGGAACTTCCCGCAGGCCTTCTCGCACCTCGCACTGGTCGAGGCCGCCGCGCGACTCATCGTCGCAGAGGGCCTGAAGGAGGTGATCGGCTGAGCCATGTCAGACCACTCCTCCGGACCCCGTGCGATCGCCGGACCGGCCGGCGACACCTGCGATCTCCAGTCCTGAGCGGCCGGAATCACTCGAATCGCGTGATGACCGCTCACCCACGTCGGGGAGACACTGTGCGCCCTTGAACGAGTCGAAGCAGGAGAACGGCGAGCGGCTATCGCGCCAGCAGGCCGCGGAGCGCCTCACCGATGTCGCGTACGCGCTGATGACCGGCGGCGAGCTGAGGTTGAACGGCGACCGTCAAGTCCCAATCGCCGACGAGGTCGTGCTGAAGCGCAACGGCTCGGCAAACGGCGACCGCGTCGCGCTCGAGCTCGAGCTCAGGTGGTCGACCGCGAAGCCGGCGATCTAGGCGATCCGCGAGGGCGCGAGCAGGCCGAGCTCGCGGGCGCGCTCAACCGCCTCAGCGCGGCTGTGCGCGTCGAGCTTGCTGTAGATGTGGCGCAGGTGCGTCCGCACCGTATTCGGCGAGACCACGAGCTCGGCCGCGATTTCCGGCGCCTTCAGGTTGCTGGGCAGGAATCTGACCACTCGCAGCTCGGCCCCGCTCAGATCCTCAAAAGCGGGCCGCACGCCGCCGGACGCCTTCGGCGGTGTACCGCTGAGCGCGTCGAGGATCTCCGAGTGCAGCGCGCCATGGGCCGTCCGGTGCCGGGGATGACGCTCCAGCAGCTCGCCGACCGGCGCAACGGCAAAGGGGACGATAATCCCCTCGCGCTCCGCGACATCGAGCGCTCGCTCGATCGCCTCCTCGGTCGCCCGCGCATCGCCAAGCCTGGCCCTGGCGAGCGCGACGAATAGCAGCGCGTCGATTAGTGACGTCGTCGAGTGAGCCGCCCGTCTGGACCCTTCGATCACGGGGGCCAGCACTTCGAGTGCCGCTTCGGGATCGTCCTGCGCAAGGTGGATCTCGGCGGCGGCGATTCGGATCAGCGCGCGGTCACGCTCGTCTTCGTCCAGCTCCGCGAGGGCGGCGTTCGCCTCGGCGACCTTACCCATGCGCACCTGGGTCTGGAGCATGACGCCTCGCGGCTCAATCGTGCGCACCTCCTTGCCCATCAGCGAGCGGAGCCGCTGCGCCTCGGCTAGTCCCGCCAGGGCCTCCTCGAGCCGACCCTGGATCAGCCGCAGCAGCCCCGTCGCCCAGCGGACGACGAGCGTGGTCATCGGGTCCTCCCCGGGCCGCAGCGCACGGTCGGCACGATCCAGGCGCCGCTCGGCCTCGTTGAACCGGCCCAGCCACATGAGCGCGACCCCGCTGATCGCAAGCGCCGGGGTGATGATCGCCTCCTCGCCCCATCCGAGCGCTTCTGCCCGCGCGATCGCCTGCTCGGCATCGTGGACCCCGCCGAGGACGGATCCTCCCGCGTCCGGCCCAGCGATTCCGAGATGGGCGAGGCAGCTGATCTCCAGGTAAGGGCGCTCGGCCTGCTGCGCCAATGACAGCGCCTCCTCGAGGTGGCGGCGCGCTTCGCTGGTCCGTAGCGACCAGAGCTCCGCAATGCCGATGTTCATCATGGCCGCGGCGCGGTGGTCGGCGGCGCGAGCGATGTCGCTCGCCGACTCGGCCGCCAGCGCCGCCTCCACCTCGCGCTTTGCCTCGAGCGCAGTAGCGAGGTCGACGCCGCGGCGCGCGAGCCAAAGTTTCGTGCTGGCTACTCGCAGGTCAAAGCGCCGGCGCCGGGCCCTGGGAACGGTATCGGCGAGCCGCTCGGCCACCTCTATGTACGCCTCGGTCTCGTCGGGTCGTCCCGCGAACATGCGCGCCGCGGCGAGCACGATTGCAAGCTCGGCGTCCTCGGCCGCCGCTTCCGCGGGAAAGGTCGTCAGCAGCTCGCCGACCGTTCCGAGCCGTCCGTCGAGGATCAGGCTGATGTAGCTGTCGGCAAGCACGCGCGCCGCGTATGTCCAGTCCGATGCCGCCTGCGCGTGCCGGACCGCCTCGGCCGGATGCCCGTGCTCGTCATACCAGCGAGCAGCCAAGCCGTGCAGGGCGTCGATGCTGGCGGGGTCGGTGCGGCGCAGCTCGAGCCGCAGGAAGTCGGCGAACAGATGGTGGTAGCGAAACCAGGTGCGGTCGGCGTCGAGCGAGGTGACGAACGCGTTTGCCTCCTCCAGGCCGAGCAGGATGCGCTCTGAGTCCGAGTGGCCGGTCATCGCGTCGGCCAGGCGCCCGGTGACCCGGTCTAGGATCGACGTGCGCAGCAGCAGCTCCCGCACCTCGCCGGGCTGGCGCTCCAGCACCTCCGCCATCAGATATCCCGCGACGCTGCGCTCGCTGCCCGAGAAGTCGCGCACGAACCGCTCCGGGTCCGGGTGCCCGGCAAGTGAAATCGTCGCCAGGCGGAGGCCCGCGGCCCAGCCCTCGGTCCGGTCGTGAAGCAGCGCCATCGCCTCGTCTGAGAGCTCGATCGCGCTCGCCTGCAGCAACTCGGCTACCTCCTGGGCGGAGAAGCGCAGGTCCGCTTCTCGGATCTCGGTCATTTCGCCGGCGAGGCGCAGGCGGTGCATGTTCAGGTGCGGCTCGGAACGGCTCGTCAGCACGATCCGCAGACCGGCGGGCCGCCGTGCGATCAACAGCTCCAGCCACCTCAGCGCCTCGGGCGACTGAAGCTCGTGCAGGTCGTCGATCACCAGCACCAGCGGCTCTTCAACCGAACGTAGGTCCTCCAGCACCTTCTCGATCGCGGCCTCGCCGCGAAACCCCGGCGTCGGTCCGAGCGGCTCGACGGAGGCGCCGATAGCCCCCGCGAGCGCGTTGATCACCGCGAGCCAGAAATGCTGCGCGTCTCGCTCGCGCGGCTCGACCCCGACCCACGCCGCGCGCTCAGAGACCCCGGTGTCCTCCACCCACGAGCGCACCAGGATCGTTTTGCCGCTCCCCGCGGGGGCGCAGACAAGGACCACAGAGTCGTTTCGGCCCCGCGACAGTTGCTCGAACAGCGCCTCGCGACGCACGAGACGCCCGTGACGGGACAGCCCTCGCACCGGGGCGAGCGGGACCCTGCCGCGGTCCCCATTCCGATCCATCGCAGGCCAGTATCTCCGCCGAGGGCCATCGGCGCAACGGTCGGCAGAAATGGGTGCGCGGAGGACCCAGTGACTGGGTCCTCCGCGCCGGTAGGAATTGCCCGTCTAGTCGGCCGGAGCCGCTTACTCGGACAGCTCGTCGGCCTGCATCCGCGCGAGCGCGGCGTCGAGCACGGCGTACTCGGCCTCGACCACGGCCGAATAGGCGAAGTCGATCGCGAACCGCGCCTCTTCCTCGGCCCGGTCTGCGTGGTGCTGGGCCTTATGCACATCGTGCTCCGCTTTGCGGGAGTCGATGTTGGAGCGAATCTTGGCGACCGCCTCGTCCCAGCTTCGCTGGACATCGGACCACCCGGACGAGATCCGGTCACGACCCTCGTCGGCCTTGTCGCGCAGCTCCTGGGACTTTTGCTCACCGACGGCCCGTGCCGCATCACGGTCGGCCTCGATGTCGGACTTGGTCTTATCCCTCGCCGCGGCGACGCGCTTCTCGGCCTCATCCGCGCGAGCCGACAGCTTGCGCAACTCGTCCGAGAGCTTGGTGAGATCTTCCGATACGGCCATTTTGCAGCCTCCTGTCGTTGCTTTCGAAGAGGATCGGTGACGGCTGGGTGAGCGCGCGTCGTCCAATCTTGGTGATCCGGACCGGCGCGGATGCACCGCTTGCAGCTCGGCCGGGCCCGCACGATGCGCGCGAACTTCCGGGCGTCGCCACGAGCGACGTCATCGCCCGGTGGCGGTGGTGACGGCCGCGGGATGCGCTGTGCCGGCGCTCAGACCGTCGGCATCGGCACGTCAATAGTTCGCGCTATGGCGAGAGCGGCGGCAGCGTTGCCGCAGACGCGTGCCATTCGTCCAAAGCGGCAGCGCCGCGTGCACGACAGCCCGCTACGAGCGGGGTTCCGGTGAGCGCCAGTTTTGGAGTACGGCCACAACGGAAACGCCGGCGGCGGCCGGTACAAGTCCCACGAAGGCATACCCAGGGCCGTCCGCGACTATCCCGCCGGCCAGGGGTCCGAGCAGGTAGCCGATACTGCGTCCACTACATGTACGCCACGCTGGGTCTCCCGCCGCGGGTGATCGCGGAACAGATGGGCTGGTCTCTCCGCGCGGTTCTCAAGCTGTTGGCGGTCTACGGACACGACAACGTGGGGGCGCTCGAGGAGATCGACAGGGCCTTCCAGGCGAACGTCCGAGAGTTGAGGGCGGTCGACTCGGACGCAAACCGGATGCAAGGCGGCCCGAATGGCGCCTAGAAAAGCCGAGTTGAACCAGTCAGCCCGTTTAATGCCCGCATTGCACAGCGATGCAACCCCAGGCAGGAAGCGCGATTTCAGCGCACAGGGATGCACCGTCGTGCACACGACG
>CAWGWC010000018.1:0-171093 GCA_963826165.1 uncultured Thermoleophilaceae bacterium | reverse complement strand
AGCTCGTTGGGCCCAACGGTCGGCATCTGGATCTGCTCCGCGCGCGGGCGGAGCTGCGCCTTGAGCCACCGTTTAGAGAGCCGCCTACGCTCTGGCCGTGGACACGCGGCGCCCTCGACTCCACGTTCTCGCCTTGCCGTTCGCCTCAGACCTGGTGGCTTGGCCCTCGATCGCCCTCGTCTCCGAGCGAAACGGATCCGCGACGATCATGTGCGCGATGTGCCTGGCCGGGCTCGTCGCCGGGCGGATCGTCGGCGTGCCCGGCAGGGTGCTGCTACCCGTCGCATTTGGGCTCGTGGTGGTCCTCTGGATGGTGTGGATCGATCCTCCCGCCAGCTCGTGGGAGACGAGTGCACTCGCGCACGCGATCGGCGGCGCGCTCGTTGGATGGGCCCTCGTCGAGGCGCTGCGTCCCCGGATCCGCGGCTGGCTCGCGGTGGCGCTCGTGGCGCTCTCGTTGGTGGTCTTGCTCACCCTCGTCTGGGAGCTCGGCGAGTACGCCGGCGATCGGCTATTTGGCACGTCTCTGATCCCGAACACGGCCGACTCGGCGGAAGACATCCTCCTCGGCACCCTTGGGGGCCTGGTCGGAATCACGTTCGCTCGGGTCGGCGCGGTTTGGTGGCGCCGCGGTTGACCCGCACTGCCCGCCGCCGTTGCTGAGCCTTTGAAGCCTCTAAGGTCCGGTGGGACTAGCCCGCGAGATGGCTCAGCTGCCGAACGGAGGCCGTAAGGACGTTGTTCTCGGTGAATGGCCGATCACTGAGCTCGGGGTTGTAGCCGGTCAGCGTGAGGTTGCCGATCGTGTGGAGCCAGCGCTCCTGGATCGCCTTCCAGTCGGGCCCGAGTTCCTGCGCGAGTTGGCGCTGGCCATTTACGCCATTTACGTAACCACCCCGCACCAGAATTCTCGCAAACTTGCGGCTTAAAGGGTTCAGGGGCCGACGTTCCGTCGACGCTTCCGCGCTGAGATAGCGGCGGAAACCCATGCGTGGAGGGGCTCCGTCGATCGCATCCGGGTGCAGCAGGGCGCCGACGCCGAAGGCGCACGCAGGCCCTGGAATTCACGCACGTCCCCCGACATGGCTGCGGTCGTTGCTGTCACGTGCGCCGTTACTGCGACCGCGAAAGAAGGGAAGGAACTAAGCAGCTCGCAGAGGGACCAGGTGCTGGTACACCGAAACCAGGCGTTCAGCCTGTCGTTCCCAGTTGTAGGTCGTGCGCGCGGCGGACCGGGCGCGTTCGCTGTACTGCCGCAGCGTCGCAGCGTCCCGCAGCAGTGACCCGATGGTGGTCGCGATCCGGTCGACGTCACCAGGATCGGCGAGCGCGCCGATGCCTTCGCGCTCGACGATCTCGCGCATAACCGGCAGCGGCGAGGCGACGACGGGGACGCCGCTCGTCATCGCCTCGAAGAGCTTGTTGGGCGTCGAGAGCCGGAAGTTCTCCTCGCTGTGCTCGATCAGGACCGTGGCGAGATCGGCGTCAACGACCCAGTCGAGAAGCTCGCGCGGAGGAACAGCCGGATGGAGGAAGAGGCGATCAGCGAGCTCGCGATCCTCACGCCGGTCGGCGAGATACGGCGCTAGCGAACCGTTGCCAAGGATCACGAACGCCACTTCCTTGGGCAGCAGAGGCATCGCCGCAAGTGTTGCCTCGATCCCGCGACCTGGGCTCAACGCGCCGTGGTAGAGAAGAACCGGCCTCGAGCCGAGTCCCAGCTCCCGGCGCATGGCGCCTGGGCGGTCGACCTCACGGTATGGCGGACAGTTCAAGACAACGACCGGATCGACTCCGTACCTCGAGGCGAGAGCGCCCGCGACCCCGTCGTTCACCGTGATGACCGCCGCGCACCGGCGCGCGAGCGATCGCTCGTAGCGGCGCAGCAGCCGGCGCGCCTGCCTTGGCAACCGCATCGCTGTCCCCGACTCGAGGTACAGCTCATGGCTGTCGTAGACGACCGGCACGGTCCGGAAGACGTGCGTCGCGCCCAGTGCGGCCAGTCCGGTCAGGTCATGGGCGTGCCAGGCATCGGGCTTCACGGCCCTGACCGCCCAACGCCCCCACGCCCTCACGTTCCGGAGGTACCCGGTCACCCATGAGACCTTGCCGCCACGGCGCGGGGTCGCCGTTCCGGGGTCGTCGGGGTGGTATGGACTGCGGGCACCGGGAAGGATCTCGGACAAGGCGGGACGGTTCGGAAGCACGTCCACCCCGGCCGGGAGATCCAGGGCGCGCGGATCGGCGACCTCGAGGCAGGTCACCGTGACCCGGTAGCCCGCGGCATGGAGGGTCGTCGCCTCGCGCTGAACCCGACTGTCGTAGCTGAGGTCCCCATACAGCGCCATTGCGATGTGTTTGGCGCCCGCGGTCACCCTCTGCGGAGCCAGTCGACGATGCCCTGCAGCGAGCCCACTCCGTAACCGAGGTGCAGCGTGGCGAGGCTCGCGCTGACGAGCCACGGTCGGGAGTAGCGCTCCCGTGCGCTGAGTGCCAGGCCGCCGCCTAGGACCACCGCGGCGTAGCCGCCCGTAGCCACGGCGCACAGTGGTCGCAGCCGGGGACTCACCAGCGGAGCTGCAGCTGCCGCTCCCAGTCCGCACACGAGCGCCAGGGGAACGGCGTGCTTGGGCCGAAGGAAGCCAGGGTGCTTGCGGACGACCTTGACCCGAGCCCGCCCGTAGTTGCGGTATTGGCGCCACAGGGAGGCGAGCGTCGGGCGCACCCGGTAGCTGAAGCGCATGTCGGGATCGAAGAGGATCGTGTACCCGGCTCCGCGAACACGGTAGTTGAGCTCCTCGTCCTCGCCGAACTGGAGACCGCCGTCGAAGCCGCCGGCGGCCTCGAGAGCCTCGCGGCGGTACACCCCGCATTGGACGGTGTCCACCTCCTGCACCGTCCTAGCCGTTGTGTACGGCCCACGGCCGACCCCGAGGACGGAGAAGCGGGCGATCGAGTTAGCGCGGCCGACCGGCCCCGTCGCGATCGGGTCGATCAGCCCCCCGGCGCATCCCACGCGCCCGTCAGCGCAGAGGCGATCCACCGCGCGCTCGATGAACTCGGGATCCACGTAGCCGTGTCCGTCGATCTTGGCGATCAACTCGCCCCCCGACGCTTCGATGCCAAGGTTCATGGCCGCGGGGCAGTTCACGCCTGGGCCTCCGAGGAGACGAATTCGCGGATCTGATTCTGCAAAGCGGCGCACGAGCTCGCAGCTCCCGTCCTGGGAGCCGCCGTCGACGACGACTATCTCGATGGCGGCCGCCGGATACGTCTGGCGCTGCAGCGCCCGCAGGGCGGCCGGTAGATGGTCGGCCTCGTCCTTCATAGGAACGACCACAGAAACGAGTGGCCGCTCGGCATCTGAATGTCTGGTTTGCCCGCGCCTCATCCGCTCAACATACGTTGAACCGCGAAATACGACGAAGAGGGGGCGAGCCACGGGGCCGGGACGTCGAGGACACGGTGACGCTGTGACAGGGCGGCGAATTCTCGACCCGCACTAGCGGGCGTCATCTCGCACGCTGCTCGAGCTGCCTGAGGCGCTCGAGCGCGAGGAAGGTGTTGATCGTCTCGGTCCCGCGATAGACGCGCCTGAAGGAATCGAGATCAATGATCCCGTACCAGCCCATCACGTGCCGTTCGTAGTTGCGTCGGTACGTGTAGCGGCGCAGGTCCCGGGCGGCCCGCTTCGCACGTTCGGGCACCCAATCCCGCATGAACCTGGCGCGCAGCACTCTCCGGCGATCCGCGGCCGGCGCAGTCAGACGCTCCCGCATTGCCGCGCGCGCCAGGTAGGCGCGATGAAGGCGCTCACGCGCTCGGTAGCCGAGCGGCATGCGCTCCCAGAACGCGAGGGCCTCTGCGTCCCAGAAGGGCATGCGCCAGTCGAAGCCCCAGAACTCGTACACCCGTACGGCGTTGCTGATGAACTTCGCCTGCCGCTCCTGCCATTCCCACCGCTCGAAGGCGCTCGCGGCGGACTCAGGGGTCGGATCGCCGAGGTCGCCGACCGCCTCGACCAGCCTTGCGCGCATCCGTCGATTGAGGTCCGGATCCTGGAGACGCCAGTTGATGTAGTGGACCCGTTCGATATCGCGCACGATGTCGAGAACTGTCGGCCGCGGCATCCGGTGCAGGTTGCCGAGGCTCTCACTGCAGAGGAAACCGCCGTTGTGGCCGGGCGCGAAAATCGCGTCGTCCGGCATGCGTCCGGCCCGGCGCAGCTCCCAGACGGCGGGCCAATCCTGGATGTGTGGCACCGAGCAGAGGTTGTCGGCGTAGCGGGCGTACTCGTTGAACTCCGGTGCGTCGTGCCATCTGCGCCACTTCTCACGGGAGTACGGAACGCATTCCCACGGGTACCCGAGTTGACCCGCCACCGCACGCGAGACCTCCGCCTCGGAGCTGCCCCGCACGCCGTAGGTGAAGCACTGCACACGGTCGTACCCGAGGCGCTTCAGCTCGAGCAGGATGAGCCGTGAATCCCACCCTCCGCTCAACGGCACGGCGATCGTGCGTCCCGCCGCAGACACGACGACGCGCTCCATGACGCTTCGAAACGTCACATCCCATCGGTCGAGCACCTCTTCGAAGGACTCGGAGAAGTAGTCGCCCTGAGCGTATGTGAAGTACCGCTGCGTCGAGATTGACACGCCGTTTGGTCCGGCCTCGGCGGCCAAGAGCTCGCCTGCCTGAAGCTGCTTGACGTCGCGACGAAGCGTGTCCGGCCCAGTGACGTAGCCCAGGACGAGGAACTCGGCAGAACGGACGTCGTCGAAGGGCTCGGGCGGCAACTGGTCGGCCACCCAGTGTGCGTCGTCGCTGATGTAAAGCTGTCCGCCGTGCTGCCCATAGAACAGCGGCACCGTGCGGAGACGGTCGACGGCCGCCACGAGTGAGCCTTCGGACAAGCTCACGACCGCAAAGCCACCGTTCATCCTCCGGAGGGTGGCTGCATCGACGCTGAGCCCCTCCAAGCGCCGGGCCAGCACGTTCGCGTTCTGAGGCTCACCGTCCAGTGCTGCACTACCCCGCAGGCGTAGGCCACCGGCTGAAGCCCAGCCGCCTGCGAGCTTGAGATGGAAAGGACCCGTGCTCATCGACGGGGGTGCGTGGGTCCATCGGAGTTGGCCGCCGCGGGCAGCCGCCCGAGGCGCTCGAGCGCAAGGAAGGAGTTGATCTCCTCTCGCCCGCTGTAGAGCTTCTTGAAAACCGGCCACGGCATGATGCCGTACCAGCCCATCGCATGACGCCGGTACTGCTGGCGCCGGAACGTGCGGCGAAGGCGGCGTGCGGCCCCTTGGCGGACGCCACGCGGGAGCTTGTGGGCGGCGGCTCGCACGCGGTCGTCCAGCCGAGCGGCCGGGAGGGTCAATGCGAGCTCTTCGCGTTGTTTCGTCGTCGCCGCAGCAAGCAGGCGGGATCCCCGCCGCAGGGACGGTGGCACCGTAGTCCAGAATTCGACACACTCGCGATCCCAGTACGGAAGCCGCCAGTCGTATCCCCAGAACTCGTAGACGCGCACAGCGTTGGCGATGAACTTCGCTTGGCGCTCCTGCCAGTCCCAGGTCTCGAACGAGGCCAGGACCTCGAGGATGTTCGCGGACGGCAACTCCGCGACCGTCTCGGACAGCCGCCGGCGCGCATCGAGGCGCTCCCTCGCGCCGCCGCGCCAAAGCTGGTAGTGGGCGTTCCAGATCGCGTCCTCCAGCGTCCGGGGCCCGGGCGGGCGTCGACTCAGGTCCTCGGGGATGTGACTGCCGCCGAGGAAGTCGAGCGCATGACCCGGGACGAACACGGCGTCGTCCGGGACCTCGCCGCGCCGCTGGAGCTCCCAGACTGCGGGCCAGTCCTGGATATGCGCAGTTGACGAGAAACCGTCGGCGAATCGCTGATATGTCAGCCTCTCGGACGTCGCGTACCACCGCGCCCACTTCGCCCTGTCGTACTCGACGAAGACCCAGGGCACGCCGAGGCTTCGCGCCGCGCTCCGCGACTTGTCCGACTCACGATTGCCGGGAGTGCCGTACGAGTAGCAGAGGACATGTGGGTATCCCAGCCGCTGGAGCATCCACACGATGGTCCGTGAGTCGCCTCCGCCGCTGAGTGGGACGACGATGGTTCGTGGCGTGACGCTGGCGACCAACCGGTCGAAAACGCGGAGGAGGGTGGCATCCCAGTCCGACAGGAGGCGGTCTGGAGCCCCGACCTCGGCCGTCGTGGGGACGTAACGGAAGTAGCGCTCGGTCGAGAGACGGATACCGTCGGTCGCCGCCTCCAGCGTCACGAGCTCTCCCGCCTGGATCTGCTTGATCGAGGGTGCGAGCGTGTCCGCGCCGGTGACGTATCCGGCGAGGAGGAACTCCGCACGAACCGACGGATCCTCCGCCTGGCCAGGGAGCTGCTGGAGCAACCAGTAGGGATCGTCCGTGAGGTAGCCGCGCTCGGTGGTCGTCGCGTAGTAGAGCGGGATGCTGCGGATGCGGTCTGTCGCCGCTTGGACGACCGGGCCGCTCTCTGCTGCCAGCGCAAACGTCCCGCTCAGGCGGGAGAGGAGGTCGGCTGACAGGCGCCCCTCCGCGTGCCGGCTCACCTCGGCAGCCGAGGCGAGGCGATCGTCGAGCGCCAAGCTACCCCTTAGCCTCAGACGGGCTCCACCGACCCAGCCGGAGCGGGAGAGGTTGACGACGATCTCGCTCATGCCACCCGGCGCGCTCCGGAGACTGCGTCCAGGCCCAGCGCGATCGCCGTGGCTGCGAGCACCAACAGCAGCGGCAGGTCGTCGACGCCCATCGCAATTGCGAGAAGCACCGGCACTGAGATCAGCGCGGCCCGTCCGAGACGCAGCCCGACGATGACGGCCGGCAGCCGCACGGGCGCTCCGACGATATGGAGCAGCCAGACCAGGTACGCGGCCCACAGGCAGGCACTCACCACGCCGAGCATATGGATCGCTAGGTCTGCGGTGCCCAGGGCCGCCCCGACAAACAGCGCCCCAAGGCGCCCGGCGATCAAGGTTGACTGGAACACGAGCTCCTGACGCTGACGGTTGAGCACGAAGACGAGCGAGGAGAGCGGCGAGGCGATGAACACGACGAAGAGCCAGGGGGCGAGCCACTGGGCGTACGAGCCTGCCTGGCGCCACTCCTCCCCGAAGACAAAAGCGAAGAGCGCGGGGCCCGCTATCAGCACGAGGAGCAGCGGTCCCGTGGCCAGCGCCACAAGGCGCCGGAAGACGCCGAGGGTCGTCTCGCGCAGCTCCGGTCCTTCGCGCATGCCGGCCACGTTCGCGTAGTACACCTGACCTACCGCGATGCCGACCAGCCCCATGGGCGTCTGCAGAACTCGAACGGTGTACCCGAAGAAGCCGACGACTTCAGAGCCGAAGAGGATGGCCACCACGAGGACCGGCAGCTCGGCGCTGGCGCTGTTGAGCAACGACGACCAAAGCGCGAGGGCTGGGAACTGCCGGTATGCACGCCCCACCGAACGGAGTGCGCGAAACGTCGGCCGGCGTGTGAGGCTTGCGTCTCGCCAGAGGCGGGCAACCAGCACCGCGGCGCCGAGCAGGCGGCCGAGGGCGTACCCGATCAGCAGCCCGGCCGCGCCGAGGTGCGCGGCTCCCATCCCAACCTGCGCGCCCGCCTGCGCTCCGGCCTGGGTGGCGTTGGCTGCCCCGATGAGCGGAAAGCGCCTGCGGCGGAGCGACCAGTAGGTGAGGACCTGAATTACCCCGATGCCGAAGAGGCTCGGCGCGAGCAGCACGAGGAGCGGCGCTGCGTCCTCCACCGCGTCGATGTGCGACAGGGGCTCGGCGAGTGCGAGAGCCGCCACGCCCACTGCCGCACTTGCGACGGTGGCGATTCCGAGGCACAACCACGCGAGGTCTCTAGCCGTCGCGTCGTCGTCGGGCAGCGGAATCGCCACCTCGTACCTAAAGCAGATCGCCACCGTGCCGATGGCGAGGATCGACGCGAACACCGCGAGGACGCCCAGCTCCTCGGGGGTGTAGAGGCGGGTGAGGATCGGCGCAACGGCCAGGGTGAGTACCTGTCCGATCGCGCTTCCGCTCACGAGGACTGCGACGCTCGCGCCGAAGCCACCACCGCTCCACCGCCGTGCGAGGTTTCGCATCGCTTTCAGCGAGTGACTCTCGGACGCGCCACGTGGCCGGGCGCGGGTGGCATCAGCGCGATCAGCAAACAGCCGAGCGCGAGGCCCAGCGTGAGGATGGTCGTGAACAACGCCGCATTGGCAAGGCTCAGCCCGGCGATGGCAAACATCGGCCCGGCGACGCGAGCATCACGCCCCTGTGCCAGCCCGTCGGCTATCCAAAGGAAGAGCCCGAGAACCAGCGTGAAGCACACGATCCCCGCGAAGCCGAAGTTGGCGAACGCATCCGCCCAGATGTTGCCGTTTGCGTTCGTGCCCTCGGCGAAGTAGGCCGAGCCGATCACGAACGGAACGTCCTCGCTGTAGGGGCTCGAAACCGCCCACCTTAGAAAGCTCTGCGAGAGCCCGTATGGCTGGTGATCCGAAAAGTACTCGTAGTAGTAGAAGCCAACTTGGCCGGGGGTGGCGAACAACCTCGCGGTGATTGCGAGAGGCCAGATCGAGCCCCACGTGGAAGTTGCAATCACGCCGCAGGCGAGGATCACGGGAGCCGCCACGGCGGCGAGCAGGCCGAACACGCGGCTCGCGACCGCGATCGCGAGATACACGAGCGGCACCAGAGCGACCGAGAAGAGAATGCTCTTGAATCCGGTAACCGAGTAGATCAGAAGCTGCCCGACGATCCCGAGCGCCACCAGCTCCGCGCGCCTGCGAGCCACACCCAGTGCCATGAGCAGCGGGTTGATCACATTGCCCGCCCAGGGGACGATGTACCCCGCCGCTGCGGAGGACCCCCCGACCATGGCCCTGAAGTCAGCGCGTGTGTCGTACACGCTCGCCAGCCCCGGCAAGGAGAGCGAGACGCCGAACGTCACGGCGATGTAGGCCGAGCACAGCAGCCCGAGGCCCACCAGGAGTCCGGTGAACGCGCTGAGCGAGAGCGGGCGGATCGCGATCGGCGCGGGCGGCCTGCGGACGATCAGGCTGGCGATCGCCATGGATGCGAGGAGGGCGAGATCGAACGGCAGGACCTCAGCCAGGTCGCCGCGCATGAAAACGGGCACGACGACCGTGGGCACGTAGCCGAGGAGGTACAGCACCCACAGCACCACCGTCGAGGGGCGACGGGCCGCCAGTGGCAGCCACGAGGCCGGGAGCGCGGCCACCGCAGCCACGATCAGGACGGCCGTGGGCTCAGGACCAGCGTCGGTCAGGCCGTCGTAGGCGAAGGTCGGGGCGACCTGCGAGGTGTAGCCCCAGGTCAGCGCGGCGACGTAGGCGAGCGCGCCGGTGATCGTCGCGGCTCTTGCCACGCCCGCCCACGCGAGGGCGGCGAGGGGTAGAACCGCGAGGACGCCGATGCCGGTGGTGACGACCCCGGGACGCGCCAAGGGAAGCAGAGCGCCGAGCGTGGCGACCACCAACACGACGACCGCCGGCGGCGAGATCCTCCGGCGCATGCCGGGCAGGGACGGCGCAAGGGTGCGCATGGACGTCAATCCATCCTCCCGCCGCCGATGGCGGCGAGCTGCCCCTCAGATGACGCGGCCGACACACAGGGTATTCTGATGCGCTTGCTGCGCTCGCCGCGGGCCTTGAGCGTCCTCCTACTCATCGTCGCCGGTTTTACGGCCGTCGTCGTCGACTCTACGGCGGCAGCGGCCGCTCCCGCCAGGGCGGCCACTCCGCGCCTTGATGGGCGCTTCACACTCCACGTGAGGGTCGTCAAGGCGATCAATGTCAGCGGCCGCCACAAGGGACAACGGTTCTCACGCAGCCTCACGTTCGGGCGCGCCTGTGGACGACGCCACTGTAGACCGGCTTACTCCCTCGGTCGCCACGCAAAGGCCAGGCTTACGCGTGTGCGTGGGCGGAACGCGGCGTATGTCGGTCGCCGTCGCTTTCGCCGGCCATGTCGGTCCCGCGATGCCTCGGGTAAGCGGAGGACCACTCGAACACTACGCGTGCGCGTGACATCGTCGGTGAGGCGAAACGGACGGCGGTTTGCGAGCCGGGTGCGAGGAACGATGCAGACCCGCGCATCGGGCTGCGGAAGACGTAGTGCCGAGCGCTGGGTCTTCGTCGGCCGGCGAGACGACGACGCTCCAGCGCCGCGCCCACCGGCGCCCGCTCCTCCCGGGATAAGTCCAGAGAGTCCGGGCCCGGTCCTCTGGGAGGACAGTTTCGAACGAGCCGATATCCGGGAGGGATGGGCCGCCGTCCAGGAGGTTCAGTCCGACCATACCGCCCGAACCAGCCCCGCGCACGCCCGTGATGGCGCGCGCAGCGCACGGTTCGAGGTGCGTGATGGCGACAACGCCGAATCCAGCACCGACGAACGCCAGCAGCTGTCCGACGCCCTGATGCCCGACGGTGGGTCCTTCCGCCCGAAGGACGGCGATGACCTCTACATCGCCATCTCCCTCTGGTTTGAACCCGGATTTCCGTTCGCCGAAGGCGACGCCGCGTGGCAGGTGTACCTCCCGTTCGTCTCGTTCGACGCTCGCGGCAGCGGGCCCGCGAAGCTGGGCTCCGGAGGCCCTCTCCGCTTCGAGGGCGTGGAAGACGTGCCCTGGCTCGACAGTGAGCCCGCCGCGACCGGCGGCTGGCATGACTTCGTCCTACGTCTGAAGTTCAGTCAGGACCCACAGGTCGGGCTCCTTCAGATTTGGCATCGCACGCCCTCGCAAGGCAACTACGTAAATGAGACGTTCGACAACGGGCAGCAAGCACGGCGCTTCGCCACTCTGCTCGAACCCTCCGCGTACCTGAAACTTGGCATCTACCGCGACGGGCGGTTCACTCGAACCGGCGTGCTCCACGTCGACCGGATCAAGGTGGCCGACAGGTTCGCGAGCGTCGCCATCCCGCCCGGGGCCTGAATCTCTACGAACGATCGCCCTCCGATTGCAATGGCTGCACGTCGAAACCTTCCCGCTCTTCGAACGTGAAAGGTGTGTGGATGGCTCCGCTGACGCGGGCCCGCGGAGACTGGGCAGGCGACGGCGCCGAAGCGCGGTTGAGAACGACGCCGAAAGTCCTTGCCCTCGCGTTGTGCAGCTGCTCTGCGGCGACGAGCAAGTCGTTCCGGTGGGTCCTGGTGAGGTCGATGACGACGAGAACTCCGTCCGCCGCCGTCGCGATCGCCGAGGCGTCGGCAACCGCGGACACCGGTGGCGTGTCGAGTAGCACGTAGTCGGCTCCTTTTCGCAGCTGCTCTAGTAGGTTCTCCAGTCGCCCTGACCCCAACAGCGCGGAAGGAAGCACAGGGTGGAGGGCCGCAGGCAGCACGCGCAGCTGGGGCTGCGATGTGAGCTGCGTGTAGTCGTCTGCGCTCGCCGGTTCGAGCAAGGCGTCTAGAACTCCGCGACCCCGCTCTCGAGGCACGTCGAAGTACGAGTGCAGCATCGGACTACGCAGGTTGAGGTCGACCACCACGACCTCCTCGCCATTCGAGGCCAGGGAGCGTGCCAGCCCGCCGACGACGGTGGTCTTGCCGTCACCGGCCACAGGGCTGGTCACGGCCACGACCTGGCTTCCAGAGCGCGGCCCCATGAGCTGCAGGTTCAAACGAAGGAAGTCGAAGGCCTCGATGAGGGATGTATCCTGCGCCGTCCGCATCTGCCCGAGCCGCCTCGAGCGCGCCTCCTCCGGGATCCGGGCCATCACAGACACCGGGAACAAGGCCAGCAGCTCGTCCTCGTCTTGGATGCGCTTATCGAATCGGGCGAGCAGCACCAGAACGATGAGCCCGAGGACCAGCCCCAGGAGGGCCGCGATGATCGCGTAGCGCACGGGCTTGGGGGAGCTGCGCTCCCCGGGCGGCGTTGCCGGCTGGACAACCTGGACGCCGCCGGTCTGAAGCTCCTTGAGGACCTCGAGCTGGGCGATCCGGTCCCTGAGCAACCGGATCTCATCCGGGTCCGTGCCTGCTTGGCCTGCTGATCCGCCCGTGCTTGCCGCCTCCCGTTGCCTGAGCGTCTCGTTCAACGCCTCAATGGCCCGCTCGACTTCCGCCTGAGCCGTCTCTCGGCGAAGCGCAACGATTTGATCGGCGAACGCGTTTGCAATCCGAGCCGCCCCCGTCGGGGTGCCCCATTCCGCCGTAACGGTGACGAGGTCAGAGTTCCCCTTGGAGGTAACGTCGACCGCACCCTTGAGCTCGTCGACCGTCGTCTCGGGGAATCGCTGCTTGACGCGGGCGGCCACCGTGTCCAGGGAGGCAAGAGCGAGGTTCGTCGCGGCTTGCTGTGGAGACGCGGCCGTCTCGTCCGCTCCTCCAGCGACCGTCTCGGCGGCAGTCGTGCGCCCGAACAACAGCTCGGCGCTCGCCTGGAAGCGATCCGGTTGGGTCAGCGAGATCCCAAGCGCCAACGCGGCGGCGACGAGCATGATCGCGGCCAGAAGCCACCATCGCGCGCGGACGAGGGCCAGGAATCGCCGGAGGTCCATGCCCACGTAGCCAACCATCTCCCGAGAGCATAAGCGCAGTTGTCCCCGCCGAAAGTATGGAAGCGGGCGAGGGAGGCGGCGATACCACCGTCCACGAGCCGCAACGTGTTCACCGTCACCAGCGCGAGGGCCCAGATGCCGAACCGGTCGAGGCCGAGACGAGCGCCAGGACGAGCAGATCGATCGCCCGGCGCAGATGCCGGCCAGGGACGCGGACCTCGAACAGCACCGGAGGCCGATCGCCTTCGTCGGTGGGCTGCTCCTCGCTCGGGGCGGTTTCGACCGGCGCCGGTGGGCCGGGACCCGGGCCACCGGCATCGGGCCACGGCGCCTCACGCTCGCGCGCGACGTCCTTGAGTCCAGTCCAGGTCAGGGCGTCCTCGGGGAAAGTCGCGATGCCGACCAGCACGTCGGGGTCGCCGTCGGCCAGCGCGCGGGTGATCACGGCTCTGGCGACGCCGGCGTCGGCCCGGGGGAACACCACCACCAGCCGGTCGGTGACGGCCCTGACGATCACGTCGCTTCTGCGCAGGCCCGGCACCAGCTCACGGGCGATGCCGGCCAGGCGTCGCGTCATCCCGCGCTCGGCCGGCACGGAGAGACTGGCCACCGACAGCTCGGATGCCTCGCGGCGAGCGTGGGCAAACTCGCGGGCCACCGGATCGGTGAGCGTCATCGTGCCCGGGTTGCGGAGCCCCGGGCCACTCGCCGGCAGACAGAACGCGGAAAGGCCGATGGCCAGATCGGCGAACCTGGCTGTGAGCAGGAGCAATAGAGCGACGAGGCCGAGATACAGGGCGATCTCCGCTCCCTGAAAGCCCAGTGCACCAACAGCCACGGAGCCGACGACCAGAGGCCAGGCGGCCCACGACGGCAGCCGCGCTGCCCGCCCGACCATCATCGCGCCCTGAGCCCCCACGAGGGCGGCGATCCCGAGTAGCCAGGGCCCGCCCGCCTGCGACAGGAAAGCGCCGAACAGGCCGGCCATCGTGCAGCCTCCCAACCACATCAAGAGCAGAATTCGCACCTCCGCGCTAGCACCACCTCAATGTGCCCAGTCCGTCCGAGGATAAATCAGAAAGGTGGCGCAGCGCCACTCGGCGGGCGAGCCGATCGTCGCTCCCTAGGCTGCCTCTGGTGAGTGCCCGTGGGACGGACTGGAGCCTCGCCGTGGTGGTCACGGTGCTCGCCCTCACCGGTGTCGGGACGGCGTTCGCCGGCGGAGTCGGCGACGCCTGGGTGTTCACCGTCCATGGAGCCGCCGGCTTTGCGCTGTCAGCGGTGCTCGGCTGGAAGCTCCGTCGCGTCGGGAAACGGCTCAAGCACCCGTCAACCTGGGATCGGCGGGCCCGGGTCGGCGTCCTGGCCTTGCTGCTCGTCGGCGCCACGCTGGCGTCGGGGTGGCTGTGGTCTGCCGGGCTCGGCCTCTCCTGGCGCGTGGCGGGCTACAACCTGCTGAACCTCCACTTCGTCACCGGCACGGTGCTCGCCCTGGCCGTGCTCGGCCATGCCCTGCTCCGCGCGCGCCGGCCTCGGCGCACCGACCTCGCGAGTCGACGCCAGTTCCTGCTGACCGGCGGGGTCGCCGGCGGCGCGCTGCTGGCCTGGTGGTTTCAGGGACCGCTGTTCGACCTCGCGGGCCTCCGCGGCGCGGCCCGGCGATTCACCGGCTCCTACGAGGCGGATTCGTTCGAGGGAAACGAGTTCCCCACCACCTCCTGGATCGCCGACTCCCCACGGCTGCTTCCAGCATCCGAACACGTGGTGCGCGTCGACGGCGAAGTGGCGAGACCACTCGACCTGACCATCGCCGACCTCGACGCGGGAGACGATCTGACGGCGGTCCTCGACTGCACCGGCGGGTTCGTGTCAGAGCAGCGTTGGAGCGGCGTGCGGATGCACCACCTGCTCGATCGCGCGCGTCCGAGCCGCGACGGCAGCCACGTCCGGGTGATCTCCCACACCGGTTACCGCTACAGCTTCGAGATCGAGGACGCACGTTCAATGCTGCTCGCGACCCACGTCGCCGCGGAGCCGATCTCGCACGGGCACGGCGCGCCGGTCCGGCTGGTGGCGCCCGGCCACCGCGGCTTCCAGTGGGTCAAATGGGTCGTCGCCGTCGAGGTCCACAGCGGACCCGACCTCGGCGCCTTCGCCTCGACGGTGTGGAGCAGCTACACCCCCGAAGGCCGCGGCGAGGCCTGACGGTCAGAGCGCCCGGATGAGCAGGTTGATCACAACGGTCAGCACGACCGAGATCAACAGGGACATCAGCAGGCAGCCCGGCATGAAGCGCACCTGCGCGCGCCTGCCGGGCTGCTTGCTGAAGAACGCCACCGTGCAGTGGAGCGCTACGAACCGGCTTCGTCGCCCCGGCTACGCCTGAGCGAGGAGATGGCCGCGCTCGCGGCGGTGAGGCCCGCCAGGCTGCCGGCCGCGATCAGGCCCGTCTTGGTTGCCTTGCCCGATCCTTTCGGTAGCTCGACGGTGTCGTTGAGGCTGTCCAGCAGCTGCTGGAACTGGTTCTTCTTCTTGAAGGGTCTCACTTGGGGTGCTCTCATTTCGGTCGTCCTCCGCTCAGCGTGAGCTGCGCGATGCCTTCGCGATGGCGTTCACCAGCTCGCCCTTGGTCATGGTCGTCCGTCCTTCGATTCCGATCGAAGCCGCCAGGTCCACGAGCTCGGGCTTGTTGTACGAGTCGAGGCCACCGTTGTTGGCCTTGCGTTCGACCTCGCGTGCCGCGTGCTTTGCCGTCGCCTTCGGCTTCTCCTGAAGCCGCTCGGCTGCGGCCACCTGCGCCTCGGCCGCGCTGGCCTGCTGCTCGGCCTCGTCGGCCAACTCCTGCGCCTGGCGCTGCGCCTCCTCTGCTGCGGCCCGGGCGGCCTTGACGCTCTCGTCCGCCAGCCGCCTGGCCTCCGCCATTCTCTCCGCGGCCTCCTCCAAGAGCTCCTCGGCCTGCTCCTGGGACTCGTCGGCTTCACGCTCGGCCTCGTCGACGTCCTCTTCGACCTCGGCGCGGGCCTCCTGCTGCTGCTCCTCGGCGTCGGCCTCGGCCGCTCTGCGCTCTCGCTCCACCGCCTCGTCGGCAGCCTTCTGGGCCTCGGCCACCCGCTGCTTGACCTGCTTGTCGGTGTCTCGGTCGACCTCCTTCAGGTGAGCCTTACCCTGCTCGCGCACCTTCTCCGCGTGCTCGGCGCGCTCCCTGGCCTCCTCGGCGGCCTCCACCGCGCGGTCCTCGGCCTCACGAGCGCGCTCCGCGGCGTCGCGGGCGCGTTCCACCCGGATCTCGATGGAGTTGCTGTCGCCGGGAGCGGCGTCGATCACGGCGGCCTTCAGCCTCCGGCCGCGGTCTCGCACCCGTGCGGTCGCCGACTCGGCCTCCTGGCCAATCTCCTCCGTCGGCTTGAGAGCTTTGGACATGAGCCACGCGGCGTTGGACGGCATCTCGCGCAGGCCGGTCCGAGTTCGCTCTGACAACGACATCTTTCAATAACCTCCCGTGACAACGTTGGACAATCGTGAGTCTAGCTGAGACAATAGTGTCTCGTCAAGCGAAAAGCGCAGACTGGCGGGGAGACGAGGATGCCGGAGGTCGCACGAAGACAGGGATTGCAGTTGAGGGTGGCTGCGGCGATTCTCGACGGCGCGGCGCGGGTTTTCGCCATGGACGGCGAGCAGGCGAGCATGAACGACGTGGCCGCCGCGGCCGGAGTGGCCCGCGCCACGGTCTACCGCTACTTCCCCAACCGCCAAGCGCTGCTCGACGATCTCACCCAAGCCGCGCTGAGCGATGCCGAGGAGCGACTGGCTTCGGCGCGGATCGACGAGGTGGCACCCGAAGAGGGTGTCGCCCGAGCCGTTCGCGCCCTGGTCGACGTGGGCGACTCCTTCGTCCTGCTCGCTCGCCAGCGGGTGAGGGCCGACCCCGAGCGGTTCGACCGCACGCTCATCCAGCCGCTCAGTCGTCTGCTCGAGCGAGGTCAGGCCTCGGGCGAGATCCGCGGCGACATCAGTGGCGCCCGGCTGACCGAGTCTCTGATCGGATCGATCACCGGGATGCTCCTATCGACCCGGCCGCTCGGCCGGGAGGACACCATCGCCACCATCACCGGCCTCTTCCTCGACGGTGCCCGCGCCCGCGGTCCCCGCTCCTTGTGACTGAGACCACCAACCAGCCACCCAAGGAGGAAGAGATGGACAGCGACACCGAACGCGCGGACACGGAAGAGGAACAGCAGCAGGACGAAGGCGGAGAGGATCAGCCGGCGGAGCGCGCGGATGACGACGAAACGAGCGATCTCCTGCGCGAGCTGGTGGCTCACCTGCGCGACAACCGCACCGAGCTTCGCGAGGAGTGGGCTCGGCGCATCAGCCAAGCGGAGCTCCTCGGGGTGATGTCGGACGAGGAGATCTTCTCCGAGGCCACCGCGGTCTACGACAACTACGTGGACGCCCTGGAGACCGGGAGCATCGAGACGCTTCGCACCTACGCTCGCGAGCTGTCGGAGAGGATCATCCCCCGCGGGGTCGAGACGCACGAGGTCCTCGGCATCGTGCTCCTCCTCAGGGACGTGCTCGCGCGTGCGCTGTTCACCAAGTATCAGGACGATCTCGAGCTCCTCAATCAGATCCTGGACGAGTACGAGCCTGCGGCCAACCGGATCGCCGTGACGGTGGGGGTGAGCTTCGTGGAGGAGCGGGAGCGGGTGATCAGCGAGCAGCAGGAGTCGCTGCGCGAGCTGTCCACGCCGGTCCTGCAACTGCGCGAGCGCCTGCTGATCCTGCCGATCATCGGCGTGCTCGACTCTTCGCGCGCGCGCCAGCTGACCGAGCAGCTCCTCGGGGCCATTCAGGAGAACCGGGCGAAGGTGGTGGTGATCGACATCACCGGAGTGGCCACCATCGATCGCACTGTGGCCAACCACCTCGTGCAGACCGTCGAGGCATCGCGGCTCATGGGTGCCAGCACCATCCTCACGGGCCTGTCCTCCGAGATCGCCCAGACGCTCGTGGACCTCGAGGTGGATCTCGGCATGATGAAGACGGTCGGTGACCTCCAGGGCGGCCTCGAGGAGGCGGAGCGGTTGGCCGGCTACCGGGATATCTCGGCAGAGACGGTCGACGAGCTCGAGGACTAGCTCGGAGACAAGTCGATGGCGGTAGCGATTCTTCGGCAGGGCGATTACCTGATCGCCTCGATCCAGTCGGACCTGTCCGACAGCGAGGTGCTCGCTTTGCGCAACGATCTCTCGGAGCGTGTGGGCCGCATCCGCGCCCGCGGGATCGTGATCGACGTCGCCGCTCTCGACGTGATCGACTCGTTCGTCGCGCGCGCGCTGCGCTCGATCGTCCAGACGGCGCGCTTGCGAGGGGCCGAGACCGTCATCGTCGGCATTCGCGCGGACGTGGCCATCGCCATGGTCCAGTTCCGCCTCAACCTCGAGGAACTGAGGGTGGCCCTCGACCTGGACGAGGCACGGGAGCTGCTCGACCGGATCACGGGGGAGGACGTCGAGGATGGACGATGAGGTCCGCGTGGCGCTGAGCGCCGACGCCGACCTGGTGACCGCTCGAGCCGAGGCGCGCGCCATGGCCGAGCGGCTCGGCTTCCCCCGGCCCGACCCCACGCTGATCGCCACCGCGATCTCGGAAGTGGGGCGCAACATAATCGTGCACGTGGGTGAGGGCGAGATCATCCTGCGGCCGGTACAGGAGCCCGACCGCTACGGGATGATGGTGATCGCCCGTGACGAGGGAGCGGGAATCCGCGACCTCGAGGCGGCGCTGCGCGGGGGATACAGCGGGCGCGGCGGTCTGGGGCTCGGCCTGGCCGGAGCGCGACGCCTGATGGACGAATTCGACATCCGCTCCGACCCCGACAGCGGAACGACCGTGACCATGAGCAAATGGAGGCCCCGTGACGAGGTCGAGCGCATGCGCGAGCAGCGCCGCCGCCGGACCTGAGCGAGCGTCCGGCAGGCCGCTCGAGTGGGCGACGGCAGGGAGCGCGCGAGGTGGCGAGACCACAAGCGGTGATCTCGCGGTGGTCAGCATGCTGCCGGACGGCGCGCTGGTGGCGGCGCTCGACGGCTTGGGGCACGGCGCCGAGGCCGCCCGCGCCGCCGCGACGGCCGCCGAGGTGGTGCGGGACTGCGCGAACGGAGACCTCGCCCTGCTGATCGAGCGTTGCCATACCGCTCTGCGTGACACTCGTGGAGCGGCGATCAGTCTGGCCTTCATCTCCATCCTCGAGCGGAGGATGTCCTGGCTTGGTGTGGGAACGGTGGAGGGTCGCGTGCTGAGCGCCGATCCGACGGCCACACGGCCCAAGGATTCCCTCGCGCTTGAACGTGGCGTCGCCGGGCATGATCTACCCACCGTGAGGATCGCAACGCTCGATCTGCGGCCAGGCGACGTGCTCGTACTGGCCACCGACGGCATCGAAGCCGCCTTTGCGGACTCGCCCGACGTCTCTGGCTCCGCCCGCGCGATCACCGAGCGCATCCTCGACGCGCACCGCCGGCCCGCAGACGACGCGCTCGTGGTCGCCGTCCGATACATCGGAGTGGGACGGTGACGGCGCGGGTCGGGAACGGGCCGAAACCGATCCGAGCTGCCTACGCGTCGGCTCTCAAGGATCATCTGGCCGAGCCCACCGAGCAGTCGCTCGGGGAGGCGTATGAGCTCGGCCGCGACGCGGTCAGCCGGCAGCTGAGCGTGCTCGACCTGGCCGTGGCCCACCAGGAGGCCCTGCTCGCGGTGGTGGAGCGAGCTCCGGAAGCGGAAGACATCGCGCAGCTGCTGCGAAGCGCGGGGAGCTTCCTGCTCGAGAGCCTGGGCGCCTTCGAGATGGTGCAGCGCAGCGTCGGCGAGGCACGGGAGGCCGCTGAGACCGAGCGCAGGCAGACTGCGATCTCACGCCAGCTGTCGACCTTCCTCACGGACGCCTCGCTGGGGCTGGGCACCGCCGACTCCCTGCCCGAGATGCTGACGCTCCTCGTGGAGCAGGCGGGGGAATTGCTGGACGCGGAGTGCTGCGTCGCGACGGTCGCGGGGGACGGCCGGCCGCGCATCGCCGAGGCGGTCACGTGCGTGCGGGACGAAAGGCGATGGGCGAAGGTCGTTCAGTGGCTCGACCTGTTCGCCGTCTACAGGCAGGTCCGCCTGAACGGCGGGTCGATGAGGGCCGAGGGCGAGCAACTGCGCCAGCTGTCGTCGTTCGCGTCGGCGAGCGGCGATCCGGGAGCGAGGGGGTGGCTCGCCGCCTCGCTGACGACGTTGGACGGCGGAGAGCTGGGCGCAATCCAGCTCTTCGACAAGCTGGACGGCAGCTTCAGCGCGGACGACGAGGCCGCTCTCGTGCATCTCGCCCAGATGGCGTCGGCGGCCATCGAGAGAGCTCAGCTGCACGGGGCGCGAAGCTAGCTCTTTGCGTTGCGTTGCGGGTGTAGCCAGAGTCGATCCAGGGAATCCCCCAGGTATGGCGGAGTGGCCTGAATCGGGCCAACGGGGACGCTTGGCGGAGCTGGTTCGCCGCCGGGCCGCGACGGAACGGCAGCGTGCCGACCGAAGTGGGCTGGCCGCGCAGCGGGAAACGCGGCCCGAGATCGCCGAGAGCCTGGAGGGGCTCGCCCGGGCCCATCGCGAGGCAGCGGATTTCTACGTCAGGCAGGCGGAGCGACTGCAGGAGCAGGCCGATCGCGCCACCAACAGAGCAAAGGCGCGACTGCGCCTCGTTCCTCCGCAGGGCTAGCGCACCGGCCGCGAAGAGGCGCTCGGCTCAGGGTGTGGTCCAGCCCAGAATCAGCTGGGCCGTCTCGAGGGGGGTGTCGAGTTGCGGGCAGTGCCCGATGCCGTCGAGCTCGACCCAATCGGCGTTGGGCAGCCAGGCGGTGCGATACCGAGCGGCCGCTGCGGGCCACGCCAGCAGCTGATCGGCGGTCCCCCACACGATCCGCACCGGGCACTCGATCAGCTCGGCGTCGAGGGTCCAGCCCTCACGGAGCGCCTGGTCGACCAGCGGGCGCACGTCGCAGCTCGCCGCACCGCGCAGCTGATGGACGAGCAGCTCGACGGGCAGGTGCTCGAAGTTCGCGGTGATGAGCCGCGTCGCGCGGCGCCGGCCCTCCACGGTGGACAGGATCGCCTCCGCGTGCGGGGCCGCTTCCTGTTGCAGGGTGTGCATGACCGACTGGAGGCGCAACGTGGACCTGTACGACCGGTCGCCCGACGCCCACCCGCCCGCCGGTGCCAGCGCCACCACGGACTCGGCCCGGCCGCGCGCGGCGAGCTGAAGCGCGACCCAGCCCCCGAGCGAGTTGCCGACCACGTGAGCGGTGCCGAAGCCGGCCTCGTCCATCGCTGTCTCGACCGCGTCGGTGAGTCCCCCACCGTTCAGCTCAGGGCGGATCGGCGGACCACCGGCGTGTCCCGCCAGCGTGGGCGCGAGGACGTCGTGCCGGCGCTCGAGTGCCGGCAGCACGAGCTCCCAGGTGCGCCACGTGTCGGCGAAGCCGTGGAGGCAGACCAGCGGTGGCCCCTGGCCCCCGCGATGAGCAGGAGTGAACACGCCGTACACGGCCGCGACGCTACCGGCGGCGCCGCGCCCGGGCCAGCGGCGCCGCGCCCGGGCCGCAGTCTCTTAGGCCGGCCCTCCTCTCTCGCCGATCGCCTCACAACGGTCCGCCAGGGCGGCCACCGCCCGGCCGAGCTCCCCGCGCGGCTCGCGACCGCCGAGCGCCAGCTGCGCGCCAAGACGCGACTCCGGGAGTACGCACAGGTGGTCACGCAGCCCCGAGACGAGAGCCGGCCGGCCCGGCACATCTTCGTCCAAGACGAGCTCACGGCCGGGCCGGTCGCCGCGGTTGAGGACGACGACCGGCTTGGGTCCCACACGCTCGAGGCATTCAACGGCCACCAGCGCCAGCGCCGGCTCGATCGCCGGAACGGTGACGACCACGCTCAGGTCGGCCAGAGCCGCCGGGACGCCGCCGAGGGCCGAGGCGCCCGCGTCCACCACGAGCGGGGCCAGGTGCCGAGCGCTCTCGGCCACGGCGAGGGGATCCGCCGAGTCGACCAGCGCGAGCCTGCCCACCGCCCGCGTGACCGCGCCCGGCAGCTCCTCGAAGGCTCTGGCCAAACGCGACGCGTCGGGTGTGGCCAATGGAATCGCCGAGGCCCGTGCCTCGCACATCACCGCGGCCGCGCCGGCTCCGTCGCGTGCCGCGAGCTCAGCGGCCAGGGCACGGGCGACGAACGTGGTGCCGCACCCCCGCCTGAGCCCGTACACGGCGATCACCAGGCGTGTGGCCTGCGAAGCCGCGGGCAGATGGGCGCCGGCCGGCTCGACCGGCTTGAGGAAGAAGCCCTCCGCGCCGGCCAGCACGCCAGCCATCAAACTGCCTCGGTGCGAGTCCGGCGCTCGCCCGGTCACGGTGCCTCCACCGCGGCGCGGGCCGAGACCTCCAGGCGCTCGGACAGAGCGCGCAGGAGCGACGGCGGTCGCAACCGAACCTTCACCTCGCCCGCAACGACCTCGACCTTCGTCCTGCTCCGCGACCAGCCGGGCAGCGCCTCCCGAACCCCCGCTCTTGCGTCTCCGCCCGCGGCCATGGCGAGGGCCCCCGCCTCCGAGGCACTCCCCGCGAGCACGCTCGCATAGCCGACGGCCAGCAGTTGCAGGACGGCCAGGCCGAGGACGATCAGCAGGGGAAGCAGGCCGAGCAGCTCGACGCTGGCCTGACCGCGCTCGCCCACCCTCCCGGCCCGCTCCCGTTCGAGCCGGGTCACCGCTCCCTCCCCATCGACGAGGACGCGGACACCTCGACCGGCGAACTCCAGCGACGGAGGAGCAACGGAACCCTCACCTCCACGCGGATCCCGCCCTCTCGCCTCCGTCGCACCGACAGGCCGCGCTCCATCGAGGCGGGCAACGCGCTGCGGGCCGCCCGCTCCGGATCGGCTCCGACGGTGTCGGCCCGCGCGGCGACCCGGGCCGCGCCGGCCGCGAGCCAGAGCGTGTGGCCGGCCAGCGCCATCTGCCAGACGGCCAGCGCCGCCAGGATCACGAACGGCAGAACGGCCACGGTCTCGACGCTGGCCTGCCCTCTTTCCGATCCCTGCCCGGTCACCTCGCACACGCTGGCGGGTTGCGGGTGACCGAACAACACCTGCGGGTTACGTATCGCTCACGCCTGTGTGAAAAGAGAGAACGAGCCGGTCAGTCGTAACGGCGGTAGCGCGTCCAGGTCCAGAACAGGCCGTACGAGGCGAGGGCGAGCAGCCCGAACCAGAGGAGCACACCGCCGCCGCCCGCGTCGAAGAGCCGGTTGGTGGCGGTGAAGGTCAGCACCGCGAGTGCCAGCGAGCCGTACAGCGCGAACCGCAGGTTGGGTGCGAGCGCGTCGAGGTCGAAGCTGTACTGGCGATACAGCCGGTAGACGAGAAAGGCGATCGCGGCGAAGAACGTGACCGTCAGCAGCGTGAGCACCACGTCGAGCGCGTTGCCGCCTCCGGGCAGCACCGTGAACGCGAGCGCGATGAGCATGACGACGCCGAACTTCCATGCGAACTGCACGCCCCAGAGGCTATCTGGGTGAGGTCCGCTCCGAGCTACTCGATCGCGCCCGAGCCGACCAGCACCAGCACCAGGGCGCCCAGCGCCACCCGGTAGACGACGAAGATCGTCATCGAGTGGCTGGTGAGCCAGCGCAGCAGGAAGGCAATGGAGAGATAGCCGGTGATGAAGGCCAGCACGGTGGCCACGATCAGCTCGGCGGTCCCCACCTGCTCCCCCTCCTCCCCGCTCGCGATCGAGGTCAGCTCGAGCAGCCCGCTCAGCACGACAGCCGGAATCGAGAGAAGGAAGGAGAAGCGCGCGGCAGCGGTGCGGTCGAAGCCGAGAAAGAGCCCTGCGGTGATGGTCGAGCCCGAGCGCGATACGCCCGGTATCAGCGCCAGCGCCTGAGCCAGGCCCATGTACAGGCCGTCGCGGGCCTTGATCGACTCGATCACGCGGGTGCGCTTGCCCAACTGATCGGCCGCCAGAAGAACCAGGCCCAGCACGATCAACGCGACGCCGATCAGGTACAGGTCGCGTGCGCCGGTCTCGATCTGATCCTTGAACAACAGCCCGAAGATCCCGATCGGAATCGTGCCCAGCAGGATGTACCAGCCGAGGCGGGCGTCGAGCGTGCCCCGCACCGACGGATCGCGCAGCGAGCGCAGCCACGCCTGCACGATGCGGGCGAGGTCCTTGCGGAAATACAGAAGAACCGCCGCCATGGTTCCGAGCTGGGTCACCGCCGTGAAGGCCGCACCGGGGTCCTCCCAGCCCGCGAAGGCGGGAATGATCCGCAGGTGTCCGGTGCTCGAGATCGGCAGGAACTCAGTCAGGCCCTGGGCGATCCCGAGGACGATGGCCTCGAGGAGCGACACAGCCGCGCAACCCTAGTGACCTGAGTATCGTTAGGGGCCGATGCGACGCCTCGTCCCCCTCCTGATGCTGGTGACCTCGCTCGTGCTGGCGGCACCCGCGTTCGCCGGCGACAACGGCGAGGGCCTCGTGGGCGAGACCGACGACCGCATCATCACCTTCGCCTCCCTCGGCGTAGTGCTCTTCTTCGCCGTCTTCGTGCTCGTCATGTCGGTCATCCAGGCCCGGCTCGAGCGGCGCAAGGAAGCACGCAAGGCCGTGGAGCTGCGCAAGCGCGTCGGCTGGTAGCGCCCTTCCCTCGGCAACCGGCCCCTAAAGTGCCGTGGCCCCGGCGGGGACCGGGGCCACGAGCGAGGAGGGATCTGCAGCGCCCATACTGTCGAGACCCTCACCTCAAGGTGTGAACAGTCTGAGAAATGAGAGGGTTGCCGCGTGGAGCCCGTGACCTACGAGCGACGTGGCGCGGCCGTGGTGGTGACAATCGACCGCCAGGACCGGCGCAACGCGATCGACGGGCCCACGGCGCAACTGCTCGGGGAGGCCTACGAACGCTTCGAAGGTGACGACGAGGCCCGCGTGCTGATCTTCACCGGCGCCGGAGAGGTGGCCTTCTGCGCGGGAGCTGACCTGAAGGCCATCGAAAGCTTCGGGCCCCGCCTCGACGATCCGCGAGGACCGCTCGGGATGAGCCGCGTGATCTCGTCCAAGCCCACCATCGCCGCGATCTCGGGCTGGTGTCTGGCGGGAGGCCTCGAGCTCGCGCTGTGGTGCGACCTGAGGATCGCCACCGGGGAGTCACGACTCGGCTTCCCCGAGCGTCGCTGGGGGGTCCCGCTGATCGACGGCGGCACGCAGCGGCTGCCGCGGATAGTCGGGCTGGGCAGAGCCCTCGACCTCATCCTCACCGGCCGTATCGCCGACGCCGAGGAATGTCTGGCCATGGGGCTGCTGACGGAGATCGTTCCGGCCGGACGTCACCTGGAGCGCTCGCTCGAGATCGCGGAGGCCCTGGCCGGCTTTCCCCAGGACACGATGCTCGCCGACCGCCGAGCGGCCATCGAGGGAGTGGGCCTGACCTTCACCGAGGGCCTCGCCCTCGAGGCCCGCAACGGCCGGCCCACGCTCGAGACCGCCTGGCGCGGCGCGGCCCGCTTCGCCGGCGGTGAGGGCCGCGGTGGTGCTGGCGCGGGCGCCTGACGCGCCCCTGCGAGACTCCCGGCCGTGGCCGCACCCGCCATCGAGGTCTCTGATCTGCACAAGTCGTACGGTCCTGTCGAGGCCGTGCGCGGCGTGTCCTTCGAGGTCGGCAGAGGCGAGGTCTTCGGCCTGCTCGGCCCCAACGGCGCGGGCAAGACGACGACCGTTGAGATCCTGGAGGGCTATCGGTCCCGTTCGGGCGGAGACGTGCGCGTGCTGGGCCAGGACCCGGCGGAACGGGACCGCCGCCATCAGGAACGAGTCGGCATCGTCCTCCAGAGCTGCGGCTTCTACAAGCGGGCGACGGTGCGCGAAGCCGTCGAGCACTTCGGCAAGTCCTACCCCGCCCCCCGCGACGTGCGCGAGACCATCGCGCTGGTCGGCCTGGAGGAGAAGGCGGACGAGCCGACCAAGAAGCTGTCCGGGGGCCAGCAGCGGCGGCTCGACCTCGCGCTCGCGCTGGTCGGCGATCCCGAGCTCGTGTTCCTCGACGAGCCCACCACGGGCTTCGATCCCGCTGCCCGCCGCATCGCCTGGGACGTGGTGCGCCGGCTGCGCGATCTGGACAAGACGGTTCTGCTCACCACCCACTATCTCGACGAGGCCCAGGAACTGGCCGACCGGGTGGCGATCATCAAGGACGGCCGCATCGTGGCCGAGGGTCCGCCGGCAGAGCTGGGGCCCGGCAGCTCGGGCTACCGCGTCTCGTACCTGACCGACGGGCGCCGGGTGGAGCACCAGACCGAGGACCCCACGGACCTCCTTCATCGCCTGACCGGCGACGCCCTGGCCCGTGGCGAGCAACTGCACGGCCTCGAGGTCGCCCGGCCCACGCTGGAGGAGGTCTATCTCGAGCTGACCCGCGAGGACGACTCCCGATGACCTCCATGGCCCTCGCCTGGGAGCAGTTTCGCTTCGAGCGCAAGATGTTCTGGCGCAATCCGAGCGCCGCCTTCTTCAACTTCCTACTGCCGCTGCTTCTGCTCGTCCTCACCGCCACGGCGTTCGGGGTGGACGACGACGGCCTGAACACGCTCATCCCCGGCATCGCCGGCATGGGCGTGCTGGCCACCACCTTCACCGCGCTGTCCTTCAACATCACCGTCCTGCGCGAGGACGGCGTGCTCAAGCGGGTGCGCGGCACGCCGATCCCGGCCGGCGCCTACCTCGGCGGGCTCATGGGCTCGGTCACCCTCAACGCTTTTCTGCAGGTGATCATGGTGGTGGCGGTGGGCCACTTCGTCTACGGCGTCGAGTGGCCCGCCGAGCCCGGACTGCTCGTGCTCTTCACCGCGCTCGGGGTGGTGTGCTTCGCGGCCCTCGGCGTCGCCTTCTCCCACGCCATCCCCAACGAGGACGCCGCTCCGGCCTACACCAACGCGGTCTTCCTCCCGCTGATCTTCATCTCAGGGGTCTTCTACTCAACCGACGACCTGCCCGAGGCGCTCAAGGTGATCGCCGAGGTCTTCCCGCTGACCCACCTGATCGACGGGCTCTCGGAGGCGATCGTAGGTGGATCGGGCGAGGTCTGGACGGCCGCGGTCGTGCTCGGCGTGTGGGCCCTGGCCGGTCTCGTGCTCGCCGTTCGCTTCTTTCGCTGGGAGTAGGGCTAGAAGCGCAGAGCGTGGCCATGCCGGCGCAGCCAGCGCTCGTGCTCTCGCCAGTCCGGGCTGCGCGACGCCAGCAGCCTCCAGAAGCTATCCGAATGATCGTGAATCTCGAGGTGGGCCACCTCGTGCTCGACCACGTAGTCAAGGATCTCGGCCGGCGCGAGCAGGAGGCGCCAGTTGAAGCTCATCGCTCCCGAGGACGAACAGCTGGCCCAGCGGGTGCGCTGGCTCCGGATCTGGAGGCTCGTGTACGCCGTTCCGGCCCGGGTCACCGCGGCGTCGAGGCGCGGGGCGATCTCCGCGCGCGCCCGGCGGCGAAACCACGCCTCGAGGGCGACGGCCGCATCGGCGCCGGGCGGCAGCCTCAGCTCGAGCGCGTCGCCGCGCCGGGCCACGTGGGCCCGGCTTCGGTCCCGCTCCTCGCGCATCCAGAGCACGAGCCGTTCGCCCAGATAGGGGACCTCGGCGCCGTGCTCGAGACGGACGAGCGGAAACTCGTTCTCCGACTCGCGAATTCGGCGCAGCGTGCGCTCGATCCAGGGACGCTTCTCCTCCACGAAGCCCTCCACCTCTGAGAGAGGGAAGCGCCGGGGGACCACCACCTCCACCCCGTCGCCGCCGACCATGATGCGGGCCCGGCGGGCGCGGTCGGAGCGGCGGATCGTGTAGGGCACAGCGGACACCGGGCGCCGAGGATAGGCGGCGTCCGGGACGTCAGAAGATCGAGGGCGTGGACCCGCCGTCGGCGGTCCAGGCGGCACCCGCGACGTTGGAGGCGAGCCCCGAGCAGAGAAAGACGATCACGGCGGCGATCTCGTCCTCGCTGCTCATCCGGCCGGTGAGGGCCTTGGCGTGCGTGGACGCGAGCACCTCGTCGCGCGAGCGTCCGCTCTGGCGGGCCACCTGGTCGGCCAGGCCGCCCTCGGCAGTCCACAGCGGCGTGTCCGTCGGGCCCGGTGCCACCGAGTTCACGAGCACATCCTCCGCGCCCCAGCGCTCGGCCAGGACGCGCGACAGCGACAGCTGCGCGGCCTTGGTGACCGAGTACGCGGCGTCGAGCGTCTGCGACGGCCGCTTTCCCGACGACGAGGTGACGTTCACGATCCGCCCGCCGCCCGCGGCGGCCATGGCGGGCGCCAGAGCGGCGGTGAGACGCAGCGGCGCCATCACGTGCAGCGCCCACTGCTCGTCCCAGTCGGCGTCGGTGAGCTCCACGAGCGAGCGCGCCCGGCTCGTTCCGGCGCCGTTGACCAGGGCCCAGGGCGCCTGCGGGCACGCCGCCAGGAGCCGCTCGCCGGCGTCCGGCGCCGACACGTCGAGCTCCACGTCGGCGCCCTCCCGGGCGACGGTGAGCACCTGCGCGCCCTCGGCGGAAAGCAGGCGAGACGTGGCTCCGCCGATACCGCGGGTGCCGCCCGTGATCAGGCACAGCCTGCCGTCGAGACCGAGATCCATCGAGACGGCATGATGGCGCAATGAAGTCCACGACCAAGTACATGACCTTCGAGACCGAGCAGCGCCGCGAGCTGATCCGGGTCACCGACGACGTTCAGGCCACGGTGGACGAGGCCGGCATCGCCGAGGGCCTCGCGCTGGTGGCGGCGATGCACATCACGGCCGCCGTCTGGATCAACGACGACGAGCCCGGGCTCCACGAGGACACGCTCGAATGGCTCGACAAGATCGCGCCGCCGAGTTGGAAGGAGCCCGCGAACGAGGTGGCTCGCGAGCTGCTCCCGGAGCCCGGCGACTATCGCCATCACGCGGGCGGAGAGGACAACGGGGACGCCCACCTGAAGAACCTCCTGGTGCATCACCAGGTGATCGTGCCCGTCACCGATGGGCGCCTGGACCTCGGCCCGTGGCAGCAGGTCTTCTACTGCGAGTTCGACGGCCGGCGGGCCAAGCGGATGATCATCAAGGTGTTGGGGGAGTAGCTCCGCGGGGCTCGTACACCTCCGGGTTGGCGCAGTGCGGCATCCGCTCTCCCGCCAGCCCGGCCAGCAGGTTGTCCACCGCGATATCGGCCATGCGCTCGCGGGTGGCGTGCGTGGCCGAGCCCAGGTGGGGGATCACCAGGAGGTTGGGCACGCCGAGTAGAGGATGGCCGGCGGGCAGCGGCTCGGGATCGGTCACGTCGAGCGCGGCGCCCGCGATCTCGCCGTTCTGCAGGGCGTCCACCAGGGCGTCGGTGTCGACCATCGGCCCGCGTGCGGTGTTGACGAGGTAGGCGGTGGGCTTCATGCGTCGCAGGGCCTCGTGGGCGATCAACCCGCGCGTGTCGGGCGTGAGGGGCGCGTGCAGGGTCACGAAGTCGGAGCGCTCGAGCAGCTCGTCCAGGGCGACGCCGCCGCTGCGGCCGGTGTGGATGACCTCGCAGCCGAACCCCTCGAGGCGACGCGCCACCGCCTGACCGATCCGCCCCAGCCCGATGATGCCCACGGTGGCGGCGTGCAGGTCGTGGCCGAGGAACAGCTCGGGGTCCCAGGTGCGCCACTCTCCCGCCCGCACGTAGGCCTCGCCCTCCGCGAGACGGCGGGCCGCCCCCAGCATCAGCGCCAGCGCCAGGTCGGCGGTCGAATCCGTGAGCACCCCCGGGGTGTTTCCCACCGGTAGGCCCCGCTCGGTGGCCGCGGCCAGGTCGACGTTGTCGACCCCCACGGCGTAGTTCGAGATCGCCCGCAGCTCGGTGCAGGCCGCGATCAGCTCGGCGTCCACCGGGTCGGTCAGCAGCGAGAGCAGGCCCTCGGCCTCCACCGAGCCCGCGCGCAGCTCCTCGGCCGACGGCGGCCGGCGCTCCGGCCACAGGTCGACCTCATGCTCCGAGCGAAGGCGGTCGAGTGCCCCACCGGGCAGCGAGCGGGTGACGAACACGGATGCCATTGCGGGCGGGAAGCTACCTTCGCCGCCGTGCGCCTGCCAGGATTGCCCGCCGTGCGTCGCCTCCTTGCCCTCTCAGCGGCCATCGCCGCTGCCCTCGCGTGCGCCCCACCCGCCCTCGCGCAGGGCGGTGTACCCGCGCCCGACTTCGACGACCCCTGCCCGGCGGTTTACCCGGGCGACGGCGCGGGCAAGGCGCAGATCGCGCGCTGGATGGCGGGCGCGTCGGCGGCCCGGGGCCTGCCCTGGGAGCTCCCGGTGATGGCCGGACTGGCCGAGAGCGGCCTGACCAACCTGCGCGGGCAGAGCTACGCGGGCTTCTTCGGCATGAGCCAGGCGATCAACGCCGGCGACTACCGGGGCTTTCCCAAGAAGCCGGACCTGCAGCTGCGCTGGTTTCTCGACAGCGCCACCCTCGTGCGCCAGCAGCGGGTGGCCGAAGGTCGTCCCGACCCGGCCGCCGATCCCGAGGCCTTCGGAATCTGGATCGCGGACGTGGAGCGGCCCGCGCCGGAGAACCGTTCCGGCTACCAGAAGTACCTCGACGAGGCGGTGGAACTCGCCGGGACTCGCTGCCCGGCGCCGGTGAGCACCGATGTCGTCCCGCCGGCAATTCGGGTGAGGGTGGCCGCGCGACAGCGGCCGCTGCGGACGGCGGGCGTGGTGGTCCGCGTGCGCTGTCCCACCGACGACTGCCTGGCCGGCGCTTTCGCCACCCTGTCGGTGGGCGGACGCCGCTACTCGCCGCGCGCCCGCGCGGTGGATCCCGAGGGTGGCTGGGCCACGCTCACCCTGCGGCTCCCTCGAGCGGCGCGCAAGCAACTGGCCCGGCGGCGAAGCCTGCGGGCCCGGGTCACCGGGATGGCGGCCGACGCCGCCGCGAACGCCGCCCGTTTGGGACGCACTGTGCGGCTGCTGCCGTGAGCATCTCCGTTACTTCCGCCTAAGGCGCGGTCAGTATCTTCGGTGGATGGCCAGGGACACCGGTCTTCCGAGCGCTGACGCGCAGTTCGACTTCAACCGCGCACGGCGGCGGCGCGCCCTTGCTGCGCTGAGCGCCCGCCTCCGCGGCGAGCCGAGCGACGTCAACCACATCCTGCCCTTCGAGGAGGTCCTGCAGGCCCTCGGTCAGACCGGCGAGCGGCGGCTGGGCCAGCAGGTGATCACGCTCGATTCGATCGTAGGCACCGTCGATCGCTCGCGCGAGTTCGACCGGCGCTTCCGGCCCACCACGCAGCGCGTGCGGCCGCGGTGGGAGCGGATCGCCGTGGCCCAGCGGCGCGGAGAGGGCATGCCGCCGATCGACGTGTACCGGATCGGGGACATGCACTTCGTCAAGGACGGGCACCACCGCGTGTCGGTGGCCCGGGCGCTCGGCCACAAGGACATCAACGCCTACGTGACCGAGGTGCTCACCCAGGTGGGCGCCAACCGCGAGATCCGGATGTCGGACCTCCCGCTCAAGAGCCACGAGCGGCTGTTCTACGAGCGCGTGCCTCTGCCCCAGGACGCACGGGCTCGCATCAACCTGTCGGACGAGTGGCGCTACGCCGCGCTGGCCGAGGCCATCGAGGCGTGGGGCTTCCGCGCCATTCAGGACCGCGGCGAGGTTCTGAGCCGGGCCGAGGTCGCCCTCTCCTGGTTCAAGGACGAGTACGAGCCGGTCATCGAGCTGCTGACGGAAGCCGACCTGATCGGCCGCGGCACGGAGACCGAGGCCTACATGCGCGTGTCGCACCTGCGCTATCTCGTGCTGCGCACGCACGAGTGGGACGACGCGATCGTCGAGGCGGTCCGCCAGGACCTCGCCCACCCGAGCGGCGACGACGACACGATGGTGCGCCGGTTGCGGCGCGAGCTCAAGTAGGCGCGCGCTTTCCAGGTTCGGGGCGCGGGTTCAGGGTTTTCCCCCGATGTTCTGACGGGGCTCCGGAGACAGGATCGAAGCATGACCTTCTCCCCTTCGAACAGGTCCATCTTCTACGTGGCGGCCGGCCTGATCGCCCTTCACGTGGCCGACGACTCCTTCATCCAGCCCCAGCCCGGCACCTCGGCCGGCGACCACCTCGTGAGCGGCCTGGTGCCGCTGGCCGTTCTGGGCCTGGCCGCAGCTGCGTACGCCCGTGTACCGGGCGGGGCCCGCGCGGCGATCGCGCTGCTGACCGGCGTCTTCGGGATCGCCACCGGGATCGAGGCCGTGCATTACACGACGAAGGTCGGCCCCTCGGGCGACGACTTCACCGGGCTCGTGGCCCTGGGCGCCGGCGTGGCCCTGCTCGGGCTCGGCCTCGTCACGCTGTGGACGACCCGCCGGCGCGAGGGCAGCGTGCCGCGCCGCATCCTGCGCCGGGCCGCGATCGCCGCCGCGAGCCTGGTCGGCGCCGTATTCGTCATGTTCCCGCTGGGCTACGCCTACGTCGGCACCCACGCGGCACGACCGCCGGTGGCCTCCATCGACCTGGGCAGCGCCGCCACCGAGGACGTGCAGCTGCACACGAGCGACGGCCTGACCCTCGAGGGGACCTACGTCCCCTCGGAGAACGGCGCCGCCGTGATCGTCGCGTTCGGTCGCAAGGGCAGCCAGGCCCCGGCCCGCATGCTGGCCCGCCATGGCTACGGCGTGTTGATCTTCGACCGGCGCGGCGAGGGTGAGAGCGACGGCGACCCCAACCCGTACGCCTGGGACGAGGGCGAGCTCGACCTGATCGCCGCCGTCGACTTCCTCAAGCGCCGGCCCGACGTCGAGCCCGGCCGCATCGGCGGCCTCGGGCTGTCGGTCGGCGGAGAGACCTTCCTGCAGGCCGCGGCGCACAACCACGACCTCGAGGCCGTCGTCTCCGAGGGCGCCAGCGCCCGCTCGGGCGGCGAGCTGCGGAGCGTGCCGGGAAGCCCGTGGGGACCCGTCGTCATCAACTCCGTGATCACCGCGGGCACGGCCGTCTTCTCGGACGCCGCGCCCCCGGAGCACCTGATCGACCAGGTGGACCAGATCTCGCCAAGAGCGACCTTCCTCATCTACTCACCCGCGGTCGGCGCGGGCGAAGAGCGCCGCTTCAACACCGCCTACTACCGCGCGGCCCGCCAACCCAAGGCGATCTGGGGCGTCCGTGGGGCCGGTCACGTCGGAGCCCTCGAAGCGCAGCCCCGTGAATACGAGCAGCGCGTAGTCGGCTTCTTCGACCGCCACCTCCGCAACGGACGACCGTGAAGACCGGCTAGTAGCTCACCGGCTGGACGTGCGAGACCAGCTCGCCGTCCCGGAGCGCATGGATGACGAAGCCGGCTGCGCCGCCCGCCAGCTCGAGGCTCTCCATGTCGAAATCGAGCTCCATCTGGGCGAACGTGCTGGGCGCCACGAGCACCGGCCGCCCGCCGACCTCACCCGTCATCGTGCGGTGGAGGTGACCGGCCACCAGCCCGCTCACCTGGCCGTGCGCTGCCACCACTCCGGCGAGCGCGCGCCGGTCGGCATCCGGCAGGCCCATGGCGTCGAGGGCCGGGATCCCGGTGTGAATGGGTGGATGGTGCATCGCGATCAGGGACGGCGTGTCCGGGTGGGCGCCCAGCTCCGCGTCGAGCCAGTCCACGCGCTGAGCGTCGAGCGCGCCGGCATCCTCCCCAGGCCGCGTGCTGTCGAGGGCGAGGAGGCGCAGCGACCCCAGGTCCACCGCGTATTGGGTGGGTTCGTCACCGGAGCCCGGCAGCTCGAAGTGGCGTCGCAGCATGCCACGATCGTCGTGGTTGCCCGGCAGGACGTGCAGCGGCGCGCCGAGCGGCGCCAGCAGCTCCTGGAAGAGCGCGTACTCGTCGTCGCACCTGTTTTCCACGAGATCCCCCGACACGAGCACGGCGTCCGGCGCCTGCGGCAGCGCCAACACCGCGGCCACCGTCGCGCGCAGGCCGGCGATCGGGTCGCCCACGCCCCAGTCGGCGCCGACGTGGGTGTCGCTGAGCTGTAGGAGGAGAAGGCGGTTGCTAGGCCCGGGCGTCCGGCTCATCGACACTGCCGCCCGTGGCTCCGGGCTGGGGATTGGCCGACTCCTCCCCAGCCACCTCGCGCTCGGTGTCGCGGCCCTGGCCGTCACCGGTGGTGGCCGCCGGTCCCTGGTGCTCCACCATCAGGTTGCGCCCGTCCTCGGGATCGAAGAGCTGCAGCCGGGTCGCGTCCACCCAGAGCTCGGCCTCCTGGCCGACCTTCACCTCGCTGGCCGGATCGAGCCGGGCGACGATGCGTCCCTCCTCGCTCTCCATCGGGACGTCGCCCCCGCCGGCGTCCTGGGCCAGCTCGCGCAGCTCGGCTGAATCGATCGCCTGATCGGTCTCGACGGTGAAGTGGGCGTAGAGCTCGGCGCCCATCGACTCGACCACCTCGATGTGTGAGTTGAAGGTCGTGCCCTTGTCCTTGGCCTCGCCCACCAGCGCGGCGTCCTCGAAGTGCTCGGGCCGGATGCCGGCGATCAGGTTCTTGCCGCTGTAGTCGCGGACCGCGTCGTGCAGCTCGCTGGGCAGCTCCACGTCTCCGATGGGCAGCTTGACCGTCCCGCCCTCCACGGTGGCAGGCATGAAGTTCATCGCCGGGGACCCGACGAAGCCGGCCACGAACAGGTTGACCGGCTCGTTGTAGAGCTGCATGGGCGAGCCCACCTGCTGGATCAGGCCCGCGCGCATCACGGCCACGCGGTCGCCGAGGGTCATGGCCTCGGTCTGATCGTGGGTCACGTAGACCGTGGTGGTGCCGAGCGACTGCTGGATGCGTGCCACCTCGGTGCGCATGGCCACGCGCAGCTTGGCGTCGAGGTTGGACAGCGGCTCGTCCATCAGGAAGGCCGACGGCTCGCGCACGATCGCGCGGCCCATGGCCACGCGCTGACGCTGACCGCCCGAGAGCTGCGACGGCTTGCGGTCGAGATGCGCTTCGAGGTCGAGCACCTTGGCGGCGTCGCCCACCTTCTGGTCGATCTCACCCTTGTCGACGCCACGCAGCTTCAGCGCGAAGCCCATGTTGTCGCGCACGCTCATGTGCGGATAGAGCGCGTAGTTCTGGAACACCATCGCGATGTCGCGGTCCTTGGGCGCCTTGTCGTTGACGACCTCGTCGCCGATGCGCAGCTCACCCTCGGTGATGTCCTCGAGCCCGGCGATCATGCGCAGCGCCGTGGACTTGCCGCAGCCCGACGGGCCCACGAGGATCACGAACTCGCCGTCGGCGATCTCGAGGTCCATCTCCTTGACGGCCTCGAAGCCGTCCGGATACCGCTTGGTCAGGTTGCTGAGGGTGATGCCTGCCATGAGAGGGCCTCCTTATCCCTTCACGGCGCCGGCGGTGAGGCCCGCGACGATCCGGCGCTGGAAGATCAGGACCATGATGATGATGGGCACGGTGACCACCACCGAAGCGGCACAGACGGCCGCGATCGGCTGCTCGAACTGCGACGCGCCGGTGAAGAAGGCCAGCGCTGCGGGCACGGTTCGAGCGGCGTCGGTGGAGGTGAGTGTGGTGGCGAAGATGAAGTCGTTCCAGGCGAAGATGAACACCAGGATCGCTGCCGTGAACACACCCGGTGCCGCCAGCGGGACGATGATCTTGCGGAAGGCCTGGAACGGCGTGGCCCCGTCCACCTGGGCCGCCTGCTCGAGCTCCCACGGGATCTCCCGGAAGAACGCCGACAGCGTGTAGATGGCCAGCGGTAGCGTGAAGGTCATATAGGGAATGATCAGGCCGGGCCAGGTGTCGTACAGGCCGAGCGAGCGCCACATGTCGAACAGCGACCCGACGATCGAGATCGGCGGGAACATGGCCACCGCCAGCGCTCCCGACAGGATCACGACCTTGCCCGGGAAGTCGAGCCGCGAGGTCGCGTAGGCCGCCATGGCCGCCAGCACGATCGAGATGAACGTGGCGATCGCGGCGATGCCGATCGAGTTGATCAGCGCGGCGATGAACTGGTCGTCGGAGAAGATGACCTCGTAGTTCTCGAACGAGAAGCCCGAGAAGAACTTGCCGTCGCCGATCTGCTCCGGCTTCTTGAGCGACAGTGAGGCGATCCACGCAACGGGGATGAGCGCGTAGAGGAGAACGACGAGGATGCCGATGCCCCAGAGCAGGCGCTCCTTGTTGGTATGGCCTTCCACCTCAGGTCTCCCCTCTCTGCTGGGCGGTGCTCGTGCCCAGCCCCTTGACGAACAGCACGGCGATGAGGATCACGCAGATGAAGATGAGGATCGAGATCGCGGAGCCGAGGCCCAGGTTGACGCGATTGATGAGCACGTTGTAGCCCAGGATGGATACCGTTTCGGTGCCCAGCGCCCCTCCCGGTTGGATGATGTACGGCGAGTCGAATATTCGGAACGCGTCGAGCGTGCGGAAGAGCAGCGCTACGAGAATCGCGGGCTTCATCAGTGGAAGAGTGATGCGGAAGAAGCGCTGCACCGTGCTCGCGCCGTCCACCTTGGCCGCCTCGTGGAGCTCGTCCGGCACGAGCGCCAGGCCGGCCAGGAGGAGCAGCGCCATGAAGGGCGTGGTCTTCCAGATCTCGGCCAGGATGATGACCAGCAGCGAGCCCTCCTTGGTGTTGAGGGGCTGCGCGGTGTCTGAGATGAGCGGCAGGCCTGCGATGAAGCCGCTGGTGGGGTCGAACGCGTACTTCCACGCGAACGCGGCGACCACGGTGATGATGCCGTAGGGGATCAGGATGGCGGCGCGCACGGGACCGCGGCCGAAGATGGCGCGGTGCATGACGAGCGCGATGGCCATGCCCAGCACGAGCTCGACCGACACCGAGGCCACCGTGATGATCAGGGTGGTGACCACGTCGCTCCACCAGGTGGTGGAACTGAGCACGTCCCCGTAGTTCGCCAGGCCGACGAACTCCTTGTCGTCGGGGAAGCGCAGATCGAACTTCTGCAGGGAGAGGTAGACCGCGTAGGCGATCGGATAGCCGGTGACGACGAGCATCGCGATCACCGCCGGCGCGCACAGCATGTACGCCAGCTTGCGCTCGGCCTTGGTCTTGTCGGTGACCTTCTTCTTGTCGGGCGCCTTTTGCTCCCGGATTGCCTCTGACGCGGCGGCTTCCATCAGAAGATGCTCCCCTCGCTCGCCAGCTCGATCCGTTCACGGAGCGTCTCCACGATGTTGTCCGGAGAGATCCCGTCGGGCGGGTGGTAGGTCTTCTGGATGGCCAGCGAGATGTCGCTGTAGGCAGGTGTCACCGGCCGCGGCGCGGCTGCGTCGATCGACTCGCGCAGCGCATCGGCGAACGGGAACGCTTTCTCGACCTGCTCGGTCTGGTACACCGACTCGGTGGTGGGCGGCAGGCCGCCCAGCTCCGCGGCGTCGCCCTGGTGTGCCTCGTTGGTGATGCACTCGGCGGCGTCGAAGGCGAGCTCGGGCTCGGGCGCGAACGACGAGACGCCGATGTTGATGCCGCCCAGCGGCGGCCGGCTCTCCTTGTCCTTGTCGGTGCGCGGGTAGCGCGCCCAGCCGATGTTCTTCTGGAAGTCCTCGGAGATCGCGGCGGCGCTCGGGTAGATGAACGAGTAGTTGACCTGATAGTCGGAGCGCTCGGACTCGAAGCCAAGGCGCGCCTGGTCCTCGCGGTTGGTGGACATGCCCGGAGGCGCGGCAGCCGAGTTGGCGAGCTTGTCCTCGATCTCGGCGGCGCGCTTGGCGGTGTCGTCGACCGCCACGTCGCCGTTCTGGTTGACGATCTGACCGCCGGCTCCCGCGATGAGCGAGTTGATCCACACGGTCAGGCCCTCGTACTGCGCGCCCTGTACCTCGACCGCCGTCTTGTTCTCCACGGCCTGGTCGATCATCTCGTCCCAGGTGAAGTCGTCCGGTGGCGGGTCCACGCGGTCCTTTCGGTACCACAGCAGCTGGGTGTTGCTGGTGAAGGGGATGGCCCAGGTCTTGCCCTGGTACTGGACTGTCTTGAGCGGACCCTCGAGCTTGCCCTCCTCGGCGGCGGTCTTGCGCTCGCCCTCCCAGGGCAGGATCCAGCCGGCCTCGGCCAGCTCGGCGGTCCAGATCACGTCCATACCGACCAGCGTGAGTGTCTTGTCCTCAGCGGCGAGGCGGCGGACGATCAGCTCGCGCTGCTGGTTCGCGTCGGTCGGCAGCTTGACGTAGTTGATCTGGTACTTGCCGTCGGCCTCTTTGTTGCAGTCAGCCACGGCCTTGTCGAACGCGCCGCCCGGCTCGTTGAAGACGTACCAGTTGATCTGGCGCGCGCCCTCACCACCCTCATCGCCCCCGACACCGCATCCCACGGCCAGGGCAAGGGTCATTGCCGTTGCGATTACGCACAGCGTCCGCATTCTGCGCCTGCTCCCCTCCTGCTCCGCTCTCACCTCAGCGGCACTTACCCACTGAGCACCACGTTGAAGCCAAGGGCCTTGACGCACCCTCAGACAACGTTTTCCGAACACAGACAGATTGTGCGGGTCGTGTCAAGGTGGGCTCGCATAACCCGCTGTCGGGGAACTCGACAGCAGACGGCCCGATGCGGCGGGCGGCCGGGAAAGCTCGAGAAACGTTTCTGCACGGCCGATACCAAGCACACACCGCCCCCGCGCGGAGAGTCGTCGCGTCATCCCACGATGCACGACGTGGCGGCCGTGGCGGGAGTGAGCCTGAGCACGGTCTCGCGCGTCGTCAACGGCCACGGCGGCGTGCGGGAGGACCTCGCCGAGCGCGTGCGCGACGCGGTGGCCGTGCTGGGCTACCGCCGCGACCTGACCGCCAGCAACCTGCGCCGGGCGACCGCGCGTCGGCCAGCGTCGGCCTCGTCCTCGGCGACGTCTCCAATCCCTTCTTCTCGGCCATCCACCGCGGCGTGGAGTAGGTGGCTCGCTCCCGTGGAGTGCTGACCTTCGTGGGCAGCTCCGACGAGGATCCCGAGCACGAGCGCGAGCTGGTGCACGCCTTCTGCGGCCGGCGTGTGGACGGCCCGGTGCTCGCCTCCGTGGCCCGCGATCAGACCTATCTGCTTCGCGACGTACGGGCCGGCATGGCCGTGGTGTTCATCGACCGGGCGCCCGAGGCGATCGAGGCCGACACGGTGCTGATCGACAACGCCGGCGCGGCCGCCGCGGCCGTCGACCATCTGGTCGGGTCGGGGCACACCCGCATCGCCTTCCTGGGCGACCGCGAGCAGATCTTCACCACTCGCGAGCGTCGCGCCGGCTATCGCGACGCTCTCGCCCGCCACCTCGTTCGCTACGACCCGGATCTCGTACAGGGCGGCCTCGACTCGAGCGATTCTGCGTTCGAGGCCACCCGGTCGCTGCTGGCGCTCGGCGAGCCGCCGACAGCCCTGCTGGCCAGCCAGAACCTGATCACCTCGGGCGCCGTGCGCCCTGCAGGCCGACGCTCGCCAGCACGACGTGGCCGTGGTGGGCATCGACGACCTGACCCTTGCCGATGCGGTGGAGCCGGCCATCACCGTGGTGGCGCAGGATCCGATCGGCCTGGGGCATGCGGCGGCGGATCTGCTCTTCGCGCGCCTCGACGGGGAGACGGGTCCGGCACGCGAGGTGCTCATGCCCACCCGGCTGATCGTGCGGGGATCGGGCGAGATCGCGCCCGCCGCGAAGGTCTAGGCGGAGTCGGCGAGCACGCCGGCGTGCGGGGCGAGGGTGCCCGCGCTCAGGGCGCCGTCCGTGCTCTCGACCACCGGCTCACCGAGCGGGGGAGCAGGCGCGGGCTCGGCCGTGGTGTTGATGGCCACGGTGTGGTCGCCACGGCGAAAGGCCAGCACGCCGGGCGCGGCGTCCAGCAGCTCGAGGTCGCCGGCGAGGCTGCGGCGAATCCCGATCAGCTCGCGCACGAGGCTCAGCGTCGAACCGGGGACCTCGCGCTGGGCGTCCACGTTGGTCGTGCGCGGATCGACCACGGGGAGCCAGGGGTCGCCCGTGGTGAAGCCGCCGCCGGGGGTGGCGTCCCACTGCATGGGATGGCGGAACTGATCGCGTCCGGCGCGATCGAAGCGGCGCTCGCCCCGCGGCCCCTCGCCCTGGCCGATCTCGTCGCCGTAGTAGAGGAAGGCGGGGCCGGGAAGCGTCATCAGGAGCAGTGCCGCGGCCCGGGCGTTCTCCGGCCCGAAGCGGGTGGCCAGCCGGCCGAAGTCGTGGTTCGACATCACCCAGGCGGCGCCGGGACGGTTGGTCGAGGCGTCGATGGCCTCCCGCAACCTGTCGGCCTGCCAGGGCGCGAGCAGCAGCTCGAAGGCGAACGCCGCGTCGAAGTGTTCGAGGTAGGGCTGCCACTTCGCGCTCGGCAGGTAGACCTCGCCCACCAGGTAGGCGTCACCCACCGCCTCGCGCATCTTGGCCAGCGCTGCACCGGTGTCGGGCGCGTTGCGCGAGTTGGTCAGCGCGAGCTTGGCCTCGTGCTCGCTGAGCGGCAGGCCGTACGCCTCCGTGGCCGGCGGATCGTCGCGCAGCTGAGGGTCCTTGAGCAGCCGGTCGATCGCGTCCACCCGATAGCCGGCGACACCGCGGTCGAGCCAGAAGCGCAGCGCGTCCTGCATGGCCGCCACGACCTCCGGGTTGCGCCAGTCGAGATCGGGCTGCTCGGGATAGAAGGAGTGGAGGTAGTAGCGCCCGTTCAGCGGCTGCCAGGCCGAGCCGCCGAAGGTCGAGGACCAGTTGTTGGGCCGGTCGGCCCAGATGTACCAATCCGGATGTTCGCTGAACCATGGGTGCTCGATGGACGTATGGCACGGCACGATGTCCATGAGCACCTCGAGGTCGCGCGCATGAGCGGCGCGGACGAGCGAGTCAAAGTCATCCAGCGTCCCGAACACGGGATCGACCCCGGTGTAGTCGGACACGTCGTATCCGAAGTCGGCCATCGGCGACGGGTAGATGGGCGAGAGCCAGAGGACGTCCACGCCCAGCCAGGCCAGGTGATCGAGGCGCGACTCGATGCCCGGAAGGTCCCCGATGCCGTCCCCGTTGTTGTCTTGAAAGGAGCGCGGATAGATCTGGTAGATGACGGCGTCCGGTCGCATCGGGAGAGCCAGGCTAGAGGACGAGAACGGGTGTCCCTAGGAATCAAGGAGGCCGGTATGGACGAGCGCAGGTTCCGCTTGAGGAAAGTGGCCGGCGGATTGGCGGTGGCTGTGGTTTGCGGGCGTTTTGGTGCCGACGGGTGCAGCAGCGGCCGACTTACCCCGTCTCAGCTACGAGGCTCAACACGTTCTCACCCGCGGTCCGCGACATCCAGGAAGGCGACTCAGTCGTCTGGACCAATGCCGCTGGAACGCACAACGTTGCTTTCGACGACGGGCTCTTCAGGGTCCCTGTGACGGCCCAGCCCCCCGCATGTGGCCGTCGCTGGTGAGGCGGACATTCAACGATCCAGGAACGTTTCGCTACATCTGCGACAACCCTGCGCACCATCGATGGTCGGCTTCGTGAACGTCTCGGCAGCCCCCCCGCCCCCCGGCACTCCCCCTCCCCCCGGAACCCCTCCACCGCCCGGCGGCAACCCCGGCACGCCCGGTGGCAATCCGGGAACCCCTGGCGGGCAGCCCGGTCCTGGCGAACCGAAGCTGAAGGTCACCCTCAAGGTCAGCGACAAGACCCCCCGCGAGGGCAGCCGCGTTCGCTTCTACGGCAGCGTGAAGCCCGCCGACGACGGCAAGGTGAAGATCCAGAAGCGCGGTCGGAGCGGGAAGTACAAGACCGTCGCCTCGGCCACACTCGAGGACGCCGGCGCCCGGTCGACCTACAGCAAGCGCCTCAGGATCAAGGCCGACGGTGTCTACCGGGCACGCTTCGGCTCGGCGCTGAGCGCCAAGCGCAAGCTCGACGTCGGCTGAGTACGCCTCCTCGGCGGGGGGTTCCGGAAGAAACGACGAAATACGGCACGCATCGTCAGGAACCCCCCGGGCCAAGAGCCCCAAAGGCGCCGGGGCGCCCCGCGGCGCCCCGGCGCTGGTCGGGGAACCAGGCCAGCTATGAGGTCTTCAGGGCCTGCTCCTCGTGGCGGCCCTCGCAGATCTCCTCGGCGAGCTTGTCGCAGAACGCGGGGAGATCGTCCGGGTTGCGGCTCGTGACCAGCCCGCTGTCCACGTGGACCTCCTCGTCTACCCAGGTACCGCCGGCGTTGCGGATGTCAGTCTCGAGGCTGGGCCACGAGGTGAGCGTGCGGCCCCGCACCACGTCGGCCTCCACGAGCACCCACGGCCCGTGGCAGATCGCCGCCACCGGCTTGCCCGCATCGAAGAACGAGCGCACGAAACTCACCGCCTCGTCGTCGGTGCGCAGCGTGTCCGGGTTGTGCACGCCCCCGGGCAGCACCAGCCCGTCGTAGTCGCTCTGGTCGGCGTCCGCCACCACGCGGTCGACGGAGAAGGTGTCGGCCTTCTCGTCGTGGTTGAAGCCCTGCACGTCGCCGCTCTCCAGTGAGATCAGCTCGGGCGTGCCGCCCTCGTTCTCGACCGTCTTCCACGGCTCGGTGAGCTCCACCTGCTCCACGCCGTCTGTGAGCAGGAAAGCAACCTTCTTTCCTTCGAGTCGTTCAGCCATTTCGTCTCCTTCTCGCTCTCTCGAATCCTCTGTTGAACGAGTACCGGAAAGAGGCGGGGATAAACGATCCTGTTCCGGGGTAACGAGGCGGAAGTGTCAACTGCCACGCGCCCTGGGCCCTTCGCCACCAAGTCCGTCGATCAGCTCTTGGAGACCGCCGAGGGAACGCGTCTCAACCGGGCAGTGGGTGCTCTCGACCTGACGGCGCTGGGCATCGGCGCGATCATCGGGACCGGCATTTTCGTGATCGTCGGCGAGGCGATCACCCAGTCGGGTCCGGCCCTGGTGATCTCGTTCGTGCTGGCCGGGATCACGTGCATCTTCTCCGCCCTCGCCTACGCCGAGCTGGCGTCGACCATCCCGGTGTCGGGCTCGGCCTACACCTACGCCTACGCGACCATGGGCGAGATGCTGGCCTGGATCATCGGCTGGGACCTGATCCTCGAGTACGGCGTGTCCGTGGCCGCCGTGGCCGTCGGCTGGGGCTCCTACCTCACGGAGCTGCTCGACTCGCTGTTCGGGATCACCCTGCCCGATTCGATCAGCCTGCCGCCGGGCGAAGGCGGCGAGGTCAACGTCCCCGCCCTGTTCCTGGTGCTCGCCGTGGCGGCCCTGCTCATCTCCGGTATCCGCCAGTCCGCGCGCTCCAACACCGTCATGGTGATCGTCAAGCTGCTGGTGCTCGCCTTCTTCATCGTCGTCGCGTTCAGCGCCTTCGACGGGGACAACTTCTCGCCGTTCGCTCCCAACGGCTTCAGCGGAATCGAGTCGGCCGCGGCCCTGATCTTCTTCGCCTACATCGGCTTCGACGCCGTCTCCACCGGCAGCGAGGAATGCAAGGAGCCGAGCCGCGACCTCCCCATCGCCATCATCGGCTCGCTGGTGATCGCGACGATCATCTACATCCTGGTGGCGCTCGCCGCCGTGGGCGCGCTGCCGGCCGACCAGCTCGCCGGCCAGGACGCCCCGCTCGCAATCGCTCTTTCTGAGGGCGCCGGCATCGCGTGGGGCGCGGACATCGTCTCCTTCGGCGCGCTCGTGGCCATCACCAGCGTGGTGCTCACCATCCTCTACGGGCAGACCCGGGTGGCCTTCTCGATGTGCCGGGACGGCCTCCTGCCGGAGCGTCTGGCCAACGTGTGGGAGCGCACGCGCACACCGGTGATCCTCACCCTGGTCTTCGCGATCCCCATCGCCGCCCTCGCCGCCTTCGTGCCGCTCAAGGAGATTGCCGAGCTGGTCAACATCGGCACGCTGTTCGCGTTCTTCATCGTCAACATCGCGGTGATCTGGCTGCGGCGCAGCAAGCCGGAGATGGACCGCGGCTTCCGCGTGCCGCTCGTTCCGGTGGTGCCGCTGATCGGCGCGGCGCTGTGCGTGTACCTGATGAGCAAGCTCCCGGCCGCCACCTGGGCGCGCTTCGGCGCCTGGCTGCTGCTCGGCATGGTGATCTACGCCCTGTTCGGCTACCGCAACTCACGCCTGCGCCAGGGCAAGGAGCCCGCCCCGGAGCAGTAGGTTTGCGCGGCGTGACGCAGCCGCTCGCGCTGGAGACGATCGACTACCACACCGCCGGCGAGCCGTTCCGGATCGTCACGGGTGGCGCGCCCGCGATCCCGGGACGGACGGTGCGCGAGCGCAGAGAGGCAGCTCGGGAGAGCGTCGAGGTCGAGACGGCCCGCAAGCTGCTCTGTCACGAGCCGCGCGGGCACGCGGACATGTACGGCTGCTTCCTGGTGGAGCCGGACGACGACGGCGCCCAGCTGGGCGCGCTGTTCTGGCACAAGGACGGCTACTCCACGGCGTGCGGTCACGGCACGATCGCGCTCGGAGCCTGGGCGGTCGAAAGCGGCATGGTCGCCTCCGAGCGCGACGGTGACACCGAGCTGGCGATCGACGTGCCGTCCGGGCGGGTGACCGCGCGGGTCCGCTGCCGCGAGGGCCGGGTGCGGTCCGTCGCCTTTCGCAATGTCCCCGCCTACGTGCTGGCGCGCTCCGTGGTCGTCGAGACCTCGCGCGGGCGCGTGGAGGTGGATCTTTCCTGGGGCGGGGCGATCTACGCCTCGCTCGACGCCACCGCGGTGGGCCTGCAGGTCTTCCCCGGCCATCACGCCGAGCTCGTCGCCCTCGGCCGCGAGGTCAAGCGAGCGCTCGACCGCGGCGAGCACTCCCGGCACCCGAGCGACCAGCAGCTCTCCGGGGTCTACGGGACGATCCTCTTCGAGGCGATGGCCGACGGCCCGGAGGAGCTCCGCCAGCGCAATGTCACCGTATTCGCCGACGGCGAGGTCGACCGCTCCCCCTGCGGCTCCGGCACCTCCGCCCGCCTCGCCCTGCTGCACGCCGACGGTCTTCTGGCCGGGCGCTCGCTGCGGCACGAGTCGATCGTCGGCACGGAGTTCCGGGCGCGCGTGGTGGAGGAGCTCCGGTCCGAGGGCCGCGACGCGGTGGTCACCGAGGTCGACGGCATGGCCTTCCGCACCGGCGAGCACCGCTTCGTGCTCGACCCGGACGATCCGCTCGGCACAGGGTTCGTGCTGAGGTGACCACCAAAGCGCCTCCGTTCATCGACGCCGCGCAGGTGGAGCGCCTGCTGTCGCCCGCCGACGCGGTGGCTGCTCTCGCCGCAGCATTGCGCGCAGGCCTCGACCCCGAGAGCGACGCGCCGCGCACCGGCGTGCCCGCGGGCGCCGGGGAGCTGCTGATGATGCCGGCGGGCTGGGACGAGACGTTCGGCGTCAAGCTCGCCACCGTCGCTCCCGGCAACCCCGAGCGCGGCCTGCCGCGCATCCAGGGCGTGTACGTACTCTTCGACGCCGCCACGCTCGCGCCGCGCGCCCTCGTCGACGGCATCGCCCTCACCTCGCTGCGCACGGCGGCCGTGTCGGCCCTCGCGGTGAGCCTGCTGTCGCGCGAAGATGCGGCGCGGCTGGTGGTGTTCGGCACCGGCCCGCAGGCCTGGCACCACGTGCGAGCGCTGCGCGCCGTGCGGCCGGTCGAGAGCGTGCGCGTGGTGGCTCGCGATCGAGGCCGGCTCGCCGGCTTCGTCGAGCGTTGCCGAGCCGAGGACCTCGCGGCCGAGGCCGCCGACGCGGCGGCGGTCGAACGCGCCGACCTCGTGTGTTGCTGCACTACCGCGCGTGAGCCTCTGTTCGACGGCTCAGCCGTCCGCGCCGGAGCCACGGTGGTCGCCGTGGGCTCTCACGAGCCCGGCGCACGGGAGCTCGACGAGCGGCTGATGGCTCGCTCGCTGGTGGTGGTCGAGGCCCGCTCCGCCGCGCTGCGCGAGGCCGGCGAGGTGGTGCAGGCGGTGTCGGCCGGCGTCCTCGATGCGGACGCGCTGAGGACGATCGACGAGCTCGTCCGCGGCGACGTGCCGCTCGATGACGACCGGCCGCGCGTGTTCAAGAGCACCGGGATGGCCTGGGAGGACGCGGTGGTGGCGGGCGAGCTGGCCCGGCGGGCCGGTGCAGGTTGACCGGTGCGCTCGATCCCGAGCCGTGGGCCTAGAGGCGGTCGAGCGCCTCGCGGGCGGAGTGCTCGCCCGACCGGATCGCGCCGTCCATGTAGCCGTTCCAGACGGTGGCGTACTCGGCGCCCGCCCAGTGCAGGGGGCCGACCGGTTCGCGCAGCGCGGGCCCGTACGCCGTCCATGCGCCGGTCGGCAGGTGGCAGCCGTAACAGCCCCTCGACCACTCCTCCTCCGCCCACAGGCGCTCGACGTAGCCCGCCGGCCGTGCCGCCCGCGGGCCGTAGAGGCGGGCGAAGCAGTCCACCACCGCCGCACGCCGTTCGTCGGCCGGCAGTCGCCCGAGCTCGCGCGCCTGGCGTCCCTCGAGGAAGCCGAGCAGCACGCCGGGCGAGCCGTCCGGAGGTGAGTTGTCGAAGGTCAGCTTGACCGGCCCGGTGTCGCTCAATCCCTGGCCCGACAGCCCCTCGTCGCGCCAGAAGGGCTCCTCGTACAGCGCCATGCACTTGGCCACCGTCCCCAGCGGCATGCGCTGCGTGAGCTGGTCGCGGTAGCCCGGGAGCGGCGGGCCGTAGGCGATGCGGCCCGCCAGCGTCGGGGCGATGGCCACGATCGCCCGTCGGCCGCGGGCCACCACGCCGTCGGCGTGCACCGTAACCCCGTCGTCGCCATGCTCGATCCGGCGGGCGGGGGCGGAGAGCACGAGCCGCTCCTCGCCCAGACCGGCAGCCAGCCGCACGGCCACGAGCTGCGAGCCGCCCACGAAGCGGTCCTGCTGCGCTCCACCCTCGGTGTCGAACAGCCGGCTGAGACCGCCGGCGGAGTGGATGTAGAAGAGCACGTGCAGCAGCGAGACGTCCTCGGGCTGAGCGGCCCACACGGACTCGATGCCCAGCTCCAGGAGCATCCGCCCCGCCTTGGTGGCGAGGTTGTGGCGCATCCAGGTGGCCACCGTCTGCCCGTCGAGCCGCGTCGCGCGAGCGGCCTCCCACGGTGCCTGCAGCGGCACGCCGCGCGCGAGCCGGTCGAGCTTTCGCTGCGCCCGTTCCACGTCCAGCAGAACCACCGGGTTGATTCGGGGAATCGAGCCTCGGTAGCGGCGCAGACGGCCGCGGTACTCGAGCAGGTTGAAGCCCTCTCCGTGTGTGGGAAAGGTGGCGACGCCGGTGTCCTCGGCCAGCGCGGCGAGCCGGTCCTGGGTCGGCCCGATCCACTGCGCGCCGACCTCCACGACCTTGCCCCCGCCGATGGAGTGGTTGAGCACCCGCCCGCCCACGCGATCGCGCGCCTCCAGCACGATCACCGAGGCTCCCCGCGCCGTGAGCTCCCGGGCCGCGGCAAGGCCCGCGAATCCCGCGCCCACCACCACGACATCGACGTCGTGGGTCTGCTGCGCGGCCATCGGCCCGCAGCCTAACGGCCATACTCGCGGCGATGGCCCTGCTCCTGGCCAACGCCGCCGCCACGTTGTTCATGACCGGGCTGACCTGGTTCGTGCAGGTGGTCCACTACCCGCTGTTCGCGGCGGTAGGCGACGACCGTTTCAGCGCCTACCACGACGGGCACTCGCGCCTGACCACGTTCGTGGTGCTGCCGCCGATGGCGATCGAGCTGCTGACCTCGTTCGCGCTGCTGTTCGAGCGACCGGCCGGAGTGGGCCTCGCCCTCGCCGCCGCCGGCGCCGGCCTGGCCGCCGCGACCTGGCTGTCCACGATGCTGATTCAGATCCCTCAGCACGGCAGGCTTTCGCCCGAGGGCGTGCCGGCGCTAGTGGCCGGCTCGTGGGTGCGGACCATCGCCTGGACGGCGCACTCGGGCGTGGTCCTGGTCATGCTCGCTGCTGTCGACTAGGACCGGCGCGAAGGGCTCGTTATCGTGCGAGCGGATGGCTTCGACCCCGCGCACACTTGAGCGCGAGGAGGAGCGCCGGCTCAACGTCAGGACGCTCGTGATCGCGAGCGCCGCCTCGGCTTCGGCGGCCGCCGTCACCTCGCAGCTCTGGATCGCCGGCACCTGGCTTGCCGCGGCGGTCACGCCTGTGCTGGTGACGCTGCTGAGCGAGGCGCTCCACCGCCCCACCGAGAAGATCGCGCGAGCCTGGACGAGCGACCGCGCGACCGTCCGGCCGGCGGAGCGCGTGCCGGCCGACGCACCTGGCCGGTCGCTGCCCCCCACGCGGCCCTCCAACGGCTCCGATCCGCCGGTGCGCATCTACCGTCAGCCGTCGTCGCGCGCCCCCGAGCGGTCAGGGCGCATCGCCGTCCGCGTCGTGGCCCTCACCGCCGCCCTGGCCTTCGCGATCGCGGTGGTCACCATCACGGCCGGAGAGCTCATCGCCGGCGATTCGATTGGCGGCGGAGAGCAGCGAACGACGTTCGGGCTGGGCGGGTCGAAGAAGAAGGACGACGCCGACCGGCAGCAAGAACAGACGACGCCCTCCGGTGAGGAGCGCCCGCAGACCACGCCGGATCAGACCGAGCCCGAGACCACACCGGAGCCGACCCCGGCCGAGCCCACGCAGCCAAGCGAGCCTCCGCCCACGGAGCCGGTGCCCAGTCAGCCGGCTCCTTCCACCGGCACGCCCGGGGAGACGACCCCGGCGCCCTAGCCGCTAGCCCGTCCGCGAGCCCACGCCGCTCGCGAACTCGCGGCTGCGGGCGGGCCCGGCGCCACCGGGCTCGAGTGGCGGCGTGTCGAGCCCCGCACCGTCGCGAATGCCGTCAAGCAGCTCGCTCAGGGCCCGGGTGGAGCTTCGCTCCGGCCGCCATCCCAGCTCGGCGCGAGCGCGCCCGGTGTCCATGAGCGGCACGCCGAAGGCGATGTCCAGCCAGCCCGGCTCGCTCGGCTGCAGGTGCAGCCGGAAGCTCAGGGCAGCGGCTCCGCGCAGCAGCCGCTCCGGGGTGGGGACCGGGCGCGCTCCCAGCAGCTTTCCTAGCTCGGGCGGATCAAGTACCGGATCGGCCGCCACGTTGAACGGGCCGCGGGCATCGCTCACCAGCGCGAGCCGGAACGCTTCGCCCACGTCGTATGAGTGAACGGCCTGGAAGCGCAGTCGCGGCGTGTCCGGCACCACCGGTATCAGTTGCGGCCGCAGCAGGAAGCCGGGCAGGAGCGGTCCGGCGAACAGGCGGCGGATCTCCGAGCCGGCCTCATACTTGAACACGAGCCCTGGGCGCAACCGGACCGTGCGGACCTCGGGCTGCTCGGACTCGAAGCGGTCGAGCAGCCGCTCGACCTCGACCTTGTGGCGCGAGTAGGACGACGTCGGGATACCGGTGGTGGGCCAGCTCTCGTCCACGCGGTGATCCTTCGGGCCGGTCGCGTAGGCGCCGACCGATGAGGCGTAGAGAAGGGTGCGCACGCCCGCGTCCGCTGCGGCGCGGAAGACGCGCGCGCTGCCCTCCACGTTCACGGCGCGGAGGGTGGCCATGTCCCGGCCGGGCTGGATCAGCCAGGCGAGATGAATGACCGCGTCGGCACCGTCGAACAGCGGCCTGAGCGGGCCGCGGGCGACGTCGGCCTGTCGCCACTCGGCCTTGTCGAAGGCGTCGAACGCGTCCCCCGGCGGCCGGCGGCTCACTCCCACCACGGACTCCACCGCCGGCTCGGCGGCCAGCGACCGCAACACGCTCGTGCCCAGGTTCCCGGTCGCGCCCACCACGATGACTCGCATACGCTTCCGCTACCCACGGCCTGGGCGGCGGAAAAGCGCGCGTGCGACCATCATCGGTGATGGCGCACGCACACCACCATGGACACGCGCACGGCGGTCCGTCCCAGACCGGCGACTCGCGCCGGCTGACGGCCGCGCTGGTCCTGATCGTGGTCTTCATGGCAGTGGAGGTCGTGGTGGGCCTGCTGGCGTCCTCGCTGGCTCTGCTCTCGGACGCGGCGCACATGCTCACCGACGCCGGGGCCATCGCGCTCGCTCTGTTCGCAGCCCACATCGCCCGGCGGCCCGCGCAGGGCGGCTTCACGTTCGGGTGGCGGCGGGCCGAGATCCTGTCGGCCCAGCTCAACGGCGCGACGCTGGTGGCACTGGGCGCGGTGATCGTCTTCGAGGGCGTGCGCCGGCTGATCAGCCCTCCCGAGGTGGAGGGTGCCGCGGTGCTGGTGGTCGCCGTGGTGGGCATCGGCGTGAACCTGCTGGCCACGATGATCCTTTCGGGGGCCAACCGCCGCAGCCTCAACGTCGAGGGCGCGTTCCAGCACGTTCTCAACGACCTGTTTGCCTTCGTGGCCACCGCCGTCGCCGGCGCGGTGGTCCTGCTGACCGGCTTCTCGCGCGCGGACGGCATCGCGGCGCTGATGGTGGCGGGTCTGATGCTCTACTCCGGCTTCGGCCTCCTGCGCGACTCCGGGCGGGTGCTGCTGGAGGCCGCCCCCCGTGACCTCGATCCGGACGAGATCGGCACCGCTCTCGCGGGCGAGGACCACGTGGTCGAGGTGCACGACCTGCACGTGTGGGAGGTCACCTCCGGCTTCCCCGCGCTCTCCGCACACGTCACCGTCCGCCCCGGCTGCGACACCCAGGCCCATCGCCGCCGGCTGGCCGAGATGCTGCACGAGCGCTTCGGCATCACCCACTCGACGCTGCAGGTCGAGGCGCTGCACGAGGGCCCGCTGTCGATCGCCCCGCTCGAACGCCGAACCCGGTCCTGAGCTTCCCGCGATGGACGTGAAGATCACCCATCCCGACAAGGTCCTGTTTCCCGGCGACGGGGTGACCAAGGGCGACCTGGCCGCCTACTACGAGCGCGTGGCGGAATGGATGCTGCCTCACGTCAAGGGACGGCCGGTGAGCATGCAGCGCTTCCCCGACGGGATCGAGGGCAAGGGGTTCTTCCACAAGGACGTGCCCGACTACTTCCCCGACTGGATCCGGCGCGTGGAGGTGCACAAGGCCGGGGGCACACTGAGCCAGCTGACCGTCGACAAGGCGGACACGCTCGTCTACCTCGTGGGCCAGAACTGCATCACGCCCCACGTGTGGCTGTCCCGCTCGGACCGCATCGAGCAGCCGGACCGGCTCGTGTTCGATCTCGATCCCGCCCCGGGCACCGACTTCCCCGCGGTGCGCCGCGCCGCGCGCTGGACCGGCGACCTGCTCGAGGAGCTCGGCTTCACACCGTTCGCTCAGGTCACCGGCTCCAAGGGCATCCACGTATGGACGCCACTGCGCCGGCGGGGGAGCTTCGACGAGGTGGGCGACTTCGCTCGCGCGGCCGCCGGCGTGCTCGCGCTGCGTCATCCCGACGACCTCACGACCGAGTTCCGGAAGGCGAAGCGCGGCGGGCGCATCCTCGTGGACGTGGCCCGCAACCGCTACGCCCAGACCGCGGTGCCGCCGTACGCCGTGCGGCCCCGGCCCGGGGCTCCGGTGGCCACCCCGATCGCCTGGGACGAGCTGTCGGACTCGCGCCTGCGCCCCGACCGCTGGACCGTCCGCAACGTGATCCGGCGCCTGGAGGCCAAGGGCGATCCCTGGGCCGGCATGAACCGCCAGGCCCGCGGCATCACGAAGGCCCGGCGCCGCGTGGATACGCTGCTCAACGCGGGCGGCTAGGAGACGCCGGACCCGTCAACCGCCAGAGGGTGTTCTCCGTCGGGCACGAGCAGGAAGACCTCGGCCACCACATCGGGGTCGTGGTTCATCGAGTGAAGAGTGGCCCGCACCTCGCGCCCGGTGGCTTCGACGACGATCTCGCGCATCTCGGGCTCGACCGCTTGGAGGACCGCAAGCCGGTAGGCCTCTGCGGTTTCGTGTCGTCCGGTGGCCCAGAGCGTCTTCTCGGCCTGCGTGAGAACGTCGTCCAGCAGCACCACGACGGCGTTGTCTCCCACGGGGTACGTCCGCGCCTCGGTTGGCCCGCGACCGGCCCGCTGGCGCATGAGTTGAACCATCCGGCGAGAGATCTCACCCAAGACGACGGACTGCTCGGAAACGCCATCAGTGCTGATTGCGATATCGCTAAAGATATCGCTGACTATACACCGATGGCGTTGACGATTTCGGTTTCCCAGTAATCTTTACGAAGATGACACGGCGGAAGATGCACCAGACCACCTTGCGCTTCGGCGCAGACCTGTGGGAGGCGCTCGAACGGGAGTGCGCGCTCGACGGTGTGAGCGTCGCCCAGTACGTTCGCGAAGCCGCGCTGGCGCGCGTGGTCCACGCCGCTGCCCGCAGGGGAGAAGACGTCTTCGTAGGGTCTCAGGCGGACGCCGCCGGCGAGCCGCAGCCGGAGCTCGCGGCCACCTCTCAGGCCGGCCCGATCGAACGGGCCCGGCTGAAGGCCGTGGAGCGTCGCCCTGCGGAGTAGGCGCAACTCCCGTTTCCCCTCCTGGCCGTCGGGTAGCCGGGCCGGATGAAGCCGCGGCACACCGATCCTCTGAGGCTGAACGAAGACGAGCTCGGCGCAGACGACCTGCTGGGGCTTTCCCGGCCCCCGGAGGAGCCCTCCCCTGGGGACACCAGCGACGGGCTCGAGCTGTTTCTCCGCGACATCCGGCGGCACAACCTGCTGAGCGCGAGCGAGGAGGTCGAGTTGGCCAAGCGCATCGAGCGGGGCGATCTCGACGCCAAGGAGCGCATGATCAACGCCAACCTGCGGCTGGTGGTCTCGCTCGCGAAGCGGTTCCGCGGGTATGAGCTTTCACTGCTCGATCTGGTCCAGGAGGGCGTGCTCGGGCTGGTGCGGGCCACCGAGAAGTTCGACTGGCGGCGCGGCTACAAGTTCTCCACCTACGCGACCTTCTGGATCCGCCAGGCCATCCAGCGCGGCTTGGCCAACCAAGGGCGGGCCATCCGCATCCCGGTGCACATCGGCCAGCGCGAGCGCAGCATCCTCCGCGCCGAGCGTGACCTCTCCCTCCGGCTCGGTCGGGTTCCATCCGACGAGGAGATTGCCGGTGAGGCCTACCTGAGCCTGCCGGAGGTTCGTGAGACCCGGGCGATCAGCCGTACCGTGACGAGCCTGGACCGTCCCGTGGGTGAGGACGGGAGCGCCGGCCTCGGCGATCTGATTCCGAGCGACGAGCGCAGTCCTTTCGATGAGGTCGAGAGCGGCCTGCGGGAGCAGGCGGTGCACAGCGCGCTCGAGCGCCTGCCCGAACGGGAGAGAGAGGTCATCCGGCTGCGTTTCGGCATGGACGGGTCGGGGCCGACGCCGTTGCGCGAGACGGGACGGCGCCTGGGCGTGTCGCCCGAGCGGGTCCGGCGCATCGAGCGCGACGCGCTCGACCGGCTCGCCGGGATCCGAGAGCTGGCTGCGGCCGCCGACGCGGCCTGAGCGGCCCGAAGACAAGGAGCCCCACTTGAAGCCACACGACACCAGCAGCACCCACCGCGACACTGAGGTCCGACCGTGGCGCTGAGCATCGAATCCGACACCGTCAGCAGCCTCGGTCGCGCGGCGCATGACATCGGCATGGCGGCGCTTCTGGGCGGCAACCTCTACGGCCGCCTGGCCATGCACCCTGCGCTGGCGGAGGTCAGCGATGAGGCCGAACGGGGCAAGGTGCTGAACCGGGCATGGCGCAACTACTCCTGGGTCAACTCACTCTCGGTGCTGGCCATCGTGGGCGGCTGGGCCGGAGCGCGCGCCGGAGAGGCGCGCCCTGAGCTGCTTTCGCCCCGGGAGCGCAGTCTCGCGCGGGCGAAGGATGTGGCCATTGGCGCCGTGGTCGCAACGGGCGCGGCCACGGCTGCGGCCGGGATACGGTTCGCGCGCCAGGCTCCGGATGGGGCGGTGCCGCTCGCCGACGGAGACCATCCGGCCCCGGACACGCCCGCGACGGCGGCTCGGCTCAAGCGCGGGATCACCATCCTGAGTACCGCCAACGCTCTGGCCGAGGTCTCGCTCGTGGGGGTCAACGCAGCGCTGGGGCAGGCCAACTTCCGCCGCCCGCCGGCGCGCCGCCTGCTTCGCCGCCGCTATTGAGCGGCGCTCGGGCCGTCGAGCACGAAGAACTCCCACCCGACGTCGGGTGAGAGTGTGAGCTGGCTGTGGTACGTCAAGACCCGGCGGCCCATCGCCTCCTCCACGACGCCCATGAACGAGTCGGCCATGGCCTCCTGGAAGGTGAGCCGGGTGCTGCGGACCATCTCGCCGCGCCCGGCATCGACGAGCGTGCGCTCGACGGTGGTCATGGTCTCGTGCAGCACGCAGACCAGATAGGAGTCGTCGAGGAGGTAGCTCTTGGCCTTGGTCGGCCCCCGGCCGTAGTACTCCCGAAACAGCCGCACCAGCCCGTTGGTTACCGCGGCAAGCTGCTCCCCCAGCTGAGTGCCGTCCTGCAGGTCGCTCATCGGATGTCACCTATTGCAGCAGCCTGCGCTTCACCACCCGCGCCGGCAGCGTGGGCACGCGTCAGGGCGCCGGGGCGAGCAGGACGGCGCTCCGTACCCTGGACATCTCGCGCCAAACGCGACGTAGCGTTTGGCGGATAGTCCCGAAGGGAATACTCTTTGTCGCCACGAGCGGGTTGACGAGGCCCGGCTCGGGACTACATATGTAAGGGGGACGAGCCGTCGCCGCCCTCGCGGTGACGAATCGGACTTCACGTCAATCGAGACGGAGGTTCGACACCAGATGAGTGCCATCGCACTCGCGTCCCCAGAGGGCTCACGAGCCCACCAGCACCAGAACGGCAGCGCGCCGAGACGCAACGGCAGCGGAGGCCACGACCGTGAGGCAGAGCTGCGTCTACTCGTGCGCTACCACGAGGAGGGCGACCTGGCCGCCCGCGAGGAGCTGACGGAGCGCTTCCTGCCCTTGGCCAGAGACCTCGCACTGCGCTACTCGTACACCGACGAGCCGTTCGACGACCTGCTGCAGGTGGCGAGTCTCGGCCTGGTCAAGGCGATCGACCGCTTCGAGCCCGGCCGGGGCACCAAGTTCACGAGCTATGCGGCGCCCACGATCCTCGGCGAGCTGAAGCGGCATTTCCGGGACAAGGGCTGGTCGCTACATGTGCCGCGGGATCTGCAGGAGCGCACACTGGCGGTCAGCCGCGAGAGCGAGGCGCTCTCCAAGGAGCTGGGCCGCTCGCCCAAGGTGCGGGAGGTGGCAGTGGCGCTGGGCTGCACGACCGAGGAGGTGCTGGAGGCGCAGGAGGCGGCCGCGTCCTACGAGGCGGCCTCACTCGATGCTCCGTCCACGCCCGATGACGGGGAGTCAGCCGCGTTGGTGGATCTGCTGGGAGGCGAGGACTCGGGCTACGAGCTCGTCGAGGACCGTCACGCGATTGCCACCACCTGGCGCGAGCTGCCCGACGTGGAACGCCACGTGCTCGAGCTGCGCTTCCTCCATGACATGACCCAACGCGAGATCGGCGAGCAGATCGGCTACTCGCAGATGCATGTGTCGCGCCTGTTGCGCCGGGCGCTCACCCGTCTGGAGACGGCCGCAGCCGCCGCCTGAGCGACAGGGCGTTGTTCGGGGCAAAGCCCTCCCAGTCGTTGTTGAAGTAGACGAAGACCTCGGCCCGGCGCCGCCATTGTGCGATTCGCCGGGCCCATTCGGTCAGCTCGGACTCGGAGTAGTTGCCCCTTCGCCCACGCCGGCCGTGGTGCAGACGGACCAGCGTCCATCCGGTGGTGAGCACCCGGGCCTGGAACGGCCACTTGGCGTGGTCGCCGATCACCAGCGCAGCATCGTGTTCGCGCAACAGCGAGTAGACCTCCTCGCGAAACCAGCTCTCGTGACGGAACTCGAAGCAGTGCCGGCCGGCCGGCAGCCGGGGCAGCAGGGCGGCGAGCGTCTCGAGGTCGAGGTGGAAGTTGGCCGGCAGCTGCCAGACCACGGGGCCCAGCTTGCCGCTGTCCACCAGCGGCTCGAGGCGCTCGTAGTAGCGCTCGATCCCCTGCCCGACGTCCCGCAGGCGCCGAACGTGGGTCAGGTAACGACTGGCCTTGGCCGCGAACAGGAAGTTCTCGGGGGTCTGCTCGACCCAGCGCCGCGCGGCGTCCCGCGAGGCCAGGCGGTAGAAGGTCGAATTGATCTCGACCGTGTCGAAGCTCTCGGCGTAGAGCCCGAGCCAGCGTGCAGGGCCGACGCCTTCGGGGTACAGGCGACCGCGCCAGTCCTGATAGTTCCAGCCCGAGCAGCCGACGCGCACGGGCTTCACGGACGGGTCAGTCGCTGAGGGTCTGGCGGTCCCGGGCTGTGAACTCGACCCGGTCGTGACCGGCAGCCTCGTGGAGCGACTGCGCGTGCACCTGCCTACGGCGCCGCCAGTCCAAGAACACGGCGAGCCCCACCACCACGACGGCGAGCGGGGCGATCAAGAAGAGCGACCCCCCGAACAAGACTACGGCGACGACCACGAGCGCCAGGACGAATGCCGTCGCGACGGTGGTGTATCCCCACATGGGTCGCGGCTACCCGCCTAGGGACGCGGCAAACGGCTCGTGTCGACCACCTCGAAGGCGCGCCCCGGGACCCGTCGGAGCGTATGGAGGTCGTCGTTGTCCCACCCCGGGTCGGGGGCGCCCGTCACGAACCACGGCGCGCCGTTGTCGGCCAGGATCATCCCGTAGCGCTTGAGCGCGCGAAGTACCACCCGCGACTGACGCGGGAATCCCCCGATGCGAAAGCCGCGCTTGAGGCGCAGGCGCTGGCCCATCGCCGGCAGGTTGGGATCGGTCTCGTCCGAGGCGAAGTGGCGAGCCGGGTAGACGAACGCGCGCCGGGTACGGGCGGCGGTGAAGCGCAGCGCGTGGTCGATGCGTCCGTGGCGCACTTCGTCGTAGCGGGCGAGGCCGGGCAGGATCGGCAGCCCGGCGGCGTCGGCCGACGTCCAGCCTCTGGGACGGAGCCGGTTGCGGCGCAGGTTCCAGACGGCGCCCGAGCCCGCTCGCCAGCGCGCCCCGCCCTCCTCGGGGTAGGCCGCGAACAGCTCATGCAGCCGGCAGCGCCAGCGGTCCACCACTATCACGTGGCGGTCGCCGTCCGAGCTGGGACCACCCTCGATCGGCACGCCACGCGGTATCGGATAGCGGCCGCGGTCCGATTCGCTCGCGTAGTCGAAGCTCACGGGTACTCGCCGGGCCCGCCTGCCGACCGTGACGAAGGGGATCCCGATCGGCGCTCCCTCGTACAGACCCGAGCCGAAGTCCGCGTGCATGTGGTCGTCGAGCCCGATCGAGCGGACGATGGCGTCCGAGTTTCGGTGTGGCGGCAGCCGGTCCACCCTCAGGTTCCACTGGTTGCCGGCGGGGAAGATCGGACACTTGGGCGCGCCCGGAAGCGGGCGCCCTTCGGAAGGCCCGGCCGGCCCGGCGACGATCACGATCAGCGCCGCCACCGCCGCCAGCGCGGCGCCGAGGACGATCCTCAGGGCGATCCCGCGGCTCCGAAGCGGCTGGTCTCGCCCTCGGCGAGCCGGCCGTCGCGGCCCACGTATCCGTCCTTGCCGCCCGCGACGAGATACAGGGCCGGCTCGTCACCCAGGCACTTGATCTTGCGGACGGTGGCGGCGTCCACGCGGGCCAGCCCCCCCGGCCCGAGCTCGCGGACCTCTCCGTCGCCGAAGGTCATCTGCACGCGACCCCGGTGCACGAAGTAGAGCTCCTCCTGCTCGTCGTGGAAGTGGCTGCCGGTCTCGTAGCCCGGTGGTATCTCGATGGCGTTGACCCCGAAGGCCGTCACGCCCAGCTCGCGCCGGATCTTGCGAAAGCCCGGCCCGTCGGCCAGCGACTCGACGTTGGCGAGCGCGTAGCCGTCGCCCTCCTCGACCTCCTGCACCATTTTGCTCATGCGCGCAGGTTAGGCCACGCGCTCGGCGCTGCGCAGGCCGCCACGGGCCCACAGAACCGTGATGGCCACCAGCAGCAGCATGACCCCGAACGCGGGCAGCACCTCGGTGGGATCGCCGTCCAGGAACCCCCGTATCGACTCGATCACCAGCGTGATCGGGTTGACCGAGGCCGCGGCCTTGACCCACCCGGTGAGCAGGTCGTAGGGCACCCAGACCGGCGCGAGGAACAGGATGAGAAAGGCCGGCGTCTGGATCAGCGGGCCGGCCTGCATCGTCCTCAGGCGCATGGCCACACCCGTGCCGAACAGCATGGCCGCCGCGTTGACCAGCAGCGCGAGGGTGTACAGCCCGGCGATGTCCACGACGCTCCCGTTGATCTCGAGTCCGGCCAGCAGGGCGACGGCGGTGATCACGGCGATCGTGAACACGGCGCGCACGACGGCGGCCAGCCAGTAGCCGGCCACGATGCCGTCGCGGTTCGAGGCGGCGAGCATCACCCGCCGTGAGAAGCCGGACTCGAAGTCGCGGGCCACGGCGAACCCGGTGAACACGCCACCGAAGGCCGAGGCCTGCAGCAGGACGAATCCGTAGACGAAGGTCGTGTATCCGCCGGCGAAGTCGAACCCCGGCACGGACTCCACGCGCGACAGACCGCCCGCGAAGGCGATGAAGAAGAACATCGGGAAGAGCAGCGCCGGGATGATCATCGCCGGGTTGGTGAAGAAGTTATGGGCGTTGCGCCAGGCCACCGCACGCGCCACCGCCCAGAAACCGCCACGGCTGGTCACGTGCGCACCATCCTCGTGCGCAGCGCCGACGAGGCGGCCACCAGCGCGATCACCGCCAGCCCACCGGCGCAGGCGAATCCGAGCGCCAGGGCCTCGGGGTCCCAGCCGTCGATCATCAGCGAGCGGATGAGCTCGAGCATGTAGGAGACCGGGTTCCAGTCGGCCACCGTGCGGAACCAGTCGGTCTCGATCAGGTCGCGCGGCAGCGCCATCGAGGACAGGAACAGGGCGGCGAAGAACAACGGGAACACGCCCTGCACCGCCTCGCCGCTGCCCGAGCGAAGCGCGACGAAGGCCCCGATGCAGCCGAAGGCGAGCGAGATCACCAGCGAGAAGATCACGATCACGGCCGCGCCGGCGAGACCGGTCTCGATCCCGGCTCCGAAGGCCACACCCACGATGAGGAAGGTCAGCGCCTGGATGAGCCCGAGGGCGAGGATCCCGGCCAGCTGGCCCATCATGAGCGCCACCCGGCGCAGCGGAGTGAGCGATAGCCGGTTGAGGAAGCCGCTCTCGATGTCGCTGGCCACGTTGGTGCCGGCGCTGTTGGCCGAGAACAGCGCGCCCTGGACGAAGGTGATCGCAAGCGCGAACTGGAAGTAGGAATCGGTGGGAAAGCCCGGCAGCTGGGTGGCCGAGTCGAGGCCGCTGGAGTTGATCGACAGCAGCATCAGCGGGAAGACGAGCGAGGGCACCACCATCGCCGGCTGGCGCAGAGTGCGCACCACCGAGCGGCGGGCGAGCATGCCCACCTGCCTGGGAAGCGCCGAGCGGCTCACGCCGCGACGGTCTCCTGCTCGGCCTCCTCCTCGGTGGCCTCCTCGCGTGCCGCCCCTTCCAGCGAGCGACCGGTCTTGGCGAGAAACACGTCGTCGAGGCTGGGCGCGTGGAGCTGGAGGTCCTGTATGCCGACGTTCTCGGCGTCGAGCGCGCGCACGACGTCGGCCAGTTGAGCGTCGCCACCGGCCAGGCGCGCCGAGGCTCCCTTGACCGAGCCCGTGACCGACTCGCCGAAGCGTGACAGCACGGCCTTGGTGCGCTCGAGGTCCTCGGCCTCCACGGGAACGACCTCCACGCTGGGCCGGCCGATCTCGTCCTTTAGCGCCTCGGGGGTGCCCTCGGCCACGATCTTGCCGCGGTCGATGATCCCCACGCGGTCGGCCAGGACGTCGGCCTCCTCGAGGTACTGGGTGGTGAGGAAGACGGTCACGCCGCGGTCGGAGGCGAGTCGCTGCACCTCCTCCCACAGCGCGCTCCGGCTCTGCGGGTCGAGACCCGTGGTGGGCTCGTCGAGAAAGAGTATGCGCGGGCGGTGAACGAGCGCCAACGCCAGGTCGAGCCGGCGCTTCATGCCGCCGGAGTAGCCCCCCACCCGCCGGTCGGCGGCTTCGGTGAGCCCGACCCGCTCGAGCAGCGTGTGCGTGCGTTTGCGGGCCTCATCGCCGGTCATCCCGTGGAGGGCTGTCTGAAGCTTCATGTGCTCGCGCCCGGTGAGAAACGGGTCAAGCGCCGCCTCCTGCAACGCCGCGCCGATGACCCCGCGAACGGCCGGGCCGTCGTCGACCACGTCGTAGCCGGCCACGCGCGCGCTGCCCTCGGTGGGCGGCAGCAGCGTGGTCAGCATGTGCACGGTCGTGCTCTTTCCCGCGCCGTTGGGGCCGAGGAAGCCATAGACCTCGCCCGGCTCGACCCGCAGCTCGATCCCGTCGACCGCGCGCGGTCCCTTCTTGAAGTCTCGGACGAGGCCGATGGCCTCGATCGCCGGTTCTGCCATGGTCTCGAAGCTACTGCATGGCCGGAACCACCGGCAGAGGAGGCGTGGGGGCTGATCTGGCAGATCATGCAGAGCCACAAGCCGCGCATGATCGAGTTGGCGCGCGAGCCCGACTTCTCCCCTGTCCAGCTGAAGATCATCCGGCTCACCCCGACGGGCGAGCGCATACGAGAGCGAATCGTGCGCGACATGTCCGCTCCGCCGCCCGAGATCGCGGGGCTCCCGCTCGCCCATCAACGGGCTCTGCGCGATGCTCTGCGTGAGGCGGTCGGGCGCCTGGAGCCGGCCGGCGTGCCGTCGGGCGCCTGATCTAGAAGCGCAGCAGCGCGGCCGCCCCACCCACGTCGGCGAGAGCGTCGGCGTGATGGCGCAGGGCCACCACCTCGGCGTTCTGCTGCACCGCGAGCTCGATCGCCGCGTCGGTCAGGTCCTCCAGCTCGAGCATCGGCGCGCCGTCGGCGGGGCAGCTCTGTCCCTCCAGGGCGAGCAGCCCGCACTCGGAGCACTGCACGCCCTGCACGCCCCCGAACTGCTCATCGAGCATCAGCACCTCGACCCGGCGCTCGTTCAGGGCCGGCAGCACCTGCTCGATTCCGGTGGCGCCACGTTCACCGAGCCGTTCGAGCAGCTCGCTCTCGCGCCGGCTGTCGGCCTCGTCGAAGCTCGGCCGCGCCGCCTCGAGCACGCCGTCCGCATTCGTGTTCTCCACCTCCACCTCGATGAGCCCGGCGAGCCGTTCGCGCAGGTAGTGGTGAAGCTTCGACTCGAAGTCCGTGGCCACCTCGCGCGGACCGCCGAGCAGCAGTCGCTCGAATGGGTTGCGCTTGAAGTGGCCCATCAGCGCTTCGCTCGTGTGCTTCAGGTGGTCGTCCTTCTCCTTCTCGATCCCGCGCGCGTAGCGAGCCTGGGCCAGCCCGCCCCGGTCGTGCTGGCCGAAGACCACGTCGTGGATCTGATCGATCTCCCGCAGCCCGTCGGGCGAGCCGCGAAAGATGCGCGCGTCACGGCGGTTGACCAGGGCCACGCACCAGCGCTCGCGCCGCTCGAGGCGCGCCAGTGGCCCGACGAGGGGCGAGCGGCCGATCGCGACCCGGTTGGCCACCGAGCGCGGCAGACGGATGGCCTCGAACAGATCGGCCGGCGCACTGCTGAACACCGCCACGCCATGGGCTCCCTCGGTGGGAAGCTCGTGCTCGAGGAACTCCGCCGCTCGTTCCACGCTCGCCTCGAGCTCCTTGCGGTCGTCATGGGAGAGTCCGTTGCTGTCGCGCACGCGCCGCTCGGCCTCGTCGACCAGCGAGCGCACGGCCGTGGCCCGGGCGGGCGGGGTGCCGAACTCGGAGGGGTCGAGATCGAGGTACAGGCTCAACACCAGCGGCCGCTCGAGCCTCAGCTCGGCGAGTCGCCGCAGCTGGTCGCGGTCGGGAGAGGTCACCTGCATGCCCTGCCCTCCTTGCCGGGGAAGTCCTGCGGGCTGGCCCTACCCGAAGGGTACGCCGACGACACCCGCGCGTGCAACGGCGGGGCCCGCCGAGCCGCCGAGCTCGCTGACCGCCGGAGAGGCGGCGCGCGTACCACCTTGTGGAAGCACGCAGCGCGCGCAAAGCTGCACTCCGTGTTATAATTGTACGTGCAAACAACTAGTACTGGGGCAATATACGTTTCGGCCAAACGTCGCAGTGGAAAGCCTCAAAGTAGAGGGCCAGGGGGTCGGAGGTAACCCTTGTGCTGAGTTTGTGTATAATTTTCGACGGACTTCGAACTATCGAAACCAGGGTTTGCTTTGACTACTGACACGCTGATTCGTCCCGCAGAGACGCCCGAGTCCCGCCAGGTTGTCCCGGTGGAGCTCGAGGACTCGCTGCAGCTGTTCTTCAATGAAGCGCGGCGCCATCCCCTCCTCACCGCAGAGGAGGAGATCGAGCTGGCCAAGCGCATCGAGAAGGGTGATCTCGCGGCCAAGGACCGCATGATCAACGCCAACCTGCGTCTGGTGATCTCAGTCGCGCGCAAGTACCAGGGCCAGGGCCTCCCCCTCGGAGATCTCATCCAGGAGGGGATGCTCGGCCTGATCCGCGCAGTCGAGAAGTTCGACTGGCGCAAGGGCTTCAAGTTCTCCACCTACGGCACGCTCTGGATCCGCCAGGCCATCGGTCGCGGGCTCGCCAACTCGGGCCGCACCGTTCGCCTGCCGGTCCACATCGTGGCGCGGGCGCGCAAGATTCAGGACGCCGAGCGCAAGCTCGCCGTTCAGCTCGGGCGCCAGCCGACGGAGGAGGAGATCGCGGAGTTCGTGGATCTTCCCATCGACGAGGTGGCCGACATCCGGCGGGCCGATCGTGGACCCACCAGTCTCGACCAAGGGGTCGGCGAGGACGGCGAGACCGCCCTGGGCGACCTGATCGCGGGCGACGGCCCCACCGTGGAGGACGAGGTCGTGACCGGCCTCGGCGACGAGCGCCTTCGTGAGGCGGTCGACACCCTCCCGGACGTGGAGCGTGACGTGATCACGCTGCGCTTCGGCCTGGATCGCGAGGAACCTCACGCGTTGCGCGAGACCGGCCGCCGTCTGGGCCTGTCGAGCGAGCGAGTGCGCCAGCTCGAGGACCGCGCCCTGCGCCGGCTGGCTCAGGACGACGTCGTCGCGGCGCTGCGCGAAGCCGCCTAGGCACCCGCTTCCCACCAACGATTCCACGAGAGCCCGGCCGCTCAGGCGGCCGGGCTCTCGTCGTTTCGGGTCACACCCGGCGAACCCTCGAAGGGCCGGGCCGTCTCGTCGGCCAGGAAGCGCAGAAGACCGCGCATCCCGTCCTTCGCGAAGGCCGAGCGCTGGCGGTCCGCGCCGTTGCCCTCCCGAAGAATGCGCTCGATGCCGTCGAGCGCGGGGTCGTCACGTCCCAGCCCCGCCAGGGTGGCGCGCACGGCCTCCCGCACGGGCACGAGCTCGCCGTCATGCGCGATGGTGGCGGCCAGCCCGTCGCGCGAGGCGCGAAACCAGGACCAGGCGAGGGCCTGGGCCGGAGTCGGCTCGGTCACCGGTTGCTCGACCGCCCGCACCGCCAGAGCGCGCACGAGAGCCGCCAGGGCCGCCGCCTCCTCGAGCCGGGTCTGAACGTCGAGCTCCCGCAGCTCCACGGTGCCCAGGCGCGGCTGGAGCCGTATGTCCCACCAGACCATGGTCCGGTCGGTGGGCCCGCCGCCGGCCTGGATCGCATCGAGCTGCTCCAGGTAGTCGTCCCAGGTGCGCAGCGGCGGTGGCGCGCCGCGCCCCGGGTAGCCCCTCACGAGAGCCGAGCGCGAGCTGGCGAGGCCCGAGTCCAGCCCGAACCAGAACGGTGAGCTCGCCCCGAGCGCCATGATCAGCGGCAGCGCCTCGCGCAGGCCGGTGAGGCCGGCCACGGCCGCCTCGCGGCTCGGAAGGCCCACGTGCACATGGAGGGCGCATTCGGGCGTCCGGCGGATGAGGCCGCGCATCTCTCCCTCAACGCGCCGGTAGCGCTCGCTGTCGACCAGCGCGACGTCCCCATAGCGGCCGTCGGGGTGCACGCCGACCGCCATCAGGGTGGCCCCCGCCGCGGCGGCCCTGACGCGGCCCTCGGCCAGCTGGCTCGCCGCGTCATCAGTGGTGGCGCAGGGATCGGACCGCAGCTCGATCTCCGCCAGAAAGGCCTCGTGCCCTGCGCGTCCCTCGGGCAGGCCGATCGCGGGCACGATCCGGTCGGCCACCTCGGCCAGTCGCAGCGTCCCCTCGTCCACGAGGAGCAGCTCCTCCTCGAGTCCGATCGAGAACGGCTCCCCCCTGCCGAACGCGTGATCCATTCCCGCCAAGGGTCCCCGGCCGTCCGGACGGCTGTGCGTCAGTTGCCGGCGGCGGCCTGGGCCACCTCGTCCTGCTCGTCGGCGCTCAGCTCGAGCTGCGCCGCGGCCACGTTCTCCTCTAGGTGCTCGACCGAGGAGGTGCCTGGGATCGGGAGCATCACCGGTGACCGTGCCAAGAGCCAGGCCAGCGCCACCTGGCCGGCCGTGGCCCCGTGGCGTCCAGCGAGCTCGTCCAGCGGGCCGCCGTCGTCGGCCAGCGACCCGACGGCCAGCGGGAACCACGGAATGAAGCCGATCCCGGCCTCCTCACAGGCATCGAGCACGTCCTCGGACGACCGGTCCGTGAGGTTGTAGCGGTTCTGCACGGTCGCGACGTCCACGATCCCGCGAGCCTGCTCGAGCTGGTCGACCGAAACGTTGGACACGCCCACGTGGCGGACCTTGCCCTCGTCCTGCAGCTCCCTGAGCGCGCCCACCGAGTCCTCGTAGGGGACGTCGTCGTCGGGAGAGTGCAGCTGGTACAGGTCGATCTGGTCGACGCGCAGCCGCCTGAGGCTGCCCTCACAGGCCTGCTTGAGGTGCTCCGGCCGGCCGTTGCGCGGCCACTCCCCGGGGCCGGTGCGCTCGAGACCACCCTTGGTCGCGATAACGAGCCCGTCGTAGGGATGGAGCGCTTCGGCGATCAGGCTCTCGCTCACCTCGGGGCCGTACGAGTCGGCGGTGTCGATCAGGTTGATGCCCAGCTCGGGAACGCGCCTCAGGAGCCGCTTCGCGCCCTCAGGGTCGTCCGGCGGGCCCCAGATCCCGTCGCCGGTGATCCGCATTGCGCCGAAGCCGAGGCGGCGGACCTCGAGGTCTCCGCCGATGGTGAAGGTTTCGCTCATGGTCGTCTTGTATAGCGGCCGGCCACGAGCGAACCCGGGACGGCGGAGAGCCCAGCGGCTGCCGGGCCCTCCGATCCGTCTCTATGGCGCGTTTGCACTGCTTACTCGGCCCAGCGGTTCCTGCGCCCGATGAGCGTGTAGAACAGATCCGTCTGGTCGCGCACCCCGAGCACATTCGAGGCCTGCGGCCCGATCGCCGCCACCGGAATGCGGGCTCCGGTGTGGGTCTGGGCCGGCGGGGTCTTGCCCGTGCCGTAGGACACGCGCATGGGAACGCCGTCCGCGGTCTGCACCGTGGCGTAGAAGCCCGGCGTGTCGGTCGACGTACCCACGATCTGGCTCGTGTGGGAGTGGTCGGCCGTCACCACCACCAGCGTGTCCTTGTTGTAGCGCTGGAAGGCCAACGCCTCCTGGACGGCATCCTCGAGCTGCTGGGTCTCGCCGATCTGTCCGCACAGGTCGGAGGCGTGATCGCGCTTGTCGATCGACGCGGACTCGACCTGGAGGAAGAAGCCGTCCCTGTCCCTTCGCAGCAGGTTGATGGCCTTGCTCGTCATCGCCCCGAGGCTGGGCTCGGAGGCCGGCCGGTTGTCCTCATCGCACCTCGTGGTCTCCGACCCGGCACCCGGTGTCTGAGCCGCCACCAGCGGTGCGTACTGCGTGGTCATGTTGCCGCTGTTGAACAGGCCCAGCAGCGGCCGGCGACGGATGCTCCTCACCGCGTCGAGCTCGGTCGCGTCACCCACCACGCGGTAGCCCTCGGACTCGGCGTAGTCGATCACGGTGCCGGACCCGTCGTCGAGCTCCTGCTCGTAACGAGCAAGCCCGCCGCCGAGGTTCACGTCCAGCACGTGATCCACCTGCTGCTCGGCGATCGAGCCGAGACCGCCCGCCGACTTGGTCTCCTGCGGACACGTGGTCCGAGTGTCCTCCGGTCCCTGACAGGCCCGCTGGGAGATGTGCGACGACGGCGCCGCCGGTGTGGCGTCGGTGAGCTCCGACGTGGTCACGTTGCCGACCGCCTTGCCCCGCTCCGCCATGATTTCGAAGGTGGTGTCGTAGCCCTCGTTCGAGCCGGGCACCTCGGGCGCCTCGCTCGGCGATTGCGACAGACGAGCGTCCGTCGTCTTCTTGCCGGTCGACCAGGCCGTGGCGGTGGGCGCCGAGTCGGGCACGTAGTTGGGGTCGTAGTCCGGCCCGGGCCCGTACTGGTAGCTCCAGGTGTGGAGGTCGCCGGTGAACGGCAGCGTCTCGTAGGCCAGCGGCGGGCCCTTGGCGCCGCTCAGGTAGTAGCGCCCGATGGTCAGCTCGCTGGCCCCGGTGCCGTCGCCGACGACCAGGATGACGTTCTTGGGTTTGCTGCCATCGAGCTGTCGCTCTATGTAGCGTGAGTTGTCGCGCGGTGCGGGATCAGCGGCGATCACCGCACCCGCTGTTGCGACCACCGCAATCGCGGCGGCCGAGAGGGCGGCAAGACCCTTCTTGGTAGACAAGGAAGCTCCTCGAAAGTCGAAAACGGACCGCCGAGAGCCAACCGGTCGCCGAGCGCCCAATGGTTAAAGCGCGGTGATGAACACGCGCTCCTGCGCGCCAGGTCGCGGTCTAGGGCCGCGCGGAGACAGGCTGGCGCGGGGCCCGCAGGCGCTTCACTCCGGCCTCGACACGCTTGCGGTAGAGCGCGACGTTGCGCAGCTTGATCTCCTCATAGCCGCGGATCACGTCGGGCAGCTCCAGAAGCTCCACCGCGGCGGCGTGCGTGTCCGGGGTGACCAGCTCGAGCGCCTCGGTCACGAGGGACTCGTACTCGCCCACCAGCTCGCGCTCGACCCGCCGCACCTCGGCCCGGCCGAAGGGATCGAGGCGCCGGCCGCGCAGGCGCCGCATCCGGTAGAGCGCCCGGAAGGCGGGGACGAACCACGCGCCCAGCTTGAGCTTGCGCTCCAGCCCCAGGGCCCGGAGCATCGGCGGGTGGAGCATGAAGTAAACCTTCGCGCCTTCACCGAACTCGGTGTCGAGCCTGGCTCGTTCCACCGAATCGAGGTGCAGGCGGGCCACCTCGTACTCGTCCTTGTAGGCCATCAGCTTGAACAGCTGGCGCGCGACCGTCTCGGTCAGCTCCGAGTGCCCGGGAGCCCGCTCCTGCTCGGCCACGTGGACGCGCCGGACGAGCTCTGCGTAGTGCTCCGCATAGGCCTCGTCCTGGTAGGCGACCAACTCGGGAATGCGCCTTTCCACCAGACCGCGCAGCTCGCCCTGGCTGCCGTCGACGGCCAGCGTGACCAGCCCGCGCTCCGCCTCGGTCAGCTCGTGCAGCGCCACCACGGTCTCCGGCTCGCGGGTGGCCGCCTCCACGGCGTCGGGCGCCGCGACCACCGCGCGGCCCCAGGCGAAGGCGGCCAGGTTCTTCTCCACGGCGGCGCCGTTGAGGCCGATCGCCTGCTCGAGCGCGGCGGCCGAGACCGGCACGAGGCCGCGCTGGAAGGCGGCGCCGAGAGCGAGCGTGTTGGTCATCATGTGGTCGCCGAAGAGGCGCTCCGACAGCCGCTGGGCGTCGAGGTAGAGGTTGTGCTCGCTGCGAGTGACCGCGTCGATTCGATCGAGCTGGAGCGACAACTCGGGGAAGCGCTCGTCGGTGTCGATCACCATCCGGCCGGTGGGAACCGCGCTGGTGGAGACCACCGCCATCGTGCGGTCGGGGTGGGCGCTCACCAGGTTCGTCTCGCTGGCGGCTCCCAGCAGGTCGAAGCCCAGATAGAGGTCGACCTCGCCCGCGGGGGTCTTGCTGGCCGACGGCAGCGGATCCCGGGTGATGCGAAGGTCGGAGATCACGGGACCGCCCTTCTGCGAAAGGCCGGTCTGGTCGAGTCCGGAGACGTGTTGTCCGTCGATCAGGGCGGCCATGCCGAGCACCTGGTTGACCGTGACCACGCCGGTGCCGCCGATGCCCAGCATGCGCACGCTGAAGTCCGCGTCGGAGACGAGCCGTACCGGATCGTCCAGCCGCGCCGGCGGCTCTGGGGTGCGGTGCCGCTGCTTCTCGCCGGGGACCACGGTGAGGAAGGAGGGGCAGTCTCCGTCGAGGCAGGACAGGTCCTTGTTGCACGACGCCTGGTGGATATGGGTCTTGCGGCCGAACTCCGTCTCCACGGGGATCACCGACAGGCAGTTCGACTTGCGGCCGCAGTCCCCGCAGCCCTCGCAGACCCGCTCGTTGATCCACACGCGCTCCGCCGGCTCCTCGGCCTTGCCGCGCTTGCGCTTGCGGCGCAGCTCGGCCGCGCACTCCTGGTCGTGGATGAGGACGGTCACGCCCTCGATCCGGGCCAGCTCCTGCTGGGCGCTGAGCAGCTCCTTGCGATCGCGCACATCGGCGATCGGCGCCAGCTCCACGCCGCGGTAGCGGCCCGTGTCCTCGGTGGTGACGATGATGCGCCGGACACCCTCGAGCTCGAGCCAGCGCGTGAGCTCGGGCACGCTCAGCTGGCCCTCGATGGCCTGGCCGCCCGTCATGGCCACGTGCTCGTTGTAGAGCAGCTTGTAGGTGATGTTGACGCCGGCGGCAACCGCGGCGCGCACGGCCAGCGAGCCCGAGTGGTGGAAGGTCCCATCGCCGAGGTTCTGCACGAGGTGGGAGTCGTCGGTGAACGGCGCCTGGCCGATCCACTGCGCGCCCTCGCCGCCCATCTGGGTGATGCCGGTGATCTCGCCCTTGCCCTCGGGGTTGAGCAGGATCATGGTGTGGCAGCCGATGCCGCCGCCCACCAGCGTGCCCTCGGGGGCCTTGACCGAAGAGTTGTGCGGGCAGCCCGAGCAGAAGAAGGGCGTGCGCTGGGCCATTGGCAGCTCCGCCGGGCGGGTCGCGATCTCGTCCAGCTTGCGCAGTCGAGCCTCCACGGAGTCGATCGTCACTCCGCGGGCTCGGAGGCGGGCGGCCACGGCACGGGCGATCAGGTCGGCGTCGAGGTCGAGCTCGGCCGGGAGCAGCCGCTCGCCCCGTTCGTCGCGCTTGCCGAGGATGCGCGGCGCCCCGGACATCCCGTAGAGCGCGTCCTTGAGGAGCGGCTCGACGAACGGGCCCTTCTCCTCGGCGACCAGGATCTCCTGGAGCCCGTCGGCGAAGTCGCGGGCGATCTGCGGCTCGAGGGGCGACACCATTCCGAGCTTCAGCACCCGGATCCCGGCCCGCTCCAGTGCGGCGCCTTCGAGCCCCAGCCCGCGCAGGGCATGCATGAGGTCGAAGTAGGCCTTTCCGGGGACGACGACTCCCAGCCATGCGTCGCGCGCGCCCTCGATGCGATTGACCCCGTTCTCCCGGGCATATGCGAGCGCCAGCTCGGTACGCGGGCCGAGCAGCGTGCGCTCCATCTCGAGCGAGGCGGGCGCGAGGAGGTTGGCGTTCGGCACGTGCTCGTAGGGACGGCCGTTGTCGATGACCTCGGGGATCACTGGGACGACGCGCTCGGGAGCGACTGACGCGCTGCTGAGCGCGTCGGCCACGCTGGTGATCACCTTGAAGCCGACCCAGAGCCCGGACGTGCGCGAGCAGGCGAGGGCGTGGAGCCCGAGATCGAGGACCTCCTGCACGCTGCCCGGGAAGAAGACGGGCATGTGCAGGCCCGCGAGCATCGGCTCGGACGCGCTGGGGATCGTTGAGGACTTGCAGCTCGGGTCGTCGCCCACCACGGCGAGCGCGCCCCCGGTGCGGGAGACGCCGACGAAGTTTCCGTGGCGCAGGGAGTCGGCGGCGCGGTCGAGCCCGGGGGCCTTTCCGTACCACAACGCGAGCACGCCGTCGTAGCGCGCGCCCGGCAGGCCGGCCGCCAGCTGGCTGCCCCAGGCCGACGTGGCCCCGAGCTCCTCGTTGAGCCCCGGCACGTGCCGGACGTGGTGCTCGGCGATGAGCTCGCGATTGCGGGCGAGCTCCTGGTCGAGACCTCCGAGGGGAGAGCCCTGATAGCCGGAGATCATCGTGGCGGTGTGCAGGCCGGCGCGGCGGTCGGCGCGATGCTGGTCGAGCGGGAGCCGTACGAGCCCCTGCACGCCGGTGAGGAGGATCCGGCCCTCGTCGAGCGTGTACTTGTCGGCCAGGGAGACCTCGTGCCTCATCCCGCCCGGAGGGCCCCCGTTGGCGGCGCGGCGGCCGCCCCTGCGCTGGGCGCCCGGTTCCCGGCCGGCATGGCGGCGAACTGCGGTGGACGTCATGCGGCTCCCTTCTCCTCCGGCCGGGGTATGGGCAAGTGACCTTACCAATGGTGGTACCCGGAACGCGATCCGTCAAGTCCGTGCTCTAGCGTTGGCAAACAGTCATGGTCGGGTATAAGGTCAGTTGAGATGACCATTCTCGCGCAGCCGGCGGCCGCTCAGTCGATCGAACTCGGCGCCGACGACCACGAGCAGATCGTGATTCGTCAGGACGCCGCCACCGGCCTCCGCTTCATCGTCGCCGTGCACTCCACGGTGCTGGGACCTGCGCTGGGCGGAATGCGGCTTAAGAGCTACGCCGGCGGCCTGCGCGAGGCGCTCGACGACGTGATGCGCCTGGCCCGCACCATGACGCTCAAGGCGTCGGCCGCCGGGCTCACCCTGGGCGGCGGGAAGGCGGTCATGATCGACGACGGCCGCCATGACATGCGCGAGGCACGCCTCGAGACTGCTGCGCAGGTGATCGAGGAGCTCGGCGGGGCCTACATCACCGCCGAGGACATCGGCACCACCACCGCCGACATGGATCACCTCGCGCAGTTCACCCGCTTCGTCACCGGGCGCTCGGAGGCCCTCGGCGGGGGTGGTGACCCTTCTCCGGTCACCGCCGAAAGCGTCTACCAGGCCATCGGCCGCGGCCTGCTCAACGTGTCCGGCTCGGCGGAGCTGGACGGCCGGCGGGTGGGCGTGATCGGGCTCGGCAAGGTCGGCGGGGCGCTCGCCGCGCGACTCGCCGACGCCGGCGCGTCGCTGGTGGTCTGCGACCTCGACCGGGAACGCTGCGAGCGCTTCGTGAGCGAGCACGGCGGCCAGATCGCCGACGCGGAGGTGATCATGGCCCTGCCGCTCGACGTGCTCGCGCCCTGCGCAGCCGGCGGGGGCATCGACCACGCCGCGGCCGCCTCGCTCGGTTGCCGCGTCGTCGCCGGGGCGGCCAACAACCAGCTCACCGGCATCGACGTGGCCCATCGGTTGGCCGGTCGGGGGATCCTCTACGTGCCCGACTTCCTCGCCAACTGCGGCGGCCTCATCCACGTCGCGGCCGAATGGCACCACGAGCGTGGCCCACGCGAGGCCGAGCTGATCGCCGGCGCGATGGATCGCCTCGACGCCGCCATCGACACGGCGCGGCTCGAGGGCTCCACACCCGTCGAGGTGGCCGAGCGTCAGGCCCGTGAGCGCATCGCCGCCGCGGGGGCGTGACCAGGGCGTGAGCCCGCCGCAGGCAAGCGAACGGCGGCCGTATAGTGGTGCGGCTTTGGACCGCTCGTTCGAGCCCGTCGCCACCCGCCGGACCTTTGAGGAGGCCGTCGAGCAGATCGCGGAGAAGATCAGGGGTGGCGACCTGCACACCGGTGACCGCCTCCCCTCGGAGCGGGAGCTGGCAGCGCAAATGCGGATCAGCAGGCCGACCCTGCGCGAAGCCATCAAGACCCTGGCCGAAGCTGGAGTGCTCAGTGTGCGAAGGGGGCAGTCCGGCGGGATCTTCGTGGCCTCGGAGCTGGTGCCGCGCGAGCTCGTGCAGTCCCGTCAGGAGATTCGCTTCTCGGAGATCGCGGGCGTACTCGAAGCCCGGCGGCTGCTGGAGCCGCGCGTGGCGCAGCTCGCCGCCACCCACGCCTCCGACGACGACTTCGCCGTGATGACCAACAGCATCGAGCGCCAGCGCGAGCTTGCCGCCGGCGATGACTTCCTGCGTCACGAGGATCTGTTCCTGCAGCTCGACCTCAAGTTCCACCTCGCCCTTGCCCGGGCCACCCGAAACTCCACGATCGTGGGCCTGATGCGGACGCTCCTGCGTCAGCTCGAGATCGCCCGGGACATGGCGATGCACGCGCCGCTCGTTCCCGACTGGACGATCGAGATCCACGAGCGGACGCTGGCGGCGGTGCGCGCGGCCGACTTCGAGCTCATCGAAGAGGTCATGGACGAGCACCTCGCCCAGCTCGAGCAGATCTGGGAGCGGGAGACGGGCAGGGGGCTGGTGCGCCCGCTGCCCGACTTCCTCCAGCCCGTGGCGGAGCGCTCGCGGACGCTGCGCTCAGCCGACTCGGGCTGACCGGCCCGCCGGCTCGAGCTCGGCCAGCCGCCTGAGGTTCTTGGCCGCGCGGCCCACGAGCGCCGCCACCATCACCCCGGCTATGGCGAGTCCGATCAGGTCCAGAACCGTCAGGCCGAGCTGCCCGACGCTGAAGCCGAGTCCGACTCCCAGCGCGATCGCGGTGTTGAGTCCGATCAGGACGAGCCGCACCTCGGTGGGCCCGACGCCTCCGTAGCCGAGGACGAACACCCCGAAGCTGTGGGTCTCCAGATAAGTGTTGATCGACAGCATCAGGTACGCCGCCACGATCACGAGACCCACGGACAGGAGCATGAACGGGGACAAACCGAGGCCCAGTCCGATCACCGCCGTGGCGAGCGCGTCGACGAGGTGGTCGAGGTAGTAGCCGTACCTGGGCCGCTCGGTGCGGCGCACGCGCGCGAGCGTGCCGTCGAGCGAGTCGCCCAGCCAGTGCACGATCAGCAGCGCCGACGCGGCCCACAGCCAGAGCGCGTCTCCGCTGGAGAGCAGGTAGGCCCCCGCGATGCCGAAGGCCGCCACCACTCCCAGCGCGGTGAGGTGATCGGGCATGACCCACGCGGGCAGGCGACGCGCGATCCACTCGAGCAGGCGTGCCTCCTGGACGGCGAGGACGAACTGCTTGGCCCGGGGCGCGTCGGCCCCGGCGGCTGCATCGGTGTGCTTGCCGGGCATGGCTTCCTCTCTCCTTATTGACCGTTGGTCAACAGTACTCCGGAGGCGGGACCCGGTTACCCCGCGAGCGCCTCGGCCACCAGCTTCAGATCGTCGATCAGGGAGGCGCGGCGCTCGTCGCGCTCCTCCTGCGGCCCGCGCAGGATGGCCGACGGATGGATCGTCGCCGTGACGAGACCGGCCAGGTCGGACTCGAGGAACTCGCCGCGATGCTGAGTTAGCCGGAACGAGCTGCCGAGCATGGCCTTGGCCGCGGTGGCGCCGAGAAGCACCAGGGCCTCGGGGCTCACTGCCCGTAGCTCTTCGGACAGCCACGGCGTGCAGGCCTGAACCTCGAAGCGCTTGGGCGTCTGATGGATGCGCCGGCCGCCGCGCTCCTCGAACTTGAAGTGCTTGACCACGTTCGTGACGTACGCGTGCTTGCGCTCGATCCCAGCGCCCTCGAGAGCGAGGTCGAGCTCGCGTCCGGCGGGTCCGACGAACGGACGGCCCTGCCGGTCCTCCTGGTCACCGGGCTGCTCGCCAACGAACATCACCCGCGCCTCCGCGCGGCCCTCTCCGAACACGGTGGGGCCGGCGGGCCGCCACAGGTGGCAGCCCCGGCAGCCAGCGGCGGCCTCACGCAGCGAATCGAGGTCGGTGCGTTCGGGCAGGAACGGCGTGGCGTCGTCGGGCTCGGTGTCGCCCGCGTCCATGTTCAGCTGCATGGTCGGGCGGGTACCCGGGCCCGCCCGAGGAACGCAGCCGCTAGGTCCGGAACAGCTCGCCGTGGAAGCCGAACGGGATGTGGTGAGGCACCTCGGCGCGCGCCACCTCGGTGAACGAGCGCGCGTCCAGCACGAGCAAGAAGGAGCGGCGCCGGCGCGTGTCGAGCACCACCGACAGCGCAACGCCGTCGTCTTCGGTGCGGGCGCGGGGCGAGGGCACGAACACGGCCTCACCCGGGAAGCAGCCGCGCTCGCGCCAGATTCGAGCCTCCCCCTCTCGCACGTCGGCCTTCACCAGCTGATCGAGGAAGCCGCTGGTGCGGGCGTTGCGCAGACCGACGCCGTAGACGTAGCGGTACTCCCCTCCGTTGTTGCGGCCGTAGTTGACGCGCGGCAGCTCGAGCGCCGGCTCGACCAGCTGGCGGGTCCGCACTCGGCGGCGTCCCAGGTCGATCTCGTAGCGGCGCAGAGCGCCCACCTCGGCCGGTCGACCGCCGCCGCGCAGCCGCTCCAGATAGAGCGCGTCGATGAGGTCGGCGTCGTCGTAGCCGATCAGGTCCACGTAGATGCGGTTGCCCTTCTCGAAGGCGTTCACGTGGTGGAAGGTGAAGAAGGGATCGGTCTCGAACGTCCGCGAGCGCCCGCTGCGGCGATCCACCACGATGAAGTGGGCGCCGCGCGACGGCCGCCAGCGGTAGTTGCGTATGAAGGGCTCCCAGTCGGTGGCCAGCTTGAGCGGGTCGACCACGAAGGGGCTCTCGCCCAGCACGACGTATCGCTCGGTGAGCCCGAACGAGTGCATGTAGGCCGGCCGCTCGACGGGAATCTTCGCCACCGGGCGGGTGCGGGCGCCGCGCTGGGACAGCACGTGGTACTCCGCGGGCGGGAGCAGCTTGACCTCGTAGAAGAGCCGCTCGCGGCGGCTGCGGTGCGGGTGGGCGGTGCCGAGCTGGGCGAACGGGACCTCCCCGGCCACCCCGAGCGTCTTCAGTTGGCGGGGGTCGAAGCGCACCGGCATGGGGATCTCGGTGAGGGCGGCGAAGCGGTCGGCGATCCGGGCGACGTTGACGTTGGCGTTCGGCACGGGCGCGATGGCGAACATCGACTGGGCTCCGTTGAAGATCGCGCGGCACGGATCCGTGGCGAACTCGGAGTAGCGAATCGTCTGATCGTCGCGCGCGGCCTCCCAGGCCGAGCTGCGCAGGAAGCGGTTGCGATAGCCCACGCGACCGCGCTCGAACGAGAACGCGTGCAGCATCCCGAGGCCGTCGAACCAGTGCTCGAACGCGCGCTCGCCCACCTCGAACTGGGCCGGCCCGTTGCGCACCAGCGTCCCGCTCAGCCAGTCAGGCAGGCGACCGTCCACCTCCAGACGCGGCAGGGTGACCTCGCGGCGGAGGCTCGAGAAGCCGAGGCGGTAGTCCGCCTCGCGGCGAGCCGCCAAGGCCGACACGTCGAGTGAGGTTGCGGCGAGGGCCGCCGCTCCGGCGCCGCGCTTGAGCAGCGTCCTGCGGGTGAGGGCCATGGCGACGATCGTCTCACAGAGGGGCGTTAGGAGCTAGCGTCTGCGTCTGATGGCCCGGCCTCTGCTCGTGATCGACGCCCCGTCGCTGCTGTTTCGCGCCTTCTACGCGCTCCCGGACACGATCAAGGGCAAGGACGGCAAGCCCGTCAACGCCCTGCTGGGCACGGCCAATCTGGTCCTCCGCGAGATCGAGGAGCACGATCCCCGCGCCGTGGTGCTGTGCTTCGGTCCCGACGCGGCGGATTATCGCGTCGAGCTCTTCGATGGCTATCACGCCGACCGGCCCGAGGTGCCGGACAAGCTCGCGCCCCAGTTCGCCGACGCTCGCGACTTCTTCGAGGCCTTCGGCTGGACAATCGCCGTGAGCGAGAACCTTGAGGCCGACGACCTGCTCGGCTCCTTCGCCCGCCGCGAGTCGGAGGCCGGCGGCACCACCCTCGTGATGACCGGCGACCGCGACATGTTCCAGTGCGCGAACGACTCGGTGACGATCCTCTACGTGAGCACGGGCCGGCAGGGCGCGGACGTCGTGGATCCGAAGGAGGTCAAGCGGCGCTACGGGGTGGAGCCCGCCCTGGTGCCCGACTTCATCGCCCTCCGTGGCGATCCCTCGGACGGCATCCCCGGTGCCAAGGGGATCGGCGAGAAGGGCGCGGCCGATCTGCTCCAGCGACACGGCTCGCTTGAGGCCGCCCTCGACGGCGCGCTGCGGGAATCACGGCCGCGGGTCCGGGCCGCCCTCACCGACCAGCGTGACGAGCTCCTGCGCTTCAAGGACATCGCCACGCTGCGCGACGCGGACGTGAAGCTCCCGCCAGACCGCGCCACCGACCTGAAGGGGGCCTCGCAGGCCGCCGAGGAGCGGGGGATGAACCGGCTGGCCGCGCGGCTGGCGCCGGATCCGGACGCCTGAGCCTCCGCGATATCTCACACGTTCCGGGTGATGCGGCCGGTCCTCGTCCCCGCTTGAATCGGTGTTCAACCACCAAGGAGGAACAACTCAGCACATGAGCGACCTGATAGCCATCGCCTATCCCGACATCGCCACCGCCGAACGCGTTCGCGGCCGGCTCGACGAAGCCATCAAGGCCAAGATCATCGAGATCGACGATGCAGTGATCGTCACCCGCGAGGGGGACGGGAAGGTCAAGCTCCACCAGGCCACCAGCCCCGCCGCCGTGGGAGCGGCCGGCGGTGCGCTGTGGGGCGGCCTGATCGGCCTCCTGTTCCTGGCCCCGTTGCTCGGAATGGCCGTGGGTGCGGCCGCGGGCGCCGCGGGCGGAGCGCTGGCCGACTACGGAGTGGACGACCGCTTCATGAAGGAACTGGGCGAGAAGCTCACACCCGGATCGGCCGCGCTGATCGTGCTCGTGCGCAGCATGACCGCCGACAAGATCCTGCCCAACCTGCAGGAGCAGGGCCACGTGATCCAGAGCTCTCTCTCGAACGACGCCGAGGCGAGCCTCGAGGCTGCGCTGCAGGCGGCCGGCTCACGCTCGGCCTGATCCCGACAGCCCCGGGAACGACCTGGCCCCCGAGTTCGGGGGCCAGGTCGTACTTGCTCTGTGAGGTGGAGGCGGCCGGTACTGCCCCGGCGTCCGCGGAACTCCATCTCGATGCTTGCTACGAGTGTTCCCGTCGGAGTCGAATCTCGGCGACCGGTTCGGTCGATCCGCGGGGCACGTCCCCGGCGCCACACCTGCTGAAGTTGTCCCCGAAGCGGCCGCAGGTCATGCCGTTCGGGTAAGCCCGCTATCTGAAGCCGCGAACCCGGACCGCGGGCCGCCCGGCGCGACTCCCTCACCTAATTAAGCGGCAAGGGCGAACTCATGCTTCTCGGAGTTCGCAATTATTGGTTTCCGGATTTTTTTACGAGGCCAACCGGAGTCCTCGACTCGCCACATCGAGACGGAACAGCCCCACGTCGAAGCTGCTTCGCCCCCTTGCGGTCCTCAATTCTAGCGTGGCACGGCTGTTGCGCCCGTCATCTAGGGGACGGCGACTAGCGTTCCCTAAGGATCATTCCCAATAGGCAGGCCGGCCCGATGGCGGCAGTCTCGATGGCACGCGAACGCCAAGCCATCGGAGGACGAAATGACCGTGGACGACAGGGACGAGCAGAACCAGCAGCCAGAGGAGCAGCCGGCCGGCGAGGAGCCGCGAGCCGAGGGGCCGCAGGCGCCCGCAGACGAAGCACCCACGCAGCCGCTCGGCGCCGGCGGCGGCGGCGGTTTCCAGCCCCCTCCGGCGCGGCGTCTGGTCAGGCCTCGTGACGGCCGGGTGATCGGCGGCGTGTGTGCCGGCGTCGCTCGCTACTTCAACACCGACCCGGTGATCATCCGCATCGCCGCGGTGGTGCTGGCCCTGTTCGGCGGAGCGGGCGTGCTTCTGTACGTCGCGGCGCTGTTGCTGATGCCGGCGGAGCAGCCCGGCGGCTCAACCGCTGCTGCCGTCCCGGCCGAGGGCCGCAATCGCGCCCTGGTGATCGCGGGCGTGGTGGTGCTGCTGCTGATCAGCTGGCCCTTTCTTCTCGGCGGTGGACTTCTCTTTGCGGGGATTCTCATCCCCCTCGCCTTCCTGGTCGCGGCCGGTGTCCTTGTCTGGTGGCTCGTCTCCGGAGAGGGACCCAGCGGTGAGGCGAAGGACATCGCCCGGCGAGCCGCGTTCGGAATCGGGGTCATCATCCTCTGCGTGGTCGTTGCGGTTGGCGGAGCATGGGCCGCGGCGGTCGGCGGCGGGGCGCTCGTCGCCGCGCTGGTGATCGGCGCGGGCGCGGCGATCGTCGCGGGAGCCTTCTTCAGGCCCGTGCGCTGGCTGATCCTGCCGGCCGTCGTGCTCGGCCTGTCGGCCGGGACGGTCCAGGCCGCCGGGATCGACCTCGACGGCGGTGTCGGCGACCGCGAGTACCGTCCGGCGTCGGTGACCGACCTGCGGGAGCGCTACGAGCTCGGTATGGGCGAGCTGCGGATCGACCTGCGCGACACCGACCTCCCGGCCGGGGACACGCCGCTCGAGATCGATTTGGGAGTGGGCCAGGCGTCGCTGATCGTGCCCGACGACGTGTGCGTGGCCACGAGCGCCGACGTGGGCGTGGGCGCTGTCACGGCCTTCGACACCGACAACGGCGGCGTTGACGTGGACTTCCAGGACTCGAGGGACGCGGCTCCGGAGACCAGCCGCCTGGTGGTGGACGCCAACCTCGGGGTCGGCGAGCTGCTCGTGGGCAACGCCAGCGGCGCGTTGAGCAGTGCCGCCTTCGACGAGTTCAAAGATCACGACTGGCGCGACGAGTTCGGGGGCCTGGGCACCAACAGCGCCTGCCTGGACACGGGTGAGCGTGCGAGCGGCTAGACCTGAGATCGCGTCGTTGGTGGGAGGCGCTGCGTTGCTGTGCCTCGGCGCCCTGCTGCTCCTCGACGCCACCGGAGCCTTCGAGCTCACCTTTGCCGTGTTCGCCCCCGTCGCCTGCGCCGCGACGGGGGCGATCCTGCTTGCGCGCGGTCTGAGCCGCGAGCGATGAACGCCTCCGGAGCCGGCCACCCCCCGGCCTCCAGCGGTGAGCGCAGCGGCAGCGGGCTGCTCCGGCGCGATCGCGAGGGCCGCTGGCTCGGCGGCGTGGCCGCCGGCATCGCCCGCCGCTACGGCATCGACGTGTGGCTGGTGCGCTTCGGCTTCGTGGTCACCGCGGCGGCCGGCGGCCTGGGCGTGGTGGCCTACGCGCTCGGCTGGCTGCTCATCCCGCGGGGCGACGCGGACGTCGTCTCGCCGCGCGGCGTCCCGACGGGCCGGGCGGCGGTGGAGGTGGCGCTCGGCACCGGGCTGCTGCTGCTGAGCGCCCTGTTGACCTTCCGGGCGCTGGGGATCTGGTTCTCGGACGCGATCGTCTGGCCGCTCGTGCTCGTGGGGAGCGGCGGAGCGCTGATCTGGCGCTCGTCGCTCGGCACGAGGGAGGCGCCCGAGCCGGAGGCCCCGCCCAGTGCCACACTGGTGGCGCCGGAGTCCGCGGCGCGGCCGCAGGCTCAGCCGCCGCCGGCGCCGGCGGCAGAGCGGCCGTCGACCGCGCTCCGGGAGCTCACCGGCCCCGAGGGCCGGCGCACCGCCGCCTCGATCTCGCGCACGAGCATCGGCATAGCCCTGGTGCTGGCCGCCGGGCTGGTCTTCCTGCAGACCACGGGGGCGCTGAGCGCGGCGCGTGACGTTCTGCTCTCGGTGCTGGTGGCGGTGGTGGTGCTGGGCGTCATCTTCGCTCCCTTCATCCTGCGTCTGGTTCGCTCGCTCACCAGCGAGCGCTCGGAGCGCATCCGTTCTCAGGAGCGCGCCGAGGTGGCCGCTCACCTGCACGACTCGGTCCTCCAGACGCTCGCGATGGTGCAGCGCAGCAGCGATGATCCCCAGGAGGTGGCCACGCTGGCGCGCCGCCAGGAGCGCGAGCTGCGGGCGTGGCTCGCCGGCAGGCCGGCGCCAGGCCAGGCCGCCCGCCTGGCGCCCGCCCTCGAGGCAGCCGCCGCCGACGTCGAGCGTCGCCACGGGGTGCCGGTGGAGGTGGTGATCGTGGGCGACCGCGAGCTCGACCCGGGGCTCGAAGCGGTGGTGGCCGCGGCCCGCGAGGCGATGACCAACGCGGCGAAGTTCGGCGAGGGCTCGCCGGTCGACGTGTACGGGGAGAGCGCGGACGGCCGCACCCAGGTGTTCATCCGCGACCGCGGTCCCGGCTTCGACCCGGGCGCCGTGCCGGATGACCGGCGCGGGGTCAGCGAGTCGATCGTCGGACGTATGCGGCGCCACGGTGGGCGGGCCACGATCACCAGCACGGCCGAGAGCGGAACCGAGGTTGAGCTGCTCCTGGAGGAGCGAGCTTGAGCGCGCCGCGAGTGCTCATCGTGGACGACCACCAGCTGTTCCGGGCGGGGGTGCGAGCCGAGCTCGAGACGCTGCTCGAGGTGGCGGGCGAGGCCGGCAGCGTGGCCGAGGCGGTGGAGGCCATAGCCGCGGGCCACCCGGACGTGGTGCTGCTGGACGTGCACATGCCCGACGGCGGCGGGGTCGAGGTGATCCGCCAGGTGAGCGCGGCCACCGACCGGCCGCCGTGCTTCCTGGCGCTGTCGGTGTCCGACGCCGCCGAGGACGTGATCGCCGTGATCCGGGCCGGCGCCCGCGGCTACGTGACCAAGAACATCTCGGGCGAGGAGCTGGCCGCCGCGGTACGGCGGGTCAACGACGGCGACGCCTTCTTTTCGCCGCGGCTGGCCGGGTTCGTGCTCGACGCCTTCGCCGGCCCGGCGCCCCAGCCGGAGTCGGAGCTCGACGATCTCACGCCGCGGGAGCGCGAGGTGCTCCAGCACATCGCGCGCGGCTACATGTACAAGGAGATCGCCCTGCGCCTCGACATCTCACCGAAGACCGTGGAGGCCCACGTGTCCTCGGTGCTGCGAAAGCTCCAGCTGTCCTCGCGGCACGAGCTCACGCGCTGGGCCACCGAGCGGGGCCTGGGGCTCTGATGGAGATCCGGCCCGCCGGACCGTCTGACGCCGGCGCGGTGGCCGCGGTCGTCGACCGTGCCTACGGGCACTACGTGGACCGCATCGGTCAACGACCCGGCCCGATGGACGACGACCACTCGGCCGATATCGCCGCCGGCCACACCTATCTGGCGGTGGACGGCTCGCCGGCCGGCGTGATCGTGATTCAGCCTCAGTCCGATCATCTGCTCATCCGCAACGTCGCGGTGGACCCCGAGCGGCAGTGTGAGGGCATCGGGCGCACGCTGCTCGAGTTCGCCGCCGGCCGGGCGCGCGGGCTTGCCCTGCCCGAGCTGCGGCTCTACACCCACGAGAAGATGACCGAGAACCGGGCCCTCTACGAGCACCTGGGCTGGGAGCGGTACGAGCCTCCCGTGGAGTCCGGCCCCCTCATCCACATGCGCAAGTTCCTCAGCCGGTGAGCTCGAGCCGCGGCGGATCCGCCGTGAGCAGGCGCACCGCGCCCAGGTTGGGCGCGGCGAGCTGCGCCTCCGCGAGCTCGTCGCGACCGTGGGTGGTGAGCAGCGCGAGCACCGTCGCCCCGGCGGTCCGGCCCGCGGCCACGCCCGCCGGGGCGTTCTCCACCACCAGGCAGTCCGACGGCGCCACGCCCAGGCGATCGGCCGCGGCCAGGTAGCCGTCGGGAGCCGGCTTGCCGTGCTCCACGTGGTCGAAGGTGAGCAGCGCCTCTGGCCGTGGCAGCCCGGCGGCGGCGATGCGCGCCTGCGCGAGCGGCACGGTGCCCCCGGTGACGATCGCCCAGCGGCGCGACGGAAGCGCGTCCAGCAACTCGGTCGCGCCGGGAAGCGGCACCACTCCCTCGGTGTCGGCCGCCTGCTCCGCTTCGAGCGCGTGGGCCTCAGTCGCCGCGTCGAGGCCGGGCGCCAGGACGGTGACGCTGTCGAAGGCGGAGCCGTTGTGGATGGTGGCGTCCAGGCGTGTGCGGTCCACGCCGTGGCGGTCGCCCCAGCGGCGCCAGATCCGCTCGCTGGCAGCGATGGAGTCGATGAGCACGCCGTCGAGATCGAACAGGATGGCCTGCCCGGCCCAGCCGCGCACTCAGTGGCGCTCCGACATCGCCCGGTCGATCTCGCGCTTCTGCTCGCGGTCCTTGATCGAGCGGCGCTTGTCGTGCATCTCCTTGCCCTTGGCCAGCGCGATCTCCACCTTCGCGCGCGAACCGTTGAAGTAGAGGCGGGTGGGCACGAGGGTCAGGCCCTTCTCGGCGGTCTTGCCGATCAGCCGCTCGATCTCGCGCCGGTGCAGCAGCAGCTTGCGGGAGCGGTCGGGATCGTGGTTCTCCCGGGCGGGTCCGTAGGGCGCGATGTGCATGTTGTGCAGCCAGACCTCGCCGTCACGCACGTCGGCGTAAGAGTCCTTCATCTGGGCACCGCCGTTGCGCAGTGACTTGACCTCGGATCCCTGCAGCACGACGCCCGCTTCCACCTTCTCGAGCAGGTTGTAGCGAAAGCCCGCCTGCCGGTTGGTGGCCACGTCGCCCGCCGCCGCCTTGCGCTTTCCCTTCTTGGCCATCGCTACGAGTATGCACCGGCCGGCGATAGATCCACGCGGCCGCGGGCGGTCTCCACCCGATCGACCGTCACCTCGATCGAGTCTCCGAGGCGCAGCCTGCGGCCCGAGCCGTCGGCCTCGAGCGCGGTGCCGAGCTCGTTGAGGACCCACCAGTCGCGCAGGCGGCGGACCGGCAGGAAGCCTTCGAAGCCCTCCTCGCCGAAGCGCACGAAGGCTCCCTTCTCGATCAGCCCCACCACCTCGCCCTCGAACGACGGTGGCTCGCCCAGGTCGCTCTCGGACAGCACCCGGTCGAGCATGAAGGCGAGGCAGACGTCGTCCGCCGCGCGCTCCACCTGCATCGCGGCGCGCTCTGCGGCCGAGGTCAGCACGGCAGCCTCGTCGAGCTCGTGGACCGGGGCCGCGGTGTGGTCGATGCCGAGTCCCTGCAGTAGCGCGCGGTGGACGACCACGTCGGGGTAGCGCCGGATGGGCGAGGTGAAGTGGCAGTAGCGCGGGCTCGAGAGCCCCGCATGACCGAGGTTGCGCGGCGAGTACGAGGCCTGCTTGAGCGAGCGCAGCACGAGGATTCCCGGCGCCACCCGCCCGTCGGAGTAGTCCGCGACGAGATGCGACATCTCGGTGGCCAGGTCGGCGGCCTGCTGCGGCGTGGGGTTCTTGGGCAGCGGCGGAGTGGGCAGGTCGAGGCTCGCGAGCTGATCGGCGAGGAACACGACCGAGCTCGGCTCCGGCCGTTCGTGCACCCGGTAGAGGGTGGGCAGCCGGTGGTCGGCCAGGTAGCCCGCCACCTGCTCGTTGGCGAGGACCATAAGCTGCTCGATGAGCGAGTGCGACTCGGTCTGCGCTTCACGCCGCAAGCCGGTCACGTTGCCCTCAGAGTCGAACTCGAAGCTGGGTTCGGAGCTGCCGAGCTCCAGCGAGTCGCGCTTGTCGCGCAGCGCCGACGACACCTCGCGGGCGGCCTCGAGCGCCTCGGCCCAGGGACCCTCCGCCCGCGCGCGCCCGTCGAAGATGGCGTCCACCTCCCCGTAGGTGAGCCGGCGGTCGCTGCGGATGCGCGAGCGATGGAAGGCCACGTTGCGCACCTCCGACCCGTGCATCTCCATCTCGACCGTGACGGCCAGGCGTTCCTCTCCCGGTCGCAGGGAGCAGGCGCGGTTGGACAACGCCTCGGGTAGCATCGGCTCCACCGCGCCGGGCACGTAGACGCTGGTGGAGCGCCGGAAGACCTCGCCTTCGAGCGGCCCGCCGGGACGCAGGTAGGCGGTCACGTCGGCGATATGAACCCACAGGCGGATGTGCCCGTCCTCGCGCGTGGCCGAGATGGCGTCGTCGAAGTCCTGCGCGTCGTCGGGGTCGACCGTGAACGTGGACAGCGCGGTCAGGTCGACCCTGGCGTCGGCGGCGTAGGGCGCGGTCACCGCGTGCTCGGCCTCGTCCTCGGCCGAGCGGGGAAAGGAGCGGTGAAGCCCGCGGTCGAGCATCAGGCCCTCGAGCACGTCGCGGGCGCGGTCGGGGCGCCCGAGGATGCGAATCACGCGCGCGCCCCGCTTACCCGAGCCCACCAGAACGAGGTCGCCGCTGCCCGCGCCGCGCGGCTCCACCGCGGTGCGCGGGCCGCGGCCGAACAGGGGCTCGGCCACGAGGAAGCGGCCGCGCTTGTTCAGCACGGCCACCAGCGGCTGGTGAAGCCGCATCGCGGCTGATCTCATTTCGCGGCCGGGGCGAGCAGCGTGTCGATCGCGGTGGGCAGCGCCTCGTCGCGGTCGGTTTCCGGATCGTCCTGGGCCTTGACCTGGGGCTTGATCCCGGCCTTGGTGATCGTCTTGCCGTCGGGCAGGTAGTAGTTGGCCACCGTGAGGTCGAGCACGCCGCCGTTGGACAGCCGCTCCACCTCCTGCACCAGGCCCTTGCCGAAGGTGCGGGTGCCCACGATGGTGGCGCGATCCAGGTCGCGCAGAGCGCCGGTCACGATCTCCGAGGCGCTCGCGCTGCCGCCGTCTACCAGCACCACGACCGGGATGTCCTCGTCGATGGCGTCGCCCTGGGCCTCCTGGGTGCGCTCCGAGCGAGAGCGGCCTCTCACCGAGACGATCTCGCCGTCCTCCACGAAGATGCTGGAGACGAGTACGGCCTCGGAGAGGAGCCCGCCCCCGTTGCCGCGCAGGTCGAGCACGATCCCCTCGGCGCCCTGCTCGAGGAGCTTCTCGATCTGGGCCTTGAGCAAGCCGTGGGCTCCGGCACTGAAGCCGGTGAGCTCCACCACGCCGGCCTTCCTTCCGTCGCGCTCGACGATGCGGCCGCTGGCCACAGGCACCTCGATTCGCTCGCGCTCCACGCTGACCCGGCGGGCGGTGTCGTCTCCGGGGCTCAGCACGCGCAGCCGGACGCTGGTGCCCGACGGCCCCTTGATGCGGCTCGTGGCCACGTCGCTGTTCACGCCCGCCAGTGAGCGGCCGTCCACCTCGACGATCAGGTCGCCCGGCTTGATGCCGGCCTGAGCGGCGGGAGCCTTATCGAACACCCGCAGCACCTTGAGGCCGCGCCGGTCCTCCTCGACGTTCATGCCCACGCCCTCGAACTCACCGCTCACCGACTCGTTGAAGCGGGCCGCCTCCTTGGGGGTGAGGTAGTGCGAGAAGGGATCCTCGAGCGAGTCCACGATCCCCTTGAGCGAGGCGTCGTCGAGCTGCTCTTCGTCGACCGGCTTGTAGAAGTTCTTCTCGATCGAGTCGATCACCTCGGCCCGTAGGGCGCGATCCTCGTCCACGAACGCGTCCTGAATTGGGCCCGGGAGCCGCTCGGGATGGCCGCCGAGCCAGATGCCGACGAACAGCGCGAAGACCGCGCACAGGAAGGCCACCAGTGCGGAGCGAGCCGAGTTCATGCGACCAACCAGATTAGTGGCGGGCCGTAAGCGGGCCTAAAGCCGACGCCCAGCGGCTCAGACGCGCAGGAAGCGCCGCAGCGTGATGCCGCTGCCGAGCGCCGACACCGCGATGCAGGCCAGCATGAGGACGATCACGAGCAGCGGGAAGTCGATCGTCTCCGGCGCGGCCAGCAGCTCGAAGCGTTCCGACAGCGGGTCGATGAAGGTCTCCTTGGCCACCAGAAGCAAGAGCACCGCGAGCAACCCGCCGAAGAAGCCGACGATCACTCCCTCGATCACAAACGGCCAGCGGATGAACCAGTTGGTGGCTCCCACCAGCTTCATCACCTCGACCTCGCGCCGGCGGGCGAATACCGACAGCCTGATCGTGTTGGCGATCAGGGCCACCGAGGCGAACACGAGCAACACGGCGAGCCCGGCGGTCAGGGCCTTGACCAGCCCGGTGGCCGAGAGGATCTCGTCGGTGTCCTCCTCGCGGTCGCGCACCTCGTCGATGGCGGCCAGCTGCGACCCGCTCCCGGCCTCGAGCCGGCTGACGATGTCGTCTAGCCGGTCGGGATCCTCGGGTGTGACGCGGAACGAGGCGGGCAGCGGGTTCGATCCCAGCAGCTCGGCGCCCTCCCGGAAGGCCCGCGGGTTCTTCTCCTGGGCGCGGGCGAGGGCCTCGCCCTTCGAGATGAACTCCACCGCCTTCACGTTGGAGGTGGTCTCGAGGGCCTGCTTGAGCTCCGCCTGCTCCACCTGCGTGGCCGAGTCCTTGACGTAGACGTCCACCACCACGCGGCTGCGCACTTCGTTGGCGGTGCCCGTGGTGGCCTGGACGATGGGGATGAACACGCCCAGCACGAGCGCGGTGAGCAACACAGTGAGCAGGGCGGCGAGGGCGGGCGCGGAGCTGCGGCGCAGGCCGCGCAGCGCCTCTCGTAGGAAGAAGGTCCAGCGCATCAGGACCTCAGTTGGGGTGGCCCTCGGGGCCGACGCCCAGCTCGCCGCGCAGGCGGATGGCGAACTCGGTGGTGGACTCATCGGGCCGGTAGAGGCCGGAGTTCTCGTCGCGCACGATGCGGCCCTCGCGCAGCTCGATCACGCGCCGGCGCATCTTGTCCACCATCTCCTTGTCGTGGGTGGCCACGACGACCGTGGTGCCGGTCCGGTTGATGCGGTAGATCAGCTGCATGATCCCGATCGAGGTCTCGGGATCGAGGTTGCCGGTGGGCTCGTCGGCGAGCAGCAGCGGGGGGTGATTCACGAAGGCGCGCGCGATCGAAACGCGCTGCTGCTCTCCGCCGGAGAGCTCGTCGGGAAAGTTGTGCAGCTTGGTGGAGAGCCCGACGAGGCGCAGGATGTCCGGCACCTTGCGCCGGATCTCCTGGCGCGCCTCGCCGATCACCAGGAGCGAGTAGGCCACGTTGTCGTAGACCGTGCGGTTGGGCAGCAGCTTGTAGTCCTGGAAGACCACGCCGATGTTGCGCCGCAGGTAGGGCACGCGGCTGCGCGGGATCTCGCCGAGCTCGCGGCCGGCGATCGAGATCGTGCCCTTGGAGGGCTCGATCTCCTTCTGTAGGAGCCGGATGCAGGTGGACTTGCCGCAGCCCGTGGGTCCGACGAGGAAGACGAACTCGCCGCGCCCGATGCGCACCGACGCCTGATCCACGGCCACCGAGCCGCCGTCGTAGACCTTGGTCACGTCCTTCAGCTCGACGACCGCCACGTCGGTCTCCGGCGCGCGTCGCGGCTGGGCCGGCGCCGCGGCCGGCCTTGTCTTCAGGGTCGCCATGAGGACGGTCAGTTCTAGCGGAAAGGCCTGCAAAGCCGGAACGGCTGCAAGCGTTTCTGCAGCAGGCTCAGCGGCGCACGCGCCAGCGCGTGAACAGCTCGCCGCCCGCCTCGGCGAGGCTCACGAGCTCGACCTGCGCCGGGTCCACGAGCCCGCGGCCGGTGATGATGGTCGGCACATCCGACCCGCCCACGAGCAGGGGGCTGACCGTGAGGAAGAGCTCGTCCACGAGGCCTCCCGAGAACAGGTGCGAGTTCAGGGTGGGACCGCCCTCGCCGAGCACCGAGCGCACGCCGTGCTCCTCGGCAGGCGGGCCATCAGCACCGCAAGGTCGTCTCCCACCCGGACGTAGTCCACCTGGTCGCCCACTCCGGCCAGGCGCCCGTCCGAGCCCGTGGCGATCAGCACCGGCTGTTCGGGCTCGTTGAGGATCGGGAGGTCCGGCTGGAGGTTGAGGCTGGCGCTGACGATCACCGCCAGCGGGTCGGGAGCCAGCCCCTCGGCCATCCGCCGCTCGCGCAGCTCCGCGCTCTTCGTGATGCGTCCGTAGCGCTCGTCACGAACCGTGCCCGCGCCCACCAGCACGGCATCGGCCTGCGTGCGCAGCTGGTGAAAGAGGCGCCGGTCGAGATCGGTGGACAGGCGCTGCGTACGCCAGTCGAGGGTGGCCTTGCCGTCGACCGAGGAGACCATGTTCACGCCGAGCCAGGGCCGCCCGGGCGGCGCGAGATCGGCCAGCCGCAGGCCGGACCCGTGCTCCTCGGGCGAGGTCTGGCGACGCTCCGGCAACAAGAGTTGCACGTCGTTCAGCCTCTCAGTTGGCGCGCAGCACGCAGTAGCCGGGAAACTCGAAGTTCTTCGAGTTGAGGCCGCGGCCGGCGCGGTAGATGCCGCCGTCGCTCGGCTGCTCCATCACGAACGCGTTCTCGGCGCCGCAGCACTCCTCGGACTGGTCCACGCGGATTCGCCTCGACACGACCTGGAGCAGCCCGGCGGCGCGGCGCCGGCCGTAGGCGTCGGTCCGGAAGCGGCTCGGGCCGCGGTTGCGCAACCGCCAGCGCGGATGCAGCACCGTGCGCTTGTCGCCCTTGCAGTACGAGTCCCAGCCGGCCGGATCGTTCGGCCCGCAGGCAAAGCGCTTGTTGAACACCACGCGCTCGGGCGCGGCGGCGTCGAACTGCGTGATCGCGTTGTCGATCGCGAATCCCGGCGCTCCGGAGAACACGCCGCCCACGTGGAAGGCGGTGTCCCACTCCTCGTACACGGACTCGCAGCCCGGAGTGGGCAGCAGGCGCATGCTCGGGCGCAGCTCGGCGTCGGGACAGTTGGCCACGGCCTCGCCGAAGTCGGCCATGTGGCGGGTGTGAGCGGCCAGGCGGCGGCCCTTGCGCCGAAACAGCCAGGTCTCGAGCGAGTGGAAGCGGACCGTGCCGCGCCGCGGTGACCCCGACCCCTGGTGCAGCACCACCGTCCAGGCGAGGCCCTTGCGGTCGCGGTTGACCACGAACACCTTGAAGCCCGCGTGGGGCTCGTCGCTCCCGGCGTAGCTGCCGGTGGGACCGAAGGCGGGCATGCCGGTGCGGGAGAAGTGGGCAAACGCACGCGGATTGGAGCCGTGCTCGTGGCCGAAGGCACAGCGGTAGCGAGGATCGCGCGGTGGATGCCAGGTGGGCCAGCGCCGCCCGCCGCGCTCGACGGTGTGACGCTCGTGGACCCAGTCGGCGCACATCGGCGTGCCGTCGGGAGCGGCGGCCTGAGAGTGATCGACCGGATCGGGCGCGGCGAGCGCCGCCGCGGCCGGACCCACGAGGACGGCCACGAGCGCGCCGACGAAGGCGCTGAGCGAGCGGACCATGTCCCTCAGGTTGGCAGGCGTCTAGCCGATGGCGACCATGCGGTCGATCGGCACCCGGGCGCGGCGTGCGAGCTCGGGCTCGACCTTCACCACCGGGCTCAGGTCGCGCAGGCAGTCGCGCAGCCCGGGGAGGGTGATCATCTTCATGTACTTGCAGGCCGCTGCCCGGTTGGCCGGGATGAACTGCTTGCCGGGATTCTCCTTGGCCAGCGGGTGGAGCATCCCGGTCTCGGTGGCGACGATGAACGTATCGGCGTCCGATTCCCGGGCGAAGGTCAGCATCCCGCCGGTGGACAGCATGTGGGTGTGCTCCGGGTCGACGTCGCCGGCGGCCACGTACTCCATCACCTGAGTGGTGCAGCCGCACTCGGGATGAATCATGAACTCGGCTCCGGGGTGCTCGGCCCGCACCTCGGCGATGTCGCGCGGGCGTATCCCCGCGTGCACGTGGCATTCGCCGTCCCACACGTGGAGGCGCCGGCCGATCATGCGCTCGACGTAAGCGCCCAGCCACATGTCCGGACCGAACAGGATCTCGGTGTCGGGACCGTGCTCGGCCATGATGTGCTCCACCACCTGCACCGCGTTCGCCGAGGTGCAGCAGTAGTCGGTCTCCGCCTTGACCTCGGCCGTGGTGTTCACGTACATCACCACCACCGCGCCAGGGTGCTCGGCCTTCCAGGCGCGCAGCTGATCTGCGGTGATCGAATCGGCCAGGGAGCAGCCGGCCCCGAGATCGGGCAGCAGGACGGTCTTGTCCGGGGACAGGATCGAGGCCGTCTCGGCCATGAAGTGGACGCCGCAGAAGGCGATCACGTCGGAGGCCGTGTCGGCGGCCTGGCGCGAGAGGCCGAGGGAGTCGCCCACGAAGTGGGCCACGTCCTGCACCTCGGGCACCTGGTAGTTGTGAGCGAGGATGACCGCGTTGCGCTCCTGGGCCAGAGCACGGACCTCGTCCTGGAGACGGTCGATCTCGGCGGCGTCCAGCGACGGTCCACCGGTCGGGCTGAGAGTGGGGAGCTCGATTGGCTTCATCGCGGTTGTCTCCTCGCGGAGGCGGTTTTTGCCTTACAATCGAAAACCGTGCAGAGCGAGGATACCACGGCCCCGGCCGAAGCGGCCATGATCGCGCGCCCCTCCCCCACCCACGTGACGCTGGCCGCAGTGCTCCAGGTGCGTGGCGAGGAGCTCTGCGTGCTCCTGTGGGAGCGGGCGCGCGAGCCCTTCAGCGGCGCCTGGTCGCTGCCGGGCGGCTATCTGGAGCCCGATCACACGCTCGAGGCGTCGATACGCCTGCAGCTGGCGGGCAAGGTCGACGTGGCCGAGCTGTCGTGGCTGGAGCAGCTCGAGACGGCGGGCGACCCGGATCGCCATCCCGGTGAGTGGCAGCTGGCCACCGCCTACCTCGGCTTGGTCCCGCTCGGGTTGGATCCCGCGCTGCCGCCCGACACCGCCTGGCACCTGGTGGAGCACCTGCCCGAACCGATGGCCTTCGACCACCGGGCAATCGTCGGTGATGCGCGCAACCGGCTGCGCGCCAAGCTGTCGTACACCAACATCGGCTTCGCTCTTGCTCCGGTCTCGTTCGCCATCTCCGAACTGGCCGCGATCTACACCGCGGCGCTCGGCTACGCGGTCGATCCCACCAACCTGCGAAGGGTGCTCGAGCGGCGCGGCGTGCTCGAGGCCACGGGGGAACGGCGTTCCTCGGGCCCCGGCGGCGGACGCCCGGCGGCGGTCTACCGCTTCGGCTCGCGCGACCTCGAGGTCACGGATCCGTTCGCGGTGCTGCGGCCTCCAGGTCGCGCGGATCGAACAGCAGGCTGAAGTCGAGCGCGGGGGCCGAGTGGGTCAGCGCCCCCACGCTGATGAAGTCGACTCCGGTCTCGGCCACAGTGCGGATGGTGTCGAGCGTGATCCCGCCCGACGCCTCGAGCTCGGCACGTTCGCCGCTCACCGCCACCGCCTGACGCAGCTGATCGGGGGTCATGTTGTCGAGCAGGATCCGCGGCACTCCTGCCTCCACCGCGGCGGCGACCTCCTCGAGGGTGGCGCACTCCACCTCGACGGTCACGCCGGCCGGTGCGTTGGCCAGGGCGCGACGGGTGGCCTCCCCCACCCCGCCCGCCATCAGAGCATGGTTCTCCTTGACCAAGATCGCGTCGAACAGGCCGGCGCGGTGGCTCGTGCCGCCGCCGTCGCGGACCGCCTGCTTCTCGAGCGCGCGCAGGCCAGGCGTGGTCTTGCGCGTGTCGAGGATCCGCACTCCGGTGCCGTCCACGGCCCGCACGTAGCGAGCGGTCAGCGTCGCGATGCCGGACAGGCGGCCGAGCAGGTTCAGCGCCACCCGCTCCGCGGCCAGGATGGAGGCGGCCTCGCCCTCCACCTCGGCCAGCGGCCCGGGCTCGCGCCACTCGCCGTCCCGCGCCCGTGGCGTCCAGCGCAGTCCGGCGTCCACGCGCTCGAACACGGTCCGGGCCACGTCCATCCCGCTCGGCACGCCCGCCTGCTTCTGAACGATCGAGGCGCGGGCGCCGGCGTTGGCGGGGACGACCGCCCGGGTGGTGAGATCGCCGCTTCCGAGATCCTCGGCCAGCGCCCGGTCGATCAGGTCGAGATCGATCGCGCGAGAGCCGGCGATCCCGGTCAAGCCGGCGCCGGCTCCTCGGTGGTCACCCGGCCGCGATCGATGCCGGCCGCCGCGTAGGCATCCACCTCGTCGAGCGTCTCGTGCTCGAGCAGGGCAGCGGCCAGCGCGTCGAGCCGGTCGCGCTGCTCGGCCATCACCCGGCGCGCGGCGTCCTGCTCCTCGTCCACGATGCGGCGCACCTCGGCGTCCACCAGCTCCTGGGTCGCGGCGGATACCGGCTCGGAGCCGGGCAGCAGGAAGCTCTGCTGGTCGACCGGCACGACCGTGAGGAAGCCGACCTTCTCGCTCATCCCCCAGCGGCCGACCATGCCGCGGGCGATGCGCGTGACGTGCTGGATGTCGGACTCGGCGCCGGTGGTGATGTCGCCGAACACCTCCTCCTCGGCCACACGACCGCCGAGTGCCACCCGGATCTTGGCGCGCAGCTCCTCCTCGGAGAGGTTGAACACGTCCTCGTCAGGGGTGGAGAGGGTCACGCCGAGCGCCTGTCCGCGGGGGATGATCGACACCTTGCGCACCGGATCGGCGCCGGGGGTGATCATGCCCAGGACTGCGTGGCCACCCTCGTGGTAGGCGATACGCCGGCGGTCGTCCTCGTTCAGCACGATCTTGCGCTCGGCCCCGAGCATGATCCGCTCGAGGGCATCGGTGAAGTCGGACCGCTGAACCTTCTCGTGGCTGCGCCTGGCGGCGAGCAGCGCCGCCTCGTTGGCCAGGTTGGCCAGGTCGGCGCCCACCATGCCCGGCGTGGACGAGGCGATGCGGTCGAGGTCGACGTCGTCGTCCAGGGGGAGCGAACGGGTGTGCACGCGCAGGATCGCCGCGCGTCCGGCGGCGTCCGGCGGCTGGACGGTCACGCGCCGATCGAATCGGCCGGGGCGCAGCAGAGCGGGGTCGAGCACGTCGGGGCGGTTGGTGGCGCCGGTGACCACCACCTGATCGCTGGAGTCGAAGCCGTCCATCTCGGTGAGGATCTGGTTGAGCGTCTGCTCGCGCTCGTCGTGGCCGCCGAGGCTGGCGCCCCCGCCGCCGCGGGCCCGGCCGATGGCGTCGAGCTCGTCGATGAAGATGATCGCCGGCGCGGCCTCCTTGGCCTGCTGGAAGAGATCGCGGACGCGCGAGGCGCCGATGCCCACGATGGCCTCGATGAACTCGGAGGCCGACGCCGAGAAGAAGGGCACGCCGGCCTCGCCGGCCACCGCGCGCGCCAGCAGCGTCTTGCCCGTGCCGGGCGGGCCCTGCAGCAGGACTCCGCGCGGGATGCGCGCGCCGAGCTTGCGGTAACGCTCGGGGTTGCGCAGGAAGTCCACCACCTCGGCCAGCTCCGACTTGGCCTCGTCGATGCCGGCCACGTCGTCGAAGGTGACGGTCTGCGTCTCCGGCTCCACCCGGCGGGCGCGGCTGCGGCTGAACTGGCTGAGCATCCCGCCGCCGCCCGCGCTCTGAGCCGCGCGGCGAAACAGCCAGACGAACAGCAGCACCAGCAGGATGGTGGGGCCGAAGCTGAACAGGATCGTCTCGAGCAGCGAGCGCTCACCGGGCGGGTTGGCGCTCACCACCACGTCGTTCTCCTCGAGCAGGCTGGCCAGCTCGTCCTCGTTGGCGAAGGTCGGGACCTCGGTCTCGAAGTCCTTGGCCTTGTCGCCGTCGTAGGAGACGTCCTTGCGGAACTCGCCCTTGACCGTCTCACCCGTGGAGGAGATCTCCTTGACGTTGCTCTCTCGCACCTCCGTGAGGAAGGTCGGGTTGTAGGGCACCGTGATGCGCTCGGTGGGGGGCGCGAAGATCTGAACGATCACCCAGTTCAGGAAGAAGAGCGCGACGAGGATGACGACGAAGCGGCGAGGGCTCCAGGGGAGCATCGGCGTCTTCTTGGCGGGCGCTCCACGGCCGTCCGGGCTGGGCGTGACCTTGAAGCGCGGCCGGTTCTCGTCGTTCGTTGCGGCGCGAGCGTCATCAGCCATGCCCCAACTGTAGGGGGCGTACTTCTATCTTTCCTAAGCACGTGAGACAGCAACTCAGACCTCTGTTCGACCAGGTGGTGATCAAGGAGCTCGAGCCCGACAGGGTGCGCCGCTCCGGCCTCGTGCTGCCGCCGGGAGAGCACCAGGCGCCACCACAGCACGGGATCGTGCTGGCCGTGGGGCCCGGCATCGACTGGTGGGGACAGGTGGGCATGAAGATGCCGGTCAAGCCCGGCGACCACGTCGTCTTCCCCGCTCAGGCGGGGGTCTGGGTGGAGGTCGAGGAGGAGCGCCTGCTGGTGTGCCGCGTGGGCCAGCTGCTGGGGGTGTTGGAGGAGCTCCAAGACCGCAGCGAGGGCTCGCTGCCGGCGGTGGAGGAAGAGGACGTCTAGAGCAGGAGGAGCTGCCGCAGCTCGGCCAGCAGCGGCGCGGGATCCTCGGTGACGTCACGCCACGTGTAGCGGCGGATGTCGTTGCCCCGGGCGAACGCCTCCCGCTCGCGGCGGCGGTCCTGCTCCCAGGCGTGTCTCGAGCGGTGATAGCGGTAGGAGTCGAGCTCCACCGTGAGTGCGTGGCCCGGCCAGCGGCAGTCGACGCGTTTGCTCCCGGCGCGGTGGTTGGTGTTGGGAAGCGGCAGACCGTGCTTTTCCAGCAGTTTCAGGAAGCGTTTCTCGAGCTCGCTGAGGGTGACCTTCGTATCGCCGTGGATCACGCGCCGCAGGGTCTTGGCACCGGGGGTGTTCGGGTGGCGCTGGAGGGCTGCTTCGATGTGCTCTGGGCGCGTGCCGTAGCGGACGTCGGCCTTGTGGACGGCTCGGGTGAGGTTCTCGAACGACAGCAGTGAGGGAAGGGTTGTCAGCGTGGTGGGGACGGTCGTGATCGGGATGCCGCGGTAGACGGTGGTGTCCCTTGCGTGCAGCCGGCGGCGGCGCGTCGTCAGTCCTTCTGGTCGACGCCGTCCAAGAGCGGTGACCTCCGGTGCGGGCGCCGCACCCTTGATGAGTCCCCAAAGCCACGCTGCCGCCAGGCCGCTGAGCACCGCCCCAGCGCCGCAGGCCTTGACCGCCGCCATGTAGCGGGCCTCCACGCAGGGCGCATCGTGGCCGGCCCGGTAGACCCCACGGAATTCGGCTATCAGCAGGCCGATTTCGACCCGGTGCTCGATCTGCCTCGACGACAGACCTGTCTCCAGCAGCTCCCGGCGGGTGACCACCCCCCACGCGCCCCGACCCAATCGGGCGATGGTCTGTTCGGCTTTGTCAGGTTGACCCCCCATGAGGTCAAGTCGACAAAGCTCGCGAGCTCGCCCCGGTTAGCCGCCCCCGTCCCCGGAGCGCCGCAGTAGCTCGGCGCGCACGAAGGCGTCGAGGTCGCCGTCCAGGACGCCCTGGGCGTTGCCGGCCTCTACGTTGGTGCGGTGGTCCTTGACCATCGTGTAGGGGTGCAGGACGTAGGAGCGGATCTGGGAGCCCCAGCCGACGTCCTGGGCCTCGCCGCGCTCCTTGGCGATCTCCTCCTGGCGGCGTCGCTCCTCCTGCTCGATGAGCTTGGCGCGCAGCATCTTCATCGCCGTGTCCTTGTTGGCGGACTGTGAGCGCTCGTTCTGGCACTGGACCACGAGGCCCGACGGGCGGTGCGTGATGCGGACGGCCGAGTCGGTCTTGTTCACGTGCTGCCCGCCGGCGCCGGAGGCGCGGTAGGTGTCGATCTGGATGTCGTCGGGCTCGACCTGCACGTCCACGGAGTCCTCCACCAGCGGCGCCACCTCCACGCCGGCGAAGGCGGTGTGGCGGCGCGACTGGGAGTCGTAGGGCGAGATCCGCACCAGCCGGTGCACGCCCTTCTCGGCGGAGAACAGCCCGTACGCGTTGTCGCCGCGGGCGATGAAGGAGGCCGACTTGACCCCGGCCTCCTCCCCGGCCGAGGCTTCCTTGAGCTCGACCTTCATGCCGCGGCGCTCGGCCCAGCGCATCTCCATGCGCAGCAGCATCTCGGCCCAGTCCTGGGAGTCCGTGCCGCCCGCGCCGGCGTTGACGGTGACCACGGCGTCGCCGGCGTCGTAGTCCCCGGCGAACAGGCGAGCCTCCTCGAGCTCGGCGAGCCGGCTGTCGATCGACGCCAGCTGCTCCTCCAGCTCGGCCGCCATCGACTCGTCCTCGGCCGCCATCTCCTCGAGGGTGTCGAGGTCGCCGATGTCCGACTCCAGCGAGCGATAGACCTCCAGCCGCCGTCCCAGCGAGGCGTGCTCGGCCGAGACGCGGGCTGCCTGCTCCTGGTCGTCCCAGAAGCCGGGCGCGCCCATCAGGCCCTCGAGCTCCGCTAGACGAGCGTCCAGCCGAGCGGGGTCAAAGGTAGTCCGCGAGCAGCGTCAGCCGGTCGCGGAGGGCCTGCGTGTTTTCGCTAGGCGCCATGGCACTTCTTGAACTTCTTGCCCGAGCCGCACCAGCACGGATCGTTGCGGCCGATCTTCTCGTGGTCGTCGAGGCGGCGGGTCTCCACCGGGGCGGGAGCCGGCACGGTGACCTCCTCGGCGGCGAGGTCGGCCGCCTCGGCCACGCCGCTCGGCACAGTGGCGCTGCCCGCGGCCGCGGCGATCGCCTCGCGGCCGGACGCGGAACGGCCGCCGGAGGTGGTGAGCCGGCCGGTGTTCGAGCTGTTGCCCCCGAAGCCCCAGTTGGGACCGTTCTGGGCGGGTGTGGCCTGCTGCTGCTGCTGCGGCTCCTGCACCTCGATCTCCACGTTGAACACGTAGCGCGCGAACTCGTCCCAGATGTTGTTCATGAGCTCCGTGAACATGTCGAAGCCCTCGTTCTTGTAGGCCACGAGCGGGTCGATCTGAGCGAAGCCGCGAAGGTGGATGCCCTCGCGCAGGTAGTCCATGTCGTGCAGGTGCTCGCGCCAGCGCTCGTCGATGATCTGCAGCAGCATGAAGCGCTCGAGCGCGCGCATCAGCTCGTCGCCGAGGTCCTCCTCGCGCTCGTCGTAGGCGTCGACGACGTCCTTGCGCAGGTCCTCGACGAGGCCCTCGCGGTCGGCGCCCTCCTTGACGTCGTCGAGCTCGTAGGAGACCGGATAGATCTGCTCGAGCTGCGTGAACAGCGACTCGAGCTCCCAGTCCTCCTGGTAGTCGCCCTCGGTGTACTCGCGGACGATGCGCTCGATCGCCTCGGCGATCTGGGTGCGAGCCACGTCCGACATGTCCTCGCCCTCGAGGATGCGGTCCCGGTACTCGTAGATGATCTCGCGCTGCTGGTTCATCACGTCGTCGTACTCGAGGACGCGCTTGCGGATGAGGAAGTTCTGCTCCTCGACCTTCTTCTGGGCTCCCTCGATCTGCTTGGAGAGCATCTTGTGCTCGATCGGCAGCTCGTTGCCGGTGTCGTCGGCCTGGGCCAGGAACTTGTTGTCGAGGATCTTGTAGATGCGGTCGCCGGCGAACAGGCGCACGAGGTCGTCCTCGGCCGAGAGGTAGAAGCGTGACTCGCCTGGATCGCCCTGGCGGCCGGAGCGGCCGCGCAGCTGGTTGTCGATGCGGCGCGACTCGTGGCGCTCGGTGCCGCAGATGAACAGGCCACCGGCCTCCATGACCTTTTCCCGCTGTTCCACGACCTGCTGCTCCATCTGCGGGAAGAGTTCGTCCCAGGCTCGGTCCCATTCCTCGCTGCCCGGCTCGACGCCGCGCTTGACCAGCTCGACCTGCGTGAGGTGCTCCTCGTTGCCGCCCAGCTTGATGTCCACGCCGCGGCCCGCCATGTTCGTGGCGATCGTTACCGCAAAGGGCTGCCCGGCCTCGGCGATGACCTGGCCCTCGCGCTCGGCGTGCTCGGGCTTGGCGTTGAGCACGCTGTGCTCGATGCCGCGCCTGTTCAGCTCCTGCGAGAGCAGTTCCGATACCTCGACCGAGATGGTGCCCACCAGCACCGGCTGCCCGGTGCTGTTGCGGTCCGCGATCTCGGTGGCCACGGCGGCCCATTTGCCGTCCTTGGTCTTGTAGATCTGGTCGTTCTGGTCGTCGCGGACCATCGGCCGGTTGGTGGGGATCTCCACCACCTGGAGCTCGTAGATCTTCATGAACTCGGTGGCCTCGGTGAGAGCCGTGCCGGTCATGCCCCCGAGCTTGTCGTAGCGGCGGAAGTAGTTCTGGTAGGTGATCGTGGCGACGGTCTGCGACTCCTCCTGGATCGCCACGCCCTCCTTGGCCTCCACGGCCTGGTGCAGGCCCTCCGACCAGCGCCGGCCCTCGAGGATGCGGCCCGTGAACTCGTCGATGATCTTGACCTCGCCGTCGATCACGGCGTAGTCCACGTCGCGCTTGTAGAGCGACTCGGCCTTGAGCGACTGCTGGAGGTGGTTGACGAGGTTGCCCGTGTCGGCCCGGTACAGGTTGTCGACGCCGAGGAACTTCTCGGCCTTCTCGACTCCGCGCTCGGTGACGGCGACCGTCTTGTGCTTCTCCTCCGGCTCGAAGTCGAAGTCGGCCTCGTACTCCTTCGACTTTGCTTCGAGGCCCTCGGGCTTCTTGCCCGGCTCCATGATCTTGGCCAGGGAGGCGAACTTGTAGTAGAGGTCGGCGGCCTGCTCGGGCTGACCGGAGATGATCAGTGGCGTGCGGGCCTCGTCGATGAGGATGTTGTCGACCTCGTCGACGATCGAGAAGCCGTGGCCGCGCTGGGCCTTGTTCGACATCTCCACCGCGAGGTTGTCGCGCAGGTAGTCGAAGCCGAACTCGGAGTTGGTGCCGTAGACGACATCGCGGGAGTAGGCCTCCTGCTTGTCGATCTCGTTCATCCCCGACTGGATGATTCCGACGGTCACGCCCAGCAGGTCGTAGATCGGCTTCATCCAGAGGGCGTCGCGCCGGGCCAGGTAGTCGTTGACCGTGACCAGGTGCACGCCCTTGCCGCGGACGGCGTGGCCCTTCTCGTCGCGCGAGGCGAGCCCGTTGAGCACGATCGGCAGGGTGGCCGTGAGGGTCTTGCCCTCACCGGTCTTCATCTCGGCGATCGAGCCGTCGTGGAGGACCATCCCCCCGATCAGCTGGACGTCGAAATGGCGCTGCCCGAGGGCGCGCTTGCCGGCCTCGCGCGTGAGCGCGAAGGACTCGTAGAGGAGCTCCTCGAGCGGCTCGCCGTCGAGGTGACGCTCACGCAGGAACGCGTAGCGCCGGCGAAGCTCGTCGTCGGATTCCAGCTCGAGCTCAGGCTCGAAGTCGTTGATGCGGGCGACGTTGCGCTCGAAGGCTTTGAACTTCTTCGACTCGCCGACCCGCAGGGCGCGGTCGAGAATGGACATCGAAGCTACGGTAGCAAGCGTCCGCGGGGCCCTGAGAGCTACGCGGCGTGCGGCTCCTCGGCCTTCTGGGACTCGCGGCGACCCCGGCGCTTGTCGCGGTGCTTCTTGACCTGACGCGCGATGTCGTCGGCCACCAGGTTCAGCGCCCGGCCCATGTCGTTCGCGCTCTTGGTCGCGCGCAACGAGGTGCCCTTCAGCGCCAGCACCGCCTCGGCCACGTAGGTGTCTCCCGGGGAGCTGCCGCGTTCCTCCCTGACCTCGATGTCGAGCTCGGCGAGCGGCGAGACCTGGCGACCGACCTTCTGGAGCTTCTTCTCCACCCGAGCGACCAGCTCCTCGTCGACGGCCGTGTCGCTGCGGCTCTTCACCTGGATGCGCATCTGCTCTCCTGGGTAACCGGGGCGACCGATGGTAGACCGACGGCCGCCGGCTTTGAAGGGGGAACACCATCATCGGCCCAGAGTGCGGGCGAACGTGACCGCCACGACCTCCTCGGCTCCGCCGGCTCGCAGCGCCGCGGCGCAGGCTGCGAGGGTGCCGCCGGTGGTGGCCACGTCGTCCACGAGCACGATGCGCCGGGGCGGCGGCCCGGCGCGGAGGCGCACCCCGCCTGCCGGCCCGGCGCGGCGTTCGCGCCGCCCTCGGCCGACCTGAGTGGCGCCCGCGCCGTTTAGCGCGCCCGCGCGCGCGAGGCAGTCGTGCACCGGCAGGCCCGTGCGGCCGGCCAGGGCGTCGGCCAGCAGCCGCGCCTGGTTGAAGCCGCGGCGCCGGCGACGCGCCGGATGAAGCGGCACCGGCACGAGGCTCGCTTCGGCCAGCAGGCCGGGCGGCACGGCGGCGGCGACCTGCGCCGCCATCGCGTCGGCCACCCTCACGGCCCCACGGAACTTGAGCGCCCGCACCAGCTCGCGCGCGGCGCCTTCGTAGGCCAGCGGCGCCCAGACCGTGATCCCCTCCGCCACCACCGGGCGAGACGGAAGCCGGCGCAGGGTCCGGCGGCAGGCCACACAGAGCGGCTCCGCCCGCCGGGCCAGACCTCCACACCCCCAGCAGAGCGGCGGTATGACCATGCACCCGAGGATCCACGAAGCCGTGTTACCCGTGGGGACTCCACTGCGACAATTCGGCGACAGTGGACCACCCGCAACTGCATTGGCTCGCCGATCCGGCGGTGCTCGCTCCGCTGGCCCTGCTCGCGGGCATCTACGTCTGGCGCTTTCGCCAGGTGCGCCGGCAGACCGGCGGGCGTGGGGCCGGAGGCGTCCAGGCACTGGCCTTCAGCGGCGCGATGGTCGCCCTCCTGATCGCGCTGGCCTCTCCCCTGGACGGCCTGGGTGAGGACTACCTCTTCTCGGCCCACATGGTGCAGCACGTTCTGCTCGGCGACATCGCCCCGCTGTTGCTGCTCCTCGCACTGTCCCGCGTGATGATGCGGCCGGCCACGCGCCGGCTGATGCGTGTGGAGCGCGCCCTCGGCCCGCTGGCCAACCCCGTCACCGGCATCGCGATCTGGCTGTTTCTGATGTACCTGTGGCACGTCCCGGCCCTCTACGACGCCGCCACCCAGTCCCCGCTGCTGCACGTGCTCGAGCACGCCTGCTTCTTCGCCGCCGGGCTGGCGCTGTGGTGGCCGCTGATCCAGCCCGTGCCGATGCGACGCCGCCTGACCGGCATGCAGCCGCTGGCCTACATCGCGTCGGCCAAGGCCTCGCTCGCGGCGCTGGGCCTCTACCTCGCCTGGTCCACGAGCGTGTTCTACCCCTACTACGAGACCACGCCGCGGATCTGGGGCCTCAGCCCCGTGGAGGATCAGAACGTGGGCGGCGTGATCATGATGGTCGAGCAGTCGATGACGCTCGTGCTGGTGATGGTGGTGCTCTTCGTCAGGATGCTCACGCGCTCCGAGGAGGAGCAGCGCAGCCGCGAACGGCGCGAGGACGCCGCGGCGGCGGCCGCTCAGCCCTCGAGCAGCGCGCCGTCCTCCACCTGACGCGGGCCCTCGAGGTGCACCCGGCCGCGGACGGTCACGTCACGGCCGAAGCGAACGTCGCCCTCCACCTCGAGCCGCTCGCAGCCGGCCAGAGAGGGAGCTCCGGCTGAAAAGCGCTCCTCGAAATCGCCCACCAGCTTGTAGTGGTCTGGGTCCAGCTCCACGTGCGGAGGCCGCCCGTCGCGCTCGGGCGCCAGCCCGACGGTCCAGTCGTCACCCAGCAGGTAGGCGTCGGAGCGCACCACGAGCAGGTCGTTGGTCTTCTTGACGGGCACGAAGCGCGAGCGCGGCACGTGCACGGCGCCCGCTCCCTCGAACACGCCGACCGCGGCCCCCATCGCCGTCTCCAGCTGGACCACGTCGGGTGACGAGCCGTCTGTCGGATCGACCGTCTTGCGGTTGACGATCATCGGCAGCTCGAGCACGCCGTCGCGCTCGCCGAGCGTGCGCTCCAGCGCCTCGAGGTTCACCCAGATGCTGTTCGCGTTGAAGTAGCGGTGCACCGAGATGTCCTCGAAGGCCTCCTGGTCCTCGCTCGGCACCTGGGCGGTCTCCCGCAGCAGCAGCCCGCCGTCGTCGCGGCGGCGAGCCAGGTGGCCACCCTTCTTGTCGCTCTCCGTGCGGTCCACCACCTCGGACACGAAGGGCAGTCCCTCGGCGGCGAACCAACCGGCGATACGCGGGTCGAGCGCGGCACCGAGATTGTCGGCGTTCGACAGGAAGAGATAGCGGTAGCCGCCCTCGAGCAGCCGGGCGAGAAGACCGGTAGAGGCCAGCGAGACGAACACGTCCCCGTGCCCCGGCGGCGCCCATTCGAGCGCCCGGTCGTCCGGCCAGTCCGCGGGCTCGAACCCGTCGGCGAGGAGCTTTGGCACCCGGCCCTGCAGGAAGTCGAGCGGCAGGTCGTCCAGGGCGAGCCGGTCGTAGGACTCGAGCGCCGCGAGCGTGTCGTCGCGGGTGGCGAAGCTGTTCATGAGCAGCAGCGGGATCCGGGCGTCATGGCGCTCGCGCAGGTGGAGGATCTGGCGCACGATCACGTCGAGGAAGGTGTGCCCGTCCTTGACCTCGAGCAGCGACTTGGCTTTGGTCATCCCCATGCTCGTGCCCAGGCCGCCGTTCAGCTTGAGCACCACGGTCTGCTCGAGAGCGGCGGAATCGCCGTCGGGAAGGTCGTCGAGCGAGGGCACGTCGTCGAGCGCCTCGATGTCCGCCTCCGGCACCATCCCCTCCTCGCCCGCCCGCAGGCGCTCCTCGTATCGGGCGAAGGTCTCCACAGCGGCCTCGGGGAGGTCCTCGCTGCGCATCTTGTCGGTGGCGTCGCTCACGGCGCGCCGATCCTAGCCCCGCATCCGCTCCCACGACTGATTGAGGTTGCTCTGCATGAGAAACCACGCGACGAGCTGAAGGATGGGAAAAAGGGCCAGGATGAAAGTCAGGACGGGGCTGAAGTTGTTGCTCCCGAGCGCATGGTTCTGCGTCCGCTCGATCCGCCTGCAGGTGCGCCATAGCGAGACCAGGGCCGGGATGATCACCAGGGCGCCCAGCGTCACCGCCAGAACGGACAGCCACGGATTGTCGCCCAGATCGGGGACGTCGTTGGCCTGGCCGTAGTCCACCATCTCGCGGTTGATGAAGTACCACCAGAAGATCCAGTAGATCCCGATTGTGATCAAGCCGAGCAGCGCCACCGCCAGCGGGTTGCGGACCTTCGCCGTGGACTGCGCGTTCGGTATTGCGATCTCTTCGGCCATATGCGGTTCCTATCACCCCGAGGGGCCGAAGCGCTCGGTTCGGACCTCCCGCGGCTCGAAGCCGGCGTCGAGCGCGAGCGCCGCGGCCGCCTCCACGAAGCCGTTCGAGCCGCAGATGAAGGCGATCCCCGACTGGACGCCGGCGCTCTCGATCAGCCGCGAGTCGATTCTCCCCGTAGCTCCGCTCCAGTCCGCGGGCGCTTCGCGCGTGTAGGTGACCAGGGTCTCTCCGCCGAGCTCGTCCGCGTAGATCACCTCGTCGGGCGCGCGCACCGAGTAGACCAGCCGCATCTCGAGGTCGGGCATCGTCCTGCGCCGGTGCCGCAGCATGGCCATCAGCGGCACCACCCCCGACCCGCCGCCGAGCAGCAGCGCCGGCGACTCGCCGCGCCAGACGAAGTAGGAGGCGAACGGGCCGCGCAGCTCGACCTGGTCGCCCTCCTCCACGACATCGTGGAAGTAGGGGGAGACCTCTCCGTCGTCGAGCCGGTCGATCGTCAGCTCGATCTGACCCTCGTCGAGCGGAGACGAGGCCACCGAGTAGGAACGCTGGGCGATGTAGCCGTCGGGCGCAGTGAGGCGCACGTCGTAGTGCTGGCCCGGGAGGTGAGCGACCCACATCGGCAGGTCGAAGCGAAAGGACTTGACCCGCGAGGTCTCCTCCCTGATCGCGCTGACCGTGGCAAGCTGCCACCGCCCCGGCGCGCGCTGCTCGACGGGCGTCAGTCGGTCCAATAGCGCTCCTCGCGCCAGGGGTCACCGCGGTTGTGGTACCCGTTGGACTCCCAGAAGCCCGGCTCGTCGTGGTCCAGGATGCGCAGCCCGGCGACCCACTTGGCGCTCTTCCAGAAGTACAGGTGGGGGACGAGCAGCCGCGCCGGCCCTCCGTGCTCGCGCGGGAGCGGCTCGCCCTCGTGCTCGGTGACGACCCAGCCCTTGCCTCCCGTGAGGTCGGCCAGCGACAGGTTGGTGGTGTAGCCGCCATGGGCGAAGGCGGTGGCGAATTCGCCCTGCGGTTGCGCCTCGTCCAGCAGCGCGTCCACCGGAACGCCACGGAAGCTCGTGTCGAGCTTCGACCACTTGGTCACGCAGTGGATGTCGCACGGAACGTTCTCGCTGGGAAGCGCCTGGAACTCGTCCCAGCTCCACTCCCGCTCCGTGCCGACCATCCCGTCGATCCGGAAGGCCCACTCTCCGGTCTCGATGCGAGGCGTGGGCCCCGCGGTGAGCACGGGAAAGCCCGGCTCGTAGTACTGGCCCGGAGGCAGGCGGGCGGCGAGCTCGCCGGGAGCGCGACGACGCCCCTTGAAGCCACGTGAGATGAAGTTGGCCACGCCGTGGCCAGAGTACCGCCGCCGGTCGCGCTCAGGCGGCCAGCGCGGTGCCGGAGGGCAGCTCGAAGCGGTCGGCCACCTCGTGGAGGATGTCCAGCATCGCCTCCGCCGCCGGTGAGCGGTAGCGGCCGGCCAGCACGGCCGAGGCGATGCGACGGGCGGGCGCCTTCGCTCCGAGCGAGCGCACGGCGATGTCCTCCCGGACGTTGGTCAGCGATAGCGCAGGCAGCAGGGAGACGCCCACCCCCGCCGCGATCAGCCCCTGGACGACGTTGTAGTCGTCCGACACGTAGCCGATCTTCGGCTCGAAGCCCGCGCCGACGCAGGCGGCGAGATGGAGACGGCCACAGGGTCCGCGGGTGTCGTTCTGGATCCAGACGTCATCGCTGAAGTCCCCGAGGCGCACCCGGGGCTTGCGGGCCGCGGGGTGGTCGAAGGGCATGGCCACGTACATCGGATCGTCGATCAGATGGCGCAGCTCGATGCCCTCGTAGAGGCGCTCGAACTCCGGCTGGGAGAAGTCGCGGTACTCGAACACGAGCGCCAGCTCGAGCTCGGCGGACCGCAGCTTGGCCACGGCCTCCTCGGGCTCCTGCTCGGTGAAGGAGAGCTCCACCTCGGGGTGGCGCTTGGTGAACAGCGCCACGGCGGGCGGCAGCAGGGAGGCCCCGGCGGTGGGAAACGAGGACATCCGCACGCGTCCGCCGCGCACGCCCGCGATGGCCTCCAGCTCGGCCTCGGCGGCGGCCAGGCGTGCCAGCACCACGTCGGCATGATCGACCAGTGCGCGGCCGGCGTCGGTGAGGGTCACGCCGCGGCTTCCGCGGTCCACGAGCGTGGCGTTGGCCTGCTTCTCGAGCGCCGCGATCTGCTGCGAGATCGCGGGCTGCGTGTAGGACAGGGAGTCGGCCGCGGCGGAGAACGAGCCATGCTCGGAGACCGCCTTGAGGACCTTCAGCTGCTTGACGTCGAGCATAACCCGAGCTTATCGGAGGTGTCACAAGTTCGAATTTGAACTTATGGACAGTGTCCGCGAACATAGTTCGAGATAGATCAAACGATCAAACCGAGGAGGCATCATGACCAACACCACCTTCACAGTGCGCCAGGCCGACGCTCATGATGGTTACGCGATCCACCGCTTGGCGGCGATCGACAGCTCCGCGGCGCCGACGGGCGACGTGCTGCTGGCCGAGGTCGGCGACGAGCTGTGGGCGGCTCTGGACGTCGACACCGGCGAGGCGATCGCGGATCCATTCCGTCCCAGCGGCGAGCTGGTCGAGCTGCTGCGCTTTCATGCCGCGAGCGAGCTGCGCCGCCGTGACGAGCGCCCTCGTCTGCAGCGACTGATCGCGCGCGCGGCTTAGATTGGCCGCCGGTTGAACCGGCGGGCCGCGGTCTGCGTTACTAAGGGTGAGATGCGCATACCTGTCCTGATCGCGGCCGCAGCGGTCGCATCCATCGTCGCCGGCTGCGGCGCGGAGGAGGACCCTGCCCAGGAGCAGGCCGGTCAGCAGGTGCTGCGCTTCACCCTGCCGCGGCTCAACGGAGACCCGGACGATCTGTCGCGCTACCGCGGCAGCGTGGTGCTGGTGGTCAACACGGCCTCGGAGTGCGGCTTCACTCCACAGTTCGAGCAGCTCGAGCGGCTCTGGGAGCAGCGCCGCGACGACGGCCTCGTGGTGCTCGGCTTCCCGGCCAACGACTTCGCCGGCCAAGAGCCGCGCTCGAACGCGGAGATCGGAGAGTTCTGCCGCGCGAACTTCGGCGTCTCCTTTCCGATGTTCGCCAAGGTCAGGGTCACCGGCGACGACGCCCATCCCCTGTTCCGGGCCCTCGGCGCGCCCGACTGGAACTTCAACAAGTACGTGCTCGACCGGCGAGGCCGGCTGGTGGAGCGCTTCGGCGCGGGCACCGAGCCGGACGATCCCGAGCTGACCAACCGGCTCGACGCGCTGCTGCGCGTCTAGGCGCCGCTCCAGGAGCTCAGGTACTCCTGCTGCTCGGAGGTGAGCTCGTCGATCTGCACGCCCAGCGAGTCGAGCTTCAGCCGCGCGATCTCCTCGTCGAGCTCCTGCGGCACGTCGAGCACGCGGTGCTCGAGCTCGTCGCCGTGGAGAGCCAGGTGCTCCACCGCGAGCGCGAGATTGGCGAAGCTCATGTCCATCGCGGCCGCGGGATGGCCCTCGCCGGCCGCGAGGTTGACCACGCGTCCCTGGGCGAGGAGGTTCAGGCGGCGTCCATCGGGCAGCACGTACTGCTCGACCAGCGGCAGCACCTGGCGCACGTCGTCGGCGATCTCGTGCAGGCCCGGGAGGTCGATCTCCACGTCGAAGTGGCCCGCGTTGGCCAGCACCGCGCCGTCCTTCATCCGCTCGAAGTGCTCGCGGCGCAGCACCGAGCGTGAGCCGGTGACGGTCACGAAGAGGTCGCCCGCCTCCGCCGCCTCCAGCGCGGGCATCACCTGCAGGCCGTCCATCCGCGCCTCGAGCGCGCGCAGCGGGTCGACTTCGCACACGATCACCGCCGCGCCTGCGCCACGCGCCCGCTGGGCGATCCCGCGACCGGTCGGCCCGTAGCCGCAGAGGACGAGCGAACGCCCCGCCAGCAGCAGGTTGGTGGCCCGGAGGATGCCGTCGAGCGCCGACTGGCCGGTGCCGTAGCGATCGTTGAACGTGCGCTCGGTGCGGGACTCGTTGACGGCGATGACCGGGCAGGCCAGCCGGCCCTCGTTCTCGAGCCGGCGCAGCCTCAGCAGCCCGGTGGTGGTCTCCTCCGCGCCGCCGCGCACCGCCTCGGCCTCACCCTGCTCGTGGAGCAGGACGAGCAGGTCGGCGCCGTCGTCGAGGGTCACGTCGGGCCTCCACGCCGCCAGCGCGTGAACGTGGCGCGCGTAGGCCTCCAGATCCTCTCCGCGCGCCGCCTGGACGGGCACCCCATCCGCCACCAGCGCGGCCGCCACCTCGTCCTGGGTGGTGAGCGGGTTGGCCGAGCAGAGCGCCACCTCGGCCCCACCCGCGCTCAGCGCCTTCATCAGGGTGGCCGTCTCGGCCGTCACGTGCAGGCAGGCCGCCACCTTGGTGTCGGCCAGCGGCGCGTCGCGCTCGAAGCGCTCGCGTATCGAGCGCAGCACCGGCATCTGGCCCTCGGCCCAGTCGACGCGGGCCCGCCCCTGGGGGGCGAGCGCCGCGTCGCGGACGTCGGGCTTGAGAGTGCTAGTAGCGATACTGGTCGGACTTGTAGGGCCCGTCGACCGGCACGCCGATGTAGGCGGCCTGATCGGCGCTGAGCTCGGTGAGCCTGACGCCGAGCGCATCGAGGTGCAGCCGCGCGACCTTCTCGTCGAGGTGCTTGGGCAGCACGTACACCCGCTTCTCGTAGTCCTCGTTCTTCCCGAACAGCTCGACCTGGGCGATCGTCTGGTTGGTGAAGGAGTTGGACATCACGAAGCTCGGGTGCCCGGTGGCGTTGCCGAGGTTGAGCAGCCGGCCCTCGGACAGCACGATGATCGAATGGCCGTCGGCGAAGCGCCACTCGTCGACCTGCGGCTTGATGTTGATGCGCTCCACGCCGTCGACCTTGGTCAGGCCCGCCATGTCGATCTCGTTGTCGAAGTGGCCGATGTTGCCCACGATGGCCTGGTGCTTCATCCGGCCCATGTGGTCGGCGGTGATGATGTCCTTGTTGCCGGTGGCGGTGACGAAGATGTCGATGTCACTCACCACGTCCTCGAGGCGCACCACCTGGTAGCCGTCCATCGCCGCCTGCAGCGCGCAGATCGGGTCGATCTCGGCGATCAGCACGCGGGCCCCCTGGCCCTTTAGCGACTGGGCGCAGCCCTTGCCGACGTCGCCATAGCCGCAGATCAGGGCGGTCTTGCCGGCGATCATCACGTCCACGCCGCGGTTGATGCCGTCGATCAGCGAGTGGCGGCAGCCGTAGAGGTTGTCGAACTTCGACTTGGTGACCGAGTCGTTGACGTTGATGGCCGGGAACAGCAGCGTGCCCTGCTCGTACATCTCGTAGAGACGGTGGACGCCGGTCGTGGTCTCCTCGGTCACTCCCTGGATGTCGGCGGCCATACGGGTCCACTTCTGCGGGTCCTCGGCCAGGTTGCGCTGCAGCAGGCCGAGCACAACCTGGAACTCCTCGGACTCGGCCGAGGCGGGATCGGGCACCGCGCCCGCCTTCTCGAACTCCACGCCCTTGTGGATCAGGAGCGTGGCGTCACCACCGTCGTCGAGGATCATGTTGGGGCCGTCGTGGCCCGGCCAGTCGAGCGCCTGCTCGGTGCACCACCAGTACTCCTCGAGCGTCTCGCCCTTCCAGGCGAACACCGGGACGCCGGCCGCGGCGATGGCGGCAGCGGCGTGATCCTGAGTCGAGAAGATGTTGCACGACACCCAGCGCACCTCAGCGCCGAGGGCGGTGAGGGTCTCGATCAGCACCGCGGTCTGAACGGTCATGTGGAGGGAGCCCATGATGCGAGCGCCCTTGAGCGGCTGCTCGGCGGCGTACTCCTCGCGCATGGCCATGAGGCCCGGCATCTCGTGCTCGGCCAGAGAAATCTCCTTGCGGCCGAAGTCGGCCAGCGAGATGTCGGCGACCTTGTAGTCGGTGGTGGTGGCGGCGTCGGTAACAGTCATGCGGCGGTCTCCGTGACTTTCGGGTTGGGTTCGGCAAGAAGTAGTCGCTGATGCTTCTGCTGCTCCCAGGAGAGCCAGTCGCCCGTGCTGACCTCCGCGGGCTTCTCCGGGCGCTCCTCGAACCAGCGATCGACGGCCTCCCTCAGACTCGCGTCCGTGGTCAGCCGACGGGCGAAGGCCACATCCGTGAGGCCGCAGTCGAACCGGGTGAGCAGCTCGCGCAGCGTACGCAGACGCTGCAGCTCACCCGGCCCGAAGAGGCGGTACCCCTTGGGCGTGCGTTCGGGCTCGATCAGGCCGGCGCTCTCTATGTAGCGCAGCATGCGAGCCGACCAGCCGGTCGTCTCCGCGGCCTCGTTGATCGTGAGTCCCTCCATCGCGACCGACAAACCTTACCACGATCGTGTCAAGGTTTGGGGCCGGCCAGCCGCAGTGCGGGTCGCTCAGGCCAGCGCGCGCTTGAAGCGGTCGATCGCCTCCGCCGGCGTCGGGTCGATCCCCTCGAGGGTCGCGAGGTAGACGCTCACCAGATCGCCGAGCAGGAGGTGCGACAGCACTCGCTCGAAGCGGCTCTCGCCGCGGGCCTCGACCCTGATCGACGGGGCTCCGGCGCTCGCCACCTCCTCGGCGGTGAGCTCCATTCGCCGCACGACGCGCGGATGGAGGTCGGGATCGCCGAGGAACACGGCCGAGAGTGGCGCGCGCTGCGCTCCTCGCGCCCAACCGCAGATCTCGTTGTGGTTGGCCTCCGGCAGCTCGGCCCACCAGGCGCCGGTCTTGACGTTCTCGTTGATCTGCGTGTGCCAGCGCCGCGCCAGGCCCACGGTCGGCCCGGAGCCGTGGATCACCGGAACCGTCCCCTTCAGGTCGCGCGCGATGGACTTGGCGAGGGAGTCCTCCGGCGAGTCCGGGCCCCACTGCGCCACCAGCCGCTCGAGCAGGGCGCTCGCGCCGTCGATCTCGGCGTGGAGCGACGGCGCGGCGCCGCAGAGCGCCGCGCACTCGAGCGCGCCGACCGTGCCGTAGAGCACGGCGGACCGCGGCTGCATTCCGGACGGCACGCCGATCACGGGCACGTCCTCGGCCCGGGCCAGCTCGGCCAGCTCGCCGCCCGTGGTCAGGACCGCGCGACGGGCGCCCGCCGCTCCCGCGGCCTCGAAGCAGGCGAGCGTCTCCTCGGTGTCCCCCGAGTAGCTGGAGCAGAGCACGAGCGTCTCGGGGGGTGTCCAGGACTCGATCGCGTAGCCGCGGACGACCGAGATCGGTCGCGTGGCCCGGTCGCCCAGGGCGCCGACGGCCAGATCCCCGCCGATGGCCGAGCCGCCCATCCCGCACACCACGAGCCCGGCGGAGCTGTCACCGGCGCTGATCCCCGCCGACTGGGCGCGCCACAACGCGTCGCCGAGCTGCAGCGGCATCGCGAGCACGTCGTCGAGCATCCGGCTGGGATCGCCCGCCTCGATGGTCTCGCGGTCGAGCGTGGGTCCGTTCACGAGACGCGTTCCGCCGCCGCTACGCGTGTGCCGGGCGCCACCACGGCGCCGGGATCGATCCTGGCTCTCTCCTCGATGACCGCATCTTCGCCGATCACGGCTCCGGAGCCCACCATGGCCTGAGGTTCCACACGCGCGCGCTCCCCCAGGCGGACTCGCTCGGCCAGCACCGCTTGGACCACCGCGGCGTCGGCGCCCACGTGGACGCGGTCGTGAAGCACCGCTCGCTCGACGCGCGCGTCGGTGCCCACCGAGCAATGGCGGCCGACCACGCTCTGTGGCCCCACGTGCGCGCCGGCCAGCAGCGAGCCGGGGTAGATCAGCGATCCGGTCTGGTCACGCGCCGGCAGCTTCGACTCGACGCGCCCGGCGAGCAGGTCCCAGGTGGCCTCCAGGTAGCGCAGCGGCTGGCCGATGTCCACCCAGTAGCCCTCCGCCGCGTAGCCGTAGAGGCCGTGACCCGGCAGCAGGGGGAAGATCTCCCGCTCGAACGAGACGGCGCGGCCGCCGGGCACCATCGTCTCCACCACCTCGCGCTCGAGCACGTAGGCGCCCGCGTTGATGCGGTTGGTGGGGGCCGGCCCCTCGCTCTTCTCCAGGAACTCGGTCACCTGACCGTCCTCCGCAGTGGGCACCACGCCGTAGCTCGCCGTGTCGTCGACGGGGTACAGAGCGAGCGTCACGCGCGCGCCCGTAGCCTCATGCTGGGCGACCTCGGCGGTCAGGTCGATGTCGGTGAGCACGTCCCCGTTCAGCACCAGGAAGCGCTCGGCGAGAACTCCCTCGTCGAGCGCCAGCCGCACCGGCCCGGCGGTGCCGAGCGGCACGTCCTCGACCACGTAGCGGAGGCGCATGCCGTCGTAGATGTCGCCCAGCACGCTCCTCACGGCGTCGGACATGAAGCCGCAGGACAGGATCACCTGGTCGACCCCGTGAGAGCCCAGCCAATCCAGCATGAAGGACAGGAACGGCCGTCCGGCAAGGGGCATCACCGGCTTGGGCGTGGTGTAGGTGAGCGGTCGCAGCCGCGTGCCCTCACCGCCGGCCAGGACGAGGGCCTGCACCTAGCGGCCGATGCCCTCGTAGGTGAAGCCGGCCTCCAGGAGCGCCTCACGGTCGAGGAAGTTGCGGCCGTCGATGACCAGGGGCGTCCTCAGCCGGCTCTTGACCTCACCCGCCCAGTCGAGCTCTAGGAACTCGGGCCACTCGGTCACGAGCACCACGGCGTCGGCGCCGTCGATGGCCTCGAGGGCGGAGTCCGCCACCCGTGCTCCGGCGAGCAGTCCATCGGCCTTGGAGGCCGCCACCGGATCGTAGACGCGCACGCTCGCCCCCTCGCCCGCCAGCCGCCCGGCGAGCACGAGGCTGGTGGCCTCGCGGATGTCGTCGGTGTCGGGCTTGAAGGCCACGCCGAGGAGGGCCACCTCCTTGCCCACCAGCGGACCGAGGTGCTTCTGGAGCTTGCCGATCGTGCGTCGCTTCTGGAGCTCGTTGACCTCGATCACCGCGGTGAGCAGCTGGAAGTGGTAGCCGGTGTTGCCGGCGAGCTGCTTCAGGGCGGCGACGTCCTTGGGAAAGCACGAGCCCCCATAGCCGATGCCGGCCCTGAGGAACTGGGGACCGATGCGGTCATCCAACCCCATTCCACGAGCCACCTCGGAGACGTTGGCGCCGAGCTCCTCCGAGACGTTGGCGATCTCGTTGATGAAGCTGATCTTCGTGGCCAGGAACGCGTTCGAGGCGAGCTTGATCATCTCGGCTGAAGCGATGTCGGTGCGCACGACCGGCGCTCCCAGCGGCTCGTACAGCGCCTCCACCCGCTGGGCGTATTCCTCCGAGCCCTCGTCCCCACCGATCACCACGCGGTCGGGCTTCATGAAGTCCGCGACCGCGCTGCCCTCCTTCAGGAACTCCGGGTTGGAGATGTAGCCGGTTCCGGGCCGGCGGCGCTGGATCGAGCGTCCCGTGCCCACCGGCACGGTGCTCTTCATGACCAGGGCGTGCTCGCTCGAGTCGCCCAGCTCCGCGAGCACGGCCTCCACGCGCGAGAGGTCGGCGTCGCCCGAGTACGTGGGCGGCGTGTCCACGCACACGAACAGCAGGCGGGCGTGCTCGAGCAGCTCCGCCATGTCGGTGGTGAAGTGCAGGCGCTCGGCGTTCTTGACCACCAGCTCGGGCAGGCCGGGCTCGTGGATGGGAACCTCGCCCCGGCGCAGCGACTCGACCTTCTCGGGCACGATGTCGCGCGCCCACACCTCGTGGCCCAGCTCGGCGAAGCACGCGGCCGTGACCAGGCCCACCCAGCCCACGCCGACGACGCCGATCGGCTCCAGCTCTTCGTTCATTGGCCCGAGGAGGCTAGTGACCTGAGGTCACTGGTGAGGTTGTCAGCAACAGCGGCGCGTGGAGCGCGCGATGGCGATCATCTGCTTGTCGGTGAGCGTCTGCAGGAGCGTGTTGGAGATCCAGTAGGCGGCCTTCGGCGTGTGCCAGGCCACCAGGCGCAGGCGGTCGCCGGCGTAGTGCAGCTCGTACTCGCGGCCAGCGATCCTGCGCTTCTCGGTGGGGCCGTCGAGGATCGGCGGGTCCTGCCAGGTGGTGCCCTGCAGGCCGTAGTACTCGCCGTTGGCGTTGTACTTGTTCATGACCATCCGGTAGGCGCCGTAGCGCCTGCCGTCCTGGCCCTTGATCTTGTAGACACGCGGCTCCTGCGCGAACTCGGACGAGTTGATCAGCAGCGTCGGGTAGAGCACGGGCAGCGAGCCGCCGGCGCCGTTCTGGACGGCCAGGAGGCCCTGTTCCTCGCCGAGAGCGGTGGCGTCGAACAGCCCGAGGGCCGCGGCGTCGGGACGCGCGCGCTTGCGCTTGCGGCGCTTGGGCTCGTTCGTCGGTCCCGGCGCCTGGCCGCGCGGTCCGGGGGTGTCCTCCACCTGCAGGAACTGCTGGACGAGCTTCTTGATCTGCTCGTTGCTCGCCTCCACGTAGCTCTCGCCGATCGTGCCCTCGAAGTGGATCTCCTGAATCGGCTGGCGGGCCGAGAAGACGGCCAGCTTGAGCAGCCGCAGCACCTCCGAGCGTGAGCGCAGATCCGCGTCGGTGGAGGTGTTGCGGCCGAAGATCCTCATCAGCCGGTCCGACTCGTCGATCAGCTTGGTGGTGGTGATCTGCTGCTTGGCCTGGCGCAGGAAGTCCTGCTGGCGGGCCGAGCGCACCAGGTCCGAGTCGGTGTGGCGGTAGCGCACGTACTGGAGCGCCTGGCGCGAGCAGAGACGCTGGTAGCCGGGGTCGATGTCGATCGCCCGGTACTCGGCGCTGTCGTTGTAGTAGTCGCGGTCGATGTCGGTGTAGACGCAACCGATGGCCTTGACCGCGCGCCAGAAGCCCTTGAAGCTCACGTTGACCATGTGGTTGATCGGCAGGCCGGTGAGCGCCTTGACCGTCTCGAGCGTCTTCTGCGGGCCGCCGTACGAATAGGCGGCGTTGATCTTGTCGGTGCCCACGCCCGGGATGTCGACCTTCAGGTCACGGGGCAGCGACATGATCGCCGTCGCCTCCTTGTCCGGGTTGAGCCGGACGAGGATGATCGTGTCCGACAGGCCCTTGCCCGCGGCTCCCTCCAGGTTGTTCTTCGGGCGCTTGTCGGACCCGAGCACCAGGATCGTCTGGGGCTCGCCCGGATCGGTCTCGGCCAGCGTGCCCTCGCGCAGATCGAGCTCGGGGCTCAGCTTCAGCGCGTCGACCACCTTGTCGACCTCGTTGAAGGCCGCCACCGCCGTGGCCGCCGCCGACGCGAACACCACCAGCACCGCACCGAGCAGCACGCGCTTCCACAGTCCGGGACGGGGGATGTTGTCGAAGTACATCAGGCGATTCTGAGCCGGCGGTCGTCCTCGCCGGACTCCAGGCGGGAGGGGAGCAGTGTGACGAACTCCACCAGGGCCTCCCGATACTGGCCGAGCGACCGGATCGAAACCCATTCCTCGGGACCGTGATGACCTTCACCGGTGGGGCCGCACTCGACCGCGGGCACTCCCGCCTCGATGAACGAGATGGCGTCCGAGGCGCCGTCGCGCCCCACTCCAAGCCGCTCGCTGGTGGGCGGCGCCACGTGCGAGATGGCCTCTCCGAGCGTCTGCACATAGACGTTTTCGCGCTCGACGATCACGGGCCTGCGCCGGAACACCTTGACCACGGAGGTGTCCGGGATCTTGTCCACCTCGGCCAGGATGTCGTCCGGCTCCTGGCCGGGCAGGTAGCGGACGTCCACGTCGATGGCACACAGATCGGGCACGCGGTTGAGCGCGTCCCCGCCGAGGATTCGCCCGAGGTTGATCGAGGGACGGTCGAAGAGCTCGGAGGACTCGCGCGCGAAGGACAGGCTCTCGATCGCCCGGAAGACGTCGAGCGCCTTCAGCACCGCGTTGTCGCCGAGCCACGGCGTGGAGCCGTGGGCCGCCTTGCCGGTCACCTCGATCCGCATCGCCAGCACGCCCTTGGCCTGGATGCCGATGTGCATGTTGGTGGGCTCGCCGGTGATCGCGAAGTCACCGAGGTAGCCGCTCTCCACCAGATGGTCCGAGCCGCGCGCCTCGAGGTCCTCGGACTCCTCGTCGGCGACGCACACGAAGTGCACGCGCACACGGCCCTGTGCGGTCAGGTCGTGGAGCGCGCACATCATCGAGGCCAGACCGCCCTTCATGTCGTAGGCGCCTCGGCCGTAGAGCCGGTCGCCGTCGATGCGCGGCGTGAACTGCTCGGGCCGGGCGGGCACGACGTCGAGATGGCCGTGCAGCACGATCGTCGGCCCCTCGCGGGGTCCGATCGTGGCGGCCAGCACGGGCCGGCCGTTGTGCGTCGTGCCCGTCACCTCCACGTCCCGGGCCTCCAGCCAGCCCTTCACGAAGCCGGCGGCGGCCTGCATGCCCTCCAGGGTGGACGTGTCGTAGGTGATCAGGCGCTCGGTGAGAGCGCGTTCATCCATCCCGGGGCCCAGGATAGCCGCGGGCGGCCGAGCGCTCCTCCTCGACCTCGTCCCGGACCCAGCAGGCGGCCAGGTGGTCGTTGACGAGGCCGCAGGCCTGCATCGCCGCGTAGGCGGTGGTGGGGCCGACGAAGCGGAAGCCGCGTCGCTTGAGCTCCTTCGAGAGCGCCGTGGACTCGGGCGTGATCGCCGGCACCTCCTCGAAGCTGCTCGGCGCCGGTGCCCCGGGAGCCGGCGCATACGACCACACCAGCTCGGCCAGCGAAAGCTCCAGCGCCGCCGCGGCTCTCGCGTTGGCGATGGCGGCCTCGATCTTGCCTCGGTGGCGGACGATCCCGGCGTCGGCGAGCAGGCGCGCCACGTCGTCGTCGCCGAAACCGGCCACCTGCTCGATCTCGAAGTTCGCGAACGCCGCCCGGAAGTGCTCGCGCTTGCGCAGGATGGTCAGCCAGGACAGGCCGGACTGGAAGCCCTCGAGCACGAGCCGCTCGTAGAGCCCGCGGTCGTCGGTCACCGGCCGGCCCCACTCCCTGTCGTGGTAGGCGGCGTAGTCGGGCGATGCGTCGCCGAAGCAGCGGATGGCGCTCAGCCATCGGACGCGGGGCGCGCCGAGCGGGCGTTCGGGGGTACTCTGGCGCCGTGCGCACGCGGGTGGTCTCACGCCGGGCGTCGGTCGACCTGCGGGGCCGCCTCGCGGGCCTGACCCGCTCCGACACCGGCCGGGCGGCCGGGATGGGCGCTGCGGTGATCGCCCAGAACGTGCTGGCGCTCGTGCTTCACGATCATCTTCGCCCGCCTGCTCGGAGCCACCGGATACGGCTCGCTGGCGGTGCTGGTGTCGGCGTACATCATCCTCATGGTCCCAGGCTCGGCGCTGCAGATCGCCGTGGCACGGGAGGTGAGCGGAGAGCTCGCCGACGGCGTCGCCAACGTCGGGTGCGGGCGTGCGGCAGCTGGCTGGTGCGGCTGGTCGTCGCCACCGTGGTGGTGGCGCTGGCGGCCATTCCGCTGCGCTCGGTGATCGGGGCGATCATCAACGTCGACGACCTCTGGGGCGCCGCGGCGGTGCCGCTGACGGCGATGCTGTGGGTGATCCTCTGCGTCGAGCGCGGGCGTGCTGCAGGGCTTCCAGCGCTACCGGGCGGTGGCCGTGAGCATCGTCGGCGAGGCCACCTCGCGGATCGTGTTCGCGCCTGGTGCTCGTCGGCGATCGGACTCGACGTGACCGGCGCCTTCCTCGGGGCGGCGCTGGCCTTCCTGGCCATGGCGCTGCTCCTGCTCGCTGCCGCTGCGCGAGGAGCTGCCCGAGCCCGATCCGGAACGGGCCGCGGAGTCGCCGCTGCGCGAGCTGCTGATCGGCGCACGCGCTCCGGTGATCGCCCTCACCCTGCTGCTGGCCATCCAGGAGCTGCACGTGATCGTGGTCAAGCACGAGGCCTCGGGTGACGCCGCGGGCTCCTACGCGGTGGCCGCCGTGGCCGCCAAGGCGATCATCTGGATCGCGGTCGGCCTGGGCATGTACCTGGTGCCCGAGGCCGCGCGCCGGGCCAAGACCGGCGAGGACGCCCGGACGATCCTCGTTCGCTGCCTCGGCGCTGATCGTCGTGGCCGGCATCCCGATGGTCCTGATCTTCACCGTCGGCCGGCAAGCCGCTGCTGGAGGCCGTGTTCGGAGAGGACCTGACGCTGGCGCTCCGACGCCCTGCCCTGGCTCGGGCTGGCCATGGTCCTGCTGGCCTGCACCTACCTGTCGGTGCAGTACCTGCTCGCCCTGCACCGCTACCGCTTCATCTGGGTGCTGGCCGCGGGCGTGGTGGTGGAGGTGGTGGCGCTGATCGCCATCGGCGCCGACCTCACCCGGGTGGCGATGGCGCTGCTGGCGGTGCAGGCGGTGTGCGCGGCGGTGGTGCTGTCGCTGGCGCTGGGGCGGCGGCCGGCGGCGTTGAGCCGGGCGCAGCCCGACCGGTGACAGCGCCCGCGCTGGCCGAGTAGCGCCTCGGCTCGTCACGCGTCGCCCCACACCTTCCACGGCGCCTCCCCGCGCGACCACAGGTCGTCGAGCAGCACCGCGTCCTTGTAGGTGTCCATGCAGTCCCAGAAGCCCTCGTGGCGGTAGGCGTGCAGCTGACCGGCCGCCGCCAGCGTCTCCGAGCGGCTCGCGCTCGAGCACCGAGTCGTCGCCGATGTGGTCGAGGCGCCGCGGCTCGAAGCAGAAGAAGCCGCCGTTGACCCAGTGCTCGGAGCGCGGCTTCTCGCGGAAGCCGATGCACGCGGCCGTCGCCGTTCAGCTCGGCCACCCCGAACTGGAGCAGCGGACGGACCACCGTCATGGTCGCCAGCCGCGCCGTGCTCGCGGTGGAAGTCCATCAGGCGGCCCAGGTCGATGTCGGCCACGCCGTCGGCGTAGGTCGCGCAGAACGGGCGACCCTCCAGCAGCGGCCCGACCCGGGCGATCCGCCCGCCGGTGGGCGTGTCGAGGCCGGTGTCCACGCAGTGGACCTCGATCTCCGGCCGGCCAGCGTCGCGTCGGCCACCGCCGCCTCGATCAGCTCTCCCTTGTAGCCCGTGCAGAGCCAGAAGCGCCGCAGCCCGTGGGCAGCGTAGATGCGCATGACGTGGCCGAGGATCGGCTCGCCGCCGATCTCGACCAGCGGCTTGGGGATGGCGGGCACGTGCTCCTGCAGGCGCGTGCCGCGTCCTCCGCAGAGGATCACCACGTCTTCGATGCCGCCATCGCCTCAGGCAGCGAGTGGTGCTTTCGGCGTTTCGGCGCGGGACGATCGCCATCGGCTCAGTAGGAGCGCAAGGGAGAGCGACCCAATCAGGAAGAACAGGACCGCCGAGAAGCGGCGCTGGCCCGTCTCAGGCTGGAGCCACCAGATCGGGGGGCGCGCGAAGTTGTAGGCCCCCAGCCTGTCGGAGTCGAGGGTCACGCTGTTCTTGGGTCCCTCATAAGGCTGGTAGGTCGTCGTGATCGCGGGCCCCCCGAGTTTCACCGAGACGTAGGAAGCCACGAGCTTGGTCTGGAACAGCAGCGGTGACAGTTCGGGGATCCACCTGATCGGGTCGCGACCAAAGGGAGTCTCCAAAGGCGCGTATGGGCTTCTCTGGAAGATGGGTATGGCCCGTCAGGTCCCTGGTGGCGAGCACCAGCGCAGATGGAGGCGAGACGACCGCGAGGAGCTGAACGAAGACCGCGACGATCGTGACTGCGCCCAGGAGCTTGGCTCGCTTGAGCGATGTCACCCAGTACGGCACCGGGAGAAGGAGGAGCCATGAGATCCAGACGATGTATCGCGGTCCCCACGTCTCGTCGCTCCAGAAGCGCAGACCGGCGACCGTCAGCAGTCCAGCGATGAAGGCGCCAACGAGAGCGAGAGTCAACCGACGGTTCGCTCGCCACAGGGGCGGAAGACCGAGAAGGCCGATGATCACGACGGGCGAGTAGAGCAGCAGGCCCTTCCCCGGGCTGACCAGGAAGCCGATGGCATTCAAGGGCGCTGCGAGCGTCGCCTCGAACTCGTTGCGCCCGGTATCGAGGATGCCCCCGGTGCGGGTGAGGTTGAACAACGCGAACCCCACCCCCCAAGCCAAGAGCGGAAGTCCGAAAGCGACCAGGAAACGGAGCCGCGTGGCCCTGTCCGCCTTTCGCCAGGGCTCGATCAGCAGCGCCAGAATGGCCAGGACGACGACAATTCCGTAGGGCTTGTCCGCGAGCACCAGTCCAGTGCCGAAGCCGGCGGCCGCCCAGGGTCGCCAGCTCATACCATCCTGGGCGTAGAGAACCGCAGCCAAGGTCAGCACGCCGCCCATCATCAGAACGGTCTCCATCCCGATCTTCGAATAGGGCCAGGCGAGGCTGGCGAAGGTGAAGATCCCGGCCATGGTTATGGCCCACGCCATCGATCTCCGCATTCGCCAGACGACCAGGAAAAAGAACGCCGCAGCCGCCGCCGCCGCGAACGGAAGGGCGAAGGCCAGCGCATCGTTCCTGTACGCATAGGACTCCTCGTCACCCGAAGTGAGGTCGTCGGCCACCTTGCCCACGGCGTAGAAGGGGACCTTCTCCAGCACGCTCGGTAGACCGGCTCTCGGGATCAGCTTTCCGTCCTGTCCCGTCCAGCCGCCGGACCCCGAGCGTGCGTCGCGCAGTGGCGATTCTGGATCGATCGCGAAGTCTCCAGTCAGGAGGAATCCCTCCGCTGCTGCGCTCGTTTCGGCCTCGTAGCCCTGCGGCTGTTGGCTCGCGGTGAAGCCGTACAGGCAGAAAGCGGCCACGAACACCAGGAGCGCGACCTGCCACGGCTCCCTGAAAGCTTCGGCTATGCGAGTCAGTCCCCGTGAGGAGGACTCGCCGCCGCGAAGCATCCGCCACCCTCGCGGGGCCGTGTGGGCTCCACTGTTCACCGAAGCGCGGACTTATACCGATCGCTCGGTCGTGGCGTTATCGAGGACCTACCGCGGCCGGTATTCGAGGACGCCTACTGGGAAGGGCGTCCCAGGAGAGTCGTGGCGAGCCACGAGCCGGAAGCGCCGCCCGTACGGCGGCGGCGGCCGATGCCCCTCAGCCAAAATCCCCAACCGGGGAAACGTGAAGAAGACAGGCGAACTCGAGCGTGCGGCGGCGGCCCAGTCGGTAGCCCGAAACTCGGTAGTGGTGTACACCCGACGCGACGGCTGCAAATAGGTCCGAATGGCGTGCGGGCCCGGAGTGTCGATAACAGGGGCCGAGGCCGGCGCGCGCGAGTCAATGAAGCGCGCGGCGTCGTCGGCGTCGGGCCGCTGGTAGTCGTCGTCCAGCATCTTCACCGTACCCACGGAGAGCGCTGCCAGTGCGACGACCGTGGCCGTGACGGCGACGCCACGTGGTAGCGCGGAGGACAGCGCCCATCCGACGAGCAAGAGGGCATAGGGCACTGCGATCGATAGGTTGCGCGACAGCAGAAAGCTCGTCTCCGGTTGCAGGCTGTACAGCAGGAGCCCCACGAAGGGAGCCACAGCCAGTAGGACCACCAACCCGGCGCGACTGCGGAGCGAGTATTGCCTGATCACACCTCCGCCCCAACGCGAGCGCACTTTGAGGATCAGCAGCGCGACGAATAAGCCAGCCAGAACGGCGGTCGGCATGCGTCCCGGGATATCCGCTAATGAGACATACGGGTGACCGATCAACGGCTTGACGCTGAACTCTGCAACGTTCGAGAGCGTAAGGGGCACCATTTCGCTGATCCGCCGCGCTTCGTCGGAGCTGTTGCGTGCCTGCACGACGAACGACGGCAGCCAGGGCAGGAAGAGAAGAACGGCCACCCCTCCCGCCAACAGCTGCTCTCGGGCGCTCTGGCGCTGGGTCCACAACGCCCAACCCGCCTGCGGCAGCAGAGCGAGCACCGCGATGTAGTGGCTATATACGGCCGCCGCAGCCGCCAGCGCATACACGGCCCACCAGCGCTTCTTGCCTTCCTCGAGGGCGAGCAGCAACGCAAGAGTTGAGAGAACGACAAAGGCTGTGACCAGTGCATAGCTGCGTGACTCGGTGCCGTAGAAGATCATGAACGGGCTAAGCGCAAACCACGCTGCCGCGACGAGACTGGCGCGTCCCCCGAGAGTCCGTCGGCCGATCAGATAAACAAGTGGGACGGTGGCGACGCTTGCCACGAACGAGGGCAGCCGAACCGCCTCCGGGGCATCGCTCAGCTGTGCAGCGCCCCACGACAGCACGAATCCGAGCGGCGGCGTCTTCTCCGTGTCGTGTACGACGGACAGCGAATCTCCCAGCGAGCGGTCGCCCACGATCGCCCAGAGAAAGAGCTCGTCGCCGAAGAGGCTTTGCCCCATGCCGGCCAAGCGCAGTATCAGGGCTAAGACGGTGAGTCCGGCGGCAATCCAGATCTCTATGGCGGGCCAGGAAGCCCACGCTGCCCGTCCGAAGTCTGTCCCGCGAACACGCGGATCCCGCTCACCCGCGCTGGCCGTCGACACGCGCGCGAAGCTACCCGATCAGCTCTGAGTCTGTCGCCTTGGGAGCTATACGCTCTCGCCATGCCACCATCACCTGGAGCCGCGCTGAGAGCGGTGGGGCGCCGGGTGCGTTCGCTGGGACCGGGCACCGACGGCGAGCTGCCATCTGCCGACGAAATCGAACCGGTTCGCTTCGATTCCTGGCTCGACCACTTCCACGGCCCAGCCCTCGCAGAGATCGACGCGCGCTGCGCCGACAGCGGGCCCGAATGCCTGAAGCTGTTCCGGACGCTCGACGCGGACCTCTGGTCGCTGCTTTTGACCAAGGAGTACGACTCCTACCCTCACATTCGCCGGCTCCTGCCAGACATGCCCGATACACCGCTGCAGCTGGTCTGGAACGGGGCAGCAGGTGCACGGCTGGCCGGCCAGAGCCAGTCCTTCTACCTCAAGCTCGGTGAGCGTTTCGCCCGGCACTCCACGTGCTCACTCACCGAGGCGCGCGTAGTCGACTTCGGTTGTGGCTGGGGGCGCCTGACTCGATATCTGGCGCGGGACGTCGAGCCGGGCATGCTGTACGCGTGTGATCCCGTCGAGGCGATCCTGGACCTATGCCGAACGAGCGGGCTGCCGGCGACGCTTGCGCGCAGCGCGTTCTTGCCGGAGCGCTTGCCCTTCGACGCCTCCTTCGATCTCGCCTTCTCCTTCTCGGTCTTTACGCATCTGTCCGAAGCGGCCCACGAGGCCTGCCTCGGAGCGCTTCATCGCTCCCTACGTCCGGGTGGACTCCTGGTCCTCACAATTCGCCCCCCGGCGTTCTTGGACTTCTCGCCTCTCATGCACAGCGTTCGCCAGTCGCTGGGATCTGATCCCCGGGCTCGGCTGGAGGAGCCCCGCTACCTGTTCGCCCCCCATCCCATCGACTCCACCCATCTCCAATACGACGGCGGCGAGATGACCTACGGCGAGACGGTCATCACGCTTCCCTACGTACGCGAGCGCTGGTCCCCGATGTTTGAGCTGCTCGACGTCGACTTGCTAGTCGGCGATTTGCACCAGGTGATGCTCACGCTCAGGCGGCGCTGAGCCACCCAGTTACCGCTTGCATTCGCTGGTAGTCTCGCGCGCCGTGAGCAGAGCCATCAAGAGTCTGATTCGAAGGATTCTCCACGGCCTCGGCGTCCCCCGAGGACAGGATCTGGCCCTTCGCCTGGCCAAGGGGTGGGCTACGGTGACCTGGCCCGCGAGCATTCTCTTCATGCTCTGGAATCCGCGAATCCACCCCGCTTACGGGCTCACCTGGCGGCGTAAGGTGCAGCTCGCTTATCGCATTAGGCGCACGACCAAGGGCGTCACCACCGGCACCTCGTACAAAGCCCATCTCGCGATGGCCTCGAAGCTGCTCGAGATCCCGCCTGACGTGAAGGGGGCCGTGGTCGAGTGTGGCTGCTGGCTGGGGGGGTCGACGGCCAACCTGTCGCTCGTCTGCGACATAGCCGACCGCGATCTCATCGTCTACGACTCGTTCGAAGGACTCCCTCCACCCGAGGACAACGACCTATACGCCAAAGACGAAGCCACCGGGATGCTCAAGGGCGAGCTCGAGCTGGTACGAGACAACGTGCGTCGCTTCGGGGCCGTTGACCGCTGTCAGTTCCGCAAGGGCTGGTTCAGCGACACCCTTCCCAGTCACACCGAGCCCGTCGTGCTCGCCTTCCTCGATGTCGATTGGCAGGCGAGCCTCGACGACTGCATCACCAACCTCTGGCCGCACCTGACCGATGGCGGCTACGTCTTCATCGATGAATTCGTTCTGACCGACTACTGCGCGCTGTTCTGGTCGGAGCGCTACTGGAAGACCCGCTTCGACACCACACCGCCCGGACTAATCGGTTCCGGCAGCGGCGTGGGCACCGGGGGCTACTACCTAGGTCCCTTCGACGAGTGGAACTGGATTCAGGACCCCACCAGCGTGGCGTACACCCGTAAGGACTTCTCGGGCTACTGGGGCTTCTACCCCGAGGATTCGGCCAAGGATCCAGCCGCCTCCGGACCGCCTGCGCAGGCCGAGTAAGGCCGCTCGCGGGGGTCCGCCGGGGCCCTCCGGCTGCTTGCTATGGTGCCCTCCCATGCGGATCCTGAGGCGACGCGGAAGCAAGCACGGCAACGGCAACACGGCGGTTGTGGAGCGTCCCGAGCGGACACCCGTCGTGGACGACTTCGAGGGGTCCGACTCGGAGCTGGCGTCCGAGATTCAGAGGCTGGCGGAAGCGAATCGGGCGAACGCCGACCGGGACACGGAACGGCGGCTGATGGCCCTGCGGCATATCGCGGGAATGCGCGCGCTCGAAGGCAACGGCGAAGCTCCAGAGCACCCGGAGCCCGACTCTGCCCGCCTGCCCGCTGAGGGGGACCTGCCGGAATTCGCCGCCGACGACCTGACTCCAGAACTGGTGAGGGCCGCGATACTGCGAGACGGGTTCATCCTCGTCCGAGGCCTCGTGAATCGTGACGATGCTCTCCGCTTCGCCGATCAGATCGACCGTGCGTTCGAAGAGCGCGAGAAGTTCGTGGCCGGCCAGCCGGCGGCGGAGGGGTACTACGAGGAGTTCCTTCCGGGCACCGAAAAGTACGAGGAGGCTCTCTCCGTTCGGCCGTGGATCCGTGAGGGGGGCGGGGTGCTCGCCGTCGACTCTCCCATGCTGTCGGCCGAGATGGTGGAGTTGTTCGAGAAGGCCGGCCTACCCAGGCTGGTGGAGGGATACCTCGGCGAGAAGCCTCTCATCTCGCTCCAGAAGACCACTCTCCGAAAGGCCGAGCCGTCGGTCGCCGGTGCGTGGCACCAGGACGGCAGCTTCATGGGTGACGTGCGAGCCCTGAACTTGTGGCTGTCGCTGTCGCGTTGCGGGGACGAGTCACCGGGCTTGGACATGGTGCCGCGCCGGCTCGACTATCTGGTCACCCAACAGACCGAAGAGGCCGTGCTCTCGATCCAGGTCTCGCAAGCGATGGCCGAGGAAGCTGCGGGCGACCGCGGCATCATCAGGCCCATCTTCGAGCCCGGCGACGCCCTGCTCTTCGATGACCTCTTCCTCCACGCGACCGGGTCCGATCCCGCCATGCCGAAGCCTCGCTACGCCGTCGAGAACTGGTTCTTCGGGGCGTCGGGATTTCCGGTCGAGTACGGGCCGATCGCTGTCTGACCCCGCCGAGGCAGATTCCAGCGCCCGGAGCGCCGCCGGCTCCTCCTGACATCGATCCGAGCGGGGTTCCTGTCGGGGATCCCTCGCTGGCCCCTCAGGACAGCCCGAACCATCCTCTGGCCGCGTGGCTCGGCTACTGGCGTGAGCAGCGGGCCTGGGAACGGAAGGTCAGAGCGGATGCGCGGGGTGGCCGCCGGGCAGCTCGCCGTGACCGCGCGATCATCACGATCGTCCACAACGAACCGGTCTTCTTTCCGATCTGGCTGCGGTACTACTCGCGCTTCTTTTCGCCAGAGGACATCTATGTATTTGACAATGAGACGACCGACGGCTCGACCGACGGTGAAGGCTTCGTTCGGATCCCCGTCGAGCACGGCACCGTGGACCACGTGTGGATGGTTGAGACCATCCAGGGCCTACAACACGAGCTGTTGGATCGCTACGACCTGGTCGTCGTCACCGACGTCGACGAGATCATCGCCCCGGTGCCCGAGGTCGGTTCGCTGGCGGCGTACCTCGACCACTTCGACGCCGATTTCGTGAACTGCCTGGGTTACGAGCTCCTTCACATGAAAGATCGAGAGCCCCCGCTGGACCTCGAGCGGCCGCTCTTGGGCCAGCGGCGATTCTGGTTCTCCAACGAGGGGTACAGCAAGGCCGCCATAGCCACCGTACCCATGCACTGGCGGCCCGGTTTTCACGGCCGGGCCGACTTCCAGACCAGCATCGACCCCGACCTCAGGTTGATCCATCTACATCGCATGGACTATCGGCTCTGCCTGGAACGGCATCGAACCCGGCGCCTGAAGGCCTGGGCCGACAAGGATCAGGCACAGTCCTGGGCTGTGCACAACCAGATCGTCGACGCGGCCGAGTTCGAGGACTGGTTCTACAACGACAGTGCGTTCAAGGGTTTCCTCCCAAGCCGGAGGAGATGCGACACAACTGGTGGGGGCTCTTGTGAGGAGTCCCAGGCAGGCTGTCCGCGGTGCCCGGCGGCGTCGCAAGCACGCTCCGCGATCGGCTGCTGCTGCCCGAGGCCAAGGCTGGGCTGGAGCAATGGCAGCGGGTTCCGCTGATCAAGGCCGTGAACGATCACGTCCAGCGGTTGGGCCCCGAACGGCTCGAGGCGGTCGAGATCTGCGGGGCCGACCATGCCGGGAAGCCCTGGAAGCGCTTTCAGAGCCTCGACTACCCCGAGTTCGACCTGTGCGCGCCGCTCGCGACGGAGCTGAGCGGGGCGTTCGACGTGGTGCTCTGCGAACAGGTCGTGGAGCACGTGGTCGACCCGAACGCCGCCGCCGCGAACCTGCGGGGACTCGTGCGCCCCGGCGGCCACGTGATCGTTTCGACACCCTTCCTGATACGAGTCCACGAATTACCCGAGTACGGCATGCGGGACTACTGGCGCTTCACCCCGCGCGGTCTGCAGACACTTCTCGAGCGGGCCGGCCTCGAGGTCGATGACGTCGGTTCCTGGGGGAACCGCCGCGTGATCGCCGGGAATCTGTACCACTGGCCCGCCTACCGGCGCTGGCATACGTTGCACAACGAGGCGGACATGCCGGTGCAGGTGTGGGCCTTCGCGCACAATCCAGGCTGAGTCCTCAACGCCGCGCGCCGAGCTCCACCACCGCGAACCCGTTGCGTGCATATAGCGGCCGCAGGCGGAAGCGCTTGTCGATCTCGGCCAAGGTCCGCACCTGCAACGGCGTGGTGGGCGTGCCGAGCGCCGGGACTTGACTGACCGGACCCAATGTACTGGGGTCTCGCTTGAAACGGGCGAGCCCCACCAGCTGGGCCTGGTCCAGCAATAGACGCCGGCCGGGCTCGAGGTCTCGCACCGAGTCGAGGAGCATCGGGAGCTTAGAAGACCCGACGAAGCTGTACTGGATCGCATTCGGGAGCGGGAGCAGGTTCGAGCGCCGGCTGTGCATCAGCGTCTCGATGTCCAGGCCCGGCTTGACGAGAACAAGGGACTGCCTCTCGCCTGGCATGTAACGGTCGAGCAGCCCCTCCGCCTCCAGAGAGCGGGTATCGAAGCGGGGGAAGTCCTTCAGCCGGTCCGCGGCGTTGCGAGCCGACTTCACGCCCGGGACGACATAGGCCAGGGCCGAGTTCTCGAACCGGGGCCCGAGCCGCGACCAGGACCCGGTCACCAAGATCAGCGCGAGAAGCGAGGCGAAGGCCAGAGCTCCGATCGTGACGGGACTGCGTTTGGCTTGCCGGGCAGATCCCAGCAGGACGCTCAACCAGAGCACGCCGGCGAGCAACAGCGGAAGGCAGACATAGACCAGGACATGGGGTGCGGAACGGTCGACGAAGTACGAGAGGAACACGATGCCGTTGCCCGTCGTGCCCACGATCGCCGTGACAGCAACGCGGCGGTCCTGAAGCAAGTCCGGCGTGAGCCGCAGCAACAGACCCAGGGCAACGGCTGAGATCAGGTAGCCCGCGCCCACCGCGAGCCCCGGCGACCACCACGCAAAGTCGTAGGTGATGTCTCCCACATCGCCCAGGACGAAGGCCTTCAGGTACACCAGATACTGATCCCACGCAGGAAACTCACCGGTGGCGATGAGCGTCAGGACGACGAACAGCAGGTGCGCAGCCACGCAGACCCCGGCGCCCAGCGCGACCCGGCGGGCCAGCCAGGCCAGACGTCGGTGCGGGAGGAGGTAGGCCTCGACCGCGAGCATCAGCGCGAGGGTCGCTGCGGTGTAGGCGAACATCTCCATCGCCCACACCGAAGACAGCCCCAGAACTGCGAAGGCGGCGCCGTGCAGGACGTTTCTGTGACGGGGCCAGCGGGCCGCCGCCACCAGCAGGAGGACCACACCCAGCGGCAAGCCGAACCGGATGGGACCTTCCTGGACGATCGAGCCGACGGGATACTCGCGGTTGTAGACCAGGGCAACCACCCCTATCGCCAGGCTGACCGTCGCCAGCAGCCACGACACCCTGCTGATTCGGAGGATGAGGAAGCCGACGACGAAGTACAGCGCGGTGAGCACCCCGTCGAGAAGGCCGAGGGTGCCGTAACCGATCGGAAAGAGCTCGAACCATCCCGTGATGAAGTAGATCGAGCCGACCCCGTACTGGGAGGAGGTATCGACCAACATGGCGCCGCCGCCGAGCACCTGGTTGGACGGGCCGAGCAGGAACTCCTGGTGGAAGGCGACGGTCAGATCAGCGAAGCGCTCGGCAAAGTCCAGGCCGGTGGCCTCCGGCGTGACGATCACAAGGTCCGGTATTGCCAGAGCCAGCGCCACGACCACCAGGGCGTCGGCGGCCAACCGCCAGCGCCGACCGACAGTCGGAAGCCGACGTCCTGACGCGTAGGCGAAGAGCACAGCCGCCACCATCGGCAGACCGACCACGAGTGGGACAATGTTCAAGGACCCGATGTGGGTCACCGTGATGACGGCGCCGAAGGTCAGTGCCGCAGCCGCTCTCCAGATCCACGGCGCATAACGAGCAACCTTCCTCAGAGCCGGCCACTGCCGGTCCTCGGCCGAGCGCCGCATCGACACGGCGGCCGCTATCCACCACCCCGTCAGGCCAACCAGCAGGGCAGCGAACCCGCCGCCCCAGCTGAACGCCCCCGACGCTCGGACCATGATCACCACGGCCATCAGCAAAGCGGCCAGGAATCCGGCAAGGGCGGGCAGACCGTCCGCGTTTGGACCTCTCCCGATCGCCCGGCATACCCTCGGCCCGGCGTACAACGCCAGCGGAAGCACGAGGCCGAACGCAGCGACGTAGAGAGCGGTCTCGGCCCCCTGTCTCGAAGGCGTTATTCCCCCGGGAACTGGCCGCGGCTCGACGATCAGCATGGCCACAGCCATCAGCACGGCGAAGCCCGCCAGGCCCAGTGCCGCCGTCAGCGTGACCGTCGACGCGAGGTCCCCCAAGGCTGAGCCACGGGTCAGTGCTGCCGCAGGCGAGGCGCCGTTTCCGCGGGGGGCGCGCGCATCGCTCGCTGGAGAAACTGCGGACGGCGACACCGGCAGGGGCAGTGGACGTCTACGCGCCAGGGGGCGCACTCTAGCCGACCTCGCCTCCGCGACGGCTGAGCTACAGTGCCGCGCGAATGGTGGCCGGCGGCAAGCCCGACCAGGACGAGGCTCGCCGCGCTGCGGGGCCTGTGGCGGCGTACCCGGACATGCTCGAGCCTCCTGGTGCCTGTATCTGGTGCGAAACACCTTTCGCGGCCTCCGCGATCCGGCTGCGAGGCCGGATCCGATGCCCGTCGTGCGGGGCGGCAACCACGGACCCGTGGCCGGATGCCGGCGCCCTTGAAGAGGCGTACTCACGCTACCGGCCACACTCGGGGCGATTCTCCGGCATAGGGGACGCGGTTCTGCGACGGACGCGAGGTCGGCTGGCGCGACGGATCAGCCGCCTGGCACCGCCGGGTCCGGTGCTCGACGTCGGCGCGGGGGACGGAACGCTCGTCGACGCGCTCGAGCGCCGCGGTCGTGACGCGCTCGGCCTCGAGCGCGATTCACGCCACCCGCGGGTGCGGGAAGCCGAAATCACCGAGGTCGAAGGCCAGTGGTCGGCGATCGTCTTCTGGCATTCACTGGAGCATCTGTCAACGCCAGGCCACGACATCGACCAGGCGGCACGACAGCTCGCGCCAGGCGGCATCCTGTTGGTGGCGGTGCCCAACAGCGACAGTCTGCAGGCGCTGGTGTTCCGCGACCGTTGGCTGCACCTCGACCTGCCTCGCCATCTCGTACATCTGCCCGCCGCCGCGCTCACCCATCGCCTCGAGTTCTTGGGGCTCGAACTCACGCGAATAAGCCATTGGCGAGGCGGGCAGGTGGTTTTCGGCTGGCTCCAGGGCCTGGTGGGTGTGCTCCCGGGAAGGCCTGACCTCTACGACGCAATCCGCAGGCCTGAGGCCCGAAGCCGGCCGATGCCCGGACCCAAGCGTGCGATCGCGCTCGGCGGCGCGGTGCTGCTGTTCGTGCCGGCCGTTCTAGCCAGTGCCGTCGAGGTCCTGGCTCAGCGTGGGGGCACGGTGTACGTGGAGGCGCGCCGTGGCTGACCGACCAGAAGGCAAGGTGATCGTGGTGATGCCGGCCATGAACGCGGCACGCACGCTCAAGTCCACCTTTCAGGCGATCCCGAGCGAGATCGTCGATGAGGTGGTGCTGGTTGACGACGCGTCGAGCGACAACACGGTGGCGCTGGCCCGGGAGCTACCTCTTCATCTGGTTTGGCACCCTCACAACGCCGGTTACGGCGCCAACCAGAAGACTTGCTACCTCGAGGCTCTCCAGCGCGACGCCGACGTGGTGGTGATGCTCCACCCTGACGGGCAGTACGAGCCGGAGCTGATCGGCCGGATGGTGGAGCCTATTCTCGCCGGCGAGGCGGACCTGGTCCTCGGCTCACGCTTGGCCCAGCCGGGCATGGCCCTCGAGAACGGGATGCCGCGCTGGAAGTACGTCGTCAACCGCGCGCTGACCCGAGTCGAGAACCGCATCATGCACACCGAGCTGACGGAGGCCCACACCGGATACCGCGCCTACTCGCGACGCTTGCTGATGACCGTTCCCTTCCTGCGCAACGCGTCAGACTTCAGCTTTGACTCGGAGATGCTGATGCAGGCGAGTCACTTCGGCATGACGATCACAGAGGTGCCGGCTCGTGGTCGCTACTTCGCTGAGGCTTCTTCGGTGGGGCTACGGAGCGGCACGGTCTACGGCGTGAAGACGCTGTGGGCGGGGCTTCGGCTCATGCTGCATCGCGCGGGCATCGTGCCCTGCGGCAAGTTCAAGAGCGCCGCGGCGAAGATGGAGGAGACATGAGCCGGACCGTGACGGGCGAGCGAGTCGTGACCGCTGAGGGCGGGTTCAACCCGACGTGGCAACGTCACGTGGCCGCCTATGCGCTCTGCGCGCCCTACCTCGGCCCCGGCCGGGTGGTCGACGTGGGTTGCGGGATCGGGCACAGCTATCACCTGCTGTCGCCGCGAGAGACGATCGGCGTGGACATCGAACCTTCGGCTCTCGAAGGTCAGGAGCGCGAGACGGTGGTGGCCGACATGCGGCGCATGCCTTTTGCGAGCCAGGAGTTCCACGGCGCGATCGCCGTCCACTCCATTGAGCACGTGCCTGACGCAGACCGCGCGATTCGGGAGATCGCCAGAGTTCTGGCGCCAGATGGGTGTGCGGTGTTCGTGACACCCAACCGGCTCACCTTCGCGCGAGCCGACGAGATCATCGACCCGTATCACTACTTCGAGTACGACTCGGCCGCCCTGCGGGCGCTGTGCGAGAAGGCCTTCGTCTCCGTCGAGATGGCCGGCATCGTCGGGTCCGAGCGCTATCGGGCGATAGTGGCGCGTGAGCACCTGAAGCTGGACGCGCTGCTGCGTCGTGATCCTCTGCGTCTTCGCCGGGTGATCCCGCGTGTCGCTCGCCAGCGCCTGTACGACTGGCGGCTCGGCCGCGAGCGGATCGACCAGGGAGAGGACGTTCTCGACATCGCGCTCGACGACTTCACGCTCGAGACCGAAGGCCTCGAGGACGCGCTCGACGTGGTGGCCTTCTGTCGCGAGCCCAAAAGTGACCGATAGCGAAGCCCAGGCCCGAATAGCCGCCCTGGGTCGGGTGGTGCGCCACCGCGACCCCTCACAGCTCTGGTTCCAGGTTGCCGAGATCGCCGGCGAGCAGACCTATCTTCGGCACGGGGTGACTCTGGGCGGCGGCGACGTGGTGCTCGACGTGGGTGCGAACGTGGGGGTCGCCGCCGCGTACTTCATCACCCAGTGCGGCGTCGCGCTGGTGCACAGCTTCGAGCCCGTGGATCCAGTTTTCGAGATGTTGCGGGAGACGGTCAAGGACATGCCCGAATGCGTGATCCACAAGCAGGGCATGGCGTCGGAGCCCGGGATGGTCCCGATCACCTACTACCCGAACGCAGCTGCGATGTCCGGTCTGTACGCCGATCCGGAGCGCGACAGCGATCTGGTCCGGACCGCCCTTCGCAACGCCGGCCTTACCGACGAAGAGGCGGAGCAGCGGCTCGCGGGGCAATGGGAGTCGGAGACCCTGACGGCCGAGCTCACCACCGTGTCGGCCTTCCTGGCCGAGGAGGCCATACAGCGCGTGGATCTCCTGAAGATCGACGTGGAGCGCGCCGAACTGGACGTCCTCGAGGGGATCGAGAACCGAGATTGGCCGAAAATCCGGCAGGTGGCGCTGGAGGTCCACGACGAGCAGGGACGCTGCGCCCAGATCGAGAGCATCCTCGGACAGCGGGGCTTCTCGGTTGCCGTCGATCAGGACGCCGCGATGGCCGGCACCTCGATCCGCATGCTCTACGCCACGCGTGCCTGACCATCGCGAGCCGGACGAGGCTAGACTGCCGCCCCCCGTGCGTCGAACCCAACTCGATCTGGCCTCATACGCCGACCCCGTCGGGGGCTGGTCAACGTCCCTGGCCAACGTGGCGGAGGTGATGATCCCCTGCCTCGACGTGACCGGTGCCAGATCCGTCTGCGAGGTCGGGGCCTACGCCGGTGATCTCACCCGGCTGCTGACCGACTGGGCCGGCGAGACGGGCGCCACCGTGGTCGCCATCGACCCGTCGCCGCAGCCCGGACTCGTGAGCCTCGACGAGGAGCGCGGCGAACTGGAGCTCGTTCGCCGGACGAGCCTCGATGCACTACCGGAGATCGAGCTTCGCGACGTCGTGATCATCGACGGCGATCACAACTACTGGACCGTGTGGGAGGAGCTGCGCGCTGCTCGCGCAGCGCGCCTCGGGCGCCGGAATGCCGCTGCTGATGTTCCACGACGTCAGCTGGCCGCACGCCTACCGCGACGACTATTTCGACGCCGGGCTGATTCCCGACGGAGTACCGGCAGCCGGTGGCCGGCCCCGACCGTAGCCGCGGCCTCTATCCCGGCGACCCGGGACTGAGGCCGGGCGGCCTCCCCTATCCCGCGCTCAGCCGCAACCGAAGGAGGCGAGCGCAACGGCGTGCGCGCTGCGGTCGAGGACTTCGTGAAGGACAATCCCGGCTTGCGCTTCGCGAGCGTGCCGGCGTTCTTCGGTTTCGGGGTCGTCTGGCACGAGGATGCAGCCGTGGGCGGAGCGCCTGGCGGGGCACCTGGAGGCCTGGGACGCCAACCCAGTGATCGAACGCCTTGAGGCCAATCGGGTGCGACATCTGGCCGACCTTCAGGTGCAGGCCAACCAGCTCTGGCACGCCGCAAGAGCGCCTTGCACGCCAGGATGCGGTTCTGCGCAGGCTGCTCGAGTCGAGTGCGTTCGCCGTCGCCGAGCGCCTGTCCCGTCTGCGTGGACGCGCGGGCGTCGGAAAGGGACAGCCGGTGGTTTCCAAGGAGGAGATCCGCCGCGCGCTGGAGTCCTAAGGCTGCGCCCCGTTGCGGCTGCGACGCCAGTGGTTGAGGCGCCGCAGGGGCTGGGTTATCCGCCAGGAGAGGGTGGCCTCGGTCCAACGCAGTTCGCGCTCGAACACCAGCGTCCGGGCATCAAGCGTCAGAGCGCTGCCGTAGGCGATCGAGCGGGCAGCCTCCCGTTCGGCCTCCGCTCGCCGTGCCCTGCGTTTCCAGTCCTCCTCGGTCGGTTCAACGTCGTCGGGTCCGTCTCCCGGTATCCGCCCCTCCCACTTCTCTGCCACGTGGATGTGGGCCTCGACCCACAGGTTGTGATCCTCGAGAAGCTCGAGTGATTGGTGGAAGTCGACAGTGATGTCGGTCGTGGCGACCTTGCGCCCTGCTTGCCGGGCCTGCAGGCAGATAGTCCACGTCGTAGCCGTGCCCCAACGCGAGAGCCTCGTCGAACTCGAGGTGGTGGACCGCCCAGGGCGACAGGATCATCAGCATGCCATCCACCGCGTCCACCTCCTGCGGCGCCGGCTCGATTCGGCTTCCAGGAAAAGGCGGGTACCTCTCCCCCTCCGTACTCCTGATAGTGCTGCGTGACCGCGCCGGAACTGATTTCTCCCTCCCACCAAGCGATTGTCCGCACCCCTCTCGCTCCGGCCGCACCCACGACCGCCACGTCGGGATCAGCGAGCGCCCGCCTGACCTTCGAGCACAGATGGGCGTCGGTGATCTTGGTGTGCGGGTGCACGAGGACGAGGGCCTCGAGGTCGTCGTGACGAGCCGCAGCCTCGAGGAGCAGGTTGTAGGTGCGAGCGACCTGCCCGACGGCGGCGAATACGTACACCTGAGAATCAGGCTCCTGCGGCGAGCTCAAGGCCCGGCTCGTGTGTACCGGCGGTAGGCCTCGCCGTCCGTCGCTGATACCCCGAAGGCGATCATCGCTATTCGCCCCTGGGCTCGAGATGGCGAAGCCGCGGTCGGGCCCGCCGACGCACCTTGTTGATCCCTCGAAGCGGTGCGGTGATCCTCCACGAAATGCTGTTGGTGGCGCTGCCAAGGGCCGCTTTCGAGGTCTCGTACCCGAGCATCCGCGAGCAGCTGTGTTCGGTAGAAGTTGAGCCAGGACGCGTCCGCCTCGGCTTCCGCCCGCTGGGCGCGCTGCTTCCAGGTGCCGGCCCCGGAGCCGATGCCTTCGATCCGGCCCTCCCACTTGTCCGCCACCTTGATGTGCGCTTCGATCCAACCCTCAGGATCGTTGACAAGCTCCAGCGAGTGGTGATGAATGGCGCGGAAGTCCGCGGTCATGACCTTTCGCCCGCGCTCCCGTACCTGGAGGCAGAAGTCCAGGTCGTAGCCGTGCAACTGTCCAAGAGACTCGTCGAACCGAAGGTTGCGAACCACCCATGGGGAGATCGCGAGCAGGAAACCGTCGAGAGTGTCGACCTCACCGATCCGCGCGTAGGGAGGTGCGTCGGCCCACGCCCAGGAGAACGCCGGCAGATCGCCGCCGCCGTGCTCCTCGTAGCGGTGGATGAACGACGCGAGTGTGACCGAGCCTTCCCACCACGCGATGCTGCGGACTCCGATTGCGCCGACACATCCGAGCACCCCGACCTCGGGATTGCGCAAGCCGTCCCTGACCTTGTTGCAGAAGCCCCGGTCCACGAGTTCGGTGTCCTGATGCAGCAGCACGAGTGCCTCGAGATCGTCAAGCTCGGCTGCCTTGTCCATCAGCCTGTTGTAGCTCTCGAACAGAGACCCCACGGACTGTTCTGCGAAGACCACGGAGTCCGGTTCCGAGGCGCGCCGAATCCCACCCTCAGCGCATCGGGAGAAGACGTCGGGCTTGGTGATGGGACAACCGAAAGCGATCATGGAGAGTCATCTCGCCGGGGCGCCTGTCGGGCGCCTTCCGCCGGGGCGCGACAGTGTAGGGATCCGTTCTAGTATCTGCCGCCCTTCGCGCTGGGAGGCGGCAATGGCAGTGATTTCGAGGCGAGGCGAACAAGCCTGATGTGGCATGGCAAGACCGTATCCGTGGTCCTCATGACGTACGCCGAGCGCAACTCGATCCGCCGGGTCATTGAGCAGTTCTTCGACACCGGCGTTGTCGACGAAGTGGTAGTGGTCGACAACAACTCAGAGGCCGGGACGATCGAAGAGGTGGCCGCCACTGACGCGCGGATCGTCCGGGAGCCCAAACAGGGCTATGGACATGCCAGTCGGCGCGGACTCCTTGAGGCCACCGGCGAACTCGTGGTGTTGGCCGAGCCGGACGGGACGTTCATGCCGGCGGACATCACGAAGCTGCTCGTGTACAGCGAAGAATGCGAGGTCGTGCTCGGCACGCGCACCACCCGGGAGATGATCTGGGACGGAGCCAACATGGATCGTTTTCTCAAGTGGGGAAACTGGGCTGTGGCGAAGCTGATCGAACTGCTCTTCAACACCAGCCACCTGTCCGACGTGGGCTGCACGTATCGCGTGCTGCACAGGGAGACCGCCCAGTACGTGGCGAAGCGAATGACGGTGGGGGGCAGTCACGCGGGGGTCGAGATCATGCTGCTCGTGATCACTTCGGGAGCTCGCTTCGTCGAGGTCCCGGTGAACTACCTCCCGCGCGTCGGTATGTCGTCGGTGACCGGCAGGCGTATCGCAACCATCGACGTCGGCCTGCGGATGATCGCGCTTGCGCTGCGAATGCGCAGTCGCTCTCGTCGCCCGCCTCAGCGCCCGCCCGCCCGAGTGATCGACCGCGAGCTCATCGGATGAGCACCGAGTTGGGCAGTCCTCAGTTCGATCTGATCGCCGAGGAGTACGACGAGTCGCTTCCGGCCCACGTCGTGGAGCACTATCTGCGCAAGCGCACCGCGTTCCTGATCGAGCGATGTCCCTCCGGTAACGGCCTCGACGTGGGCTGCGGAACTGGGGTCCTCGCCGAGAGGCTTGCTCAGCGAGGCCTGGCCATGACGGGCCTGGACCCCTCTGCCGGGATGCTCGAAGTGCTGAGGGAGAAGCGGCCTTCCGTCCAAGCGGTTCAGGGCTCCGGAACAGCACTGCCCTTTGCCGACGACTCGTTCGACCTCGTGCTGTGCGTCGCGGTAATGCATCACGTGGCCGAGCCCCAGCCCGTGCGCGAAACCCTCGAGGAGATGGTGCGGGTAGCGCGCCCTTCCGGACACGTGGTGGTCTGGGACCACAACCCTCGCAATCCGTACTGGAAGCATCTGATGGCCCGTGTGCCCCAGGACACAGGCGAAGAGCGGCTGATTGGCGAAGCGGAACTGCTCAGCGGCCTGCGCGGAGCGGGGGCCGAGATCGTGGGTTCAGACCAGCTGGGTCTGGTGCCGGACTTCACACCCCAGGCGCTGCTGGGGCTGGCGTCACGGCTTGAGCGACTGGTGGAGCGGACACCGTTGGTGAGCCGAGCGGGTGCTCACAACGTGGTTGTCGCTACCAAGACGTAATCGGCCCAGGCGCTGTGCTCACTCGCGCGGCTCGAAGATGTCGACCTGGGCTTTTACGAACCCGGGGAAGGTCCGGGTGGAGACCAAGCGGTATCCGGATCTGGAGCCCTTGACGCTCAGCGCCTGCTTGCGCTGGGCGTAGCCCGGGGTGTCGGGGGCCTCGGTGCTCACATAGAAGATCCGCTTGCCGGCTGCCGCCGTTGCAGCCTGGAGAAATGCCTCGTCGGTCGTGACGATCGGGTCATTGAAGTTGAAGGGATGGTCCGTCCGTACCGGTGCGCCCGCACGGAAGAGCGGAATCCTTGGATCGATCGTGGTGTCGAGCGTGCTCAGCGGACCGGGACTGATCAGGGCGGTCGCGTCGATCACCGGTTCGCCGGGCCTGATCTCCCGCTCGATGAACTCGGCCGTCTCACGGTGATTGGGCCGGACGTAGTCGTCATCGAGCATCTTCACCCCCGCGATCACGAACGCCAGCAGGATCAGTGCCGCGGCTAGGTACCGTAGCCGCGGTCCCGCCGCGGCGATCAGCGCACCAACGCACAGAGCAAGCGCGGGCCAGGACGCTGCCAGGTTGCGCACGCCGAAGATGTTGTTACCGACGACGCTCGCCAGGACGGTGCCAAGCGGGACCGATGCGGCGAGGACAACCACAAGCAGCACCCGCCGGTGTCGCTCCATCAGGGCGGGAGAGCCGCGCTGCCGGTGCCTGTGGATCCGATTCGCAAGGCATCCCGCGAGCGCGATAAGCACGCCTCCTGCACCAAGTGCCAGCGGAACGACACCTGGCATTCCGTCGATGGGCACGTAGGGATATGGATGGGCGAACGTCCAGTGCACGAGGTTGCTCGAGACCGTGTCGACCGTGAACGGCGACAGCAGCGACAGCAGGTCCGAGGTCGGTGAGGTCAAGTCCTTGCGAACGCCAGTGGCCCACGGCAAGAACAGGACGAATGCCCCAAGGTTCGCCAGGATGGCCGCTCGCCGTGCTGACGGATGTGCCCACAGGGTCCACACCAGCTGCGCGGCCAAGAGAAACGCGCAGGTGTAGTGGCTGTACATGGCCAGGCAGGAGCAGAGCGCGTAGGCGATCCACCAGCGGGCCCGACCGCTGTCAAGTGCGAGGAGGAGGGCGAGCGTGGAACCCACCACGAACAGCATCATCACCGCGTACGCCCGTGCCTCGGCGGAGTAGTAGACCATGAAAGGCGAGAAGGTCGTCAGGGCTGCGGCCACCAGCGCCGCCGGGCGGCCCACCGTGCGGACGCCGAGCAGGTACACGAGCGGGATCGTGACCGTGCCCGCAACCAGCGATGGTGCGCGGACGAGCTCCTCGGCGTGGCTCAGATGAGCTGTGGCCCAAGCCGCCACGAAGTACAGAGGCGGAGTGATCTCCGCATTGCTGTGCACCGCCGAGAACAGGTCTAAGAACCCGTGATCGGTAATGAGCCAGTAGGTCGACAGCTCGTCGGCGAACAAGGGCTGATTGGCGACAGCCAGCCGCAGGGCGACACCGATCAGCGTGAGCAACCCGACGATCAGCCAGGGGAGCACATCGCTCTTCGAGACCCTGAGGGACAATCTGCGGGGGCGCACCGAGCCTGGCGACGCTTGCTTCTGGGCGACCTGCATCCGGGCGAAAGCTACCTCAGCGACGCCTCGCGGAAGGTCGGAATGTTAGCCTCCAATCCCCTCCCCGGTGGCCTGGCGGAGGTTCACCAACCGAAGATGCACAGCCCGAACCCTGTCGACCAGCAGACGAGCGCTCGGGCCAGTTCCGAGGCCGACGGCCCTGCGCCGGTGGTGATCGAGGCTCGGGGTCTGGACAAGCTCTTCCGGATCCCTGAGCACCGCGTGGATTCGTTCAAAGAGCGCATCGCGCATCCCTTCACACGGATGGAGTACCGGGAGCTCCAGGCTCTGCGAAACGTCTCCTTCGATGTGCACAGGGGCGAGTTCTTTGGAATCGTCGGGCGTAACGGCTCCGGCAAGAGCACGCTGCTCAAGGTCCTGGCGAGCATCTACCGGCCCGACGCGGGATCGGTGCGTATGGCGGGCCGTCTGGCGCCCTTCATCGAGCTCGGCGTGGGCTTCAATCCCGAGCTCACCGCCCGCGAGAACGGCCTGCTCAACGGGGTGCTGCTCGGCCTGACCAAGAAGGAAGCCGCACGCCGGCTGGACTCCGTTCTGGATTTCGCCGAGCTGGAGGACTTCGTCGAGCTCAAGCTCAAGAACTACTCCTCGGGGATGATGGTTCGCCTGGCCTTCGCCGTGATGGTTCAGGCCGACGCCGACATCATGCTCATCGACGAGGTGCTGGCGGTTGGTGACGCGGCCTTCGCGGAGAAGTGCATGGACGTTTTTCGCGAACGGCGAAACGCCGGAAAGACCATCGTCCTCGTGACGCACGACATGAGCACTGTTCAGGACTTCTGCGACCGGGCCATGCTCATCCACGACGGCGAGGTGAAGTTCATCGGTGATCCGCAGGAGAGCGCCGCGATGTACTACCGCCTGAACTTCGCGATCGACCGAGATCGGCAAGGAGAGGAGCTGGACGCCGAGCTGAGCACCCTCATCGACGACAAGGCGGCGCGAGTGTTGACGGCGCGCCTGACCGACGAGGCAGGGCAGCTCGTTCACCATCTCGAGCAGGGTGAGCCCATGCGGCTCGAGGTGGTCCTCGAGGCGCGGCGCGAATTGACCAGGCCGAGGTTCGTGATTCATTGCCTCGAAGCCACGGGAACAGTCTTGTTCGAGTTCGTCCTCGACCTCGAACCGGGAGCGGAGCAACGCATCGTCAAGGGTCAACGTGTGCGTTTAGCCGGGCAGATCGAGAATCCGCTCGTCCCAGGGCGCTACCTGTTGAACTGCTGGGTCAGACGCGACCGCGCCGGCGGGGAATGGGCGGTCCAGGCTCTGCGCCTGGTCGAGTTCACCGTCTACGGTGACGCGGTGCGATACGGATTCGTGTCAGTTCAGCGAGACTTCGCTGTGGAGCCCGAGTCGGAGAACGGTCGGTGAGCGTCTCCACCGGACGACCGGCGCCGAGCGCAGCCGACATCAGCATCGGTCGGAACGACGTCGAGCTGCGCCCCATCAATGGCCCATCCTCCCTTGGTGGTGGCTGGAAGCGTTCATGGGAGCTGCTCACCCTGATCGCGGTGACCGACTTCAAGAAGGCCTATTTCGGCACAGCGTTGGGCTACGTCTGGTCGCTGGCTCGGCCGCTCATGCTGTTCGGGGTCCTGCTCGCCGTTTTCACACAGGTCTTTCGGATCGGCTCTCAGGTGCCCAACTATCCGGTTCTGCTGCTGTTCAACATCGTGCTGTTCGGGTTCTTCTCGGAGGCCACCACAACGGCGGTCACGTCGATCGTGGGCCAGGAGTCCGTGGTGCGCAAGACGCAGTTCCCTCGGCTGGTGATCCCGCTGGCCGTGGTGTTGACGACGCTGATGAACCTCGCCCTGAACCTGATCGTGGTCTTCGCATTCATCCTCGCCTGGGGGATCACCCCGACGTGGACCTGGCTCCTGTTCCCGGTGATCCTGCTCTCGATGTTCGTCATCACCACAGCGGTTTCGATGATCGTGTCCGCGCTCTTCCCCCGCTTTCGCGACACGGCGATCATCTGGTCGGTTGCGGCGACGGTCCTGTTCTACGCCACCCCGGTCCTCTACCCGCTCGAAGTGGTTCCGGAAGCGCTGCGGGACGTGATCTCCCTCAGCCCTCTGGCGGTCATCTTCGAGGCGGCGCGTTCGTGGGTGATCGATCCAAGCGCTCCCGGACCGGTCGACGCAGTGGGAGGCTGGACGGGTCTGGTGATCCCCGTCGCGATCTACGCCGTCATCTGCGTAACCGCCGTCTGGCTGTTCAGGCGCGAGGCACCCCGGATCGCCGAGCAGCTCTGACTGCGGCGGCCAGCCGCCGCAGCGGACCTGTGATGCGCCAGTTCAGCGTGCTCTCGTAGTGCTCCTGCAGGCGTCTGGCTCCGAGTTTCTGTTCGCGCTGTACCTGCTCCAGGTTGTGGCGTAAGGACGCGAACTCCCGGGGATCATCCCCCGGGGCGGCGAGCTGATCTGCGGTCACCTCGACATCTCGTTTGCGCAGCAGCGCCCAGCTCTGCCCGTGCACCAACGGTTCGACCTTCAGCACTTCGAAGGCGCGTCCCCAATGCTCGCGCACCCACCAATCGGACATCAGGACCATCGGGCCCCCGCTGTCCCAATCCTGGTCGTAACGCAGCACGTTCATGCCGACTCTGTCTTCGTCCCACGGCTCGCCGGCCAGCAGCTCGGAGCTCCACCGGCCTGTGTATGAGGCCATGAGGAGTCCGTCGGGTCTCAGCACTCGATGCATTTCAGCGAGCCAGGCGAACGAGTGATCGGTGAGGTGGGTGAAGACCGAGATCGCCCAGGCGAGGTCCACCGAATCTGCTTCCAGCTCAATCGGCGGCACCGGCTCGCATCGAATCGCGTGCAGTGGGGGACACAGGTTGTCCAGCAGCCAGTCGACGCTGCGGCCGTCGATATCCACGCCCCAGAATTCGGCGGTGCGGGCTTCGGCGAGAAAGTGCCGCAGTGTTCGGCCGGCACCTGACCCGAAGTCGAGCATCCGCTTGCCCTCGAAGCTCCAGTCGTCGGGAAGCAGATTCATCAAGGCCGTCTTGGTTTCCGCTCCAAGCCGCTCGTAAGCGGCGAAGGGTTCGCCCCAGCCGTCGAGCGACAACACCCGGTTGGCCAGCTCCAACGGCGGGTAAGGATGCCCGGCGCTGTCGGTCACCGCTGGTTCCCGGATGGGATCTTTTCCAAGATGACGATGAACTCGTGTTGGTTCGGCACGACACGCACCGCCTTGAACGGCAGGTCGTAGGCCGACTGCGCCGCCTCGAGCATCTCGGCGAACTCGCGATTGTCCCAAGCGTGAAAGTGAATGCTGTACGAGCGCTCGTCCATGCGTCGCGCGTGCTGTTCGACGTGGTCCTCGGTAATGGTGCCCATCCTCGCGTCGACCAGCTCGGCCCACTCGCGGTAGTGAGTGGGCCGTGACCATGCTGGGCCTTCGTCGTGGTCTCGCCGAAGGTGGGAGAAGGGCGTCGCGGGACGAGCCTGATCCACACCCAGATGGCGGTCGGGCACCGCGAGGAATATCACGCCACCGGGCCGAGCACCCTCAGGAAGGCCGACAGCGTGCCTATCGGGTCCTCGCAGTGCTCGATGAAGTGATTGGCGATGACGAAGTCGAGCGTGGAGTCAGCGAAGCTCAGCAGGCGCTCGCCGTCGTCGATGACATCCGGAGACACAAGCCTCTTGTCACGGAGCTCCGGGTAGTGGGCCCGCAGGCCAAGGACGTCCATTCGATCGACATAGCTGACGGACGCGTTCTCTGGTAGTCGCAGGGGGTGATGCAGCGCTCCGATCTCGATTCCGACACCGTGCACATGACGAGCGGCGAGCGTCCGCCGCATACGCTCCGCACGGCGGGCGCGTGGGCTGAGCCGGAGAACCCGTCGGGGCAGGGTGAGCTCCATTGGCTCAGCGCATCAGGAGCGACTCGATCCGCTCCATCAGCTCGTCGTCGAAGGTCGTGCTCCAGGATCGGCTCCAGCGCACCGCGCTGCCCTGCACACGCCGGTCGTAGTCGGCGACGCCGGCGGCGGCCTCACCGATCCCAGCCGCGATTCCGTCGATGCTCGGCTGAGCGGTTATCAGGTTCGACGAGATCGCGTGCATGGCTTCGGCGGTCTTGTTCTCGTACCTGTTGGTCACGGTCAGCATCCCCGCCGACGCCATCTCGATCGGCACCAGGCTCGGATGGGGTGTGTACATCAGTGCGAGGCCGACGTCGTGGTTCGCGTAGCACGTCGGCGTATGCCCCTCTGGTCACGGCGCGGGGACAGATCGAGGACCGCACCGCCACCGAGCTCGAGCCGCTGTGCGCTCTCCACGGTTCCGATGCCGGACAGCTCCCAGTGCGGTCGAGTGAGCCGTTCTCGACCGCTCGGCTGAGGGACAGCACGCCGAGCTCGAACATGTTGCGCGCGGCGTGCGGCTCGGGCCGGGCGTAGAAGAGCAGCCGGCGGATTGCGCGCTGCGCGAGATCGGCGCCGACGGCGGATCGATCGCCGTGATCGCGTTCTGGAACGAGCCGAGGCGGCATCGCCGTCCGCCGTGCCGCCGGCGAACACCCCGATGTCGTGGCCGCGGAAGTAGTCGCGCAGCAGCTCGCTCGAGAACACGCCATAGTGCGGCAGCCGGTAGGAGTCGGTGGCCAACGCCGCGTAGGTGCCCATCGGGAAGGTGAAGGGCTCGTACTCCTGGATGAGATAGACGAAGCGTCCGCCGTCGAGGGAGTCGAGCGCGCTGCGGGCGACGTGAGCGGTCCACCACGTGCTGGCCACGAAGCGGTCCGAGCGGCTCACCTCGAGCCCCTGGGACTCGCGTCCGAACTCGACCTCCACCCGGTCGAACAGCCCCTCCAGTCCGCTGTAGGACTCGAGCCGCTGCCGCCAGGTGGCGGGCAGCGTCGGCACCGGGTCCACGGTCACGATCCGCACCCGGGCGCCCCGCTCGGCCAGGCGGCGGGCCAGGTTGAGCTTGGTGATGTAGCCGCCGAAGAAGTGCTCCAGGTCGATCGTCGGGATGAGGATGTTCACCCGCTCGGGCGCATCGTCGCGCACGGCCAGCTCGAGCGGGGCGATCTTGGCTCCAACCGTGCCGACGGCCACGTTGCTGGGATCGCGCCGGCCCGGCACGGGGAGGAGGGTCATCGGCGTCCGCGCGTCGATCCGCATTCGCCGCCTCGGGCGGTCGAGGCCGCGCGTGGCCGCCACCACCAGGCGCCGCCACGCGAAGGCGAAGAAGAGCGCGATCTCGGCGCCGAGGGTCTTCGACTCGCCGAGCAGCTCGCGCACGGCGCGCCGGCCCAGGTTGGCCAGCGCCAGCGGTGAGCGCTCGGCCTCGGGGAAGCGCGTCAATGAGCGCCGGCGTCCCCGGAGCTCATCACCGGGCCGCAGCGCATCTCCAGGATCGTCGTGAACTGCATGAGCCGGCAGCAGTCCACGAAATAGTGGAGCCGCCAGCTGCGGACCCGCTCCCTCGGGTCCTTCTTCAGCCAGTTGAGTCGAGTGCGCAACGGCGGCATCCAGTTCGCTCCGGCGTGGCCCAGGACCGCGTTGCCGTGCTGCACATAGTCGTACAGAGGACGCTCGACGAAGGCCACGGTGCCCAGCACCCGCGCCACCAGACCGATCCAGTGATCGTGGAAGTGGGAGAACTGGCGCGGCGGGAAGGGCAGCGCGTAGGTCAGCAGGTCGCGCCGGAACAGCGACGCCGCGCCGGTCACCGAATTGGCCATCAGCAGCGACAGGAGGTTCTCGTGGTTGGGGCGGCGGATGCTCCAGTAGGTGTCCGAGATCAGCTCGCCCTCGCGGTCGATGATGCGCGCGTCGCTGTAGATGAGCTGCGCGCCGCCGATCTCGGCCAGCAGCGTCTCGAGCTTGTCCGGGTGCCAGGCGTCGTCCTGGTCGGCCATGGCCACGAAGTCCGCGCCGGCGGGCGCCAGGCCGAGCGCGCGCTCGAAGTTCCGGTAGAAGTGCAGCCGCTCGGGCGAGCGCGAGACGACGAAGCGCGGATCGTCCGCCACCGCCTCCTCGAGGGCGGCAAAGCTCTCGGGACTCGAGCAGTCGTCGGAGATCACGCACACCCAGTTGCGATGGGTCTGGGCGCGGATCGAGTCCAGCTGGCGCCGCAACAGCTCGGGCGGCGGGTTGAAGGTGGCCATGCACACGGCCACGAACGGGCCTGCTGCGGGCTCCGGGGGGTCGATCTCGACCGGGCGGGCGGAGCCCTCGTCGACGACGATGCGGGCGATGGCGGCTTCCGTCTCGCCTCCGCCGTCGAGCACGGCGCGCAGGCGCAGGTCGAGCTCGGCTCCGGCCGGCCGGGACGGCACCCGCACGAGCCCCCAGAAGCCGCTGCGGAAGCTGCGCAGCTCGGGGTCCTCCTCCGAGTCCGGGTCGGCGCTCAGGCCGTGGGTGCCATAGGGGTCCACGGCCGGGTGGAGGGCCCTGAAGACGTCTCCTCGCGGCATCAGCTCCGCCATCACCGGCTGGGCCTCACCGTCGAGGACGAACGCGAGCGAGCTGATCCGGTCGTGGGGCGAGAAGCACCAGCCGCAGACGAACAGCGCCGTGCCCGCCCCCACCGCCAGCCGCTCGGGCAGCGGGTAATCGAGCTGCACGTGCAGCTCGGGCCCGGCTCGGTCCGCGGAGCCGACGGCCTCCCCCGCAGGGGCGGTGCCGGTGGTGGCCGCCATCAGGACGAGGCCTGGGGGTCGAGCCGCTGAGCGTGCGCGCCCGCAGGGGATCGAGCTCGCGCACCTTGGCGAGAGCGCGGTCAGCCCGCTGACGCTGGCCCGCCGCCACCGCGGCTGCCCACAGCGCGAACCACGTGTCCACGTTGCGGGGCTCCGCGGCCACCACGGTCTCCGCGAGCGCGAGCGACTGCTCAGGCTCGCCGGTGACCGACAGCAAGATCACCTCGTTGACCTCGGGATCATTGTCGGCGTTGAAGTCGCGCGCATCGCGCAGGAGGTCGAGCGCGCGAGCCGCCTCGGCTGGTGTCCGCTCCCCCGACGCGTTGACGATCGCCGCTCCGTCGGAGGCGGCGTTGCTGGCGCGCAGGCCGGCGCCGAGCCAGACCACGGCCGCCACGGCGACGACCACGAGCGCCGCGCGCAGGAGGACTCGGGAGAGCATTCGCGCGTCAGTCTAGGCCGCTCCTCCTCGCCTCGCGGACGGCGTCGCCTCGCCAAACATGTGCTAGGAATAACTCGATGCGCACGATCAGGGGGCTGCTCGCTCTCGCGCTCGTCGCCGTTGTCGCTGTCGCCCTTCCCGCGACCGTGCTGGCACAGAGCGCCGGGGACGAGCAATACACCGACCCGTTTCAGGGTCAGAACGACTCCGGTGGCAACGGCGGGGGTGGCGGAGGCAACGGCTCCAGCGGCTCCGGCACGACCCAGGGCGGCGGTGACGTGCCGAGCGGAGGCTCGGTCGACAGCGGCACCACCGGCTCGACCACCACCGCACCGTCCACCGAGTCGGCCACCCCGGAGGCCACGGGGTCGGGCTCGGCCACCCTGCCGGTCACCGGCGGGCCGGCCACCATGCTTGCCGCCATCGGCGCCGCTTTCCTCCTGTCCGGGCTCGCTCTCCGGCGACGTGCGTGACCGGGGGCCGCGGTCGCGGTCCCCGATTCGGTGAGCCGGGCGCTGAGAGTCGGCGTAGACGGCCGTAGCCTCCGCGACCCGGCCAGGAGCCGCGGGATCGCTCGCTACCTGCGCGGCCTGCTGGGCTCGCTGGCCCGCGATTTCCCCCAGGATCGGTACGCCGTGCTGCTCCCGGGCGGGGCGCCCGGCACGGCCCGCGAGCTCCAGCGCGGGGGGATCGAGGTGCACGGCACCCGGCTGGGCAGCCGCCCGCTGTTCGCGGCCGCCGCGCTCTGCGGCCGTCCCCGGCTCGACCGGCTGGTGGGGGGCTGCGACGTGGTGCTGCTTCCCGGCGTCGCACCGGTGGCGGTCTCCGCGCAGGTGCCTGTGGTCCTCACCGTCCACGACCTGAGCTTCGAGCACCGGCCGCAGGACTTCAGCCGCTACGAGCGTGCCTGGCACCGTGCCGCCCGGCCGCGGCGCCAGGCTCGACGGGCCACGCGGCTGATCGCCGACTCGGCCGTGGTGGCCCGCGAGCTGGAGACGGAATGGGGCGTGGCCCCGGAGCGGATCCGGACGATCGCGCCCGGGCCGGGCCGCCCGCAAGGCCCCGCGGGCGAGCTGCCGCCGGGCATCGGCCCCGGCTACGTGCTCGCCGTCGGCGCCCTGGAGCCGCGCAAGCGGCTCGACCTCGTGCTGGAGGCACACTCGCTGGCGCGGGCTCGAGGGCTGAAGGCGGGCCTGGTGCTGGCCGGCGAGGGCCCGCTGCGCGAGCAGCTCGAGCGCAGTCAGGCCATCCTGACGGGCTTCGTGGCCGATGGCGTGCTGGAGGCGCTGTACGCGAACGCGCTCGTGCTCGCCTGCGTGTCGGAGGAGGAGGGCTACGGCTTCACGCCGCTCGAGGCCGTCAGCCGCGGCACCCCGGCGGTGGTCTCCGACCTGCCCGTGTTCGGCGAGACCCTGGGAGAGGGTGCGCTGCGGGTGCCGCGTGGGGACGCTCCGGCGCTGGCCGACGCGCTGCTGCGCATGGAGGGCGACCCGGCGCTGCGCGAGCGCCTGGTGACCGCGGGCGCAGAGGCGCTCGGGCGGCTGTCCTGGGCCGGCGCCGCGGCGCGGACGAGGGCGGTGCTGGCGGAGGCCGCCGGTTGAGCCGGTTCGCGATCGTCACGGTGATCCACGACTCGGCCCGCGAGCTCGAGTCGCTGCTGGCGAGCGTGGAGCGCCGGCTCGCCCCCCGGCCACGGGTGGTGGTGGTCGACAGCGGCTCGCGCGATGAAGGGGCCGAGCGCGCCCGCGAGTGGGGCGCCGAGGTGGTGGTACTCGACTCCAACCGCGGCTTTGGCGCGGCCAACAACGCCGGACTCGAGCTCGTCACCGAGCCGGTCACCGTCCTGGTCAACCCCGACGTCGAGCTGCTCGACGACGGCCTGCTCGCTCTGGTGGACGAGGCCGGCTCCCGCGACGCGCTGGTGGTGCCGCGGCTGCTGAACGCCGACGGCAGCGTCCAGGACAGCGCCCACCCCCTCCCGGGCACGCTCGAGGCGCTGGTCCCGGCCGCGCTGCCGCGGCCCCTGCTGCCCGCCCCGCTGCGGCGCCGCTACGAGCCGTGGCGCAGCGAGAGCCCGCGGCCCGTGGGCTGGGCCATCGCCGCCTGCGTGGCGGCGCGCACGGACCTGCTGCGGCGCGCTGGGCCCTTCGACCCGGCGGCCTTCCTCTTCTACGAGGACCTCGAGCTCTGCCTGCGCGCGGCCGGGCTGGGCGCGCCGACCCTGCTGCGGCCCGGGGTGCGCGTGCGTCACCTCGGCGGCACCTCGGTGGCGCGCTCGCTCGGCGGGGACGCCCTCACCCTGGCGGCGAGGCGGCGGCGGGCGGTGGTGGCCGGTCTTGGTCGCCGGGCACTGGCGCTGGACGACCTGGCCCAGGCCGTGACCTACGGCACGCGGGCGCTGGCGCGAACCGTCCTGCGTCGCGACCCGGGCTACGACCGGGCTCAGCTGCGCGCGCTCCGGAGTGCCGTGCGTCAGGGCACAAGCCACTAACCTGGCCCGCCTATGCGGAACTGGGTTCTCGCGGCCGGCGCGACGGCCCTGATCGTCCTCCCGACGGCGCTCGCGTTCTTCTCGGGTGCCTTCTTCGACGAGCCGCGCATCATCGGGGCGCTGGTGGCGTGGGCGCTCGTGGTGCTCGTCGCAGTGGCGTCGGCCACGCCGCTGCCGCTCTCCACCGCCGGCCGCCTGGCGCTGCTCGGCCTGGCGCTGCTCAGCGCGTGGACAGCCCTCTCGCTCAGCTGGGCCCCCGTGGGCGGCCGCGCGCAGGACGATCTCCAGCGGCTGTTGCTCTACCTCGGCGCGTTCACGGCGGCCCTGGCGCTGCTGCGCGAGCCGCCGGTGAGACGCGCCCTCGAGCCGGCGCTGGCCCTGGGGGCCTTCGTGCCGATCGCCTACGGGCTGTCCGAGCGACTGCTGCCGACGCTGATCGATCTCGAGCAGAGCGGCTCGTCGGCGGGCCGCCTGGAGCAACCGCTCACCTACTGGAACGCCTACGGCCTCCTCGCGGCGCTGGGCTTCGTGCTGGCCGTGCGGGTGGGCGGCGACCCTTCGCGCGGCCGGGCGCTGCGATCGGTGGTGGCGGCGGCCGGCGTGGTTCTCGGGCTCGGCGTGTATCTCAGCTTCGCTCGCGGGGCCCTGGCCGCCGTTGCCGTCGGGCTGCTCGTGCTGCTGGCCCTGGCGCCCGACTCGCGGCCCCAGGTGCGCAGCATCCTCACGATCGGCCTGGCCTCGGTGGCGGCATCGCTGGTGGCCAGCGCGCTCACCACCGTCACCTCCCTGGAGGAACGCGACGCGGGCCAGGGGCTGGTGATGCTCGCGGTGCTGGCGGCGGCCGCCGCCGTGGCCGCGCTGGTGGCGCCGCAGGAGGGCGGCGGGCGCATCCGGGGGCCGTCCCTGCCCGTCTCGCGTCCGGCGACCGTGGCCGGGGTGGCCCTGCTCGTGCTGGTGGTGGGCGGCCTCGTGCTGGCCGCATTCGAGGGCAAGCCCCAGGGCGCCTCGCCCGCCGCGGGCGCCGATCCGTCTCGGCTGGGCTCGATCGACACCAACCGCTACCGCTACTGGGAGGTGGCCGCCCAGAACTTCGCCGACAACCCGGTGAGGGGGCTGGGTTCCGGCGGCTTCCAGGTCGAGTGGCTGGCCAACGCGGACCGGGTGGACGCCTCCGGGGACGCCCACTCGCTGTACCTGGAGACCGCCGCCGAGCTCGGGCTGGTGGGCCTGGCCTGTCTGCTGCTGTTCCTGGGCGGGGTCGGGGCCTCCCTGGTGCGCCTCTACCGCCGCGACGCGGCGGCGGCCACGGGCGTGGCCGCCGGGCTGGCCACGTGGGCCTTCCACGCCGGGCTCGACTGGGACTGGGAGATGCCTGCCGTGACCCTGCCGGCGCTGTTGCTCGCCGCGGCGGCGGTGGCGTGGAGCGAGGAGTCCTCGGGCCGGGAAAGCGTGCTAGGAATGGACCGCGATGAGAGTCCTGCCGTCGTGACCGCCGACCGATCCGGAGCGCGCGCGTGAGCGAGATCCTGTCGCGCGATCCGGAGGTTTCGGCGAGCGCGCCGAGGGCGGACCCGGCGGGCGGCTCGAACGGGTCCCGCCGGGTGGCCACCCGCAGAAACGCCCCGGTGCTGATCAACGCGCGCGCCGCCGCGCGGCGTGAGATCGGCGGCGTGGAGCGGGTCACGATCGAGATGGCCGCCCGCCTGCCGCGGCTCAACCCCTCCCGGTACGCGATGGCCCGGCCGCCGACCGCGCTGGCCTACCGCGCCGGGCACCTGTGGGAGCAGGCGCTGCTGCCCGCCGCCTCGCGTGAGGCCCGCGTGCTCTACTGCCCCGCCAACCTCGCGCCCGTGGCCTCGCGGCGCACCGTGGTCGTGATCAACGACCTGGCCGCCCTGAGGCATCCCGGCTGGTACTCGGCGGTCTACGCCTCCTACCAGAAGCGGATAGTGCCCCTGTTGGCCCAGCGCGCCCGGCGCGTGATCGCTCCGTCTGAGTTCTCCCGGCGCGAGCTGGCCGAGGGGCTCGACCTCGATCCCGACCGCATCGTGGTGGTGCCCCACGGCGTGGACGCGCGCTTCTCGCCCCACGCCGACGTCGAGCCCGTGAGGCAGGCCTACGGTCTCGAACGGCCGTACATCCTCGTGGTCGGCACCCGGATCGCGCGCAAGAACCTGGCCTCGCTGGCCGAGGCCCGGGACCGCCTGGAGCGCGAGGGAATCGAGCTGGTGTCCGCGGGCTCGGGGCGGGCCTACATGCGACCCGGCGAGACGCCGCCCCTGCGCGCCCTCGGCTACGTGGACGACGGTGCCCTTCCCGGGCTCTACACCGGAGCGCTGGCCCTGGCCATGCCGTCGCTCTACGAGGGCTTCGGCCTGCCCGTGCTCGAGGCGATGGCCAGCGGCGTGCCCGTGGTGGCGGCCGACCGCACCGCTCTGCCGGAGACCTGCGGCGACGCCGCGCTGCTGGTGGATCCCGACGACGGCGCCGCGCTGGGCGACGCGCTGCTCACTGCCGCCGGGGATGCTCCGGTGCGCGAGCGCCTCGTGAAGAGCGGTCTCGAGCGCGCCGCGTACTTCAACTGGGACCGCAGCGCCCGGCTGACCGACGCGGCGATCGGCGAGGTGCTGGCCGAGGACGAGCCGATCCTCACCCAGCTTCGGCCGGTTCCCGCCAACGGCGCCAAGCCCGCCACCGGCACGGCCGTCTCGGCCATCATCGTCAACCACGAGCGCCGCAATCTCCTGCGGATGTGCCTGCAGTCGCTCGAGCGAGCCCTCGAGGCCGTGGACGAGGACACCCAGGTCATCGTGGTCGACAACGGCTCGCAGGACGGCTCCGTCGAGCTGGTACGCGAGCAGTTCCCGGAGGTACGCGTGATCTCCCTGGAGCGCAACGAGGGCTTCGCCGGCGGGGTGGCCCGAGGGATCGCCGAGAGCGGCGGAGAGTGGATCGCCGTGTTCAACAACGACACCACCGTCGAGCCGGACGCCGTCTCCACCATGCTCGAGGCCGGGCGCCTCGACCCGCGCATCGGCTCGGTGGCGGCGCAGATGCGCTTCGCCGACCGGCGCGCCGTGCTCAACTCCGCCGGGCTGGAGCTCGACCGCCTGGGCATCGCGGCGGACCGGCTGGTGGGCGAGCGCGTGAGCGACCATCCCGGGGGCGAGCCGTACGAGGTGTTCGGGGCCACCGGCGGGGCCGCCATCTTCCGGCGCGCGATGCTCGACCAGGCGGGGGCCTTCGACGAGACGTTCTTCGCCTTCTTCGAGGACGCCGACCTGGCCTGGCGCGCCCAGGCCCACGGCTGGCGGGCGCTCTACGCCCCGGGCGCGGTGGTCTATCACCATCACTCCGCCACGGCCCAGCACGGCTCCCCGGCCAAGCTCTACCTCGTCGGGCGCAACCGCGTGCGCACGCTGGCCAAGAACGCCTCCACCGAGATGCTGTGGCTGAACGGGCCCTGGATGGTGGCCTACGACACGGCCTACGTCATCTTCACCTCGGTGGCCGGACGCACGCTGGCCCCCCTCCGCGGCCGCCTGGCGGGCCTGCGCGAGTGGCGCAGCTACCGGCGCCGGGGGCGTCCCTACCGACGCTCGGTGCGGCTTCGCAAGCCACTCGGCTTCAGGCGGGCGTTGCAGCGCCACAAGGGCTACACCGAGTACCAGGCGTCAGAGTTGGAAGCTGGGTGACGAGCCGGCCCGCAGCGCCCCCCGCCATTCCGAGCAGCGCCGAGGCCACCGAGCCGCTCAGCATGCGCACGGCACTCGTTCACGACTGGTTTCAGGGCTACCACGGGGCCGAGCGCACCGTGGCGGCCATGCTGGACATGTTCGCGCGGGACCCGGAGATCTTCACCTTCCACGCCGCCCGCGAGCTGCTCCCGCCGCGGCTCGGCTCGGCGATCGTCCATGAGTCGCGAGCCGGCACCGTGCCGGGGGTGCGCCAGCGCGGGCATGACCCGGGCCGCTGGCGCTGGCTGCTGCCGTACATGCCGCGCTGGTTCGAGCGCCTCGACCTGTCGGGCTACGAGCTCGTGCTCAGCTCCTCGCACGCCTGCGCCGCGGGTGTGAGGACTCCCGAGAGCACGCTGCACGCCTGCTACTGCCACACCCCCATGCGCTACGTGTGGATGCCCGCCGCCGAGCAGAACCGCGTCAACGGGGTGAAGGGCGCGGCGCTGCGGGCGGTGCGGGGCCGTCTGCGCTCCTGGGACCGCGAGGCGTCGCGGAGGCCCGACGTCTACGTGGCCAACTCCACGGCGGTGGCGGAGCGGATACGCGACTTCTACGAACGCGACGCCGTGGTGGTGGCCCCGCCGGTGGCCACCGCGGACTTCCCCCGCGACGTGCCCCGCGACCCCGCGCACTTCCTCTGGGTGCATCGCCTGGTCTCCTACAAGCGCCCTCTGGAGGTGGCCGAGGCCTTCCGCGAGCTGCCCGATCTGCGTCTGACCATGGTGGGCGTGGGACCGCTCGAGACCGGAGCTCAGAGCCGCTCTGCCCCCCAACGTCGAGCTGCTGGGCTGGCTGCCGCGCGAGCGCCTGGCCGAGCTGTTCGCCGGAGCCGGCGGGTTCGTCCACGTGGGCGAGGAGGACTTCGGCATATCCATGGTCGAAGCCCTGGCCGCCGGCGCCCCGGTGCTCGCGACCGACCGCGGCGGGGCGCGAGACATCGTGCGCCCGGGCGAGGACGGCGTGCTGGTCGAGCGACGGCGCCGATCCGGAGCAGATCCGGGCCGGCGTGCGCGAGCTGGCCGGGCGCTCCTGGGATTCCGAGGCGCTGCGCCGAAGCGCCGAGCGCTTCTCCGAGGAGAGCTTCCGCGAGCGCCTCGCGAAGGTGCTGCGCGCGCACGGCGCGCACTGACGTGAGCTCGGACGCCGCCCGTCGCGTCGGGCGAAGCACGGCGGTCAACTGGACGGCGTGGATTCTGGCCCGGGCACTCACCCTGGCCACCCTGCTGCTGCTGGTGCGCAGCCTCGGCGCCGGCGAGCTCGGCGCGCTGCTGGCGGCGCTGGCGGCGGGCGTGCTCGGCGCCGCGCTGGCCACCGGCGGGCTGGCCGACGCGACCGCGCGCCAGGCCGCGGCAGCCGAGGACGGCGGCGGCTTCGGCCGCGGCGACCTGAGGCGGGCGGTACGCCGCTTCGCCGCCGTCCTGCCGCTTGTGCTCGCCGCGGTGATCGTGATCTCCACCGGCAGCGGAGATGGGCTCGGGGCGTCCGGCGTGGCCGCGGCGCTCCTGCTGGCGGTGACCCAGGGCGCCACCACGATCGGCGCCTCGGTGTTCCGGGCCCGAAACCAGCCCGGCCGCTTCGCGCTCGCCACCAACCTGGCCGCCTCGGCCGGCCGCGCCGTCATCGCCGCCCTGGCGCTGGGGGTCGACCTGTCAGGCGACGCCGTGCTGTGGGCCTTCGCCGTGCTCAACCTGCTGGTGGCGGCCGTGACGTGGCGCCACGCCACCCGCGGCCTGGCCGCCACCACCTCCGAGATGAGCGGCGTGGGGGCGCTGCAGCTGGGCGGGGTGCTGTGGAGCCTGCTGGGCAACCTCGACGTCGTGATCGTCGGGCTGCTGCTGGGCGCCGCGCCGGCCGGGACCTACTCGGTGTCGCTGCGCGTGGCGGAGTTCGGCGCGCAGTTTCTCGTCGCCATCAGCCTGTTCTTCCTGCCGGAGGCCACCAGGCTGGTCGTGGGCGGCGCTCGCGAAGCGGCGCTCACCCTGTACCGCACGGCGTGCCGCTGGTCGGCCTTCACCACGCTGCTGGCGGTGGGCATCGGGTTTGTGACCGCCCCGGAGCTGGCGCGGATCGTCTACCCGGACGAGCAGGAGACCACCACCACGCTGCTGCGCATCCTGCTGGCCGGCTACGGCGTCCAGGGCGCCCTCGGGGTCGGCTACGCGATGCTCAGCGCGCTGGGCGCCTTCACCGCGATCTGGCGCTCGTCGGTGGTCGGGCTGCCGTTGCTCGTGCTGGGGACGCTCGTGCTCACCGGCGTCTGGGAGCTGACCGGCGCCGCGGCCGCGACTGTGGCGGCCTACGCGCTGCTCAACGCCTGGTGGACGCGCAGCACAGTGGCCGAGCTGGGCGCCTCTCCCTTCGACGCCCGTTATGTCCGCTTCGTGGCCGCGGCGGTGGGAGGGTGGCTGGCGGCCGGGCTGGCTGACCTCGCGCTGGCCGGGGCCGGCGCGGGCGCCGTCCTCACGGTGGCGGTGGCGGGACTGGCCGGTCTGGCGGTGGGTGGCGCGGGCCTGCTGGCGCCCGGAACGCTCAGCCCGGGTGAGCGCGGGCTGGCGGCTCGGGCTCTACACGTCCGAGCGCCCGGCGATAGACCCGGTCCAGGCCGGCGGCCTGCGTCTCGAGGCTGAACAGGCTCCGGGCCCGCGTCCGGCCGGCCGCGCCGAGGCGATCACGCCGGCCGGGAGAGCCGGCCAGCTCGAGCACGGCGGCGGCCAGCCCGTCCACGTCCTCCGGCGCCACCAGCAATCCGGCGTCGGTGCCCACCTGCTCGGGTATGCCGCCCACGCTGGTGGCCACCACGGGGACGCCGACCGCCATCGCCTCGAGCAGTGCCAGCGGGCATGGATCCATCCGGGAGGGCAGCACGAATACGTGCCAGCTCGGCAGCTCGGCGAAGGTGTCGATCCGAGGCTGGTGGCGGATGCCGGCCGCGGAGGCCTCGGCCAGGACATTCTCGGCCCAGGGTCGCTCGCCTCCCACCACGGGCTCGCCGGCCATGCGGAACTCGATCCCGTTGCGCCGCTCGGCCACGCGCCTTGCCGTGGCCACGAACAGGTCGCTGCCCTTGCGGCGGGAGACGGTGCCGAGCGTTCCCACCACCAGCGGCTCGTTCCCGGGCGCCGCCGGAGACACCGGCCCGGGATCGGGCACGGCCGAGTAGACCACGGTCGACTCGATGCCGAAGCTCCGCAGCGCCCGGGCCGCCGCGGCCGACACCGAGATCACGGCGTCCGCCCGGCGCACGAGCAGGGCGGCGGCGGCCCCCTTGGCTCCCGTGGGCAGCACCTCGTGGGTGTGGAGCACGAGCGGCGGCCCGCCACGCGGCCGGGAGGTCAGCTCCGGCAGGGCCAGGATCGAGTTGGCGTGGATCAGCTCGGGCTGCTGCGCCCGCAGCCAGGCCCGCCAGCCGCGCAGGTAGGCGGGCACGCTCGCGAGTCGCCTCGCCGGGCCGGGCGGCGTGCGCAGGCTCGCGCCGCTGAAGCGCATCAGCCGTTCGGCGCCCGCCACCTCCAGGCCGCGACGGCGCAGCTCCTGCTCGGCCGGCCCGCGACCGGGCACCCAGAACGAGAAGCGCCAGCCCCGCGCCTCGAGCAGGGGCAGCGCCCGCAGCAGCGACACCGTGGCGCCGCCCAGCTGCGGCTCGTGAAGCACCACCGCCACGTGGCGGCTCACGGCGCAGTCTCCTCGGCCTGGTTGCGCAGGGCCTCGGCCAGCGCCTCCTGGTCGCGCACCGCACGCTCCAGGTAGCGGTTGTCGGCCAGTCGCCAGCCGCCGCCGTCGCGTCGCAGCGCGAAGCTGCGCGGTACGCGCAGAACGTCCACCCGCCCATTGGGGCTCCTCGTGCGGCTCTCGAGCAACACCAGCACCGTGGCCCGGCCGTCGCCGTCGTCCCTCGTCTCCTCCAGCCGCGGGCGTGCCGTGAAGGCGTCGGTGGCCACCGCCAGCTGATCGTCGAGCTCGACGGCGGTGACGCCGAGCGCGGCGTCGTAGTAGCGGGCCGCGGCCCGGGTGTCGGCGTACTGCATGGCGCGCCACCAGGCGTACAGGGCACGCGAGGGCGAGCCGGCCGGCTGCTTTGCCACGGCCGCCGCGCTGAGGAGCGTGGGCTGCCTCACCCGCTCGGCCACCTGCTCGCCTCCGAAGCTGCAGCCGGCCACCAGGAGGGCGCACAGCACGAGCGTGCCGGCGAGGACGCCCCTCACGAGTGCAGCCGGGCGCGCGCCGGCAGCCAGCGCTCGGGGAGGCGTCCGAACAGGTGCACGGCCACCAGAAAGGGCAGGACGAGCGTGAACACGTAGCCGAGGGCCAGGGAGAAGGTGTCGGCTACCAGCGTGTAGAGGACCACCAGGCCAATCGCGTACAGGGCCACCCGGTACCCGCGACCGGAGGCCGGCCCGGCGGTCAGGCCGAGCAGGGCCCGGGCCAGCAGACCGATCAGCAGGCCGCCCACGGCCACGCCGGGGAAGCCGAAGTCGATCCACAGGTCACCCACGGCCGTCGGCGGGCGCCCGCCGGTGAAGCTCCCGCCCCACACCGCCTCGCGCAGCGTGATGTCACCGCCCTCGGGCTTGTCCGAGTCGATGGCCCGCGGCACGAACGACCGCGCCCCGTCGAGCAGGAAGCCGCCGTTCTCGTGGTCGCGCTCGCGCCCATAGATCGTGGTGGCGTAGACCACCTGGTCGAACGAGGTGATGTCGTTCACGATCACCCGGGCGTCGAGCAGGTGGCGCGGCGCGGTCTCGGCGGCCTCCCCCAGTGAGCGCTGGTCGGCCGTCTCGCGAAAGACCAGAAAGGAGCTCACGAAGGTCAGCGCCAGGACCAGCGCCACGAGCAGCTCGCGACGGCGCCACGGCCGCCACAGGTAGTGGACGATCACGGCCAGCGCCAGCAGCGCCACGGCCACCCGGCTGCGCGAGCCGATCGTGACGGCGAAACCGCACACCGCGAGCACCCCGACGATGAAGGCGGCCCAGGCGGCGGGAGTGCGCGGGCGCATCCACACCGCCCAGACGATCAGGCCGGCGGTGGCGAGCCCGCCGACGACGAACAGGACGAAGCTCTGTTGCAGCGCGGGCTGGGCGGCGGCGTTCTCGAAGGTCTCGGCGGGACCATCCGAACGCGCCACGATCAGCGCCTGCGCGGCGAGCCCGATCGCCATCGATCCGGCGATCGCCGCCGTGAGGTTGAGCTCGCCCGCAGGACCCCTCAGCGCTGCGACCCTTCGGGCGAGCACGGCGCCGAAGCCAAGGCGATAGCCCACGAGCAGCGCGATCAGGAAGAGCGCGCACGCGCCGGTGGCGCGCGCGAAGGCGTCGTCGAGCGGCTCGCGCAGCCGGTCGCTCACGAAGAAGGCCATCTCGGCGCTGTCGAGGAGCACCAGCTTGTCCACCGGGTCCGAGGGCGAGAAGGCGCTGTACAGGTCGCGCCAGCCGATGAACAGCTGGAGCGGGCGCACGCACGAAGAACAGAGCGCAGGAGGCGGCCAGCAGCGGGAGCGGCTCGAAGAAGCGGCCGCTCACGAAGCCCCATACGGCGACCGGCACCGTGGCGGCGGCGCACACCGCCAGCAGGCCCCAGGCGGCCGGCACGTCGAGCAGGGGCAGCAGCGCCGCCACGACGAGCGCGGCGAGGATCAGGGCTACGACGGCCGCGATCGGAAGGATCTGCCCACCGCGATCGTCGCCGACCGAGCGGATCGTGCTGTTCGCGGCGGCCTGCGTGCGGGGAGACTAGATAAGAACGAGCTGACACGCTTCAGAAGCCTGGACTAAAGTGGGCGCCCCGAGGTGCAGCCCGTCGGTACCACCCAGGCACGAGCTGCTTCCGCGCTTCACGAGGAACCCGGCACTGCGCGCCGGGCGCCAGCCGCGCGGAAGGACGCGCTCAGACGACGACTGCTTTTTGCAGCCGACGTCGGATGCTTCCTTGCCGCCATCGGCGCGATGACGCTCATAGAGGGCACCACCGACCCGCTGTGGGGCCTCATCACGCTGCCGCTGTGGCTCGTGGTGGCGAAGATGGAGGGCCTCTACGACGCCGACCATCCGAAGATCTGGCACCTCACCGTCGACGAGGCGCCGGCGATCTTCCACTGGGTGACCCTGTCGGTGGCGGGCACGCTGTTCTTCATCCGGGCCCTGCCCGACGAGACCCTCACCGTGGAGAGCGCGGTCGCCCTCTACGTCGCGGCGCTCGTCTCCGCCTTCGCCCTCCGGGCCGCCGCACGGGCGATCTGGCGCCGGCGCGTGCCCCCGGAACGGGCGCTGGTGCTCGGGAGCGGCGCCCTGGCCGACGCGGTGGCCCGCAAGCTGGCGCTCGAGCCCGGCCACCACCTGTCGGTGATGGAGCTCTCCTCTTCGGGCAACGGCGCCAATGGCGCCAACGGCGAGAGCGCATCCCACGTGGTGGACGTCGAGCGTCTGGGCGAGCTCTCCAAGGAGGACCTCCAGTGGCTGCTGGCCGAGGCCCGGGTGGAGCGGGTGGTGCTGGCCGTGCCCGAGCTCGACGAGAGCACGCTCGCGCACGTGGTCTCCGCCTGTCGCTCCGGCGGGATCAAGCTGAGCGTGGTCCCCCCCATGCGGGCCATGCTCGGCACCGCGGTGGACCTCAACCACATCGCCGAGATGCCGGTGATCGAGTACCGCACCTGGGGCACCTCGCCGTCCACGATGGCCATCAAGCGCGCACTCGACGTGGTCCTCTCCGCGGCCGCGCTCGTGGTGCTGGTTCCGCTCCTCGTGCTGATCGCGATCGCCGTTCGGCTCGACTCGCGCGGCCCGGCCCTGTTCACCCAGCTGCGCGCCGGGCGCCACGGCCGGCCGTTCCGGATCCTCAAGTTCCGGACGATGTGCCAGGACGCCGAGGAACGAATTTCGGAGGTGATTGCCGTCGATGAGCTCGACGAGCCGATGTTCAAGCTGCGAGAGGACCCGCGCGTAACCCGTGTGGGCCGGTTCCTGCGGCGCACCAGCCTCGACGAGCTGCCCCAGCTCTTCAACGTCCTGCGCGGCGACATGAGCCTCGTGGGCCCGCGGCCGGAGGAGGTCTGGCTCGTGGAGCGCTACGGCGAGACCCAGCGCTTCCGCCTCCAGATGCGCCCCGGCCTCACCGGGCCCATGCAGGTGCACGGCCGCGGCCAGCTGAACTTCCAGGAGCGCATGGCGGTGGAGCGCGAGTACGTCGAGAACTACAGCCTGCGCAAGGACATCAAGATCCTGTTCAGGACGGGATCGGCGATCCTGGGCGCACGCGGGGCCTACTGATGCCGCCCCGCTTCGACTCCACGATCTCCTTCATGCGGCTGGCGAAGATCCCGGGAGAGAAGCGTTGAGCGTTGGCCCGCAGCTCCAGCGGATCGAAGCAGTTGAGGTCCTGCCCCAGAGCGCGGGCGAGGCCGGCGGAGTCGCCGTTCTCCACCAGCACGCCGGTCCGACCCGGCACGACGGTCTCGCGAACGCCTCCGGCGTCGATCGCCACGACCGGCCGTCCGGCGGCCTGGGACTCGACGGCGGCCACACCGAACTCCTCGACGCCGGGGATGATGAGTGCGGCAGCCTCGGAGTACAGCCGAGCGAGCTCCCGGTCGCCCACGCGCCCGGCGAACTCGGCGGCGTGTCCGTACTGGTGATGCAGGCGCTTGAGCTCGGGACCGCCGCCAACCACCTTGATGCGCCGACCCGCCGCCATGGCCGCCTGGATGGCGAGTTCGGGGCGCTTGTGGCGCACCAGCTCACCGACGAAGAGGATGTAGTCGTCAGGCTCGCGGATGGTGAAGCGATCGACGTTCACGGGCGGGTGCACGACTGTGGCCTCGCGGCCCCAGAAGCGCCGGATCCGCTCACGCGTGGTCTGGCTGTTGGCCACGAACTGGTCAACCCCGCGCGCCGCACGGCGATCGAAAGCGCGGTGGCGGCGGAGCATCAGCTTGAGGGCGGGCCGGGCGCCGGCCGGCACCTCGCCGAGCGCCGTGGCCTGCTCGTGCCAGGCGTAGCGGAAGGGCGAGTGGCAGTAGCAGACGTGCCGAGCGCGAGCGGGCTTGCGGACGCCGTGGGCGAAGGCGCTGCTGCTGGACACGATGCAGCGGGCGTCCTCGAGCGGCAGCCGGTTGATGGCCTTGGGGTAGAGGGGCATCCCCATGCGGAAGGTGCGCTGACGCAGCCGGAGCCTCTGCAGAGGAGAGGTGGTCACCCGCCGGCCGGCGAAGCGCCGGTGCGTGCCCGCCTCGTCGTAGAGCAAGGTCGCGATCGGAGCATCCGGCCAGATGTCGGCAATCGCAGCGAATGTGCGTTCCCCTCCCCGCATTACGAGGAGGTAGTCGTGGACGAGAATGAGCTCGGGCATAAGGAGGCTGCCGGGCGCGACAGCATACGCGTTCAGCGTCGATGCGCCCGGTCGAAGACATCCTTACCCATTGCGCGACTATTCATAGACCTCCGTGTTAGGGTGCCCGACCTTGCTGAAGCGAGCCTCACTCTCAATCCTTCTCGCGACGGTGCTGCTGGCACCCTTGGCGATGCCCTCGGGGGCCGACGCAGCCAAGCGCCGTGTGCCCTTCGGCTTCTTCGGCGCGGTCGTGCCTCCGATCATGACCAGCCCCTCCGAGGTGTCCGACGCCACAACCCAGTCGCAGTTCGGCCTGATGGCGAAGTCGGGCGTCGAGTCGGTGCGCCTCACGCTCCAGTGGCGGACCATCGAGCCGGCTCAGGGCACCTACAACTTCCGCGAGCTCGACCGGCTCGTGGCCGCAGCGGCCAGCCGGCGTCTCTCGATGACGGTGAACATCACCGACAGCCCTCGCTGGGCCGTGGCCAACCCCCTCGACCCGGACTACTACCGGCTCCCGCCGGCGGATCCCAACACGTTCGCGACCATGATGCGCCAGCTGGTGCTGCGCTACGGACCGAGCGGCAGCTTCTGGGCTCAGAACCCGGGTGTCCCGCGGGTCCCGGTGCGCCAGTGGCAGGTCTGGAACGAGCAGACCGGACCGGGGCACTGGAAGCTGCGGCCGTGGGCCCCCAGCTACACGGCGCTGCTCAAGCCCGCCTACACGGCCATCCACGCGGCGGATCGCCGGGCCAAGGTCGTGGCCGGCTCGCTCGTGACGACGGGTTCCTACACGCAGTGGGCGGGAGCGCGCGACCTCTACCGCTCCGGGGCCAAGCGTTACTTCGACGTCGTCTCCATTCACCCGTTCACGAACAACTCGGTATCGGTGAGCGATTCGGCCCGCCGCTTCGTCGAGATCATCCGGCGCGTGCGCGCGATCATGCGAAAGCGTGGCGACGTCCGCAAGCCGATCATCGTGACGGAGATGACCTGGCCCGCCTCGCTGGGCAGGGTGCCGGACTCCGCGCAGCTTCACTTCTCGGTCAGCCGCCGCGGTCAGGTCCAGCGGCTGAAGGCCGCCTACGCCGCCCTGGCGCGGGCGAGGCGCAAGCTGCGGGTGACTCAGGCCTACTGGTACACCTGGTCCACCCAGTACGACCAGGGCGGATCGACGGCCACCATGGCGTTTCGCTTCTCGGGGCTCACGCGCTACCTGGGCGGCGGGGCCTTCTCCCCCATGCCGATCCTCAAGACCTACCGGTCCACGGCGGCGAAGTACGAGGGCTGCCGCAAGTCGGCCAACGCGCGCCGCTGCCGATAGTCACATCGCAACCGGGGGCGCGGCCCGCGTGAGCAAGGTGAGCGTCACCGAGCCGCGGTCCCAGGTCACGGCAGCCGAGCTGCCGTTCGTCCCTTCGGCACGGGCTCAGCGCGGGCGCCGCCGTGAGCTGATCGGCCGCTTCTCGCTCCTCGCCGCCGACATAATCGCCGTAGCGGCGTCCATGACCGTCGTCGCCGTGGTCAGCGGCGCCGCGGTGCCGGCCTGGGCGGTGGCCGTGCTGCCTCTGTTCGCCCTGCTGGCCAAGACGGCGGGTCTGTACGACCGCGATCAGTTCGTGCTTCACAAGACGACCCTCAACGAGGCTCCAGCCCTCGTCGCGGTGACCTCGATCTTCGTGCTGTTCGTCCAGGGGTCGAGGGCGCTGGTCTTCGAAGGACGCTCGCACCCGTTCATCCTCTGGGGGCTGATCGTCCTGTCGCTGATCGTGCTGCGCGGCGCGGCGCGCTTCCTGACGGTGAGGCTGACCGAGCCCGAACGGGTGGTGGTCATCGGCGACGCCGCCACGGCGTCGATGGTCAAACGCAAGCTCGCCGCCGATCTGAGCCTCAACGCGGCCGTCGTGGGGCGGGTGTCCGACAAGGCCCCCTCCACGGTGCTGGGCGACTCGGTTCTTGGCACGGTCGATGATCTGCCCGAGGTGATCGAGGCTCACCGGGTGGAGCGCGTGATCGTCGCCCCGCGCCATGAGGGCGGCGACGACGTGGTGGACATCGTGAGGCTCGCCACCGCGTGCGGAGTGCGGGTGGCCGTGCTGCCACGGCTGCTGGAGGTGATCGGCACGTCGGTGGAGTTCGACGACCTCGGTGGTCGCCTGCTCCTGGGGGTGCGCGGTTTCGGCCTCACGCCCTCGTCTCGCCTGCTCAAGCGAGCGTTCGACATCGTGGTGGCCACCGCGCTGCTCATCCTGATCCTTCCCGTGCTGGTGACGATCGCGCTGGCGGTGAAGCTGACCTCTCGCGGGCCGGTGCTGTTCAAGCAAACCCGCGTGGGCCGGCACGGACGCCAGTTCCAGATGCTCAAGTACCGCACGATGGTGGCCGACGCCGAGAGCCGCAAGGCGCAGCTGCTGGAGCAGAACGAGGCGGCGCCGCTGTTCAAGATCGCCGACGATCCGCGGACGACCCGGGTGGGCCGGTTCCTGCGGCGCTACTCGCTCGACGAGCTACCGCAGCTGTTCAGCGTGCTGCGCGGTGACATGAGCCTCGTCGGACCGCGCCCGCTGATCACGGAGGAGGACCGGCTCTTCTCAGGCTGGCAGCGCCGTCGCTACGACGTGGCGCCCGGGATCACCGGGCCCTGGCAGATACTCGGGTCGAGCCGTGTGCCGGTGGAGGACATGCTCACGCTCGACTACCTCTACTGCTCGAGCTGGTCGCTGTGGCTGGACGCGAAGATCCTGGCCCGGACGCTGCCGTATGTGCTGAGCCGCAGGAGCGGCGAGCACACCACCGGCCGGCGCTAGCGCCGCTCGCTCAGCTGCGGCTGGGCGGGTCGCCGACGGGCTCGGTGGTCTCCGGGGCGCCCGCGGCATCGCCGTTGCGAGAGCCGGAGAGCGGACGCGGCGTGTAGGCATAGCCGCCCACCGCCGACCCTCCGTTCGCCACCACGCCGAGGATCCGGGCCCTGAAGGTGGACAGCTGATCGCGCAGGCGAGTGGCCTCCGGGCCCTTGGTGGAGTTCACCGACGCCACGACTATCACCCCGTCCACTCGCCTGAGCAGCGATACGGCATCGGACACGTAGGGAATAGGCGGAGTGTCGATGATCACCAGGTCGTTCGCCTCGGCAAGCGACTCGAGGACGCGGTCCATCACTGCGGACTGCATCAGCACCGACGAATCGGCCGTCGGCTGGCCGGCCACCAGCACGCTCGGGCTGTTGGTGTCCTCGGAGGCGGCGCCACCGGTATCCGACCAGCCGGCGCTCTGCAACGAGGACGAGACCCAGGCCTTGCCGCCCAGCGCCTCGGCCAGTCCCGGAACCGGCTTGAGGCCGTGCCGCTCGGCGATCGACGGCCGGCGCATGTCGGCCTCGACTAGAGCCACCTGAAGCCCGCTGCGGGCGGCGGCGGCCGCGAGATACCACGCGACGGTCGACTTGCCCTCGCGGCTCCGCGAGGACGTGATGAGCACGGTCCGCGGGCGGACGCCCGGTGAGAACCTGAGGTTGGCCACCAGCATCCGGAACGCTTCGGTGACCTTGGGCGGCAGCTGCTCGAAGGGCACGTTCGACTTGAGCTTGCGGTGACGCGGCACGGTGGTGAGGACCCGGGCGTCGAAGGCGGCCGAGACGTCCTCCTCTCGGCGTAGGCGCCGGTCCGCCTGGTCGCGCAGCAGAGCCAGTCCGACGCCGAGGACGATGCCGAAGAGAACGCCGAGCAGGATGGTCCGCAGCGGATTGCCCGCTCGGGAGGTCGGCAGGAAGCCGGCCTGGACGACCTGGGGGCTGTCGATCCCGCCGTCGAGCAGCACCCGCAGGCGGGTGATGTACTGCTGCAGCGTGGGCGCGGTCAGCTCCACCTGGCGGCGGGGCAGATCCCTGAGGCTCTGCCGGGCGCTGCGCAGCGCGTTCAGCACACGCCGCTCCTCCCTGCCGCGGACCAGCTCCACCGCTTCGGCCGAGTACACGGAGGCGAGCTGCTGGGCGTCCTCCGCCGAGGGGCGCCGGGCGACGACGGTCACGATGTTGCTGTCCTCCGGGGTCGAGACCGTCACGGCGTCGTCGACGTCCTCGGGGGAGAGGTCCGTCCCTTCGGAGGTGAGCTGCGCCGAAGTGGCGGCGGCGACGTCGCGTGAGCCCACCACCTCAGCGTTGCTGTTGGCCAGGTTCGTGGCGTCCGGGGCCGTCGGGTCGAGGTCGACGGAGTTCAGCTCGGTGCTGATGGTCTGCGGGAAGAGAAGCTTGGCCTCCGACTGGTAGTCGCGCTCGTTGACCAGCGCGAATACGGCCGCCACCACGCCGCACAGCACCGGGACGAGCACCACGATCAGCCAGCGGCGCCTGAGGATCGCGAACAGGGACGGCCGGTCCGGCGAGCCGGACGCAAGGTCTTCAGGCATTGCAAAATCGCGCTGCGCCACCCGGGTGTCACAGTAGCGGACATATTCGGGGTCCGCAGGCACCGGACGGAGGAGTTATGCATGATGTCGGCGTGGGCCTCCGGATCTTCGTGGCGCACCCCTCGGCGCTGCTGACCGATCACCGTCCACACGGGGACGGCCTGGTGGCGTACGGCTTCATCCGCGGCCTGGCCGAGCGCGGGCACGAGCTCCACGTGGCCGCCCAGGAGGTCGATCTACGGGAGCCCCCGCCGCCGAACGTTCACGTCTACCGGGCCGGCGGCGGCGCGGGCGCGGCGCTGGGGCGGATCGCGTTCATGGCGGGGATGCGGCGGCTGTACGGACGGTTGGCCCGAATCCGGCGCATCGACGTCGTTCACCAGCTGAATCCAGTCGACCTGGGGCTCTCGCTCGCGCTGGCCGGCGTCGATGCCCCCCTGGTGCTGGGCCCCTACGTGCCGGACTGGCCCGAGGCCGGTCATTCGCGGTTGAAGGCCGGGATCCGCTTCGTCCAGCAGCGACAGGCCACCACGGCTCTCCTATCCACGCCTGCCGCGGCATCCAAGCTGTCTCCCCGGCTCAGGGCGTCGCTGCACGTGCACCGCATCTCGGGCGGGATCGACACGTCGCTCTGGCATCCGCCACCGACCACGGCCGGTGAACCAGAGCACGATGTCCTGTTTCTCGCGAACCTCCACGCTCGCAAGGGACTACCGGTGCTGTTGGACGCGTTCGCGCGGCTGGCGCACACCGCGCCTGATGCGCGCCTGCTCGTGGCGGGAGACGGCCCGCTGCGCGGCGAGGTGGAGCGGCGGGTCGAGTCGGACCCGGCGCTCGGTGGAGTCAGGCTCCACGGCGCCGTTGCGCGCAGCGAGGTGCGCTCGCTGATGTGGAAGAGCGCCGTCTACTGCCTGCCCTCGCTGGGCGAGCCGTTCGGGATGTCGGCCCTCGAGGCCATGGCCTGCGGCAGGCCTGTGGTGGGAACCGATGCCGGAGGCCTGGCGTACCTGCTGAGCGACCGAGGGGGCCGGAGGGTTCCTCCCGGAGATCCCGAGGCGCTGGCGCGCGCTCTGGGCGGGCTGATCGCCGCTCCCGAGCTGCAGCGCTCGATGGGCGAGCACAATCGCCGGCTGGTGGAGACCGACTACACCTGGGCCCGCAGCATCGACCGGCTCGAGGAGGCCTACGCGGAGGCGATGAGCCGGCCCCGGCGGCGGCGCACGTGGTAGGCGAGCACCTGCCCGCCAATGAACCACAGGATCACGCCGGTGAAGCCGTAGAAGATGTCTCCCGAGGTGGCCTGAACGAGCAGGAACACGAGCATCGTGAAGAGCAGCAGGCGCAGCTCCTGGCCCGGCGCTCGGGCGCGGGCGCCCTGCCATGCGGCTCGGGCGATCGCGGCCAGCGCCGCCATCACGAGCAGGAAGCCGATCGGGCCCACCTGGTACAGGATCGACAGGTATCCGTTGTCGATGGCCCTCAGATCCGATTGGCCCTCGAGCCTCGTGGCCTCCCCGGCCGTGCCGAGGCCGTGACCGAGCGGCGCCGACAAGGCCGAGGGCAGCAGCCGCACGAAGGTGGCCTGGCGGGCGGTGGCCGACTCGTCGGCACCCGGGCTCACGATCGACACGAAGCGGTCGACCGTCGCGGCCGCGGTCGAGTTGACCGGTGCCAGCGCGAGGGTGGTGGCCGCGACCGCGGCCAGTGAGCCCAGGACGAGGCCGGCGCTACGGCCTCGCGAGGCGATCACGTGCGCGAGCCCTGCGACGAGCAGGGCCGCCCAGGCCGAGCGGACCGAGGTGAGCGAGAGCGCCACGGTGAGCAGGACCGCACTGGCCAGCGCAAGCCGGGTATGGCGGCGCACGGTGAGCAGGCACAGCAGCCCGAGCGCCAGGATGGGGGCGAGCGCTCCCGGACCGTTGAGCGAGCCGAACACCCGCAGGTCCTCTCCCGGCGTGCCGATGCTGATGTAGTCCACGGTGTCGATCCACTCCCGGTCCCACGAGGGGACGGGCAGGAAGCTCTGCGCCACGCCGTAGGCCGCGATCGGCGGCACTGCGATGAGCAGCACGCGACGCAGCGTGCTCTGGTTCAGCGTGGTTCCCTCCCCTGCTCCGAGGACCAGGCCCGACAGACCCGCCAGGTAGGCGAAACACGCGAACAGCGCCGCTCCGGGGCCGGCGGCCAAGCCCACCGGAAGGCCGAGGACGAAGCCGCCGGCGGCGAGCAGCAGCGGCCGGCGGATCTCGGCCGGAAGCGTGTACTGGACCAGCGCCAAGCCGGCGATGGCGGCCGTGGCCAGGAAGGGGGTCAGGGAGAGCGGGTCGCTGGCCACTGGCCCGGTCATCAGGAGGAACAGGCGCCGCAGCAGCGGCGCCACCAGCCACAGCACGCACATCGCGGCGACGCCCCAGGCGCGGTCGTGCTGGTAGAGCGCCACCACCGCGACGATCAGCACGAACCCGCAGCCCGCTTGGACCGAGAACGTCAGCAGGGAGGCGAGGATGACCGCGGCCAGACCGCCCACGAGGCCGATCCAGAGCAGATCGGCCGCCCCTCCCGTCAGGCGGGCACGCCCGGGACCGGGCTTCGGCCAGGCGACCCCGTTCACGAGCCCGCTCGTTCGAGGACGCGTTCGTAGACCTCGAGCACGCCCTGCAGGTGGGCCTCGTCGTTGAAGCGCAGCGAGGCCTCCCGCGCCCGCAGCCCCATCTGGTCCAGCTCCGTTCGGTCGCGGAGCAGATCGCGAGTCGCCGCGGCCCACAGCTCGGGGCGTCCGGGGGGAATCAGCCTCCCGGTCACGCCATCACTCACCAGCTCGGGACCACTTCCGGTGGCGCTCACCAGCGGGGGCGTGCCCATTGACATGCTCTCCACGGTCGAGCGCCCGAAGGGCTCGTTCTCCGACGGCAGCAGCGACAGGTCGAGCGCTCTGAGTATCGAGGGCACATCCGAACGGCGGCCGGTGAAGTGGACCGCCTCCTGCACCCCCAGCTCGGCCACGAGCTGGTGAAGCGAGCGAAGGTAGGCGTGGTTGTCGAAGCGCACCGTCCGGCCGCCGAAGGTCACATCGCCGACGAGGACCAGGTGACCGTTCGTCCCGTCCTGCCGCAGCTGTGCGAGAGCCCGGATGGCCGTGTCCTGGCCCTTCCAGGGCGACATCTGGGCCACCTGCCCGACGAGCGCGGCGTCCGGCGGCAGGCCCAGCTCCTCCCTGATGGGCGCCGGCTGGACCCGCTCGGGATCGAAGCGGACGTGATCGATGCCGTTGTACACCGGCGTGGCCAGCGGCTTGGCCAGCCCCTGGTTGAAGCGCCGAGCCGCAAAGCGCGAGACGGCGATCGCCGCGTCGGTGCACTTCGACAGACACGTTCGCACCAGCCGCGCCACACCCGTCGGAGGAAGGTCGTCGCGCACGTGCACCACCACCGCCGGGCCGTTCAGGACCCCGGCCAGGCCGCACATCAGGCCGGCTCGCGGGCTGTTGGCATGAATCAGATCGGGCCGCAGCCGCCGAGCCAGCCGCGCCACCGCGAGCGCGCCCGCCGACAACCGGGCCAGGCCGACGGGCGAGTGGACCGGGTGCAGGCGCAGGCTCGCCTCGAACGCCGGGACGGGATGACGCTCGACCCCCGCTTCACCGACGGCCTGGGCCAAGGGACCGGCCGGGCAGGCCACGGCCACCGAGTGATCTCGGTTCAGGGCGAGCACGAGGCGCATGAGGCCTTCCTCGGCACCACCCATCGTTGCCGTATGGCTGACGAGCAGGATCTTCATGACGCCGGAGGGGCAGGTTAGCCACGGCTACTATCGCCGCGTGATCGGTGGGGCGGGCCCTAACTCGACTTTTATCAACTGCCTGGGCCGCGACGGGCCACGCGACTGGAACCCGCCGGACCCCGTTCCCGACCTGATCGACACCTGGTATTTCGGCCGGGCGCTCGCGGCGATGGACCGCCAGCTCGAGGTCGAGGGGCTGAAGGTGTATCTCACCTTCGACGTCGACGAGCTGCCGAGCTACGGGGACGACGTCGTCGCCGTTCTCATCGGGGACGAGTGGGCCCGCACGCCCGCCTACCTGCCGCGCGTGCTGGCCGTCTTTCGCAACCTGAGCCCGCGGCCCAACCTGGGCGTCAACCCGCTCGCCTGGCCCTCTCCGGAGACCCTGTCCTCGCTGCTCCCCGCCGGTCGAGCGACGCTAAAGGCCGTCCCGGGCCGCCTGCTGAGACTGCGGGCGGAGCTCGCCGCCGCGCGCCGGAAGGGAACCGGCCCGGCGCCGCAGGTGGAGGTCCCGGTCGGCACCTACAACGTCCTCGACCTGCCGATCCGCCCTCCCCGCGAACGTGGGTCGGATCTGTTCTTTGCCGGGAGCATCATCCACGCGCCGTCGCGCAGCGCCGCGCTCAGGGCTCGCGTGATGCCGAAGAGCCTGTCGCGGGAGTCGATGCTGCGCAACGTCGAGAGGATGGAGGCCCGCGGCGGGGTGGTGGCCGACATCCGGCTGACCGACGGATTCCAGGCCTCGGCCGCCTCGGATCCGGCCGAGTACTCGGAGGCGCTGATGGACGCGCGCTTCGCGCTCGTGCCGAGAGGCGCGGTGACGGAGACCCACCGCTTCTTCCAGGCCCTCAAGTACGGCTGCGTGATCGTTACCGAGACCCGGCCCCCCGGCTGGTTCTACGAGCGCGCCCCGGCGATTCGCCTGCGCCACTGGGACGAGCTGGAGGACGCTCTGCGTCCGGTGCTGGCCGATCCGAAGCGCCTCGAGACCCTGCACGCACAGTCGCTGGCGTGGTGGGAACACGTGTGCTCCGAGGAGGCCGTGGGCCGGCTGATGGCGCACACTCTCAACGCGCTCGCGCGCGACGTGACTCGCTAAGGTGACGCGCCATTCGACGGTCTGAGCAAATTGCCGCCAGGGACCCGCTCATGGGGACGCTCGGCTGGCGGGCGCCCCTCATGTACGGCGATCCGCCGGCCTTCGACCGCTGGCTGTGGCTGCGCCGTCACGTGCTGGAGCCGCCGGCGCGCACCCTCGATGCCGGGAGCGGCAACGGCACGTTCGCGATGTACCTCGCCAGCCACGGCAACGAGGTCACCGCGATCTCGGACCACGAGCCCTCGCAGGAGAAGGCACGCCGCAGGGCGGCAAAGGGCGGGATCGAGGGCGCGGACTTCATCACGCTCGACCTGCGGCACCTCGACGAGCACGCCGACGAGCTCGGCGCATTCGACCAGGTGGTCTGCCTCGAGGTCCTGGAGCACATCATCGAGGACGAGAAGCTGGTCCGCGCCTTTGCCCGGTTGCTGCGCCCCGGCGGGCGGCTGCTGGTGACCACCCCCTACCGCGATCACGTCCTGACCTACAACGAGGAGATCAGCACCGAGGAGAATGGGGGGCACGTGCGACCGGGATACACGCACGAGGAGCTCACCGAGTTGCTCGGCCGGGCCGGCCTTCGGGTCGTATCGAGGGCCTACCTGAGCGGAACGGTCTCCCAGTGGACCAACGACCTGATGCACCGGCTCAACGACGGCTACCGGCATCTCGGCTGGGGAGCCACCCTCCCGCTGCGAGTGCTGCGGCCGCTTGACAGGCCGGTGACCCGCCTGACCGGGCAGCCCTACCTGGCGGTCGGGGTAGTGGCGGTCCGCAACTGAGATCGCCGCTGGCGACGGCGGTGCAGCCCGCACGGAGATTCCTGCAGCGAAGCTTCGTCCGGACGGGGATCGAGACGTACGCCTTCTCGGGGCTGACGCTGCTCGCCACCACGTTGAGCGGGATCGTGAGCGCTCGCGCGCTGGGTCCCGACGGCCGCGGCGTGACGGCGGCGCTGTTCACCGTCACCCAGCTGGCGGCGTTCCTGTTTGCGATGGGCGTGGCCCGCAGTCTCAGCCTTTTCATCGCGAGGCGGCCCGAGGACGGGCCCAGCCTGTTCAGCTCCTGGCTCCTGCTCCTGCTGCCGCTCAGCGCCGCCGCGATCGCCGTGACCTATGCGCTGCTCCCCGTGATCTTCGCCACGGACGGCGAGGAGGCGATCGCCATCGGCCGCTGGTTCGTGTTCACCATTCCCCTCGGGGTGGCGCTGGAGCTGGCCTGGGGGGTGCTGCTGGGGAGGCAGGACTTCCTCTTCTACAACAGCCTCCGCTTCGCGCACATGGCACTGGTCGCCGCCAGCCTGGCTCTGCTGTGGGCCCTGGACTCGCTCACCGTCGAGACCGCGTGCATCTGGGCCTCCGTGGCCACGGGCATCGCGCTGTTCGCCGGCCTCGCTCGGGCGATCCGGCTGGTGGGCGTGGCCAGGCCGGATCTCCCTCTCCTGATGAGCTCCCTGTGGTACGGCGTACGCGGCCAGGGCGTGGCCCTGGCCACCCAGGTGACCGCGCGGCTCGACGTCGCCATTTTGCCCGCCTTCGTGGTGGCGGCCAGCGTCGGTCTCTACTCCGTCGCCACGAGCCTGTCGCTGATCGTCTACACCCTGTCCAACGTCTTCGCCGGGCTCGTGATCCCGGCCGCGGCCAGCCACCCTGAGCGCGGTCCGGCGAAGGTGATCGCGTCGCTCTGGGCCTCGCTCCTGATCGCGGCGGCCGTGGCGATCGTCCTGGCGGTGCTCGGCCGTCCGCTCCTCGGGTTGGTGTACGGCGACGATTTCCGCGATGCCGCCGAGCCCCTCGTGCTGCTGCTTCCGGGAGCGGTGCTGTTCGCCGGCGCGTCGATCGTGACGGCGGGCATCTACGCGGCCGGGCGTCCCTTCACGGCGACGTTCGCCCAGATCCTGGGCGCGCTGGTCACGGTGATCGGACTGCTGCTCTTCCTGGACAGCGGGGGCATCACCGCCGCCGCGCTCGTGTCCACGGTCTCGTACACGACCGTCTTCGTGGCCACGCTGTTCATCTACAAGGTGATCTCTCGCACCCCCTGGTCGTCGTTCGTGCCCACCCCGGCGCGTTTGCGAGAGATGGCCTCCTGACTCATGAGCCTGTACGGGACCGTCAATCGCATGTATCGGATCCTTCCGGGGCCGGCGCGGCGCTGGGCGGACGAGCGGGCGCCGCAGCCGGTCCGCAGCCTGCGACGGCGGATCGTCTCCCGTCTCGCTCAGCGGGCGCAGCCCGACGAGCTCTACGACGGCCGCTACTACGACGAGGTGGTCGACCCGATCATGCTCGAGTCGGCGGAGGCGATCGCCGAGTCGATAGCGCGCGAGCTCGGGCCGAGCACGGTCATCGACGTCGGCTGCGGGAGCGGTGCGCTGATGCTCGCCCTCGAGCGGCGTGAGATCGCCTGCACGGGCTACGACCTGGCCGAGGCGTCCTTGGCCCGCTGCCGCGAGCGAGGCCTGCGGGTCGCGCGGCTGGACATCCTGCGCGACCCGGTGCCGGCCGCGCGCGCCGACCTCGTGGTCTCGACCGAGGTGGCCGAGCATCTCCCCGAGACGGGCGCCGACCGGTTCGCGGACCTCCTGACGGTCCTCGCCCCGACGGCGCTCATCACCGCCGCGCCACCCGGATCAGGCGGCAAGGATCACCTCAACGAGCAGCCCGGCGCCTACTGGATCGCCAAGTTCGCCGAGCGCGGGTTTGCCCACGACGAGGCTCTGTCCGCGCACCTTCGTCAGGAGTGGCGCGAGGCGGGCGCCAGCGAGGTGCACCACCGCTCGCTCATGGTCTTCCGCGCCCTCACTCGCAGATCCCCAGCACCGTCTTGACGCACCCCTGCAACTGCCGCGCCTTGCGCTGGAAGGCTCCCAGGGCCGGCTGGGCGGTCCACTGGCCGTCCCTGAAGGCCTGC
>CAWGWC010000017.1:0-512956 GCA_963826165.1 uncultured Thermoleophilaceae bacterium | reverse complement strand
GATGTAGTACATCGGCGAGGCCGTGGCCTGCGCCTCGCGCTCGGCCACCTCGGCAATCGTCGAGGCGGCCAACACGTTCCTCACCGCTTCGACGGCCTCGCTCCACACGGGTCCCGACGCCGCGGCGTCCGTGCCGAGCTCGCCCTCGAGCAACTCCACCACCTCGAGCACGCTGATCTCCGCCGGAGGCCGGGCGAACGAGTAGCCGCCCTTCACGCCTCGCTGTGACTGGAGCACGCCCGCGCGTCTGAGAGTGGCGAACAGCCCCTCCAGGAACTGCACCGGGATGTCGCGCGCCCGGGCGATCTCGCCGATCGGCACGGGAGCCGCATTGCCGCGGCGGGCCAGCTCTGCGAGCGCCCGGACGGCGTAGGGCGACTTGGTGGTGATCACCAGCACGGCAGCGACTCTAGGCTATGGGGATGCCGTCTCACCGGCGCTTGATGCTGCTGATTCCGCCCCTGGCGCTGATGGGCCTCATCTTCGTCCTCTCCGCCCAGCCCGACCTCGACTCCGGGCTCGGGACGATCGATCTGATCGGCCGGAAGATCATTCACTTCTGCGAGTACGCGCTCCTGTGCTGGCTGTGGTGGCGCGTGTTCGAACCCGACCTGGGCGCACCCCGGGCGGCTCTGGTGGCCTTCCTCATCTCGAGCGGCTACGCCGCCACCGACGAGCTGCACCAGGTCTTCGTCGAGGGTCGTCACGGCGCGCCGCTCGACTGGGTGATCGATTCGGCCGGCGCCGGCGTTGCCGCTCTGCGGCTGCGCCTGGGACTTCGCCGGCGCACGGTGGCCTGATGCTGCAGCCGCTCCCGATCGACTCCGACGGCGCCGTAAAGGTGTTCGCGGCCACGCGAGTGGCCGTAGTGCTGGTGGCCCTGGTCACGGTGCTCGCGCTCGGGTTGCCCGATGACCTGGAGGCGGCCCTGGTGCTCGGCGGGCTGGGGCTCCCCTGGACCGTTGGGGTGTACGTGCGAGCTCGCCGCGTTCCCTGCGTGGCGCTCAGTCCGATCGTTCCGGCGGTGGACTTCGCCCTGCTCGTGCTGCTCGTGCTGGTGGCGCCCGAGACGCAGGGGGCGGTTCGCCTGGCGGCGTTGGCGCTCGTGGCCGCTCACGCCCACTTCCAGGGTGAGCGCCGCGGCCTGCTGGTCGCCGCTCTCGGCTCGTTGAGCCTGGTGGTCGCCTCGCGGCTGCGGGGTGATCAGCCGGTCACGGGCACCATCCTGGCCCTCGAAGAGGTGGCGTTCGTGCTCGCCACCCTCGCCACGGCTCTGGTGGTCGGCGTGCTGCGGACCTCCGAGTCCACGTCGCGCCTGCGGGCGCGCGGCCTGTCGCGACGCACGCTGCGGTCCGAGAACGAAGTGCGCCGGCGGGTGGCGGAGTCGCTGCACGACGGCGCGGTGCAGGAGCTGATCGCCCTCGACCTGATCCTGTCCGCGGCCGAGCGCGCCACCAGCGAGGGCAGGGCCGACGAGAGCGCCGGGCTCATCTCCGAAGCACGCGAGCTCACCGCCCGCAACGTTCGCCTCCTGCGCGACGAGATCGTCGACCTCGGTCCCTACGCCTTTCAGGAGCTGAGCCTGGCGAGCGCGGTGGAGAACTGCATGGAGGTGTGGAGGCGTCGCTACAGCTTCGAGGTCGAGGCCACCATCGAGATCGAGCGCGCCGAGCTGTCACCCGAGGTGTCCGGAGAACTGTTTCGCATCGTTCAGGAGGCGGTGGTGAACGCCGGGCGCCACGCGAACGCGAACCAGGTGGCCATCGATCTCCGGACCGTCAGCCGTCTGGTGGAGCTGCGCGTGACCGACAACGGGAGAGGATTTGCCAACGGAGAGCCGCTCGCGGGTCCCGATCCAGGCCATCTCGGCCTTACCACCATGCGCGAGCGGGCGGAGCTGCTCGACGGTCAACTCGACATCGAGACCTCCGAGCAGGGAACCCGCGTGCTGGTGCGGGTGCCGCTTCAGCGCTAGGGCTGGGCGGCCGCTGGCGCCACGCGGACCGGGATGCCGTTCAGGAAGGCCATTCCCGCGAGTGGCTCGAGGTCGGCAGGGCGTGCGCCGGCGAGCAGGTTGACGTTGGCACCCGCATGGCGGTTCGCCAGCTGCCAGCCACCGCGATGGCCCCAGCCGTGGGGCAGCGCGACCGTGCCCGGCGTGAGCTCGTCGGTGACCATCACCGGCACCGTCACACGGCCGTCCTTGGACTCGAGCTGTGCCGAGACGCCGTCCTCCAAGCCGTTGGCGTCGGCGTCGTCGGGATGGATTCGCAGCGCCTGCACCCGCCCGCCCCGCATGAGCAGCGGAGAGTTGTGCATCCACGAATTGTGGGAGCGCAGCTCACGGAGCCCGATCAGGCGCAGGGGGAATTCCTGCTGCTCGCCGTCACCGGCCGCCGCCAGGCGCTCGACCTCAGCGCGGATCTCCGGAGGCGCCAGGCGAACGCGCTTGGCCGGTGTGCGCAGCTTGTCCTGGAGCACCCCGGTGATCACGTGCTCGCCGAGCACGATGCCGTGGGGATTGGCGCGCAGCTTCTTGAGGCTCAGCCCTCCACGGCGCAGACCGAAGCGGTCGCCGTCCGGCCCCATCCGCAGCAGGACGTCGGCCAGCTGCTCGGGCCGCAGCCGCAGACCGAGCTGCGCCAGCCGTCGCAGCGGGGCGGCGCTGTACGGCGCCACGCCGATCCGGCGGGAGAGGTCGTCGACGATCGCCCACTCCTGGCGGCACTCGCCGGGCGGCTCGGCCACGGCGTCGGTGAACTGCACGAACGGAGTCGTGAAGAAGCCCATGAGCGCGATCGGCAGGTCCTCGCGCTCGTAGAAGGTCGTGGTGGGCAGGATGTAGTCGGCGTGGCGGTTGGTCTCGTTGACGTACAGGTCGAGCGACACGAACAACTCGAGCCCGCCGAACGCCCGCTCCAGCGCCTCGCCGTCAGGGACGGAGAGGACGGGATTGCCCGCAGAGACGAACAGCGCGCGGATCTGTCCTTCTCCCGGCGTCTCGATCTCCTGAGACAGCAGCGACGCGGGCAGGTTGCCGATCACGTCCGGGAAGCCGCCCACCCGGGAGCGGAGCTTGCCGTACGTGTCGGCGCCCACCTGCTCGCCGATGTCGTCCAGCGGTATCGGCGCGTGCCCGAATACCGCTCCGCCCGGCCGGTCCAGGTTGCCGGTGACCGCGTTGAGGGCGTCGAGCAGGAACGCGACCAGCGTGCCGAACCGCCCGAGGCAGGAGCCCGTGCGCCCGTAGGCGGCCGCGCCGTCGGTCGCGGCGAAGTCGCGCGCCAGCTCTCGCAGGCGTTCCGCGGGAATGCCCGTCTGGGACTCGGTCGTCTCGGGCGGATGGGCCCGGGCCAGGCGCTCGAGCTCGGCCGCCCCGTGGGCGAAGCGCTCGATGAACAGCCGGTCCGCCAGCTCCTCTTCGAAGACGACGCACAGCAGCGACAAGAGCATCAGGGCGTCCGTGTCCGGCCGGATGGGCAGATGCTCGAACTGCCGGGCGGTCTCGGTGCGGCGCGGATCGACCACCACCACCCGCTCGACCTCCAGGAGCTGCTCGCGCACCCGCGGCGCCGAGAGCACCGAGCCGTGCGAGACCAGCGGGTTGGCGCCAACCATCAGCAGGAGGCGGGTGCGCTTCAGATCGGGGATGGGCACGAGCAGAGGCGAGCCGTAGAGCAGCGCGCTGGCGGCGAAGCGGTTGTTCACGTCCTGGGAGCCGGCCGTGTAGTAGTGAGGCGAGCCGAGCCCGTCGAGGAAGCCCTTGACCCAGAGCGTGTGGGAGTAGGAGAACGCGCCCGGGTTCCCCATGTACCAGCCGACACCGGTGCCCGGCACGCGCGCGAGCCGGCCCGCGATGTCTCCCAGTGCCGCCTCCCAGGAGACCCGCTCGAACTCGCCCTCGCGCGTGCGGCGCAGCGGATGGGTCACGCGATCGGGATCGTTCTGGACGTCGGCCATCGCGATCCCCTTGGGGCAGGCGTAGCCCTTCGAGAGCGGATGGTCGGGGTCGGGCCGGAGCTTGACCACGCGCCCGTCCTCCACCGTGGCCACCATCCCGCAGAGCGGCTCGCAGATGCGACAGAAGGTCACTTTCTGCTCGGTGGCCACTGCTTGACCGTATCTCTTCCATGCCCGGCTCAACCGCCTGGATCCTCGGCGATCAGCTCAGCCACCGAAATCCCGCCCTCGACGGCGCCGATCGCGTGCTGCTCGTTGAGTCCGAAGCCAGATTGCGCAGCGCCCCCTGGCACCGGCAGAAGCTCCACCTGGTGCTCTCCGCCATGCGCCACTTCGCCGCCGAGCTCGAGGAGCGCGGCGTGGAGGTGGACTACGTGCGCGCCAAGAGCCTTGGCGCGGGCCTGCGCCGCCACATCCGCCGCGCCCGCCCGAAGAGCGTGCGCCTGCTCGACCCCTCGAGCGCCGGCGGGCGCGCGCTCGGCAGTCTGGATCGAGTCGAGCTCGTGCGCGGCAGCCTCTTCCTCACCCATCCGGACGACTTCCGCGCGTGGGCCGAGGGGCGAAAGCGGCTGGTGATGGAGGACTTCTACCGCGAGCAGCGCCGGCGCTTCGACCTGCTCATGGACGGCGACGAGCCCGCGGGGGGGCGCTGGAACTTCGATCAGGAGAACCGCGAGCCGCCGCCCCGCGACCGGCGCGCGCCGCGTCCCTACCAGCCGCGCGAGGACGAGATCGACGACGCGGTCCGCCGCGATCTCGACCGGATGCGCCTCGACAGCTTCGGCGAGGACGGGCCGCGGCTGTGGCCGGCCACCCACGATCAGGCGCGTCGCGCGCTCGGGCGCTTCATCGAGGACAGGCTCCCCGACTTCGGGCGCTGGCAGGACGCGATGCTCCACGGCGAGCGCTTCATGTGGCACGCGCACCTGTCCTCGTCGCTCAACCTGGGCCTGATCGGACCCCTCGAGGTGGCCGAGGCCGCGGAGCGCGCCTACCGCGAGGGAGACGCCCCGATCGCCGCCACCGAGGGCTTCGTCCGCCAGGTGATCGGCTGGCGCGAGTACGTGTGGGGCATGTACTGGCTGCACGCCGCCGACTGGCGCTCCATGAACGCCCTGAACGCGCGCCGCCGGCTCCCCGACTACCTGTGGACGGGCGACACAGACATGCGCTGCGTGGCCGACTCGGTGGCCGGGCTGCGCGAGACCGCCTACGCCCACCACATCGTGCGGCTGATGGTGTTCGGGAACCTGCTGCTGCTGCACGGTGTGCAGCCCCGCGAGGCCTTCGACTGGTTCCATCACGCGTTCATCGACGGCTACGAGTGGGTGATGGGGCCCAACGCGGTCGGGATGGCCACGTACGGCGACGGTGGCCGCATGATGACCAAGCCGTACGCGGCCAGCGGTCGCTACATCGACCGCATGTCGGACTTCTGTAAGGAGTGTCGCTTCGACCCCGCGAAACGCGAGGGCGACGACGCCTGCCCGTTCACCCGCGGGTACTGGGAGTTTCTCGAGCGCAACGAGGGGCGGCTGCGTGACAATCGCCGGATGCAGCTGCAGTACCGCAACCTCGACCGGCTGCGGAGCGGCTGAGCGGGAGCTCTTTCTAGATCCAGCCGTGCTCGGTGGCGATCAGCACGGCCTGGGCGCGGTCGACCGCGCCGAGCTTGGCGTAGGTGTTGTGCAGATGAGTCCGCACGGTGCTGGTCGACAGTTCGAGCTCGTGGGCGATCTGCTTGTAGACCTTGCCCTCGGCCAGGCGCTTGAGCACCTCGACCTCCCGCGTGGAGAGGGGGCAGGGGTCCACGTGGCGCTTGGCGTTGCCGTTGCCCTGAGGAAGCTCGTACATGACCGAGCGCAGCTGCTCGGTGGACATGCCCACCGCACGCGCGGCCTGAAGGAGCGCCTTCGGGTTGACCGGCTGGGCGTGGCCGTAGTGGGCCAGCATGTCGGCCAGGCGTACCAGGGCAGCCTCGCCCTCGGCATCGTCGGCGTGGTGGCGCTCAATGGCGGTGGCCAGGCGGTTGGGCAGCGCCCAGCGACGGGCCAGCACGCCTCCGACCAGAGCGTGGTCGACACCCAGCTCGAGGCGCTCGCGGTGGAGCCGCTCCTCGGGGGTGCGCGCCGTGAGGTGGACCTGTCCGGGATAGCCCGGGTAGGCGTGGCTGAGAACGAGCTTGCCGATGTCGTGAAGCAGCGCCGAGCACAGCAGCGGATCGCGGTCGTCGTACTCGAGCTCACGGGCCAGCCGATCGGCCGCCGCCTGGGTGGCCACGGCGTGCAGGCGAAAGCGCTCGGGCATGATGTCCCAGCCCGGGGTGCGCTCGAAGAAGTCGAAGGTGGCGGCGCGCGCGGCGAGTGTCTCTACGCCCTCCGGCGTGAGGATCTCCACGGCGTCGGGGATGCCGGCGATCTTGCCACGCTTGCGCTGGGCCGTGCGGTTGGCGATGCGCAGGACGGTGATCACCAGCGCGACGTCGGACTCCACCGCGGCCACGACCTCGCCGGTGGAGGCACGCTCCTCGCGCACCACCCGCAGCACGCGGTTGCGCGACTCGGCCAGTGCCGGGAAGGCCTCGAGCGCCTCGAAGGCGGCGGTCAGCCGGCGACCGTGGCCCTCGTTGTGTCGACGAGGGGCGCTTCTGGGGCGCGCGGGAGATTGTGAGAGGGCTGCTTCCATGGGCGTTGTCACCCTGCCTATCGGCAGCCGGGTGTCGAAGGTTTAGCCCTATTCGGCGTGCTCGAGTGCAGCGTCGATGCGCGCCAACGTCTCGCTCCGGCCCAGCGCGGCCACCGACTCGAAGATCCCGGGCGACACGGTGGTACCCGTCAGGGCCACGCGGATCGGCTGAAACACCTCCTTGGGCTTCACCTCCAGGCGGTCGACCAGCTCCCGTAGCGCGGTCTCCACGTGCTCGACGCCGAACGGCTCCTCCGCCGCCTGCAGCGCGTCCCGGGCGGCCCGCAGCCTCTCCGGGGCACCGTCCGACATCACCTTGCGCCACGCCTTCTCGTCGTAGGTCGCCGGCCGCTCGAGCAGGAAGCCCGCCAGCGGCCAGAAGTCGCTGAGCGTCTGCATCTTCTCCTGCGAGATCGCCACCGCCGCCGGCGGCACCTCCCGGCCGCTGAGGCTCTCGAGGCGCCCTCGCAGGTCCTCGGGGTCGAGCTCGCGCAGGTAGCGGCCGTTCATCCAGCGCAGCTTCTGCTCGTCGAACACCGCCGGGTTCTTCGAGACGCGCGCCAGGTCGAAGCGCTCCACCAGCTCGGGGGTGGTCATGAAGGTGGTCGACTCGTCGTAGCCCCAGCCCAGCAGCGACACGTAGTTGCGCACGGCCTCCGGCAGGTAGCCGGCGTCGCGCAGCTCCTGCACCGACGCCGCCCCGTGGCGCTTCGAGAGCTTCTTGCCGTCGGGGCCGTGCAGCAGCGGGAGGTGGGCGTACAGGGGCGGCTCGGCGCCCAGTGCGCGCAGGATCATCACCTGGCGAGGAGTGTTGGAGATGTGATCGTCGCCGCGCACCACGTGGCTGATCTCCATGTCGCGATCGTCCACCGCCACCGCGAGGTTGTAGAGCGGACTGCCGTCGGAGCGCCGGATCACGAAGTCCTGGATGGCCGAGTGCGGGAAGGTGATGTCGCCGCGGATGGCGTCGTGCACCACGGTCTCCCCCTCATCGGGCACCCGCAGGCGGATCGCGCCGTCGTCCTCGTAGGCGGCGCCCGCGTCCACCAGCTGCTGAATGGCCGCCGTGTGCTCGGGGCGGCGTTCCGCCTGGGACAGGGGTCCCTCGTCCCAGTCGAGCTCGAGCCAGCGCAGGGCATCGAGGATCTGCTCCACGTTCTCCGGCGTGGAGCGCTCGCGGTCGGTGTCCTCGATGCGCAGCACGAACGCGCCACCCGATCCGCGCGCGAGCAGCCAGTTGTACAGTGCCGTCCTCGCGCCGCCGATGTGCAGCACGCCTGTCGGGCTAGGTGCGAAGCGGACTCTCATGCTCATCGGCGCTCATGTTTCCACGGCGGGCGGGCTGGTGCAGGCGCACCAGCGCGGGATGGAGCGGGGCTGCGACGCGATACAGGTGTTCAACCAGTCGCCGCGCCAGTGGCGCCCGACGCGTTGGAAGGACGACGACATCGCGGAGTTTCTCGAGCTGATGCGGGACGGGCCGATCCAGTCGGTCACGATTCACGCCGTCTACCTCATCAACCCGGCGACGAAGGACCGCGATATGCGCGCCAAGTCCAGGGCGTCGCTCGTGCACGCGCTGCAGATGGGGGACGCGATCGATGCCGACGGCGTGGTGCTGCACCCGGGCTCGACCGTGGGCGAGCCCGCCGACGAGGCCCTCGGCCGGGTCGGCAAGATGCTCGAGCAGGCGCTCGGGGACTCCGACCGCTGCCGGCTTCTGCTCGAGAACACTGCCGGAGCGGGCAACACGATCGGACGCTCGTTCGAGGAGCTGCGCGAGATCGTCGACCGCTCCGGCGGGGACAAGCGCATCGGCCTGTGCCTCGACTCCTGCCACATGCTCGCCTCGGGCTTCGACATCACCACGGCCGACGGGCTCGACGACGTGCTCGACCGAGGCCTGAAGACCGTGGGCAAGCGCCGGCTGCGCTGCCTTCACCTGAACGACTCGCAGACTCCGCTCGGCTCCAACCGCGACCGCCACGCCCCACCGGGCGATGGCGAGATCGGCCCCCGCGGTTGCGCGGCCTTTCTCTCACAGCCGCGCTTCGAGAAGCTGCCCGTGCTGTTCGAGGGCCCCGGCAAGGCGGGCAAGGGCGTGGCCAAAGAGGACGTGGACCGCATGAGGGAGCTGCGCCGCACCGGGCTGCGCTCGCGCGCCCGCCGCAAGAAGTCCAGAGCTCCGCCGTCTCGCCGCGAAAACCGAGCGTGGCCAGGACGCAGGGAGGCCGCAGTGCTCTGCACGCGGCCGACCGAGGACGCCGCCACGCGAAGGTTTGCAGCGTGCGAGACGGCGGAGCTAGAGCTCGTCGCGCAAGTCAAATGCCGGATCTACGTCATCCAGCGAAGGCTTGTTGAAAAACTCCGGGTTCACGCACTCGAAGGCCTCCGAGTAGCCGTCGTAGGCGCGCTCGACGCTCGCCCGGCACTGGGGCAGTGGCATGCCGGTCATCTTGACCCCGCCGAAGCCCTGTCGCGACCGCTCGGCCTGCTCGAACAGCTCGCGGTCGATCTCGCCGCGGAAGACCTTGTGCATGCAGCCCATGAAGCGGCGGCCCGTGGCCTCGTCGTCGTAGAGGTAGAGGAACTGGCAGCCCGACGCGATGCAGCCCGAGGGATGAACGACCCGGTCGCAGAATGAGCAGCAGCGCCGGCACTCGTGGAGCTCGTTCGCGTGGCGAGCGGGGAGCGGTTGCACCCGGCCAGTGTAGTGCTGCGACGGCCGCAAGGAGCTTCTACCATGCGGTGGCAACGTGAACGCGCTGCTCGTATCTGATCGTGAACGCGAGTACACCGTCGGGCTCCTGCGCGGCCACTGGCTGAGCGGACGGCTGACCGGCGAGGAGTTCGAGGAGAGGGTGGGCGAGGCCTGGGCCGCGCGCTACTCCCAGGACCTGTGGCGGGCCCTGCGCTGGCTGCCCGGAGACCGCCCTCTCACCCCCGCTCGACCCGCCGGCGTCGGGACCGCGGTGGGCTCTCTTCTGCTGGGCGCGCTCGGTATCTGCGTGTTCGCGATGTCGCTCGGTCTGCTCTCCATCGTCTCGCTCCCCCTGTCCGTGAGCGCCTGGGGCCTTGGGCGCGAGGCGAGACGCTCGACCACCCGCGCGCGAGGTGCCGCCGGCGCCGGCCACGTGCTGGGGATCGTGGGAACACTGCTGGCGCTCGCGTGGCTTGCGGGCGCCGCGGCGATTCTGTTGTAGGTGGCTTCCTGAAGCTCTAGCGCCCGGCGTCGGCGTGGCGGGCATGGAGGTCATACCAACCAACCGGCGCACCCAGCAGCCGTCGGCGCGCACCCGAGTAGACGCGGGCCAGCGGCGTCGTCGCCAGCAGGCCGGAGATCCCGAACACGCGCTGCTCGGCCAGGATGGCGCGGTAGCGCCGCCACGCCCTGTCGAACGACAGCCACGACCCGGGCGTCTCCTCACCGAAGGGGCCACTCATCAGCGTGTCGAAGCGCACCTCCACGAACTCCCCTTCGCGCGGCGGGTCCGGGCAGGTGTAGTGGGCATTGAGCCTCTGGTTAACAATCTTGAAAGCGTCGTAGCCGAGGTCGTGCAGGGTCGTGAACTGATGCTCGGACTCTCGACGGCTGTCGAGCGAGGTCTCGACCGAGACGTACGGGGGCCGACGCTCGCACGAGGCCAGCGCGTCGAGGCACAGCTGGTCAGCACCCTCGATGTCGATCTTCACGTAGTACGGGACCCGCCCGAGCTCCCTTAGCACCCGCTCGAAGCGCATGGCGGGCACGACGCGCGCCTCGCTGGGCTGGCCGTGGCGCTCGTTGCGATGCACCAACTCCTCGCTGATCGTCCCCCAGTCGTCGTGGCCGGGGTTGGCGAAGAAGCGAACCTCGCCGTCGTGGGGCGCGATCGCCACCTCGCGAATCGTCAGTTGGCCTGACTCGATCCACTCGGTCAAGCGCTCGGACGCCGCCCGTGCCAGGTCGACGTCCGCTTCGATGGCGACCACCTCGAAGCCCTTACGCAGGTAGAACTCCGCGTCGCGGCCGGTATGCATCCCGACATCGACGATCAGCCCGCGGGCACCCACGGCGGCGAGTATGGCAGTGCCTACCTAGCGTCGTCAGGGGTCCACTCGTCCCGAAGCGCCGACTGAGTCTCGCGCCCGTGTGTCCTCGTCGTTAGGGGTCGTTCTGGACGACCACACCACGACGACGACGAGTACAAGCACCACCACTGCGATCCCGATGATTGCCCAGAGCATCTAGCGGTTGAGACTAGACCCGTGTCGGGCCGAAGTCGAGGCTCGACGGCGGCCGGGGCTGCGAGACTCGATGGCTCTGGATGAGGTGAGGACAGCCGACGGGCGACGCTTCCGTGTCGAGCCCCTCGACCGAACGCCGGGCGTCACGATGCCCGACGAGTTTGAGCCCCGCCGGATCGCGAAGCGCACGCTCCAGATCGTCGCGGCGCTTGCGGTGGTCGGTCTGGTGCTGCTGTTAGCGCCCGGGCTCGGGGAGGTCCGCGACCTGTTGACCGAAGCCCAGCCCGAGTGGGTGGCCCTGGCGGTGGTCTTCGAGGCCTTGTCGTGTGTGTCCTACGTGTTCTTGTTCCGGCCCATCTTCTGCCCCCGGATGCCGTGGCGCACCAGCTGGGAGATCGGCTTGTCAGAGCTGGCGGCGGGCTCGATCGTGCCTGCCAGCGGGGCCGGGGGGCTCGCCCTGGGCGCCTGGATCCTGAGCGAGGGGGGCATGCCTGCGGAGCGGATCGCGAGCCGCTCGGTGGCCTTCTTCCTCATCAAGAGCTCGGTGAACTTCATCGCCGTGGCGGTGCTCGGCACCGTCATGGCGCTGGGCCTGCTTGGGCCGGACCTGTCGCTGTGGCTGACGGCAGCCCCGGCAGCGGGTGCCGTGCTGGTGATAGCAGCGGTGCTCGTGGTGCCGCGGCTCGGCGTCGGCGCGCCGGTCTCGGCTGACGCGGGGAGGCTGCGCAAGGCGCTGAGGAGTGTGCGTAAAGCGCTGGTGGGCGGCACAGCGGAGGCGGTACAGATCGTACGCTCGCGAAATCTGCTCGTGATCGCCGGCGCACTCGGCTATTGGGCGTTCGACAACGCCGTTCTGTGGGCCACGTTCCAGGCCTTCGACGTCTCGCCCCCGATCACGGTGATCTTGATGGGCTACCTGATCGGGCAGCTCGGTGGGCTGCTGCCGCTGCCCGGCGGCCTCGGAGGAATCGACGGCGGGCTTATCGGCACTCTGATCGTGTACGGGGTCCCCGCTGCGGCCACGACCGCCGCGGTACTCGTATACCGCGTGATCCTCTTCTGGCTGCCGCTGCTCGTGGGCGCCGTGGCGTTCATCTCACTGCGACGAAGTTTGAACAGCCCCGACCGGCCAGAGCTGTGCGTCGTGCCGCCGGCGACATAGGTGAGGTGAGCTGGCCTAACCGAACAGCCATTGATCGCGGATCTTGGTGAGCACGTTGCGCTGGCCGTTGATCTTGACGGTGGCGGTCAGCTGGCGCTCGTTGACCTTGATGTCGGTGATCTCCACGTCCTCGAAGTCGCGCTTCGTGCGTTCCTCCGGCTGCTCGCCCACACCGGTGCGAGCGAGAGCATCGAGGAGTTAGACCTCCTCGGGTTCCGGGTTATTCCTGTGGGGTCTAGGAGGCGATTCGGGCAGAGCCCGAGAGCCCCGCCAGCTCGGCCCGGCAGGTGGCGTCGGCGGACACGCGCCAGCCGTTGCCCAGCAGCAGGCGCCGCTCGCCCACGGCCAGCAGCAGCTCGTGCTCGCCGGGGTGGTGGCCCACCACCTCGCGCAGCTCTTCCAGGAAGCTGTCGGGCACCCCGGGCGAGACGTGGAGGGTGAGGCGCCGGATCACCGGCTCGGCGGCGATCTCCTCCGCCGCGCGGAGCACCTCCTCCTGCGTCGGCTCGAAGGCCTCCACGTCCTGGGCGATCAGCTTGATCTCGCCCGCCTCCTTGTGGTCGACCCGGCCTCGCACCAGCACGATGCGGTCCACGTCCACCTTTTCGGCGTTGGCGGAGTAGGCCGAGTTGAACACGAGCATCTCCACCTGTCCCTCGAGGTCGTCGAGGGTGGCGAACATCATCGGGTCGCCCTTCTTGGTGCGGATGCGCTTGCACTCGGCGATCATGCCGCCCACGGTGACCAGCTCGCCGTCCTTCTTCTGGGGCAGGTCGGCCAGAGAGCAGTCCACCTTCGTGCGCAGGGCCGGCCGCACAGCCTTCAGCGGATGGGAGGACAGGAACAGCCCGAGGGTCTCCTTCTCCCACGTGTTCAGGTCCTCGCGCTCGTCGGGCAGCTCGGGCACCGGCAGCTCGGGCTCGGGGCCGACCCCCTCCCCGGCGCCGTCCAGGTCGAAGAACGAGCCCTGCCCGCGCTGCGCGTCCTGCTGAGTCTGAATGCCCGCCGACTGGGCGTTGGGGAGCACGTGCATCATCCCGGTGCGCGTGCCCGGAAGCGAGTCCATGGCGCCGCACTTGACCAGCGACTCGCTGGCCTTCTTGTTCACCGCCTGGCAGTCCACCCGCCGGCAGAAGTCCCACACCGAGGTGAACGGCCCGTCCTCCTCGCGCGCGCGGATGATGGCCTCCACCGCCGAGTAGCCGAGGCCCTTGACGGCGTCGAGCCCGAAGCGGATGTTGCCCTCCACGACCTTGAAGTCGTGTCCCGACATGTTCACGTCCGGCGGCAGCACCTCTATGCCCATGTCCTCGCACTGGGCCACGAAGAAGGGCACCTTGTCCTTGGTCGACATGACCGAGGAGATGAGGGCGGCCATGTACTCGGCCGGATAGTTGGCCTTCAGCCAGGCGGTCCGGTAGCCGACCAGGCCGTAGCAGGCGGCGTGCGAGCGATTGAAGGAGTAGTCGGCGGCCGCCTCGTTGACCGCCCACAGCTGCTGGATCACGCTCTCCTGGGTGCCGCTGGCCCGGGCGCCCTCGAAGAAGCGCTCGCGCAGGGCCTCCATCGCCGCGCGATTCTTCTTGCCGATGGCCTTGCGCAGGTCGTCCGCCTCGGCCCCGGAGAAGCCGGCGATCGACTTGGCGATCTGCATCGACTGCTCCTGGTAGAGGATCACCGAGTAGGTGGCCTCGGTGATCGGGCGCAGGCGCTCGTCGAGATAGGTGACGATCTCCGGGTTGCGCTTGTTGCGCGCATAGGTGTCGATATGACGCATCGCCCCCGGCCGGTAGAGGGCGTTGAGCGCCACCAGGTCCTCGAACTCGGTGGGCTTGACCTTGCGCAGGGCGTCGCGCATGCCGTCGGACTCGAACTGGAAGACGCCGACCGATTCGCCCCGCGCCATCATCTCGAAGGTCTTGACGTCGTCGAGCGGCAGCGAGGCCATGTCCGGGCGCTCGCCGGTGGCCTCCTCGATGATGGCCAGGCAGTCCTCGATCACGTCGAGGTTGCGCAGGCCGAGGAAGTCCATCTTGAGCAGGCCGATCTCCTCGATCGGCTTCATCGAGTACTGGGTGACCACCTTGTAGGAGCGGCCCCCATCGGGGGCCGCGGCGCCGCGGTCCTCCATCAGCTGCACGGGCACGATGTCGGTGAGCGGGCGGTCGGCGATCACCACCGCGGCGGCGTGGATGCCCGCGTTGCGCACGATCCCCTCGAGGCCCTTGGCGGTGTCGATGATCTGGCGCGACTCGGGCTCGGAGTCGTAGGCCCGGCGCAGCTCAGGCTCCTCGGAGAGGTACTCGTCGAACGACTTGGTGCGGCCCATCACCGGCTCCGGGATCAGCTTGGCCAGCCGGTCCCCGGTGCCGTAGTCGAGGCCCAGGACACGCGCGGCATCGCGGGTGGCGTTGCGCGGCAGCATCTTGCCGAAGGTCACGATCTGGGCCACCGAGTCCTTGCCGTACTTCTCCTCCACGTAGCGCATCACGCGGGCGCGTCCCTTGACCGAGAAGTCGATGTCGATGTCCGGCATCGAGACCCGCTCCGGGTTGAGGAAGCGCTCGAACAGCAGGCCGTAGGCCAGCGGGTCGACCTCGGTGATGTTGAGCGAGTAGGACACGAGCGAGCCCGCCGCCGAGCCGCGCCCCGGGCCCACGGAGATGCCCGAGTCCTTGGCGAACTTCACGAAGTCCCAGACGATCAGGAAGTAGGCCGAGAAGCCCATCCGCTCGATCACCTCGAGCTCCATCTCCAGCCGCTCGACCGCCTCGGCCGGGGGCGGATCGCCGTAGCGCTTGCGCAGGCCGGCGTGAGCCATCCGGCGCAGATAGTCCGCCTCCGCGTCCCCCTCCGGCGTGGGAAAGCGCGGGATCAGCAGCTTGCCCAGCTCGATCTCGACCTGGCAGCGGTCGGCGATCTCGAGGCTGGTGGCGAGCGCCTCCGGCCACTCCCCGAAGTCCTCGGCCATCTCGCCCGTGCTCTTCAGGAAGAACTCGTTGGTGTCGAAGGACAGCTTCGGCTGCGCCAGGGTGCTCTTGGTCTGCACGCAGAGCAGCGCGCGGTGGTTGTCGTAGTCCTCGCGGCGGAGGTAGTGCACGTCGCCCGTGGCCACCAGGGGGCGACCGACGTCGCGGGCGATCTCGGCGATGCCCACGTTGGCGCGCTCCTGATCGGCCACGCCGTTCTTCTGGACCTCGAAGAAGACGTTGTCGGCGCCGAACACCTGCATCAGGGCGTCGGCGTGGGACCGGGCCTCGGCCGGCGAGCCGTCCACGAGGCGGCGGCAGATGCGTGACTGCAGGCAGCCGGTGAGCGCCAGCACGCCCTCGGAGTGGCGCGACAGCAGCTCGAGGTCGACGTTGGCCTTGCCGCGGCGGTAGCCCTCGAGATAGCCCGCCGAGCTGAGCTTGACCAGATTGCGGAAGCCCTGGTCGCTGGCCGCCAGCAGGGTGAGGTGGTTGCGCTCATAGCGCACGGCCTCGGTGGCACGGTCGTCCACGAAATAGGCCTCGAGCCCGAGGATCGGCTTGATTCCGTGCTTTCGGCAGGCCTTGTAGTGCTCCACGGCACCGTTCATCACACCGTGATCGGTGAGCCCGAGGGCCGGCTGATCGTGCGCGGCGGCACGCTCGGCCAGCGCCTCTATCCGGCAGGCGCCGTCGAGCACCGAGTACTCGGAGTGGACGTGGAGATGCGCGAACGACATCGGCGATCGACTATACGGTCGGGGGCCGACGACTCAGGCTGGCAGGGATGGTCAGTGGGCGCCCAATCCACGCAGCTTGCGGACTGCCGGGTGGTGGGGCGGGTATAACCCCTACATGCTCAAGGAAGGGCCGATCCCCCGCTTCGTTCACGGCTTCATCGAGTACGCCGCCGGCGTGCTCCTGATCGTCTCTCCGTTCCTGCTCAGCTTCGAGTCTGGCGCCGCGGTCGCAGTGGCCATCCTCGCGGGCCTCGTGGTGCTGTTCCTGGCCGCCGCCACCGAGGGTCCGACCAGCCTCATCAACTACGTGCCCCTGGCGGCACACGTGGTGCTCGACTACGTGCTCGCCGGCGTGCTGATCGCCATGCCGTTCATCGCCGGATTCTCCGACGAGACCGCGCCCACCGCCTTCTTCATCGCGCTCGGCGTCCTGCACCTCTTGGTCACGATCGGGACCCGCTTCAAGAAAGAGGACAAGCCGCGGCGAAGCCGGCGCGAGCGCAAGGCGGAGCGCCGGGCCAAGCCCGCACCTGCGCCCGGAGAGCTGGCGGCCGCCGATTCGCGGGAGCCCGCACCGGAGCGGGCGCCCGAGCGCAGCCGCCCGCCCGCCGATCCGGCTCGCTAGCTGCTGTCGTCGTCGCCCGTGGCCCAGGCGGCCACGAGGGCGGCCACCAGCGCGAGCAGCACGGTGGCGCCTGCGCCCAGCTTGACCTTGTTCTGGCCCAGCTTGCGCTTCGCGACGGCGCGGATGCCTTGCCACGTCAACCAGCCGAGCAGGGTGTAGCCCTTGAACATCATGTCTCCTCGCTTCCCCGTTTCCGCACGTTGTAAGCCATCCTCGACTGCAGGGACCACAGTTCGATGAAGCCCGGGCTGGCCTGCTGGGAGAACAGGCCACCCGACTCGCCGAAGCCGGCCAGGGCCGGATCGTAGAGCGCGTTGGGCGAGCGCCGGGCCACGGCGCGGGCCGAGCCCTTGTAGAGCCGCATCGTGATCTCCCCGGTGATCTGCTCGTTGACCGAGTCCATCAGCGCGTTCAGGTCTGACACCAGGGGCTCGTACCACAGACCGGCGTAGACCAAATAGGCCCAGTGGGCATCGAGCTGTGGCTTGAAGTTGTTCTGATGGATCGTGCCCACGAGCTTCTCCAGCTCCTTGTGCGCGGTGAGGACGATCGCCGCCGCCGGTACCTCGTAGAGGTCGCGCACCTTGAGCCCGACGATGCGGTCCTCGATGTGATCGACGATACCCACGCCGTGGCGGGCGCCGACCTCTCCGGCGCGCTCGAGCAGCTCCACCAGGCCAAGCCGCTCGCCGTCGAGGGACACCGGCACGCCGCGCTCGAAGCCGACGACCACGTCCTGTGACTCGTCCGGTGCCTCCTCTGGGCGCGTCACCAGCTCGAAGACGTCGTCGCGCGGCGGCTCGTCGAGGTCCTCGATCGCGCCGCCCTCCGAGGAGCGCCCCCACAGGTTGTCGTCGATCGAGTAGGGCGGCGCCTCGGTGCCGCCCTTGACCGGAATCCCGTGCTCGCGCGCATAGGCGATCTCCTCTTCGCGCCCCATCTGCCAGCCGCGTACCGGGGCGATGATCTTCATCGCAGGGTCGAGGGCGATCACCGTCGACTCGATCCGCACCTGGTCGTTGCCCTTGCCGGTGCAGCCGTGAGCGATGGTGTCGCAGTCGGCGCGGCGCGCGTACTCCACGGCCAGCTTGGCGATCAAGGGTCGCCCCAGCGCAGTGAACAGCGGGTAGCCGCCGCCGTAGAGGGCGTTGGCCTTTATCGCGGGCAGGACGTAGTCGCGCGCGAACTCCTCACGCGCGTCGACCACGTGGCATTCGAGCGCGCCCAGCTGGAGCGCCTTGCCCCGAACCACGTCGTAATCCTCGCCCGGCTGGCCGAGGTTGACGGTCAGGGCCACCACCTCGGCCTCGTACTCGTCCTGGATCCACTTGAGCATCACCGAGGTGTCGAGGCCGCCGGAGTAGAGCAGAAGAACGCGTCCCACTTCCCCGGGACCGGCCTCGTAGGAGGCCGTCTTGATCAGCGTGTGGCGTTCGTCGGCCAAGGGCGCTTGACCCTATCGGAGCGATCCTGTTCTACTTGGCCGCGCCGTGGACCTGTCAGAGCACGCTCGCGAGGCCCAGAGGATGTGGGATGCGGACGCCCCCAACTGGGCGGAGCTGGGCCGCGTGGCCTGGGCTCGCGACGAGCCCCACTGGGGCGGCTGGGAAGTCCCGGAGAGCGAGGTCCGGATCCTGCCCGACGTGGAGGGACGGGACGTGATCGACCTCGGCTGCGGCACCGGTTACTGGTCCGCCTGGTTCGCCCGTCTCGGGGGGCGGCCCGTGGGCCTCGACGTGTCCGAGGCTCAGCTCGCCACCGCCCGCGAGCTCCAGCGCGAGCATGGCCTCGAGTTTCCGCTGGTGCACGCCAGCGCCGAGGCCCCGCCTTTCGCCGACGGCTCCTTCGACATCGCCTTCTCCGAGTACGGAGCGGCCATCTGGTGCGACCCGTACGCATGGATTCCCGAGGCTCACCGCCTGCTGCGTCCCGGCGGCCGGCTGATCTTCCTGTGCAACTCGGTGATCTCGATGCTGTGCTCACCGGATTCGGACGACCCGGCCGGCGAGCGCCTCGAGCGGCCCCAGTTCGGCCTTCACCGAATCGACTGGCCCGACGAGGAGGCACCGGACTGGCACCTCCCCCACGGTGAGATGCTGGCGCTGCTGCGCGACACCGGCTTCGAGGTCGAGGCGCTGCACGAGCTGCGCGCTCCCGAGGGCCCCGAGGACGAGCTGCGCTTCTACCTCGTGCGCGGCTGGGCCCGGCGCTGGCCGGGCGAAGAGGTGTGGGTGGCGCGGCGGGTCAGCTGAGCGCCCGCCCGATCCGCGCCGCCGCTTCGTCGATCTCCTCGTCCGTGACCGTCAGCGGCGGCAACAGCCGGACAGTGTCCGGACCGGTGGCGTTGACCACGAGCCGCTGCTCGAGCAGCAGATGGCGGGCCAGGGCCGGGCCGTCCTCGCACGCGAAGGCCAGCATCAGCCCCATGCCGCGCACATCCAGGCCGAGGTTGCCCAGCCCCGCGGCGAGCCGCTCGCCCTTGGCGGACACGTCGTCCAGGAACTCTCTGTGGCTCACGGTGTCGAGCACCACGGTCGCGGCCGCCGCTATCACCGGCCCACCCGCGAACGTGGAACCGTGGTCGCCCGGGCGCAGCACTTCGTTGTAGGCAGGACTGGTCACGCACGCGCCCACCGGCAGCCCGCCGCCCAGCCCCTTGGCCACCGTCATCACGTCAGGCGTGACGCCCAGCTGCTGCCAGGCCCAGAGCGTGCCCGTCCGGCCCATGCCGCACTGGATCTCGTCGAAGATCAGCAGGGCGCCGTGCTGGTCGCACGCCGCGCGGGCGTCCGCCAGCAGCTGCGGATCGATCGGGTGAATGCCGCCCTCACCCTGAACCGGCTCGATCAACACCGCCGCGGTGCGCTCGTCCACCGGCAGCGGGCCCTCGCGGGGCGCCACGCGAAAGCCGGGCACGAGCGGCGCGAAGGGTGCCTGCTTGGGCTCCTGGGGCGTGGCCGAGAGCGCGCCCATGGTGCGGCCGTGGAAGCCGCCCTCGAGCACCACGAAGTCGCCGCCGGGCTTGTGGCGCCGGGCCAGCTTGAGGGCGCACTCGATGGCCTCCGTGCCCGAGTTGCACAGGAACACCTTGCCGCCCAGCGAGTGCTCGGACAGGAGGCCCGCGAGCCGCATTCCGGGCTCGGTGTAGTAGAGGTTGCCCACGTGCATCAGCCGTCCGGCCTGCTCGCGCACCGCCTCGACCACGGCGGGGTGGCAGTGACCGAGCTGCGCCACCGAGATGCCGGCCAGGAAGTCGAGGTACTCGTTGCCCTCGTCGTCCCACAGGCGGGTTCCCTCCCCGCGCACGAACTCCACCGGGTTGCGCACGTAGGTGCCCATCACGGCCCAACGCTCGGTGGACTGCAGCTGCTCTAGGGCCACAGCTTGGTACCGATGCCCTCGTCGGTGAACAGCTCGAGCAGCAGCGAGTGCGGCAGGCGGCCGTCGATGATGTACGCGTTCGACACGCCAGACTCGAGCGCGTGCACGCAGGCCTCGAGCTTGGGTCGCATGCCGCCGCTCGTCTCCGCGAGCCGCGCGCGGACGTCCGCCGCCGTGGCCTCGGACACGCGGCTCGCCGGGTCGTCCGGGTTGGCACGCCAGCCCTCCACGTCGGTGAGGAACATCACCTTGAACGCGCCGAGCGCCTCGGCCACCGCGGCCGCGGCGGCGTCCGCGTTGACGTTGTAGGAGCGGCCCTCGGCGTCGGCGCCCACCGAGGCGATCACCGGGATGTAGTCGGCGGCGATGTGGTTGAGCACGCCGGCGTCCACGCGCTCGATGTCGCCCACGAAGCCCACGTCGGTCTCCCCCGCCAGGCGCTTCCTGACCGTGAACAGCCGGCCGTCGTCGCCGCACAGCCCCACCGCAGGCTGCCCGTGGCGGCCCAGCAGCAGCACTATGTCCTTGTTCTGCTTGCCGACCAGCACCATCTTGGCCACCTCGACCGTGGCTTCGTCGGACACGCGCAGGCCCTCCACGAACCTGACCTCCATGCCCAGCCGCTCCATGTAGCGGGTGATGTCCGGCCCTCCGCCGTGCACCACCACCGGGTTCATGCCCACGTACTTGAGGAGCACCACGTCGCGGGCGAAGTCCTCCTTGAGCGCAGGGTCGGTCATCGCGGCGCCCCCGTACTTGATCACCACCGTCTCCCCGTGGTACTCGCGGATGTAGGGCAGCGCCTCGAGGAGGGTGGCGACGTCGCGCTTCACGAGGTGTAGCTCGCGTTGTAGTCCACGTAGGCGGGCGACAGGTCGGAGAAGAAGACCTCGGTTTCGCCGCCCTCGCCGGGCATGGTCAGGCGGTATTCCACCTCGGGGCCGCTCACCAGCTCCGCGGGCGCGGGCTCGACCGCCTCGCCGGCCGACACGACCTGATGGCCCTCGATCTCGAGGTCGGCGATGAACGGCTCGTCGTCGGGCCAGACCGCCCCCGCCGCCTGCAGGATGCGGCCGAAATTGGGGTCGCCGCCGTGCAGCGCCGCCTTCACGAGCGGCGAGTTGGCGATGGCCCGGGCCACCGGCTCCACGGCATCGGGCCGCCCCCCCACCACGATCCGCCCTACGCGCCGGGCGCCCTCCCCGTCGGCGACGATGTCGAGCGACAGCTGGCGCAGCAGGGCGTCCATGGCCTCACCGAGCCGCAGCTCGTCGTCGCTCTCGGGCTCCACTTCCACCCCGGAGTGGCCGTTGGCCATCGCCACCACCGTGTCGCTCGTGGACAGCTGCCCGTCGACTGAGATGCGGTCGAACGAGCGCTTGACGCATACGCCGGTGAGGAGGTCGAGCGTCTCCTGCTCCAGGACGGCGTCCGTCTGCACGAAACAGAACATCGTGGCGAAGCGCGGCGAGATCATCCCCGCGCCCTTGGCCTGGGCGGCCAGCCGCACCGCCCCGCCGGACAGGTGCACCTGGAGGCAGGCCCGCTTGGGCCCGGCGTCGCTGGTGAGGATCGCCTCGGAGAACGCGTCCGCCTCGAGTCCGAGCGCGTCGCAGGCGCTCTCCACTCCGGCCACCACCCGGTCGCGCGGCAGCTCCACCCCGATCACCCCGGTGGAGGCCACGGCCACGCGTCCGGGCTCGAGGCCCAGCTTGGCCGCCGCGGCCGACTGCATCGCCGCCGCCGTGTCGAGGCCGCGCTGCCCGTCGCCCACGTTCGAGCAGCCAGAGTTGACGGCCACCGCCCGCAACGCGCCGAGCTCGGCCAGGCGCGAGACGATCACCGGCGCGCCCACACGGGCGTTGCTGGTGAAACGTGCGGCCGACACCGTGGCCGGCGAGTCGGAGACCAGCACCCCCACGTCGAGTCCGTCGGGCTTGATGCCCGCCGCCACCCCGGCGGCGCGGTAGCCGGTGGGCAGCTCGTGGTCGGGCAGCTCGCCGGCGTGCACCGGGCTGTCGACCCAGCGAGAGCGAAAGAAGGAGATGGCCTCGCTCACTTAAGTCCCTCCGTCTCGGGCAGCCCCAGCATCAGGTTCAGGTCCTGCACGGCCTGGCCCGCGGCGCCCTTCCACAGGTTGTCGATGGCGCAGAAGCTGAGGACCCGTCCGTTGACCACCGTGACCTGCACCCGGGCGCCGTTGGTGTCGCGCACGTCGCGCGTGCGCGGCGGATCGCCGGTCACGTGCACGAACGGCTCATCCGCGTAGGCGCTCTCGAACAGCTCGCGCGCCTCCTCCGCGGTGATCGGCTCGCTGGGGATCGAATAGCAGCTGGCGAGGATGCCCTGGTCGATCGGGAGCAGGTGGGTCACGAAGCTGAAATGGATCCCCGGCAACTCCTGCTCGAGCTCGGCCGTGTGGCGGTGGCCCTCCACCTTGTAGGCGTTCACGTTGTCCACCACGGAGACGAAATGGGTCTCGTCGGTGGCCTCGCGCCCGGCGCCCGAGACGCCGGCCTTGATGTCCACGGCCGACTCGCTGATCCGGTCGCGAAGCGGCAGCAGCGCCAGCAGCGCCGCGGTGGAGTTGCAGCCCGGCCCGGCCACCAGGTCCGAGGCGCGGATCTCGTCGCGGTGCGCCTCGGGCAGGCCGTAGACCGCCTCGTCCAGCAGCTCGGGTGCCTCGTGCGGCTGGTACCACTGCTCGTAGCGCTCCCGGTCGAGGCGAAAGTCGGCGGACAGGTCGACCACCTTCAGCCCCCGCTCGCGCAACGCGCTGACCGCTCCCGCGGCGGCCTTGTGCGGATAGGCCACGAGCGCCGCCTCGGCGTTGCCCGCGATGGCATCCGGGTCGAACTCCTGGAGCACCGTCTCGACGCCATAGCGGGCGTAGAGCTCGTCGTGGCGGACTCCGGCGCGGTCGCGCGCGGTGGCCGCGGCCAGCCGCAGCGACGGGTGCCGGTCCACGATCCGCGCGCACAGCGCGCCGCCGAAGCCGCGCGCACCAATCACCGCCACGTCATGCACGCAGCCGTCCTCCCAGCGTGTCGAGCTCGCGCTCGATCGCGGCGCGCCGCTCGGCGACCTCCTCGTCGGTGAGGGTGCGGTCGGGCGCGCGGAACTCGAGCCTCAGCGCCAGCGACTTGCTCCCCTCGCCCACCTGCTCGCCCCGGTAGAGGTCGAAGACGCTCACCCGGCCGAGCAGCTCGCCGCCTCCGCGGCGCACCGCCTCCTCGATGCGCTGGACGGGCACGTCGTCGGCCACCACCACGGCGATGTCCTGGAGCACAGCCGGGAAGCCCGTCACGTCGCGGTAGACGCCCGTCCCGGCGCCGGTCAGCTCGAGCAGCGCGTCGAAGTCGAGCTCGAAACCCGACACCGGGTCAGCCAAATCCCAGGCCTTGACCACGAGCGGATGCAGCTCGCCGAGCCAGCCCAGCTGGCGATCGCCCGCCGCGATGGTGGCCGCGCGGCCGGGGTGCAGGAACGCGGGCCCACCATCGTGGGCCTCCAAGGACACCTCGGCCACGTCGAACAGGGCCTCCGCCAGGGCTCGGGCTGCGTAGAAGTCGGCGGCCCGGGCTGCACTGCGCCAGCCCGCCGGGGCGGCCTCGGTCATCAGCACGGCGAGGTGGTGGCTCTCCTGCGCGGGAAGCGCGCCGCGCGGAGATGTCTCCTCACCGGCGGCTGCGCCGTTGCCGGCGGCGCCGGGAAGCGGCCGGTACACGTGGGCCGACTCGAACAGTGCCTGGCCCGGGCGGCCGTGTGCGGCGTTGTGACGCGCTACGTCGAGCAGGCCGGGAAGCAGCAGCGGGCGCATCAGGCTCTGCTCCTCGGACAGCGGGTTGTCGAGCTCGAGCACCGGTTCACCGGTCAGTCGCAGCCGCCGCAGTGCCTCCGCGGAGGTGAAGCTGTAGGCGATGCACTCGTGCAGGCCGCGGTCGCGCAGCAGGTCCTCGACCCGCCGGCGCAGTCGCTGTGCGGGGGTCAGCCGGCCCACCGCCTCGGTGCGGGCGGGAAGCGTCGTGGGCAGCCGGTCGAGCCCGTGGATGCGGGCCACCTCCTCGATCAGATCGGCCTCGCGCCGGACATCGGCGTCACGCCAGTAGGGCACGCGCCACCCGCCCTCCTCGGCCTCGAAGCCGAGCCGGGCGAGGATCTCCTCCACGCGCTCAGCGGGGATCTGCTCGCCCAGCAGGCGCTCCATGCGCTCGAGACGCAGGCCCACCACCCGCGGCTCCAACGGCGCCGGATAGACGTCCACCGTCCCCGGCACCAGGCGGGCGCCGCACAGGTCGACCATCAGGCGGGCGGCCAGCCGCTGTCCGGCCATGGCCGAGTCGGGGTGAAGCTGCTTCTCGAAGCGAGCCGACGCCTCGGTGCGCAGGCCCAGCACCTTCGAGGTGCGCATGATGTTGGGGCCGACCCAGGTGGCGGCCTCCATCAGCACCCTGGTGGTCTGATCCGAGACCTCGGAGATCTGGCCGCCCATGATCCCGGCGATCCCGCTGGGTCCTTCGGCGTCGCACACGAGCGCGGTGTCGGAGCTGAAGCTGCGCTCCACGTCGTCCAGCGTGGTCATCGTCTCGCCGTCGGCTGCGCGGCGCACCACGATCCGCGATCCGCGGACCCGGTCGAGGTCGAAGGCGTGCAGCGCCTGTCCGGTGGCCAGCATCACGTAGTTCGTGATGTCCACCACGTTCGAGATCGGGCGTTGGCCGGCGGCCATGAGCCGCTGCTTGAGCCACAGCGGCGACGGACCGATCTGGACGTCCTCGTACACGCGCGCGGTGAAACGCAGGCAGATCTCCGGGTCGATCTCGATCGACACGTGGTCGCCGGCCCGGTCGTCTCCCGCGGGCTCCGCATCGGCGGCGCCGGGATCGTCGGCCAGAGGAGCGCCGGTGATGGCGTGCACCTCGCGGGCCACGCCGTACACCGCCATCGTGTCCGGCCGGTTGGGGGTGATCTCGAGCTCGAGCACCTCGTCGGCGATCGGCAGGTGGTCGGCCAGCGGTGCTCCCACCGGGAGCTCGTCGGACAGAACCATGATGCCGGCGTGGTCCTCGCCGATGCCCACCTCGTCCTCAGCCAGGATCATCCCGCTCGACCTGACCCCGCGCAGCTCGGCCTCACCCAGCTCCGTGCCGTCCGGCATGATCGCGCCCGGCAGGGCCACGGCCACGGTCTGGCCCGCCGCCACGTTCGGCGCTCCGCAGACGATCGTCTGCGGCTCGCCCCGGCCCACGTCGACCACACACACGCTCAGCCGGTCGGCGTTGGGATGCCGCTCGGACCGAAGCACCCGCCCGGTGAGGAACGCGGCGGGGTCGCCCACCCCGGCGCGGTGCAGGCGCTCGAGCTTGACGCCCGCCAACGTGAGGGCGTCGGCGGTCTCCGCGGCCGACAGGCCGGGATCGCAGTACGAGCGCAGCCAGGCGTACGGAACCCTCATGCGCCGGCCCCGAACTGCTCCAGCAGCCGCAGGTCGTTGTCGTAGAGCATGCGCAGGTCGGGCACCTCGTAGACGACGCTGGCGATGCGCTCGATGCCCATTCCGAATGCGAAGCCCTGCACGCGCTCGTTGTCGTAGCCCGTGGCCTTCACGTAGTCGAGCACGTTGGGGTCGACCATCCCGGAGCCGAGGATCTCGATCCAGGCCTCGCCCTTGCACGTTCCGCAGCGCTGGGAGCCCTCCCAGCCGGTTCCACCGCAGCGGAAGCACGACACGTCCACCTCCACGCTCGGCTCGGTGAACGGGAAGTAGCCCGGCCGCAGGCGCACGCGGGTGTCCTCCCCGAACAGCTGGCGGGCGAAGGCGAGCAGCACGCCCTGGAGGTCGGCCAGCGTGATGTCCTCGTCGATGGCCAGGCCCTCGAGCTGATGGAACATCGGGACGTGAGTGGCGTCCGGGGTGTCGGGCCGGTAGACCCGCCCTGGCACCACGATGTAGATCGGCGGGCCCTGCGCCTCCATCGCCCGCACCTGCATGGGCGAGGTGTGGGTGCGCAGCAGCACCTGCTCGGCGAAGTAGAACGTGTCGCGCGGATTGCGGGCCGGGTGCTCCGGCGGGTGGTTGAGCGCGGTGAAGTTGTAGTAGCCGTACTCGATCTCCGGGCCCTCGAGCACCGAGAAGCCCAGCCCGACGAAGACGTCCTCCATCTGACGCCGGATCTGCGAGACGAGATGCAGCCGCCCGGCGGGCTGCGGCGGATCGCCCGGGAGGGTCACGTCGATGCGGTCCTCGGCCAGACGGCGGTCGAGCTCGGCCGCCTCGAGCTGCTCGGTCCGGTCGGCCAGCAGCGACTCGAGCGCCTGGCGCACCTCGTTGGCCTGCTTGCCGACCGGTCCGCGCTGGTCGGGAGGCAGCTCACCGATCGAGCGCAGCGTGGCGGTCAGCTCCGACTTGCGGCCCAGGAGGCGAACGCGCAGCTCCTCGAGCTCGGCGGCGGAGCCGGCCTCGCGGATGGCGCCCTCGCCCTCGGCGCGAAGCTGCTGGAGGTCAGCCATCGGCGGCCATCCTATTTGCCGCCTCGTAGAGGGCAACGGTGGCCGCCATGGCGACGTTCAGGGAATCGGTGGCCACCGGGATGCGGGCCGCCTCCAGCCCTTCAGGGGTCCCGCCTCGCTCCGATCCGAGCACGAGCACGAGGGGAGGCACCAGGTCGATGTCGCCGAGGTCGCGGCCGGCAGAGGGGTCGAGCGCCAGCGGGCGCCCGCCGATCTCGGCGAGGTGGGCGCGGCCCGGGGGCTTCGCGAAGATCGACCCCATCGAGGCCCGCACCGCCTTCGGCGAGTACGGATCCGCGCAGCCGGGTCCCAATATGACCGTCGCGTCCGCCAGGGCGTGCGCGGAGCGGATGATCGTGCCGACGTTGCCCGGGTCTTCGACTCCATGCAGGTATACGAGCAGCTTGCCCTCGGGCTCCGCCCGGCGTTGGGGGTAGACGCCGATCACCCGGGTGCCGGAGGCCAGCGTGCTCACCGCGTCCAGCAGCTCGGGTTCCACGTCTGCCCCCGCGCGGAGCACGAACTCGGGTTGCCAGGCCGCCGCTGCCGCGGCCTCGATCAGGTCCTCGCCCTCCGCCGCGAACAGCCCGAGCTTCTCCCGCCAGCGCTTCTGCTGGAGCTTGCGGATCGTCTTGAGCTTGTCGTTGTCGGGTGAAGTGATCATCGGAGCAACAAAAAGGGCGCCACTCTGGGCGCCCGGGAGAGAGTCGAGTTCCGCTTTGGTCAGGCCGCAGCGGACTCCCGGGCTGTCTCGGCAAAACGTCGGAACGTCTCCGGGTCGCGGACGGCAATGTCCGCGAGCACCTTACGGTCGACCTCGATGCCGGCCAGCTTGAGGCCGTGCATGAACTGGCTGTAGGTCATGCCCTCCTGCCGGGCGGCCGCGTTTATGCGGGTGATCCACAGGCGACGGAAGTCGCGCTTGCGGTTGCGGCGGTCGCGGTAGGCGTACGAGTCGGCCTTGAGCAGGGCCTCCTTGGCCCGCTTGTAGCTCGACTTGGCCTGGCCGCGGTACCCCTTGGTCCGCTCCAGGGTGGCGCGCCGCTTCTTGCGGGCGTGAACTGAGCGCTTGACGCGGCTCATTTGTGGAGCAGCTCCATCACGCGCTTGTGATCGGCCTTCGAGACCTCCACCGGCCGGCCCAGGTGGCGCTTACGCTTCGCCGACTTCTTCCCGAGCATGTGGCTCGTGAAGGAGTGCCGCGCGATCAGCTTCTTGTTGGCCGTCTTGCGGAAGCGCTTCTTGGCGCCCGAGTGGGTCTTCATCTTGGGCATGCGAACGCTCTATTGAAGCAGACGCGTTGCGGCCCGGCTCAGGAAGTCTGTGACTGCTGCGCCGCCGTCGCCGGCTCGGGCTGCTCGGCGGGAGCGGGTGCCTCGGCAGGCGCGGGCTCGGCGGGCTGGGCGGCCGGCGCGGCACCGTCGGAGGAGTGCGTGTCGCTCTCCTCGGCCTCAGGCGGCTGGCGCTTGACCGGCGCCAGCAACATGGTCATGTTGCGCCCGTCCTGCTGCGGGGACTGTTCGACCGTGCCCAGCTCGGCCACGTCCTCGGCCAGCCGGTTGAGCAGCATCTCGCCACGCTCGGGGTGGGTCTGCTCGCGGCCGCGGAACATGATCGTCACCTTCACGCGGTCCTCGCCGCGCAGGAAGCGGACGACGTGGTTCTTCTTGGTCTCGTAGTCGTTGGTGGCGATCTTGGGCCGCAGCTTGATCTCGCGCACGTTGACCTGCTTCTGGTGACGCCGGGCGGCCTTGGCCTTCTGCTCCTGCTCGTACTTGTACTTCGAGTAGTCGAGCACACGGCAGACCGGCGGCCGGGCGTCCGGGGCCACCTCCACGAGGTCGAGATCGCGTTCCTGGGCGTAGCGCAGGGCCTTCGGGGTGTCGATCACCCCGATCTGATTGCCGTCCTCGCCGATGAGGCGTACCTGGGGAACGCGGATGCGCTCGTTGATGCGGGTCTCGTCGCGCTCCGGTGGGCGCCGATCGAACTTGCGAGGGATCGGCACTAGTTGCGGCCAGGGATTGCCGTCAAGAGCGCGGAGTGTTGCTGCAGCTCATTCGCGAGCGAGTATAGCGGCGCTGATGCGCCCGGCGAAGTCCTCGACCGGCACGGCGCCCTCGTCCCCCTCGCGGTGCCGGCGCACCGCCACCAGCCCGTCCGACTCCTCCTGGTCGCCCACGACGAGCATGTAGGGGATCTTCTGGGTCTCGGCGTCGCGGATCTTGCGTCGGATCGACTCGGTGCGCTCGTCCACCCGGGCTCGCAGTCCGGCGTCGGCCAGCCGGCGCTCCACGTCCCGGGCGTAGGCGGCGTGGCGATCGGCGATCGGCAGGACGATGGCCTGCACCGGAGCGAGCCACAGGGGAAACTCGCCGCCGTAGTGCTCGATCAGGATGCCGATGAACCGCTCGAACGAGCCCATCGAGGCCCGGTGGATCATCACCGGCCGGTGCTCGGCGTTGTCCGCTCCGGTGTAGGCGAGCTCGAACTGCTCGGGCATGTAGTAGTCGAGCTGAACCGTTCCGAGCTGCCAGGAGCGGCCGATCGCGTCGGTGATGTGAGCGTCGATCTTGGGCCCGTAGAAGGCGCCGTCGCCCTCGTTCAGGTCGTACTCGAGGCCGCGACTCTCGAGGGCGCCGGTCAGGGCCGCCTCGGCCTTGTCCCACATCTCCTCGCTGCCCACTCGCTTGTCCGGACGAGTGGAGAGCTCGAGCCGCGGCGAGAAGCCGAACTGGTCGTAGAGGAAGAAGCCGAAGTCGAGACAGCGCAGCACCTCCTCCTCGATCTGCTCCTCGGTGCAGAAGACGTGCGCGTCGTCCTGGGTGATGTGGCGCACGCGCAGCAGGCCGTGCAGGGTGCCGCTGGGCTCGTGCCGGTGCACCAGCCCCTGCTCGGCGTAGCGGATGGGCAGATCGCGGTAGGAGCGCAGCTTGCGCTTGTAGATCTGCACGTGCGCCGGGCAGTTCATGGGCTTGAGGCCCATCGGCCGGTCCTCGACGTCGGCGAAGTACATGTTGTCGCGGTACACGTGCCAGTGGCCGGACTGCTTCCACAGGTCGACCGCGTAGAGGATCGGCGTACGCACCTCGGTGTAGCCGCGCTCCACATTGGTCGTCCTCCAGAGCCGCGTGAGCTCGTTCCACAGGTGGGTGCCGTTCGGCAGCCAGAAGGCCGAGCCGGGCGACAGGTCGGAGAACATGAACAGCTCGAGCTCGCGGCCCAGCTTGCGATGGTCGCGTTCGCGGGCCTCTTCGAGGCGGCGCAGGTGCTCGGTCAGGTCCTCCTTCGACAGGAAGGCCGTGCCGTATACGCGCGTGAGCATCTGGCGGTCCGAGTCGCCGCGCCAGTAGGCCCCGGCCACGCTCAGGAGCTTGAACGCCTTGACGCGCTTGGTGCCCGGCCCGTGGGGGCCGCGGCAGAGATCGGTGAAGGGGCCGTTGCGGTACAGCGAGACGGTCTCCACGCCTTCGTCTGAGATCAGGTCCTCGATCAGCTCGACCTTGTAGTCCTGGCCCTCGGCCCGGAAGCGCTCGATCGCCTCCGCCACCGGGACGTCCGTACGCTCGAACTGCTCGTCGGCAGCGATGTGCTCGCGCATCTTGGCCTCGACACGCTCGAAGTCATCCTCGGTGAGCTTCTCCCCCTCGGGGAACTCGAAGTCGTAGTAGAAGCCATCGGCGATCGGAGGGCCGATGGAGATCTTGACCCCGGGGTAGAGCTCGAGCACCGCGGTGGCCAGGACGTGGGCCGCGTCGTGGCGGATCAGCCACAGGCCGTCGTCGTCACGGGCGGTGACGATCTCCAGCGGCCCCTCCTCGAGCGGCGCCCCCAGGTCACGCAGATCGCCGTTCTGGCGCACGCCCAGGGCCGCCCGGGCCAGTCCCTCGCCGATCGCGCGAGCGGCGTCGGCGCCGGTGGCGCCGTCGGCAAGCTCGAGCTCGGAGCCGTCGGGCAGGGTGACCTTCATGTCGAGCCCAACCTAGCGCCCGCCTCGAGGGCCTGCTCCCAGGTGGGGAAGGCGAGGAACTCGACGATCAGCCCGTCCCGGAAGCGGACCAGATGGCCGGCCTCGAAGCGGAACTCAAGGCCGCTCTCCACGCCTAAGCCCTCCATATGGACCTCGGCCGCAACGCGATCGCCGTACTCCGCGCTGCGTCGCATCTCGACGGCCAGATGCTCCCAGGCCTCGGTCGAGTCGTGCCAGAACTCCTCGATCCGCGCGTGGCCCCGGTACTCGTCGTCCATCCCCACGAAGACTCCGCTCGTGCGGTAGAAGCCCTCCGGGTCGAAGAGCTCGGGGATGCGCTCGAGCTGGCCGTGCTCGAACGCGTAGTAGGTCTCGCGCAGGCGGTCGACATTCGGCGACGGCATGAGAGCCGAATCTAAACGGCCTCGACGGTGCCGCGCACCTCTCCGAGTGGCTCGCCGCGCAGCACCACCTCGTCGCCGTCCTCGAGGAAGCTGCGCCGGCCGCCGGGCAGCTCGACCGGCTCGGTCCCGTTCCAGCTCAGCTCGATCAGGCTCCCACGTTGCTCGCGCTCGGGACCGGAGATCGTGCCCGTGGCCAGGAGGTCGCCGGTGCGCAGGCTGGCCCCGTTCACGGTCAGGTGGGCGATCTGCTGAGCGATCGACCAGTACAGGTGACGGGTGTTCGAGCGCGATACGACGGTGCCGTTGAGCTCGACCTCCAGCGGGATGTCGAATGCCCAGGGCTCCTCGCGCAGGTAGGGCAACGGCTCGGGCTCCTGAGGCGGCGCGGGCACGCGGCGTTCGAGCAGCTCCTCGAGCGGCACCACCCAGTTGCTCACCGACGTGCAGAACGACTTCCCCAGGAACGGCCCCAGCGGCTGGTACTCCCATGCCTGCAGGTCGCGCGCCGACCAGTCGTTGACCAGCACCATGCCGAACACGTGGTCGAGCGCCCGCTCGACCGCCACCGGCTCGCCCATCCGGCTGGGCGCGCCGACGATGAACCCGGCCTCGAGCTCGATGTCGAGCCGGGCGCTCTCGCCGAAGTCGCCCGCGGCGCGCTGGCCCCGAGGCCGGCGGACGGGGGTGCCGCTGCCCACGATCGTCCCCGCACGGCCGTGGTAGCCCACCGGCAGGTGACGCCAGTTCGGCAGCAGGGGCTCGCTGCCCGGGCGAAACATCCGGCCCAGGTTCTCCGCGTGCGCGAGCGACGAGTAGAAGTCCACGTAGTCGGCCACGCGGAAGGGAAGCCTCAGCTCGGGCGCCTCCACCTCCCTCCCCTCGCCCACGCGGCCGGCGAGCTCGCGGCGAAGCTCGGGCCCGGCCGCCATCAGCGGGTTGAGCGAGTCGCCGGCGAGCAGGGGGTCGAGCTCCGACAGATCGAGCACACGCCCGTCCACCCGGGCGCAGACGCCGCCGGCGGCCAGCACCCCGTAGGCCAGGCTCACGCCAGCATCCCGAGCCGCTGAAGGTCCTCCACGGGCTCCCGCCACGAGCAGCTGCCGTAGCCGGTGAACAGGTGGCGGCGCGCCGCGGCGATCTGCTCAGTGGACGCCCTGAGCCCCTCCGCCTCGAGGCCGCGCTCGCTCACCGTGAACGCGGCCGGGTCCTCCTGGGCCAGCACGCGCTCGAGCGTGCCGGCGCTGGACCCGTGAGCGGCAGAGAAGGCGGCCGCGGCGAGCAGATTGAGGAAGCCGTGCATCGGAAGGCCGGTCTCGGCGTCGACGTGGCGAAGCGGGTGGTGCAGCCCGGCCGTGGCTTTGAACACCACCCCCGCCTGGCGACTGGCGGCGATCACCAGCGCCACTTGCTCGATCGTGGGGATCGATTCGGCGGTGGCGCCGCCGCAGCGCAACTTGACCCGGGCGCCGACCGCGGCCGTGGCCCCGATGGTCGCGGGCAGGGTGTCGCGCCAGCGCTCACCCGGCATCAGCTCGAGGTACTTCTCCACCCGCAGGGTCAACATCGCGCTCTGCGCCGCGAGCAGCGCGGCCGACCCCGGCCGGGGCGAGGGCAGCGGCAGCTCCAGCGCCTCGACGGGCGCCCCGTCGTCGCGGGCGGCGCGGACCACCGCGGCGTCGGCCCTCACCGCCTCGGTCCAGCTGACCTCGTCGGTGGGCGTCACCCCGTCCAGCACCACCGACAGACGCGGCGCCTGCTCCCAGCCGCCGGCGGCCTCCCGCAGCGCCTCGAGCTGGGAGGCGCGGCAGACGAAGCGCCCGATCATCCACGACTGCTCGGCGGCGCGAGCAGCGCGGTCCTCGGCCAGCGCATCGTCCATGCCCAGCTGCGCCGGCGGAAACAGCGCGGCGTGGTCGATCAACCGCTCCAGCAGCGCCCGCGGAGCGGTGTGGCTGCCGGCGGCCGGGCTCAGCGCGAGACCCGGCTCCCCGGCACGATGTCGTCGCGGCCGTCGGGCCAGCGCACCCACGCCTTGTGGCCTCCGTCGTAGTCGGGGGCCCAGAGAACCAGCGTCGCCTCGTCGTCCTCGACCCGGCAGGGCTCGCTGCCCTCCTCGTCGAGGCCGCGCCACACCCTCACGAAGGCGTTCTGCTCCCACTCCTCGCCGACGCTCGTGGGCTCCGTGTGACCCGGGTGCAGGCGCGTCTCCTTCGGGAGCTGCATGAGCCCGTCCATGATCGAGCTGCGCAGGTCCTCGAAGCTCGTGGAGCCCGGGGCCCGCACTCCTCCCACCGAGCCGCGGAACAGCGTGTCGCCGGTGAACACGTCGGTGTCGTCGATCACGAAATTGAGCATCCCGGCGGTGTGACCCGGTGTGAGCATCGAGCCGATGCGGAGCCCTCCGGCCTCGATGATCTCTCCCGGCTCGGTGGTGCGGTCCACGCCCTCGATCAGCTCGGCCTCGATCGGGTGAGCGATCGTCTCCACGTCATGCTGCTTGCGCCAGGCGTCGGCCTCGGCCACGTGGTCGACGTGATGGTGGGTGAGCAGCAGCAGGCTCACGTCGACGCCCAGGCGCTCCGCCGCCTCGAGCAGCGGCTGCGAGGGGCCGCCCGCGTCGATGACCACGGCCGTCCCGCCCTCCTCGTCGGCCACGAGATAGGTGTTCGACAGCCATTCTGGGTGCATTGAGCGCTCGATGATCATGTTCGGCGGAGCCTAGTATCAGCGCGCGTGGATGACCTGCGCGCCCAGTTCCCCGTTCTCGAGCACACCGCCTATCTGAACGCAGGGACCACCGGCCCGCTGCCCGCGCGCGCGGCCGACGCGGCGATCGAGTCGCTGCGCGCCCAGACCGAGACCGGACGGGGCGGTCGCGCCTTCTTCGACTCGCTGCTCGAGGGCGAGGCCGCCCTTCGGGCCCGGGTGGCCGCGCTGATGGGGTGCTCGGCGGAGGAGCTGACGGTCACGGGGGCCACCACCGACGGGATCAACGCCGCTCTGCTGGCCCTCGACCTGCGAGCCGGCGACGAGGTGCTCACGAGCGACGAGGAGCATCCGGGCCTGCTGGCTCCGCTGGCCCTCGCGCGCGAGACCCGGGGGGTCCGTCTGCGCGTCGTGCCGTTCGAGGCCCTGCCGGGCGAGGTGCGGCCCGAGACGAGACTGGTGGCCTGCTCGCACGTCTCCTGGGCCACCGGCAGGGTCATGGACACGGCCGCCCTGGCCGCCGGCCCCGCGCCGGTGCTGCTGGACGGCGCGCAGGGCCTCGGCGCGGTGCCGGTCGACGTCGCCGCTCTCGGCTGTGACTTCTACGCCGCCTCGGGACAGAAGTGGATGTGCGGGCCGAACGGACTCGGCTACCTCTACGCGCGGGCGCAGGCCATCCCCGGACTGGCGCCGCCCTGGCCCGGCTACCACGTGCTCGAGGACCCGCAGCACCCGCTCGAATCGCCGCTCCATGAGGACGCCCGCCGGCTCGGCACCGGCCTCGCCGCCCCCCACCAGCTCGCCTTTGCCATGGCGGCCGTGGAGGTGCTCGAGCAAGCGGGTCTCGACACGGTGCAGCAGAGGGCCGCCGGGCTTGCCGAGACGCTGGCCGCGCAGCTGGCCGAACGAGGGGTCGAGGTGTCGCCTCGAGGCGAATCCACCCTGGTCAGCTTCGCGATGCGCGACGCCCCGGGCTTCGTGGAGCGCGCGGCGGCGGACGGGGTGGTGATCCGCTCCCTGCCGGGTGACACGCACGTCCGGGCGTCGGTGGGAGGCTGGTCGAACGAGGCCGACCTCGAGCGCCTGCTGGCTCTGGCTACGAGTTCTTGACGATGATGCCCTCGAGGATGTTGGCCACGCGCTCCGTGGCGTCGATGGCTTCCTCGAGCCGCTCGAAGATGTCCTTCCAGCGGATCACGACCATCGGATCGATGCCCGTGTCGAACAGGGACGCGATCGCCTCGCGAACGACGCGATCGCCCTCGTTCTCGAGCCGGTTGACCTCGATGGTGTGGCGCGAGAGGTCGTCGAAGTCCCTGAGGAGAGGCATGGCCGCGGCGATCTCGCGGGTGGCGGCATGCAGTACCGCCGCGAGGGCCTCGGCCTGCGCCATCGGCGCCTCGATCTTGTAGAGAACGAAGTAGTCCGCCACCTCCTCGGTGAAGTCCACGACGTCGTCGAGCGCGGACGAGAGCTCGTGGAGGTCGCGGCGGTCGGCCGGCGTGGCGTCCGACTGGTTGAGGCGCACGATGATGTCCCGCGTGATGCGATCCCCCTCCTGCTCACAGACGAGAATCTGGCGGGCGAGATCACTGCGCTCGGGGAAGGCCTTGAGCATCTCCTCGAGCAGCGCCGCGGCCCGTTGAACGTTCTCGCTCGCCTTCTCGAAGAGGTCGAAGAAGTGGCCGTCCTTCTTCGGTGCCCGGGCCTTTGAAAGCCGCACCACGGCGAAGCTACCAGAGGAGCTAGACGTCGATGCGCGCCTGCTCGAGCCGCAGCGCCGGAAGCTCGCCCACCCGTTCGCGAGCTGCCCGCGCCGAAGCCTGCCAGTCATAGTCCACCCGGCGCAGCTCCACGGCGCCGTCGTCATGCACCAGCCCGTAGGCGGCGCGGTGATCGCCGTCGAAGGGCAGACCCACGCTCCCCGGGTTGACCAGGTCAATGCCGGCCGGGCCGGTGCGCTCGAACGGCAGGTGCGTGTGGCCGAACACCACCCGGCGCGCGTCGACTCCCATCAGCAGGCCGGCGTCCTGGTCGCCGGGTTCGGGCAGAAAGCTCTCCATGTCCGACACGGGCGAGGCGTGGCAGTAGAGGGTGTCGCCCTCGGCCGTCGACTCGGGCAGGGCAAACAGCTCCGCGATCAGGTCGTCGCCGAGCGATTCGCGGCAGGTCTCGATGATCGGGTGCATGGGCTCGGGAGCGTCCGAGCGGTCGACGAGCCAGCGCTCGGTGTTGCCCCGAATCCAGCGCGCCTGCTCGAGCTCGCGCAGCCGCGCGACCGTCTCCCCCGGCCAGGCGCCCGCCACCGCGTAGTCGCCGCCGAGCAGGTAGCGGTCGGCGGGACAGTCGGCCAGCACCGCCTCCAGAGCGGGCAGGTTCCCGTGGATGTCGTAGAGCAGCGCCAGCATGCGCCGCACGCTACCTCAGGGGCCGCGCCAGCCCACCACGCGCAGCGTGTCGCGCGCGGCGTCCTCCACGCCCGCGACGGTCACCGCTGCGACGACGAACAGTGCCAGGGTCAGAGCGATCGGAGCGCGGCGTCGCGACAGCATCAGCGCGGTCGCCGCCGCGAACAGCTCCAGCATCAGCACCAGCCGGGCGGCCCGCCCCGTCCATTCGCCTGCCAGCAGCACGGCCTCGCCCGCGAGGGCCCCCGCCAGCAGGGCGATGCTGGTGGCCCGAGCCGCCGGGCTGCCGTCGCGCCACAGCGCGCCGATGAAGCCAAAGGCGCCGCCCGCCGCACCGGCAACGAGCGACCAGGCAAACGACACCGGGATCACGTAGCCCACCGCCGCCGGGCCGTTCAGCGCCAGGCTCACGAAGTACCAGCAGAGCGTGCCCAGCACCAGTGCGGCTGCGCCCGCCGCCGCACCACGCACCCGCGAGCCGGCCAGCGCACCCAGGCCCCACGCCGCGGCCAGCCACGGCGCTCCGAGCGCCTTCGCCATCGCGCCCGCCACCGCGAGGTCCTCTCCCCTGGGCAGCTGCCAGCCGGTCCGTACGAGTACCCGCCCGCCGACGCCGAGCACGAGGGCGGCGAAGAGCGTCAGGAGAAGGAGGCGTGACGTGCGCATGCCCCCAAAAGTGTGGCTGAGCGCCGAGGCTATAATCAGCGCCCTTCTCCCGGGCCGTTAGCTCAGCTGGGAGAGCGCCGGCTCGACAAGCCGGAGGTCACTGGTTCGAGCCCAGTACGGCCCATAGCCGGTTCGCAGAATGGTGGCACGGGACCGCACCGATACGTCTGGGCCGACACGAGCTTCATCAAGTGTCGGCGAGTCGTTCGAGGTAGAACACCTCGGACGAGACGTCGGTGTCGGGTCGATGCCCGACACGAACGCCCTCACCTTGCGACCCGTGATCCGCTCCACCGACTCGCGAAAGTCGTTCTCGCAGGCATGCTGGAAGAACATCCGCGTCTCCCGCAGGCGCTGGTGCTCCCCCACCTCCACCATCTTGCGCTCCGCCGGGGTCAGCGAGTCCTCCAACGTGCACAACAGCGCGTCGCGCCCCGCCCAATCCGCCCGCGTCCGCGTCGGACCGCGGCCGAAGATCTCCTTGTAGATCCGCACCATCTCGTTACACAACTCGGCCGTCACCCGAGTCTCTGGCCTGCTCAAAAGGTGCCCGTCGCCCTGAGCGATCACCTCGTGGTCCATATCCGGCCTTCCGGAGGTCCTCTCAAAGGGAGGCCGCGCGCGGGCGTTCCTCGCCTGCGACCACCGGCGCTTTCGGGCGGCAGCCGCGCCGCACACCCCCCAGCGGAGACGCGGCTCGCCACCCACAAGCCGGGTGTCCGGCTCCGCCCTGATCAAACCTCGTGCAGCCGCTCCCGCTAGGTCGGGTCGGACCTTCGCGCGCCCGCCGTGCCGGCTTCCTGATGCCACGCGAAGAGGTGATGGGTAACCACGGCCCGCAGATCCTCTTCCTTGAGTTCGGCCACGGCCTGGAAAGCTCTCTCATGAGGCTCGATTTGCTTCAACTGCGCCCATACTCGTAGCCCGTAAGTCGCGTGCTGGATGACCGGGTCGGTGTGCCCGTTCAACGAGTCGGAGTAGCTGGGTGGTGTCGGATGGTCTTCGCTCATTGGCGTCTCCCTCGCTTCGGGGCGGTGTCACCGCCGCGTCACCACTATAGACAGGAGTGTCCATACCCGAGACGCTTGTGTCTCATACCTGACTTCGACCCGTGGGGAGCGCCAACTCCAGGCGGCCGGGAAGTCAAGACTTTGAGTCCGTTTCCCGGCCGCCTGGTGAGAACGAAGGTCGCTACCGATTCACGCCGGCCTCGACGCGGTCGTGCCGGTCTTGGCCGGTCGGCTCGGGTGTGTAGGGCTCGTAGCTGCCGGACTTGGCCAGGCCTCGCGAGATGAAGTACCCGGCGCCGAGAATGGCCACGTACAGCCATGCCTGGCGGGCGATGAACTCGTCCGTGCCGTTGTCGCCACCGTTGATGACGGCGGCGCTGACCAGGATGGCCACGATCAGGCCGACCATCGCCCAGAACTCGGTGGTCTTGAACGCCTGCTTGGTCTCGGTCGCGAGCCGGCGGGCGGAGCGGCCGAGCGTCGGTCCTCTATCTGCGCGGACGTTGCCGCGGGTTACGTCTGTTGCTGCCATTGGTATTCCTTTCAGGACGCCGAGCTGATTCCCCGCACAAGCGAGGGGAGAACGGCGCTGGGGTACAGGCAAAGGGCCGAGCGATGCCAGAACGCGGCCTCCTTGCTGAGACATCGATGCCCCAAAATGAGACGTGTAAACCTGCCAACGACGAAAATGTTCCGCTGCGACCGCTTCTCGCTGACGGGCAGGACCGCTGAGGGGGTGAGAGCGAGTCGAAGTCGATAGCGGGCCACTGCCGGTTTCGCGCGCAGTGTCCGGGTAGACAGCAGATTCCCGATTAGGAGCGACATGGCCCGCAGATCGACACAGAAGACCACCAACAGGACCGGCCGCGGTCGGCGCGGCGCCGGCAAGCCGAGCGGCCCTCAGGGCCTGCTCAACCAGGTGACCAGTCGGTTTGGTCGTTCCAGTAGCCGTGGCTCCAACAGGGGCGCTTCAATCGGTTCAAACGTATCCGGCTTCGTTCGCGGCCTGCTGGGTGGCGGAACCTCAGGTCGCCGCCGCCGGTAGAGCACAAGGTCGGAGCGAGCTCCGAGTCGCGTTCCCACGTCGCCCAGCCTGAACGGGACACCAGCCTCCGCGGCGACACGCCGGCCCATGACGCGACCTGGCGCCCAGACGCGGCGTCACTCCCCGCCAAGCGGGTACCAGCAGCCCATGGAAGAGAAGAAGCCGCGCCAGGACGAGAAGACGCCCGAGACCGCCGAGCCGCCCGAGGCCGAGGAGATGTCGGAGAAGGTGCCCGACGAGGCCAGCGGCGAGGGCGACACGCCGCTCGGCGACACCGATCAGCACTCAGACGCTGAGGGACCGCACGGGACGGGCTGATTCGGGAGCGTTCGGCGCCGCTGGCGGGCCGGGCGGAGGGAGCTTGCCGTGGGCGCGCATGGTGAGCTCGAAGGTCTCGCGGCTCGTGTGACGGGGCCGCCAGCCGGTGGTCTGCTTGAGCTTCTCGTTGGACACCAGCCAGGGGTGCAGGGCGAACTCGATCTGGCCGGGCGGCGCCTCTGAGAGCCGGGCTGCCCACATCGTCTTCGCCAGTCCGCGGTACGCCCGCAAGGGCATCTTCCGGATCGGAGTGCCGAGCAGATCGGCGCACTCTCGGAGCGTCATCTCGCCGTCACCGGCCACGTTGAACGCCCCGGCGTGGCGACCCAGCAGCAGCGCGGTGACCCCCTCCACCACGTCGTCCTCGTGCACGAACTGGATCCGCTCGTCGAGGTTGCCCACGTCGACCGCGAACGGCTGTTTCGTCCACAAGCGCACGAGGTAGTTGTCGACGTTGGGGCCGAAAACGATGGAGGGACGCACGATCGTCATGGTGCGGTCGGGCCAGGCCGCGGCCCACAGCTGGCAGATACGGTCCGACTCCGTCTTGTCCCGCGCGTAGGAGAAGCCGGGCACCCCACGGACCGGGTCGGCCTCGGTGAGCGGCACCGGGTTGTCGGGAAAGGCGCCGTAGGCCACCGCAGAGCTCGTCACGAGCACGTGCGGGGTGCCCGCCGACCCAGCCGCTTCCAGCACGTTGTGGGTGCCGTTCACGTCCACGTCGTACATCAGGTGCTCGTCGTGCGAGGGGTTGAGGATGAACGCGAGGTGGACGAGGGCGTCCGGAGCGGCCCGCTCGAGCGCCGAGCGCACGGCGTCCCGGTCGCGCACGTCGAGGCGCTCGAAGGAAGTCTTCGGCTTGTAGCCGCGCGGCGGGACGACGTCGCAGATGACGATCCGCTCGGTGTCGTCGCGGCGCGACAGGAGGTCGACCAGCCGGCTGCCTATGTATCCGGAACCACCGGTGATGAGGTAGCGCATGTCAGCGGACCGTATACGGCCCCGTCGAGACAGCGTGGTAGCCCTTGGCCCCGACAGCGGCGGCCAGCTCGCTGCGCGGCTCCTCGCCGGCGCGCACACGGTCGAGCGCGTGCCGGAAGTCCCAGCGAGGCGACCAGCCCAGCTCGCGCCGCGCGAGCTCGTTCACGTAGACCCGCTCGATGCTTTCGAACAGCCGCCAGCCGCGCTCGGCGTACAGCTCCTCGCAGTCCGGGAAGAGGCGATGGACCACCGCCGGGGCGTCGGCCCGCAGGTCCGCAAGGTCGTCGGGGGTGAACGGCGTGGTGGCGCTCACTATGTAGCGGCCGAAGCCGATGGCCGGCGCCCGCTCGAGGGCCAGCCGGTGCGCGTCGACCACGTCCTCGAGATCGACCCTGCGGTAGAGCAGCTCGTTCACCTTGAGGTTGGCGTCGTCGTAGGCGGCCCGCACGTCTTCGCGGTCGTCGGCCTCGGGGAAGAAGCGCGACGTGCGCAGGATCAGGCAGGGCAGGCCGTGATCGCGATGGACCAGCTCACACAGGTCCTCGGCCGCGGTCTTTGTCGCCCCATAGATGTTCCGCGCCAGCGGAGCCACGCCTTCGGTGATCCAGGCCGCGGGGGCTCCAGGCGGCGGGACGAGCGCACGGCCGAAGGCGCTGGTGGTGCTGGTGAACACGAAGCTCCCCACGCCGGCGGCCACCGACTCCTCGAGCAGGTTGAGCGTCCCGGTGATGTTGGTATCGACGAAGTCCTGTTTGGCGTGGGAGCCGACGTGCGGCTTGTGGAGCGTGGCGGCGTGGAGAACCGCCTCGACGCCCTGGAGCGAGCGGCACACGAGCTCCCGGTCGGCGATCGAGCCCACCACGTTCGTGTGAGGCGAGTCGAGCGCGTCCAGCCCGACGACCTCGTGGCCGTCGGATCTGAGAATGCGGACGAGGCCCTCCCCGAGATGCCCCGAGCTGCCGGTGACGAGGAGCTTCAAGCTTCGTCGCCGGCGAACTTCGACTCCAGGTCCTTCATCACCCCGGGCTCGCGCAGCGTCGACACGTCGCCGGCCTCGCGGCCCTCGGCTATGTCACGCAGCAGGCGCCGCATGATCTTCCCGGAACGGGTCTTGGGCACGTCGGCGGTCCAGATGATGCGCTTGGGCCGCGCAAACTTGCCGATCCGGTCGGCCACGCGCTCGCAGATCTCCTTCTCGAGCTCCTCGCTGCCCTCGTCGTCGTCCCCCTCGAGGATCACGAAGGCCGCGATGGCCTGGCCGCTGTCCTCGTCCTCCTGGCCGATCACCGCCGCCTCGGCCACCTTCGGGTGAGACACGATGGCCGACTCCACCTCCGCGGTGGACAGCCGGTGGCCCGACACGTTGACCACGTCGTCCACGCGCCCGATGATCCAGAAGTAGCCGTCCTTGTCCTTGCGAGCGGCGTCGCCCACGAAGTAGGTCGTCTCGTCCCACTTCGAGAAGTAGGTCTCCTTGAAGCGGTCGGGATCCCTGAACAGGTTGCGCAGCATGCCCGGCCAGGGATTCCGCAGGGCGAGAAGGCCCTGCTCGCCGTCCTCGACCTCGTTGCCGTCCTCGTCGAGCACCGCGGCGTCCACACCGGGCAACGGCCTGGTGGCCGAGCCGGGCTTGGCCGGCACCACCCCGGCCAGCGGCGAGATCATGATGTTGCCGGTCTCCGTCTGCCACCAGGTGTCGACGATCGGGCAGCGCTCGCCGCCGATCACCTTCCAGTACCAGAGCCAGGCCTTGGGGTTGATCGGCTCCCCCACCGTGCCCAGCAGCCGCAGCTTGGATAGGTCGTGCTTCTGCGGGTGCCCGACCCCCCACTTCATGCACGCGCGGATCGCCGTGGGCGCCGTGTAGAACAGGGTCACCCCGTAGCGGTCGCACAGCTCCCACCAGATGTCCTTGCCGGGGTAGTCCGGGGCCCCCTCGTACATCACCGACGTGGCCCCGTTGATCAGCGGGCCGTAGACGATGTAGGAGTGGCCGGTGACCCAGCCGACGTCGGCGGAGCACCACCAGACGTCCTCGTCGGGCTTGAGGTCGAACACGTTCTTGGCGGTCCACGCCACCCCGGTGAGATAGCCGCCGGTGGTGTGGAGAATGCCCTTCGGCGCCGCGGTCGATCCGCTCGTGTAGAGGACGAAGAGCGGATGCTCGGCATCGAGCGGCTCGGCCTCGCACTCCTCGTCGGCGGCCTCGATCGCCTCGTCGTAGAAGACGTCGCGTCCGTCCTCCATGGACACGTCGGCGCCGGTGTTCTTGACCACCACGACGGTCTCGATCGAGGGCACGTCTTCGAGGAACGCGTCCACGGCGGGCTTGATGTCGGCCGCCTTGCCCTTGCGGCGAGCCTGGTCGACGGTGATCAGCGCCTTGGCCTCCGAGAACTCCATGCGCTCCTTGACGGCGTCCGGAGAGAAGCCGCCGAAGACGACGTTGTGCGGCGCCCCGATGCGGGCGCAGGCGAGCATCGCCACGGCCACCTCGGGGATCATCGGCAGGTAGATGCCCACCACGTCGCCCGGCTCGATGCCGCGCTCCTTGAGCACGTTGGCCAGGCGCTTCACGTCGCGCAGGAGGTCGGCGTAGGTCACGTCGCGCTCCTCGCCCTCCTCGCCGCGCCAGTGGAAGGCCACCCGGTCGCCGCGACCGGCGTCCACGTGGCGGTCGAGCGCGTTGTGCGACGCGTTCAGCTTGCCGTCGGCGAACCATTTGTAGAAGGGCGCCTCGGAGTCGTCGAGCACGGTGTCGAAGGGCTCGCTCCAGTCGAGCTCCTTGGCCTGCTCGGCCCACCAGGCCTGCGGGTCGTCGGCCGCTTTCTCGTACTGCGATTCGTCGCCGATCAGCGCCTTGTCGCGAAACTCGGACGGCGGATCGAAGATCTCCTGGTCGAGCAGATCGCCGATCTCACGTTCGATCTGGTCGGACGAGGGCTTCGTGCTGGCTTCCAACTCTCCTCCTCGGTTGCGCGCTCTGAGAAGTCCTACCCAAGTGCCGTGTCGGGCACACGGACCGCGTGCTCGAGCCAGCGCGCGAACAGGTCGCGCGCCAGCGGCAGGGTCACGTGCGCGTGCGCCTCCACGTCGGCGAGAAAGTCCGGCAGCGAGCCCACTCCCAGCGTCTGCTCGAGGCTCGCCGCGTAGGCGGGCACCTTGCCCCACTCGGCCGCGAGCTCGGGTGACACCTCGAGATGGAACTGCAGCGCGTATGCGTTCTTGAAGGCGAAGGCCTGGCTGCGGTAGGCGTCGGACGTGGCCAGCAGCGTGGCTCCCTCGGGAAGGTCGAAGGTGTCGCCGTGCCATTGCAGCGTGGGAAAGCTCGGTGGCGCGACGGCGAAGACCGGGTCGGCGGCGGCTGCGGCGGTCAGCTTCACCGGGAGCAGGCCGACCTCGGCCCGCTCACCGGGGTACACGTTCGCGCCGAGCGCGGCCGCCACGAGCTGCGCGCCGAGGCATACGCCCCACACGGGGTGCCCGGCGCGGGCGGCGTCGCCGATCATCTCCTTCTCGGCCCCCAGCCACGGATGGTCATCCTCCTCGTAGGCGCCCATCGGCCCGCCCATCACGATCAGCCCGGCGAAATCGCGCCAGTCGGGCAGCCGCTCACCCTCGTCGAGCTCCACCCGCACCAGGTCGAGCCCCTGGGCTCGCAGCTCGTCCTCGAACGCCGCCGGTGGCTCGCAGGCGATGTGCTGCAGGGCGAGCAGGCTGGCCATGCTCTGGACAGTATGCGACCCGTCCCCGCGGGACAGCTCCCGCGGGGACGGCTGTCGCATCGAGCTCTAGCCGGGCGTGGCGACCTTGTCGCGCTCCGCCGCGTCGGTGCCTTCGTGGGTGTCGCGGCGGCCGGTCAGCGTCAGTCCGGTGCCGCCCTCGGCTCCGAGGCCGGTCTCGGAGCGGACCCACAGCTCGTCGAACGAGCGCTGGGCCTGCGCCTCCTTCGACAGGACGGTGCCGAGCCAGCATCCGATGAACCCGAGCGGAATCGAGATGATCCCGGGGTTGGCCAGGTCGTACCACGAGAACAGCCCGCCCTCGCTGTCGGGCCCGGGCCACACTGTGGGGCTGATGATCACGAGGCCCACCGAGCTGATCACGCCGGTGAGCACGCCGACGACCGCGCCGGTGGTGTTGAAGCGCCGCCACGTGAGCGCGAACAACAGGGCGGGGAAGTTCGCGCTGGCGGCGACCGCGAAGGCCAAGCCGACCATGAACGACACGTTGAGACCCTCGCCGCCGATGATCGCGATCAGGATCGCGATGGCGCCGATTCCCACCGCCGCGATCTTCGCGACCCAGACCTCCTCCTTCTCGGAGTCGCGTCCTTGGCGCACGATGTTCGACCAGATGTCGTGAGCCACCGCGCCGGAGGCCGAGATCACCAGGCCCGCGACCACCGCCAGGATGGTGGCGAACGCCACGCCGGCGACGATGGCCAGGAACAGCTCGCCGCCCAGCTCTTCGGCCAGCAGCGGCAGGGCGAAGTTGCCGGTGGTCCCGGCGGCCTCCTCCCCGCCCTGGCCCAGGATCGCCCGGGCACCGAAGCCCAGGGCGGTGGTCATTACATAGAACGCCCCGATCAGGACCATGGCCCACATGACCGATCCACGGGCGGCCTTGGCGTCGGGCACGGTGAAGAACCGCATCAAGATGTGCGGCAGCCCCGCGGTCCCCAGCACCAGGCCGAGGCCGAGCGAAACGGTGTCGAGCGGGGTGGCCAGGAACAGCCCGGGCTTGAGGTAGGCCTCGCCCTCGGCCGACTGCGAGCGCGCGTCGGTGAACAGATCGATCGGGTTGCCCCCGATCTCGACCAGCACCCAGACGGTCATCACGATCGCTGCGCTCATGAGCAGTAACGCCTTGATGATCTGCACCCAGCTGGTGGCCAGCATGCCGCCGAGCACGATGTACATGATCATGAACGTGCCGGTGAGCAGCACTGAGAGCCAGAAATCGATGCCCACGAGGCCCTCGATCAGCACTCCCGCACCGACCATCTGGGCGATCAGGTAGAACGCGACCACCGTCAGCGTTCCCAACGCGGCGGCGGCGCGGGCGGGCCGCTCCTTCATCCGGAACGCGAGCACGTCGGCGATGGTGTACTTGCCCGAGTTGCGCATCCGCTCCGCGAGCAGGAACAGCACGGTGAGGAAGGCGACGAGGAAGCCGACGGAATAGAGGAAGCCGTCGAAGCCGAAGAGGAAGATCAACCCGGCGATTCCCAGGAACGAGGCGGCAGACATGTAGTCACCCGCAATGGCGAAGCCGTTCTGCGGTCCGGTCAGGCCACGGCCCGCGGACCAGAAGTCGGTGGCCGAGGTCACGCGCTTCGAGGCGAAATAGCTGATGACCAGCGTGATGGCGACGACGATGCCGAACACCACCAGCGCGGTCTCGTTGACTGCGGCGATCAGCGTCATCGGAGCGTCCCCCCGTTGGCGCCGCCCGTGCGGCCGACCTCGATGGCCTTGTCAGCGGCGCGCTTGGCCAGCGGATCGAAGACCCGATCCGACTGGCGCAGGTAGAGCCACCCCAGCACCCAGGTCATGAGGAACTGGGTCAGGGCGAGCGCGTAGCCGACGGTGATGCCGTCGGTGATGAACTCCCTGCCCATGAAGTCCGGCGCGTAGCCGGCCAGCAGGACGAAGCCGAAATACCAGGCCAGGAAGAAGATCGTGCACGGAAGCACGAAGGCCTTCTTCTTCTTCACCAGCTCCTGGAACTCGGGCGAGCGCCCGGCGGCGACCCAGTCGATGTCCGGCTGGGTCGTGACCCCTCCGGACCCGCCATCGGCCGGACCATCCGCGCGCCCCTCCACAGGGCGTTGCGGCTCGTTCATGTGCTCTCCTCTCCCCGCGTTTCGAGGATTGCTACCCGGTGTGGGCGCGCACTATGCGCTCAGGCGGGAAGCGCTGGTTCGGCGTCGCTCGGCTCTGGATCCGGCCGGCCGCTGCCCCTCGGCATGCCCAGCACGGCCACGATGAAGGCGACGACCATGATGCCGGCCATGACGTAGAAGACCGTGCGCATGGAGAGGGCGTAGTCGAGCTGCACCGTCTCGAACAGCTCGCGCGCGCGGGCGCCCGAGCGCTCCGAGAACTCGCCGCTGCTGCCGCTGCCGGCGTGGCTCACGGCGTCGGCCACGCGGTCGGCCTGAGCCTTCGGCACCCCCTGCTCGCTGAGACTCGACTCGATGTTCGATCGGTTGGCCAGGACGAGGACCGTGCCCAGCAGCGCCAGCCCGAGGCTTGCCCCGAAGTTGCGCGCCGTCTGGGTGATCCCGGTCACCTCGCCGTAGCTCGTGCGAGGCGCCTGGTTGACCGCGTCGGTGCTCGCCGGCCCCAGCATCAGCCCGATGCCCGCGCCGGCCAGCACGATGAAGTACCACTGGTTGCTCAGGTCGAGGTCGGGCATCCGCCAGGCCCACAGCGCGAAGCCCGCGGCGGCCAGGATGGCTCCGGGCACCACCGACGGCCGGGCGCCGCGGGAGTCGAGAATGCGCCCGCCGAACTGCGAAGCGGTGCCAAAGCCGGCGAAGAAGATCAGCAGGTAGAGCCCGGCCTCCGAGGCATCCTGGCCAAGTGCGATCTGGGCGTACAGGCTGGCGAAGAAGAAGAGCGGCACGAAGGCCATCGACATGAGAAACAGCAGGGCGTTGTCCACCGCAAAGCCGCGGCGGCGGAAGATGCGCATCTGAATCAGCGGGTTCGGCGTCCTCAGCTGGAACAGCACGAAGGCCGCCAGGAGGGCGATACCGGCGACGATGCACACCCAGGTGAGCGGGTCGCCCCAGCCCCAGGTGCTCGACTGCTGAAGGCCGAGCACCGCGAGCGCCATCCCGGCGGACACCAGCACCGTCCCGCGCAGGTCGAGCGGCGCGGGATGGCGCTCGTCGGACGGCTTGGCCCTCGCGATCAGGATCAGGGCGATCACCGCGACCGGCACGTTGACCCAGAAGATGGCCCGCCAGGTGATCTCAGTGAGATAGCCGCCCGCGAACGGCCCAACGCCGGTGAGCACACCGGTGATCCCGAAGAAGGCCGCCATGGCCTTGCCCCGCTCCTCCACCGGGAAGGCGGCCACCACGATGGCGAGCGCAGCTGGGAACATCACGGCCGCAAAGGCCCCCTGAACCACCCGGAAGAAGATGATCCAGGTTTCGGCCAGGTCGCCGGTGGGCGTGGCCCCGCAGAGGGCCGAGCTGACGGCGAAGCCCACCACTCCGATCACCACCATGCGCCGGTGCCCGGCGATGTCCGCCAGGCGGCCGCCGAAGGCAAACAGGGCCGACAGCGCCAGCAGGTAGCCGTTCACGATCCACTGCACGCCCGTGGACGACAGCGAGAGGTCCTTCTGGAGCTCCGGGATGGCGATGGCGACGATGGTCTGGTCGATGAACGTCATCGCCACCGCGAAGATCATCGCCGTGAGCACCAGTCGCTTGTTCTGAGCCCCGGCCATGAGCGGGCGGAAGCCTAACCCGAAAGGGGGCGGCTTGGGCAAGTCGGGGCAAGGCGCCGACCGGAATCGAACCGGTGTACACGGCTTTGCAGGCCGCTGCGTAGCCACTCCGCCACGGCGCCGGAGAGCGCCTAGCGTACCGTTGGGGGTGGAGCGGATCGGCCGTCCCGGCTACGGTGTCGCGAGTGCCCTCCACCGAACTGAAGACGGTTTCCTTCTGGGTACCAGGTGGCAAGCGCGCCGCCGGAATGGCGCGCCGCTCGATCCTGTCGGCAGAGGCCGACCTGCCCCACTCGGTCCGCCACCGGCTGGCACTGCTGCTGTCGGAGCTGGTCAACAACGCCATCCAGTACGGCGGGGCCGGACCGCACGAAACCGTGCAGGTGCGCGTGGCCTCCTCCACCGACCGGATCCGGGTCGAGGTCTTCGATCCCGGCTCGGACGGCGCCGCGCCGGCGGACCGCGTGGACGAGGGCGGTGGCTACGGGCTGCTGCTCGTCGACCGCCTGGCCAGCGGTTGGGGCCGGCGGGACACCGACGGCGGCGGGAGCCTGGCGTGGTTCGAGCTCGAGCTGGCCGAGGCCGACCTCCTCTGACGAGCGCGCTCAGCCGCCGCGAGCCCTGCGGGTCGCTTGCTCGCTGTGCTTTTCCAGGGCGTTCACCAGCTCCTCCTTGTTCATAGAGGAGCGGCCCTGGATCCCCGCCTGCTTGGCGTCCTCGTAGAGCTCGCTCTTCGACTTGAAGGCGTCGATCCCCGCGTGCGACTCGCCCGCCCCGCGCCGGGCCTCGGCGCCGCTCAGGGTGGACTGTTCGTCCGAGGGGCCCATCTCATCCTTGAGCTCCCAGTGGTCACCCTTCTTCTCGGCCACGTGCTTGACCGCCGACCAGGCCGTGCGGTGAGCGCGCTGCTCGCTGTCGTACTGCTCGTGTGCGCTGTCGAGCGTCTCCTCGTAGGTGCGCTTCACCTTGTCGGGCGAGCGCTCGAGCGTGCTGGGGAGGTCTTCCTTCTTCGCCGGCATGGGCTTGCGATACCCGGCGCGTTCACACCGAACCGGCCTCGTCATCATTGGCGGTGATGGCAACCGAGACCCAGGCGGCGGCTCGCCAGGCCGAGCGACCGCTGTCGCTCCTGCGGCTGATCGTGATCGTGTCGATCGTCGACTTCATCCTGCTGATCCCCCTGGTGGTGGGCGTGATCATCGACTGGCACGGCGCCGCACCGATCATCGGCCCGATCCATGGCGCCGGTTTCCTATGGGAGCTCTACCTGGTGGCCCGCGGCGCCGGCGAGGGCTGGTGGGGCTGGTGGTATCCGGCGGTCACGCTCGTCACCGGCGGCCCGCCGGGTGCCCTGCTCGGCCACAACCGGGCCAAACGCCAGGCGCTGGAGCGCGCGGCGCAATCGTGACCAAGGACGAACGTCCGCGCCGCCCCTGGTTGCTCGGCTCGGTGATCGCGCTGATCTGCGTCGGGGTGGTGGTCGCGCTGCTGACCAGCGAGATGTCCGGCACGGGGGCGGAGAACGTCGGCGACGACGGCCGGGAGCCCCTCGCCCAGACGCCGCCTCGCACCGCCCAGGAGCCCCGTCGCAGCGACTGCGACCCAACCGAGAGCAACCCGGGTGGCACCAACAACTACATCCCTGATGCTCCGGCGCTCGATTCGCTCGGTCAGGGCTTCGTCATCACCGGTCAGGTGCGCTCGGCGAAGGGCTGCCGTCCACTCGAGGACGTCCGCGTCCAGGTGTGGCTGGCCACCGAGACCGGAACCGAGCAGGACAATCGAGCAAGCGTGACCACCGACGAGAGCGGCCGCTACCGGATCGAGACCGCGAAGACGGTGCCTCAGTTCGGCGAGCCGAACATCCACGTCGGCTACGACGACGGCGCGTTCGGCGAGGTCTTCATCCGGCGGGTCGTCGATCTCGACGACGAGCGCGCGGTGGTCGACCTCACACTTGCCAGAAGTGGCTGAGCGGCGAGGCGGCGCGCGTCTGGTCGCCGCCGCCCTGGTGTCGGTGCTCGTGGCCCTGCCCCTCGTGCTCGCGCTCACCGACTTCCACCTCGAGGCCGCGCCCGTCGCTCTCATCCTCTCCACGGCAGCCGGCGCGCTGGCAGTGTCCGCTCTGGTGCTCCAGCCGCTGCTGGCCGGCCGTGGCCGGATCGCGGTCCATCAGGTTCTGGGGGCGGTGGCGCTGGCGCTCGTTCTCGTCCATGTGGGCGCGCTGTTCGTCCTGGCCCCCGACGACGCACTGTTCGCCATGTCGCCCGACGGCCCGACCCGCGCCCGCATGGCGCTGCTGGCCACCATCGCGCTGGTGGCCGTGGTCCTTCTGGGGGTGCTGCGCCCTCGCCTGCCGCTGGACGGTGCGACCTGGCGAATACTGCACGGCTTCCTGGCCGGTCTGGTGATCCTGCTCGGCTTCGGTCACGCACTGCTCACCGATGGCGCGCTCGACGGCGCCGGCACCGTGGTCCTGGCCGGCCTCGGCGCCCTCGCTCTGGCCGCGATCGCGTTCGCCTACGTCGCACGGGCCCGGCGCGCCGCCCGCGGGCCGCGTCCCCACTGACGCGCAAGACCTGTGAGCAACCACGCGTTGTTCCTGCTCAGGCACACGCGGCGGCGCGAATGCCGGGCCCGGCGGGCCCGGCGTGGCCGCTAAGCTGTGCGCCTCGTGCGGCTGTAGCTCAGCTGGCTAGAGCGTCTGCTTGCCATGCAGAAGGTCGTGGGTTCGAATCCCATCAGCCGCTTCGCGAAAGGCCCGCAATTGCGGGCCTTTCTCGCGCAAGCAGTCGACTGGACCATTTCAGGCATGACGCGGGCCCGCGTCGGCAAGGCGATGGCGTAGCCTCCCCTCAGTACGTCATCGGGCGACAGCGATTCGGAGGTCATCACATGCTTGAAGAGGAAGACATCACCCCGGGAACCGGCGACGGCGGTGCTGACGGCCCTGCGGAGCCCGGCCCCGAAGGTCCCGCCGACGGCGGCGCCGACACCGGAGACGGCGGAGCCGACGGCCCCGCGGAGCCCGGCCCCGAAGGTCCCGCCGACGGCGGCGCCGACAGCGGAGACGGCGGAGCCGACGGCCCCGCGGAGCCCGGCCCCGAAGGTCCCGCCGACAGCGGCGCGTAGTCACTCGATCCAGACGTGGCCGTTGACGTGCTGACAGGCGATACGGCGCTGGCGCGCTGTGTCGCCTGTTCTGCGCGGGAGTTCGCCGAGGAGCACTGGGGTCGTGCGCCGCGATTGTCCCGTGCGGCGGAGCTCTCGTCGGGCTTCACCGACCTGATCGACGCCACCGCAGTCGACGAGTTGGTGTCCCAGCGTGGGCTGCGCACGCCGTTCCTGCGCATGGCAAAGGACGGCGCGGTCCGATCGGCGGCTTCGTTCACCAGGGGCGGAGGAGCCGGCGCCGCGATTGCGGACCAGGCGGCAGACGACAAGGTGCTGGCCGCGCTCTCGGATGGCGCGACGCTGGTGCTCCAGGGCCTGCACCGGACGTGGCCTCCGTTGGTTGACTTCTCCGCACGGCTCGCCGACGAGCTCGGCCATCCGGTCCAGGTCAACGCGTACGTCACGCCGCCGCAGAACCAGGGCTTCGCACCTCATCACGACGTTCACGATGTGTTCGTCCTCCAGGTGTCAGGGCGCAAGCACTGGACGATCCACGCGCCAGTCGTCACCGACCCGCTGGGAAATCAGTCCTTTGAGACCGTCAAGTCCGAGATCGCCGAGCGGGTTGCCGGAGAGCCGCTGATCGACACGGTGCTCGAGCCCGGGGACGCGCTGTACCTGCCACGCGGCACGGTGCATTCTGCCCTGGCTTTGGGAGAGACGTCGATCCACCTGACCATCGGCGTGCACCCACTGACTCGCTACGAGCTGGTGCGGTTCCTCCTCGACGCGGTGCAGGATGACCCACTCCTGCGCGTGTCACTGCCCGTCGGCGCCGACCTCGGCGATCCCGGCGTGCTCGCGCCCCACCTCGAGACGACGGTGGCCGCCTTGCAAGAAGCTGTGGCGGAGGTCCCGACGGCCCGGATCGCCGAGCGGATCAAGACCAACCTCATCCAGCGCACGCGGCCGCAGGCCCTCGGTCCGCTCGCGCAGCTCGCCGCCGCAGACGCGCTCGCCCTGGACACCCCCCTACAGCTCAGACATGCTCTGCGGCTCCGGCTCGTGTCCGACGACGACGGCGAGCTCGTGCGGCTCGAGTTCCTCGACCGGCACATCGATCTTCCCGCCGGCACGGCAGGTGCCCTCGATGTGATCGTCGATCGGGGCGTCTTCTCCCCGGCCGAGCTTCCCGGTCTCGACGCGACCGACCAGTTGACGGTGAGCCGCCGCCTCCTGCGAGAAGGCATCGTCGTTCCGGCGTGACCCGCTCGCAGTGGCCCGCGGCTTCGGAGCGCTGCGCGGTCCGCGCTGATCTCCGCGGTGACCCGATGCTCGGCACCGCCTTTCCCGCCGCTCGCCTGCTCCTCGTCGAGCAGCCCTTCCCGTGGGGGCCGGAGGGATTGCGCACGTCGCGCTTCGAGCGCGACACTGCGTTGGCGGTCGAGGCCCGGGCCAGAGAAGAGGGCGTGCGCGTTCAGGCCATTCGTCGTCCGGGACGTGCCTCCGAGAGCACCCGGCGTCGTTGGATGTTCGTGGATACGCGCGACGCGGCGAAGTTCGTCCGCTGTGGCGAGTTCAGCGAGGAGGCCGAGCTGCTCGAGCTCCCATTCGATGGTTCGGCGGGCCGACTCGACCCTAGCCCGCTCTACCTGGTGTGCTCGCACGGCCGCCACGACCCCTGCTGCGGAGAGCGCGGCCGCCCCATGGTTGCGAGTCTGTCGGCGAGCCGCCCCGAGCAGGTCTGGCAGGCGAGTCATCTTGGGGGCTGCCGGTTTGCCCCTACCGTGCTCGTCCTGCCTCTCGGGGTCATGTATGGGCGCGTCCCGCCCTTCGCCGCTGCCGATCTCGTCGCGGCCGCGGAGGCGGGTGAGGTACTCGGCGGAGGGCTCTTCCGCGGGCGTATCGGCATTCCACCGGCGGCGCAGGCAGCCATCGGCTTCGCACACGAGCGTCTGGCGATACCGCGGGTGCAGGACGTGTCTCTCGTGTCGACGAAGGCCGTCGATGGAGCAACCGTGCTGGTGCGGATCGACAGCCCGCGGGGGCCCTTCGACATCACCGTGGAGCGGGCACGCATCGATGCCACGGGGCTCACCTGTGGCGCGCCCGGACCGAGCTGGTTCGTCGCCCACCGCCCCCTGACGATTGAGCCGGCCAGCGGAGAGCGTGAGGCCCGGGCAGGGCAAGCAGCCCGTCGAGAGTGATGAGACTCCGGCGGGCGCACGGCTCGCCTCGAAGCCTGTAAGGGGGTCTGCCAGTACCCCCTTGACGAGACGGTACGGCGACCTACGTCGTCTCCGCATCGGCGAAATTGCCGTATTTCGCGCCCCCGGCGCCGTATCGCGGAACCCGCAGCCAAGCGGGCGTTATGTTGACCTGATGGCCACCTTCTGCCTGCTCCACGGCGCGTGGCATGACGGCTCGTGCTGGCACGAGGTGGCGACCGAGCTGCGCGCACGAGGACACGCCGTGGCGGCGCCGGACCTGCCGCTCCACGATCCCGAGGCCGGCTACGCCGCACGCCTCGCTCCGGCGGTCGAGCTGCTGTCCGGCGCCGACGGGCCCGTCGTGATCGTCGGCCACTCGCTCGGCTCCAACTACGCCGCCGTGCTGGCCACCGAGATCGACGAGCCCTCGGTCGTGCACCTGTGCCCGCGCCTGGGCGGCTTCACGCCACCGCCTGGCGCCCCGTCCCGGATCCGCCCCGCCTTCTCCTGGCCCCCAGCTGACGAGCGCGGGGGGATGACATGGGACCCAAAGGCCGCCGCGACCGAGATGTACGGCCGGCTCGACCCTGCGCTTGCGCGCACGCTCGCGGCGCGCCTGCGACCGATGGCCCCGTCACCCGAGCCGTTTCCGCTCGAGCGCCATCCCGACGTCCCGACCGCCGTCGTCTACGCCGCCGACGATGAGGCCTTCGAGCCCGAGTGGATCCGCTTCATGGCCCGCGAGCTCCTCGGCGTCGAGCCGATCGAGCTGCCGGGTGGCCATTTCCCCATGTTCGAGGCGCCCGGGCGGCTGGCGTCCGTTCTGGACGGATTGGTCTCCCGGCGTTCGGGTACGGACGCGGCATGGACGCGATGAAGGTGAGCGAGCACGCACTGACGGGGTGGCGCAACAAGGTCGCCGACGGCGCCGCCAAGCCGTTCGAAGACCGGACACCGGTGGAGCCCGACCAGGTGCGGGCGCTGATGGGGGCGTTGTTCTTCCTGCTGTCCCTGTACTACGTCGTCAGCACGCTGGTGAAGGTCGTGCGCGAGGTGCGCGAGGGCTGAAAGCGCGCTCAGTAGTCGATCTCGCACCAGGCGCGAGTGCTGTGCCGGCGGTCGATGCCCCAGCGATCGGTCAGCTGCTCAACCAGCCACAGTCCCCACCCGGAGGTCTGGCCGGGGCTGAGCTCGGGAGTGTCGGGCTTGAAACCGCTCCCGCCGTCGATCACCTCGATGCGCAGGTACTCAGGGAACAGCGAGACGCTCATGTCGACCTCGCCGTCCTCGCCGGGTGGTGCGTGCCGAACGCTGTTGGTCACCAGCTCGGTGACGATCAGGCGAGTCTTCTCGAGCAGGTCCTCGTCGATACGGCCCGCGAGCGCGTCGAGCGCTTGGCGCGCGGCGTGAGGGGCATCCACGCCGGCCGCCATGGACAGGCGGATCGGGCCTGGGACCGGTCGCGGCACTGCGCGCATCCCCTCTGGGACCGGCCCGGCTCCGTACTGAAGCCGCGTCCATCCCAATAGCTTCGCCGGTAGGGCATCCAAGTCGCCTCGCCGAAGCGCAACGCCCGGCAACCCATGGGCCGGCTCTGTGGCCCGAAACGTACTCCCCGCCGCTTGGGAACGCAACCGGCCGCGAGTTCCTACCCGGAGCCTGTACCTCAGACGCCAATCCACGGACAGTCGGTTCGAACCCGGGTGACGACGGGTACCGCCACCGAATGGCGGAACCCACCACGGAGGACAAGCCGGTAGGAGATCTGGTCCAGGACGCCGCGCAGCAGACTGCGCTGCTGGTGCGCCAAGAGCTCGCCCTGGCGCAGCTGGAGATGAAGGAGAAGGGCAAGCGCGCGGGCATAGGCGCCGGGCTGTTCGGCGGCGCTGGGGTGGTCGCGCTCTACGGGCTGGGCGCCCTGATCGCCGCGATCGTGCTCGTCCTCGGCACGGCCATCGAGCCTTGGATAGCGGCGCTGATCGTGGCCGTCGTCCTGTTCGCCATCGCGGGGATCCTCGCCCTCACCGGCAAGAAGGAAGTCGAGCAGGCCACCCCCGCCGCTCCTGAACAGGCGATCGCGAGCACCAAGAAGGACATCGACGAGGTCAAGCGGAAGGCGGGTAGCGCATGAGCGCAGAGGATCAGACACGGGAAGAGGCCGCGACGCCTACGCCGGCAGCCGACGATCCGGAGGCCCTGCGCGATCAGATCGACCAGACGCGCGAGGACCTCGGCGAGACCGTGGAGGCGCTCAGCGCCAAGGCCGACGTGAAGGGCCAGGTCAAGGAGAAGGTCGACGAGCGCAAGGCGCAATTGCGTGACCAGCAGGCGCAGGCCCAGGCCAAGCTGAACGAGGTAAAGGGCCAGGCGCAGGAGAACCCCACACCCTTCGCGGCGGCGGCCGGCGGGCTGCTGGCGCTGCTCATCCTGATCGGCCTGTGGAGGAGACGCCGATGAAGGCGCTCTATGCCCCCTTCGGGATCCTCTTCGGGGTCATCGGCGGGCTGATCGGCGGACAGATCTTCAAGCAGGTGTGGAAGCTGATCGCCAAGGAGGAGGACGCCCCCAGCGCGCGCGAGAGCGAGTACGGCTGGAAGGAGGTCCTGCCCGCGGCGGCGCTTCAGGGCGCGATCTTCGCCGTGGTCAAGGCCACGCTGGACCGCAAGGGCGCCCAGGGCTTCCAGAAGCTGACCGGGGTCTGGCCCGGAGACTGACGAGCGAGCGGGGGAATCACAGTGGCCATCGAGCATCGAGACGAGCGGGAAACACTTGAGGCGAAGCGTGAGCCTCGAGGGGCCGAGGACGGCCGGGGGCCCGACAGCCCCACCGAACTGGGCGGCACTTCGAAGAAGGACACGCTCGTACGCACCTTCAAGGAGTTCCAGGCCGACAACCTGACGGACTGGGCGGCCTCGCTCACCTACTACGGCATGCTCGCGCTGTTCCCGGGCATCATCGCCCTCGTGTCGATCATCGGTCTGGTGGGGCCGTCGCTCACCGACCCCCTGCTGGACAACATCTCGGACATCGCTCCGGGCCCGGCCAAGGACATTCTCACCAGCTCGGTCGAGAACCTCCAGTCGAACCGGGGAGCCGCCGGCGTCGCCTTCATCGTCGGCATCGTGCTTGCGCTCAACTCCGCCTCCGGCTACATCGCTGCCTTCTCGCGCGCGTCGAACGCCATCTACGACGTGGAGGAAGGGCGTCCGATCTGGAAGCTCAAGCCTCAGCAGATCGCGATCGCGTTCCTGCTGATCCTCATGCTGATCGTCATCGCCGTGGCCGTGACCGTCTCCGGGCCGCTGGCGCAGGAGGTCGGGAAGGTGGTCGGGCTCAGCGACACCGCCGCCACGATCTGGGACATCGCGAAGATCCCGCTGATCCTGTTCCTGGTCTCGTTCATGATCGCCTTCCTCTACTGGTCGGCGCCGAACGTCAAGCAGCCCGGCTTCAAGTTCATCAGCCCGGGCGGCCTGGTGGCCATCGTCATCTTCGTCATCGTGTCGCTGCTGTTCGCTCTCTACGTCGCGACGTTCGCGTCGTACAACAAGACCTACGGCTCGCTGGGCGGCATCGTGGTCTTCCTCATCTGGCTGTGGCTGACCAACGTGGCCATCCTGTTCGGCGCCGAGTTCAACGCCGAGCTGCAGCGCAGCCAGCAGCGCGAGGCTGGGGAGCCCGCTCCGCTGGACGAGCCCTTCCTCGAGCCCCGCGACACGTCGAAACTCGAGAAGAAGGAAGACTGAGCCGGCGTCAGGCGGCGTTCAGGTCGAGCTGCCTGCGCTGGCGGGGCGCGACCCCGTAGCAACGACGGAAGGCCTTGCTGAAGGGAGCGTGGTCGCCGTACCCGACGCGGAGCGCGACCGCTCCCACCGGGAGATCGGTGCCCTGGAGCAGCCGGGCCGCAACCTCCAGCCGGCGCAGGCGCAGTTCCTCGCTGAAGGAGCGCTCACCGTTCTCGGCAAAGGCTCTCTGCAGGGCTCTGGTGGAAGCGCCGATGCGGTGCGCCACCTCCGGCAGCCGCAGCTCGGCGGCGTACTCCCGCCTCACGATGGTCATGGCCTCTTCGTAGAGGGCGCGTCGCGATTCCCGTGTTTGCGTCATCTCCTGGGAGACAGGACCGCGACGGCGAAAGTTACGTCTGCTGCGGGTCTTCCTCATGGACGGTGACCACGGAGCCGAGCAGTAGGTTGTTGGGCACCCTCACGGTGCCCGCGTCGGTGCGCAGGACGGTGGCCGCGGTGTCGATGGACTCGATGCGGCCGCGCACGTCACCGAACGAGATGAGCTGTCCGGAGCGGTAGGCCGTCCTCAGGTAGCGCCCGGCGCTGAGCTCACGAGCCACCTCGCGGCCGCCGAGTCCGAAGGCCAAGGCGAAGGTGGCGCCGGCCGCGCCGAGCAGGAGGATCACGAACGCCATCAGAATGACCGTTGACACCGCCACCTGGGCGGCGGCGGTGATCGCGAACACCGCTACCACCGCCACCTGGGCCACCCGCCCCAGTGGCAGCGGCAGGTCCATCTGGTACCCCACTCGGTCGCCCCAGTCGCGGGCGAATCCGCCGAGCACCACGCCGGCCAGCAGGAGCACGCCGGCGACGAGCAGGCTCGGCAGGAAGAGAACCGCCTCGTTGAGGGCTTCGTCGAGGAACTGGAGGCCCACCAGCGACAGCGCCGCCAGCACGACGACGACGCTCACGGCGATCCGGAGGACCCGCCCGATCAGCCTGGAGAGCGCGCGGCCGAGGCCGGCTCGCTCGAGCACGTCCGCGATGCCCCAGCGGTCGCCGAGGTCGTCCACGCCGGCGGCTTGGAGTGCCCCGCGCGCAAGCCGGCCGATGAGCGCCGCCACCAGCAAACCCACGAGGAGCAACAGCAGGGCGCCCCCAAGCCGGGGCAGAAAGCCGCCCAGCGACTCCTGGGCGTTGTCGAGCACGGTGATGGCCGGCGCGCTCATGCTCGCCTGCTGCCCCCACCCGCCAGGGTCGTAACGCCCTGGAGGATGGCGGCCCCGATCATCGCCACCACCCGCAGAGGGGCGCGCAGCATGCCCTGCCAGCGGGCGGTGCGCACCACGCTCGGCACGAGCGCCGTGCCGGGCTCGGGGGGGAATCACGCAGGAGCGCGAGGTGCTCGTCGAGCCGCCGCTCCGCGGGGCCGGCCTCGGGTTCGTCATTCATGAGGCAGCTCCCAGTCGTAGGTGTTGTTGCGCAGGATCTCGATCAGCTCGTTGCGGGCGCGGTGGAGCCGGCCCTTGACGCTGCCGAGCGGGGAGTCGGTGATGAGCGCGATCTCGTCGTAGGCCATTCCTTCGAGGTCCCGGAGTACGAGCACCGAGCGGTGCTCTGGGCGCAGGTTCCGGAGCTTGAGCTCGAGCCGCTCGGCTCGCTCGCGCCGCTCGAGGCGACTTACCGGCTCGCGCGAACCCTCGGTCGCCGGGACCGTCTGCTCGATGTCGTCGCTGCCCCCGACCGGCTCGGGCACGCGCCTCTGGAGATGGTTCAGGGCCGTGTTGTGCACGATCCGCAGCAACCAGGACCGAAAGCTGCCTTCGCCGCGGAAGCTGTCCAGGCGGTGATAGGCGCGCAGCAGGGCGTCCTGGCTCACGTCGTCGGCCTCCGCGGTCCCGACCACTCGCGCGGCCACTCGGAAAACCACCTCACCGTGGCGGGCGACGAGTTGCTCGAACGCTCTCAGCTCGCCGTTGCGGGCGCGCCTGACCAACAGGACGTCTTCGTCCGTCACGGTCGGGAAAGCTAGCGCCGTCGGCCGTCCGTGTAGAGAGTGCACAGGTCACGCTCACTGTGACAGTCGTGAGGGCCCTGGGGTTACAACGCACGATAGCAAACGGTCGATTGCTATTGCTACCCTCGGCTCATGCCACGCAGCTCCCGCGCCGAAGCCGCTCGCACCCGCGACACGATCGTGAGCGAGTTCGTGGCCGACGCATCACGCATCGGGCTGGGCGGCGTGACGCTCGGTGCCCTCGCCGACCGGCTGGAGATGAGCAAGGCGGGCGTCCTGGGCCCGTTCGGGACGAAGGAGGCCCTGCAGCTAGCGGCTCTCGAGCGCGCCGGCGACGTGTTCACCGAGGTGGTGTGGGGCCCCGCCTCCGCCGCCGAACGCGGCCTCGCACGCCTCGAGGCGATCATCGACGCCTGGCTGGCGTACCTCGATGGCGACGTCTTCCCCGGCGGGTGCTTCCTCACCCAGGCGGCCGCGGACTGGGACGGGCGACCCGGCGCGGTTCACGACGCGGTCGTGACGCTCAGCCGGCGCTGGCTGGAGGTGCTGGAGCGAGAGGTCACCGTGGCCCTCGAGCGGGGCGAGCTGGAGCCCGGCACCGATCCGGCGCAGGTGGCGTTCGAGTTGAACGCCATTGCGCAGGGGGTCAATCAGGCGGTTCAGCTGCGCGCCGAGGCGGATGCGGCGAAACGCGGTCGCGCGGCGATGCTGCGCGCGATCCAGCCTCGACGCGGCTGATCGGCCGCCCTCAGCCGCCGTCCAGCGAGTTTCCTGGCTCCAGCGCCGTCACGCTGAGCCCGCGTGCCTCGGCGGCGGCCGCGAATGCCGCGCCCGCGTCGCCGACCGGGCGGTAGTGGCGATTGAGCCGGTAGCCGTCGTAGTGCATCGGCACCACCGTCCGAGCGCCCAGGATCTCGCAGGCCAGCGCGGCCTGTTCAGGATCCATCACGGCGGGGAGCGGGCTCGGCGGCTGACGGTGCGGGAAGTCGATGACCGCCCCGTTGATGGGAGCGAAGACCACGTCGAACGGGCCGCAACGCACCCTCATCCGCCACCAGAACGCGTGGAACATGGTGTCCCCGAGGTGCAGGATCCGGCACCCGTCCGCCTCCACCGCCCAGGAGACCTGGGGGTCGCCCAGGCCGTCGACCGCCGGGAGGGCGGTGCAGCGGAAGCCGCCCGCGTCTACCGTCTCCCACGGCGCGCAGGTCCTTAGCTCGAGCCCGGTCCGCTCGAGCTCGGTCGCTGCCTGAAGCAGCGCGAGCTCCTCCAGACCCTCTCCCCCGCCGGCGGGTGGCGTCAGCACGGGCGCGCCCGGAGACAGGGCAGCCGCGAGAGCCGCGGCGTCGGCGTGGTCGCGGTGGAGGTGGCTGACCAGGCCGGCCACGGCGCGGCCGGCGTTATCCGGCGACACCACGGCCGGCAGCTCCGCCTCCTCGCTGGCATCGCCCAACGGCGCGAACACGGCCGCCGCATCGGACAGCGGATCGATGACCAGCGCCTCGTCACCGGCCTGGAGCTCCACCCCCGCCCATCCGAGCCATCGCGCGCGCACGCCGGGCACGATAGCGAACGGTTGTTTGTTAAGTCACGCGCAGCCCTCGACGTACATGACCTCCGGCACGCGGCCTCCGCGGATGCCGGTCACCTCGTCGTTCCCGTCGGTCTCGAAGACGACCCGCCGCCTGGGCCCTCGGACGATCAGATACTGACCGTCGGGGTCGTAGGCATGGGGCTCGGTGCGAAGGCGCGGATAGCGGCTGCGCACGGCGCTCGCGGTGTCGCCGAGGCCGATACCGAGGCTGGTGCGCCAGGCTCCGCTGCCGATGTAGACGCGGGCGAGCCGGCCCCTGGTGGTCATGACCGAGAGGCCCCTGGCACCGCGAACGTTCCAGATCGCACAGGACCCGGTGTTGTAGACGAACCTGAGGCGGCGCCCGGCGCGCCGTTCGATCTCGGCGCGCGTCAGGCCGACCGTCAGCCGCCCGAAGCCGTGGCGGCTCAGTCGCCAGCGTCCGAGGTCGGGGCCCTGGGCGGCGCCGGCGCTCTCCCGTGCGGCGTCCGGATCCAGCGGCGGTGACGCCGCCGGCGCGGGCGCGACCGTCAAGGCGACGGCGAGGAGGCCGGCAAAGGTGATGCGGATCGCGTTGGGCATGGTGATCGGGCCGGGTCATGCTAGCCGCCTTCTACGCCGGATACGGTCCGCTCATGCGGTTGCGGCTCAGCGTTTGGCTGGCGCGCCACGGCGAGACCGACGACAACGCCGCCGGGCGCATCCTCGGCCGGCGCGACCCGCCGTTGAGCGCCACGGGCGCGGCCCAGGCCGAGGCCCTGGCCGAGCGCCTGAGTGGCGCCGGGGTGGCGGCGATCTGGACCTCCCCCCTCCGGCGGGCGCGCGACACCGCAGAGCTGGTGGGCGCGGCGCTCGGCCTCCAGCCGAGGGTGCTCGAGGAGCTCATCGAGTCCGATCGCGGCGAATGGGAGGGGCGGCTGGTGACGGATCTGGCCCGCGAGACCCCAGAGCTGCACGCCGCCTTCCTGGCCGGCGATCCTTCGTTTCGCTTTCCCGGCGGCGAGTCGATGGCCGAGCAGATGGCCCGCACACGCTCGGCGTTGGCGATCATGACGGCCGGGCCGCGGCCGGCTCTCGCGATCGCGCACGCCGGAACCATCCGCGCGGCGCTGGCGGACTCCGGACGGTTCGTGCCCCCGGAGTCCGCCCTCGCCCACGGCGAAGCGATGGAGCTCTAGAAGACCCGCGCGGCGATCTCGGCGGGAGCCGTGAACAGCTCCTTGAGCTCGTCGTCGAGCTTGACCAGGGTGACCGACGCCCCTGCCATGTCGAGCGACGTGCAGTACTCGCCCACGTACGAACGGCCGACCGTGATGCCGCGGTCGGCGAGCTGCTCGTGCGCGCGCCCGTACAGGATGTAGAGCTCCGAGATCGGCGTGCCACCCAGCCCGTTGATCATCAGACTGACCTCGTCGCCGGACTCGTAGGGCAGGTCGGTGACCACGGCCTCGAGCATCTCGTCGATGAGCTCGTTGGCCGACTTGATCTTCTCCCGGCGCCGGCCCGGCTCGCCGTGGATGCCCACGCCCATCTCGACCTCGTCGTCCCCCAGCTCGAACAGCGGCGACCCCTTGGCCGGCGGCGTGCACGAGGTGAGGGCCATGCCCATCGAGCGCGTGACCGAGTTGACCCGCTCCCCGAGCGCCACCAGCGAGTCGAGGTCGTCGCCCCGCTCGGAGGCCGCTCCGAGGGCCTTGATGACGAAGAAGTTGCCGGCCACGCCGCGGCGGCCGACCGTGTAGGTGGAGTCCTTGACCGACACGTCGTCGTCGACCACCACCGTGCCCACCTTGACGTCCTCCGCCTCGGCCAGCTCGCGGCCCATGTCGAAGGCCATCTTGTCGCCGGTGTAGTTGTTGATGATGTGGAGGACGCCCTTCTCGCTGTTGAGCAGCTTGGACGTCTCGTAGACGTAGTCGCTGGGCGGCGCGGCGAACACGTCTCCCGGACAGGCTGCGTCGAGCATGCCTCGTCCGACCGCCATCACGTGCGCCGGCTCGTGGCCCGAACCCGAGCCCTGGATGATCGAGACCTTGTCGTCGCTCGGCATGTCGGCGCGCATGATCAGGTTGTACTCCGGCACGTAGCGCAGCGAATCGGGATTGGCCAGGGCGATGCCCTTGCACATCTCGGGCACGAACTGCTGCGGGTCGTTCACGAACTTCTTCACGGGACTCCTCCTCCGCCGGGGATCCGGCGCTAGACGCTGGTGGGACTCCACTCCTTGCTGACGCTCTCGAACAGGACGGCGACGCCCATCGCTCCCGCGTCGACCGAGTCCTGGCTGCGCTCTCCTGCGTAGGAGGCGCGTCCGCGCTTGGCCAGCATCGTCTTGGTGGCCTCGGCGCTCTCGCGGGCGGTAGCCGCCGCAGCGGTCAGGGCGTCGGAGGCTCCGGCCCCGTTGCCGAGCTCCTCCTCGAGCTTGTCGGTGGCGGGGATGAGCGAGTCGAGCAGGGTCTTGTCGCCGAGATCGGAGTTGCCGCGTTGCTTGATCCCCTCGATCGCGGCCCGCAGCGCCGCCACCACGTCCTCTCCGCTCGGATCGGGCGTGTCCTTGAGGGCGGTTCCGGCGCGCAGGAAGGCCGTGCCCCAGATCGGGCCGGAGGTGCCGCCGATGCGGCTCGACAGCACGATGGCCGTCTTCTTCAACAACCCGGACACGTCGTCGTACTCGAGGCTGTCCCAGTCCTCGAGCAGCTTGCCGAAGCCGCGGGCAAGGGAGTAGCCGAAGTCCCCGTCGCCGACCACGGCGTCGAGGTCGGAGAAGTACTTCTCGTTCTCCAGCACCGTTTCGGAGATGGTCCGGACCAGCCGCTCGGCGTCCGGCAGGGCAGCGTCGCTCATCTGACCTCCTGAGGGGCAGGGACCCGCAGGCAGGCCTGCAGATCGTCCAAAGTGACGTACCGGCCGGGCTCGGCCGGGCTGTTGTTGGCGAGGACCTCGGTGGGCTCCTCGGGGTCGCCGAGGCTCGACACCACCAGCACCGCCTCCGAGAAGTCCTCCCCGGTCGTGTAGCTGCTCACGGTGACCACACACCGCAATCCCGCGCCCACCGCGGCACGCAGGCCGTTGCGCGAGTCCTCGATGACGATCGTCTCGGCGGGATCGGCGCCGGTGCGCTCGAGCGCCATCGTGTAGATCGCGGGGTCCGGCTTCTTGGCCGGCACCACATCGCCGGCCAGCACCTCGAACCGGGCCGCCTTGTCCTGGCCCACCGCGTGCTCGAGCACACCGCGTACGGACGGCTCGGCCGACGTGGAGGCCACCGCAAGGGTCCAGCCGGCCGCCAGCGCCTCGTCCACGATGCGCGCGATGCCCGGGCGGCCCGGCATTGCGCCCGACTCCACCCGCGCCTTGAACGCCGCCGTCTTGACCCGGTGCCAGCCGGCCAGCAGCTCGCGCTGGCCCTCGGGATCGGCCGGCAGTCCGTTCTCGCGCACGAAGTCGTCGGTCAGCAGCGACGCCATGCGCTCCTTGCCCCCGCCGATCAGGAGCTTCTCGGCGTAGTCGTCGTCCGACCAGCGCACGGGCAGTCCCTCCTGCTCGAAGGTCTCGTTGAACGCGGGCAGGTGCCCGTAGCGCTCGGTGTCCGCCAGCACGCCGTCGCAGTCGAAGAAGAGGGCGGGCATCAGGCGACGACCGTGTTGGCGGCCTTGCCGGCGGAGCCGAAGATGCGCATGTGCTCGATGGCCATGGCCTTGACCGCGTCGCTCACGTGGCGCAGCAGCGCGGGTGGGTCGTGCTTCGACGGGTTCTCTTCCAGGTACTCCCGATGGGAATCGACGAACGCGATCTTCAGCGCGGTGGAGATGTTGACCTTGGCGCAGCCCCGCGCGATCAGGTCCCGGAACTCCTCGGCCTCGAGCCCCGTGCCGCCGTGCAGCACCATCGGTATGGGGCGCTGCTCGACCATCTCGGTCACCCGCTCGGGGGTCAGGTTCGGCCGCCCGGCATAGAGGCCGTGGGCCGTTCCGATGGCCGGCGCGAAGGCGTACACGCCGGTGTACTCGATGAACCTCACGGACACCTCCACCGGGTGGACCTCGCCCGCCTCGTCGGAGCCCACGTCATCCTCCACGCCCTGGACGCTCTCGATCTCGCCCTCCACGTCAGCGCCGTACCCACGCGCCTCCTTCACCACCTCGGCCGTTTCGCGCGTGTTCTCCTGGATGTCGAGGTGCGACCCGTCGAACAGCACCGAGTTCCAGCCGGTCTTGAGGCAGGTCGTGGCCCATTCCCGCTCCGGGCAGTGGTCGAGATGGAGCGTGATCGGCACGGGGGCCGGCTCGGCCATCGACCGGAACATCGCGTACAGCGGCCCCGCCCCGATGGACTTCACCGTCTTCACCGACGTCTGGACGATCAGCGGCGACTCGAGCTCGGTGGCCGCGTCGATCACCGCCTGCAGGCTGACCCCGTCCACGACGTTGAAGGCCGCCACCCCGTAGCGCTCCTCGAAGGCGGGATCGAGGATGTCGCGGAAGGGAACGACGGTCATCAGTACCTGTCCGGAACGAAGGTCTGCTCGGCCATCGGCGGGCGCACGTAGCCGTCGTCGGGGCCGCGCTCCGGCAGCTCGAGCGGCGGTGGCGTGAGGTCCTCGTAGTCCACCATCGACAGCAGGTGGGAGATGCAGTTGAGCCGCGCGCGCCGCTTGTCGTCGGCCTCGACCACGTACCAGGGGGCGTGCTTGATGTCCGTGTAGCGGAACATCTCGTCCTTGGCACGCGAGTAGTCGACCCAGCGCGCGCGTGACTCGAGGTCCATCGGGCTCAGCTTCCAGCGCCGCATTGGATCGTGGACGCGAGCCTGGAAGCGCCGCTCCTGCTCGTCGTCCGACACCGAGAACCAGTACTTGACCAACAGGATTCCCGAACGTACGAGCATCCGCTCGAACTCCGGGCAGGAGCGCATGAACTCCTGATACTCCTCCTCGGTGCAGAAGCCCATCACGCGCTCCACGCCGGCGCGGTTGTACCAGGACCGGTCGAACAGGACGATCTCCCCCGCGGCGGGCAGGTGCGCGATGTAGCGCTGGAAGTACCACTGCGTCTTCTCCCGCTCGGTCGGCGCCGGGAGCGCCACCACGCGACAGGTGCGCGGGTTGGTGCGCTCGGCGATGCGCTTGATCACCCCGCCCTTGCCCGCGGCGTCTCGGCCCTCGAAGATGACCACGACCTTCAGGCCCTCCGCCTTGACGTACTCCTGCATGAGCACGAGCTCGCGCTGCAGGCGCTGGAGCTCTTTGTCGAACTCCTTGCGGGGCAGCTTCTTGTGCCCGGACGCGCCGTTGTCCTTGGCCATCAGTCTCTCCCTCTCGCTGCCATTCCCGGGACCTCCCGCCGCAACCCGTCGGACGACACGATCTTGCCCGGATTGAGGTTCGCTCCCGGATCGATTCCCTCGAGCAGCGCGCGCACCATCTCCACCCCTGGACCCGAGATGTCCTCCTCCAGCCAGCGGGCATGCTCGGTGCCGACCGCGTGGTGGTGCGAGAGCGTGGCCCCCGAGTCGATGAAGGTCTGCTGGATGGCCGACTTGACGACGTCGTATTCGTCGATCGGCTCGCGTGTCCCCGAGGGCGTGAGCGCGAAGGTGAAGTAGAGGCAGGCCCCGGCGTGGTAGGAGTGCGAGAGATGGCACATCACGTACCCGGGCACGCCGAGATCGGCGAACGACCCACGGGCCGCGGCCATCACGTTGTCGTATAGGACGGGCAGGACGCTCCAGGGAGCGGAGGTCTCGGACACGTCCGCCAGCGCCCCGCGGTCGAGCAGATAGTCCCGGATGTAGGGCGTGTCGAACTTCTTCTGGTCGTAGAGCGCGCCGGGACTGGTGCCGACGCACAGCCCGCCGTGTCGGCTGACGATCTTGCCCACGAGCTTTCGCTGCGCTGCCACGTGGCGCTTGGTGCCCTCGTAGCCGATGAACGACAGGCACATCTGCTCGAGATCGAAGTGGCGCCGCCTGGTCAGGTAGGTGGACAGAGCCTTCGACTTGATCCGGTCGAGCTGCGAGTCGGCCTGTTTGGTGGAGAACGAGAAGGCGGTCTCGTACGCGTCGGACACACGGGTCACCGACGGCGCGGCCTCGCTCGCGGCCATGTCGCGCATGGCGGCGAGACCGTCGGCCCAGGTGGGGAACAGATAGCCGAGGATCGTGCGCTGCTCGGGCAGGCGGTGGACGTGCACGGTCGCCTCGGTGATCACCCCGAGCCGGCCCTCGCTGCCCAGCACCATCTCGCGGACGCTGGGACCGGTGGAGGTGCTCGGCACCGGGCGGGTCGCCATCATCCCTGAGGGCGTGGCCACCCGGACCGCTCGGGTGAGGTCGGCTACGTCTCCGTACAGGTCGGACTGCATGCCCGACGAGCGCGTGGCTATCCAGCCGCCCAGCGTCGAGTGGGCGAAGCTGTCGGGGAAGTGGCCCAGGGTCCAGCCCCGTGCGTTGAGCTGCTCCTCGAGCTGCGGACCGAGCACCCCGGCCTGAACGCGGGCCATCCGCGACTCGGCGTCCACCGACAGCACCCGGTCGAGCGCGCCGAGGTCGACGGAGATGACAGGGCGCGTCTCCTCCGGCGGTGCCTCGAGGCTGCCCGAGATGTTGGTGCCCCCGCCGAACGGGATGAGGACGGCGTCGGCGTCGAGCGCGGCTCGGAGCACACCCTCAACCGCCTCTTCGTCAGCCGGATGGACGACCGCGTCGGGGACCCGGCCGACGTGACCGGCCCGGTGGCGAACCAGGTCACGCAGGCTCTTGCCGCGAGCGTGAACCAGGCGGTCGAGGGCATCGGTCGAGACCCGCTCCGAGCCGGCGGCCTCCTCCAGCGCGGCCAGCAGGGCCACCGGCAGCGACGGCTCCGGAATGCTCAACTCGTCGAAGCCGGCCGGACGGGAGGCAGGGCGCTCCACGTCGATGGACAGGTGACGCTGCAGGAAGGGACCGAGTGCGGGCTTGTCGCGATGGCTGAACGAGACGCCCTCGTCGCCCCAGCCCCACCACTTCATCCGCTCGGCCATCGGCTCCCGGAGCCGCTCAGCTCGCGAGGACCGCGGTTATCCGGGCGGCTTCGGCGTCCGGGATCTCCACGACGACGAGCACCTTTCCGTCGTGCAGGGCGGCCACGTCCCGCTTGGCGGTGTCCTCGTCGAGACCGATGTCGACGAGGAGCCGCGTGAGGCGGCGGTGACCGGCCACCATCATGCGCTCCACGCCGTCGGGATAGCTCGTGACGTAGTCGGTGTCGGAGTCGCCGAAGCTGCCCCCGCGGTGCGACCTTCCGGCGAACTCACCGGTGGAGCTTCCCTGCGGCGACGTGCCGCCGGCGAAGTCGCCCACCGGAGCGCCGGCCTCGGTAGTGCCACCGAACTCGCCGACCGGCTGGTCGCGCGCGTCCCGCAGCACCTCGCCGGACACCACCAGAACGTCCTCTCCCGGCACACCCGCGGCGAGCGCCGCGTCGACGGCTACGCGCGCTTCCTCGTGCGTGGGGTACGACAGACAAACAGCGGCCACGACTCCTCCTTCGTCGGGGATGACGACTGTACAGTCACACCGGCGCCTTCACCAAGCCCTGGGCGACCGCCCAGGCGATGGTGCGCTCGAACGTGTCGGCCACCGGGGTGTAGCGCAGCCCGAGCTCTCGCTCCGCCCGGGACCCGTCGTAGCGGTGACCGTGAAGGAACGTGCGCACCATCTCGCGGCACACCGGCGGCTGCTTGCCGCGCAGCCGGAACAGTCCCTCTATCACCGTCCCGGTGACGCCGGCTACGGGGGACGGCAGGAACCGAACGCTGTGGCTGACTCCAGACAGCCCGGAGACGATGTCGAGCGCCTCGCGCGAGCTCAGCGTGGCCCCGTTGAGCACGTAGCGCTCTCCGGGGACCCCTCGCTCGGCGCCCAGCAGGTGTCCCTCCACGCAGTCGGCTATGTCCACGATGCTGATCGGCCGGTCCACGAACGCCCGCAGGCGCCCGTTGAGATAGGCGATCATGATGCGCCCGGTGCCACCGGAGCGGCCCGGGCCCTGCACCGACGAGGGATTGATCGACACCAGCTCGACGCCCGCCCGGCGCGCGGTCTCGAAGGCGGCGAGCTCGCCCTCGTGCTTGGATCGCTCATAGACCGAGAGGTAGGTCCCGCGGTGCACCGAGTCCTCGTTTCCCACGGTCCCCGGCTCCTCTCCGAGGGAAGCGGCTGACGAGGTGAGCACCACGCGGGGCACCCCGGCCCGGGCGGCCGCGCGCACCGCCGCCTCGGCGCCGCGGACGTTCACGTGGAACAGCCTGGCCGGGTCCGTGGGGCACAGCGTGTTGATGCCGGCCACGTGGTAGACCAGCGAGCAGCCGTTCATGCCGGCGGCCAGCGCGTCCTCGTCGAGCGTGTCCCCGGAGACCACGCGGGCGCCCCGGGCCACCAGGGCGGTCTCGGCCTCCTCGGAGCGGGCCAGCGCGACCACCTCGTCGCCACGCTCGACCAGCCTCGCGGCGAGCGCGCCTCCGATCAGGCCGCTGCCTCCGGTGAGGAAGACCGGCGTCAAGTGGCCCGGTCCTCACGCGTGACCACGGGAAGGGCGCGCACGAGATAGTCGACCGCCGACGCCACCGTGATGGCGGCGGCGAGCAGCATGGCCCACTCGTCGATGTACAGCCCGCCCACCGGGTCGCCGGGGCGCAGGATGGCGAGCGCGATGGCCAGGAACTGGATGCTGGTCTTGAGCTTGCCGAGCATCGACGGCGCAAGCACCTCGCCCTCGGAGGCGATCACCCCGCGCAGCGCCATGACCACCAGCTCGCGACCGATGATCAGCGCCGCGATCCAGGTGGAGGCTCGGCCGGCCGCCACCAGGGCGATCAGGACACCCGAGACCAGGAGCTTGTCGGCCGTGGTGTCGAGGAAGGAGCCGAGCTTGGTCGTCACACCCCAGCGGCGCGCGAGCCGCCCGTCGATCCAGTCGGTGGCGGCCGCCACGCAGAACAGGACGAGCGCCACCAGCTCGCCGGTGTTCCCCGGCTCGTTGATCACGAGCCACATCACCACCGGGGTCAGGACGATGCGCGTGGCGGAGCCCGCGGCTATCAGGCGCGCGGAGCGCAGCCTGCTCCCGGTCACGGTCGGCGTTGCCACGAGGCGCGCGCGGACTCTAACGCCCCGCGGGCCGCGGCCGCGGCGGCCTCCGTGTCGCTCTCGCGCAGCGCGGCCTTGACGGCCGGGATCCTGCCCGCGGCCATGCTCAGCTCGCGCACACCCAGCCCGGCGAGCATCACCGCCGCCTCGGGCTCTCCGGCCAGCTCTCCGCACACGCCCACCCAGCGGTCGTGCTCGTCCGCGGCGGCGACGACGGCGGCGATCAGGGCGAGCACCGGCGCCAGCGCGGCGTCCAGCAGCCCCGCCAGCGCGGCGTTGCCGCGCTCGGCGGCCATCGTGTACTGGGCCAGATCGTTGGTGCCGACCGAGAAGAAGTCGGCCTCGGGGGCGAATCCGGCCGCCTGCAGCGCCAGCGCCGGGACCTCGACCATCACGCCCACCTCGAGCTCCGCGGAGCTGTTGAGGTCGGCGCGAGCCCGGTCGAGCAGCTCCCGGGCGCCGCGCAGCTCGTGGAGCGTCGACACCATCGGGAACATCAGCTTCAGCGGATGCTCCTCGGCCACCCGCAGGACGGCGCGCAGCTGGGTCGTGAAGAACTCCGGCTCGGCCAGGGAGAGCCTGATGCCGCGCTGCCCCAGGAACGGGTTGTCCTCGGGCTCCTGACGAAGGAAGGGCAGCGGCTTGTCGGCGCCGGCGTCGAGGGTGCGGACGACCACGGGACGACCGTCCATGGCGCGCGCGATCTCGGTCAGCACCTCCACCTGCTCGTCCTCGTCCGGCGGCTCGGGCCGGTCGAGGAACAGGAACTCGGTCCGCAGCAGGCCGACGCCCTCGGCTCCCTGCTCGACTGCCGGAGCCGCCTCCGCCGCGCCCCCGATGTTGGCGAACACCTCGACCCGGTGGCCATCGCCCAGGGCGCCGGGCTCGGCCGCTCGCGTCATCAGCTCCCGCCGGGTGGCCTCGTCGGCGTCCCGGCGCGCGCGGCGCTCGGACACCCTCTCCTCGCCCGGATCGACCTCCACGACGCCGGCCTCGCCGTCGAGCACCAGCTCCGTGGTCTCCGGGATCTCGAGCAGCCGCTGCCCCAGGCCGACCACCGCCGGGATCCCGAGGGCCCGCGCCAGGATGGCCGCGTGGGCCGTGGCTCCGCCGCGAGCGGTGGCGATCGCCCAGGCGTCGCCGGGGTCGAGTCCCGCCGCCTCGCCCGGCGTGAGCTCGTCGGCCAGGACGATGCCCGGCCCCTCCAGCGCCGCGCCGGCGGATCCGACTCCGAGCTGGGCGAGCACGCGCGCGGACACGTCCTCCACGTCCACCGCGCGCTCGCGCAGGTAGGGATCGTCGAGCGCCCGGAACGCCGCGGCGGCCTCCGCGGCCGCCGACTGCCATGCGAGCGGCGCGCTGGAGCCCGCCTCGATGCTCTTGAGGGCGGGATCGGTGATGGCGGTGTCGTCCACCAACAGCGCCTGGGCGGCGAAGATCTCCGCGGCGCCGGCTCCGGCGCGAGACGTGACCGACGACTGCATCTCCTCGAGCTCCTCCACGGCCGCCGCCCGCGCCGCGTCGAGACGCTCGCGCTCCTCGGACGGGCTGCCCGCCGGGTCAACGTCGTCGAGCGCGGGCCGGCGCGCGTGCAGGTGGCGCGCCGGGCCGATGGCGATGCCCGACGAGGCGGGCACGCCCGTGAGGCGCTCACCCGCGGCGGGTGCGGCCCCCGACTCGCCGGCCGGCTCCGGCTCTGAGGGCTCTGCGGGCTCGGAGCGCCGCGTCTCGCCGGCCCCGTCGTCCGCCGGATCCCCGAAGTTCTCCTCCGCCAGCGCTCGCAGCGCGTCGAGGGCCTCGGCGGCCTGGGGGCCGCGGGCCAGCACCGCGATCTCGTCGTCCTGACCGACGGCCAGCGTGGCCAGGCCGGTGAGGCTGCGCCCGTCGGCGGGGCCGCGCTCAGCGGTCACGTTCGAGACCTCGACCCGGACGTCGAGACCGCCCAGCGCCCCCACGAAGCGCGCCGCGGGACGCGCGTGAAGGCCGAGCCTGTTCTCCACCTGGAGGCGCAGCTCCTGGCCCGGATCATCCGTGTCGGCGGCCGGTTCGCCTGCGGCCTCGTCCTCTGCCTCTCCGGCGCCCAGCTGCTCGGTCTTTCCCCGCAGCGCGCCGCGCGCCTCGCGCGCCACCTCGTCCAGGGAGGCACCGGCCCCGGCCAGCGCCGCGGCGGCCACCGCTCCCTCCACGAGGGGCGCCTCGGAGAGCCGGATCGGCCCACCGTCCTCCTCGGTCATCTCGACCGCCATCTCCGCGCTCATCAGCGCGCTGCCGAGGTCCATGAGCACGAGCACGCCCTCGGGCGAGCGCACCCGTTCGACGGCCGCCCGGACGCGCTCGGCGTCGGTGCCGATCTCGCCGTCCTCCATCCCGCCGGCGGCCTCGATGGCCACCTCGCCGCCCCCCATCTCCCGGGCCAGCTCCGTCACGCCGTCGGCCAGCGCCGCACTGTGGGAGACGATTACGAGGCCGACCATCAAGTGCTGAGGCCGGACGCCCGGTGGAGCATCTCGACCGGATGCACCGTCCGCACCCCGGTGGCCTCCTCGATCTGCCAGCGGCAGGTCTCCGAGTCGCATACGGCGCGGTCGGGAGAGGCCTCGGCGATCTCGGCGAACAGGCCGGCGCCGACCTTCATGGCGATGTCGTACTTCTCACGCTTGAGCCCGTAGGTGCCCGCCACGCCGCAGCAGGTGGCACCCGTCTCGATCGCGCGCAGCTCCGGCACGAGCGCCATCAGGTCGAGGGCCGGCTTGCCGATCCCGTGACCCTGCTGCTGGCACGGAGCGTGGTAGGTCACGGTCTCCGGAACGGCCTGGAAGTCTGTGTTGAGCTCGCCGCGCTCGTGCATCGCCAGCAGGTACTCACAGATGTCGAACACCCGCCCGGACACGACCTCCAGGTCCGGGTCGCCGGCCATGCCGAGGATCTCCAGCGCCTCGCGCTTGAGCATCAGGCTGCAGCTGGTGGAGGTCGCGACGATGTCCACACCGTCGCGCGCGTAGGGAGCGAGCCGGCGCGCAAGGCGCTTGACGTATCCCCGGGCATCGTCGAACAGCCCGTTGGACTGCAGCGGCAGCCCGCAGCAGTCCTGCTTGGGCACCTCCACCGCGATCCCGTTGTGCTCGAGCAGGGCCACCGTCATCTCGCCCAGCCCGGGCTCGTAGTAGTTGGTGCCGCAGCCGTGGAAGAAGGCCACTCGGCGCGCCGGAGCCGGTGGTGCATCGTGCTTTCGCGCCCAGCGCTGAAACGTCCGCCCGGCGTACTTCGGCACCGGCGCCCGCCGGTGAATGCCGATCGTCTTCTCGATCGCGAGCCGGACCAGCGGGTTGGCCAGCGTCCAATTGGCCAGGGGTGCCACGGGCGTGCCGAGCCGGCCGGCGAGCGTCGGGCGAGCCAGCACGCGGTCGCGCAGCTTGACCCCCTGGCGCTCCTTGAGCTCGGCCCGGGCCTGGCTGTTGATCTCCGCGATGTGCACGCCCTGTGGGCAGACCTGCGTGCAGATGCCACAGCCCGAGCAGTAGTCCACCGACGCGTCGGCCGAGGGCTCGTCGTCGATACGAAAGCGCTCGGCCTGCGGACCGGCGTACTTCGGCCCCGGGAACAGCGGAGTGACGTTCGAGACCGGGCAGTAGGTCTCGCAGATGGTGCACTTGACGCAGTGGTCGAGCGAGTCCCGCATGAGGTCGCCGAGCACGCCGGGAGCCTGGTTCGCCGTGGCCACGCTCAGCTCCCCACCGCGCCGGCCGCGGAAGCGGCCGCGGTCGTGGCCTCGAGCACGAGCTCGGCGGCCCGGTGGCCGGTGGCCAGGCTCAGACCGTCACCGGACTTCTCGCGCCACGGCTCTGCGCCCGCCAGCGTCGCGCCGGCCACCAGCACGTTCTCGTAGAGGCGCTCGCCTCCGCCGTCCACCGGCCGCAGCCCTGAGTCCACCGCCACCCCCACGCGGCTCATGGGATGGTCGTCGAAGTAACCCGGGCTGAAGCGCCCGTTCTCGCCCTCGGGCACGCCGGCCACGGGCAGGCCGAGCGCAGTTTCGGTCACCCGCCAGTGCGAGTCGAGCTCCACGCCTCCGGAGGCGATCCCGCCGGTGGCGAGCACCACCCAGTCGGCACCGCGGCGCTCCTCGCGCAGCCCGACGCGCACGCGCAGGGAGCTCACGCGGCCGTCGTCGCTCTCGGCGCCGACGACCACGGAGTTCAGGATCACGCGACCCCCGGCGCGGCGCAACGACTCGCGCAGGCTCGCGTGCACCCTCATCCCGGGCACCGAGGGCGGCAGCGTGGGGATCTCGAACACGGTGCGACCGAGCCGGTGCTCCAGCTCGGTCCAGACGCCGTGCGGGTCGGCCACGCCGAGCACCGCCGGGAACGCCACCCGCTCCTCCACTCCCACCTGGCCGATCACGTGCGAGGTGACCTCCGCCCTGAACGCCGGATCGTCGAAGGCACGGCCGTACCCCAGCGCGTTGACGTCGGCGCGCCCCTCGGGCACGAGGTCGAGCTCCACGCTGCGCGCCGGTACTCCGGCGCGGGTCAGCATGTCCGCGGCGAGCGCCGGGTGGAAGTCCTTCAGGGCCCGGAAGCCGACGATGCAGATCGGCGACTCGCGGCGCAGGTCTCCGCCGGCCATCGTCTCCGGGACGACGGCCGAGGGGCGGGTGCCCCCCAGCGCGGTCGGCAGTATGAGGTTCTCGTCCAGGCTGCCCGTGTAGGCGTAGGGCGCGAGCGGCCCGGCGGCGATGCGCTCCTTGAACCACTCGATCGCCGTGGCCACGCCGGCGGATTCCACGAGCGCGTAGGGGTGCTCGGGCCGTGACTTCGCCAGCGCGTCCACCGCCTTGCCGGGACTGTCCACCCGCTCCGGGGTCGTAGCCGAGCACGTCGATCGTTCCCGCGCCCAGATGAGTGGCCCCCACGCCCTTGGCCAGCACGAGCACCCTCGCTCCACCCTCGGCCAGCCGCACCGCTGCGCTCAGCCCGGCCAGGCCGGTGCCCACCACGATCACGTCGTGATGGCTCACTCCGAGACCTCGCCCTCGGGGAGGTGCTCCACGTCGAGCAGGCCCTGGTAGATCCAGTCGTCGAGCCGCGCCTGGCGCAGCTGGTCGCCGTAGAGGATCGGCCACACGCCCTTCCAGCGCTCCTGCAGGAAGTTGCGCAGCGAGTCCGCGGCCTCGACCCCGTCCAGACGGCCGATCCCGTGCAGGATCCCGGTGGCGCGGTAGATGCAGAACCCTCCCTGGCACGGGCCCATGCCGAGCCGCATGGTGCGCCGGATGTCGTCGAGGTCGGCCGTCCCGCGCCGGCGCATGGCGCTCTCCAGGCGGCTGCGCCCGATCAGCTCGCACTCGCAGATGAGCTGCTCGTCCTGGAGCGTCTCCTCGCGGCGGTGGAGCCTCGAGCCGAGGTGGTACGACTCCCCCTCCTCGTTGCCGGGCGGACGCTCCTCCCGCGTGCGGCAGGCACGCTCGACACCGATCTGGGTGCACATGGCGTCCACGATGTCCTGGGCCATCAGCCGCGCTGTGGTGAGCTTGCCGCCCGACATCGTCAGCAGACCGTCCACCCCGTCGCGCTCGCGATGGTCGACCACCGCGTGGGTGCGGCTGACGTCGCGCGTGTCGGCCACCTCGCCCGCCTTCTCGTCCTGGAACAGGGGGCGCACGCCGGCCCATACGCGCAGCGCGCGCGCCTCGCGGAAGCCCGGGACGAGCCGCTCGCCGTCGTCGAGCATCTGGTCGACCTCCTCCTGGGTCACCGGCAGCTCGTCCGGCTCGGCCGAGCGGATGTCGGTGGTGCCGATCACGCTGACCGTCCTGATCGGAACGAGGATGTCGCCGTCCGCCGGCATCGTGCAGCGGTTGATCACCGTGTTCACCAGGCGGTGGTTCATGGCGATCATGATCCCCTTGCCGGGAATCACGCCCACGCCCTCGATGCCCGCCATGTGCGCGATCTGCGCGGCCCAGGCCCCCGATGCGTTGATGGTGAAGCCCGCCTCCACGTCGAGCTCCTCGCCGCTGCGCTCGTTGCGCAGCCGGGCGCCGCTCACCGCCCCGTTGTCGCGGTGCAGATCGACGACCCGGTGATAGGGCAGGATGCGCGCTCCGTGCGCCGAGGCGCCACGAGCGAACGACCAGACGGTCTTCCACGAGTCGATCGAAGCGTCGGGCACCGAGAACGCCCGCCGGATTCCCGGGTTGAGGCGCGGCTCGCGGCGCAGCGCCTCGTCCACGCCAATCTCCTCCACGGGCAGCTCGGTGGCACGACAGCCCTCGAGGAACTCGTCGCCGTAGGCGGGGTCGTCGTCGGGGGTGGTGACGAACAGCCCTCCGGTGTCCTCGATGCAGTCGGGGATCACCTCGCGCAGGATCGCGTTCTCCACCACGCACTCCTCCGCAGCCAGCTTGTCCTTGACCACGTAGCGCCCGCCGGAGTGCAGCAGGCCGTGGAAGCGCCCGCTCGTTCCCTGGGCGAGATCCGCGCGATCGACGAGCACGACGTCAAATCCCCTCAGCGCCGCGTCCCAGGCCACCGCGGCGCCGGTGGCGCCGCCACCGATCACCAGCAGCTCGGCTTGAAGGCTTGGCACTCCGCGCATGCTATTGCGCCGCGACCATCGGCCCGGCCGTGGATGCGCCACGCTTAGTGTGTGGGCATGCCCTTCGCGCAGATCGGGCTCGGCCTGGCCGCGCTCGGGCGACCCGCCTACATCAACGTCGGCCACGGCGACGACGTGGCCGACGCGAGCGTCGAGGGGATGGAACGCGCGGCCCACCAGGTGCTCGACGCCGCCTACGAGCGAGGCGTGCGCTGGTTCGACGCCGCGCGCTCGTACGGTCGAGCCGAGGCCTTCCTGGCCTCATGGCTCGGGCGCGGCGACGTGCGGCCGGGCGAGATCACCGTGAGCTCGAAGTGGGGCTACCGCTACACGGCCGGATGGCGGGTCGACGCCGACGAGCACGAGGTCAAGGACCTGTCGGTCGACCACTTTCGGACCCAGTGGCGCGAGTCCCAAGAGTTGCTCGGCGACTGGCTCGACCTCTACCAGATCCACTCGGCCACCCTCGACAGCGGCGTGCTCGACGACCCCGCGCTGCGCCGCGAGCTCGACGCGCTGCGCGACAGCGGCGTGCGCGTCGGCCTCACGGTCACCGGCGAGGACCAGGCCGGCACGATCGAGCGGGCTCTGGCCGTGGGTGGCTTCGACAGCGTGCAGGCCACCTGGAACCTCCACGAGCGCGCCGCCGAGAGGGCCCTCGGCCGGGCTCACGAGTCCGGCCTTCAGGTGCTGGTCAAGGAGGCGCTGGCCAACGGCCGGCTGGCGCCGCGCAGCGCCGAGCCGGCGCTGGCCGAAGCGGCCCGCGAACGCGGAACGAGCGAGGACGCCGTCGCGCTCGCCGCCGCGCTGGCCCGGCCCTGGGCGGACGTGGTGCTCAGCGGCGCGGCCACCGTCGCCCAGCTGGAGAGCAACCTGGCCGCCCGCGAGCTGAACTGGGACGACGAGCTCGAGCAGCGCCTCAGCGGGCTGGCAGAGGAGCCGGCGGCGTACTGGAATACGCGCGCCGAGCTCCCCTGGAGTTAACGATGACGCTGCGGTGCTCGCCCGACCAACGCTCGGGCTGCGCTCCTCGCGTAGGTCAGCCTTCGTCCGGCTCCTCGTCGGCCTCGAACCAGTCGAAGGTCCGCGTGACCGCGCGCTTCCAGTACTTGTAGTACTCGTCGCGCTCGGCGTCGTCCATCTTGGGCTCCCAGCGCTTGTCCTCGACCCAGTTCTCGCGCAGGTCCTCGACCTCGTTCCAGAAGCCGGTGGCGAGGCCCGCCGCGTAGGCGGCGCCCAGCGACGTGGTCTCCGGCACCTTGGGCCGGATCACCGGCACGCCGAGCAGGTCGGCCTGGAACTGCATGAGCAGGTCGTTGCCCACCATGCCGCCGTCTACCTTGAGCGACTCGAGCGCCACGCCGGAGTCCTTGTCCATGGCCTCGACGATCTCGCGGCTCTGGTAGGCCGTGGCCTCGAGCGTGGCGCGGGCGATATGGCCCGCGTTGACGTAGCGGGTCAGGCCGGCGAACACACCGCGGGCGTTGGACTTCCAGTACGGCGCGAACAGGCCCGAGAAGGCCGGGACGATGTAGAGGCCGCCGTTGTCGTCGACGGTCTGGGCCAACTCCTCGACCTCGGGCGCGGCCTGGATCATCTTGAGGTTGTCGCGCAGCCACTGCACGAGCGCGCCGGTGATGGCGATGGAGCCCTCGAGACAGTAGACCGCGTCCTCGTCGCCGATCTTGTAGCCCACGGTAGTGAGCAGACCGTTCTTCGACGCCACCGCCTCCGTGCCGGTGTTGAGCAGGAGGAAGTTGCCGGTGCCGTAGGTGTTCTTGGCCTCGCCGGGCGAGAAGCAGGTCTGCCCGAAGGTGGCCGCCTGCTGGTCGCCGAGGTCACCCGCGATCTGGACGCCCTGGAGCCCGCCGGAGGCCTTGACCTCGCCGTAGACGTCGGAGGAGGACCGGATCTCCGGAAGCATCGCCTCCGGGATGCCCATCACGTCCATCACCTCTTGGTCCCACTTCAACGAGCGCACGTCCATCAGCATCGTGCGGCTGGCGTTCGTCACGTCCGTGATGTGCTGACCGCCGTCGGTGCCGCCGGTGAGGTTCCAGATCACCCAGGTGTCCATGTTGCCGAACAACAGGTCGCCCGAGTCGGCCCGGTCGGCCGCGCCGTCGACGTTGTCGAGAATCCAGCGGATCTTCGGCCCGGAGAAGTAGGTGGCCAGTGGTAGGCCCACCTTCTCCTGGAAGCGCGCCTGGCCGCCCTCCTTCGAGTACTCGTCCACGAGCTTGTCCGTACGGGTGTCCTGCCAGACGAGCGCGTTGTGGATCGGCTCACCCGTCGTCTTGTCCCAGACGAGGGTGGTCTCGCGCTGGTTGGTGATACCCACCCCGGCGATGTCGTCGGCGCTCGCGCCGGCCTCCTCGAGCGCCGCGTCGACCACCTCCTGGGTGCGGGACCAGATCTCCGTGGCGTCGTGCTCGACCCATCCGGGCTTCGGATAGATCTGCTCGTGCTCCTTCTGGTTGACGCTCACCACCTGGCCGCCGTGGTCGAACACCATGCAGCGTGTGCTCGTCGTGCCCTGGTCGATTGCTGCGGCGTACTTCGCCATCTATTACCCCTCGCTCTTGGTCGTCGCTACGTCAGCTACCCGAGGCGCTCAGCCTGGGAACCACCAGTCGAAAGCGAGCGCTCCGAGGGTGCCGCCGATGAGCGGGGCCACCACCGGGATCCAGGAGTAGCCCCAGTCCGACGGACCCTTGCCCGCGATCGGCAGAATCGCGTGCATGATTCGCGGTCCGAGGTCGCGCGCCGGGTTGATCGCGTACCCGGTCGGTCCTCCGAGCGACAACCCGATCACGAAGACCAGCAGGCCGACCAGCAGCGGGCCGAGCCCGGTAGCGGCCGTATCGGGATTCGCGAAGAACGCCAGGATGCCGAAGACCAGGATGAACGTGCCGATGATCTCGCAGATGACATTGGCCACCGGATTGCGGATGGCCGGCGCGGTGCACATGGTCGCCAGCTTGAGCCCGGGATCTTCGGTCGCACCCCAGTGCGGTAGGTAGGCCAGCCACACGAGCGTCGCGCCGATGAAGGCCCCGACGAACTCGCCGGCAAAGTACTTGGGCACGTCGCCCCACTCGGTATCGCCTATGACCGCGAACCCGAGCGTGACCGCGGGGTTGAGATGCGCCCCGCTGAACTGCCCCACCGCGAACGCTCCCACCATCACGGCCATGCCCCAGCCGAAGGTGATCACGATCCAGCCGGCGTTCTCCGCCTTCGACTGGCTCAGCAGGACGCCCGCTACGACTCCGTTACCAAACAGGATCAGGATCGCTGTCCCGATCACCTCTGCGCCGAAGATACTCAAGGCCCTCTCCCTCCGTAGATGCCACCGGATTCAGCGCGGGCAGCCTATTCCTCCGCCGCGCGCTGTACAAGCCCGGGCGCAATCGCCCAGGTCACTGGCTGAACGTCTTGGCCGCCACCTCGAGCAGCAGCTGCGACGAGGTGGCACCCGGGTCCTGGTGGCCGACGCTGCGCGGCCCCAGGTAGCTGGCTCGCCCCTTACGGGCCTCGAGCTCGATGGTCGCCTTCATCCCCTCCTCCGCGGCGTCGGCCGAGCGGCGCAGGGCGTCGCCCAGTTCCGCCCCGTCGCCGGCGGCCTCGCGCAGCGCCTCCACCGCCGGGAGCAGCGCGTCGAGCATGGTCTTGTCGCCGGGCTCGGCCTTGCCGCGTGCCTGCACGCCCTTGACACCGGTCTCGAGCGCGTCGGTCCAGCCGGCCAGATCGAGCTCCGTGCTGTCGCCGGCGGCCGAGCCCATCTGGAGGAACAGGGTCCCGTACAGAGGACCGGCCGCCCCGCCGACGCTCGACACCAGCGCCATGCCCACGCCCTTGAGCTGAGCGCCGATGTCGGGGTCGTCCGCGGCGTCCAGCTTCTCCACGGCCTTGCGCATGCCGCGATCCATGTTGGTGCCGTGGTCGCCGTCACCGATGGCGGTGTCGAGCTTGACCAGCGCGGCCCGGTGCTCGGTGATCTCCGCCGCGTACGAGCGAATCCACTCCCCCACGGTCTCGGTGGTGATGCTCAAGGCCGCGCCCTCAGCCGATGCGCAGAGCCGGCGTGTCCGCGGGCGCGTCCCACAGCCGCGTGAGGTCGTCGTCGAGCTTCAGCAGCGTGATCGAGCAGCCCGCCATCTCGAGCGAGGTGATGTAGTCGCCGATCAGGCGGCGCTCGATGGTGATGCCCTTGTCCTGCAGGAACTTGTTGAGCTCCCGGTAGACGATGTACAGCTCGATCAGCGGCGTGCCGCCCATGCCGTTGACGAAGGCCAGCACCTTGTCACCCGACTTGAAGGGCAGGTCCTCCACGACGGCCGTGGCCAGACGCTCGACGATCTTCGCCACCGGCTCCATCGGCTCGCGGTACCGGCCCGGCTCGCCGTGGATGCCGATGCCGATCTCCATCTCGTCCTCGCCCAGCTCGAAGCTCGGCTCGCCGGACCCTGGCGTCACGCACGGCGTCAGGGCCATTCCCATGCTGCGCCCCTGCCCGTTGACGGTGCGGCAGATCTCGGCCACCTCCGCCAGCGACTTCCCCTCGTCGGCGGCGGCGCCGCAGATCTTCTCGGCGATCACCGTGATGCCGACACCGCGCCGGCCCGCCGTGTACAGCGAGTCCTGAACGGCTACGTCGTCGTTGGTGACCACGGCCTCGACCTCGATGCCCTCGCCCTTGGCCAGGTCGGCCGCCATCTCGAAGTTCAGCACGTCGCCGGTGTAGTTCTTGACGATGTGGAGGACGCCCGCGCCGCCGTCGACCGCCTTCGTGGCCTCGAGCATCTGGTCCGGGGTGGGTGAGGTGAACACCTCGCCTGGGCACGCCGCGTCGAGCATTCCCGGTCCCACCAGGCCGCCGTGCATCGGCTCGTGACCCGAGCCGCCACCGGAGATGAGGCCCACCTTGCCCTGGACGGGCGCGTCCGCGCGCACGATCACGTACGGGTCGTAGGTCACCCGGAGCCGATCGCCATGTGCCGCCTCGATGCCCTCGAGCGCCTCGCGCACGACGTCGTCGGGCGCGTTGATGAGCTTCTTCATGGTCTCTCCTCCACTCGATGGTCCGGCTCCAGCCGCCCGGACGCTATACGCGACGCCCGGCGCTGGCAATCCCGCCCCGTGCGGAAGGGGACTAGGAGGCGGTGGTGGCGGGGCTCTCCGCCACGGGTGCGACCGGCGGCAGCTCGGTCAGCTCCGGCTCGAGCACGACCTCGGGCTCGGGCGCGTGCTCGAACCGAGGCGCCGGAGCGGACGCCGGGGGCGGCACGGGGGTCAGGCCCTCGTTCGACCAGAACACGCGGACGCGCTCCATCACCTCACGCGGACTCTCCCCGGCCCGGGGCGAGATCGGATCGCCGAAGCGCGCCTCGACCCTGTGGCGCCTGCCGAGCGGGCGACCGCGAATACGCCGCGGCCAGTTCTGACCCGGGGGCATGGCCTCGTGGGTGCCGCTCAGGTAGATCGGGACGATGGGGATGCCGTGCCGGGCGGCAATCACGGCAGCGCCGGAGCGGACCTTGCCCACCTCCCCGTCGCGCGACCGGGTGCCCTCGGGGAACATGACGAGGTTCCAGCCTTCGTCGAGCAGCTTGTCCACGTGGTCGGTCGCGCCGTTGTCGAGGCCGCCGCCCTGCCGTCCGAGAGGCACGGTGTTGAACAGGAGCGCCACGCCGCTGGCCTTCCAGCGGCTCTTGTAGAAGTAGTCGGCCGCGGCCGTCACCGCCGTGCGGGCGCGCCACTTGTGCGGCAGCGCGCGCAGGATCGTCGGCGTGTCGAGGTGGCTCGAGTGGTTGGCCACGAAGATGACCGGGTGGGTGAGCCTCTCGAAGTGCTCGCCGCCCCTCACCGTGTTGCGCACGTAGAAGTCGATCATCGGGCCGAGCCCGAAGCTGAGCAGCCCGGCGCGCGCGGCCTTGGCGTAGCTGCAGCGTGCCCAGGAGACGTCCATCTTGGCGTACTGGCGGGCCAGCTCGCCGCCCTGGGTGCGCAGCTCGACGCCCCTGGTGCGCAGCTCGCTGCCGCGGGTCTTCAGCTCGCCCGTCAGGTCGGGCACGCGCTCGCGCAGCTCCGGGACCTTCTCCCGCAACTCCGGTACGCGCTCGCGCAGCTCCGGAACACGGCTCTTGATCTCGGTGGTGCGCGCCTTGCCCTGCCGGATGGCGCGGTCGACTCTTCCGTCCCCCATGCACTGAGGTACTCCACTCCGTGGAGACGGTTTCGCGCTAGCGGGAGTTCACGCGGATCTCGCCCGCCCGGCCCTTGAGCACGCGCTCACCGGGCGGGTCGGTAGCCAGCTTGAGGCCGCCCACCACCATCACCGCCGCCAGGGCCACGGCCGCGGCCACCCGGAGCGCGTCGCGGCGCACCCGCTCGCGGCGCCTGCGCCGGAACTGCTCGGCGTTCACCGGCCCGAGCAGGCCGGCCACCGTCGGTTCGTCGAGCCCCAGCCCGGCGGACCGGCAGAAGCGCAGAACGTCCTCGGCGCCGCGGGCCTCCACCAGTTGCGCCCCGTAGGCGTCGGCCAGCCGCCGGAGCAGGCGGGCGTTGCGGCCCGGCATCAGGAAGAGCACGTGGGGACGGCCGCGCTCACCGCGCAGGCCCTCCTCGTGCACCTCGGTCGTCCCGCGCAACTCGACGATCCCAGGTACCTCGCGGCGGCCCGAGAGGACCCGCTTGGCCGTGCGCTTCGACGGGTGCCAGGCGTGGACGCCGCAGTGGCACCCCTTGGCGGGTGGCCGATGCTCTGCCGACTGCGAGCAACCGGCCTCGATCCACTGGCCGCCGGGTGGCCAGGCCGTGCCCTGGTGCGGACCCGTAAGTCGCTCGGCCCGACCGTCCCGCGTGACCGTCCACGTCCGAAGGCCGTAGACCGGATCGGCGACGAGCGGCGTGTCGGTGGAGCTCACTCCCCCAATGGTGGCAAGCCCGTGGACGAGAGCGGCCCGGACAACGACGAAGCCCCGCCGGCGGCGGGGCTTCGCCCTACGGTCGAGTTGTCCGGCTGTGGTCTACGGGTTGACCGGCTTGACGCGGAACAGGACCCTGCCGGCCCGGCCGCGCTTGAACGTCCCGGTCCTGGCGTTGAGGATCCACGGCCGCGGCAGGGCGCCCGTCGTGTCCTGCAGGAACGCCGCGAACAGCTTGGTGGAGCGCGCGCAGCTCAGCCGCTTGACCCACACCCAGTAGTTGCCCTCGGCGAGCCGGAGCCGTCCTATGCGGTCGTCGTTGAGCACCCGGAACGTGGCCGGGCACTTCGTCTGACCGCCGCTCGGGTGCTGGCCCTGGCTCGTCTCCTGCGACGCGCCCGCGTTCACTCCGCTGGTCGTCGCCGCCACGTACGGCTTGATGCGGAAGCCGATGTGACGGTGTCCGCGCTGGAAGGTTCCCGTGCCCGGGTCGAGGTGCCACGGCCTGGGCAGCACGCCGTCCCAGTCCTGCAGGAACGCCTGGAGGCGGCGCACGGCGCCCTTGCAGGTGACCCCGCGATAGGACAACAGCGTGATCCGGTAGTCGCCCTCGGGAATCTGGAAGCTGCCGATCCGGTCGTTGTGGAGCACCTCGAAGTAGCCGGGGCAGATGCGCCTGGACGGCGGGTGCGGCGGCGTCGGCGGATTCGGGTTGGTGTCCGGCGTCACCCGGAAGCCGACGGTGCTGCCGCGGCCGGCCTGGAACGTGCGGGTGGAGTTGTTGGCCACCCACGGGCGCGGCAGCCGGCCGTCCCAGTCCTCGAGGAACTCGGAGAAAAGGCGCGACGCTTCGGTGCAGCCCATCGTGGCCGAGTCGATCACGGTGATGGTGTACGGGCCCTTCGGCAGCTGCATGCCGCCGATGCGGTCGTTGTGCAAGACGTCAAAGGCCCCTGGACAGCTGTACTGCGCGGCTGAGGCCGCTGGGGCCGTCACGGCGACCGCGGCCAGCACGGCGACCAGAGCAGTGAAGATCCTTCTCGTACGAGTCATGGGCGGGCACCCTAAGGGGTGACCCTGTAAATGTCTACGCGCCAAACCTTTAGCGCCGATTCCGCATCAGTTCGCCTTAGTGCACTGATCCTGAATCGACTCCAGCTCGGCCACAGCGGCGTTGGCACCCTTCTTTGCCGACGACGCGTTGAAGAACTTGTCCAGCGCGCTCACGGCGCCCTGGACGCAGGCGGCCGACAGCTGCTCGGCCTGCTGGGCCTGGGTGAGCGCCGCCTTGTCCTTCTCGTCCTGGCCCTGCGCCGCTGCTGTCTGGTTGCGCGCGTTCTGCAACTCCCCGGCTTCCTTCTTGATCGTCTGCTTCAGGCGTCCCGCCGCGGCCTCCTCGCGGATGAAGCGCCGCTTGACCCGGCGGAAGGCCGCGCGCTCGCGCGCGCCGAAGGCTCGCAGCCGCCGCTCCGCCTGCGTGGCCTCGCCCTGCTGGGCGGCCAGCTGGGTCTTCTGCTTGTCGATCGTCGCGTTGGCGTCGTCGAGATCCGAGTTGGTCATGAACCCCCACACGGCGAATCCGATGGCGGCGATGGCGAACAGCGCGGTGGCCACGATCCACACCGTGGGCCGGCTCCCGTGCTGCGAGTCGTCCGTGCTCATGACTTCCTTCCTTGGGCTGCGAGTCCACTTCGGGGTACGGGCGGGCAAGCATGACGGTACGAACCGGGCCGCGCAAGATCCGCAACGACGCGCCCTCTAGCGCGAGAACGCCTCGGGCGCCGTGCGCTCGAGCGAGCCCCAGCCCACGTCACGTTCGCGCAGAGCCTCCTCGGCCGCGCCGCCCCCGCGGATCCCGAACAGCCGCTTGGCGAAGAGCAGGTACTCTCCCTGGGCCCGCCGCTTCTACGGCGAGCGGCCCCGCACAAGCAGGCCAAGGCCGAGCGCCGCTTCCGGCCGGACCGTCACACCGAGCGGGTCAAGGAGCGCTTCCGGGACATGGTGGGCGGGGTGACCGAGCAGGAGTACCAGGCCCGGCTGAGCGCGGGTTCCGGACGCGAGGAGTCCTAGATCCGGCCTAGGGTGCGCGGACCTCGACAGGAAAGGCACCCATGGACTGGAAGCTCGAGCTGGTGGCAGTACCCGTATCGGACGTGGACCGCGCCAAGACGTTCTACACCGAGCAGGCCGGATTCAACGCGGATCACGATCACACCGTCAGCGAGGAGCTGCGCTTCGTCCAGCTGACCCCGCCCGGGTCGGCGTGCTCGATCGCCATCGGCACGGGAGTGGTCGACGCCGAGCCGGGAACGGCGAAAGGCCTTCAGCTGGTGGTGGCCGACATCGAGGCCGCGCGGGCCGAGCTGTTGGACCGTGGCGTGGAGGTGAGCGAGGTGCGGTCCTTCGACTGGGGGCGCTTCGTGTTCTTCGCCGATCCCGACGGCAACGCCTGGGCCGTGCAGGAAGCGGGACCTAGCTAGCCGCGCCGCGGCTCCGGCTCGGGCTCGGCGGCCGGCGCCACACCGCGGTCGGGCAGCGCCTCGAGCGCCTCCTCCGCCGTGCGTCGCGTCACGAACTCCGCCGCCAGCCCGTCCACGACCCGTATGGCGTGCCCGAAGCGCATGTCGACCTCCACCCCGCTGTCCACGCCGGTGGCCCGGAACCGGATCGCCGCGGCCACCCAGTCACCGGACTCCTCCATGCTCTCGATCTCGATGCGGAAGCGTTTCCACGGCTCGCGCAGCTGGTTCCAGAAGCGCTCGGCGCGTCCGTGGCCCCGATAGACGGCCGCGAGATCGGGGAAGACGCCCGAGGTGCGGATCTCGATGTCGGGATGGAGCAACTCGAGCCAGGCCTCGCAGTCGTCGGCGTTCCAGGCGTCGTAGCCGGCGCGCAGGAGCTCGGAGTTGGTGGGCATGGCCCGTCCAGCATCGCAAACGTCAGCCGAAGGTGAACGCGTAGCCGGACACGCCGGGCGGGAACTCGAGGGTCAACACGTGCCGCTCGGGCCGGGGCAGGTCGATCAGGCGGTAGAGCCGCTGACGGCGAACCAACACGCGCCCGGAGCGCACGTCCTCGCCGGCGTACCGGTCGGGCGAGGGCTTCCCGTCCATCAGCACCTTCACCGCGCGCGGCCGTCCCCCGGCCGAGCCGAGCACCAGGAAGACGCGGCGGGCACCGAAGTCGAGCTGCAGGCGCGCGCTGCCCACACTGGTGGCGGAGTCGGCCCCGATCCGCCAGCGACCGCCGAGGGCGAGGCTGTCGGGCGCGAGGGCCGCGTCGGGCAGCCGGTAGGTACCGGCGCCGGGCCGGAGCGGCCCGCTGGCAAAGCGGTCGGCCCGGCGTGCCCCCAGGTAGCTCTCGGGGGTGGTGACCAGAGCCGAGGCGCGCTCGGCGCGGACCGACGAGGCCAGCTCGGGCGGCGGGCGCCGTCCCGCCTCGCCCAGCAGGCTCCGGATGGCCCGCTCGGTCTCCGCGTAAGCGCCCTCCCCGAAGTGGGCGTAGCGCACACGTCCCCGTGCGTCGATCAGGTACTTGGCGGGCCAGTACTGATTCGAGTAGGCGTTCCAGGTGGCGTACACGTTGTCCTGGGCCACCGCGTAGCGCAACCCGTTCTGAGCGATCGCGTCGCGCACGTTGTCCTCGTCTCGCTCGAACGGGAACTCCGGCGTGTGCACGCCGACGATCTCGAGGCCGCGGTTGCGATAGCGCTCGTCCCACTCCTTCAGGTGCGGCAGGGTGCGGATGCAGTTGATGCAGGTATAGGTCCAGAAGTCGACCAGGACGACCTTCCCGCGCAGGCCGGACATCGTCAACGGCCGCCGCCCGGGCGTGTTGAACCAGGCCTGGTTGCCGGTGAACTCCGGCGCGCGGCCGAGCACCGGAAGCCCCGATGCCTCCGTCGCCGTTGCCGTGGCCGCGAAGCCCGGCCCGCGGCCGCGGTCGTCGCGCAGCGAGCTCAGCTCCTCCCGCACGCCGCCGCTCTCCTCGAGGTCCTTGGAGGGGTTGACGAGCACCGCCGGCAGGTCGCTGGCGATGGCGGTCTGGAAGCGAGTGTCGTAATCGGCCAGCATCAGCACCGCCACGGCGACCATCAGTGCTCCCATCGCCATCTGGAAGCGGCCGGCGTTGGGAGCCAGGCGACCGGTGAGCCGGCGCCCGCCACGCATCAGCAGGTAGAGCACGAGCGCGCTGCCCGCCGCGTACGACAGCGCCACGGCCAGCCGGCCGGCGGTGAACGACTGCGACGCCGACACCGTGATCACGCCGGCCAGGATGGGACCTGCGCAGGGCGCGTAGACGAGGCCGAGGCTGGCGCCCAGCACCACGCCGGACCAGAAGCCTCCCTCGCCCCGCTCCGCCGCGTGCCGCGCCGGCAGCACTCGGGCGATCGCCGTCTCGACCCGCGCGGCGAGCGGCGGCGCGAGCAGGCAGAGCCCGAAGCCCAGCAGCACCGCGATGGCGACGTTGCGCAGCAGGTCGCCGGGCAGGCCGAGCGCGTCGATCACGTACACCAGCGCCACCGTCGCGAAGGCGAATGACAGGGCGAGACCGCAGACCACGCCGAGCGGCCGCCGGGGGCCGCCGGTGAGGCCGGCCGACAGCGCCACCGGCAGCACCGGCAGCACGCACGGCGACAACGCCGTCGCGGCTCCCGCCACGAACGCGAAGACGATCAGCACAGCCACACCCTGGATTCTGATGACGGGCGCTTACGGGTTCATTACGGACGCCTGCGAGGCCGCGTAAGGGAGTCGTAAGGCCGGCGACCGATACTGAGCCCCTCACCCGAGATGAGGAGAAGCAGTGTTCCGGTTGACCCTTGCCTGCCTCGCAGCCGCCGCAGTCCTGGCGAGCTGCGGCGACGACGGCGAAACGAGCGAGGCCGCCACCGGCGAGCCGATCCCGAACGTGGCGAGCGACGAGGAATCCGCGCCGCCGAAGGCCAAGCCGGCCAGGAAGGGCGCGATCGTGAGGGTGGTGGACTCGCAGTTCGGGCGGGTCGTGGCCGATCGCCAGGGCGAGGCGCTCTATCTGTTCGACAAGGAGCAGGGCGAGCGCAGCCGCTGCTACGGCGAATGCGCGGAGGTGTGGCCTCCGCTCCTGGCCAAGGGCAAGCCACGCGCGGGCAGCGGCGCGCGCAAGGGTCTCCTGGGGACCACCCGCCGGCGCAACGGCAAGCTTCAGGTGACCTACGCGGGCCACCCGCTCTACTACTTCGTCGACGACTCGCCCGGCCAGATCCTCTGCCACAACGTGGCCGAGTTCGGCGGTCTGTGGCTGGTGGTCAAGCCGAACGGCGCGGCGGTGAGCTGAGCTTCAGCGGTAGATCAGCGCGACGCGGGGCGCCTGATCTCGAGGAACTCGGGCCAGTCTCCGGCCTCGGCGTCGAGCGCATCCTGGAGCGCCTCGTAGGCCTCCTCCGGCGTCGCGTTGTCGAGCCAGAACTGGGCCGTCCGGCCGTCGCGGACCGAGGACGTCTCGAGCCGGGCTCCGGCCGCCGCGAGCAACTGGTCGGTCTGCTCCCCGGGCTGCAGGATCTCCACTTCGACCACTCCGACGGGCATGGCCCGGACCCTAGCGAGGTACCCGGGCGATCCGTCTGTCAGAACGGGTACGTGGGCAGCGAGCCGGCGCGCGCGCGTACCGCGCGCTCCAGGCGCCGGGCCACGGCCGGATGAGCCGCGGCCACGTTGCGGCGCTCGGCGGGGTCGCTGCGGCTGTCGAACAGCTCTGGGCCTGAGCCGTCGTTGCCGCCGAACGCCGCCCAGTCACCATCGCGCGCATACCAGCTGTTGCCGTACCCGCCCCACGCGTAGTCGCGGTCGCTCGGGGCCCTGCCCTCGAACAGGCGCGACAGATCGGCTCCGTCCATCCCCCGCGGCACGGGCACGCCCGCCATCGACAGAACCGTGGGACCGACGTCGTGAGTCGAGGCGAACCAGCCGCTGCGCTCGCCGGCCCGGCGGCCGCCCGGGTCGACAACGATCAGCGGCACCCGGATGAGCGCGGGATGCAGCATGTTGCCGGTCTTGCCTGTGTAGCCGTACTCGCCGAGGTAGAAGCCGTGGTCCGAGACGAGCACCACCACAGTCTCGCGGGCGAGGCGAAGGGCGTGCAGGCGATCCAGGAACACGCCGAGCCAGCGGTCGGTCATGGTCACCTCGGCCGCGTAGAGCGCCTTCATGCGGTCGAGCAGCACCAGGTCGGGTCCGTCGAGATAGCGCGAGACCGGCGCATAGTAGGGCCGGGCCGGCTCCGGCCCGCGGTAGTCCGGATCGCCGTACATGTCCACGTAGCGCCGCGGCGGCGTCCACGGCTCGTGCGGCTCGAAGGTGTCGACCACGAGCGCGAACGGGCGCTCGCGCTTCGCGGCGCGCTCTAGGACCTCGGTGGCGTCACGAAACACGCGCGCGGCGAACGAGCGCGTCTCGTCGTGGGAGTAGCGGCCGTTGGCGAGGTAGCGGCGGATCCGGTCGCGCATGTCCGGGTCGTCGATGGCCGGCGGCAGCCAGTGACGCAGCTCGGCGTCGGACACGCCTGCCGCCGTCCCGCCGATCTGTCCGCCGCGGCGCCGGAACAGGTCGAAGCTGCGCCGGAACGGGCCGTACGGGGCCGAGAAGCCGAGCGAGGTGTTGTCGGTGGCGTAGGCCGTCCACCAGCCGGCGCGGCGCAGGGCGCTCGTGAACGTGGTGTCGACATTGGCCACCGGCGCCCACCCCGGCTCGGCCAGCAGTCCCGAGTAGGGGTGCCAGCCGCGGAAGGGAAACACCCGCCGGCCGGTGAGGATGGAGCGCCGGGCCGGCACCGTCGGCATCGCCTCCGGGTGAAAACGGGTGAAGCTCAGGCCATCCCGCGCGAGCGCGTCGATGTTGGGGGTGCGCGCGCGCTTGCCGTAGACGTGATCGGCCCGGAGCGTGTCGACGATGATCACAACCACGTTCGGCGCGTCGTCCTTTGCCCCGGGCTTGCCCCTGCCGCTGCAGCCGGCCTGTCCGACCGCCAGCAGCCCGCCCACGGCAGCAGCCGAGCTGCCTGCCTGCGCCATGAACTTCCGGCGCGTCTGCTTCTCGCTCATGCGCCGGGCGCGCTCAGCCGCGCCGCTTGGCCCGCCTGAGCAGCGTGAAGCGTGCCCGGTCGGGGCTCGACCGGTTACCCGCCCTGTCGGTGGCGGTCAGGGTCAGCCGGTAACGCCCCGGCCTGAGCGTGGTGCGGCGACTGACCCGGCCGGCGAACCGGATCCGCCGGGCGCCGGCGGCCACCGAGCGGGTGAGCGAGCCGCGCCGGACGCTCACGAAGCGCGTGCAGCGCGGCCGGACCCGGTTCTGCCGGGTGGCCCGGCGGCAGCGGCCACCCACGCGCCGGCCGGCCCGCGCCCGGCTGAAGCTCAGCCTGGCCCGCGCGGCCTCGGACAGGCGGAAGCGGATGGTGGTGCCGGTCCTGACGGCCGCGGCGCTCGGCAGCGCGCGGCCGATCCGGAAGCGCCTGCGCGACAGCCGCAGGCCGGTGACGCGCGGCCGGGTGACGTCACGCGGCGCGGGCTGCGGCGCAGTCCCCGCGGGCCGCGGCAGATCCACCACCGCCGCCGCGATCCGCGTGGTGGCTGCGGCTCCCTGGACGAACACCGCCGCCGCGAAGCCGCCCGCGCCGGCGGCGGTCTCCACGCCGCCCGCGACCGCGCCGAACGCCGGATCCGACAGCGTCAGCTCGGGCCTCAGCCCACCCAGCGTGGCGCGCGCCAGCGCGCGCTTGTCCGCGCCGCCGCCCGGATCCTGGTTCCAGGCCACGAGGCCCGAGCCGTTCTCGCCGACGGCCGGCGAGCCGAGCGGAGCCCCGTTGTTGGCCGCCGTGTTGACCAGCGTGCCCTTGGTCCACGTGCCGGCGCTCAGAGTGGCCACCTCGAACGGGTTGGTGAGGTTTCCGTAGTGGGTGATCAGACCCTGGCCGGCGGGGTTCACGTCGATGCGCTGGTAGTCGCGGCCCTCGGGGGGCGGGTCGGGCATGCCGTCGACCAGCTGGTAGGGGCCGAACGCGTTCCCGGTGAACGGTCGGGCGATGGCGCGGTGCTTGGTCATGTTGTTGTAGATGAAGTTCTGCCGGAACACCACCCAGGCCGTGCCGGAGGCGGCGATGCCGACGTCCGGCTGGTCGGCGGCCACGGCGCCCATGCCGTAGGGCTGGGCCCCGGGAAGCGCGGGCAGAGCCGCACCCGCGGCCGGGCCGGGGCTGGTCCCCGTGAACCGGCGCGTGACCGTGTCTACGGTGCTGCCGGCGTCTCCCTCGCCCCAGGCGGCCACCGCCGTAGCCCCGTCGGGCGCGGTGGCCACCTGAGCCTGGTTGTTGCCGGCGTCGCCCGCGTTGACGGCGGGATCTGCGTTCAGCTGGCCCGCGCCCACCTGCGCCCAGGTCGCGCCGTTCAGCCGCCAGGCCACGACGTCGGCGTTGTCGCTCGAGATCACGTAGCCGTTGCCGTCGGGGGCGAGATCGACGTTGCCGTACCGCCCCGCGGCCTGGATGACCTGGGGCGGGCCGAAGGGCGCTCCCCCGCTCGGGCTCACGCGCGCCACCACCGCCGTGGCGGAGCGGAAGGTCACCACCGTCTTGCCTCCGTTGGCAACGGCTATCCGCGGAGCCTCCGACACCTCGTTCGAGCCCGGGTCGACCTGCTGGGGCGGGCTCCAGGCGCCGTTCACGAGGCGCGACACGAAGGGGTGGTCCTCGCCGTCGACCGTCTTCAGGTAGACGAGCGCAGCGCTGCCGTCCGGGGCCACGTCGATCCGCGGCAGCACAGGGCTTATGGTCGCGCTGGGGCCGTCGATCGCGACCCCGGGCAGGATGGCCGCCCCGGCCGGCGACACGAACGTCAGGGCGGCGAGGCACGTGAGTACTGCGGGCAGCTTCGTCTTCATGGCCATGGATCGCGGGGCGAGCCCGCCGAGCCTAACCGAGGGCCCGGTCGAGGGCCTCGTTGACCAGCTCGTCGGCGCGCTCGTTCTGCTCCCGGCGCACCGAGCGCACCGCCCAGGAGTCGAAGCCGCGCAGCTCGCGCATGGACTCGAGGAAGAGCGGCTTGAGCCCGGCGTGCTTGACCTTGTACTCGCCGCCGATCTGACGGGCCACCAGCTCGGAGTCATTGACCACCTCGACCTCGGTCGCCCCCAGGTCCCGGGCCAGCTCGAGGCCCAGCAGCAGGGCGCGGTACTCGGCGACGTTGTTGGTGGCCTCGCCGATGTAGGCATTGCGCTCGCCGAGAGAGTCTCCGTCGGGGCTGGTCGCCACGGCGGCCACTGCGGCGGGACCGGGGTTGCCGCGCGCCCCGCCGTCGACGTGGACCGTGACCCTCACCGGGCCGAGGAGCCTTCGCCTCCCACGGTCGCGCCCGCGACCACGCGCCCATCGGCGTCGAGGCTCGCGTTCCACTGGCGCAGCGCCTCGTCCAACTCGTCCAGCTCGTCGCCCTTGTCGAGCAGCTCGGCGGGGTCCGCCTCGGCGCCGAGGTCCACGCGGTAGCGGTACCACGACAGCTCCCACGCCACCAGCAGCGAGACGAAGCTCGGCTGCTCGGCGTCGGGCCGGACGCTCACCCAGGCCGGCCCGAGCGTGCGCGCCAGGCCGGCGACCGTGCGGGCGTGGGTGGAGCCGTTGAACAGCTCCATGGCGCGATCGATCCTGGCCTCGGCGGTACTGGGGACGGCTCGCACGTGACGCGGATCCTGTGGCCGGGGCCGCGGGCGCTCGCGTGGAGCGGGCGCCGTGGGCTCATCGGCCTGGTGGTACTCGCCGGCGTCGTAAGCGTCTTCCTGTGCGGCCGATCCCGCGCTCACCTCTGGCGGCGACTCCACCGGGCGCCGCCGACGCAGGCGCCCGAACACCCCGCGGCCGGGCTCGTTGCGCGGCATGCGGGCCGGAAGGTCGCCGGCCGCCGACTCGCGGATCCACCCGTGGTGCTGCGCGCGCACCGCACACAGGTCACAGACCCGGTGGCGTGCCCCGCCGGGGGCGAGATACCACTCGGCGCGCTCTCCCTTGAGAATGGTGCGGCCGCAGACGTCGCAGTTGACGACGTCGTGAACGGGCCTCAGCTCCTTCTTCACGGCCCCGATGATAGGGGCACCAACTAGGCCTTCACGGCCTCCTTCTCCTGCTGGGCCTGCGCCACCACCTGCTGGGCGACGTGTCCGGGCACCTGCTCGTAGCGGGCGAGCTCCATCGTGTACTCCCCCTGGCCGCCGGTGATGGCGCGCAGGTCCGGCGCGTACTCCAGGAGCTCGGCCATCGGCACCTCGGCCTTGACCTCGGTCACCGAGCCGCTGGGCTCCATGCCGAGTGGGCGGCCTCGACGGGAGTTGAGGTCGCCGATCACATCGCCCACCGACTCCTCGGGCACGGTCACTAGCACGGTCATGATCGGCTCCATCAGCGTGGGCTGAGCGTTCTCCATTGCGTCCTTGAAGGCCATCGAGCCGGCGATCTTGAAGGCCATCTCCGACGAGTCGACGGAGTGGTGCTGGCCGTCGAACACGGTCACCCGCACGTCGCGCACCGGGAAGCCGGCGACGGTTCCGCTGCGCATGGCCTCCACCACGCCCTTCTCGACCGCCGGGATGAAGCCGCCCGGAATCACGCCGCCCTTGATGGCGTTCACGAACTCGAAGCCGCTGCCCTGCTCGGCCGGCTCGATCTCGATGTGGCAGTCGGCGAACTGCCCGCGGCCGCCCGTCTGCTTCTTGTAGCGCGCGTGTGCCTTGGCGCTCGACCTGATCGCCTCGCGGTAGGCCACGTGTGGAGGGTGCAACTCGACCTCGGCCCCGAAACGCTCCCTCATGCGCTCGACGATCACCTCGACGTGGATCTGGCTGATCCCGGCCAGGATCTGCTCGCCGGTCTGGGTGTCGCGGTGGAAGTCGATGGTGGGGTCCTCCTCCTGCAGCCGCCGCAGCGCCTGGCCCATCTTCTCCTCGTCCCCCTTTGCCTTGGCCTCGATCGCGAAGGCCATCACCGGGCGAGGCATGTCCGGCAGCGCCAGCGGGATCTCCGCGTCCTTTCCGGCCAGGACGTCGCCGGCCCGCGTCTCCTTCAGCTTGGCCACGGCGCCGATGTCGCCCGGGCCGAACTCGTCCGCATGCTCGTTCTCTTTGCCCTGCGGCACCAGCAGCTGGCCGATGCGCTCCTTGACGTGCGCGCGGCAGTTGAAGACGTGGGCGTCGTGACCGAGCACTCCCTGGTAGACGCGGAAGAGGTTGACCCGTCCGGCGTAGGGGTCGGCCAGCGTCTTGAACACGAAGGCGACCATGTCCTTCGACTCGTCGGGCTCGAGCATCACCCCGTCGAGATCGATCGCTCCGCGTTTGGCCGGCGAGGGCAGGTCGTCCACCAGCGCGTCCAGCAGGCGGTTGATGCCCAGGTTGCGGGTGGCCGCGCCGCAGGTGACCGGAAACACGTGTCCCTCGGTGACGCCGGTCTTGAGGGCCGAGACCGTCTCGTCGTGCGAGATCTCCTCGCCTTCGAGGTAGCGCTCCATGAGAGCGTCCGAGACCTCGGCCACCTCGTCCATCAGCTTCTCCCGGTACTCCTGAGCCTGGTCGGCGAGGTGCTCGGGGATCTCGATCTCGGTGCAGTTGTCGCGCTCGGCGCCGTCGTAGCGGTAGGCCTTCATGTCGATCAGGTCGACCACGCCCTCGAGCTCGTGCTCGGCGCCGATCGGGATCTCGGTGGCCACGACGTGCTGGCCGAAGGTGTTCTTGAGCGACTCGAGGCTGCGGAAGAAGTCGGCGCGCTCGCGGTCGAGCATGTTCACGAACAGGATGCGGGCGAGGCCCAGCTCGGTGGCCCGCTCCCAGAGGCGGGTGGTGGTCACCTCGGCGCCCATCACGCCGTTGACCACGAAGACCGCGCCCTCCACCACGCGTAGGGCGGCCAGGGCGTCCGCGACGAAGCTGGGGTCGCCCGGGGTATCGATCAGGTTGATCTTTCGGTCCTCCCAGCGAAACGAGGAGAGGCTCGCCGAGATGGACATCTGGCGCGCCTTCTCGTCGGGCGCCGAGTCGGAGATCGTCGATCCTTCGGCCACCGAGCCCAGGCGGTTGATCGCGCCCGCCTCGAACAGGAGTGCCTCGTTCACGGAGGTCTTCCCGCTGCCTCGGTGGCCCACCAACGCCACGTTGCGGATCCTCTTCGGCGAATGGTGCGCCATGACTCTCCCTTCGCTCGACAGCCGAAAAAGGAGCCTACCCGGCGAGGGCGGAATCCAGTGCTTCGTGGATGGGCGCAGCGCTCTCCACTTCGGTGAGCTCGAGCACGCGTCGCAGGGGCGACTGTGGAGGCACCACGAGCAGCAGTTGCTGGCGGCGGCGTGCGAGGCGCCGGGAGAGATCGAAGAGGATCTCGATCCCCGCCGAGTCGAGGTAGCGGCAGCCGCTCAGGTCGATCACCAGTGCGAGCGCGTCGTTTGGCACCGAGGCCAGCAGCTCGTCGCGCACGTAACCGGCGTTGGTCATGTCGATCTCACCGCCGAGGTGGGCCAGCAGCCGCCCTCCTCGCCGTTCAACCGAGATCTCCGCCGGCGTGGTCACGCGGCCCGAGGTGGTCCCAGCCGTCTCCTCATCACGATCAAGGTACCGCCGTCATCGACGCGGAGGTCGACCTCGCCCATCAGGCCCTCGATTATCTTCAGCCCGCGGCCGCGGTGCTCGCCGCGGCGGTCGCGCCAGCTGCCACGGTCACGGACGCTGGCGGTCAGCGTGTCGTCCTCGATCCGAACCTCGACGTCGAAGGTCGCATCGCCGGGCCCATAGGCGTGCTCGATGGCGTTGCCGGCGGCCTCGCACACGCTGAGCGTGATCTCGTAGGCCTCCAGCTCGGCCGCCCCGGCCGCGTGGAGAAAGCGGGCCATCCGGCGCCGCAGCACCGAAAGAGACTCCGGCTCCGCGCGCAGGGCCAGCCGGATGCTCTCCGCTCCGGTTCGCGTGGGTCGCACGGCCAGCAGCGCGACATCGTCGGCGGGCTCATCGTTGCCGAGCACCGCCTCCAGCACGCGGTCACAGAGCGCGCCGAGGTCCTGCTCGGCCTCCCCCGCCTCGCGCGCCAGGTGATCGAGGCTCTCAGACAGCGGCACGTCGCGCCGTTCGACCAATCCGTCGGTGTAGAGCAGCAGCGTGGAGCCGGGGGGCATCTCTGCGCGCGTCTCGCGGAAGACCGCGGGGTCCGCGGCGCCGATGGGCACCGAGCGGCCCCCTTCCAGGAAACGCGGCCCGTCCGGAGCCAGGAGCAGTGGCGGTGGATGCCCGGCGGCCGAGAACACGACCTCGCCCGTCTCGCGATCGAGCACGAGGTAGAGCACGGTGGCCATCACGTCGTCCAGCCCGCTCATCACCAGCCGGTTGATGCGGGCCATCACCTCGGCGGGCGAGGCCTCGATCAGGCCGTAGGCGCGGAACGCGTTGCGCAGCTGGCCCATGGTGGTGGCGGCGCGCAGTCCGTGCCCCACCACGTCGCCCACCACGAGCGCCACGCGCCCGTCGGGCCGCTCGAGCACGTCGTACCAGTCCCCGCCGATCGCGGCGCCGGCGCCGGCCGGCAGGTAGCGCGCCGACAGGCGGAGCCCTTCGATCAGCGGCAGCCGCTCGGGCAGGAGGCTCCGCTGCAGCGTCTCGGCGATCGTGTGCTCGCGCTGGTAGACCTCGCGCAGGCGGGCGTCCATCAGCTTGCGCTCGTGAATGTCGACCGCCGTCCCCACGTAACCGGCGAAGGTGTCGCCCTCGTAGCGCGGCACTCCGCGGTCGACCACCCAGCGGTGCTCTCCCGACGCGGACCGGAGCCGGTACTCGAACTGCCAGCGTGACCGCTCGGCGAGGGCCGCGCGCCAGGAGGTGAGCATCGGCTCCACGTCTTCGGGGTGCACGCCGAGCTCCCAGCTCAGCCCGAGCTCCTGCTCGAGGGTCGTTCCGGTGAAGCGCAGCCAGCCGTCGTTGACGAAGGTGACCAGCCCGTCGGTGTCGGTGGTCCAGATCATCACCGGCGCCGTGTCGGCCAGGTCCCGGAAGCCGGCCTCCGACTCGCGCAGGGCGTCCTCCATCGCCCGGCGCTCGTGGATGTCCGTGGCGGTGCCGACGTAGCCGGCGAACTGGCCGTCGCTGAACCGTGGCGTGCCCACCTCGAGCACCCAGCGGAAGCCGCCCAGAGAGCCCTGCAGCCGGTACTCGTAGCGAAACTCCTCGCGGCGCCGGAAGGCCTCGTGCCAGCGGGCCAGCAGCTCCTCGCGGTCGTCGGGGTGGGCGCTGAGCCCGAAGCTGTCGCCCATCTCCTCGCCGAAGCTGCGTCCGGTGAAGCGCAGCCAGCCGCTGTTGACGAACGTCATCTGACCCTCGGCATCGGTCATCCACATGAGCACGGGAGCCGTGTCTGCGAGCTCGCGAAAGCGAGCCTCGCTGTCGCGCACCCGCTCCTCGTCGCGCGCGCGCTCGGCGGCGAGAGCCAGGACGTTCGCCAGCGCCTGCAGGAAGATCAGGTCGTCGTGGGGAAAGCGGCGGGCGCTGCGGCTGTGGACGGCCAGCACGCCGTAGTGGTGGCCGCCGGCCCCGCCGATGGGAGCGGCCGCGGCGCCGGCCACGCCAAGCTCCCGCTGCTCACTCGACGGCTCGACGCGCGCGTCGGTCGCGAAGTCCTCGACCGCCACCGCTTCCCCCACCGCCAGCACCACGGCCGGCAGCTCCCCGGGTAGCAGCACCACCACACCGCCCGTCGTGCCGTCCGGCAATCCCGCACCGGCCCGCAGCAGCAGCCCGTGCTGGTCGGAGGTGAGCTCGCCTATCGTCGCGTAGTCGGTGTCGAGCTCGGCTCGTGCCGCCTCGGCGGCGGTCGTCAGCAGGTAGTCGAGGGACGAGCCGGCAAGGGCCTCCTGGGCCAGCCCCGCCAGCGCCGCCTGCTGGCTCGCGCGGATCCGTAGCTCGTCGCGTCGACCTTCATCGCGGAGCCGGGGATCGGCCACGCCGGCTGACCCGTTACTCGTCCTCGGCCAAGGGTTCGCCCTGGAGACGGGATTTGAGCCGCAGGACGGCCTTGGTGTGCAGCTGCGAGACACGCGACTCGGTCACGCCGAGCACCTCGCCGATCTCGCGCAGGGTCAGATTCTCGTAGTAGTAGAGGGCCACCACGAGCTTCTCCCGCTCCGGCAGGCGCGCGATGGCGTCGGCCAGCCGGTCCTTCATCTCCGTGGTGTCCATCTCCGTGGCCGGGTCGAGCGCCGCGGGGTCTTGGATGGTGTCGAGGAGAGAGACCTGGTCGCCCGAGGAGTCGGACACCGTCCACAGCTCGTCGAGCGCCACCACGGAGGAGTTGGAGATGCGCACCAGCGAGTCCTGCAGCTCGTCGACCGACACGTGGAGCTCCTCGGCGATCTCCTGGTCGGTGGGCGCGCGGTGCAGCTGGTGCTCGAGCTTGGCGTTGACCTTCTCGATCTCGCGCGCCTTGCTGCGCACGGAGCGCGGGACCCAGTCGAGCGAGCGCAGCTCGTCGATGATCGATCCCTTGATGCGGGTGATCGCGAAGGTCTCGAACTTGATCTCGCGTTCGGGCTCGAAGCGCTCGATCGCCGAGATCAGGCCGAGCAGCCCGTAGGAGATGAGATCGGCCTCCTCCACGTGGGAGGGCAGGCCACTGGACATGCGCCCCGCCACGTACTTGACGAGCGGCGCGTAGGCCAGGACCAGGCGCTCACGGGCCTTCTCGTCGCGCTCGTCTTTGTAGCGGCGCCAAAAGTCCTTGAGGTCGATCGCCTTGAGGTTCGTCTCCATATGGCCAGTCAGGCGCGGGGATGCGAGCGTCGATACGCCTTCTTCAAGCGACTCGACTCTACCCGAGTGTAGGTCTGTGTCGTGCTGATCGAGGAGTGTCCGAGCAGCTCCTGGATCGCACGCAGGTCGGCGCCGCCCTCGAGCAGGTGGGTCGCGAACGAGTGACGGAGCGTGTGTGGCGTGATCCCTGCGCGGCGTGTCTGCACCCGCAGCCGCCGGCGCACGTCCGAGGTCGACAGCCGGCGCCCGCTCTTCGAGACGAACAGCGCCTCGCTCTCCCCCGTGGCCAGCACGGAGCGGCCGCGGGCCAGGTAGCGCTCGAGCGCCTTCGAGGCGTGCTCACCCACCGGCACCACGCGCGTGCGCCCGCCCTTGCCCTCCACCCGGACCTCCTCGGCGTCCGGGTCGACGTCCACCGTGTCGAGATTCACGAGTTCCTCTGCCCGCAGTCCGGCGGCGTAGGCCAGCTCGAGCAGCGCGCGGTCGCGCACGTCCAGGGGGCTCGAAGCGGGGATCCGTTCGAGCAGCTCGGCCAGCTCATCCGGCTTGAGCACGCGCGGGAGGTAGGCATCCTTCTTGGGGCTGGACACCAGATCGGCGGGATTGGCGCTGAGCTCGCCGCGCTCGACCAGATGCCGGTAGAAGCTGCGGATGGCCGCCAGCTTGCGGGCCACGGTCGACCTGGCCGCGCCGCGCTCGGAGACGACCCCCGCGAACCGCCGCAGGTCTTTGTGGTCCAGCTCGGACGGCTGAAGGTCCCGGGCGGAGGCCCAGTCGGCGAGCTGGCCCAGATCGATCCCGTAGGCGCGCCGCGTCTTCTCTCCCATCCCCTGGGCGAGCTGCCAGCCGTCGAAGCGCTCGAGGGCGGCGCTCCAGTTAGCCTGGGCAAGGGTGGGTTTGTTCTTCGTCAACACTCAGGACGGTCGGGTGGCGACTCGCACTCAGCTGGCGGAGGCCGCGCTCGTGGACGAACACGACAAGCCGGTCAAGCCCTGGCATCGGATCCAGGGGCCGAGCGACGCCTCCACCATGTGGTACGCGGTCCTGCGCAAGCGCGAGCGGGGCGTATACATAGGCACGCTTTGCATTCGACACACCGGCCGTCAGCCCCTCCTGGAGGAGGCGGGCTGGGAGGAGATACCCGTCGCGGAGATCGGGGTGTAGGGCTGCGGCTGCGCTCCACTCGGGCCTGCGCGCCGGGTTGTTACGCCCACGATCTGCCAGGGAAGGGGGTTAGCCTTTTCGGCGCTGCCCGCTCTGGGCGTCCACGTCGACATCCCTATGTTCCGCATGACCTACATGCCAAACGTAGGGGGACCAGTGTTCGCGAACCGGACTCACCCCCTTCACCAGCCAATCCGACCACGCCGATCCTGGCCCGCAGGCCCGAGCGGAGCGCCGCCGCGCGCCGCCCTAGGCTGCCAGCGCCTCGCCGCGCGCCATGTGCTCCAGCACCTCGGCCACCGCGTCCACCGGAGGGTGGGCCGCGATCTCGTCGGCGAGGGCGCCGGCCGCGCGGCGGTAGCGCGGATCGTCGAGCAGGGCGCTGACCGCCGCGGGAAGGTCGTCCAGGCGGCCGGGAGCCATCGCGGCCTCGAAGGAGCCGTCGCCGCCGGGCTGGGCGTTCGGACCGAGCGCGATCCCGGCCCCGAGCTCCGCCACCCGGCGGGCGTTCTGGGGCTGGTCGGCGAACAGCGGGACCACGGCAAGGGGCATGCCCGCGGCCATGGCCATCAGGGTCGAGCCCGAGCCCCCGTGACCGATCATCGCGTCGGCGTGGGCCATCACCGCGTTCTGCGGCACCCACGGCTCGACGTGCACCGCTGCCGGCACTGGTCCGAGCTCGCCCGGATCGGGCTCGGTGCCGAGGGTGAGGAGCACCCGCACCGGGAGGTCGGCCAGCGCGTCCAGCGCCTCGCGGTAGAGCTGGGGATAGAAGCCGTTGCCTGCCGCGACCGAGCCAAAGGAGACGTAGACGAGCGGCTGTTCGTTGCCCTCCCACCAATCCGGCAGCGCCTGCGCAGGTGCCGCCGGCTCCCGGTAGCGCCGGGTGCCCTCCGGCGCTGCCGCCGAGGGCGCCTCCAGCGAACGCGGGGCCATGGTCAGGTACGGCTGGCGCCAGAAGGGCTCCACACCGTGCTCTCGGCGCAGACCGGCCCTCGCCCTCAGCCGCTCGACCGGATCGCGCAGGGTCGACCAGTCGAACTCGCCGCCGGCGGTGAGAAACACGGACACGTGCCGGTGAGGCACGCCCAGATGCTCGGCCGCCACCAGCGAGGAGAATTCGGTGCTCTCGCGCAGCACGGCATCGGGGCGCCACTCGCGCATGATCGCGAGCATCCCCGGCAGCGCCGAGCGGGCGAACTCACCGGCGAAGATCTCCTCGAGCACGATCCGGTCGGCTCCACCCGGACCGGCCGCGCGGACCCGCTCCCAGACCGGCGCCATGACCTGCTCCGACGGCTCAGCAAGGGCGGCCAGGGGCAGCCCGGCTCGCTCGGCGTGGGGCCGAAGCGAGCCCGGGGCGGCGACCAGCACGTCGTGGCCGCTGCGCCGCAGAGCGTGAGCGAAGGGGACGAGCGGACCGAAATGGCCCGCGCCGCGTGTGGTGGCGAAGAGGATGCGCACTCCTCCCAAGACCAGTCACGGGCGGGCTTATTCCGATCGAGTCCGGCTGAGCGAGTCAGGAGCGCATCCAGCAAGGAAGCAGGCTCGAAGCCGTGCTGAGCACGGCGAGAGCCGATGACGCCGCTGGAGGCGTCCCTGACCGCTCAGGCGATGTAGATGGGGGCGCCGACGGGGACCTGGTCGTACAGCTCGATCACGTCCGGGATCGCCATCCGGATGCAGCCGTGTGAGGCCGCGGTGCCGAGCGAGTACGTCTGGTCGGTGCCGTGGATGCCGGCGCCGTCATAGATTCCGAGCCAGCGCGCCTTCAGCGGGTTCTCGGCCGTGCCGCCCGGCACGACGGTGCCGGCGAGGTCGCCGGCCCAGCCGCTGTTGGGCACGGTCCAGGCCGGGTCAACGGCCTTGTTCTGGATGTTGTAGAGACCGGCGGGCGTGTCGAAGCCGACGGCCCCGACGGCGACCGTGTACGACTTGGCCAGCTCGAGGTTCTTGTAGAAGCGAAGCTGGAAGTTGGCCCGGTCGGCCACGAGGAAGGCCGGATACTTCTCGGCCAGCTGGTCCTGGGTGACCTTCGGCTGGGTGACCACCACCGCGGCCTTGACGCTGCGGTCGACCCCCGGCACCGTGAGCGCCTGCGCGACCCGGCGCCGGAGCGCTGCGGCGCGAACGCGCAGGCCGGTCTGCTCCTGGACCTGCTCGAGCGACGGGAACTCGACCTCGGCGTCGCGGGCCGGGCGGTTGAGCTGGCGCTTGACGCGCCGGACCAGGCGCTTGACCGCCTTCGGGTCGTAGCTGACCCGGGCGGACACCTGAACGCTCTCCTCGCCTCCGGTGAGGTCCCGGGCCACGCGGCTGAAGACGTTGCCCTCGCGGCTCTTCTGAAGCGCCTCGTCGACCATGCCGTTCACGTCGGCGGTGACGCCCGCGTCCTCGGCGGAGAGGTTGAAGCGGCGGCGCTTCCACTGGACCGCGACGGGCTGCTCGAGCGGCTCAGCGAGCTCGCGCGCGATCGTCCGCCGCGCCTGGTCGGCGCTCATGCCGCCGACGTCGACGCCGGCGACGGTCACGCCCTCCGCGACCTGGTCCTCGCGCGACGAGTCGTACGCATAGGCGGCGACTGCGCCGCCGACCAGGACCAACAGAAGGACAGCGACGAGGATGAACGACTTGTGCCTCATATCGCGAGTGCGACTCAGTGTAGGGACAGGCGCGGCGCCCGACGACCGGTGACAGCGGCCTTGCGCTGGTTAAAGCCGCCAAATTGCAGGAAGAAACAGCGCTAGCGGCGCGAGATGATCGAGTCGATCGCGCTGATGACCGCGACGCGGTTGGCGTTGCGGCTCTCGTACTCGCGCAGGGTCTCGAGATCCTCGCGCTCGAGCGAGGCCAGCAGGGCGATCAGCTCGTCGGCCGCGAGGTCGTCGTAGTGCTCCACCGGACCACCGGCCACCACCGCCGCCGGCGGGCCGGCGGCCACGTTCTGGCGCGAGATCTGCTCCGCCCGCGCGACCGCCTCCTCTGCCGCCCTGATGGCGCGGCGCTCGGCCTTCTTGGCGCGTTCCGTGGCCTTGAGGGCTGACTGCGCGGCGCGGCGCTCGGCCTTCTTGGCCCGATCCACGGCCCGCTGGGCGTTTCGCTCCGCCGACGCGGCGCGGGCCTCGGCCGCGGCCAGCCGGTCGCCGTGGTCGCCCGCCGGGGGCACGCGGTCGAGGGCCGGCGTGCGCCTGTCGCGGGAGTTGCGCACGTGCGGGCTCCAGCGCAGGAACTCCTCGACCTCGCGCTCGTAGCGGTAGGGCTCCTGCAGGCCGCGCACCACGGGATGCAGGCGCATGTGCTCGCCGAGCCGGAGCACGGTCTCGCGGCTGGTGTGCTGATAGCCGAAGCCCGCGGCCTTGTAGCGCCGGTTGTCGACGCCCCGGCCGTAGCGAAGCTGGTTCATCGCCTCGGGGGGAATCCTCACCCCCAGCCGGCGCAGTCCCGCCGCCGCCAGACCGGTGCCCCACGGAGGCAGCACCGGCGCGTAGCGCTTGCCGAGCAGGCCGGCCACCTCGGACAGCGCCAGCACGCCGTCGGCGGCCACGTTGTAGACCCCGGGCAGACGATGGCGCACCGCGTGCTCGAGCGCGTGCACCACGTCGTCCTCGTGCACGAACTGGTAGCGCGGGTCGAAGCCGAGGATCATCGGCACGGCGGGCAACCCGAACAGCTCGATATGGGAGGTCCGCACGTCGGGACCCAGCACGTTGGCGAAGCGCATCACCGTGACCGCCACGTCGGGGCTGCGCTCGGCGAAGTCGTTCAGCGAAGCCTCGGCCTCCACCACGTCGCGCTCGATCGGTGTGCGCGGCGGATGCGGTCGCCCCATGCTCTCGTCGAAGAAGGCGGGATCGTCCTGCTCGCTCCCGTAGAAGTGGGTGGAGGACTTGAACACCACCTTGCGAACGGGCGAATCCGGGCCGCTGCACGCGGCGAGGATGTTCATCGTCCCGATCACGTTGTTCTCGTGCGCCTTGGCGGGACTCGTGGTGGCGGAGTCGACCACCAGCCGCGTATCCACGATGGTGTCGATTTCGGCCGCATCCACCACCCGGCGCAGCAGGGCGTGCTGAGCCCCCACCTTCACGTACTCGGTGCGCTCGAGCTCCACCTGCGGCTCGAGGTCGCCCACCCCGATGATGACCTCCACCTCGTCGAAGCGCTCGAGCGCCTGGGCCAGGCGGCCGCCCCAGTAGGTGGAGATGCCGGTGACCAGCACCCGGCGCGAATTCTTGCCGGCTCCGGTCATCCGAACCAGACCGACTTGCGCGTGGCGAGCATGTCCCAGAGACCCTCCTGGATGCGGGCCCGCACCTCGTGGGCCACCGTCTGCACGAGCGCCTTGTCCTCGTGCATACCCGGCTCGTCGAAGCGAATCGGCTCGAGGAAGCGGAGCTTGAACTTGGCCGGCAGGTAGCCGAGCATGCCCAGCAGGCCGAAGTGAGGGAAGGTCGGGGTGACCGGGAAGTAGAGAAGGCCGGTCAGCCGCTTGAGCAGAGTCATCTGCGCGAACACCGGCGCCGCCTCCTCTGCGCCCAGCACGCATACCGGAACGATCGGCGTGCCGGCACGCATGGCCGCCTCCACGAACCCGCCGCGGCCGAAGCGGCGCAGCCGGTAGCGGTCCTTATAGAGCTTCTCGGTGCCCTTGCGCCCCTCGGGAAAGACCACCACGAGCTGCTCCTCGTCGTGGAGCAGCCGGTGCACGTTGGCCGGGTGGGCCGCCACACAGCCGATCTTCGGAAGCAGCATGCTGAACCCGGGGTAGCCCTTGAAGAAGTGCTCGACCGTGATGTTGAGCGGCCGCGGGTGCGCGTGCTCCTCGCGGATCGCCTTGCCGATCATCACGGCGTCGGGTGGCAGGGCCCCCGAGTGGTTGGACACGAGCAGGGCACCGCCCGAGGCGGGAACGTTCTCGATTCCCTCGACCTCGGCCCTGAACCAGTAGCGGTAGAACCATTCGACGAGAGTGGCGTCGAACACCTCCTCGACTCGCTCGGAGCGACCCCAGTCGGTCAGGCGCCGGTCGGGCTCCACACCCGGGAGGTGGTCCTTGAGCCCCTCGGGCACCACCAGCGCGTCGGCCGGAGGCTCGCGGTCACGCAGGGACAGTGTGGTGCGCCTCGACTCCGCCATGGGCGCCGATTCAAGCAGGCCGGAGTTCCGCGAGCACCGGATCGAGCTTGCGGCGCAGCTCTTTCCAGTCGCGGGCGCCGATCACGCCGTCGCGGTCCACCAGGTCCTCGTTCCAGGGGTGGACGATCGTGGCCGCGCCGATGCCGGCCTCGCGCGCCTTGGCGATGTTGAGCGGGCTGTCGTCCACCAGCACGTGGATCTCCAGCTCCACGCAGCGGGAGATCTTGTCGAACGAGCAGTGCAGATCGTCGTAGGGCATGCCGATGGCGTCGAGCCACGCCTCAGTGGCGGCGCGGGTGCTCACACGCCGGTGGCTCGTCACGTGGATCCAGTGGCCCTGGGCGTGCCAGTCGCGCACGGTCTCCACCGCGTCCGGGTACGGCACCCCGGCAGCGATGTTCTCGTCGGAGTGGGTCTCCTCGACGCAGTGGATGACCGCGTCTCGCTCGAGCACGGTGATGCCCCAGTCGCGCTGGTCCTCATAGGGCAGGTCGACGCCGTAGCGCTCCTTCACCACGCGCTGGAGGAGATCCCAGTAGGGATGAAGCGTCGAGTCGATGTCGAGGGCGATCCGGGCCACGGGCTCGTACAGTAGATGCATGGCACGCCGGTTTCTCGCCCCCGCAGCCGCCCCGGCGGGCCCACGCCGGGACCGCGAGGCGGACACCGACTACGGCGCGACGGACTCGCCCAACTGGCGCGACGTGGACTGGCGCAGCGAGCTCAAGACCGTCGAGGTCGACGGCATTCCGGTCAACCACGTGGACATCGGCTCTGGGGACCGCGAGCCCGTCGTGCTCGTCCATGGCCTCGGCGGCCAGTGGCAGAACTGGCTGGAGAACCTGCCGCGCATCGCACAGGAGCGGCGCGTGATCGCCCTCGACCTGCCGGGCTTCGGCCTCACGCCGATGCCGCGCGACCGAATCACGATCTCCGGCTACGGACGCTTCGTGGACTCCTTCTGCCGGACGCTCGGTCTGACCGAGGTTGCGCTCGTCGGCAATTCCATGGGCGGCTACATCACGGCCGAGATAGCCATCCAGTTTCCCTCCCGAGTCTCGCGCCTGGTGCTGGTCTCGGCCGCCGGGGTCTCGAGCGCCGACGTGGCTCAGGCGCCGATCCTCACCGCCGGACGGGCCGCCACTGCCCTCACCGCCTACGGCGCGGCGCGCCAGCGCGAGTTCGCGGCCCGGCCGCTCGCCCGTCACATGACCCTCGCGCTGGTGGCGCGCCACCCCCGGCTGCTCAAGGCCGACTTCGCCTACGAGGGCTTCTACAAGGGGGCCGGCAAGCCCGGCTTCAACGACGCGCTGCGGGCCTGCCTCGACTATGACTTCCGCGACCGGCTTCCGGACGTCCGCGTGCCCACGCTGATCGTCTGGGGCGAGAAGGACGCGATCATCCCCGCGCGCGACGCGAACGAGTTCGAGCGACTCATCAGCGACAGTCGCAAGGTCGTGATGCGCGACACCGGGCACGTTCCGATGGCCGAGCGCCCCAAGGCCTTCGACGACGTGGTCCTGGGCTTCCTGGATGAGACCGGGCCCGCCGAGGAGCAGGAGGAAGTGCCGGGCGAGTCGCAGGTGGCCTGACGGAGGCGGCGACCCCCGAGCCCACGCAGCGTCTGCCTTCCGCGGCGCGCGGGTACTTCGTCGTCGGCAACCTGCTGTGGGCGGTGCCGGTCCTGATCGGAGGGTTGATCGCGGCGGGCGGTCTCGCCGAGAGCGATGCGCCGGGCTGGACGGCGTGGGTGGCGGGCGCCGCGGCGCTCGCGATCTTTCTCGGCGGAGGCTTCGTCTGGCCGCTGCTCCGCTGGCGGACGTGGCGCTACGAGGTCCGCGACGAGGAGATCGACCTGCTGCGCGGCGCGCTGGTGGTCACCCGCACGCTCGTGCCCATGACTCGCGTGCAGCACGTGGACACCCAGCGCAACCCGGTGGCCGACCTGTTCGACCTGCGCTCGGTGAACGTCCACACGGCCGCCGGCTCGCACGACATCCCGGCCCTGCGGCCTGCAGAGGCCACGGCCATCCGCGACCGCATCGCGCAGCTGGCGCGCACCCCCGATGACCTCTGAGCTCCCGGCCGCGCCGGCGGCGCCGCCCAGGGAACGCCGCCTGCACCCCGCAGAGATCGTCCTCGCGGCACTGGACAACGTTCGCGAGCTGCTGATCGCCGTCGTGGCCGGCCTCGTGCTCGGCGGGGGCGCGAGCGCCCTGTCGCCGGTGCTCGCCGTGCTGTTGGGCCTCGCGGGCGTGGTGCTCGTGCTGTTCGTCGGCTGGCTGCGCTGGAGCACGACGTCCTACTGGGTGGCCAATGACGCCGTCCAGCTGCGCACCGGGATCGTGTCGCCGGACGAGACCAGCGTGCCGCTGGCCCGCATCCAGGCGATCGACACCACCCAGGGCCCGGTCCAGCGCCTGTTCGGCGTTCACGAGCTGCACGTGCAGACCGCGGGAGGCGGCGCGAAGGGCGAGATCGTGCTGCGGGCGGTGTCGGCGGAGGCCACCCGCGTGCTGCGCGCGGAGGCGGGCCTGGCCGAGCCCGAGGCCCGCGACCTCCCCGAGTGGCGCCTGTCGCCTCGTGGCCTCGTCGTCGCGGCGCTGACCACTCCCCAGATCGGGGTGCTGCTGCCGCTGGTGGGCGGCCTGGCCGCGCTGCTCGACGATCTGCTGCTCACCGAGCGCGGCAACTCGCGCCTGATCGACCGGCTTCCGGACGATCCGGTCGGGATTGCCCTGGTGGCCGCCGCGGTTGCGGCGGCCACGCTGATCGTGTCCTTCCTCGGGGCGGTCGTGGCCTTCTCGGGCTTCACGCTCGTCCGCGACGGCGAGCGCCTTCAGATCCGTCGCGGCTTCCTCCAGCGCCGGGCGGCCAGCATTCCGCTGGGCAGGGTCCACGCGGTGGACGTGATCGAGAGCCTCGCCCGGCGGCCGTTCGGCCTCGCAGCCGTGCGCGTGGAGACGGCCGGCTACCGCTCCGAGGCGGCCGCCGCCCAGACGCTCTTCCCGCTTGTCCGGCTCGCCGACGTGCCGGCTCTCCTGGGCGAGTTCGTCCCCGCCCTGGCCGGCACGTCCGGGCCGCTCAAGGGGCCGCCCGCCCGGGCGCGGCGCCGGTACGTGCTCCCGCCCATGCTCGTGGGCGCCGCGCTGGGCGCCGCCGCCACGCTCGTGCTCACCGACCTGTGGCCCGCCGTCCCCGTGCTCGCGGCGCTGGGACTCGGGTGGGGCCTCTTGCGCCACCGCGCCGCCGGCTGGCGCCTGGACGACGGTCGCGTGGTGGTCCGCCACGGCGCGCTCGCCCGGCGGACGCTGATCGCCCGTTCCGACCGTCTCCAGGAGCACGACCTCAGCGCGTCGGTCCTCCAGCGCCGCGCCGAGCTGGCCGATATAGCGGTCGCCGTGGGGTCGGGCCGCACCGGATCGGTGCGGCACCTGGAGCGCCGTGTGGCCGGTGCCCTGTTCGAGCGGCTGAGGCGACCAGGGCCGGCTAGCTCGTAACGGCGCCCTCGGCCGCCGAGCCCACGTGCTTGGCGTACTTGCCGAGCACTCCATTGCGGTACCTGGCGGGCGGATCGCGCCAGGCCTCCAGGCGCTCGGCCATCTCCTCGTCGGAGATCTCCACGTTCAGCTCGCGGGCGGCCACGTCGAAGACGATCGTGTCGCCGTCGCGCACGGCGGCGATCGGGCCGCCGCGACGAGCCTCGGGGGCCACGTGCCCGGCCATGAAGCCGTGGGTGGCGCCCGAGAAGCGGCCGTCGGTGAGCAGGGCCACGGAGTCCCCGAGGCCCTCGCCCACGATCGCGGCGGTCACCTGCAGCATCTCGCGCATCCCCGGTCCCCCGCTCGGACCCTCGTTGCGGATGACCACGACCTCGCCGGGCTGAATCGACTTGTCCTTCGCGGCCCTGAACGCGTCCTCCTCGCTCTCGAACACACGGGCGGGGCCGCGGTGCTCGGTGCGATCGTGGCCGGAGAGCTTGACCACGCAGCCGTCCGGCGACAGGTTCCCGCGCAGGATGGCGAAACCGCCGTTGGGCTTGAGTGGCTCCGACAGCGGGCGGACCACGTCCTGGCCCTCGGTCTCCTCCGCGGTGTCGGCCACCTCGCCGATCGTCTGGCCGGTGACCGTGAGCTGGCCCTCGTGGAGCAGCCCGGCATCGCGCAGCCGGCTGACCACCACCGGTACGCCGCCCGCGCGGTAGAGGTCGGTGGCCACGTAGCGACCACCGGGCTTCAGGTCGCACAGCAGCGGCGTGTTCCAGGCGATCCGGTCGAAGTCCTCGATGTCGAGCTCGACGCCGGCCTCGTGAGCCACGGCCAGCAAGTGCAGCACCAGGTTGGTGGACCCACCCGACATCGCTCCGGCCGCGATGGCGTTCTCGAGTCCCTCGCGGGTGATCACCTGAGCGGGGGTGAGCCCGCGTTCGAGCAGCTCCAGCACCAGCCGCCCGCAGTCCTCGGCCACCTGGCCCTTCTTGCCGTCCTCGGCCGGCACCATCGAGCTGCCGGTGGGCGAGATGCCGAGCACCTCGAAGGCCATGGCCATGGTGTTGGCCGTGAACTGGCCTCCGCACGCGCCGGCGCCGGGGCTCGCGTGGTTCTCAAGATCGGTGAGCTCCTCGTCCGACATGTCGCCCGCGGCGTGCGCGCCGATGCCCTCGAAGACCTCTTGGATCGTCACGTCCTTGCCCCGCCAGCGTCCCGGCGCGATCGAGCCGCCGTAGAGAAGCAACCCGGGCACGTCGCTGAGGCGGGCCAGGGCCATCACGCAGCCGGGGATCGTCTTGTCGCAGGCACACATGACGACCAGCGCGTCGAACATGTGCCCGCGCGCCACCAGCTCGATCGAGTCGGCGATCACCTCGCGGCTCACGAGCGAGGCACGCATCCCCTCGGTGCCCATCGTGATGCCGTCCGAGATGGCGACGGTGTTGAACTCCATCGGCGTTCCGCCCGCGGCGCGCACACCGTCCTTGACCCGCTCCGCGAGGGCACGCAGGTGGAAGTTGCACGGCATCGTCTCGGTCCAGGTGTTGGCGATGCCGACGATCGGGCGCTGCAGCGCCTCGTCGTCGTAGCCCACACCCTTCAGCTGCGCACGGGCGGCGGCCCGGTCCGGGCCGTCGAGCAGGACCCGGCTGCGCGGGCGGTTGTCAGTCATGCGAGCAGACGGTGTCTGCGAGCTTTCGCGGTCATCATCCCTGTTGTTGCTCGAGCTCGGAGCGCGGGCCGCGACGGCGCTCCCATTCACCCAGGCGCCAGAGATCGCGCCGGATACGCGCGGGATCGTGCTGGCGTCCGATCAGGTGCATGTTGGCCCGCCGGATGACGCGGTCCTCGTCGGAGGTCAGCGCCATCCACTTGGCGAGCACGTCGTCGGAGGCGGGCAGGCGATGGCGCCCGCCGGCGCCGCCGAAGTCGGGGAACTCGACGCAGTACTCGCTCAGCAGCTGTCCCGTGCCCGGCACGAAGGCGACGATCGGCTTGTGCGGGTACACGAGGTAGGCGTAGGCTGCGCGCTCGCGGGGCTCCCGAATGCTCGCGGGCACCGCCCGCTCGCCGGTCCTGTCCGCATCCCGCCGGGCGTGCTTGCCGCCGACCCGGATGAAGCCGAGGTCGCGGTACATGGACCACTCCTCGCCGTTGACACACGAGCGCAACAGCTCGCGGGCGCGCTGCTCGGCCCGGCGCTCGCGGCCCGGGTCGTAGAGACCGAGCTCGAGCGGCCCGCGGCCGTCGGGCCGGTCGGCCGCACGCCGTCCGCGCCAGTCCTTGAACGCATTCGAGATCAACGGCGCGGCGAGCGCCAGGGCGATCAGCGCCAGGGCGAGGAGGGCGAACAGCAAGCCGTGGCTCCTCAGCCGCCGGAGGCGCGCGGGAAGAAGATCACGCGCTCGGCCTCGGGCGGGATGTCGGCGTAGTCCCTGACCATCCTGGCCTCGCGACGGCCGCTGCCCGAGTTGGTGGTGGGCACGGCGGCCCACATGCCCTCGTCGAGCTGGCGGCGAAACTCCTCGACCAGCCGCTCCTCGTCCTCGTCCACGCCCGGATCGCCCTCGGCGAGGAGAACCTCTCCGTGACCGGGCTTCATGCGCAGGAACTTGATCGATCTCTCCAGTGGTAGATGAAGCGGCTGCGGCGGCGACCACCGCCGTGATCGATTATGGCACGGCCCCGGGCCTCGTCTCGCGGTTGGCGCGAGCGCTCGTGGCCGTCATCCCCGCGCGAGACCGAACACGTCCACCGGTCCAGCGCCGGCGCCGATGTCGCGCAGGCCGTCACGGACCGCGTCGCCCGCCACCTGCTTCGCCCGCCGGGCGGCCTCCAGCGGGTCGGCTCCGAGAGCGAGCTGCGCGGCGATGGTCGACGAGTGGGTGCAGCCCGAGCCGTGGGCGGCACCGCCGGGATGGCGCGGGCCCGGGATCTCGACCGTCCGGCTGCCGTCGAAGAACAGGTCCGTAGCGGCGTCGCGGTGTCCGCCGGTGACGACCACCGCTGCGGGACCGAGCGCGTGGATCGCGCGCGCCAGATCCTCCACCTCCACGCCCCCTCCGGCCTCGCCCGCGAGGACCCTCGCCTCCGGGAGATTGGGGGTCGCCACCGTCGTGCGCGGGAGCAGGAGCGTGCGCAGCGAGTCCAGGGCCGTTTCGTCGAGCAGCCGGGCGCCGCTCTCGGCGATCATCACCGGGTCCAGCACGACGGGGACGCCGGGGACCAAGTCCAGGGCTGTCCCCACAGCTTCGATGGTCTCGGCGGTGCCGAGCATGCCGATCTTCACGGCATCGACGCCCATGTCCTGCTGAACCGCCCTGACCTGCTGAATGATGGCCTCGGGCGGAAGCGGATAGACGTGGGTCACGGCCACCGTGTTCTGTGCCGTGATCGCGGTCACGGCGGTGGCGCCGTGAACCCCGTTGCGGGCGAAGGCCTTCAGGTCGGCCTGGATCCCGGCACCGCCGCCGGAGTCCGAGCCGGCGATGGAGAGGACGGTGGGCACGCGGCGGGCAGCCATGGCTCGCCGGAGGATAGGCACGCCGGATTGTCGCTCGGCGGTGGCCGAATCGTCACTCCGGCGTGCCCACCGGTGCGTCGCTCGCCCGTAGCTTGGCCGTCATGCTCGCCGCGATCGCCACGTTCGCACTCGAAGGGGTGCGCAGCCACGAGGTCACCGTCGAGGTCGACGTCAGGCGCGGGTTGCCCACCTTCACGCTCGTGGGCCTGCCCGACCGCGCCATCCGCGAGTCCCGCGAGCGGGTGCGGGCGGCGCTGCTCAACTCCGCGCTCGAGTTTCCCGGCCAGCGGATCACCGTCAACCTCGCGCCCGCGCACGTGCGCAAGGCGGGACCGAGCTTCGATCTGGCGATCGCCGTGGGCGTCATGGTGGCCAGCGGGCAGGTGCCGGCTGAGGACCTGGCCGACTGCGCGCTGGTGGGAGAGCTGTCGCTCAGTGGCGAGATCCGGCCGGTGCGAGGAGCGCTGGCGGCGGCGCTCGGGGCACGCTCCACGGGCTATGGCCGCCTGCTCGTCCCGTGCTCGAACGCTCCGGAGGCCGCGCTGGTCGAGGGAGTGGATGTGGCGGGGATCCCTACGCTCGGCCGGCTGGCCGAGATGCTCCACGGCGACTGGGAGCCGGAGCCGGTGGCCCCCGCCGCGCCACCCTCGGGGGAAGCCGGCAGCGCGCTCGACCTTGCCGACGTGCGCGGCCAGGAGGACGCCAAGCGGGCGCTAGAGATCGCCGCGGCTGGAGGCCACAACCTGCTCATGGTGGGTCCTCCGGGGGCCGGCAAGACGATGCTGGCCCGACGGCTGCCGGGGATACTGCCGCCGCCGGGCTTCGCCGAGGCGCTCGAGATCACCCAGATGCACAGCGCGGCGGGTGTGGGAGCGGGGCACCTGGCGACGGAGCGGCCGTTCCGGGCACCTCATCACACGATCTCGCCCCAGGGCCTCGTGGGCGGCGGGCCCACCCCCCGTCCGGGCGAGATCACGCTCGCGCACCGCGGCGTGCTCTTCCTCGACGAGCTCCCCGAGTTCGGCCGCGCGGCCGTCGACGCGCTGCGGCAGCCGCTGGAGGAGGGTCTCGTGGAGATCATGCGCGGTCAGCGCACGCTGGTCTTTCCGGCCAACGCGATCGTCGTGGCCGCCTGCAACCGCTGTCCGTGCGCGCGACCCGAGAACGACTGCACTTGCACGGCCCTCGAGCTCGGCCGCTACCAGCGGCGGCTCAGCGGTCCGCTGGTGGACCGGATCGACCTGATCTGCCAGGTCGAGGCCGTGCCGGCGGTAGAGCTGGTCGACGCGCATGGCACCTCCGCCACGCGCTCGGCGGCGGTAAGACAACGGGTGATCACCGCACGGGAGCGTCAGCGCACGCGGCTCGCCGGCACGCGGACGCTCTGCAACGGAGACATGGATGGCCGCCTCACCCGGCGGCAGGTGCCGCTGGACGCGGAGCTCGTGCAGCGGCTGCTCGCGCTGCGCAGCAGGATCGACCTCAGCGGCCGGGGCCACGACCGCGTCCTTCGGGTGGCGCGCACCGTCGCCGACCTCGACGGCCGCGAGCGCGTGAGCACCCAGGACCTGGACGAGGCGCTCTCCTATCGCCTCGACGGCTGGCAGCGGGTGGCGGCGTGATCGACTGCTGCGAGTCCTGTCTGCGCCGCGCCTTTCTCCTGGCCCATCTCGCGCCGCGAATCGCGGGCCTGCTCGGAAAGCGGCGCCCGCGGGCCGGCGGCCTGCTGGCGCTCGGCGACGACCAGCTGATCGCGGCGGTGGCCGGCCCTCGCTCCGGGCGGGCACGTGCGTTTCTCGAGAGCTTCGACGGCGCCGGCCGGCGGGCAGCGCTCTCGCGTGACGAGGTCACCGCGGTCTGCCGGCACGCCAGGTCGTATCCGAAGCTGCTGCTCGAGCTCGACGATGCTCCGGCGGCGCTGTTCGGCCTGGGCCGCGCAGATGCGCTCGAGGCTGTCGGCCGCGAGCCGGCCGTGGCCCTCGTCGGCGCACGACGAGCCAGCCCGTACGGCACGGAGGTCGCCTACGCCCTCGGTCGCGGGCTGGGCGCGGCCGGCGTCCCGGTCGTCAGCGGCCTTGCGCTCGGCATCGACGGCACGGCCCATCGCGGCTGTCTCGACGGAGATGGCCTGCCCATCGCCGTGCTGGCCTGCGGGCCCGACGTGGTCTATCCACGCCGCCACCGAAGCCTCCACGCCCGCGTGCGCGAGGCCGGCATGGTCCTGTCGGAGCTGCCGCCGGGCACCGAGCCGTTCCTGTGGAGCTTTCCCGCGCGCAACCGGATCATGGCCGCGCTCGCTCAGCTCACGGTGGTGGTCGAGGCCGCCCAGCCCAGCGGGAGCCTGATCACCTCGGAGTTCGCCCGGGATCTCGGTCGCTCCGTCGCCGCTGTGCCGGGCCGGGTTACCTCGTCGGTCGCCCGCGGCACCAACGAGCTCCTGAAGGACGGAGCGATCCCCGTCACCGGCACGGCCGACGTGCTGGACGAGCTCTTCGGTGTGGGCGTCCGCGAGCCGGTGCCCGTCGCCGCGGCGAGGCCGGCCGAGCCGGAGGACCTCTCGCTCCGCTCGGTGCTCGCGGAGGCCGAGCTGGGCTCGTCGGTCGAGGCGATCGCGGGCACCACCGGCATGGAGGTGGCGAAGGTGCGCGCGGCCCTGGGCCGCCTGGAGGCCGACGGCTACCTGGTGCGCCGGGACCTGGGCGGGTGGGAGCGCTCGGCGTGGTGACCGCGTCCTCCGAACCTGGCCGGGATCCCCGCCGCGATCTCGGCGCACGGGGCGAACGGCTGGCCGCCGATCATCTGGAGGCGCTCGGGCTCGAGGTGATCGACCGCAACTTCCGCACCCGGCTGGGTGAGATCGATCTGGTGGCCCGCGACCGGCGCTTCCTGGTCTTCTGCGAGGTCAAGACGCGCATGCTGCGCCGCGGTGCACGGGACCGCTCGGTTGGCCGGGCGCCGCGGGATCCTCTGGGTCCTCTGTCCGCGGTCGGTCCGCGCAAGCGCCGTCAGGTCAGGACCATGGCCCGCGCGTGGCTGACGGCGGCGGCGCGCGACGGCCCGGCCCCTCCCGAGATCAGGTTCGACGCCATCGGAATCTGGCTCGACGACCGCGGCCGGCTCGTGGAGCTGGAGCACGTGGAGGGAGCCTTTTGAGGTGGTGAGCCTGTCGAGTATGGGCCGCTATAGAGGCATGAGTCGACGGAGAGGGGGCTTGACGCTCCGTTCATCCACAGGGCGAACAAGTCGTCAGACTCCCGCGCCGAGCCCCCTTCCCCAGCCAAGCGGACCACGTCCCAGCCCGTCGCGCAGGCCCGAGCGGAACGCAGAGCCGGGATACCCCCCCCGCTCTACCTCAGCCCTCGAGCGCCAGCTGCGTGTAGGCGATCGACTGGAACGACATGCGGTGCAGCGGCGAGATGCCGTTCTGACGGATTGCCGCGCGGTGCTCGGGAGTGGAGTAGCCGACGTTGGTCTCGAAGTCCCAGTCCGGGTGGCGCTCGGCGGCGCTCCTCATGTAGCGGTCGCGGCTGACCTTGGCCAGGACGGAGGCCGCGGCGATGGCGGCGCTGCGGCAGTCGCCGTCGATCACCGCTCGCTGCTCGAAGCCGAAGGCCGGGACGTTGAAGCCGTCGACCAGACAGATGGTGCCATCCCGCGCCACGCCCAGGAGCGCCGTGCGCAGCGCTTCCAGGTTCGTGTTGTGGAGGCCCCGGGAGTCGATGCCGCGCACGCAGCGCGTGACGATCACCGAGCGCGAGGCGGCGCGCATCACGAGCGGGTAGAGCTCCTCGCGTGCCTCGGCGGTGTGCTGCTTCGAGTCGTTGAGCTTGGACAGGGCCCGCCGGTCCGACAGTGTCAGCCGCTCCAGGTCGAACAGGACGGCTGCCGCCACCAGGGGCCCGGCCAGCGAGCCCCGCCCGGCCTCGTCGGCGCCGGCCACGTAGCGACAGTCGAGATCTCGGTCGAAGGCGAACAGGCGCCGTCCGGTGCCGGTGCGGCGCTTCATGCGGGCGCGGCGCCGCTGTGCCCTGCTTGCCGACCCTCCGCGGCCGGTGGCCGAGCCGCCACCTGCGGGCGGCTGTTCCGGCGGCGTGTCGGCAGGCTCGGGGCTCCCCACTGGCGGCCGATCATAGGACCGGGCACGGCGGAATCGAGAAGCGTGGCTGGCGACAAGGCGAATCCGGACGGGAGCACAAGTTGACGGTGTCATGGAACCACAACCCGTGTTCGCGCCGGCGCAGCGCGCCGGCGCCCGCTACAGGAACCCGACGCGCCCGGGCGGCCAGTAGGTCATGAAGGCCTTCCCGATGATCCATTTCTTCGGCACCGGGCCCCACTCGCGGCTGTCCGCGGACTCGCCGCGGTTGTCGCCCATCATGAAGTAGTGGTCCTCGGGGACGGTGATCTCTCCGGGCAGGTTGCAGATCCCGCAGTTCGCGTCGAGCCGCGCGAAGGAGCCGTCCTGGCGCCGCCCGTTGATGTAGACGGCGCCGTCCACCACCCTCAGGCGGTCTCCGGGCAGGCCCACCACGCGCTTGATGAAGTTGGTGTCGGAGCGCTCCGGCGTGGGCTCGGGGCAGGCGGTGTCGGAGGGATGTTGCGCGCCGCAGGTGTTGGTGTCAGCGCCGGCCGGCGGCTTGAAGACCACCACGTCGTTGCGCCCCGGGTCGCTGAAGCGGAAGCTCACACGATCCACCAGAACCCGCTGGCCCACCTCCAGGGTCGGCACCATCGATTCGCTCGGAATCCGAAACGGCTTGACGAGAAAAGCCTGGATGCCGAGAGCGAGCCCGAGCGCGACCACGACGATCGTGACCAGCTCGACGAGCGATCCGCGGGTGCTCTTCTCCTTGCTGGTGCTGCGCGCCACCCTGAGCCCTGTCAGGCTTCCGCCCGCGCCCTACGACTTGTCGCCGGCCTGGGCCTCGCCGCCGGCTTCGGTGGCGGCGGCCTGAGCATCGGGATCGTCCGGCGCGTCGGCGGGCGGTTCCTCGGCGGAATCGCCGTTGCCCTCGGGAGTCGCTGAAGTCTCTGCCGGGTCGCTTCCGGCGGCCGCGCCATTGTCGGCGTCGGCGTCCGGGGCGACGGTGGCGTCTGCCTCTGTCCCGCTCTCAACCGCCTCGGCCTCGGCCTCCGCCACGGCGGTCTCCTCGGCCAGCTGCTCCTCGCCGGGGCGAGGGGCGTCGTCCGGAAGCATCGCGCCGGGCTCGACGGTGGCAGCCTCTCCGCTCCAGCGCCGCTCGCGCACACGCGAGGCGCGTCCGACCCGGTCACGCAGGTAGTAGAGCTTGGCCCGCCGCACGTCGCCGCGCGCGGCCACCTCGATGCGCTCGATCTTCGGGGAGTGCAGGGGGAACGTGCGTTCCACACCCACGCCGAACGACTGCTTGCGCACGGTGAAGGTCTCCCGCGCTCCCGAGCCCTGGCGCTTGAGGACCACGCCCTCGAAGACCTGGGTGCGGCGCCGCGTGCCCTCCACGACCTGGAAGTGCACGCGCACGCGGTCACCTGCCTGGAAGGCGGGAACGCGGCGCAACTGAGCGCGCTCGATGCTGTCGATCAGGCCGGACATGAGTGAGTGAGGGCTTCGGTCTGCTTCGGGAGGCACAAGAAAGCGCGACCTCCCGGGAGCCGTCGCGCCTGGGGCGCAATGGTAGCGACTCCTCTCCCACCCCTGCCCGCGAATCCTCAGGGTTCGCTGCGGCCGCGCTCGCTGCTCTGTGCCAGGCGCCAGTCCCGAATGCGAGCGTGGTCACCCGAGAGCAGGACGTCGGGCACGGTGTGGCCATGCCAGTCGAATGGCCTGGTGTAGTGGGGATACTCGGGTGACCCGCCGAGCGCGGGACTGAAGGACTCCTCGACCGCGCTCTGGTCATGCCCGAGGGCCCCGGGGAGCTTGCGCATCACCGCGTCGCAGACCACCATGGCGGCCAGCTCGCCCCCCGCGAGCACGTACGGGCCGATCGAGACGATGTCGGTGGCCAGGTGATCGTGGACGCGCTCATCGAAGCCCTCGTAGCGCCCGCACAGCACGGTGAGCTCCGGCTCGGCGGCGAGCTCGGTGGCCAGCGCGTCGTCGAAGCGCCGGCCGCCCGGCGACAGCGCGACGATCCGCCGTCGCGCGGGCAGCTCGAGCGGATCGGTCCCGTAGCGCTCGCCCAGTGCCGCTTCGACGACGTCCACTCTGATCACCATGCCGGCGCCGCCGCCGTAGGGGGTGTCGTCCACCTGACCGGCCTTCAGGGGGGTCGACTCGCGGAGATCCACGAGCGACATGCTGTGGCCCAGCGCGAGCGCGTTGGCCACGTGGCGCTGCTCGCGAAACCAGGCGAACCAGGCCGGAAACAGCGTGATCACGTCGATGTTCATCCGAGAAAGACCTGGTTCACGCGGATCTCCCGGGCGTCGAGATCGATCGCTTCGATGGCGTCGGACACGAGCGGCACGAGCTGGCCGTTGTCGAGCTCGAGCACGCTGCAACTCGGGCCGTCGAGGACCCTCGCCACCTTGCCGGCCCCCGGCACCGCACAGCCGGCCAGGTCGGATGCCAGCCACTCCCCCTCCTCGAGCTCTTCGTCCACCAGGATCAGCTCGGTGCGCAGCGGCCTCGGATCCTCGACCCCGGCGAGGCGGATCAGCGGCCGCTCGTCGGTGCCGGCTCGGCGGTCGACCCGGTGGCCGGATCCCGCCACCACCACCTGCGTGCCCAGTGGGAGCGCGTGTCGCGCCCAGTCCACGCGAAAGCTGCCGTCCAGCCCGTGCGGCTTGCCGACCCGGCCGGCGGTGACCAGCGTCAATCGACGACGTCGACGAGCACGCGGTTGCCCTGCCGAACCGCGGCGGCCTTCATGACGGTGCGCAGAGCGGCCACCGTGCGCCCACCCCGGCCGATCACCTTTCCGGCGTCGTCGTCGGCCACCCGCAGTTCGAGAACGACCGTCCCGTCGTCCTCCTCGAAGGATTCGACACTCACCTCGTCCGGATGATCGACGAGCGACCGGGCGAGATAAGCGAGCAGGTCCTCCACCTACTAGGAGTCTGCGTCCGCCGGCTTGTCCGCGTCGTCCGAGTCGTCGGGCACCGGCGCGTCGGCAGCCTCATCGGCGGCCTCGCGCGGCGGAGCGCCCTCGCTCGGAGGCTCGATGACGGCCTCGTCACCGGAGATGTCCTCGCCGGGCGGTCCCTGCTCCTCGCCGGGCGGCTGCTGTTCCTCGCCGGGGGCCTCCGCCTCGGGGGCCTCCGCCTCGGGGGCCTCCTCCGCGGGCGGCGGCGGCTCGGGCAGCGGCGGCGCGGCGGAGGTCTTCGGGTCGGCGGTCAGGCCCTTGGCGTGGGCCTTGACCAGCTGCTTGACCGTGCCCGTGGGCTGGGCGCCGCGGGCGACCCAGTGCTGGAAGCGCTCCTCGTCGATGAGGATCGTCGAGGGGTCGGTCTGAGGGTTGTAATGACCGATCGTCTCGATGAAACGGCCATCGCGCGGCGAGCGCTGGTCGGCGACGACCACGCGCCAGATCGGATTCTTCTTGCTCCCCACACGGGTGAGTCGGACTCGAACGGACATACGACCGGGAGAGGTTAGCGACCGCCGGCCAACTGCTGCAGGGAGGGCATCTTCCCACCGGCGATTTGCTTCATCAGCTTCTTCATCTGGGAGAACTGCTTGACCAGGTGGGACACCGCCTGCACCGAGGTGCCGGAGCCGCGGGCGATTCGCCGCCTCCTCGAGCCGTCGATGATCGACGGGTTGGCCCGCTCCTGCGGAGTCATCGAGCGGATGATCGCCTCGAGCCGGTCGAGCTCCTTCTCGTCCACGTTGACGTTGCCCAGCTGCTGGCCCATACCCGGCATCATCTTGAGCAGAGATCCGAGCGGGCCCATCTTGCGCACCTGCTGCATCTGCTCGAGGAAGTCGTCGAGGGTGAACTGCTCCTTGCGGATCTTCTTCTCGAGCGCCTGGGCGCTGCGCTCGTCCATCTGGCGCTCGGCCTTCTCCACCAGGGTCATCACGTCGCCCATGCCGAGGATGCGCTGGGCCATCCGGTCGGGGTGGAAGCGCTCGAAGTCGCCGAGCTTCTCGCCCGTCGAGGCGTACAGGATCGGCTTGCCGGTGACGGCCTTGACCGAGAGCGCGGCGCCGCCGCGCGAGTCGCCGTCCAGCTTCGACAGGACAACCCCGTCGAAGTCCGCGGTCTCGGCGAACTGCTCGGCGACGTTGACAGCGTCCTGGCCGGTCATGGCGTCCACCACGAGCAGCACGTTGTGAGGCTTCACCCGCTTCTTGACGTCCGCAAGCTCCTTCATCAGCTCGTCGTCGATGTGGAGGCGGCCGCTGGTGTCCACGATCAGGGCATCACGGCGGTCCTGCTTGGCCTGTCCGAGCGCCCACTCGGCGATGTCCACCGGATTGCGACCCGTGCCCTGCTCGTAGACGTGCGCTCCCGCCTGGGCGCCCACCTTCACGAGCTGGTCCACCGCGGCCGGGCGGTAGACGTCGCATGCCGCAAGGGCCACGTCCATCTTGTGCTCCTCACGCAGGTGCCGGGCGAGCTTGCCGGAGGCCGTGGTCTTGCCCGATCCCTGCAGTCCGGCCATCAGGATCACCGTGGGTCCGGGCCGGGCGATGGCCAGGTCGCGCCCCGAGCCGCCCATCAGGGACGTGAGCTCGTCCGAGACGATCTTCACCACCTGCTGGCCCGGGTTGAGCGACGACATGACGTCGGCGCCGAGCGCCCGTTCCTTGACCGCCGCGGTGAACTGCTTGACCACCTTGAAGTTGACGTCGGCCTCGAGCAGGGCGAGACGCACCTGGCGCATCGCCTGGTTCACGTCTTCCTCGGTGAGCTTGCCGCGGGAGCGGACGTCGCCGAGGGCGTCCTGGAGGCGGTCGGAGAGAGCGTCGAACATCAGTCTCTGAGGCTAGTCCACGCGGGATGCAACCCGGCGCTCAGCGCGGAGGCAGTGCCTCGGGTGGCGGAGGCGGGGGGACCGCGTCGTCCGCGGCCACGCTGTCGGCCTTGGGGATGATCGAGCCGATGTTGGCCAGCGCCTGGGTCACCTCGCTCGGGATGATCCAGACCTTGTTCGACGCGCCCTCGGCGATCTTCGGGAGGGTCTGCAGGTACTGATAGGCAAGCAGCTTGGGATCGGCATCGCCCTCGTGAATGGCGGCGAAGACCGACTCGATCGCCTTCGACTGTCCCTGGGCACGCAGGATGTCCGCTTCGCGAGCTCCTTCGGCGCGCAGGATCGAGGACTGCTTCTCCCCCTCCGCGGTGAGGATCTGGGACTGCTTGACGCCCTCGGCGGTGAGGATGGCCGCGCGTTTATCGCGCTCGGCGCGCATCTGCTTCTCCATCGCCTCCTGGATCGTCACCGGAGGGTCGATTGCCTTCAGCTCCACGCGGTTGACCCGGATGCCCCAGCGGCCGGTGGCCTCGTCGAGCACCACCCGCAGCGCCGTATTGATGTTGTCGCGCGAGGTGAGGGTGTCCTCGAGCGTCATCCCGCCGGCCACGTTTCGGAGCGTGGTGACGGTGAGCTGCTCGATGGCCAGGATGTAGTCGGCGATCTCGTAGGAGGCCGCCTTGGGGTCGGTGACCTGGAAGTAGATGACCGAGTCGATCGAGACGGTCAGGTTGTCCTCGGTGATCACCGGCTGGGGTGGGAAGGACACGACCTGCTCGCGCAGGTCGATCAGGGGCCGCACCCGGTCGACGTAGGGGATCACGAGCGCGAGACCGGCGTCGAGAGTGCGCTGGTAACGGCCCAGGCGCTCCACGACCCCGGCGCGCGCCTGAGGCACGATGCGGATTGCGCGCGACAGGGTGAACAGCACCACCAGCGCAACGACGATGAGGACGATCAGAGCGGCCATTCTCGGTATTGATTCTCCTTATTCAGCGACGAGCGCCGTGGCGCCGTCGATCTTCATCACTTCGACCCGGGCACCGGGCTCGTAGGTGTCGTCCTCGTCGTAGGCCCGCGCCGACCAGACCTCACCGGCCAGCTTGACCTGCCCGCCGTCGCGGTCCACCCGCTGAAGCACCAGGGCCTGCCCGCCCACCAGCGCGGCCGTGCCCGTGCGCAGCGCCCCGGGCGTGCGCAGATGGCGCTTGGCCACCGGCCGCAGCACCAGCAGCGAAGCCATCGACAGCGCGATGAACACGATCCACTGCACCGCGAGGCCACCGCCGGCCAGGGCGACCACCGCAGCGGCGGCCGCCGCGATCGCGACCGGGCCGAGGAAGAACCCGAGCGTGAGGATCTCGCCCACGGCCAGGAGGCCGGCCGCGATCACCCATAGGACCCACTCATCCATGTCCCCTGAATTCTAGGGGTCAGGGAAGGCCATCCCGAGGGCCCGAGCGACTCGTCGCGAGGTCGGACGGCCCCCGCAACGGAGTGGTCAGCAGCGCTCGAGCACGGCTCGAGTCGAGCACGCAGCAGGCGGCCCGGTCAAGTCCCGACTCGGCCAGGCTGCCGCGGCGGATGCGGGCCGACGGCACGCCGTGCGCTTCCGCCACGAGGCGAGCGAGCTCGTAGCGGCTGAGCGGCTCCGGTCCGGCCACGTGAAGGACGCCCCGTTCGTCGCGTGTGGCGAGCTCCAGCAGAGCGCGCGCGAGATCGCCCACCAGCACGGGCGAGCGCAGCTCGTCGTCGAAGAAGGTCATCTCGGTCTCGCCCGCAGCGGCCTGCAGCGCCGCGAGCTCGTGGCGACCGGGCGACGACCCTCCGACCATCAGCGACGTGCGCACCACGAGGGCCGCGGGATGAGCCGCCAGCACCGCCTGCTCTGCCGCCAGCTTCGATTGTCCGTAGGCGCCGACCGGGTTGGGACGGTCGGACTCCCGATAGGGCGTCGACGCCGTGCCGTCGAACACGAGATCGGTGGAGAGATGGATCAGCCGGGCCTTCACCTGTGCGGCGGCGACGGCCACGACCTCGGAGCCCAGCACGTTCGTCTCTTCCGCGTCCGGCCCGTCCTGCAGGTACGCGGTGTGCACGACGGACTCGGGACGAAGCTGCTCGAACGCGGAGTCCACCGCGGCGCGGTCGCGAACGTCCACCCGCAGCCAGTCGACTCCGGCCAGGGGCTCGGGTTCGGTGGTCAGATGGGTGGCCGCCACCCCGGGAGCAGCGGCCCGCAGGAGCTCGCCGCCCAGGTAGCCCGTGCCACCGGTGACGAGCAGGCCCCGGCTCACGGAGAGCCGAGGGCGCGCTCCACGTCGGCGAGCAGGTCGGCGGTGTCCTCGCAGCCCGCGGACATTCGGATGAACCCCGGCGGCACGTCGTCGCCCGCCCAGCGGGCGCGGCGCTCGGCGGTGGTCTGCACGCTGCCGAAGCTGGTGGCGTCGGTCACCAGTCGCGCCCGGGCCAGGAAGGCGTCGGCGCGCTCCTCGCTCCCAAGGTCGAAGGACAGCACCATCCCGTAGCCGCGCATCTGGCGGCGCGCCACCTCGTGCCCCGGATCCCCGGGCAGCCCGGGGTAGGCCACGGCGACCACGTCGTCGCGGGCGGCAAGCAGACGCGCCAGCGCGAGGGCGTTGTCGCTGCCCCGCTCCAGGCGCAGGGCCAGGGTGGGAAGCGAGCGGTGCGCCAGCCAGGCCTCGAAGGGCCCGGGGATCGCCCCGCCGTCCCGGCGCCAGTCACGCAGGCTCTGGGCCCGCTCGGCGTCGCGGGTGGCCAGGTAGCCGAGCAGCAGGTCGGCGTGACCGCCCATCTGCTTGGTGGCGCTGGTGAGCGTCACGTCGGCGCCCAGGTCGAGTGGCCGCTGAAGCAGCGGTCCGGCGGTGGTGTTGTCCACCACGGTCAGCGCTCCGATGCCGCGCGCGGTCTCGGCCAGCGCGGCGATGTCGTACACCTCGAGCTTGGGGTTGGAGGGCGTCTCCAGCCACAGCATCACGGCGCCCTGCACGGCCTCGGCCAGCCGCTCGGGTGGCGCCAGGCGCACCTCGATCCCGCGCGCGTCGAGGAAGGTCGTCGCGAAGCGGCGGATGCCGAGGTAGCAGCTCTCGTCGATCGCGACTGCGTCGCCGGGCGTGGTCTGCGTCAGGAGCAGCGCGGTGGCCGCGGCCATGCCCGACGAGAACAGCACGGCCTCGGCGTCCTCCAGCTCGGCGAGGGCCGATTCGTAGCGCTGCCAGGTCGGGTTGCCGTAGCGCGTGTAGGAGTACGGCGCCTCGGCCGGGTCGCCGCTCACGTGGAAGGGCGCCGCGAACACCGGACCCGGCAGGAAGGGCTCGCCCTGCTCGGGCTCGGGCAGCCCGGCGCGCACCACGCGGGTGCTGTCGCCTCGCCCGCTCTCGCCCGTGTTGCTCACGGCTCGAGGATCGCCCGCGCGAAGTCGTCGGCGTCGAAGGGCCGCAGGTCCTCGAGCCCCTCCCCGATCCCGATCAGCTTGACCGGCACCCCGAGCTCCTGCGCGATGGCGAGCGCGATCCCGCCCTTGGCGGTGCCGTCGAGCTTGGTCAGCACGATTCCGGTGACGTCGACGGCGTCACGGAACAGCAGCGCCTGGCGCAGCCCGTTCTGGCCGGTGGTGGCGTCGATGGTCAGGAGCGTCTCGTGGGGGGCGCCCGGCGCCTGGGCGTCGATCACCTTGCGCACCTTGCGCAGCTCGTCCATCAGGTGCTGCTGGGTGTGCAGCCGCCCGGCCGTGTCGCAGATCACCACGTCGTGTCCCCGCGCCTTCGCGGCGGCGATCGCGTCGTACATCACGGCGCCGGGGTCGGAGCCGGCCTCCCCGCGCACGATCTCGCAGCCGGCGCGCTCCGCCCACTGCTCGAGCTGCTCCGCGGCCGCCGCCCGGAAGGTGTCCCCTGCCGCGAGCAGCACCGAGCGACCCAGCTCGCGCTGGAGGTGCCAGGCCATCTTCCCGATGGTGGTGGTCTTGCCGCTGCCGTTGACCCCCACCATGAGGATCACCGCCGGATGCTCGGTGAGGGGGATGGTGTCGCCGTCGAGCCGGGCCGTCTCGGCCAGCAGCTCCTGGAGCCGCCGCGACAGATCCTCCCCGCCCTGCAGCTCGCCCGTCTCGGCTTCGTGCTCCAGCCGTTCCACGATCGCCGCCGTGGTGGAGGCTCCTACGTCGGCGTAGATCAGCGTCTCCTCGAGGTGCTCGAAGGCCTCGTCGTCGAGCGACTGGAAGACGGTGGCCTGGAGCTCCGCGCCGAGCGCCTGACGGGTCTTCGACATGTTGTCGCGCAGCCGCCGGAAGAAGCCGCCGCGCCGCTCGGGCTCCTCGTCCCCGTCCGACCCGGGTGGCGGGTCCTCGCCGGTGACGAACAGGTCGTGCCAGGTGCGAGCCATGAGCCCGCGGAGGATAGTCCCGCTACGCGGCCTCGTCGGCCGCCGAGAGTGAGTCCTCGGGGGCCGGGCGGCCGGCCAGCCTGCGGGAGACCACGCGGGAGATGCCGTCGCCGCCCATGCTCACGCCGTACAGCGTGTCGGCGGCGTCCATGGTGCGCTTCTGGTGGGTGACGACGATGAACTGGGCCCGGTCCGAGTAGCCCTTGACGAGCTGCAGGAAGCGGTCGATGTTGATGTCGTCGAGTGCCGCCTCCACCTCGTCGAGGATGTAGAACGGGCACGGCCGCGCGAGGAAGACCGCGAACATGAAGGCCAGCGCCACCAGCGACTTCTCGCCGCCGGACAGCAGCGACAGGCGCTTGGTCGACTTGCCGGGGGGCGTGACCTCGATCTCCACCCCCGCCTCGGGTTGCTCGTCCTCGTCGGGGGCGGCCTCGTCGCCCGGCGCCTCCGGCACGCTCTCCCCGCCCACGACCGGGCGCAGCGTCTGCTCGGCCTGCACCAGCCGCAGCCGGCCCCGGCCACCCGGGAAGAGGTGCTCCACGACCTCCCTGAAGTTGCGCTCCGCTGCCGCGAAGGTCTCTTCGAACGCCTCTCGGATGCGACGGTCGGTCTCCTTTATCAGGCTCTCGAGCTCGGCCATGGCGTTCTCCATGTCCTCACGCTGAGCCTCGAGCTCCTCCACGTGGGCCACGGCTTCTTCGTACTCCTGCTTGGCGAGCGGGTTGACCGGGCCCAGCTGCTCGCGCCGCCGGCCCAGTCGCTCCACCCGTGAGGCCAGCGCCTCGCGTTCCTCGTCCGGCAGAGGCTCGCCGGCGGGCTCGGCCGGCAGTCCGAGACGGTCCGCGTGGCCGCCGAGCTCGCGTTCGGCGTCGGCGGCGGCGTCGCGTACCTGCTGGGCGGCCACCTCGGCAGCGGTGACCGCGTCGCTCGCCCGCTTGAGCCGGCCCTGCAGCTCGGCCTCCTCCTGGGCGCACGCCTTGAGCGCCGCGGCGGTCTCCTCGCCGGCGGCGGCTCCTTGGTCCAGCAGCGCCTGGAGCGCATCCCGCCGGCCCGACACGGCATCGCCTGCGGAGTCGAGTGCCTGCGTGGCCAGCCGCGCGTCGCCAAGCAGGGCCAGGTCGCGCTCGGCCGCGTCGCGCACGGCGGCGAGCGCTCGGGCGCGGTCTTCGCGTTCACGTTCGATTCGCTCAGCCATGCGCCGCTCGGCCCGGAGGTCACCCGTGAGCTCGGCGCGCCGCACCGCCTCGGGGCCGTCGTCGGGCGCCTCGCGCCTGCGGGCGATCAACCACTCGGCGCGCCGGGCCGCCTCGTCGGCCTCGCTCGTCTCGCGCGCCGCCAGCCGCGCCGTCTCCTCGGCCCGCTCGCGAGCGGCGTCGGCCTCGCTCACGGCCACGGCGCCGGCCTCCACAGCGCGCTGCGCGTCGACCTCCTCAGCGGCGGCGGCCTCCGACTCGCGGACGAGGTCGTCGCGGCGGGCCAGCTCCTCGAGCAGACGCTCGCTTCCGCCGGCGGGGGCCTGCGACAGCTCTCCCGTGCCCCCGTCGAACAGCCGGCCCGAGCGTGTGACCGCCACCAGTTGGAACTCGGGGCCGAGCGTGTCGAGTGTGTCCACCACCACGACTCCGGCGAGCAGGCGCTCCGCCAGGCCCTTGACGGCCGGATCGGGTCGCACGTGGCCGAGCAGCGGCTCGGCTCCCGGCGGGGCACCGGACGGTCGTTCGGCGCCGGACGCGGCGTCCGCGCCCATCGCGCTCTGGACGAGCGCGCTGGCGCCGTTGCGGCCCGCGGCCTCGAGCAGCTGCTCGCCCGCAGCGAGATCGGCGACGACCCCGGCGGTCAGGCGCGACCCGAGGGCGGCCGCCAGCGCCGCCTCGTAGCCCGGCGACACGTGCAGGCTCTCGGCCAGCGGACGGGCATCACCGGGCAGCGTCGAGGCCCCCCGCAGGAACTGGCTGACCGCGGCGAGCTCCGACCCCACCCGGGCGGCGCGGGCCCGCGCTGACTCAGCGGTCCGCTCCGCCGCGTGCCAGGCGCTTCGCGCGGTGGCGGCACTGAGCTCGGCCTCGGCCAGTTCCTCGCGGCGCTTCGCCGTGACCGCTGCGCGGCTCCCGGACAGCTCGCGCGCCTCGGCCAGCTCGGTCTCCAGGCCGGCCAGCTCGCGGGTCAGGCGGGCCTCGCGGTCCGCGTCGAGTGCTGCCAGCTCGGCCTCCAGGCCGGCGATGCGCTGCTCCGGACCCTCCTGCTCGGCGCTCTGCTCGCGGTCCACGGCGGCCTGCTGCTCGAGCAGCTCGAGCTGATGCAGCCGGCGCTCGCGGCGCTCCTCGGCCGCCACGGCCTGCTCGCGTACGCGTTCCCCGCGCATGGCGACCCGGTCGGCGGCCGCGCGCGCCGCGAACACGCGGCCCTGGAGCTGCTCGCGGTCCCTGGTCTGAGCCGCGAACGCCTCCTCGGCCTGCTCGCGGCGCCGAGCCACGCCGGCCAGCAGGCGCTCGGCCTCGTCGCGCTCCGTGCCGGCGGCCTGCGCTCTGCCCTCGGCGTCGGCCAGCGCGCCACGGGCGGCCCGTACGGCGTCCCGCGACAGCGCGTAGAGCGCCTCCAGCGTCTGGCGCTCGAGCCGCTCGTGCAGCTCGGCGGCCTCGGCCTGGCGCTTGAGCGGGCGCAGCCGCGAACGCGCTTCGCGCTCGACGTCAAGCGCGCGGGAGAGGTTCTCCTCGGTGCGCTCGAGCTTGAGCTGCGCGCGGCGGCGGCGCTTGCGATGCTTGCCCAGTCCGGCGGCCTCCTCGATCAGCAGGCGCCGCTCGCGGGGCCGGGACATCACGATCTGCTCGACCTTGCCCTGGGAGACCACTGAGTGCATCTCCTTGCCGAGCCCCGAGTCGGACAGCACCTCGATCACGTCGACCAGCCGGCAGCGTGCGCCGTTGAGGCGATACTCGCCCTCGCCGTCGCGATCGAGACGGCGGACGATCGAGATCTCGGAGAAGCCGCTGTCGAGCCGCCCGTCGGAGTTGTCGATCACCACCTCGACCTCCGCGGCGCTCGAGCCGCCCACTCCCTGGGCCCCGGCGAAGATCACGTCCTTCATCACCTGGCCGCGCACCGCCAGCGGCGACTGCTCGCCGAGCGCCCACAGCACGGCGTCGGTGATGTTCGACTTGCCCGATCCGTTCGGGCCGACGACCACCGACACTCCCGTTCCGAACTCGAGCTTCGTCCGCTGGGGGAAGGACTTGAAGCCCTTCATGGAGATGGATCGCAGGTGCATGGCTAGAGAGCCTCGTCCAGGGCGTCCAATGCCTGTAGGGCCGCTTCCTGCTCGGCGCCCTTCTTGGTCTTTCCCTCCCCGCGGCCGAGCTCCTCCCCTTCCACCTCGGCCACGGAGACGAAGGAACGGTCGTGAGCAGGACCCGCCTCGGACACCGTGCGGTAGCTCACGAGGGCCGCGCGGCGCGCCAGACGTTCCTGCAGCACCGACTTGTAGTCCACCGGGTGCTCGAGCGCCTGGTCGATCTCCCCCGCGAACGAGGCCACCACCGCCGGAGCGGTGCGCTCGAGCCCGAAGGCGAGATAGGCGGCGCCGATGATCGCCTCGCACACCGAGGCCAGCACCCGCTCGGAGTCCATCAGCATCTCGGCGCTGCGACCGGTGGTGCCCTGCGGCGCCTCGCTGGCCAGCGCCTCGGGCACCCCGAGCCCGACGGCCACCCGGGCACACGAGCGCCCGGACACCGCCTGGGCGCGCACCTTGGTCAGGCGGCCGGCGCCGTAGCGCTCGAAGCGTGGATACAGATGGGTCGAGACGGCCAGGCTCAGCACCACGTCACCGAGGAAGGCGAGCCGCTCGTAGGCCTCCGCGCGGTGCTCGACCCAGGAGGCGTGGGTGAAGGCCTGCCGCCGAAGGTCCTCCGGCAGGTCTGACAGCAGCTCGGCAAGGGATTCAGGACTCGAGCTCGGCGGCATGGGCGGCTACGAAGTCGGCGGCCTGGCCGACGGTGACGATCTTCGCCGCCTCCTCGTCGGGAATCCGCACCCCGTAGCTGTCCTCCAGCTCGACCACCAGCTCCACCAGGTCGAGCGAGTCCGCCTCCAGGTCCTCGCGGAAGCGCGTGGTTTCCCCGATGCGCCCGGGATCGACCTCCAGCTCGGTGGCCAGGTGCTCACGAATGCGTGCGAGGACCTCCTCTCGGGTCATCAGTCGGCGAAGCTACCAGCGGGCGCGGACCGCAAGACCCCCGCGGCCTCCAGCGCCGAGCTGGTGCGACCGACCATGTCCTCGTCGGCCGCGCGGCGCGCGAGCTTGACCGCGTGCTCGATACCGGTCGGGCCGAAGCTCCCGTGAGCCACCACCACGGGGCGGCGCAGGCCGAGGAGGATCGCGCCACCCACCTGCTCGGGATCGAGGTCGTCGCGCAGGCCACGCAGCTTGCCGCGAATCAGCAGCCCGCCGGCGCTCGACACCGGGCCGGACTGGATCCGCCTACGAATGGCGGCGGTGAACGAGCTGACCGTGCCCTCCAGCACCTTGAGCGCCACGTTGCCGGTGAAGCCGTCGGCCACCATCACGTCCACGCTCGCGCGGGGAAGGTCGAAGCCCTCGAGGTTGCCCACGAAGTTCAGGGTGCCCTCGGCGAGGCGCTCGTGGGCGGCGAGCACGTCCGGGGTGCCCTTGCCCGACTCCTCTCCCACCGACAGAAGGCCGACCGTAGGCCGGCGCACGCCCACCACGGCCTCCATGAACCCCGCTCCGAGGTAGGCGAACTGGACGAGATGCTCGGGCCGCACCTCCACGCTCGCGCCGGCGTCGAGCAGCAGCACCGGTCCGCCGGGCACGGGCAGCAGCACCGCCAGCGCCGGGCGAAACACTCCGCGCAACCGCTTGATCGAGAGGGTGGCGGCCGCGAGCGTCGGTCCGGTGGACCCGGCGGAGACGAGCGCGTCGGCCCGTCCGTCGCCCACGGCACGGGCGGCCTGGACGATCGAGGCGTCGCGCTTGGCTCGTACCGCGCTCACGGCTTCGTCGCCGGCCTTGATCGTCTCCGGCGTGTCGACGACCTCGGCCAGCGGCCCCGCGGCATCGCGGATCTGAGCCTCCGGGCCGAACAGAAGCACCGGCAGTCCCGAACGCGCGACCCCCTCCGCGACGGCGGCCGGCCCCTGGTCGGCGCCGTTCGCGTCGACCGCGATCACTATTCGTCGTCTGAGGCGTCCTGCTGGGTCACCACGACCTCCCGACCGGCGTAGGTGCCGCAGTTGGGGCAGACCCGGTGCGGACGGCGCGGCGCGTGACAGCGCGGACAGAAGCGCAGACCGGGCGCTTCGACCTTGTGCTGGGAGCGACGCTTGTGGGTCCGCGAATGAGACTGTCTCTGCTTGGGAACGGCCATGGGCAGCGCACCAGTGTAGCCGGTGCGAGCTGCCCTCAGGCCATCAGTCGAGCTTCAGCTCACGCAGCGCCGCCCAGCGCGGATCGGGCTCGGCCTCGTGCGCGTGGCCGGGGGCGCGGTTGAGGTTCTCGCCGCACACCGGGCACAGACCGAGACAGTCCTCGCGGCAGACGATCTGGGTGGGCAGGCCGAGCGCCAACGCATCCCGAGCCCAGGCGCCGACGTCGAGCGCGCCCCCGTCCAGATAGGGCGATCGCAGATCGATCCCTCCTCCCGGCTGGTCGATCTCGCGGGCGTCGACCTCCAGCGGCTGGTCGGCCTTCTCGAGACAGCGCATGCAGGGACCCTCGAGCTGAGCCTCGAAGCGCAGCCGCAGGGCGTACCCGGAGGACACGGTCCGGTCGACGTTCAGGATGGCGTCGACCTCTCCACCGAGAAGCTCATAGCGCTGCCCGCCGAAGTCGAAGGCGTCGACCGGCACAAGGAGCTCGAGCTTCCTCCCCTCTCCGGAGGAGAGACCGAGCTTGCCGATGTCGAAGATGTCAGTGCGCTGGCCCATGAGATCGAGCCTAGCGCCGGGTCTACGAGGGTCCTATGAGCTCCACGCGATAGCCGTCCGGATCCCTGACGAAGGCGATGAAGGAGCCCTCGGTCCGACCGCCCGGGCGGTAGGGCGGCTTCTCGGGTTCGATGCCGTCCGCGGCCAGTGCCTCGAGTGTCCCGTCGAGGTCATCGACCGCCAGAGCGATGTGGTTGTAGCCGTCGCCGAGATCGTAGGAATCGACCCCGTGGTTGTACGTCAGCTCGAGCACCGGATCCCCATCGGGCAGCCGCATGAACACGTTGGTGGCCTCGTCGCCGATCGGCATCCGGCGGGCCTCCTCGAAGCCGAGCTTCTCGTAGAAGGAGACCGAGCGGTCGATGTCGCCGATGCGGTAGCAGGTGTGGAGGTAGCTGGGCATGGCGGCGAGGCTACCGGGGGTGACTCCTGCAGCCCATCCGCTTAGCAGGGCGTGCGTGCCATTCGATCAGAACCTCACGCCCCTCCCTCCCGTCCGGCAGACCGGGAGCATCTGCCTCTCGGCGAGCAGAAACCTCCCGATCTGTGGACTGACGAAGCCCTTCGGGAGGTTCTGAAGGCGGGGCTGCGCAAGGACTGGGCGCTTGGCGGTCTCGCTGAACGCCAATGGGGCAACGCCACTCGGGCGCAGGCCCTCGCCACCGGCATGGGACCGGGCTCGATTCAAGGGCGCGTGGAGCGGGGCGGTCTGCATCGCGTGCACCGCGGGGTGTACCGCGTGGGTCACACCGCTCCGCTGGACTTCGATCGGGAGATGGCCGCGGTGCTGGCCTGCGGCACCCGAGCGCTGGTGAGCCACGCGTCCGCGGCGTACCTGTGGGCGCTAGGCACGCGCCCGGACGGCGACGTTCACGTCTCGGGGCCCGACCGCAGGGGCCGCACCGGAATCCGGCTTCACCGCTGCCGTTTGAGCGTGGGGGACGCCGCCCGCTGCCGCGGTGTGCCCGTCACATCGGTTGCGCGAGCACTCGTAGACATGGCTTCAGAAGCCAGCTCGCTCGAGCTGGAGCGCGCGATCGCCGATGCGTTCAGGCGGCGCCTGGTCACTCGGACGCAACTGGAGCGTGAGCTCGCGGGCGGCCGACCGGGCGCCACGGCCATCCGAGCCGTGCTGGAGCTCGAGAAGGGACCGGCGCTGACCCGCTCGGAAGCGGAGCGGCGGCTGCTCGATTTGATTCGCGCCGCTGAATTGCCCGTCCCAGACCACAACGTCCGCGTCTTCGGGAGCGAGGTGGACATGTTCTGGCCGGAACAGGGCCTCGTCGTTGAGGTGGACGGCTTCGCCTTCCATTCCGGGCGCGACGCCTTCGAGCGCGATCGGATCCGAGACGCGAGGCTTGTGGCGGCGAACATACGAGTGCTCCGGGTCACCTGGCGCCGCCTCGTCGCGAAGCCGCACGCGATAGTCGCCGATATCGCTCAATCCCTCACTGGCACCTCAGGATCGACCTCGTAGTAGTCGCCCGCGTCGGCCACGTAGATCTGCTCGACTACCCGCAGCCCGGTCGGCTCGTCGAGCGTGCCCGCGGCGATCGAGATCGTGTCGCGCCCGGGAGCGTCCCAGAAAAGGCTCGATCCGCACTCGCCGCAGAAGCCTCGCGAGGCGTGGGCGGCACTCTCGGGGCTCTTGATCCAGCGCAGGCCGTCGTCGGCGACCAGCCGGAAGGCCGCGCGGGGCACGGAGGTCATCGCGCAGACGTGGCCGTGCCAGCGCCGGCACTCGCCGCAGTGGCAGAGCTCGACGTCGCGCAGGGGTGGGTCAGCCTCGAAGCGAACGGCGCCGCAGAGGCAGCGGCCCGAGGCAGGTATCGCAGCCGGGGAAGCCACGCACCACATGTTCGCAGCGGACACCGCCCACAGCTCGGGCGCGTGGGTGTGCGTTTGATCAGTGGGGAAGCGGCTGCCAGTCCGATGCGTAGTCGAACGCTTCGTTGTTGGTGCGGTTGACCTGATTGCTGCCGTCGGCACGCATCGTGTGGATGTCGGGGGAGCCGTTGCGATTGCTGTTAAAGGCGATTGAGTGCCCGTCGGGCGACCAGGTCGGGAGCCCGTCGCCGGCAGGGTTGAAGGTCAGCCTGGTCACACGCCCACCTCCGGCACGCATCGTGTAGACCTCGAAGTTCTCCTCCAGCGGGTCGTCGCGGTTGCTGTTGAAGACGATTTGCCTGCCATCCGGCGACCAATCTGGAAACTCGTTGTCCAGGGCGCCGCTTGTGAGCTGCCGGACGTCTGCCCCGTCCGGGGTCATCTTGTGGATGTCGAAGTTGCCGTCGCCGTCGGCGTCGCTGGCGTAGGCGATCCTGCGGCCGCTGGGTGACCAGCTGGGCTCGATGTCCGGAACGCCCGGGCTGTTGGTGAGGTTCCTCTCGGCCGTGCCGTCGGCCCTCACGGCAAGAAGGTCATAGTCAGCCTCGCCCCGGACGGGGTCGAAGTCCCGTTGAAAGACGATCCTCTTTCCGCTGGGCGACCAGGCGGGATCCTCGTCGTCGAGCTCGTTGAACGTGATCTGGGTCGGATTTGACCCGTCGGCGTTCATGACGAAGATCTCGTAGTCGGGACCGGGGAAGCCGGGAGGGGTGGGATTGCCGGGGATCTCTCTATCGCTCATGAAGGCAATCTTTCGCCCATCCGCCCGCCAGCTCGCGCGCTCGTCGGCGCCCCCGGAATCGGCGGTCAGGTTGACGAGACCGCTTCCGTCGGGGTTCATCGTCCAGATGTCGGGGTCGCCGCCGGCGCGGTCGCTGTCGAACGCGATCCTGCCGTTCTCTTTGTGCCCGTGGTGGTTGCCGTGCCGGCGCTCCGGCCGCAGGAAGCGATCGACGGCAAGGTTGCCGATCTTGTTGCCGTGTGCGATTCCCTCGTCAACGGCCTTGCGGAAGTGGAATCCGACGAGAATGCGCGACAGCCCGTTCTCCGCGGCCGCCTGGGAGAAGCTGGTGTACCGACGGAGCCGCGGCGTCGCGTCGTTGCACGTGTCTTCGGGCAGGGTCAGGCTGCAGGTCTCGAACCCGATGTGGTCGGTGCCGAAGAAGCGCTTCAGCACCTGCGATGCGGTGCCGCCCTCGACGGCGTGCGCCGAATCGTAGTCGGGAATCGGGGGCGTAGGTAGCAACGGGGTCCAGTCCGAGTCGCCGCTGGTTCGCCGGTTGCCGTCCGCATCCGCGTTCTGGATCGCGGTGACCGGCCGCCAGTAGTTGTAGTGGTACTTGGTGTCGAACGAGGCGACGTAGCCATCCGCCATGCTCAGATTGAGCAGCCCGAACAGCCGCGCCTGCTGCCATCGATCGAGCCTCTGGGAAGAGGACACTGCTCTCGTGATGCGATTCCATTGCAGCGGCGAGCTCTCGACCCAGAAGCGGGCGATCTCGGTCTCCTCGGCAGTGCGCGCGCTTGGCGTGGTGACGCCGTCGCCCCCCAGACGCTTGACCTCGTTGAGATCTGCCGCGTACCTCCGTCCGGTCACCCGGTACGGAGGGCCGGGACGGAACTGGGAGCTGTCGTCCAGCACGAAGGGAGTCACATCGCGCCAGCCCGGTGCGAAAGCGAACTCGAACCCTGGCGTGAAGCGGTACACGCCGGGCTCGGTGCCCTGCCGGTAGTCGAAATCCTGGAGTTGTGTGTTGGAGCCGTCCCCGTCTCGCAGGGCGAGGATGGCCTCGGCCGCTTCCCGTCCCACCTCGAGCCCCCGTGTCTTGGCTCGACCGTTCGGGATGGCGCTGAGCGCCACCGCATAGTCCGCCTCGACACTCGCCACTCCCGCCGAGGTGCACTCGAGAGGGAAGGGGATCTGTGGGAGCAGCGACACCAGCACGTCTCGCGCAGCCGCGGCGACGGCAGCCTCCGCTGAGGCCCCTTTTCGCGCGCGGCCATCGAAGGCGTAGGGCTCGGCCCGAGACTCGATCGCGTTAAGGGCGTCGTGGATGGCCACATGCGTCATGGCGTAGAGACGCGATTCGTGAAGTGGGTTGTCGGTGGGGGCGATGCACGCGGCGAGCGCGGCGTCCCCGGCATTCGCGTTCCACGCGATAACTGCATCGGACTGAGAAGCAGAGTGGGCGCCGGCCGAAGCCGCTGCGATCGCCAGTGTGATCGCTGCAATGGAGATCACGAGCACGATCCGCGTGAGGCAGCGATCCAGCTCGGTGTCGGTTCTCGAGAGCGATTGACGGACGAACGGCATTGCGGCCTCCCTGAATGCGGGTCGATTCACGCTGCGGGAGGCTGCATCACGCCGGTATACGTACGGTCGACGCGCGGTCGGCACGGCGTTGATTTGCACGTCCGGACCGGAGTAGGCTCGGCTCTGCCATCGCTTCAACCCGGGTGCCCCCTGGTCTGGAGATCCGACTCCTCGGGCCTATCGATGCGAGCCTTCACGGCCGGCCGGTGGCCCTCGGGCCGCCGCAGCAGCGTGGCGTGCTGGCGATGCTCGCCCTGGAGGTCAACCGCACCGTCTCGACTCACCGCTTGATCGAGGGCCTGTGGGGAGAGCGCGCGCCACCCAGCGCGCACAAGCTTGTGCAGCTGTACGTGTCACACCTGCGCAAGCTGCTCAACGCTTGTGAGGCCGAGATCGTCACGCGCGGTCGCGGCTACGAACTCCAGCTGGCAGCCGATCAGGTCGATGCGGCGCGCTTCGAGCAGTTGGTCGACGCGGCAGCGCGCCCCCACCGCTTCCCTAACGGCGAGGCGCGAGAGGCACTCTCCCTGTGGCGCGGCGCGCCGCTCGCCGACGTGGCCAACGAGCCGTTTGCGAACACCGAGATCCGGCGGCTGGAGCAGCTGCGCCTACACGCGGCCGAGCTGGCGATCGGGGCGGACCTGGACGCCGGTCGCCACGGCGAGGTGATCGACGAGCTCGAGGCGCTGGTCGCCGAAGACCCGCTACGCGAGCAGCTGCACGCCCAGCGCATGCTGGCGCTCTACCGCTGCGGCCGGCAGGCGGAGGCGCTGAAGACCTACCGCGAGGTGCGCGAGTTGTTGGTCGAGCAGATCGGCGTGGAGCCCGGGCCCGAGCTGCGGCGCCTGCACGAAGCGATCTTGCACCAGGATCCCGGGCTCGAGCCGCCGGGCACGGGGACGGTGCTGGCGCCCGAGCTCGACGTGCGGACACCGCTGGCGGGCCGTCAACCCGACCTGGAATGGTTGCGCGAGCGGTGGGATCAGGTGAATGGCGGCCAGGGCCGGGGCGCAATGGTCACCGGCCCCCGGGGGATCGGCAAGACTCGCCTCTTGGCCGAGCTGGCGTCCGAGCTCCTCGCACAGCACGTCGGGACGGTCTACGTCAGTGGCGCCGCGGCCGATGCGGCGGCAGCTCTCGAGCGGGCATGCGGATTCAGAGGACCGGGCCTGATCATCTTCGACGATCTCGACCAGGCGTCCGCCGAGGTGGTTCGGGGCGCGGCCGAACTGGCCGGCGGCGCTCGCGAACACCCGTGGCTCGTGGTGCTGTCACTTACGGACGACCCGCAGTCGGCTGTGGTCAGTCGTCTGGGGCGCGAGCTCGAGGGACAGGGCCTGGAGCGGCTTGCACTGCGCCCGCTCGCCTCCGAGGGCGTTCAGGAGATCGCCGAGCTGTACGCGGGCGGGCGGGCCCATGCCGTTCCCGCGGAGCGGCTGCTGGAGGCGAGCGGAGGACGGCCACAACGCCTCCACGAGCTCGTGGCGGACTGGGTGAGCCGCGACACAGAGGAGCGCGTTGACACAAGTGCCGGTCGCGCAGCCACGTGGCGGGGTGAACTACGTGGACTCGAAGCGGAGCTGGCAGCCGACGTCGTGGACCTCCAGGCGGTGCGCGAGAAGGCTGAGCGATACACCGACCCGGGGCGCGAGAAGCCGACCGGCAGCGCACCTGTCTGTCCGTTCAAGGGTCTCGCGTCGTTCGAAGCCTCGGACGCGGACTACTTCTTTGGGCGCGAGCGGCTCGTCGCGGAAATGGTCGCGCGGCTGGTGGGGGCAGGGCTTCTCGGGGTGGTCGGTCCCTCGGGCAGCGGCAAGTCGTCGGCGGTGCGAGCGGGCCTGCTGCCCGCCCTGGCGGCAGGAGTGCTCCCGGGCAGCGAGGGCTGGAGGCGTGTCCTGGTGCTGCCCGGCGAACATCCGCTGGCCGGTCTGCGAGGCGCGCTCGAGGTCAACGGATCCGACGATCCCATCTCGTCCGCGCTGGCGCGACTCGAGCCACCGACCAAGCTGCTGATCGCCGTCGACCAGTTCGAGGAAACGTTCGTCGCGTGCCGCGACGAGGCGGAGCGAGACGCGTTCATCGATGTGCTCGCGGACGCCGCAGAGCGCCCTGACAGCCGGGTAGTAATCGTGCTGGCACTGCGAGCCGACTACTACGGCGCCTGCGCCACCCATCCCCGGCTGTCGCGCCTGCTCGGCGAGAGCCAGGTGCTGGTGGGACCGATGCAGCCGACCGAGCTCGTGCTGGCCATCGATGGGCCGGCGCGCAAGGCGGGCCTGATGGTCGAGCCGGAGCTGGTGGCCAGGCTCGTGGAGGATGTGGCCGGGCAGCCGGGTGGGCTCCCGCTCCTCTCCACCGCGCTACTCGAGCTCTGGCAGCGTCGTGAAGGGACAACGATCCGCCTGACCGCGTACGAGCGCACCGGTGGTGTCGAGGGAGCGGTGGCCCGGCTGGCCGAGGAGGCCTACGGGACGTTCAACCGCGAGGAGCAGCTGGCGGCACGCCGCATGCTGCTGCGGCTCGCCGGCTCCGGGGAGCAGGACACCATCGTGCGGCGTCGGGTACGGCTCGGCGAGCTCGAGGTCGACCGCGACGAGCAAGCCGCCCGTGTGCTCGAGGTACTGGCCCGCAGCCGCCTGCTGACGGTGGGAGACGAAACGGCCGAGGTGGCTCACGAAGCGCTGCTGCGCGAATGGCCGCGCCTGCGCGGCTGGCTCGAGGAGGACGTGGAGGGGCGGCGGCTGCACCGGCACCTGACCGACGCGGCGCGGGACTGGTCCAGCGCAGAGCGTGAGGCGGGCGGGCTATACCGCGGCGCGCGACTTGCGTCCGCCCTGGACTGGGCGGCGCAGCACGGTGGTGAGCTCAACAGGCTCGAGCAGGACTTCCTGGAGCACAGCCGTCTTGTGAGTGAGCGCGAGGCGGAGCGCAACCGGCGGGTAAATCGCCGCCTGCGGACTCTGCTTGCCGGCGCCGCCGTCGCCCTCATTGTCGCGATCGCGGCCGGTCTGCTGGCCCTCGACCAGCGCGGCGACGCCCGCGACGCTGCCGTGGCCGCCGACGCCCAGCGCCTCGGGGCCGAGGCAGTGACGGCCGAGAGTCTCGAGAACGCCCTGCTGCTGGCGCGCGCCGGGATAGAGCTGGATGAGTCGGCAGCCACGCGCAGCAGCCTGCTGACCGTGCTGCAGCGAAGCCCGGCGCGGCTCGGAGCGCTGCCCGGACTCGCCGGGTGGCAGCTGTGGACGGTCGCCGTGAGCCCGGACGGGCGGCTCGTTGCCGTGGGAGGCGAGCAGGACACGGTCAGAATCTATGACGCAGCCAGCCGGCGTCCGCTGGGTGAGCCGTACCGGCTTCCAGAGGCCGGCGTTCCGGCGCTCGCGTTCTCGCCAGACGGGTCCACGCTCGCCGTCGCAGGGTTCGCGCGCCCGAACACCCCCATCGTCGATCTGATCGATCCGCGCACCCGCGAACGCAAGCAACGTGTCTCGCTCCCCGAGTACCCGTCTGATTTCGTGGCGGCGGTCGCTCTCGTGTTCTTGGCCAACGGGCGCCACCTGATAGTGCAGCAGCGTCACTTCGATTCCCTCGACGCCCCTGCGTCCCGGCTGACCCGGGTGAACCTCCGCACTGGCACCGTCGGGGGGCAACCTTTGGCCGTAGGCCGCCGGGGATCGAAAGCGCTGTCCGCCACCGCCGACGGCCGGCGAGCTTTTCTCACGGTGCCCCAGGAGCACGCGACGTACGCCATCGATCCCAAGCGCTTGCGGGTGCTGAAGCGCTACCCCGTCGGCGATGTCGCCGGCGCAGTCACGCCCGACGGTCGCCTCTTCGCACTGGGCTCCGCAAGGGGCGGCCTACGTCTGCTCAACCTGCGCTCGGGACAGGTCCGGCGCCTCAGCGGCCGTCACGACGCGGCCGTCGACTCCGTGGGCTGGACGCCCGACGGGCGAACTGTGGTCAGCTCGGGCGTCGACGGCAGCGTGATCGCTTGGGACGTCGAGCGTGGCGAGCTGCGCGAGACCTTCTCCGGCCATAGCGAGGGCGACGTCGACCTGGCCGTCTCCTCCGACGGTCGCACGCTCTACAGCGCGGGGAGCGACGCCCGCGCAATCGTGTGGGACCTGGCCGGCGATCGAAGGCTCGAGCGCCCCTTCGACGCGGGCCGCCCGTTCGCTACCGACGACGGGGATCGGTATCCGGTGGAACTCGCGGTCAGCCCGGACGGCGGCACGCTGGCTCGGACGAACGGAGATGGCACAGTCGACCTCATAGATACTCAGACCCTCCGCCGTCGGGGCCGCCTGCGGGCGCTGCGAGGGTTTGCCGCCGCGGTGGATTTCAGCCCCGATGGACGCCTCATCGGGGTCTCGGGCGAGGGCGGGCAGGTGACGCTCTGGGACGCACGCACCCTGCGGCCGGCCGGGCGGGGGCCAAGCGGGTTGCAGACCACTTCTCAGGCGGTCGCCTTCTCGCCCGACGCCAACCTGCTCACCGTCGGCGAGAACGGCCGGCCAAACAAGGGAAACACGGCGTACAGGGGTGCGAAGGTCCGGCTCTGGGACGTTCGCCGACGCGCGCCAACTGGTGTGCAGTTTTCGGTGGCGTCGCTTTCGGTCGCATTCAGCCCCAGCGGCGAGTTGCTCGCCGCGGCGGGCCGCGAGCGCCCCACCCAGATCCGGAACGCGCGCAGCGGCAGGCTCATCGCGAGGCTTCCCACCGCCGACTGGGGGCGGTCGGTGGCGTTCTCCCCCGACGGGGGCCTGATCGCCACCGGGGACTGGGACGGGAGGGCTCAGCTCTGGTCGACCGAGACGTGGCGACCGGTCGGGCGCCCGCTGGAGGGTCACGAGGCGCGGATCCTCACGCTCGACTTCTCACCTGACGGACGAACTCTTGCGTCCGCGAGCCAGGACGGCACGGTTGTGCTCTGGGACGTCGCGACCCGCGCGGCGCTCGGATCGCCGCTCAGCGTCGACGCCGGCGCATGGGTCTCCGCCGCCTTCACACCCGACGGCTCGCGTCTGTTCGCCGTCTCGGACGAGGGTCACGGCGTGCGCTTCGATGTCAACCCCGAGACCTGGAAGCGACACGCTTGCCGTGTCGCCGGGGAAGAGTTCACCGACAGTGAATTGGCCGATGCGCTGTCGGGCCGGTCCTTCAGCAGCGTGTGCCCTCCCGGCTGAGGGACGGAAGCGCCTACAGTCTGTCCGGACCAGCCCGCCGGCTCAACGAGGCCTAGCCGACCTCGGCCTCTTCGTGCTCGCGGCCCTGCAGGCGGTCGCGGCCACGTTGCACGGCGGCGATGAACTTGGTGAGGTTGACCTCGAGGGTGTTGAGGATGTCGTCGGCGTAGTCCTCCGCGCCGAGGCGAATCTCGCGCTCGCGGGCGCGGGCGTCCTCGATGATCTCGTCGGCCTGGCGCTCGGCCTGCTTGACGACCTCCTCCTCGGAGATGAGGCGCACCTGCTCCTCGCGCGCCTCGCGGATGATGCGCTCGGCCTCGCGCTTGGCCTCGGCCAGCATCTCCTGCCGCTCCTTGACGATCCAGCGCGCCTGCTTGATCTCCTCGGGGATCGTGGCGCGCATCTGGTCGAGGATGTCGTAGACCTCCTCCTTGTCCACGCGCACCTGATCCGTGAGCGGCACGGGCTTGGCGTTGTGAATCGTGTCGTCGAGCTTGTCGATCAGGACTAGGACATCCATTGGCGGTTCCTCAGTTCTCTACCGCTTCAGTTCTTCCTGCAAACGGGCCGCCACCGGGTCCGGCACCAGGCCACTCACATCGCCCCCGAACATCGCCAGCTCCTTCACGCCACTGGAGCTTAGGAAGCTGAACTGGGGAGCGCTCATCAGATAGATGCTTTCGATGTCCGGCGCCAGCTTCCGGTTGAGCTGGTTCATCTCGAACTCGTACTCGAAGTCCGAGATCGCACGGAGACCCTTGACGATCGCCTTTGCCCCGTGCTCACGGGCGAAATCGACGAGCAGCGTATCAAAGGGTTTTACCTGCACATTGCCGTATTCCGCCACCTCGCTCTCGATGAACGAGACACGCTCGTCGGCGCCGAACAGGGTCTTCTTCTTGCGCACCGGCTGGTCGACCACCCCCACGACCAGTCGCTCGAACACGTGAGCGGCCCGCCCGATGATGTCGAGGTGCCCGAAGGTGATGGGGTCGTACGATCCCGGGCACACGGCCGTACCTCGGTTGCGCTCAGCGGCCATGGATGGCAATGCGGGTGTCGCCGTAGGTCCGCTCCCGGATGAGCGGGAACGGAAGGTCGAGCGGCGTGCGCTTGTCGGATTCGGTCACGATGCGTGCGTCAGGTGACAGCACCGCCGGCAGCCGCTCGGAGAGCGGACCGGCGACGCGGGGGCCGGAATCATAGGGCGGGTCGCAGAAGACAAGGTCGAACGTGCCCCCGGCCCGTTCGAGAAAGCGCATCACGTCGTCGCCGATCACGCTCTCATCGAGACCCAGCTCGGTCAGGTTTCCCTCGATCACGGCGGCCGCACGCGGGTCGCGCTCGACGAAGACGGCGCTCCGGGCGCCGCGCGACAGAGCCTCGATGCCCAGCGCGCCCGAGCCGGCATACAGGTCGAGGACGCTCGCTCCGTCGATGTCGCCGAGCATCGAGAACAACGCCTCCCGCACGCGGTCGGCCGTGGGGCGCGTGCCCCGCTTCGGCATTCGCAGCCTGCGGCCGCGAAACTCGCCCGCAACGACCCTCACCGGGCGTAGAACTCCTGGCGCCCCTGCTCGTGCGACAGAAAGAAGCGGATGCGCGTGATTCGTTCCCCGGAGACGTCGAACAGCACCGCCGGCAGCAGCACCGTGGTCGCCCCGCTCGCCTCCCCCAGTGCCGTCCAGCGAAACCGGGCGAGCACGAGGTCGCCGCGCTCCTCGAGCCCCTCCAGCTCGGGCTCGATGCTGGTGGTCTCCAGCCGCTCTCGGAGCACTTCCCGGACCTCGGCGTGGCCGCGGCTGACCTGACGGTCGGGCCAGGCGGGGTCGTCCTCCCAGACCACGTCGTCGCTCATGTGCTCCAGCAGGCCCTCCCCTCCGCGCTCGACGAAGGCCGCCAGGGCCTCGACCACCACGCGGCTGCGCGCACCCTCGTCGTTCACGCCGGGATCGGATCGAGCTCGGGGCCGAAGCGGGCCACCACCGCCTCGCGCAGCAGTGCGTGCTCGGGCTCGGCCAGAGCCGGATCGCCGAGCAGGATCTCGTCGGCCCGGTCGCGAGCCCGCACGAGCAGCGCGGCGTCCTCGGGCAGGCTGGCCACCCGGAACTCGGGCAGTCCGTGCTGGCGCGTGCCGAGCACGTCGCCCGCCCCGCGCAGCTCGAGGTCGATCTCGGCCAGCCGGAAGCCATCGCCCTCGCCGGCGATCGCCTCCAGCCGGGGCAGCTTGGGATCGCCGAAGAGGATGCACAGCGAATCGTGCTCGCCGCGGCCGACGCGACCGCGCAGCTGGTGCAGCTGGGACAGGCCGTAGCGCTCGGCGGCCTCGATCAGCATCACGGACGCGTTGGGCACGTCGATGCCCACCTCGATGACGCTGGTGGCCACCAGCACGTCGGCGTCGCCCGCCGCGAAGGCCTGCATCGAGGCCGCCTTGTCCCGGGAGTGCATCTGACCGTGGATGAGCTTCACGCGCAGGTCGCTGAACTCGCTGCTGCGCAGGCGCTCGAACTCCACCGTGGCGGCCCGCGCCTGGAGGGCCTCCGACTCCTCCACGAGCGGGCAGACGACGAAACACTGGCGGCCCGCGGCGATTTCCTCGCGGATGCGCGCGTACGCGCGGGTGCGGGCACGCGTGCCGTCGACCACGAAGGTCTCCACCGGCCGCCGCCCCTTGGGCAGCTCGCGCAGGACGGTGGCGTCGAGGTCGCCGTAGGCGGTGAGCGAGAGCGTGCGCGGGATGGGCGTGGCGGTCATGTGCAGGGCGTGGGGCACGAGCCCCTCCGGCGCCTTGGCGTCGAGTGCCGCGCGCTGGCGCACGCCGAAGCGGTGCTGCTCGTCCACCACCACCACGGCCAGGTTGCGGAAGGTCACCGTGTCCTCGATCAGAGCGTGAGTGCCCACCACCAGCTGAAGCTGGCCGTCGGCCAGGCGGCCCAGCAGCTCGCGCCGGCGGGCGGCCGGCGTGGAGCCGGTCAGGAGCTCGACCGCCAGCGATCCCCCGAGCAGCGAGTCGAGCGTGCGGTGGTGCTGCTCGGCGAGGGTTTCCGTGGGCGCCATCAGGGCGGCCTGGGCGCCGTTCTCCATCGCGCGCAGCATCGCCGCCAGCGCCACGACGGTCTTGCCGGCCCCCACCTCGCCCATCAGCAGGCGCTGCATCGGGCGCTCGTGGGCGATATCGGCATCCACATCGGTGATGGCCCGCTGTTGATCGCCGGTGAGCTCGAAGGGCAGCGACCAGCGCCAGCGGTCGACCACCACCCCGCGCGCGGCCAGCGGGCGCGCCCGTCGCCCCTCGCGCCGGGCCCGGCGGCGCCCGGCCACCGCGAGCTGCAGCAGGAAGAGCTCCTCGAAGGCGAGCCGGCGGCGCGCGCCGCGCTCGTCCTCCTCACGGTCCGGGAAGTGCGCGGCCGCCAGAGCGGCGGGCCGCTCAGCCAGGCCCTCGGCCGCGCGCAGGCGTCCCGGCAGCGGATCGACGACGTCGTAGACGCCGCGGTAGTGGTCCCACACGAGCTGGCGAAGCCGGGCGGCCGTGATCCCCTCGGTCGCCGGATGCACGGGCACGAGACCGACGGTGTGAACCGGCGCGCCGGAGCCGCCCAGCAGCTCGTGCTCGGTGACCCAGAACTCGCTGCGGCGCCGCAGCTTGCCGTGCAGCAGGACGGCGGCCCCCTCGCCGAGCTGGCGCGCGATCCAGGGCTGGCCCCACCAGACCGCCAGCAGCGGCCCGCTCTCGTCGGCCACCCGGGCCTCCACCCGCTTGCGGCGCCGGTTGCGGGTGGGCTTGACCGCGACCGAGCGAACCGCCACGCCGACGGTCGCCTCCTCTCCCACCGCGAGGTCCGCCACCCGGCGCACGTCGCGACGGTCTCGGTGCGCGTGCGGAAGGTGCTCGAGCAGGTCGCCGACGGTCTCTATCCCCAGCGCCAGCAGCGCCTTCCCCGCGGTACCGGGGAGCGTCACGGGCTCCGCCAGCCGGGACGGCCTGGGCCCCGAGCGCAGCGGGGCCGCGCGAAGCTCCTCGGGGGTGGCGCTCTCGGCGCTCGCGAAACGAGTGGGCACGCTGGAGATGATCGCGGCGGGTGCGGCCGCTACTCGGCGCAGAGGAGCCACCACCAGGCGGGCTGCCCGCCCTCGTGGTACTCGACCTCGACGCCGTCCGGCACGCGCGACTCCACCGCATCGCGGCCGAGCGGCGGGCCCTCGCCGGCAATGCAGGTGAGCAACTCGGCGCCCGAGGCGATCCGCTCGAGCGTGGCGGCCAGCGTTGCGGCGGGATCACCCCAGGCCACCAGCTCGCCGCCCGCGTAGCCCACGGCCTCGCCGGCGGCGAAGCGGCCCCGGGCGTCGTCGCGGGCCGCGGGCGCCACCCCGCCCACCTGGAGCGCCTCGGCGGCTCGGCCGACGGCGTCGGCGTTCCTGTCGCTCGGAGCGTCCGGGTCGAAGGCGAGCAGCGCAGCCAGACCCTCCTGGGGCGCGGTGGTGGCCACCACCCGCGCGGGCTTGTCGGACAGGCTCGCTGCCTTCTCGGCGGCCATGATCACGTTCTGGCTGTTGGGGAGCACCACGACCTCGGAGCCCGGGGCGGCGTGGATCCCGGCGAGCAGCTCGTAGGTCGAGGGGTTCATGGTGGGACCGCCGTCCACCACGAGCACGCCGAGCTCCTCGTACAGGCGCCTGACGCCGGGCCCGCTGGCCACCGCCACCACCGAGCACGCCGGAGCTGCGGCCTCGGTCGAACCGGCCAGGCGCGCGCTGCGGCCGGCCACCTGCTCGTGCATGTCGGCCACGTCGAGGCGCGAGACGTCACCGGCGGACTCGAACAGCGCGACCGCGGCATCCGGGTCGTCGGTGTGGACGTGGATCCGCAGGGTGCGGTCGTCGCCGACCACCAGCACGGAGTCGCCCAGTCCCTCGAGCAGCGGGGTGAAGTGAGCGGCCTCGAGCCGGCTGCCGGTGACGGCGAAGTTGGTGCAGAAGCGAAAGCTCGATGACTCGTGCTCCGGGAGATGCAGAGCCGCCGGGGCGTAATGGTGCTCGAGCTCGGGCGCCGACTCGCCGCGCAGCGCCGCCAGGCATCCGGCGATGATCACCGTGAGCCCGTAGGCGCCGGCGTCGACCACGCCAGAGTCGCGCAGGATGGCCAGCTGCTCGGGGCCGCGGTCCACCGCCTCCTTGGCGGCCGCGAGCGCCTGCTCGAGCACCTCGGCCAGCAGCGCGTCCTGCTCCGCGGCGGTGGCCTCCCGGCCGAGCCGTGTGCGGTCCATGTGAGCCAGGTCGTGGGCCACCCGGCTCGCCATCGCCCGGACGGCCGACAGCATCGTGCCCTCGGCCGGATCGCGCACCGACGCGTAGGCCGCGTCGGCCGCGCGAGCGAAGGCGGCCGACACCAGAATCGGATCGACGAGCTCGCCCGGGCGGGAGGCGAGCTCCTCCGCCGCCCCGCGCACGATCTGGGAGAGGATCACGCCGCTGTTGCCGCGCGCGCCCAGGAGAGCGGCGCGGGCCACCGCGCTCACGATCTCGTCGCGGCCGACCGCGTCGATCGGCTGTCCGTCCATCGCGTTGAGCTCGTCCACCACGGCCTTGAGCGTGAGCGCCATGTTGTCTCCCGTGTCGCCGTCGGCGACAGGGAAGACGTTCAGGTCGTTCACCTCTTGGCGGCGGGATTCGAGCTCCGCGAGCGCCGCGGTGACGACCCGCCGGAAGCGGATCAAGCTCTCGTCAGGCACGTGGGGGGTTGTACACCAGAGTGCGGCGGGGTTACCGGGACGCCGCGCTCGGAAAAGGCGGAGCGAGCGCGGTTAAACGGCCTTCAGGACCTTGCCGGCCTTGAGGCAGCGTGTGCAGACGTACTCGCGCCGGGGAGCGTTGCCGACGTAGATGCGGACCTTCTGCAGGTTCGGGTCGAAGCGCCGCCTGGTGGCGACCATCGAATGGCTTCGGCTGTTGCCGAAGGCCGGGCCCTTCTTGCACGAGTAACAGACCTTGGACACGGCGGGTCAGGCTAGCAGGGCTATCCGGGCCGATTCCAGGGCTTCGTCGACCTGAGAGCGGTCCACATCGAGGTGCGTGACGGCTCTGAGGCGCCCGTCCGGAGTGCCCGACAGCTCCACCCCAGCCCCCGCCATCGCCTCCATGAAACCCGCCGGGGCCGCGAAGATGACGATGTTGGTCTCCGGGGCGATCACCTCGAGCCCGAGCGAGGCCAGGCCGTCGGCCAGCAGACGCGCGTTCTCGTGGTCCTCGGCGAGCCGCTCCACGTGGTGGTCGAGGGAGTGCAGACAGCCGGCGGCGACGATCCCCGACTGGCGAAACGCGCCGCCCATCATCTGCTTCCAGCGCCAGGCCTCGTCCATCAGCTCCGCCGACCCGGCCAGGACGGCGCCCACGGGCGCGCCGAGGCCCTTGGTGAAGTCGATCCAGGCGGTGTCGAAGCCGCCGGCGTGGTCGGCGGCATCGGTGCCGGAGGCCACCACGGCGTTCATCAGCCTGGCCCCGTCCATGTGAGCGCGCAGGCCGTGCTCGCGAGCCACGCCGAGGACCTCGCGCAGGGCCTCGAGGGACCAGACGCGCCCGCCGCCCATGTTGGTCGTCTGCTCCACCGAGACGAGTCGTGAGCGCGGCGTGTAGCGGCTGTCGGGCCGGATCGCCGCTCGCAGCTGCTCGCCGCTGAAGATGCCGCCCTCCCCCGGGAGCGCGTGGATCATCAGGCCGGCGTTCCAGGCCGGCCCGCCGGCTTCGGCGATGATCGGGTGAGCGCTCTGGTCGAGCAACATCTCGTCCCCGCCCGGACGCGCGTGCAGCCGGAAGGAGATCTGGTTGCACATCGTGCCGCTGGGCATGAACACCGCGGCCTCGTGGCCCAGGAGGCCGGCCACCCGCCGCTCGAGCTCGAGGGTGGTCGGGTCCTGCCCGCGCTGCTCGTCGGCCACCTCGGCCGAGGCGATCGCCCGGCGCATCGCCTCGGTGGGGCGCGTCTGCGTGTCGGAGTAGAGGTTGATCAAGCGGTCAGGTCCCGCTCGACTGCCACCAGGCTGAGCACCGCCCGTGCGGCGTCCTCGCCCTCGTGACGCTTGCCGCCGCCGGCCCGGGCTAGCGCCTGATCCATGTTGTCGACGGTGAGGACGCCGAACGAGCAGGGCACGCCCGTGTCGAGCGACACGCGCGCGATGCCGTGGGCCGTCTCGGTGCAGATGAAGTCGTAGTGGTCGGTCTCGCCGCGGATCACCGCGCCGACGCAGGCTACGCCCGCGTAGCGCCCGCTGCGGGCGCAGTACTGCGCCGCCAGCGGCAGCTCGAATGCGCCGGGCACGTCGTGGACCTCCACCGTTGCGCCCGCCTCCTCGAACACGCGCTGCGCGCCCTCCACGAGCCGCTCGGCGATATCGGTGTAGTAGCGGCCGACGCAGACCGCGTAGCGGTCAGCGCTCACGACGTTCCGGCGCGGGGCCCTGCCCGTAGAGGTCGGCCTGCTCGGCCGCGGCGGCAGCGTCCTCCCGCTCCCTGTCCAAGACCCGCTCCTCGTGGATCATCTCCTCGTCGAGCGCCAGCCCCTGGTGATGGAGCAGGTGGCCGAGCTTCTCCTTCTTCGCCCGCAGATAGGCGGCGTTGTGCTCGTTGGCCGGGTGCTGGATCGGCACCTGGTCGGTGACCCTCAGGCCATAGCCCTCGAGGCCCACGATCTTCTTGGGATTGTTGGTGAGCAGGCGGATCGAGCCCAGCCCGAGGTCGACGAGGATCTGGGCGCCGATCCCGTAGTCGCGCAGGTCCGCGGGCAGGCCGAGCTCGAGGTTGGCGTCCACCGTGTCGCGGCCCTCCTCCTGCAGCCGGTAGGCCCGCAGCTTGTTGAGCAGGCCGATGCCGCGGCCCTCCTGGGCGAGGTAGAGCAGCACGCCCCTCCCCTCCGCCTCGATGCGCGCGAGCGCGTCCTCGAGCTGCTGGCCGCAGTCGCAGCGCAGCGAGTGGAAGACGTCCCCGGTGAGGCACTCCGAGTGCACGCGCACCAGCACGTCCGACTGGCCGTCGATCTCGCCCTTGACCATGGCCACGTGGTGCTTGTCGTCCACGAGCGAGCGGAAGCCCACCACCCGGAAGTCGCCGAAGGATGTCGGCAGCTGAGCCTCCACCACTCGCTCAACGAGCTTGTCGTGCTGTCGCCGGTAGGCGATCAGGTCGGCCACGGTGATCATCTTCAGGTCGTGGCGCGCGCAGTAGCGCTCGAGGTCGGGGACCCGGGCCATGGTCCCGTCGTCGTTCATGACCTCGCAGATCACGCCGGACGGGTTGAGGCCGGCCAGCCGGGCGAGGTCCACCCCGGCCTCGGTCTGTCCGGTGCGCTCGAGCACCCCTCCGGCCTTCGCCTTGAGCGGGAAGATGTGGCCGGGCTGGACCAGGTCCTGGGGCCGCGAGCTCGGATCGATCGCCACCTGGATGGTGTGGGCCCGATCGTGGGCCGAGATCCCGGTGGTGATCCCCTCGCGGGCCTCGACCGAGACCGTGAAGGCCGTCTGGAAGGCGGACTCGTTCTTGGCCGCCATGAGGTCGAGGTGCAGCTCGTCGCAGCGGGTGGGCGTCAGAGCCAGGCAGATCAGCCCCCGGCCGTGGGTGGCCATGAAGTTCACCGCCTCCGGCGTGGCGAACTGCGCGGCCATGGTGAGGTCGCCCTCGTTCTCGCGATCCTCGGCGTCGCAGACCACGACCATCCTGCCGGCGCGGATGTCCTCGATCGCCTCTTCCACCGGGCTGAACGGAGGAGTGGTCATGCCCTCAGCTTCTCCACGTACTTGGCGAGCACGTCCACCTCCAGGTTGAGCGTCCGGCCGGGTTCGGCGGTGCCGAGCGTGGTGCGCTCGAGCGTCTCGGGGATGAGCGACACCTCGAAGGCCTGGGAGTCCACCGCCGAAACGGTAAGGGACACGCCCTCCACGGCGATGGAGCCCTTCTCGACGACGTAGCGCAGGAGCTCGGCCGGGGCACTCACGCGGACCACCCGGGCAAAGCCCTCGTCGCGCACGGACTCGACGGTTCCGGTGCCGTCCACGTGGCCCTGAACGATGTGCCCGCCCAGGCGGTCGCTGGCGCGCAGCGGAAGCTCGAGGTTCACCGGTTGCCCGGTTGCGAGCGCCCCGAGCGAGCTGCGCCGCAGCGTCTCCTCCATCACGTCGGCCTCGAAGCCCTCCTCGTCGATCTCGGCCACCGTGAGGCAGACGCCGTTCACCGAGACCGAGTCCCCCTCGGCCGCGTCGAGCGGCGGCTCGACCTCGATGCGGAGGCGGCCACCGGCGGTCCGGGCGACCACGCCCGTGGTGCTGACGAGCCCGGTGAAGATCTCACCACTCCTTGAAGCGAGCCGTTATGAGCACGTCGTCCTCGATGCGCTCGGTGTCCATCACGATCGGCCGGGCGGCCGCCGCGATCTCCCCCAGCCCGATGCCCTCCACGACGGTCCGCGCCTTCTCGCCACCGATCATGAACGGCGCGATGAAGATGCGCGCCTCGTCGATCTCCTCGGCCTCGAGGAACGAGCCCGCCAGGTGCGGGCCGCCCTCGAGCAGCAGCGACTGGATCTCGCGCTGGCCGAGACCGTCGAGTGCCGAGGCCACGCGTGCGGCCTCGTTGCCGCCGGTGGCCACGATCACGTCCACGCCGGCGGCCTCGAGCGCCTCCAGCGAGGTGCGCGAGGCGGCACGCGAGCACACCACGGTCACCGGCAGCTCGGCCACGTCGCGCACCAGCTTGGAGTCGAGCGGCAGGCGCGCCTCGGAGTCGAAGACCACCCGGCGAGGCTGGCGCGCCACCCCCTCGAGGCGGGCCGTGAGCCGTGGGTCGTCCACCAGCGCCGTGCCGATGCCCACGGCCACGGCGTCCGACTCGGCGCGCCAGCGGTGCGCGCGCGCCCGGCTGGCCTCGCCGGAGATCCACTGCGAGTCGCCGGTGGGGGTGGCCACCTTGCCGTCGAGGGTCATCGCGGACTTGAACACCACCAGGGGACGGCCCGTGCGCGCGTGCTTTCGAAAGGGCTGGTTGAGCAGCCGGGCGGACGCCCCCACCTCTCCGTCGACGAAGCTCACCTCCACGCCCTCGTCGCGCAGGATGCCCGGGCCGCGGCCCGCGGCCTTGGGCGTGGGATCGTCGGAGGCGATCACCACGCGCGCGATGCCGGCCTCGACGATCGCGTCGGTGCACGGCGGCGTGCGGCCCTGGTGACAGCAGGGCTCGAGCGAGACGTAGAGCGTCGCTCCGGCGGCGCTCTCCTCACATGCGCCGAGGGCCATCCGCTCGGCGTGGGCCTCCCCCGGCGGCTGGGTCACGCCCTCCCCGATCACGCGGCCCGCCTTGACCACCACGGCGCCCACCATGGGGTTGGGGCTCACCTGCCCACGCGCCAACCCGGCCAGTTCGATGGCCCGGTTGAGATGTCGCGCATCGCGCTCTGGAGCGGGGATTTCGGGCATCGCGGGCGCCTCGGGAGACGTTGATTGACTCGCGAGTCAACATTACCAGCGGGTGCTCGTCGCGCCGCTCGGTGGGCCGGCGCGCCCACGCTCAGCCACTAGCCTCTCGCCGCGTGCACCGCCTCGTCCTGGCGTCGATCCTGGTGGCCGGATTCGCGCTGCGGATCTGGAACATCGACTACGGCCTGCCGTTCGTCTACTCGATCGACGAGGGCTCCCATTTCGCCAGCCGGGCGGTGGAGATGTTCTGGCAGGACCTCGACCCGGGCTACTACCAGAACCCCGCCGGATACACCTACCTGCTCTACGCGGCGCTGAGGGTCATGTACGGGCCGCTGGGCTTCCTCTTCGACCTGCCCTTCGGCAACGTCACCGACCAGTTCGACAAGGACCCGACCGAGATCTGGGTGGCGGCCAGGACGGTCGCCGCGCTGCTGTGCATGGTGGGCGTGGCGGCCACCTACTGGGCGGGGCGCCGGCTGTGGGGCGTTCGCGAGGGGCTGGTCGCCGCGGCGGTGCTGAGCTTCGCCTTCCTGCCGGTGGCCTACTCGCGGGTGGCGGTCACCGACGTGGGGGCGCTGATGGGCGTGGCCCTGGCGCTCATGTGGGCGGCGAGGGCGGCGGACGACGGCCGGACGCGCGACTTCGCCCTGGCGGGAGCCGCGGCCGGACTGGCTATCGCCTTCAAGTACACCGCCGGTCTCGTGCTGCTGCCGCTGGTCATCGCCGCGGTGGCGCGCCTGCGCGCCGACGGCCCGCGCGCACTCGCCGCGCTGGCCCTGGGCGGCGGCCTGGCGGCGCTCGTCTTCGTGGCGCTCAACCCGTACCTGTTCGGCTCCCTGGATGAGTGGTGGACCGACCTGCGCGACCAGGCCGACGTGGCCGCCAACGAGCCGAAGCCCGGGCAGGAGTCGGGCGGCCTGTCGTACTACCTCGACAGCCTCACCTGGGGTCTGGGCTGGGCCGGCCTGGCGGCGGCGGTGCTGGGCGCCGCGCTGGTCCTGCGCCGTGACCTCGTTCGCGGGCTGATCCTGATCGCGCTCCCGCTGGCCCTGCTGGCGTACCTGGCCGGGCAGTCGCGCTACTTCGGGCGCTGGCTGCTGCCCGCGTACCCGGCGCTGGCGCTGCTGGCCGCGGCCGGGGTGACCCAGCTCGCCGATCTGATCTCCGGCGCGCTCGAGCGCCGCCGGGGACCAACGTTCGGCTCACGGCGCTCGGCCGTGGCCGGCGGTCTGGTGCTGGCCGTGCTGGCCGCGGTGGTGCTGGTCCAGCCGCTGGCCGCCGACGTGCGCAGCGCGCTCGTGCTGGGTCGCGAGGACACTCTCAGCCAGGCTCGCTCCTGGCTGTCGCAGAGCTTCTCTCCCGAGCTGCGCGTGTCGATCGAGCCGGCGGTGCCCGGCCGCTGGTACCGCTCGAACCCCGACGGGCGCCTGCCGGCCTGGCTGGCCCGCTGCCCCCGGCGCGACGACTGGACCGAGGAGGGCTGGGCCTACGCCGGAGCGGGCGGGCGGCGAGTGTGCGCTCAGTACAAGCCCGGCCTGTTCGCGCGGCCCGACGGCGGGGTGCGGGCATCGGCCTACCAGGCGGTGCTGGGCCCGGAGGTGATCGACGACTACCGGCTCTACGGCTACTGCCTGGTGATGACCGTCGACACCGTGCGCCGGCGCGCGCTCGAGACCGGCGATCCCGAGGCCCGCGCGTACTACCGGCGCCTCGACCGCGACTCGACCGTGGTGAGGGAGTTCAGCCCCTACGAGGAAGGCGCCGGCGAGCTGCCCTTCAGCTTCGACCTCTCCTACAACAACTACCCGCCCGAGTACGAACGGCCGGGACCGACGGTGCGCATCCACCGGCTCGACGACTGCCGTCAGGCCTACGGGCCGCCGGTGGTGCGAATACCGAAGGCCACCGAGCCGCCGCCGTTCGAGTCCTGAGAGCCGGGTAGTCGATCCTCTAGCCTCCACCGGCGTGGAAACGCGCCTGAGCCGCCGGCGGCTGTTGCAGGCCGGCGCCGCTGGGGCGGCCGGTGCCGCCCTGCTGCCCGCGGCCGGCTGCAGCAGCAACGCCGCCGGACTGGGCGACGGCCGGCTGAACGTGATCGTCCTGATCGTCGACAGCCTGCGCCCCGACCACGTCGGCGCCTACGGCTCCCCTCAGGTGCAGACGCCGAACGTCGACGCGCTGGCCGCCCGCGGCCTGCGCTTCAACCGAGCCTTCCCCGAGGCGATGGTCACGATCCCGGCACGGCGGTCGATCTTCACCTCGCGGCGGATCTTTCCCTACCGCGATTGGGTCCCCAACAAGGAGCTGGGGACCAGCCCCGGGTGGCTGCCCATCGAGGGCAGCGAGAACACCTTCACCAAGGCGCTCCAGGGCGACGGCTACTGGGCCGTCCAGATCTCCGACAACCCGCACCTGGCCTTCACCAAGGCGTACGAGCCGTTTCGAAAGACCTTCGACAGCTGGCGGACGATCGTCGGCCAATCGGGCTTCTACCGGTCGCCCGAGACCGTTTCGATGGAGCTGGTGGAGCAGTGGCTGCCTCCCTTCCTGCGCGACGAGCGCTACGTGCCCGGCATGCGCAAGTACCTGGCCAACACGGGCCGGGGTGTGGACGAGGAGGAGACCTGTGCGGCGCGGGTCTACAAGGACGCGGCGGACACGCTCGAGCAGGCCCAGCGCCGCCAGCCGTTCGCCATGGTGGTCGACAGCTTCGACCCGCACGAGCCGTGGAGCCCGCCGCAGAAGTACATCGACATGTACTCCGACACCGGACCCGACGTCCAGAACATCGGCGTCACCCGCTACGGCTTCGCCGAGAACTTCACCCCCGAGCTGCTGCGCCGGCTGCACGCGATCTACGCCGCCGAGGTCACCCTGACCGACCGCTGGCTGGGTCACTTCATGGACCGCTTCTACGAGCTGGGGATGGAGGAGAACACCGCGATCGTGCTGCTTTCCGACCACGGCTATCTGCTCGGCGAGCGCGGCTACACCGGCAAGGTGCCCTCCCAGCTTCACCCGGAGCTCGCCCAGGTCCCGCTCATCCTCGTCACCCCCGAGAACAAGGCCGCCGGCAAGACCACGCAGTACTTCGCCTCCACTCACGACGTCGGTCCGACCGTCTTGTCCATGCTCGGGCTCGACCCGCCGAAGTGGATGGAGGGCACCGACCTGTCGCGGCTGCTCGACGGCGAGCAGCCGCCCGAGCGGCGCGAGGTCCACTACGGCGGCATGTACAACCGCTTCTACATCCGCTCCGACGAGTACGTGCTGATCGGCGACAACCAGGGCAACGAGCGCACGATGTACGACCTGCGCCAGGACCCGCACGAGTTCTTCGACATCGAGAAGAAGAACCGCCGCCTGTCCGAGGAGATGTACCAGCACGTGCTCGAGCTGGCCGGCGGGCCGCTGCCCTATTACGAGTAGGCGATCAGCGCGACTCCCACCACCACCAGCACGGTGCCCGTCGCCCGTGCGGCCGTCAGCCGCTCCTTCAGGAAGACGGCGGCAAAGAGGGTGACGAGGAGGATGCTGGTCTCCCTCACCGCCGCGACGGGCGCGGCCGGGGCTCTTTGCAGCGCCGCCAGCACGAGCAGGTAGGCCCCGAGCGTGGCCGCCGCGGTGAGCGCGGAGCGCGCGCCGAGGTCCGGTGCGCGGCGTGCGGCGAGCGGGTAGAGGAGCGCGCAGGGAGCGATGACCAGCGCGAGGTAGGCGACCGGGTCGGCGCGCTCGACGCCCTCGGCGTCGATCAGGGTGTAGGCGGCGATGGTGGCTCCGATGGCCAGGCCGAACAGAAGGTCCCGGCGCGCGGCGCGGGCTTGCGGAAGCCCGATCAGGAGCACCCCGGCGCACACGGCCAGAACGCCCAGCGCCCCGGGCGCCGACACCCCCCTCCCCAGCCCCAGCACGCCGACGACCAGCACCAGCGCCGGAGCCAACCCGCGCGCCACCGGGTAGACCACGCTCACGGAGCCACCGGCATAGGCGCGGGCCAGCAACGCGAAGTACGCGAGCTCCAGCGCCGCCGACGCGGCGACGAACGGCAGCGCTGCGGTCGACACGCCGCCCGTGAGCAGCGCCGGCACGGCCAGCAGCGCCGCCCCCCAGATCAGCAGCCCGCCCGTGACCGCCGCGGTGTCCCGCGAGCCGGCGAGCGTGAGGTTCCACGCCGCGTGGAGGACCGCGGCGCCGAGGGCCAGGGCGAGCGCCGAGCCGCTCACCGGAGACCTAGCGGTGCAGCGGTTCCTTCATCGACTCCGTCTCCGGAGCCTCGATGTAGGGCTGCTCCTCGTCCTGGGAGCGCTCTTCCTCGTGGTAGACCGACTCGGCGTTGACCGCCCAGATGTCGTGGTTGGTGCCCTTCACGAGGTTGTCCACCGCGCGCAGCGCGGTGAGCGAGGAGTGGTCGGAGTTGTTGTAGCGGTGCAGCCCGTTGCGGCCCACCTGGATGAAGTTGTCGAGGCCGTCGAGCCACGAGCGGATGGCGTGCACGCGGTCGGAGTAGTCGGAGTCGTACATCGGGTAGGCCTTGGGCACGCGCTCGACGAAGCCGAACTCGAGCTGGTCGGCGCGGGCCAGCCCGAGCTGCTCCAGCTCGCGCATCCCGAGTTTGACCAGGTCGTCGTCGTCGGACTCCCAGAGCTCGTCGCCCGCGAAGCAGAAGAACTCGAGGCCCACGCACGCCTTGGACGGGTCGGGCACCATCCACGGGCTCCAGGAGCGGAAGTTCTGAATGCGGCCGACGTTCACGTTCGGATCGTGGATGTAGATCCAGTTGTCCGGGAACAGATCGTCGCCGTTGAGCACCACCGCCACCGTCAGGAAGTCCCGGTAGCGCAGACCCTTCGCCGCGGACATCACCTCGGGGCTCGGCCTGGGCTCGGACATGCCCACGGTGTTGCGCAGAGGAAGCGAGGAGATCACCGCGGAGGGCTCGTAGACCTGGTCGCCGGCGTGCACGCGCACGCAGCGGTCGCCCTCGAACTCGAGCTTGGTCACCTTGGTCTCGAGCAGCACCTGGCCGCCGAGCGCCCTGATGTCCTCGGTCATCTGCTCCCACATCTGGCCGGGGCCGAAGCGGGGGTAGTTGAACTTCGAGATCAGGCTGGTGACCTTGTTGTCGCGGTTGCCGAAGAAGGCCGACCAGGCGGCGCGGAAGAAGGACAGGTTCTTGATCCGCTGGGCGGCCCAGTCGGCGCGGATCTCCGAGGTGGGGACGCCCCACACCTTCTCGGTGTAGGACTTGAAGAACTGGTTGAACAGCCACTTGCCGAAGCGGTTGGACACCCACTGCTCGAAGTTGTCCTCCTTGCCCTTCGGCTTTATCGCCGCCCACAGGTAGGAGAAGAGCGCCCTCATGAGATCGACCGGCCCGAGCTTCTTCATCACGTCCGGCCCGCGCAGCGGGTAGTCGAGGAACTTGCCCTCGCCGCTCGGGGAGCGCCAGTAGATGCGCGACATGCGCGGCCGCTCGAGGAACTCCTCCTTCATGATCTCGTGCCAGAGGTCGTCGATCTCCTTGACCTTGGTGAAGAAGCGGTGGCCGCCGAGGTCGAAGCGGTAGCCGTCGCGCACGGCGGTCTTGGCGATGCCGCCGACCTGGTTCTCGGCCTCGAGCACGATCACCGGCAGGCCCTGCTTGGCCAGCACGTAGCCGGCCGTCAGCCCGGCCGGGCCGCCACCGAGGATCACCGTGGGCTTGTCGCGCATCTCGGGGCGCGCGATTTCAGTCTGATCTGTGTTCGTCGTCATCCGGTCTTCTCGTAGAGCACGCCGCGCACGCCGATTCTGGTGGCGCGACGGTAGTTGGGGGGCACCACCGCGACCCGCTCGAGATCATCGTTCTCGGTGAGCCAGGCGCCCCACTGGGCCGAGCGCCGTCTCACCAGCTGCGTCCAGGGCGCGTCCCAGTCATCCGCCCGGGTCGTGACAGGATGAACGATGAGGACCCGCCCGCCGACGGGCAGGTTAGCAACGAGGGGCTCCAGATTCTGCTCCACGGTGGCGTCCTCCATGCGCTCGCCGCCATCGGTCCAATCCATCACGCGATCGTTGTCCACGGCCCCCAGCGGGCTGGCGAACTCGAGATCGGGCGAGTTGCCCAGCTCCTCCAGGTGGTAGGCCAGGAGCGGGCCCTGCTCGGGCTGCATGGAGATCACCAGATCCCCCTCGTTCATGAGGTTCTCTTCCACCACGGCGTTGCGCAGGTCGGCGGCGTTCGACTTGTTCTCGAGGCCGTAGGACTTCGGAATGGCCCAGACGACGAAGATGATCGCGAGCGCCGCCAGCCCGAGATAACCGGCGCGCGCGAGGCCCAGCGCCGCGATGAGGAGCATCGGCCCGAGCAGCACGCCGAGGTAGCGCGTGGTCCAGGCCGGCGAGACCTGGGACACGAGCCAGGCGATCACGAGCGTGCCGAGCACGATCACGGTGGCGGAGATCAGGGCAGTGCGCTCCTTGTCCTCGAGCCGCCGCTGGACGATGGCCACCAGGCCGGTGCCGCCCGCCAGCACGAGCGCGACGGTGGGGGTCCCGCCGCCCAGCAGGTTCTTCGAGATCTGGATCGGCGCCCCGAAGTTCGGCGAGTTCAGCCAGGGCGCACCCGTGTGCTGGACCTGGTGCAGCAGCGTGGGGACCCAGGGCAGGTAGAGGATTCCGGCGCCCCCGAAGCCGATCAGAGCGTCCTTGTAGAAGGACGAGCGATTCTCGGAGACGTACCAGCACGGCACCAGGGCGCACGCGAGCCCGACAGCCAGGAACAGGCCCCAGTTGTGGGTGTAGAGCATGAGCGCCAGCAGGACCATGAACAACGGCAGGTAGCGCCGGCGCCCGAAGGCGAACACGTGCAGGAACGCCGCCGTGGCCACCAGGGAGAGCACGAGCATGAGCGCGTACATGCGGGTCTCCTGCGCGTAGCCCGTGAGGAACGGGTTGACCGCGCACAGAGCGGCGCAGATCAGGCCGGCCCGCTGGCCGAAGAGGCTCCAGCCCGCCCACATGCCGGCCGGGATGGCGGCGAGCGAGATGACCACCGACAGCGCCTGGGTCTCCCCCGGTCCGTTGCCGAACACGTCCATCCAGACCGAGAGGAGCATGTAGTAGAAGGGCGGCGACCCGTCGACGCGCAGCACGCCCGGGATGTCGAACAGCGGCTGCGAGGCGATGCCGATCGAGAGCCCCTCGTCCATCCAGAGCGACTCGCCCAGCGAGTTGGTGCGCAGATAGAGCGAGACGGCGAGCAGGCCGAGCAGCACCAGGGCCGGCACCACGAAGTTGGGCAGCGAGCCGAGCCGGGGCACGGCGCGCGGGCTTTCGGCGACGCTGGACACCGGGCGATCCTAGTGAGCCGGGCGGCTCATCTCTCCCCAATCGCGCGCGTGGGCTGAGCACCCAGACCACTCCCGGGGGGCGCGGGGGCGGTCGGCGCGTCGGCGCTCGCCGCCGGGCACTCGCCGGCACGGTTGCCGTCGGGCGGCACGGTGAGCATCCGCCACTTGCCGGTCTGGTCGACGAGCCGGTAGCGATCGTCGGTGGGCCTGGTCACGAGCGGGCCGTCGGGCACGGTGCGGGTGCGGAACACGACGCCGGGAGGAGGCGTCTCCTTCCAGCCCACGTTGATGCCGTGGACGCCCAGCTCGTAGGCCACCATCTGGGTCTGGAAGGGGCCGCTGAAGATCCCGCCGCAGGCCCGCAGCCGGTCACGGCCGCCGTTCTCGTCGATCATCGCCTTCAGGTCGTGCCAGAGAAAGGCCTCGTGGTCGAGGCCGCCCTGGACGCGTGCGGTGTTGTCGGCCTTGGCCACGATCGTGGGCGTGGAGATGGCCAGCCCGGCCAGCAGGGCCACGCCGGCGGCGATCGCTCCGGCCCGGGCCGTGCCGAACACCCGCTCGCCCAGCAGCTGCACCCCCTGCAGGATGCGCACGGCGCCGATGCCCCCGAGCACCGCCACCGCCGCCGTGGTGACCATCAGGTAGCGCTGGTTCCCGGCGAAGCCGGCCTCGGTCATCACCGCCACCAGCGCGAACCAGGAGAAGCCGAGCACCGCCAGCGCAAGGATCGCCCCCTGTGCTCGCCGGCGCACGAACGCCACCGCGGCCACCACCACCGCGATCACGGTGCCGAGCTCGACCGGGGCGATCGTGCTGGCAGAGAAGCGCTTGAACAGCTCGACCGCGGGCGACTCGGCGAAGGCCGCGCTGCCCGGGTTGGGGGCGTTCGCGCGCGAGCCCGCGCGGAACGGGTCGCCGGCGCCCCACCACTCGGGCAGGAACCAGAGTGCCGGAACGAGGACGGCGAAGCCGACCATCCGCAGGCGCAGCCGCGGCTCGCTGAACCAGAGCCAGAGCCCGTACAGCGCCAGGAAGGGCCACGCCTCCGGGCGCAGGAGAGCGGCGGCAACGCCGAGGTAGAGAGCGTGGTCGTAGCGCCCGTCCAGATGTCGTTCGAAGGCCCACAGCACCACCGCGGCGAGGAGCGGCTCGGAGTTGCCGAGCGCGGCGTCGCGCACGAACTTGTTGCTCGCGAACAGCGCGGCGAAGGCCGACACCCCGGCCAGCACGCCGTACACGCGCCCGCCCACGAGCCGGCTGGCCAGCCGGTAGGCCATGACGCAGGCCAGCAGGCCGGCGGCGCGGGCCACCCACAACCAGAGATAGGGGGCGAGATCCTGGCCCAGCAGCGCGAACGGCGTCGTGAACAGGATCGGCAGCGGCTTCCATGACGGCCCGCCCTCGGTCACCAGGTCGAGATGGGCGATCTCCCTGCCCCAGAGGATCCAGGCCCAGGGGTCGTAGGTGGGGGTCGAGGGAAAGAACAGGCTGAGCCCTGCCACGAGCAGGCAGCCGGCGAGGATCCAGGCCATCTGGACGCCGTGACGCGATGGCGGTCGCCCGGCGACGGTGCCGTCAGCGCGCCGGAGCGTTCCGCCTCCGGCCGGAGTCGCGACCTCCCGCGGACGCAGGAGGCGGAGCTGTGAGGCGGACCCCCGCATGCGCGCGGGCGCTAGAGGGTGGGCGCCTCGGCGCCGGAGGGCTGGGGCTGAGCCGTGGGCTGGCTCGGCCGCTGCGGTGCCGGGACGTTTGGGCCGCGGGGAGGCGAGGCCGGTTGGTCCGCCGGGTCGTCGCCGGTCGCGGAGCCCACACCCGTGCGCAACGCGGCGCGCATCTTCGACCAGCCGCCGTAACGGGTGACCAGCACGATGAAGCCCACCACCGTGATCGGCACATAGAGCACGAAGCGCAACATGATGAGGTACGAGACGGCGGCCGAGCCGGTGGCGCCGAGACGCTCGGCGCCGAAGGCCACCGCGGCGTCGAAGGTGCCGATCGATCCCGGCGCGGCCGGGAGCGCGGCCACGAAGTTGGTCAGCGCGACGAGGTAGAGCGCGCCGGTCATGCTGATGTCGAGATCCACCGAGCGCGCCACGGCGAGGTAGACCGCGGCCTCGAAGGCCCAGAGCACGAAGGTCGCGCCGAGCAGGAGCACGCCCTCGCGCCCGACGAGGGCACGGGAGGAGTCGGCCAGCGGACGCAGCCAGGAACGCGCCCGGTCGAACACGTGATTGCGGCGCATCACCCAGACGGCCACCGCGGCCGCCAGCACCAGCAGCACGCCGATGCCGGCCACCAGGATCGGCCGGTCGGTGGGCAGCACGTTCGAGCTGAGCACGCCGTAGACCGTGACGACGAAGATGGTGCCCAGGGCGATCACGTCGAGCAGGCGCTCGGCCACGATCGAGCCGGCGATCGTCCGCCTGCTCGCGTCGGTGCGCGGCGCCAGTAGGACCACCCGCAGCACCTCGCCCGCGCGTGCCGGGAGGACGTTGTTGCCCATGTAGCCCACACACGTGAGCCCGTAGCAGTCGGCGCGCGACGCATGGACCTCGGTCACGCGGAGGATGTGGTGCCAGCGCTCGGCCCGTATGAGGGTGGCCAGCGCATAGAGGGCCAGCGAGGCTGCGAGCCAGGCGAGGGCGTCGCCGCCGCTCGGCAGCTCGGGCGCCTCCTGCTTGCTCGCCCACCAGATGACCGCCGCGAGTGCGACAGCCGAGATCAGGGCTTGGATGAGCGCGAGGCGTCGGTTCATGGACTGATCGGACGAGGTTCGACCGCCTGAGCGGACGGAAAGCTCATGAGGGCGTTCGGGCGCAGCCGACCGGCCCGGGAGCGCCGGTGGCGCCATAACCGTAGCAGTCGACTACCCCGCAACCCGGGGCCTGGATCGGTGTTTCCGGCGCGACGCATCGCTACTGTGCTTCGCCCTCGCTCGCTCTCCTCTTGCACGTCTCGAGACTCTTCATACCCGTGTTCCTGGCCACCGTTGCGCTGGTGCCGTCGACGGCGCACGCGCAGGGCGGTAGCCCCGGCCCGCCGAGCGGCACGCCCGCGCCCGAGCAGCCGCCTCCCGTGCCGGTGCCCGAGCTGCGGGTCGAGCGCCCCGCGGGCAAGCCGCTGATCCGTGAGGGCCAGCCCACCCGCCAGCTCCTCGGCGGGACCTGGTACTTCCGCCAGGACGACGAGCTGACCGCCGGCGACACGGAGCGCTGGTACGCCCAGCGCGACCTCACCGGCTGGACGGAGGTGGACGTCCCGTTCAACTGGAACGCGCACGGACGTGACCGAGAACCGCTCGTCGGTGGGCTGGTACCGCAAGGAGTTCAAGGTCCCGCTGGGCAGCCGGCGTGAGCAGAAGGGCCAGCTCTGGAAGGTGCGCTTCGAGGGCTCGAACTACCGCACGCGCGTGTGGCTCAACGGCAAGGTGATCGGCGGGCAGACCGGCATGTTCCCGTTCGAGCTCGACCTCAGCGGGCTGCGCAAGGGCCGCAACACGCTCGTCCTCAAGGTCTCATCGCTGCGCAGCAGCACCGATCTCACGCACTGGCGTCCGGCGGCCTACAACGGCTTCGGGTCCGGCGGCTGGTGGAACTTCGGCGGCCTGCTGCGCGAGGTCTACATGCGCAAGGTCGACATGGTGGACATCGAGGACGTCCAGGTGCTGCCGCGGCTGCGCAAGCTGCGCGGCCCGGCGAAGGTCGAGGTGCGTGCGCTCGTCCGCAACGTCACCAGCCAGAGCCGCGACGTGAACCTGGTCTTCACGGTCGGGGGCGACCGTTACGTCTTCGACCGCGAGCAGGTGGACGCCGGCGCCACGCGCGAGCTCACCAACACCTTCACGATCGACCGGCCGCGGCTCTGGCAGCCGGGACGACCCGCGCTCTACGACCTGAACGTGGCGGCCGTCAGCGACGGCGAGCGCAAGTCCTCCTACCGGGTCAGCTTCGGCGTGAAGAAGCTCGCCGTCGGGCGCGGCGGCACGCTGCTGCTCAACGGTCGCCGGCTCAACCTGCGCGGGGCCAGCATCCACGAGGACGACCGCGAGGAGGGCGCGGCGCTCAGCCAGGGCACCCGCAACCTCCTGGTCGGCCGGCTGAAGGATCTCGGCGCCACGGTCACCCGGTCGCACTACCCCCTCCACCCCGCCTTCCTCGAGGCCTTCGACCGCGCGGGCATCCTGTACTGGTGCACCGCCCCCGTGTACCAGCTGCCCAACACGCTCTTCGGGCGGGTCAACGGCGCGGCCACGCGCGCCGCGCTGCTGACCGTGCGCAACAACGTCAACCACGCGTCGATCCTCACCTGGTCGCTGGCCAACGAGCCCGCCGGAAACCGCTCCGACGCCGGCGTGGTCGGCCCGGGGCTGCAGAGCTACATCCGCGACGCCTCGGCGGCCGTTCGCGAGATCGACGACACCCACCCGATCTCGATCGATCGTCACACGCGCGTCGGCGAGCCGCTCAGCTCCCCGGCCTTCCGCTCGCTCGACCTGCTGGGGGTAAACGAGTACTTCGGCTGGTATCCCTCGGTCTCGGCCAACCTCACCCGGCCAGGTACCACGCTGTCGGAGCTGCCGGGCTACCTCGACGCCCTTCATCTGGCCAACCCGGGGCTTCCGCTCATGATCACCGAGTTCGGCGCCGAGGGCTCCCGGCGGGGTCCCGCCGCGCAGAAGGGCAGCGAGGAGTACCAGCGACAGTTCGTGCTCGACCACCTGGCCGTGCACGCCTCCAAGCCGTACGTCTACGGCTCGATCCACTGGGCGCTGCGCGACTTCCGGGTGGACAAGACCTGGCAGGGCGGGGCGCCGGCCGCGTGGGCCACCCCGCCCTGGCACAACAAGTCGGTGATCAACGAGGACAACGGCCGCAAGCTCGCCTACTTCGCCCTCAAGCGGAAGTGGCGCAAGACGCGGCCGCTGCGCTGAGCGCGTGCTCCGCACGCTGCTCGCCACCGTTCTGCTGGCGGCCGCCGTGGCCGGTTGCGGCTCGAGCGACGGGTCGCCCTCGGACGACGGCGACGTGCGGGCGTCCACGCTCACCTGCCTGACCGAGGACCAGGGACTCGACGCCCGGCTCGAGGGCGAGGAGGGCGACGAGGAGATCGTGGTCGACGGGCCGGGCCGCCCGCGGATCCGCTTCTACCTGACGGCCGGCGAGGCCGAGGCCGCCCAGTTCGAGGGGGACGGCGAGGGCGCCGAGCAGATCGGCGCGGCGCTGCTGTTCGTCCGACCCGAGGTGCGCGACGACTCGGAGGAGCTGCTCGAGGTCGTGGAGAACTGCCTGGCCGACCAGTAGGGCCGGCGCCTACTCGGCCAGCAGGACCTGCACGTCGTTGCGTCCCTTGCGGAAGGCCGTCTCGGGCACCATCACCGACACCAGCTCCGACTGGTCTCCCTCGGCCAGCTGGAACGTGTTCCCGGTGCCCGCGATCGTGCCGTTCACGGCCACCACGATGTCGCGCGGATGCCGGTCGGGGCCGTTCACCTTGGCCACCACGTGCACGGGCACGAAGCCGGTGTCGGGATCGACGCGGCGGTAGTCGGGCCCGTATGACAGCTCGACGTCGAGCGGCTCGCCGGCCGCCGACGCGGGCTGTCCGATCAGCTCCGGGTCGGGCCCGATCTCGAACATCCGGGCGGGACCGTCCTTGCCGCTGCCGAACAGCCGGGTGTTGCGCGCGATGATCTGCTCCCGCTCGGCCCGGAACTCGTCGGCCGGGATGCGCAGCTCTTCGAACGTGTTGCGAATCAGGATGCGCAGCTCGTCGCGCTGCTGAACCTCGTCGCTGAACGCCGACTTGCCGTCGGTCTTCACCTTGGGATCCAGGTTGAGCACGTCGAAGATCGTCGGCACGATGTCGATGGTCTCGACGTAGGCGTCGTCCACCTCGCCCTTCTTCTGGCCGGGCGCCTTGATGAACAGCGGGATGGGCGCGATCTCGGCGGCGGTGTCCCGGTTGATCCGCCGTCGCTGCATAGCCTTGGGGAAGGCCACGCCGTGGTCGGCCGCGACCACGATCAGCGACTTGTCCCACAGGCCCTCGGCCTTCAGCTTGGCCCACAGCCGTTGCAGCTCGAGGTCGGCGAACTGGGTCTGGAGGAAGTGGCGCTGCAGCAGGACGTCGAGCTGGCCCTGGTCCTCGTAGGACTGGTTCGAGAGCCCCGGAATGATGTCGTTGGGCTGGCGCCGGTAGCGGACTCCCGAGGGGAGGTACTGCCAGGGCACGTGCGGGAGCAGGGTGTGCTTGAAGTTGAGCGACGGGCGACGGCCCGGCCTGATCGAGTCGATCCACTCCTGGAAGCGCGCCGGGCGCCCGCCGTTGAGGTTGCTGCGGGTGCGGGTGCCGTTGCGGTTCTCGCTCGCGGTGTCGCCTGCCTCCGCGTCGTCCTCGGCCGATCCGCCGAAGTTGCCCCAGTTCTCGGACACGCTGGCCAGGTCGGATTCGATGTCGGGCGGCGACACCACGTGCAGCCACACCAGGCCGAGATCCTCGCTCATGGAGGACAACCGGCTCGGGTAGGACTCGTCGAGGCGGTCGTCCTCGCACAGGTCGCGCGAGCACACGGTGGTCGCCTCCTCGGACACGTTCATCCGGTGCGTCTTCCCGAACAGCGCGAAGATGCTGTTGGGGTGGTCGCTCGATATGGGCTGGCGGTCCTCCGTGGGGAGGTCGCCGTCCATGATCGCCGGCTGGGCGCGCTCGGTGGAGTCGTAGACCGTGTAGGCGTTCTCGAACCAGGTGGAGTTGCGAGCCAGCTCCGCGAAGCCGGGATAGCGCTCGGTGTCGAGCTCTCCGTTCTCGTCGAGCAGCGTGTTCACCGGAAGCTCGTCGAGCAGCACCATCACGATGGGCGCCTGGGTCACCCCGCCGATCGTGCGGGCCTTGGCCTCGTCGGGGAAGGCCAGCTCGGAGATGGAGCCGCTGAACAGGAACAGCGCGAGGAAGACGAGCGGGACCGGCGACAGGATGTTCAGGAAGGAGCGCACCGGCTCGGCCGCGGCCCAGAGCGCGGCCACCGCGCCCCCGATCACCAGCGACAGGACGATCAGCACCACGTCGGACGCGTCGAAGGCCTTCTTCAGCGCCTGGGTCGCGATCAGCGCCACCAGGATCGCGATCAACACGGTGTGGGCGCCGCGGCGCGCCGTCGGCCCGGCCAGCCCCACCAGCAGCTCGATCCCCAGCAGCAGGAGCGGCGGCAGCGCCACCAGGAGCACAGAGAAGGAGATGATGTCGAAGCCCGAGGAGCCGCGTGCGGCGAAGAACTCCGGGTTGTCCTTGAGCAGGTCGAACAGCGGCTGGGCCACCGCGAACGTCCACAGCACGGCGAGGTTGAGGTAGGCCCACGCGGCCTCCCGGGGAAGGCTCCGCGGGCGAGGCCCGGCGGCTTCGGCGGTGCTCATCCTCGCTTCGGCGTGGCGTAGTACAGAACCCGGGTGCCCGACTCGAGGCGCTCCGAGCGCTCGACCTCGAAGGCCTCGCCCAGGACGCGCTCGAAGAAGCCCAGCTCGTAGTCGGGATGAAGGCCGTCGCGCTTGGGCGCGAGCAGCTTCTTGACCATCGGGTCCTCGCGCGTGGGGAACTCGATCACCAGCGCGCAGCCCAGCGAGGCCAGCCAGTCCACGAACTCCTTCACGGGCACGTTCGCGCTGATGGCCACGTGGTGCACCAGCGCCAAGGCCAGCACCAGGTCGGGCGCGCCGCGCTGGGCCAGCGTCTTGCGCTCGAGCCCGCGCCACCCGAGGCCGGGCGACGGGTCGGCCAGGTTCATCGCGAGCGTGAGGATCTGCCGGTTGCCCTCGTCGCGCAGGTCGCGGTAGAGCAGCTCCACCGGTCCCTGATCGGCGTCCACGGCCACCACCGTGCCCGCGCCTTCGGCGGCTATGCGCGAGTAGCGGCCGTTGTTGGCCCCGATGTCCCAGACGAGCGGCCACGACCGCGAGGTGGCCACCTCGCGCACGAACTCGTCCTTGCGCCGCGCATCGTCGTCGGTGTAGCTGTTGCGCTCGCCGTAGGCCGTCCAGACGCCTTCGGGCGGGTTCCAGTCGAGGCGTTCGACCAGCTTGCGCATCTTGCGCACGTTGGCCACGAACAGCTCCTTCTTGAAGACGCGCTTGACCTCTTCCTTGACCTCACCCGGGCGGTCGGCGTAGCGCTTCTCAAGGCGCGCGTGCAGGAAGACGTTGGTGAACATCCCCTTGCGGAAGCGATCGCGAAACGACATGAGGGCCCGCATCTCGCTCGGCGTGATTCCGTCGATCGAGCCGCGCAACCAGGGCTGGAAGGGCACGTCCTTCACCGACTGGAGCAAGAGCGGGTAGAGATAGAGCATGCAGAACTGCCGGTAGCCGACCCAGGCCTCACCTTCGCGGAGGCGCTCGAACGAGCCGATGTCCACGAACAGCGGCCGCGCACCCTCGAACTGGACGTTGTAGGGAGTGGAGTCCTTCAGCACGAGATCGTGCTCGAGAGCGGCGAGCAGCAGGTCGAGCTGGACGAGCGCAGCGTCCTTGAGCATCGAGAACGTCCACTCGTACGGGTACGAGACGAACGGGATCCGCTCGTGCCTGAGCACCGCCGCCGGCTTGTGGACGAGCAGGTTCTCGAGCGCGGCGATCTCGGCCGCCCGCTCGGTGCCCACCAGGTACTCGTGCTCGAGCAGGCCGGCCTCCTGCAGAGCCTCGAAGTCGCTCAGGCCGTCGGCCGACAGGGCTCGGTAAACGTCCCCGCCGGAGTAGAAGACCCGGCTCTCGGGGTCGCGGAACGACCCGGGCTCTAGGCCTTCGGGCGCGGGCTTCGGCGTGTGGGTCTCGGGCATGGACATGGAGGAACGGGAAACCACCCCGCTGGGCCGCGGAGAGTAGCCGACAGATGAGAGCAGCCGGCCGACTGGCGCGCGGGCGCGCCCGGCTGCGCCGCTAGGCGGAGTCGGTGCTCTGAGCCTCGACGGACTTGGTCGTCTCGGGCTCGTCCTTGCGGATGCGGAGGAACCTGAGGATGCGGTTCCAGTAGAGCTTCGCGGTAACGGCGACCGCCGCAAGACCGCCGGCGATGATCTGCAGGATCATGCTCCCGCTGCCGGGGTCCAGATAAGCGAGAACGGTGGTCATCGTGTTCAGGTGCTCCAAAGAGCCGGGGTCGAGAGAAGGCGCAGGCTAGCAGAGGTGTTGCCAGCCGGTGAACCGCGCGTAGCTACCTCGTTACTACCCGGGACAGCATGATTCTCCTCCCGGACACCGGTATGTTAAATCCCTGCAAAGAGCGTGTAAACGCCCAGGCCACGCCGCGCATGAAGATCCAGCGCGGAACGCCTTCGCGGCGGTAGACCTCGGCACGGTCGGTCACGGCCATCAGCGGCCGCTCCTTCGCCCTCCCCCAGACCCGCACCCGGCCGGCCAGACGTTCCCTGCCCGACACCTTGATCACGACCCCGCGTCCGTGGGCGGTCTCGATCTCGTCGAGGGGTCGCCCGAGCTCCCAGGCCAGATGCGGCTGCAGCGCGCGGTTGGTGGTGGCCGGGCCGTAGCGGTTGACCAGCTCGGCGCCCCCGGCCAGCTCGAGTGCCCGTTCGAGCTCGGCGTGCACAGCCATTCGCACCCTCACTTCGCGCGCCTCGAGGCGCACACGGCCGATGCTGCGATCGAGCTGCGGAAGGGCGGTCAGCCCGATCAGCGCCACGGCGAGCGCGGCGCCCAGTGGCGCCAGCCGGCTGCCCAGGCGCCCCGCCAGCGCCTCGGCCGCCTGGGCCAGCCGGCCCGCCCCCACCCCGGCCAGGACACAGAAGAGCGCGAGCGCCGGCAGCACGTAACGGGGATTGCCGGAGAAACCGGCCTCGGTCATCGCCACGTACAGCGCCACCTCGGCACCTGCCGCCACGCCGAGCGCCAGCACCGCCGCCTGCCTGCGCCACAGCGCCACCGCGGCCGCGACCAGGGTCAACAGCTCCGATAGCGGCCCGACGTGATTGTGCACGCGCAGCGTCGCCCGCTTCCACGGCGACTCGTGGTGGGAGAGGCTCCAGAACGGCTCGCTGCGAGCCTGCTCGGCGCCGTCGATCGGGTTGCCCGAGCCGAGCCAGTCCGGCACGAGCCAGGCCAGCGGCAGCAGCAGCATCAGCCCGGCCGTCAGGGGGCGCAGCCCTGGCTTGGTCCAGAACGCCCAGGCGGCGTAGGGAGCCAGGAACAGGAACAGCTCGGGACGCAGCAGGCAGCCGAGCGTGCCGAGCACCAGCGCGTGCGCGGGCTTCCCGTCCAGGTGGCGCTCAATCGCCCACAGCATCAGCGCGACGGCCAGGGGCGCCTCGCTGCCGTGAGCCGCGAACTGGTAGGCGTCCGGCGTGAGCGCGAGGGCCAGCGCGGCCACCGCCCCGGCCGCGATCCCCGGCAGGCCCGGGCCGGTCAGGCGCCGGGCCAGGCGGAAGGCGAACACGAGCGCCAGCAGCGCGCCGGTGCGGGCCACCACCATCCAGAGCGCGGGCGGGACGGCGCTGCCGAGCGCGTCCAGCGGTGCCACCACGGCGGCGAGCGCCACCGGAAGCGGCTTCCACGAGGGCCCGCCCGTGGTGTCGAGCTCGAGCGCCAGCGCCTCGCGGCCCCACACGAGCCAGGCCCACTGGTCGTAGCTCGCCTCCGACGGCAGCAGCAGGGACAATCCGGCCAGTGCCGCGCAGGCGGCGATCAGCTTCGCCATCGTCCGGCGGCACGCTAGGCCGAGACCTCCGGGGCACTGTGAAGGCCACGTGACGAGGGCGTGAAAGAGTCATGAAGGCCGGAGCCTGCCGGACCCTGTTCTACGCTACGGGACGGCCATGAAGCTGATCATCCAGATCCCGTGCCTCGACGAGGCGGAGACCCTGCCGGGCACGCTGGCCGATCTCCCGCGTGAGGTCGCCGGCGTGGACGAGGTGGAGTGGCTGGTGATCGATGACGGCTCCACCGACGCCACGGTCGACGTCGCGCGCGCGCACGGCGTGCACCACGTGGTGCGTCTCACCAACAACAAGGGGCTGGCCGCTGCCTTCCAAGCCGGGCTCGACGCCTGCCTCAAGCTCGGCGCCGATCTGATCGTCAACACCGACGCCGACAACCAGTACTTCGGCGGCGACATCCCCAAGCTCGTCGCGCCGATACTGGCCGGCGAGGCCGACATGGTCATCGGCGACCGCGAGACCGACCAGATCGAGCACTTCTCGCCGCTGAAGAAGCGGCTGCAGCGCCTCGGCAGCGCGGTGGTCCGGCGGGCGTCCGGCACCAACGTGCCCGACACCACCTCGGGCTTCCGCGCGTACAACCGCGAGGCGGCCTTGCAGCTGCAGGTGGTCTCGAAGTTCACCTACACCCTCGAGACGATCATCCAGGCCGGCAAGCAGACCGTGGCCGTGGACCACGTCCCGATCCGGACCAACGAGCAGACACGAGAGTCGCGGCTGTTCCCCTCGATGTGGTCGTACGTGCGCCGCAACACGGCCTCGATCTTCCGCATCTACGCGCTGTATGAGCCGCTGCGGCTGTTCGTGGCCGCCGCGCTGGTCACCGCGCTGGTGGGCGCTTTCTTCTGGGTGCGCTTCGCCTACTTCGTCGTCACCGGCGACAGCGACGGCCACATCCAGTCGATCATCTTCGGCTCGACGCTGTTCATCATCGCCGTGCAGTTCGCCGCCCTCGGGGTGCTGGGCGACATCCTGGCCGGCAGCCGTGTGCTCCAGCAGCGCATCCTCGAGCGGGTGCGCCGGGTCGAGCTGCACGTGGGCGTGGAGCCCTCGCACTACGAGCCCGGCGCCGAGGACAGCGGCCAGGCGCGCACCACCGGCGCCCACGCCGGCCGGGCCACCGGCAAGACCGAGGAGCGAGAGGCGCTCAAGCTGTGACCACGGGCGGCGCCACGACCGAGGTCCCAACCGGCAACACCTTCGACAAGTACGGATCGTCGAACCCGGTGGTGCGCCGTCTGATGACCGGCTTTCACTCCGCCCTCGACGAGCTCTGGCAGCGCGCCGCGCCGGAGTCGGTGCTCGACGTGGGTTGTGGCGAGGGCGTGCTCACCGTCGAGTGGGCCGAGCGGCTGGGTGATACCCAAGTCGGGGCTGACGCCCCTCGGGGCACAGGCAGCCGGGTGGTGGGCATCGACCTCGACGACCCCAAGCTGCGCACCGAGTGGGAGCAGCGCTCCCGGCCCAACCTCGAGTTCAGAGCCGAGGAGGCCACCCGGCTCAGCTTCTCGGACTCGGAGTTCGACCTGGTCTCGGCCATCGAGGTGCTCGAGCACGTGCCCGAGCCCGAGGCCACCGTGGCCGAGATGACCCGCGTGGCCCGGCGACACCTGCTGGTGTCCGTTCCGCGCGAGCCACTCTGGCGGGCGCTCAACGTGGCCCGCGGCGCCTACCTGCGGGATCTGGGCAACACCCCGGGCCACGTGAACCACTGGTCCAAGCGGGACTTCGTCTCCCTCCTCTCGCGTCACGGGACGGTGGAGGAGGCCCGCTCGCCGTTCCCGTGGACCATGCTGCTTGTCCGGCTCGACGGCTAGCTCGGACTCCGGCTCCTACGGGCGCGGCGCGGCGATCCTGTCGGTGGGGATCGGCCTCACCGGCCTGATCACGTTCAGCTACTTCTCGCTCGCCTCGCACGCGCTGCCCGAGGCCGAGTACGGGCGCATCACGCTGCTGTGGTCGGCGATGTTCATCACCGTCTCGGTGCTCTACCGCCCGGTCGAGCAGCTCCTGTCGCGCACGATCGCCGACCACGACGCGCGCGGCATCGAGGGCTCGCATCACCTGCGCGTGGCGGCGACGATCCAGATGGGCCTGGCGCTCTTGTTCGCCGCGGTCGCCCTGGCCCTGCGCGGCCCGATCGAGGACGGGCTGTTCGACGGCTCGTCGGCGCTCTACTGGATCCTCGTGGCCGGCGTGCTCGCCTACGCGGCGAGCTACTTCGCCCGCGGCTACCTCGCCGGTCACCGGCGCTTCCGCCTCTACGGCGGCCTCGTGCTCATGGAGTCGACGTCGCGCACGCTGTTCGCCCTGGCCGTGACCGTGGGCATCCTCGAGGGCCAGTCGGCGGTGGCCCTGGGCATCGTCGCCGCCCCCCTGGTCTCGCTGGCGGTGGTGCCCCCGGCGCTTGCGCGCCGCCTGGCCCCGGCGCCCGCTCCCGCCGCCGCGGGCCCCGATCCCGCGCAGCTCGACGCCGCCGCCCGCGACGAGCCCTCCGCTCGCGAGCCGGAGTTCACGCTGGCCCGAGGTAGTGGCTTCGCCGCCGCGGTGCTGCTGGTGATGCTGTGCGAGCAGACCTTCCTCAACGCCGGGCCGCTGCTGGTGGAGGCCACCACGGACGGCGCCGAGGGGGCGGTGCTCGCCGGGGTGGTGTTCAACGTGCTGCTGATCGCCCGGGCCGCCCTCACCCTCTTCCAGGCGGTGCAGACGGCGATCCTGCCCCACCTCACCCGGCTGCGCGCCGTGGGCGAGACGGACCCGTTCCGCAGGAGTGTGAGCGTGACCCTGCTGGCCATCGCGGGCTTCGCCGGGGCGGTGGCGCTGGTGATGCTGGCGGCCGGCCCGGCCGTGATGAACCTGTTGTTCGGGGGCGAGTACGACTACGGCCGCTGGGGACTCGTTCTCGTCGCGCTCGGCATGGGCCTCTACCTGTCGGCGGCCACCCTCAACCAGGCGCTGCTGGCCCATGATCGTGCCGGGCAGGCCTCGGCCGTGTGGGTGGTCACCGCGGCGGCGTTCGTGCTGTTCCTGCTGCTGGTGGAGCTCGACGACCGGGTCCTGCAGGTGGAGCTGGCCTTCACCGGTGCGGCGGTGGGCCTCAGCTCCGCCCTGTACGCGCTCTATCGCAGCACCTGACGTACGTATCCTCGGCACATGGCGAAGAAAGCTCAGCTTGGCGAGACCGCACCCGACTTCGAGCTCGAGGGAACCGACGGGCGCTTTCGCCTGTCGGAGCACCGCGGTGAGCGCGTGGTCCTGCTCTTCTACCCCGGCGACAACACGGCGGTCTGCACGAAGCAGTTCTGCTCCTACCGCGACAACTCCGAGGCCTTCGGCGCGCTCGACGCCACCGTCGTCGGGATCTCGGGCCAGAGCGTGTCCTCGCACCGGGACTTCGCCGACAAGCACAGCCTGACCGTCCCTCTGCTGGCCGACGAGAGCGGCGAGGTGGCCAAGAGCTACGGGGCCCGCGCGCCTGTGGTGGGCACCAAGCGGGCGGTGATCATCGTGGACGAGGACGGCATCGTCCGCCATCGTCACGACCACCTCCTCGGGCTGGACTTCCAGACCGTGGGCGATCTGCGCGCGGCGCTCGACTCGCTCCCCGCTCGAGCGGCCTGACCGGACCAGAGCGTGCCGGGCGTCACAGTCGCTCGCACACCGCCTGAGATCCTTCGGCTCGCATGACCGAGACGCTCTCCATCCCCGCGCGCTTCAGCGGCCCGCCCGGCTCGGCCAACGGCGGCTACACCTGCGGCCGCTTGGCGCAGCTGGTCGGCGTCGAGGAGGTGGAGGTGGCCCTGCGCTCTCCCCCGCCGCTCGAGACGCCCCTCGCCGTCGAGCGCGACGGCGCGGACGTGGAGCTCTTCGAGGGCGAGACCCTGGTCGCCGAGGGACGGCCGGCCGAGCTTCTGCTCGAAGTGCCCGACGCCGTGCCCGCGGACGAGGTTGCGCGCGCCGAGGAGGAGCGCCGCGAGCAGTGGACGGCGAGGCATCCGTTTCCCACCTGCTTCGTGTGCGGCCCGGACCGGAGCCCCGGCGACGGGATGCTGATCTTCCCCGTGGAGCTGCCCGGCCGCGACGGGCTCTACGGCGCGTCCTGGACCCCCGGCGACTCGGTGGCCGACGACGACGGCTGCGTGCTCCCCGAGGGCGTCTGGGCGGCGCTCGACTGCCCCACCAGCGCCCCGGTGGCCAACTACGGCGACGGGCCCCCTATGGTGCTGGCCCGTCTCACCGCGCGGCTCGGCTGTCCCGTGCGCGCCGGGGAGGCGCACACGATCCTGTCCTGGGCGCTCGAGTGCGACGGACGCAAGCGCCACGCGGCGGCGGCGCTGTACGACTCCGAGGGCCGGATGCTGTGCGCGTCGCAGGCGCTCTGGATCGAGCTTCGCCAGTAGCGGTCACCGGCATCCTCGCCAGGCCCAATTTATACCGCAGACCGGGCCCTCATGAAGCCCCGACTGATGCCCCATAATCGCCCGCCGCAAGGCCGGGAAGCAACGGAGATGGGGGTGGCGAAATGGCAGTGACCGAGCACGCGGTGGCGATCGCCGGAGGAGGTCCGACGGGGCTGATGCTGGCGGGCGAGTTGGCCTTGGGGGGCGTCGACGTTGCCGTCGTCGAGAGGCGGTCCAGCCAGGACCTCCCCGGCTCGCGGGCAGGCGGTCTGCACTCACGAACCATCGAGATCCTCGATCAGCGTGGAATCTCCGATCGCTTCCTCTCGGAGGGACAGGTGGTCCAGGTCGGGCAGTTCGCCGGGGTCTCGTTGGACATCAGTGACTTCCCCACCCGGCATCCCTACTCGCTCGGGCTGTGGCAGAACCACATCGAGCGCATCCTGGCCGGCTGGGTCGGCGAGCTGCCGGTGACCGTCTATCGCGGGCGTGAGGTCACGGGCTTCGCACAGGACGACACCGGCGTGGACGTCGAGCTATCCGACGGCCAGTCCCTGCGGGCGGAGTATCTCGCCGGTTGCGACGGGGGACGCAGCCTGGTCCGCAAGGCCGCCGGCATCGAGTTCCCCGGGTGGGATCCCACGACGAGCAGTCTGATCGCCGAGGTCGCGCTGACCGAGGAGCCGGAATGGGGCACCCGCCAGGACGCCCTCGGCGTCCATGGCCTCGGCAGGGTCGAGTACGAGATCCGCGACGGCGAGGTGGTCTACGCGGACAGCGGGCCGGTGCGGGTCATGGTGACCGAACGGCACGTCGGACCCGCGGGCGAGCCCACTCTGCGCGATCTCAGCGAGGCGCTCATCGCTGTATACGGGACCGACTACGGGGTCCACGGTGCCACCTGGATCTCCAGGTTCACCGATATGACTCGCCAGGCCGCGGCCTACCGCGACCGGCGGGTCCTGCTGGCCGGCGACGCCGCACACGTGCACTCCCCGGACGGCGCACAGGGCCTGCAGACCGGCGTGCAGGATGCGGTGAATCTGGGCTGGAAGCTGGCCCAGGTGGTCAACCGGACATCCCCGGAGAGCCTGCTGGATACCTACCACGACGAGCGTCACCCGGTCGCCGCCCGCGTGCTGCGCACCACGATGGCGCACGTCGCGCTCCGCCGCCCGGACGAACGCACGGAGGCCTTGCGGGACACCATTGCCGCCGAGCTCCTCAGCGCGGACGAGGCTCGCAGACGCTTCGCCGCGATGATGTTCGGCCTGGACATTCACTACGACCTCGGCGAGGGACACCCGCTGCTCGGACGCCGGATGCCCGATCTCGACCTGGTCACCGCCAACGGCCCGCTGCGGGTCTTCGAGCTGCTGCACGGCGCCCGGCCGGTGCTCATCAACCTCGGTGAGCCCGGCGGCCTCGACATCACTCCATGGGCAGACCGTGTCCAGCTGATCGACGCCGAATATGACGGCCCGTGGGAGCTTCCGGTTCTCGGGGCGGTCACGCCTCCCACCGCCGCGCTGATCCGGCCCGACGGCTATGTCGCCTGGGTGGGAGACCTCACCGACCCGGCGCTCCCCGACGCGCTCACCGGCTGGTTCGGAGCGCCGTCCCCGTCTTGACCTCCTCGGCACCCGGTAAACAGCCCGCCCGAGGGGATGCCGGCCAGGATGAACGCCTCATAGTCGCTGCGTCCCGAGAACTCGGTGTCGTCGTAGGGCTCACCGATCAGGGTGTAGTACGACTCGTACAGGTCCTCGATCGCCGTCGATCCCGGCGGGATGGCCACCGGCGCCTCGAACGTGGACTGGTCCGCGTCGTACACCATGAAGATGTAGTTCGGCGAGCCGACCATGTCGTAGTTCAGGTACAGGGCGATGCGGTCGCGCTCGGCCTGTGACAGCCCCGCGACGTAGTCCGTCGAGCCGACCAGGCCCTGTTCCTCAGCGGCCCACCAAGCGAACCGCACGGTGTTCTCCGGGTTCACCTTGGACATCTTCAGGGCCGTCTCCAACAGCGCAGCCGAACCGGAGCCGTTGTCGTTGATCCCCGGCCCCTCGATGACGCTGTCCAGATGGGCGCCGGCCATCACCACGTTGGCGTCGTTCTTGCCCTCCATCTCCGCGATGACGTTGTAGTCCGTGCGGGTCTCCGCTGGGAGCACCCGGACGAAAGCGGTCGACCCCGGCTGTGCCAGCGCGACGCCGTCAGCGAAGCTCGCGCCCACGACCGGGATGCCATGGGTGACTGGGCCGGGGGCGCCCGGTATTGGTGGATCCACGCTCGTGCCGTCCGCGACGATCAGGCCCTCGCGATCCGGCGTGTTGCCCTGGTTGAAGATGATCACCGCCTCGGCGCCCGCCTGCTCGGCGTAATACGCCTTCGTGCCGAAGAAGCAGGTGCCGCGCTGGACCAGCGCGATGTCCGTCGGGCCGCTGAAGTCCAGCCCGGCGAAGTCGGCGGCCTCGCAGCCGCTCGTCGACGCACGCGGTGGCGTGAGGTTGATGTCGACCGGGATCACCTGGCCCTCGACCGTGCCATCGCCGCTGCCGGTGAACACGCCGGTCTCGTAGTCCGCTGCGACCGGTGTGAGCTGGCGAAGCACCGCCGGGAACGGAATCAGATGGGCTGAAGCATGGATTCGCCGCAGTTGCGGCAGATCACGTTCGCCGTGTCCGACATGCGGGCGATGGTCGAGTGGGCGAGGCAGTTGGGGCACTCGGAGCGCAGCTCGAAGCGGTGCAGGCACGACACGCACCGGTAGCGCCCGGCCAGGTTCGTGCCGCGCAGCCACGGCTCGCCGCAGTCCGGGCAGATCGGGCCGAGATCGATTCTCTCCTCGTCGCTCACCGGCATCGCTCGGTCAACGCTAGCCGGTCGCGCCGCCCGACAGCCGGGCGGCGTGGCCGCGCAGCCAGTCGTCCACCATCATCGGGCGCCTCCCCGCGGGATGGACCTCGAGCAGGTCGAGTGCTCCGGTGGCGGTGCCGTAGAGCAGGCGCCCGTCGCGCACCTCGAGGCTGCCCGCGGGCGGCCCCTCCTCAGGAACGAGCGAGGCTCGCACGACCCCGAGGCGCTCGTCCCAGGGCAACTCGAGGTACGCGCCGATGTGCGGCCGGAGCGCGCGCACGCGTCGCTCCAGCTCCGCGGCGGAGCGGCCCGGATCGAGCAGCCGGTCGGCCGCCTCAATCTTGTCGGCGTAGGTGGCGCCATCGTCCGGCTGCTCGCGAAACGGCGGTCGCAGATCGAGCGCCTCCACCAGCAGCTCGCCGCTCAGCTCGGCCAGCCGTGCGGCCAGACTGCCGTAGTCGTCGTCGGGTCCGATCGGCTCGGGCCGCTGCAGGCACATGGGCCCGGCGTCGAGCTCGGCCGTGGGCTTCATGATCGTCACACCGGTGTCCTCGTCGCCGGCCTCGATCGCGCGCTCGACCGGCGCGGCGCCGCGCCAGCGCGGCAGCAGCGAGGGATGCACGTTGAGCAGCTCGTGCTCGGACAGCAGCGGCTCCTTGATCAGGGCCCCGAAGGCGCAGATGACCACCGTTTCGGCCCGCGCCGCGGCGATCGCCGCCCGTGCCTCCTCTCCGTTCACGTCCTCCGGCTGCATCACCTCGATGCCCAGCAGGCCGGCCGTCTCGGACACGGGCGGTGCCGCCAGCCGGCGGCCGCGGCCCCGAGGCCGGTCGGGCCGGGTGACCACCAGCACCGGCCGGTGCGCCGTGGCGGCGAGCCGGTCGAGCACGGCGGCGGCGAAATCCGAGGTACCGAGGTAGACCGTGGCCACGGGTCTAGTGTCGCGCAGCCACGCGCTCGAGCTCGGCGGCCACGGCGTCGAGATGCGGAAGGGTCTCCCAGTCGCCCGTTCCCCTCAGGGCGTGGGCTGCGATCACGTGCCCGGCGCGGGCGCACGCGCCGGGCTCCCAGCCCCGCATGAGGCCGAGGGCGAAGCCGGCCGCGAAGGCGTCGCCGGCGCCCACGTCATCCACCACCGACTCCGCCGAGGCTGGTGGCTCCACCGGCTCGACGCCCTCGGGTGTGACCACCAGAGCGTGTGCCGCCTGGGTGCGCACCACCGCGTGGGTCACGCCCTCTGCGCGCATGCGCTCGATCAGGTCCCGGTCCCCGCCGGCCCCGAAGATGAGCGAGGCCTCGCCCTCTCCGCACAGATACCAGTCCACCGCCCCGAGCAGCGGGCGCTGGGCCTCGAGCGCGGCCGCCGGACTGTCCCACAGGGGCGGGCGGTGATTGGGATCGAACTGAACGGCCACGCCGAGCCCGCTCGCCCGCCTCACCAAGTCGTGCACCAGCGCGCGGGCCGGCTCGGAGAGCGCGAGCGTGATGCCCGTGACGTGCAGCAACCCGACGCCCTCGAAGGCCGCGTCGGGCACGTCGCCGGGGGCCAGCCGGGAGGCGGCGCTCCCGCCGCGGTAGTAGGCCACCTCGGTCGTCCCGGCGTCACGGTGCTTGATGAACAGCCCTGTCGGGGCCTCCCGGTCGACGGTCGCGAAGCTCAGGTCGAGGCCCTCGCCGGACAGCGTGGCGCGGACCATCTCGCCGAGACGGTCGGCGCCGGTGCGCGACACCCAGCGGCTGTTCACGCCGAGGCGGGCGAGGGCGATGGCGAAGTTCGACTCCGCGCCGGCCACCCTGAGCGTGTAGCGGGCGCCGGACCGCGGCCGGCCGTCGTCGGCGGGGTCGAGCAGGGCCATCGTCTCCCCGACGGTGAGCACGGTGTCGCCCACGGCTCAGAGCGGGGCTCGCGTGGCGGGTGAGTATGTGTGTCCGCGCTCGGCCAGACGCAGCGACACCGCCCCCTTCACGTCCCTTAGTCCGGGCAGCTCGTCGCGTGCGCGATCGACCGCTCCCTGGGCCTCCTCGCTCTGCTCGTCGCGTACGCGCAGCAGCACGTCGGCGCGGGCGTTGGCGAGCGCCGAGATCGCGCCGGCTCCTCCTCCGTTCAGCGCCTCGAGGGTGAGCCGCTCAGAGCCGACGAACACGCGCAGGCGCTCGTGGCGGCGGGCGACGTCGAGGTACTCGGCGTACTGCTCGGCCGACTTGCTGGAGTCCTTGAGACCGGCCAACCCCTCACCCGCGAGCGTGTCCAGCACCTCGGCGGGCAGGCCGTAGCCGGCTCTGTCGGGAAAGGAGTAGGCCATCACCGGCGTTGGGCTCGCCTCCTCCATCAGGGCGCGATAGTGGCTGAGCAGGGCATCCGAGCCGTGGGGGTAGTACCACGGCGTGACGGCGATCAGGGCGTCGGCGCCGGCGCTGGCCGCCTCCCGGCCCACGCGCACGGTGGCCGCCGTGGACGCGCGGCCGACGTGAGCGATCACCTCCATGCGCCCCTCCGCCGCCTCGACGGCGGCCGCCACCACGCTCGCCACCTCCGAGTCCTCGAGCAGCGGCCCCTCGCCGGTGGTACCGGCGGGCACCAGGCCGTCCAGGCCGTCGTCTTGCAGGAGGGAGACGTGGCTGCGCAGCGCGTCGAGGTCCACCGACCCGTCCTCGCGGTAGGGCGTGGTGAGGGCGGCGTGGATCGTGAACCTCGTCATGAGCCGGGGTCTACCACTCGGCGAGCGTGCCGTCCGCGTGGCGCCACACCGGGCCGCGCCAATCGTGAGGCTCGCGCGCCGCCTCGCGCACCCGCTCCTCGTCGACCTCGATGCCCAGGCCGGGACCCGTGGGCACTGCGAGCGCACCCTCGTGCAGCGTCAGCGGCTCGGGATCGACGACGTAGTCGAGCAGGTCGGCGCCTGCGTTGTAGTGGATGCCCAAACTCTGTTCCTGGATGAACGCGTTGGGCGTGCAGGCATCGAGCTGCAGCGACGCGGCCAGCGCGATCGGGCCGAGCGGGCAGTGCGGGGCCACGGCCACGTCGTAGGCCTCGGCCATGGCCGCGATCTTTCGCAGCTCGAGGATGCCGCCGGCGTGGGAGACGTCGGGCTGGACGATGTCGGCCGCGCCCTCGGCGAGCAGGTCGCGAAAGCCCCACCGCGTGTAGAGCCGCTCGCCGGTGGCGAGCGGGAGGTCGGTGTGGCGGCGCAGCTCGCGCAGCGCACCCGGGTGCTCGGGCAACACCGGCTCCTCCACGAACAGCGGCCGCCACTCCTCCAGCGCACGCAGCAGCGGGCGGGCCATCGCGCGGTGGACCCGGCCGTGGAAGTCCACCGCGACATCGAGACCGGGATGAGCGGTCCGCACCGCCGCCACCCGCTCCACCGCCGAGTCGATCGCGGAGTGAGACTCCACGTGGCCGAGCTCGGCCGTGGCGTTCATCTTCACGGCGCCGAAGCCGGCCTCGATCCGCGCCCCCGCGGCCTCTACCGCGTCCCGCGGGCGGTCGCCTCCGATCCAGGCGTAGGTGCGAATCGAGTCACGGGCACGACCACCGAGCAGCTCCCAGGCCGGCACGCCGAGCGCCCGGCCCTTCACGTCCCAGAGGGCCTGCTCGATGCCTGAAAGAGCGCTGGTGAGCACGGGCCCGTCGCGATAGAAGCCGGCCCGCCGCAACACCTGGAAGTGGTCCTCGATCCGGAACGGGTCGGTGCCGACGAGATAGCCGGAGAGCTCCTCGACCGCTGCGGCCACCGTGCCCGCCCGACCCTCGACCACCGGCTCGCCCCAGCCCGAGGGTCCCTCGTCGGTCGACAGCTTGAGAAACAGCCACCGCGGCGGCACCGGGAAGGTCTCGAGGGAGGTGATCTTCATCTAGCGCCCGTTCTGGGCGGGGCACGTGACATGGGACACGGAGAGGAATTACCCCGCCCCGATCGGGTCCAGTCCCCAAGCGGCCGAATAAGGCCGGACTCGCAAGAAGGGATGCTTCATGCAGCGCAGGAAGATCCTCACAGCAGTGGTCAGCGGAGCCCTCATCATCGGGGCTCCCGTCGCCGTCGCCCAGACCGGGGAACTCGAGCAGGTGCCCCCGGCCGGGATTCCGATCGTCCTGTGCGACGGTCAGGTGCCGACACAGGTCGGAGGCCCCGGAGCGGACACGCTCGAGGGCACCCCCGGCCCCGACATCATCGCCGGACTCGACGGCAACGACGACATCCGCGGCAAGGGCGGCAACGACACCATCTGCGGCGGCAACGGCAACGACTCCATCACCGGCGGCGACAACGACGACACGGTCCTCGGCGAGGACGGCGGCGACACGCTGAAGGGCGCGAAGGGCGTCGACTCCCTCGATGGCGGACGGGGCCGAGACCGTCTCGACGGCGGCTCGGAGGGCGACACACTTGACGGTTCCAACGGCAGCGACACGCTGCTCGGGCGGGACGGTGAGGACACCCTGGCCGGCGGAGAGGCCAACGACAAGGCGCACGGCGGCGACGACGTCGACGACGTGCGGGGCGGCCCCGGCGACGACGTGGTTCACGGCGGCGACGACGCCGAGTTCATCGTCCAGGGCGGCGACGGCGACGACGTCGTCTTCGGCGGTCGCGGCAACGACAAGAACCTGCAGGGCAACGACGACGAAGACGTGATGGATGGCGGCCCCGGCAACGACATCGTGTCCGGCAGCGACGACATCGACATCCTGCGTGGCGGCGGTGGAGCCGACCGCGTGAACGGCCAGGACGACAACGACGAGGTGGACGGCGGGCGCGGTGCCGACATCTCCCTCACCGGCGGTGAGGGAGACGACGCGATCAACGGCGGCGCCGGGGTCGACCTGTTCTGCGACGGCGGCGGCCAGGCCGGCGACCAGATCGTCAACTGCCCCTAGGCGGCTCGGCCCGGCCCGCTGGACGCGGGTCGGGCCGGCCTCTCCTCATACGCGAAAGGATCACCATGTTCAAGAAGCACCTCAGTTACTCCAACATCGCTGCCAGCATCGCCCTGTTCGTGGCGTTGGGCGGCACCGCGGTGGCCGCCGCGACCCTCGAACGCGACAGCGTCGGGGCCCCACAGATCAAGAAGGACGCGGTCCGCAGCTCGGAGATCCGCGGCGAGACGATCAAGGTCGCGGACATGGCGACGCAGGCCCGGTCGGCGTTGCTCGGCGACATGAAGGTGGCCGAGAGCGCCGAGTCCTTTGTGCCGAGCTGTGACGGTACGGACCTGACGGCCTGCCGGAACCTGCGGTCGGTGCGGCTCGACACGAGCACCAACAGCGGCGCGAACACGGGCCAGCGGACGGCTCCCGGCGGCCCGCTCGAGCCCGAGCAGCGGCGGAACTGGCTGGTCCAGGCGAAGCTCGTCATCGACTCCATGAATCCCCAGGACCCCGAAGACCACAACCGCTGCGGCCTGGTGCTCGACAGCAGCACGGGGCCGGACGCCCTCCTGGACGAGACGCGCCACCACCTCGGCACGAACGACGATCCCGCAGACTCGGAGGCGCAGGCGCTCACCGCCGTGTTCACCGACGACCGCTTCGTGGATCCGCGCATCGCGCTTCGATGCACCGAGCAGCCCGGCGAGGAATTCGTGGCCGAGGACCAGAAGCTCACGGCGCTGGAGGTGGGAAGGGTGGTCGGCCCCTGACCGTCTAGGCCAGCAGGCCGGTGACCGCGGCCACGCCGATGAGCAGCGCCCAGAGAGCGAGGGCCATCAGCACGCGCACAGCGAGGCGGTTCATCTCAGAACAGCTGCTTGAACTGCTCGATGCAGTAGATCACCGAGAACACCCCGAAGAAGGCGAAGCACCAGGCGAGCGCGCCCAGCCGGACGCCGCGGATCTTGATCGGGTGGGGCAGGAAGGCACGGTTGAGCCGGATCAGCAGGCCGCTGTAGATGAACATCACCACACCGGACAGCGACGCCGCGAGCACGGTGAGGACGAGCGGCTGGTCGAACCCGGCCAGCAGGATCGCGAAGCCGAAGATCGACGATGGTCCAGACGATGCAGTGGTAGATGCGCGACTCCGACCACGTCTTCGAGTCGCGCAGGTAGCCGACCTTGAGCACGTCGGCCACGAGGCGTGACACGTAGTCGGCGATGCCGATCGAGGCCGCGAACAGGGACAGCGCCCCGATGGCCCAGAACAGCGTGCCGAACCAGCTGCCCACGCTCTCCTTGAGCGCGTTGCCCTCGCCCTGGATGAAGTCGAGATCCTCGCCGATGTCCTGTCCGAACACCGTTGAGTAGGCGACCATCGAGAAGATGATGATCGTGAGCGTGCCGATCACGAAGAAGGAGAAGAACTGCTCCTTGTTGGCCGCCGACCACCAGTCGTTCCAGCGGCGCATGTTCTCCTCGTTGGGCTTGAAGGTCACGCCGGTGGCCGGCGCGGCCTCCTCCTCGCCCGTGACAGGCGACACGATGCGGGGCGCGTACTTGCCCATGCCGAAACCCTTGTCGCGGATCCAGTTGGACTGCACGAGGTTGTTCGTGCCGCCGGCTCCCGCGAAGGCGAAGGCACCCAAGATCAGGGCGATCTCGAGCTCGCCGGGGAACTGGCCGAAGTGGGTGACCGCGTCGCTCGTGTCGCCCCAGTCCGACGCTCCGATGGCCGCGAAGATCGCCACGACCAGGAACAGCAGCACCGCGCCGATCTTCACGAACTGGATCTTCTCGAGCGTCTGGTAGACGACCGGCGAGGCGCTGAGGGTGATGCCGATGGCCAGCAGGGCGCACATCGCGATCACGTTCGGGTCGCCCCCGCCGGTCAGGAAGGTGAGCACCGTCGCCGAGCTCACGGCCCAGGCGGGCCAGATGTTGGGGATGAGCGCGCACAGGCACATCACGATCCCGAGCGGCTTCCACATGCGGATGAAGCCGGCCACGGCGGTCTCCCCGGTGGCAAGCGTGTAGCGCTCGACCTCCATGTTGATGAAGTACTGCATGAGCACGCCCAGCGGCACGGCCCACAGGAAGACGAGGCCGACCTGGGAAGAGATGTAGGGCCAGAGGATGTACTCGCCGGTGGCGATGCCGACGCCGACGAGGATGATGCTGGGGCCGAGGATCTTGCGCAGCGGCGGCACCTCGGGGAGGTCCTTGTAGGGGACCGGCGGCAGGTTCTTGGCCGGTATCTCCGGAGCGTGCTCCTTCTGCTGCGTGGTCGGCGCCTCGGTGGTGCTCAAGCCTCTCCTCCCTTTGGCCAGACCGGTTCCCGGCCCCCATTGGGACGAAACCCTCAGCGCACCACCAGCACCAACAGCGTTCGCGGCCCGTGCACCCCCTCCACGCGGTCGAGCTCGATGTCCGAGGTTGCGGAGGGTCCGGACACGAACGTCAGCGGGCGCCCCTCGCGCACCGCCGGCTCGAGCCGGTCCACGGCCTCCGGCACGAGGCCGACGATCTGGTCCTCGCGCACGACGCAGATGTGCAGGTCGGGAACGAGGGTGAGCGCCCGCCGGCCCTGGCCGGGCCCGCCGTCGAGCACGAAGCTGCCGGTCTCGGCGATGCCGGCCGCGCAGCCGGTGAGGGCCCCGTCGAGCTCGTCGAGGTCGTCCGGTGAGAGGCCGTCGTCCTCGATCAGCTCGACGCCGTCGGGGCGCCAATCGCCGGGGAGGCCGGCGGGCACGCCCAGCCGGCGCGCACCGTGCTCCTCGCATAGAGCCGCTACGCGTTCGGGCAGCTCGGCCTCGCCGACGCGGTCGACCGTGGCCTGGTACTCGGCCACGCGCTCGGCGAAGACGGTGACGATCTCCTCATGGGAGCGGTCGTCGGTGGTGCGGTAGGCGGGCTCGGCCGCGGCGGGCTCGGCGTCCACGGAAGCCTTGAGAGCGGCGCGCACTCGCTCCAGTACCACCGCGCGGGAATCGCCCGCCGGTGTTGGGCCGGGCCTCCTGCGCCCATTGGGTCCCGATGCCGGGCTCAACGTAGCTCGCGTGACCGGCGGGGCGGCATCGGGCTCGCCGCGCGTGCGTCGCCACCAGTCGCGGAAGCTCTCCTTGGCCGGGGCGGGCAGGTCGCGCGACATCGTCCAGCCGGCCAGCGGTCCGGGCACGTTGGGCAGCTTGCCGTTGCGGGCCAGCGGGCGGCTGCCGAGGCGGGCCAGCTTCTGGGCCCGCTCGTAGCCCTCACGGGTCGAGAACGCCCGGAACAGCCCCTTCATGGACAGCGCCTCCGGGTCCGCCGGCGACGCCTCGTCGCGCTCCCGGGTCCGCAGATGGACGAGCAGCCGCGGGATCTCGATCTTCACCGGGCACACCTCGCCGCACGCGCCGCACAGCGACGACGCGTAGGGCAATGACCCGGCGGCCTCCATGCCCTCCAGCTGCGGGGTCAGGATCGCCCCGATCGGCCCGGGGTAGACCGACTCGTAGGCGTGCCCTCCCACCCGCGAGTAGACGGGGCAGACGTTGAGGCAGGCGCTGCAGCGAATGCAGCGCAGGGCCTGGCGTCCCACCTCATCGGCCAGTGCGTCGGTGCGGCCGTTGTCGAGGAGCACGAGATGGAACTCACGAGGCCCGTCGCCCTCGCGCACCCCGCTCCAGAACGAGGTGTAGGGGTTCATCCGTTCACCGGTGGAGGAGCGCGGAAGCAGCTGCAGGAAGACCTCCATGTCGCGCCAGCTCGACAGGATCTTCTCCACTCCCATGAGGGTCACCAGCACCTCCGGGAGCGTGGTGCACATGCGGCCGTTGCCCTCGGACTCGACCACGCAGACGGTGCCGGTCTCGGCCAGCGCGAAGTTCGCGCCGCTCACTCCCATGCGGGCGGACAGGAACTTCTGCCGCAGGTGCAGGCGGGCGGCCTCGGCCAGCGCCGCCGGCTCGTCGGTCAGGTCCGGCCGGTCGAGCTCGCGCCGGAACAGCTCACGGATCTCCGCCCGGTTGCGGTGGATGGCGGGCACGAGGATGTGCGACTGCTGGTCGTCGCCGAGCTGCACGATCAGCTCGGCCAGGTCGGTCTCCACGGCGCTGATCCCCGACGCCGCCAGCGCCTCGTTGAGCTTGATCTCGTCGGAGGCGATCGACTTGACCTTGACCAGCTCGTCGAAGCCGTGGGAGCGCGCGATCCTCGAGACAATCGAACAGGCCTCGTCGCCGTCAGCCGCCCAGTGCACCTTCCCGCCCGCGTCCTCCACCGCGGCCTCGAGGCGCTCCAGCTCGGCGTCCAGCCGCATGAGCGCGCGGTCCTTGGCCTCGGCGCCCGCGGTCCGCAGCTCCTCCCAGTCCGGCAGCTCCGCCACGACCCGGGCGCGCTTGTCGCGGATAGTGCGTGTGGCCCGGCCCAGGTTGGCCCGCAGCTGCGTGTTCGCCAGGGCCTCGCGGGCGGCGGCCGGGAAGCTCACCGCGGTGCCTCGTCCGTGGCGGCCAGGATCTCGGCCAGGTGCGCCGCCCGCACGCCCGTGCGCCCGCGCGACAGCCCCCCGCCCATGTGCATCAGACATGAGGAGTCGACCGCGCACAGCACCTCCGCGCGCGTGTCGAGCACCGAGCGCAGCTTGTCCGAGAGCATCGCCGTCGACACGTCGGCGTTCTTGACCGCGAAGGTCCCGCCAAAGCCACAGCACTCCTCGGCTTGAGGCAGCTCCACCAGGTCGATGCCGCGCACCGAGCGCAGCAGCCGTTGCGGGCGGTCACCGAGGTGCAGCGTGCGCAGCGAGTGGCAGGTGGGGTGGTAGGTCACGCGGTGGGGAAAGTACGCCCCTACGTCCTCCAGCTCCAGCACGTCCACCAGCAGCTCGGACAGCTCGTGTACGGGAGGGGCGTCGCCGTCGAGCTGCTCGCGCAGCGTTCCCGCGCACGACGCGGACGGGCAGACGACCGCGTCGTAACCGGACAGCACCGCCCCGGTCCGGCGGGCCAGCGCCTCGCCCTCGCGGGCGTACCCGGAGTTCAGGTGCATCTGGCCGCAGCAGGTCTGCTCGAACGGGAAGTCCACCTGGTGGCCGAGTCGCTCGAGGAGGCGGACCGTGGATTGCCCCACTCCAGGAAACAGGGTGTCGCCCAGGCAGGTGACGAACAGACCCAATTGCACACAAAGAGTTTCCCCGATGCGGGCCCGGGGCAACCCGCAACGTGAGAAACGCTACGAGGGGGGACCACACCGTGTACACGCAGGACTTCGATCCGGTATCGAGCTCGCTTGGTCTCAGCTCGATCTTCGCGGTGCTCCCCGTGCTCGTGCTGTTCGTTCTTCTCGGCGGGCTGAAGGTCGCCGCGCAGTGGGCGGCGCTGGTCGCGCTCGGCGTGGCGATGCTCGTGGCGCTGATCGTCTACGGGATGCCGATCGACCAGACGCTGCTCTCGGCCAGCGAGGGCGCCGTGTTCGGCCTGTTCCCGATCATGTGGATCGTCGTCGCGGCCATCTGGATCTACAACATGACCGTCGAGACCGGCCACTTCGAGGTGCTGAGACGGTCGTTCGGCGCGATCTCCACCGACCAGCGCGTGCAGGCCGTGATCATCGCCTTCTGCTTCGGCGCGCTGCTCGAGGCGCTCGCGGGCTTCGGCACCCCGGTCGCCATCACCGCCGTGATGCTGATCGCGCTCGGCTTCAAGCCGATCAAGGCGGCCTCGGTCGCGCTGGTGGCCAACACCGCGCCGGTGGCCTTCGGCGCCATCGCCATCCCGATCGTGACCCTGGCCGAGATCACCGGCCTGCCCAAGGACGACCTCGGCGCAATGGTCGGCCGACAGACACCGTTCCTCGCACTGGTCGTGCCGCTGATCTCTGATCGGCATGGTCGACGGCGCGCGCGGCATCCGTCAGGCCTGGCCGGCCGCCGTGGTCGGAGGGTTCGTCTTCGCGCTCGCCCAGTTCCTCTGCTCCAACTACGTCTCGGTGGAGCTCACCGACATCGTCGCCTCGCTCCTGGCCACCGGCTCGATCGTGCTGCTGCTCCGGGTGTGGGAGCCGTCCGAGCCGCTCACCGGCGAGGCCGACGACAACGGCGGCATCGGCCGGCCCGCCGTGGCCGGAGCGGAGGGTCACGATCCCGCGATGGAGGAGGAGGTGCGGCGTCGCGACGACACGGTCAAGGATCCGCCCGCCGACGTGCTGCGCGCCTACTCGCCCTACCTGATCATCATCGTCATCTTCTCGATCGCGCAGATCCCGGCGGTCAAGGACGCGCTGGCCGAGTCGCCCTGGACCACCACCTTCCAGTGGCCCGGCCTGGACGTGGTCACTCCCGAGGGCGAGGCGCTCAGCTCGCTGACCTACAACCTCAACTGGCTGCCCGCGGCCGGCACCCTGTTGCTGATCTCGGGCCTGCTCACCATGCGGTGCTGCGCGTCTCGCCCGGCCGCGCCCTCAAGGTCGCCGGCGCCTCGTTCGACCAGCTCAAGTGGGCGATCCTGACCGTGTCGGCCGTGCTCGCGCTGGCCTACGTGATGAACCAGTCCGGACAGACGATCACGATCGGCCTCTGGGCCGCCGGCGCGGGTGACTTCTTCGCCTTCCTGTCCTCGATCATCGGCTGGCTGGGTGTGGCGGTGACCGGCTCGGACACCTCGTCGAACGCGCTGTTCGGCGCACTGCAGGTCACAGCGGCCGAGGATGCGGGCATCTCCCCCACCCTGCTGGCGGCGGCCAACAGCTCGGGCGGTGTGCTCGGGAAGATGATCTCGCCGCAGAACCTCGCGATTGGCGCGGCGGCGGTGGGTATGGCCGGTCAGGAGGGTGATCTGTTCCGTAAGGTGCTGGGCTGGAGCCTCGTGCTCGTGCTCGCCATGTGCGTACTCGTCTACCTGCAGTCCACTGCGGTCCTCGACTGGATGGTCGTGAAGTGACGACGGCCGCGGCCAGCCAGGCCCTGGCGGGCCGGCTCGAGGGTGTGGTGGGCGAGCAGCACGTGATCACCCACCCGCGCCGGCTCGCCACCTACGAGTCGGACGGTCTGCTCCAGTACGCCTCCACCCCCGCGATGGTGATCCTGCCCGGCTCCGCCGACGAGGTCGCGGAGGTGGTGCGGGCCTGTCACGAGGCCGAGATGCCGTGGACGGCGCGCGGTGCCGGCTCGGGCCTGTCCGGCGGCGCGATGCCGGTGGAGGACGGGGTGCTGATCGGCCTGTCGCGCATGCGCAGCATCCTCGAGATCGATCTCGACAACGGCCGCGTGCTGGTCGAGCCGGGCGTGACCAACATCGCCGTCTCGGAGGCCGTCGGGCCCAGTCACTTCTACCCGCCGGACCCGTCGAGCCAGATCGTGTGCACGATCGGCGGCAACGTGGCCGAGAACTCCGGCGGCGCCCACTGCTTCAAGTACGGCTTCACCACCAACTACGTCACCGGGCTCGAGCTGGTGCTTCCGGACGGATCGCAGATCAGCGTCGGCGGCCGCGAGCTCGACCATCCCGGCTACGACCTCATGGGCGCCTTCGTCGGCTCGGAGGGGACCCTTGGCATCGCCACCGGCATCTGGCTGCGCGTGGTTCCGGCTCCGGAAGCGGTGCGGACCCTGGTGGCCTTCTTCGACTCGACCGTGCAGGCGGGCGAGGTGGTGTCGGAGATCGTGTCCGCGGCCATCACGCCCGGGGCGATCGAGATGATGGACAATCTCTCGATCCGGGCCGCCGAGGGCGCCACCAACGCGGGTTACCCGACCGACGCCGGGGCCGCCCTGGTGGTGGAGCTGGACGGCTCGGAGGCCGAGTGCGAGGCCCGCTTCGACCAAGTGGTGAAGATCTGCGAGGACGCGGGAGCCAACTCGGTGAGGGTGGCCGAGGACGAGGCCGAGCGCGCCCTGATCTGGCGCACCCGCAAGGCGGCCTTCGCGGCCATGGGCCGTGTGGCCCCGAACTACTACGTGCAGGACAGCGTCATCCCCCGCACCCGGCTGGCCGAGGTGCTCGGCCAGATCGACGACCTGGCCAAGGAGCACGACCTCCAGGTGGCCAACGTCTTCCACGCCGGTGACGGCAACCTGCATCCGCTCGTGTGCTACGACGGCAGCAAGCCCGGCGAGGCCGAGCGCGCCGAGGAGCTCGCCGGCCTGATCGTGAAGGTGTGCGTGGACGCCGGCGGCTCGATCACCGGTGAGCACGGCGTGGGCGTGGACAAGAAGCGCTACATGCCGTCGATGTTCGACGAGCGGGATCTGTCGGTCTTCCAGCGGCTGCGCTGCGCCTTCGATCCCGAGCAGCGCGCCAACCCGGGCAAGGTCATGCCCACCCCGCGGCTGTGCGGGGAGGTGCCCGGTCCCTACCGCCGGCACCCGCTCGAGCAGGCGGGCCTGGCCGAGCGCATGTGATGGAGGTCGCCCAAGCACCGTCCACACGTGAGGAGATGGCGAGCCTGCTGCGCTCCGCCGGCGAGGCCGGCACGCCGGTCCGCTTCGTGGGCGGCGCCACCAAGCTCGGCTGGGCCGCCCCGGCCCCCGAGCCGGTCACCGACGTGCCCACCGCCGGCCTGGACCGGATCATCGAGCACAACGCCGGCGACCTGACCTCGGTCCTCGAGAGCGGCGTCCCGCTGGCCACCGCGCAAGCCGCCTTCGGCGAAGAAGGCCAGATGCTGGCGCTCGACCCCCCTGACGACGGAGCCACCATCGGCGGCGTCATCGCCACGGCTGACTCCGGCCCGCTGCGCTCGCGCTACGGCGGGGTGCGCGACCTGGTGGTGGGCATGCGCGTGGCGCTGTCCGACGGCACGCTGGCCAAGAGCGGCGGCAAGGTGATCAAGAACGTGGCCGGCTATGACCTGGCCAAGCTCTTCGCCGGCTCGTTCGGGACGCTGGGGGCCATCGTCGAGGTGTCCATCCGCCTTCACCCCCTGCAGCCGGAGAGCGCCACCGCGATCGGTTCGGTGGACGATGCCGCCGACCTCGGCCGCGCCGCCATCGCCCTGGCGCGCGAACCGCTCGAGCACGCGGGCTTCGACGTCCGTTGGAAGGAAGGGTCCGGCGCGGTGCTCGTCCGCTTCGCCGGGGCCGCGCCCAGGCCCCAGGCGGAGTCGGCTGCGCGGCTGCTCGGCGAGGCCGGGCTGCCGGCCGAGATCGTGGAGGACGACGAAACGCTCTGGAAGAAGCAGCGCGCCGGCCAGCGGGCGGCGGACGAGGACGACACCGTGGTCCGCGTTTCGGGGCTCCCGACCCAGCTCTCCGGCCTGGTGGCCGCGGTGGAGCGAGCCGGCGGCAGCCTCGTGGGCCGCGCGCCCCTTGGTCTCTACTGGGTACGGCTGCCCGGCGCCTCGGCCGAGGCGATCGAGACGCTGCGCTCCGAGCTGCGCCCGTCCCCGTGCGTGGTGCTCGACCGGCCCGCTGGCATGGAGGTCGATCCCTGGGGACCGTCCGAGGGCGGCGGTCTCGAGCTCATGCGCCGCCTGAAGGACGGCTTCGACCGAGCCGGGATCTGCAACCCGGGGACCTACGTGGGAGGCCTGTGAGCGGCTACGACGACACGCGCGCACCGCAGCTCGAGCTGATCGACGACTGCGTGCACTGCGGCTTCTGCCTTCCCACCTGCCCGACCTACGTGTTGTGGGGCGAGGAGATGGACTCCCCGCGCGGGCGCATCGTGCTGATGAAGGAGGGTCACGAGGAGGTGTCGGGCCCGCTCGTGGAGCACCTCGACAACTGTTTGGGCTGCATGGCCTGCGTGACCGCCTGTCCGTCGGGCGTCCAGTACGACAAGCTGCTGGAGGACGCACGGGCGCAGGTCGAGCGCAACGCCGAGCGGCCTCCGGTCGAGAAGGCCCACCGCCGGCTGGTGTTCGAGCTGTTCACCCGGCCCGGACGGCTGCGGGTGGCCGCGCCGGGGCTCAGCGCTGCGCGGGCGCTCGGTCTCGAAAAGATCGCCCGGCGCCCTCGGGTCAAGAAGCTGGCGCCGCGCCTGGCCGCGATGGCCGGCCTGGCCCCCGCCGCCACCCTGAAGGAGGCCTGGACGCGCCTGCCCGAGCACCACGACGCCGTCGGCGAGCAGCGCGGCACGGTGGCCTTCCTGCAGGGCTGCGTCCAACGCGTGTTCTTCGGCCCGGTCAACGAGGCCACCGTCCGCGTGCTCACCGCGGAGGGCTTTGAGGTGCACTCGCCGCGCCTGCCGCGCTGCTGCGGCGCGCTGCCGTTGCACGCCGGTGTGGACGACGAGTCCCGCGCGCTGGCGAAGCAGACGATCGAGGCGCTCGAGGGCTACGACACGATCGTGGTCAACGCCGCCGGCTGCGGCTCGGCGATGAAGGACTACGGACACGTGCTGCGCGACGAGCCGGACTGGGCCGAGCGCGCCGAGAGCTTTGCGGCAAAGGTCAGGGACGTCACAGAGCTGCTCGCCGAGGCGGGCCCGCAGGCCGAGCGGGGGCCGGTGCCCATGAAGCTCGCCTATCACGACGCCTGTCACCTCGCCCACGCTCAGGGAGTGCGTTCCCCGCCGCGCGATCTTCTTCGCGGCGTTCCCGAGCTCGAGCTGGTGGAGCCGGCCGAGTGGGAGATCTGCTGCGGCTCCGCGGGGATCTACAACCTGACCAAGCCCGAGCCCGCGGCCGAGCTCGGCGAGCGCAAGGCGCGCAACCTTCTCGACACCGGCGCAGAGGCCATCGCGGCCGCCAATCCCGGCTGCGCCCTCCAGATCACGGCCCACACCGCCCGGTTGGGCCGCGAGCTGCCGGTGTACCACCCGATGGAGCTGCTGGACCGCTCGATCAGCGCAGCGCGCTGAGCCGGTGCGCGACCCCGTGGCCCGGACACTGGCCCGGGTGCGTGTGCCGCGCACGGGGCTCGTGGTGTCGGTCTGGCGCGGCCGTGACCACGTCGACACCTGGCACAGGGGCGACCTGCCCGCCGGCGCCGACACTCTGTTCGAGATCGGCTCGATCACCAAGGTCTTCACCGCCACGCTCTTGACCGGGATGGCGGCCACGGGCGAGGTCGACATCGACGACCCCGTTCGGCGTCATCTCCCGGACGGGGTGCAGATGCCGTCGCGCGGCCGCGACATCACCTTGGCCGACCTGGCCTCACACCGTTCCGGCCTCCCCGCCCTCCCGCGCGGGCTGCTCATACCCGCCCTCACCACACGGCGCCGGGACCCATACGCCCGCTGGGACGCCAGACGGCTGGAGGCGGCGATCCCGCGGACACACCCCCGGCGCAACCCCGGCGAGCGGTTTCGCTACTCGAACTACGGGGTGGGGCTGCTCGGTCACGCGCTCTCCTGGCGTGCAGGGACGAGCTACGACGAACTCGTTCAGCGGCGAATCTGCGCCCCACTCGGTCTGGCCCACACCGGAGTGAGCGCCGACTACGGCCGCCTCGCCGGCGGCCATACCCGCCGGGGCCGGCCTGCTCCCCGTTGGCACCTGGCTGCGCTCGCGGGCGCGGGCGGCCTGCGCTCGACGGCGCGCGACCTGCTCATGTTCCTGCGCCTCCACGCCGACCCGCCGTGGACCCCGTTCGCCCTCGCCGCCCGCGAGACCCACCGGCCACGGGTCCGCGTCGGCCGAGGGCACATCGGCCTTGGCTGGTTCATCTTCCCCGCGACGCGCCGCGTGCCGTATGAGGTGCTCTTGCACGAGGGAGGCACGGGCGGCTTCCGGTCGTTCGCCGCGGTGGCACCCGAGGCCCCCTTGGCGGTCGTGGTGCTCACCAACCAGGCGCGCGGCGTGGGCCGGCTCGGCCTGAGACTGCTCGCCGCCCTGATCAGGCCGCGCGTGCCGGCTGGGCGGGCGCTTGCGTGAGCCCGTGTAGGTCCGTCAGGGCCTGCCGGAACTCGGCGTAGCGCTCGCGGCCGATCTCCCCGGCGAAGCGTCGCTCGATGTCGGCGAAGATCTCCTGCGAAGCGGCCAGCGCCTGCCTGCCGTGCTCGGTGAGCTGGATGATCTTCGCGCGGCCGTCGGCCGGGTCGGGCACGCGCTCGACAAAGCCGAGCGCCTCCAGATCCGCCACCGCCTCGCCCACCGACTGCTTGGTCAAGCCCGAGCGCTCGGCGAGCTCGGTGAGCCGGGAGCCCGCGTCCTCGATGTTCCCGAACACGCACCCGTGAGCCGGCCTTAGCTCCGCGAACCCCAGCTCGGTCAGACGGCCGAAGAGCTCGTCGCCCACGGCGTCCCTGACCTGGCTCAGAAGGCCGATGAGAGGGAGGTCTCGTTGTGTGTCCATGGTCACAGTTGGTAAGGCAGCCTGATGATTATGGTACGGTCGCCTTACAAGACTACCTGACTATCTCGTAATCCGGAGGACTCGAAATGCAACGCAAGTGGTGGACCTTGATCGTGGTGAGCGTCGCCACGTTCATGCTCCTGCTCGACATCACGGTGGTCAACACCGCGCTGCCGGCGATCCAGGAGGACCTGAACGCCAGCTTCACCGAACTGCAGTGGGTGATCGACGCCTACACGCTCGCGCTCGCCGCCCTGGTGCTGACGGCCGGCTCGCTCGCCGACCGGCTCGGACGGCGCCGCGTCTTCGCAGTCGGCCTCGGCATCTTCTCGGTGGCCTCGTTGGCGGCCGGACTGGCTCCTGATCCGACCTTCCTCAACATCTCCCGTGCGGTTCAGGGGATCGGGGGAGCGATTCTGTTCGCTGTGTCCCTGGCGCTCGTCGCTCAGGAGTTCCCCGCCGGCCGCGAGCGCGGCACGGCGATGGGGATCTACGGCGCGACCATCGGTATGTCGGTGGCCATCGGACCGCTCGTGGGTGGCGCACTCGTCGACTCGCTGGGCTGGGAGTGGGTGTTCTTCATCAACGTGCCGGTGGGGATCGCGGCCATCGCGGTGACCTACGCGAAGCTCCGCGAGAGCCGCGACCCGAACGCCACGCGTGTGGACTGGGCCGGGCTGGCGACGTTCAGCTCGGCGCTGTTCCTGCTCGTGTTCGGCCTCCTGCGCGGTAACGAGGAGGGCTGGGGCAGCACGTTCATCGTGTCGCTGCTCGGCGCTGCGGCGGCCTTGATGGTCGCGTTCGTGGTGATCGAGAGCCGGGTGAAGCAGCCCATGCTGCCGCTGCGGCTCTTCCGCAAGCCCGCGTTCACCGGCGTGCAGCTGGCGGCGCTCGGCGTGTCGGCCTCGATGTTCGCGCTGTTCCTCTACATCACGTTCTACCTGCAGAACCACCTCGGCCATTCGCCGCTCGAGGCGGGGTTGATCTACCTGCCGTTCACGGTGATCAGCTTCTTCGCGGCCGCGGCCGGCGGGGCGTTGCTGGCCAAGCTGCCCGCGCGGGTGATCATGTCCGTCGGGCTGGGGCTGACCGGCGTGGGCCTCCTGCTGATGGGCGGGATCGACCCCACCGACGAGTGGACCGCGATGCTCGGAGGCTTCCTGGTGGCCGGAGCCGGCGTCGGACTGCTCAACCCCGTGATCGCCGACGTGGCTCTCAGCGTGGTGCCCAAGGAGCAGAGCGGCATGGCCGCCGGGATCAACGACACGTTCCGGCAGGTCGGCATCGCGGTGGGCATCGCGGCCTGGGGAGCAATCTTCCTCAGCCGTGGCGCGTCCGAGGTCGAGCAGCTCGCGGCGGGCACGCCCGCGGCGACCGGGGAGCGTCCCCGGCAGCTGATCGAGGCGGCGTCGTCGGGGAACCTCGACACGGCCACGGCCTCGATTCCCGCGGGTGCGCGCGAGACCGTGACGGACGCAGCCGGTCAGGGCTTCATCGCCGGCCTGAACGACATCCTCATGCTCGGAGGAATCGTGTCGCTCGTCGCGGCGCTGGCGGCGCTGTGGCTCGTGCGTGAGCGCGACATCGAGCGCGACGCGCCAATCGAGCTGCCGGAGATGAGGGCTGAACCACAGGCCGCGGCGGAGCCGGTGGCAGCCTGAGTGCCTGGGTGTGCCGGGACTGGCGAAGGCCGGTCTCGGCACACCGTGCTCAGCTTCCGCAGCGGCCCGCTGAGCTCCGCGGGTCACCTCGGCCCCCGCTAGCCTCGCTGGCCGGTGTCCGCTCAATACATATTCACGATGTACCAGCTGTCCCGGGTCCACCCTCCCGACAAGAAGGTGCTCGAGGACATCTCGCTCAGCTTCCTGCCCGGGGCCAAGATCGGCGTGCTCGGCGCCAACGGCTCCGGCAAGTCCACGCTGCTGCGGATCATGGCCGGGCGCGACACCGAGTTTCGCGGCGACGCCCAGCTCGCCCCCGGCGCCACGGTCGGGCTGCTCGAGCAGGAGCCTCAGCTCGATCCGGACAAGGACGTGAAGGGCAACGTCGAGGACGGCGTGCGCGAGGTGCGCGACATGCTCGACCGCTTCAACGAGCTGGCCGCCAACTACTCCGACGAGACCGCCGGCGAGTTCGCGCGCCTGCAGGACGCGATCGACGCCGCCGACGCGTGGAACCTCGACACCACGCTCGAGATCGCCATGGACGCCCTGCGCCTTCCCCCGGGCGACGCAGACGTTGACACGCTCAGCGGCGGCGAGCGCCGGCGCGTGGCGCTCTGCCGGCTGTTGCTCAGCGCGCCCGACCTGCTGCTGCTCGACGAGCCCACCAACCACCTCGACGCGGAGTCGGTGGCCTGGCTCGAGAAACACCTCGAGGACTACGAGGGCACCGTCGTGGCCGTGACCCACGACCGCTATTTCCTCGACAACGTGGCCGGCTGGATCCTGGAGCTCGACCGCGGCCGCGGGCTGCCCTTCAAGGGCAACTACTCGTCCTGGCTCGAGCAGAAGCAGGAGCGGCTCGCCCACGAGGACCGCCGCGAGGGCGCGCGCCGCCGCACCATCGCCCGCGAGCTGGAATGGGTGCGCGAGTCGCCGAAGGGGCGACGCACCAAGGCCCGCGCGCGGCTGAACCGCTACGAGGCGCTGCTGGCCGAGGAGCGCGAGGTGAGGCTGGACCAGGTCCAGATCCACATCCCGGCGGGGCCCCGCCTCGGCAATGTCGTGGTGGAGACCGACGACCTGCGCAAGGGCTTCGGCGACCGGCTGCTGATCGAGGACCTCTCGTTCTCCCTGCCGCCCGCCGGCATCGTGGGCGTGATCGGTCCCAACGGGGCGGGCAAGACGACGCTGTTCCGGATGATCACCGGCGACGAGGAGCCCGACGCCGGCGAACTGCGCCTGGGCGACTCCGTGGAGCTCGCCTACGTCGACCAGTCGCGCGACGCCCTCGATCCCGACAAGAGCGTCTGGGAAGAGATCTCGGGCGGCTACGACAACATCAAGGTGGGCGAGCGCGAGATGAACTCGCGTGCCTACTGCGCCGGGTTCAACTTCAAGGGCTCGGACCAGCAGCGCAAGGTGGGCGTGCTCTCCGGCGGCGAGCGCAATCGCGTGCACCTGGCCAAGCTGCTGCGCCGCGGCGGAAACCTGCTCCTGCTCGACGAGCCCACCAACGATCTCGACGTGGACACGCTACGTGCCCTCGAAGAGGCGCTACTCAGCTTCGCGGGGTGCGCCGTGATCATCACGCACGACCGCTGGTTCCTCGACCGCGTGGCCACCCACGTGCTGGCCTTCGAGGGCGACTCGCAGGTCACCTGGTACGAGGGCAACTTCGAGGCCTACGAGGAACACCGCCGGGCTCTGCTCGGCGCCGAGGCCGATCGGCCCCATCGCATCACCTACAAGAAGCTGACGCGCTCCTAGCAATCCGGATCGCATGACCGGGGGCGAACCCGGGCAAGTAACAGCCATGGCCACTCAGTCACACGACGTAGAGGTTCGAGGCAGCGCTCCGGAGCGCCACGAGGAGGTCCTGACCGCGGAGGCCCTGGAGCTCGTGGGCCGTCTCCACGAGGAGCTCGACGACACCCGCCGCAGCCTGCTCGAAGCAAGGACGGAACGCCAGGCCGAGCTCGACGCCGGCGGCACGCTCGACTTCGTCACCGCGCCCGAGGACTTCCAGGTGGCGCCGGTTCCGGACGCCCTCCAGGACCGCCGCGTTGAGATCACCGGCCCCACAAGCCGCAAGATGGTCATCAACGCGCTCAACTCCGGCGCCCGGGGCTTCATGGCCGACTTCGAGGACTCGAACTCGCCCACCTGGTCCAACATGGTCGTCGGCCAGGCCAACCTCGCTGATGCGGTGCGGGGCTCGATGGAGCACGAGGAGAAGGGCAAGCAGTACAGCCTCGACGAGGAGCACGCCGTGCTGCTCGTGCGCCCCCGCGGCCTGCACCTGCCCGAGCGCCACCTGAGCGTCAACGGCGACACGCTCGCCGGCGCGTTCATGGACTTCGGCCTCTACATGCACCGCAACGCCGCGGAGCTGCTCGACCGAGGCCGTGGTCCCTACTTCTACATCCCGAAGCTCGAGTCCCACCGCGAGGCGGCGCTGTGGCGCGACGCCTTCGTGATCGCCGAGGAGAGCCTCGGCCTCGATCGAGGGACCGTCAAGGCCACGGTGCTGATCGAGACGATCCCCGCCGCCTTCGAGATGGACGCCATCCTCTACGAGCTGCGCGACCACATCGCGGCCCTCAATGCCGGCCGCTGGGACTACATCTTCTCGATGATCAAGCGCTTCCGCTCGCGCGCTGACTTCGTGATGCCGGATCGTTCCGCGGTCACGATGACCGTGCCATTCATGAGCTCGTACTCCGACCTCGTGGTCAAGACCTGTCACGCCCGCGGCGCCCACGCCATGGGCGGGATGTCCGCCGTGATCCCCAGCCGCAGCGACGAGGAGGCCAACCAGAAGGCCTTCGAGGCCGTGCGCGAGGACAAGGAGCGCGAGGCCGGCGACGGGTTCGACGGCACCTGGGTGGCGCATCCGGACTCGGTGCCGGTGGCCACCGAGGCCTTCGACGACGTGCTGGGCGAGCGGCCGAACCAGGTCGACAAGCAGCGCGACGACGTGACCGCAGACGCGGACGCCCTGCTCGCCGTTCCCGACACGCCCGGGGACATCACCGAGGAGGGCCTGCGCTCCAACGTGAACGTCGGCATCCAGTACATCTCGTCGTGGCTGCGCGGCAACGGGGCCGCCGGCATCTACGGGCTCATGGAGGACGCGGCCACGGCAGAGATCGCCCGGGGGCAGGTCTGGCAATGGATCCGCCACGGAGCCGCGCTCGACGACGGCCGCACGATCACCCCCGAGCTGGTGCGCGAGCTCGAGACGAGCGAGCTCGAGAAGATCCGCGAGGAGATCGGCGACGACGAGTGGTTCGAGAAGGAGGGCCGGCCCGACCTCTCGCGCGAGCTGTTCGAGACGGTGGCCCTCAGCGGCGAGTCGGAGTTCGTGGAGTTCCTGACGCTGCCGGCGTACGAGCGGCTCGAGGACTGAGCCGCCTTCCCGGCGGTCTCGGCGCCGCAATTGCGGCCTCGCCGCCGGCGCTGGCGTAGGATCGCGCCCGGCATGAGGCCGGACTCGCATCCCGAGGTGCTGTGCGCGGGCATCGTGGTGGCCGACGCGATCGCGTCGCCGGTCGACGAGCTGCCGGAGCCTGGGTTGCTCGCCCTGGTGGACTCGGTGCTGCTGGCCACCGGCGGCTGCGCCCTCTCCACCGCCACCGCCCTGGCCGAGCTCGGCACCCCCACCGCCCTGTGCGGCTGCGTCGGCCGCGACCTGATGGGCGACGTGCTGAGGCGCGAGGCCCGGGCGCGGGGCCTCGACACCGAGCATCTCCGCGGCAGCGACGAGCTGACCTCCGCGTCGCTCGTGCTCGACGCCAGCGACGGTGCCCGCACCTTCTTCCACAACCCGGGCGCCAGCGCCGCGCTGGGGCCGGAGCACATCGAGGCGGCGCTCGGCTCGGCCACGCGCTGGCTGCACGTGGGCGGCGCGCTGGTGCTGCCGGGCCTTGACGGCCAGCCGTTGGCCGGCGTGCTCGAGCGGGCTCGGGCCCGCGGGATCACCACGAGTCTGGACCCGGTGCACGACGCCACCGGAGGCTGGGAGCGCGTGCATCCCTCGCTCCCCCATCTCGACCTGATCTGCCCCAACCTCGTCGAGGCCCGCGGCATCACCGGCCAGGAGTCGGCCGAGGACTGCGCCGGCTGGCTGCGCGACCGCGGGGTCGGGCGGGTGGCGGTGAAACTGGGCCGCGACGGCGCCTTCGCCCTCGACGAACAGACGGCCGAATTGCTGCCGGCGTTCGCCGTCGACACCCGCGACGAGACCGGCGCGGGGGACGCTTTCGCCGCCGGCCTCATCCACGGCCTGCTGCAGGATTGGCCGCTCGAGCGTGCCGTGCGGCTCGGCAACGCCGTCGGCGCCCTGTCAACGCGCGGCCTTGGCGCCAGCAGCACCCTGCCCGATCTGGAGGAGGCCATGGCCCTGTGAGAATCGCCCGATGAGCATCGAACCCCGCATGCGCCGCCTGTTCGCGGCCGACGGACGCTGCTTCGACGTGGCCGTGGATCACGGCTTCTTCGGCGAGCCTCGCTTCCTCTCCGGGATCGAGAACCTGGCGGCCGCGCTCGACGTGCTCGTGGAGGCGGCGCCGGACGCGATCCAGCTCTCCCCCGGCAGCGCGCGGCTGCTCCAAGAGCGCCCCGGCCGGAAGCCCGCGCTGGTGATGCGCACCGACGTCGCCAACGTCTACGGCCCTGAGATCGAGGCGGACAGCCTCTACTTCTCAGAGACCGTGCCCGAGGCGATCGAGCGCGCGCTGCGCCTGGACGCTGCCTGCGCGGTGGTGAACCTGCTCTGGATCGACGGACGCCAGGACCTTCACCGGGCCTGTGTGCGCAACGTAGCCGCACTCAAGGCGCGCTGCGAGCCCGCCGGGATGCCGCTGATGGTGGAGCCGCTGGCGATGCGGCCAGGCGCGGCCGGCTACGGCGTGGACGGCGATCCTGAGCGCATCCGCGCGCTGGTGCGCCAGGCCGTCGAGCTGGGCGCCGACATCATCAAGGCCGATCCCACCGACGACCTCGGCGACTATCCCGGCGTGATCGAGGTGGCCGGCTCGATCCCGTTGCTGGTGCGCGGCGGCGGGCGCGCGAGTGACGAGCAGGTGCTTGAGCGCACCGCGAGCGTGATGGCCTCCGGGGCCGCGGGCATCGTCTACGGGCGCAACGTCATCCAACACGAGCAGCCACTGGAGATGACCCGCGCGCTCATGTCCGTGGTGCACGACGGCGTGTCGGCGCCGGACGCCCTCGCGGGTCTCCGTGGCTGAGCGGGAGGTCCGGCTCGGACTTATCGGCGGTGGCCTGATGGGTCGCGAGCTGGCCAGCGCCGCGGCGCGCTGGGTGCACCTCGCCGACCTCGGCGTGCGACCGCGGCTCGTGCACGTCTGCGACGTCAACCCCGAGGTGCTGGCCTGGTACGAGCGCCTGGCCGACCCGCCTCGGATGGGGTCCGAGTGGCGCGAAGTGCTGGCCGACCCCCAGGTCGAAGCGGTCTACATCGCCGTGCCGCACAACCTGCACGCCGAGCTCTACGTGGCGGCCCTCGAGGCGGGCAAGCACCTGCTGGGCGAGAAGCCCTTCGGCATTGACCGGACGGCCAACGAGACGATCACGGAGGCCGCGGCCCGCCATCCCGAGCTGCTCGTGCGCTGCTCGTCCGAGATGCCGTTCTTCCCGGGCGGACAGGAGGTCTGGCGCTGGATCGACGAGGGCCGCTTCGGCCGGCCCATCGAGGTGCGCTCGCTCTTCCTCCACTCGAGCGACCTCGACCCGAGCAAGCCGATCAACTGGAAGCGCCGAGCCGAGACCAACGGCGCCTACGGGTGCCTCGGAGACCTCGGTATGCACGCACTCCACCTGCCGCTGCGCGCCGGCTGGGCGCCGGTCGACGTGAGCGCCGTGCTGGGCGACTACTTCACCGAGCGCCCCGACGGTCGCGGCGGCCAGGCCGCGGCGGACACGCCCGACAACGCGGTCTTGCTGTGCCGCGCCGAGCACGACGGTCACGAGTTCCCGCTGCGCATCGAGACGAAGCGGGTGGCGCCGGGCCACATGAACACCTGGACGATCGAGGTGGACGGCACCGAGGGCTCGATCGCCTACACCACCAAGCGCCCCAAGACGCTGCGGACGATGAGCTACTCGCCCGGCGGCCCCCAGCGCTGGGAGGAGACCGACCTCGGGTCCCAGTCGGCCTACCCGAGCATCACCGGTCCGATCTTCGAGTTCGGCTTCTCCGATGCGCTGCAGCAGATGTGGGCGGCCTTCCTCGATGAGCTGGCCCACGGCCGCGACGGCATGCGCCAGCCCTTCCACTGCGTGACCCCTGAGGAAGCGGCCTCCACCCACGACCTGTTCACGGCTGCGCTGCGGAGTGACGCGGAGCGCAGCGTGGAGCCCGTGGAGCTCCGGCACCCGCTCTGAGCTTCAGTTCAGGCGGCGGCCTGGTCGCGCTCGCGCTCGCGCAGTTCGCGCAGCGCGCGCTTGCGCTCGTCGCGCGTGGTGCGGTCGAGGATCAGCACGCCGTCGAGGTGGTCCATTTCGTGCTGGATGACCCGGGCCTCCAGGCCCGAGGCCTCGACCAGCCGGTCGTTGCCCTCCTCGTCGTGGGCGCGAACCAGGACGTGCACCGGCCGCTCGACGTCCACGCTGACCCCCGGGATCGATAGGCAGCCCTCGTCGATCACCTCGGCGTCGTCGCTGGCCCACTCGATCCGAGGATTGGCCAGCGCGATCACCGGGGCATCGGGGCCCACCCGGTAGACCAGCAGGCGCTGCGAGATGCCGAGCTGCGGCGCGGCCAGGCCCACGCCCAGGGCGTCACCCATGATCCCCGCCATGCGACTCACCTGGCGACGCAGGGAATCGTCAAAGCGGTCGACCTCGGTGGCGCGCGACTTGAGGACCGGGTCGCCCAGGCGGCGGATGAACGTCATCGCGGCCGCACGCCGCGCCTCGAGCTCAGGATCGAGGGCCGGGCCGTCCTCCTCGCGCTCGGCCTCCACCTCGAGATCGTGGTCTTGAGTGTCTGCGCTCATCGGCTCCGATTCTAACGCGACGGGCCGCGCGGAAGAGCGCCGGACTCGGCCTCACTGCGGGTCGACATCCACGGCAAAGCTGACCGCCGCGTGGGCGCGCTCGGTGGCCGCTGCCTCGACCGCCTCTCGCACCGCGACGATCGCCGCCGCCCGCTCCCGCGAGCGGATCAGGAGCTGGGCGCGGTGACGCGACTGGCGCCGAAACAGGGGCGCCGGGCCGAGCACCGGCACGTCTTCCGCGGCGATCCGCTCCCCCACGGCCCGGGCCGCATCCAACTCGGGCCCCGGCTCGGCCGCCGAGCAGACGATGCGGATCAGGCTGCCGTGTGGCGGGTATCCGAGCAGCGCGCGCCGCTGAAGCTCGCCGGCCAGGAACGTCTCGGAGTCGTGCCGCGCGGCCAGCTCGAGCGCCCGGGCCGACGAGTCGAGGGCCTGGACGATCACCCGGCCACCGCGTGGCCCCCGTCCGCTCCGGCCGGCGAGCTGCGCCACGAGCGCGAACGTGCGCTCCTCGGCGCGGAAGTCGGGGAAGCGCAGGGTGGCGTCCGCGTCGAGGACCACGCCGAGAGTCACATCGGGAAAGTCGTGCCCCTTGGCCACCATCTGAGTTCCGACGAGCACCCCGGCCGCCGCGCGGTCGAAGCGCCCGAGCAACGACGCCACGCCGTCCGACGCCGCGGCGTCCGAGTCGAGGCGGAAGACCGGCAGGGGCGAGACCAGCTCCTCGATCGTGCCTTGGAGCTGCTCGGTGCCGGTCCCGTGGCGGGCCACGGACACCGAGCCGCAGTCCGGGCACGAGCCCGGGACCGGCTCCCGATGTCCGCAGTGATGACATGCGACCTCGTCGAGCGCCCGGTGGAGCACGAGCGTGACGTCGCAGTTGGGGCACTCCCACACCCGAGCGCAATCACGACAGGAGAGGAAGTTCGACCAGCCGCGCCGGTTGAGCAGGACGATCGCCTTGGTCTGCTCCCGGCGAACCTCATCGAGGGCCTGGCGCGTGCGCTCGTGAAGGGCTCCCTCGCAGCCGAGCATGCTCACGAGCTCCACGGGCGGCAGCCCGCGGCCGTCGACCCGACGGGCCAGCTCCACCCGCTCGTGGCGGTGCAGGCTCTCCGGTCGGGGGGTGGCGGTGCCCATCACGAGCAGGGCACCCTCCTGCGCCGCGCGCCTCTCGGCCACGTTGCGGGCGTCGTAGCGCGGATCGCCCTCCTGCTTGTAGGACTGGTCGTGCTCCTCGTCGATCACGATCAGCCCTACGTCGGCGAACGGCGCGAACACCGCGGAGCGAGGCCCGACGCAGACCCTCGCCTCGCCGCGCCTCATGCGCCACCACTCGTCGTAGCGCTCGCGGGGCGACAGGCGCGAGTGCATGATCGCCACCGAGTCGCCGAAGCGCTCCACGAAGCGGCTCGCGGTCTGCGGGGTGAGTGCGATCTCCGGAACGAGCACGATGGCCGAGCGGCCGCGCTCCAGCACTCGGGCCACTGCCCTCAGATAGACCTCGGTCTTGCCGCTGCCGGTGACGCCGTGGAGCAGGAGTGGCGCCGGCGCGGCGGTGTCGAGCGCGCGCTCGATCCGGTCCAGCGCGGCGGTCTGAGCCGGAGTGGGCCGAACCTGTCCCGTCCGGGCACCCACGGCCTCCACGCGCGGGCGCTGCGGCGGCTCGATCGCGTCGTCGAGGCGGACGAGGCCACGCCGCTCGAGGCTGCGCAGCGTCGAGTGCCCGCAGCCGGCGCGCTGGGCCAGCGCCGCCGCGCCCGCCGGGCCTTCGCGGAGGGCCTCGAGCGCCACCCGCTGGCGCGAGCCCAGGCGTCCTCCCTCGCTCAGAAGCGCTTCTCCGGCGGGGGTGATGGCGGCCCTCAGCGAACGCCGAGGCACGAGGGGACGAGCCGCGCCGGTGCCGGTGCCCGGCGGCAGGACCAGGGCCAGGCCGCGCGCCGGGGTCGAGACGTACTCGCGCGCCACCCAAAGCCCGAGCTCCACCAGCGACCGGGGCACGTCGGCCTCCAGCGCGGCCAGCGGCTGCGCCAGCCGCTCCAGCGGCAGCTCGGACTCCTCGGCCACGCCCACCACCACGCCGAGCAGGCGCCGGCGGCCGAACGGGACCACGAGCATGCTGCCCACCCCCACCGCCTCGAGCGAACCGTCGAGCAGGTAGTCGAACGGTCCACGCAGGGCGCGCGCAGGGGTGAGCGGCTCGACCTTGGCGATCACCCGACCGAAGCTACGAGCCGGCCCGGACGGCCAGAGGCACCCCCGACCCGCGACGATGTCGGGCGTGGCCATCGATTTCGAGGGAGAGGGACTGCTGGAGGGTGCCGGAGCAGGTGTGGCCCGTGAGGCGCGGCTCGAGCTGCTGCGCACGCTCGAGAACGAGGGCTTCACCGTCGATGAGCTCCGGCGTGCCGCCGCCGAGGACCGGCTGGCTCTGCTTCCGGTCGAGCGGGTCCTGGAGGCCGAGGGGCCGCGCTACACCCAGCGCGAGGTGGCCGAGGCAGCGGGCGTCGAGCTCGACTTCCTGCGCGACGCCCGCCGCGCGCTGGGCCAGCCCGATGTGGGCCCCGACGAGCGGGCGCTCACCGCCGAGGATCTCGACCTCACCCGGCAGGCCGCCGTGCTGATGGCCGCCGGACTGGACCGTGAGGGCTTCCTCGAGCTCACGCGGGTGATGAGCCAGGCCATGGGCACGGTGGCCTCGTCGATGATCGCCAACCTCGGCCAGGCGCTGATTCACCCCGGCGACACCGAGCGCGACCTGGGCCTCCGCTACGCCGACACGCTGCGCCAGCTGGGTCCGCTGGCCGGCCCGGCCCTTCAGAACATGCTGAGCATGCGCATGCGCGAGCAGATCCGCCAGGCGGTGATCGGACAGGCGGAGCTCGAGAGCGGCCGGCTGCCGGGCGCCCAGGACGTGGTGGTGGGCTTCGTCGACATCGTGGGCTTCACCGAGCTGGGCGAGCAGGTCCCGGCCGACGAGCTCGGGCGCGTGATCGGCGACTTCGAGCGCCGGGTGGAGGACGCCGCGCGCATGCCGGTGCGGGTGGTCAAGACCATCGGCGACGCCGCGATGCTCGTGGCCCCCGCGCCCGATCCGCTGCTGGAAGCCATGCTCGGCCTGGTGGAGAGCTCCGGTGAAGATCCCGCCGCACCGCTGCTCCGGGCCGGCATCGCCTCCGGTGAGGCGCTGCCGCGCGCCGGCGACTACTACGGCAGCCCGGTCAACCTGGCCAGCCGCCTCACGGCCTTCGCGCGTCGCGGAAGCGTGGTCGCCACCGAACGGGTCAAGCAGTCGGCCGTGCGCGACTACCACTGGTCCTACGCCGGACGCCATCGTTTCAAGGGCGTGCGCGACGAGGTGGCGGTCCACCGCGTGCGCCGGGCTCGGGTGCCAGAGCCCGGCTAGACCTGGTGCTCGCCGGGGTGGGTCCGCGCCGCGGCCGCCAGCCGGTCGAGCGCCTCGTTGCCCACCGGCGAGATGCCCAGGTCGCGGCCCGCGTCGAGCAGCGCGTGCCACACCGGCTCGAGCTCCCCGCCCTCGAGCAGCAGGAGGAAGTGATCGTGCTCCTCGTGCACGACGACCGCCGGGGTGTGCACCAGCTCCGCGGCGATCACCCCGTGCAGCGGGAGATCCGCCGGCAGGCCCGCTCGCTCGAGCACCCTGGCGGCCCTGGGCCCCACCACCGACAGCGCCGTGCCCCCGCTCACCTCACGCGCCGTGACCGCCAGCCCGCCGCCGGCGATGGCGCGCCCCGTGACCTGCCGCCAGCGGGCCACCGCGCTGGGCATGCCGGCCACCACGGCCCGGTCGGGGCCCACGCGGCAGCACCAGGTTCCGGCCACGCATGCGGCGGTGCCGGGCTCGGGTACCGAGTCGGCCACCGCCACCTCCAGCACGTGTGCGAGCAGGGGCTCAGGCCCCTCGATCGACATGAGACTCCACCCGGAGCGGTCGACCAGGCCGGCGGCCTTGGCGCAGACCGCCATCTCGGCGGCCACCGATCCGTAGCGAGCGATCAAGGTCCCCCCTCTAGGAGACCCCCAGCTTCTCCGCGGCCATACGGGTTCCCTCGACCCGGTTCTTGATCTTCTGGAAAGCCACCTCGCGCGCGTAGTCGGGCGAGCCGTGGTTGGGCTTCTCGTCGATCGAGAAGGGCGAGAAGCCACAGTCGTCGGTAGAGGCCAAGCGCTCCTTGGGGATGAAGTCGGCGGCCCGTGTCAGGGCGTTCGCCACCTCCTCCGGACTCTCCACCCGCGGGTTCTGCGGGTTGATCACGCCGATGTAACACATCTGCGCGACGCCGTTGGCGTCGTCGCGGCTGTGCTTGCCGATCGACTCGTAGACCGGATCCTTCTCGCGCTCCGAGGCCATCTGAATCAGGAAATAGCCGGCGTTGATCTTGAACATCTCCGGCAGCAGGTTGTTGTAGGGCACGTCGGCGCTGTGCACCGAGTCGCGGTCGCCGCCAGGGCAGGTGTGAATGCCGATGTTCTTGCGCTCTTCGGGCTCGAAGCGGTCCATCACCCGGTTGATCAGCTCCACGAAGTGCGGCAGCATCCCCGCGCCCGTCCAGGGATTGCGAGGATCGTCGCGTGTGGCCAGCCGGCCCTCGGTGAAGTCCATGGACACGCGCTCGGCCCCAGCGTCGAAGGCGCTGCGGATGTCCTTCTCGGCCTCGTTCGTCAGGTCCTCCTCGAACTGGTCGCGGGGATAGCCGTCGACCTCCTCGTTGAGCGGGTACAGCAGCGCGAGCATGGAGGGCGCAATCACCGCCTGCTTCATCGGCTTGTTGGCGAACTTGATCGACTTCTTGAGCGTGTCGCCGGCGTAGGTCTTGTACTTGAAGGGCCCGCTCACCAGCTTCGGCAGCTGGCGGTGATGCCCGTCGGCGAAGATCGCGAAGTACTGCCCCCCGGGACCCAGGTGATCGGCCAGGCCGGTGCCGGCCAGGGTGTCGGTCACCGGGTAGGTGGCGAAGCTCGACCAGCGCTGCTCGCCGTCCGACACGATCGGGCAGCCGGTGGCCTCCATGTTCTCGATCGAGTCCTGGACGGCGGTGTCCTGCTCGGCCTCCAGGTCATCCTTCGAGATCTTGCCGTCGTCGTAGTCCGCGTAAGCGGCCTGCAGCTTGGACGGTCGTGGAAGCGACCCCACCGGCTCCGTCGGTATCCCCGTGTCAGTCCTCGGGTCGTACGCCATCCTGTGCTCCTCCTCGGCTACGGACTCGCCGTTTCACGACGGCCCTGTGATACAGACCAGTCTCCCCACCGTGTGCGCGAACGTAAACCAGCCGGCCCCGCCGAGTCAACCTCTTCCGCCCTGAACGCGTGTCCGCCGCCGCCCTTCTGCTCTCGGTGGCCACGATCCATCTCGTGGCGATGGCCTCCCCCGGCCCCAACGTGCTCGTGGTGACCCAGACGGCCATGTCGAGCTCTCAGCGCAACGCGCTGGCGGTGGCGCTGGGCGTGGCCACCGGCTCGCTGATCCTGTCCACGCTGGCGGCCGTGGGGCTCGGCCTGGTGTTCGAGCAGGCCTCGTGGCTGCGCCACGGCATCCAGGTGGCGGGCGGCGCGTATCTCGTCTACCTCGGTATCCGCGTATGGCTCGGGGCGGGCGAGCCGCCGCCCTCGCCCGAGCCTTCCGGGCGTCCCGCCGAGGACAGCCCGCGCCGGCTCTACCTGCGCGGCCTGCTGACCAACCTGACCAACCCCAAGGCGGCGGTGTTCTTCGGCAGCATCCTCGCGCCGGTGCTCGACAGCGCCGGGGCGGACTGGGTCGTGGTGGCGGCAATCGCGGTGATCGTGTTCAACGCCCTGTGGTGGCATTGCCTGCTCGCGGTGCTGTTCGGACGGCCGCCGGTCCGCCGCTGGTATGCACGGGCCAAGCATGTAATCGACCGCGTGGTCGGGGGCCTGCTGGTGCTGCTCGGGCTGCGGCTCGGCGCCGAGCCGCTGCTCGACGGCTAGGAGCCGCCGACCGGCTCGCCGTTGGCGGTGAGCCTGACCTCGATGTTGCCGCGGGTGGCGTTGGAGTAGGGACAGACCTTGTGGGCCGCCTCGACCAGCTCGACCGCGGCGCCGGTGTCGTCGATCGACGGCAGCGTTACGTCCATCGCGACAGCCAGGTCGAAGCCCCTGCTGTCGTTGGTGACGAGCTCGACCTGCGAGTCGACCTCGGCGTCGTCGGCGTCCAGCTTCTGGCGGCGGGCGACCACGGCCAGCGCGCTCTCGAAACAGGCGGCAAAGCCCGCCGCGAAGAGCTGCTCGGGGTTCGTGCCGGCGCCGTCTCCCCCCAGCTCCTTCGGCGGCCGGATTTTCACCTCGAGCGCCCCGTCGTCGGTGACGGCGTGCCCGTCCGCTCGACCGCCCCTGACCTTGGCCCGCGCGGTGTAGAGGACCTTGCCCACCGGAGAGCGACTAGGCCTTGGCCGGCTCCGCGGAGCGCTCGCCCAGGCCGGCGGCGTGGCGCAGCGTGTCGGCCTTGTCGGTCTTCTCCCAGGTGAAGTCGTGGTCCTCGCGGCCGAAGTGACCGTAGGCCGCGGTCTTCTGATAGATCGGCCGGTGCAGGTCGAGATATTCCCTGAACGCGCCCGGGCGCAGATCGAAGTGCTCGGTGACCAGCCGGGCGATCTCGCCCCGCGACACCTTCTCGGTGCCGAAGGTCTCGACCATCACCGACACCGGGTGCGCCACCCCGATGGCGTACGCCACCTGCACCTCGCACCTGTCCGCCAGCCCGGCGGCCACCACGTTCTTGGCCACGTAGCGAGCCGCGTAGGCAGCCGAGCGGTCCACCTTCGACGGATCCTTGCCCGAGAACGCCCCGCCGCCGTGGCGGGCCATCCCGCCGTACGTGTCGACGATGATCTTGCGCCCCGTCAGACCCGCGTCGCCGACCGGGCCGCCGATCACGAACTTGCCTGTCGGGTTGACCAGAAAGTTGTGGCCGCCGTCGTCGAGCAGCTTCTTCTCGTCGAACAGCTCGGCGGGGAGGATCGGGTGCACCACGTGCTCCCACAGATCCGGCCGGATCAGCGTCTGCGAGTCGACCCCCTCCTTGTGCTGCGTCGAGACCAACACCCGCTCGATCTCGATCGGGAGCCCGTTCTCGTAACGCACCGTCACCTGCGTCTTGCCGTCCGGGCCCAGGTACGGCAGCACCTCGGCGCGCCTGATCTCGGCCAGCCGGTGCGCCAGCTGGTGCGCCAGCGCGATCGGCAGCGGCATCAGCTCCTTGGTCTCGCGGGTGGCGTAACCGAACATCATCCCCTGATCGCCCGCACCGGCCACGTCGAGTTCATCGTTGTCAGCAGGATCGGTCCTGGCCTCGTAGGCCTTGTCCACTCCCTGCGCGATGTCCGGCGACTGCTCGTCGATGGCCGAGATCACCGCACAGCTGTCGCAATCGAACCCGTAACGCGAACCGGAGTAGCCGATCTTGCGGATCGTCTCCCGCGCGATCTTCGGGATGTCCACGTACGTGTCGGTGGTGATTTCTCCCGAAACCACCACCAGACCGGTGTTGACCAACGTCTCGCAGGCCACGCGACCCGTAGGGTCCTCGGCCATCACGGCATCCAGGACACCGTCGGAGATCTGGTCGGCCACCTTGTCCGGATGACCTTCGGTCACCGACTCCGACGTAAACAGGAACTCGTTGTCTGAAAGCTGGTCGCTCGTCATCAGGCGGGAAAGGGTACAGATGGGTAGATCAATCGCGGTGGACAGCTTTCGGACCATCATCGAGCCCTTTCGGATCCATTCTGTGGAGCCGATTCGGATGACCACGCAGGCCGAGCGTGAGGAGGAGCTGACCCGGGCCGCGTTCAACCTGTTCGGCGTTCCCGGGCCCAGGGTGCTGATCGACCTGCTCACCGATTCGGGCACCGGAGCGATGTCCAGCGAGCAGTGGGCCGGGCTGCAGCGCGGTGACGAGAGCTACGCCGGCTCGGCCTCCTGGTTTCGCTTCCGGGAGGCCGTGCAGGAGCTGTTTCCCTTCGAGCATCTCATCCCCACCCATCAGGGCCGGGCCGCGGAGAAGATCCTGTTCAGCGTGATCGCCGGGCCGGGGAAGACGATCCCCAACAACACGCACTTCGACACCACGCGGGCGAACATCGAGTTCACCGGCGCGGAGGCGCTCGACATCCCGATCCCCGAGGCCCGCGTGCCCTCGTCGCGCCACCCCTTCAAGGGCGACATGGACGTGGCGGCGCTCGAGCGGGCGCTGGCCGAGCGCGACGTGCCCGCGGTGATGGTCACGGTCACGAACAACTCGGGCGGTGGCCAGCCGGTGTCGATGGAGAACCTGCGGGCGGTGCGCGAGGCGTGCGGCAGCGTGCCGCTGTTCCTCGACGCTTGCCGGTTTGCCGAGAACGCCTGGTTCGTGAAGCTCCGCGAGGAGGGCTACGCGGACGCTGCCGTCCCGGACATCGTGCGCGAGATGGCGGCTCTGGCCGACGGCATGACGATGTCGGCCAAGAAGGACCCGCTGGGCAACATCGGCGGCTGGCTGGCCGTAGACGACGACGACCTGGCCGAGCAGGCACGCAACCTCCTGATCCTCACCGAAGGCTTCCCCACCTACGGCGGCATGGCCGGCCGAGACATGGACGCCCTGGCCCAGGGCCTGCGCGAGTCGGTCGACGAGGACTACCTGCGCTACCGCATCACCTCCACCGCCTACCTCGGCGAGGCCCTCGACCGGGCCGGCATCCCGGTTGTGCTGCCGGTGGGCGGGCACGCCGTCTACCTCGACGCGCGGGCGCTTCTACCTCACATCCCACCGCTCGAGTACCCCGGGCAGGCGCTCGCCGTCGCGCTATACCGAGACGGCGGCATCCGCGGTTGTGAGATCGGCACCGTGATGTTCGGCCGCCGCCCCGACGGCAGCGAGGAACCGGCTTCGATGGACCTGGTCCGGCTCGCCGTGCCGCGACGGACCTACACCCAGTCCCACATCGACTACGTGATCGAGGTGTGCGAGAGGGTGGCCGCGGCCGCGACCGACCTGCGCGGGCTGCGCATAGTCGAGGAACCGGCGCAGCTGCGTCACTTCACGGCGCGCTTCGAGCCTCTCTGAGCCGAGTGCCGAGCAGCTCGCCTACCCGCTTGGGCTCCTCGGTGACCTGACGCCAGGAGAGGCGTATCACGTGGACGCCTGCGAGCTCGAGGTCGAGGTCGCGAGCGCGGTCCTTCTCGAAGGTGTACGGGTTGTCGTGGATGCCACGGCCGTCCGTCTCCACCACGAGGTGGCTGGCCGGCCAGTGGAAGTCGACGCGATGGCTTTGCTCGCGGCGGTTGACCACCGGGGTGGGCAGGTTCGCCGTTTTCAGCAGTTTCAAGAAGCGCCGCTCCAGCTCGCTCCGGGTGAATGGCAGCTGGGGAAGGAGGCCTCCGAGCGCCCGGGCTAGTCGTGTGGTGCCGGGCCGGCCCGTGGCTCGCTCGAGCGCCTCGGCCATCCTGGTGCGGCCGATCAGCTTCTTCACGAAGGCCTGCTCCACGGCACGGTCGAGCTCCTTCGGGTCTCCGCTCGCGATGTCGATCAGGGTTCGTTCGACGGTGGTGCACGGGATGCCGTGGCGGCGCGTGGTGTCTAGAGACAGCAATGAGGGTGAGCAGTGCAGGCGGATCCGCGCTCGCTTTGAGCCGCCGCGGCGGCGCGGGATCGTCACGTGGACCGGGCCCGCCTTGTGTCGGAGGAGGCCGTGATGGACGGCGGCGGAGCGATGGCTCAGGACGGCACCGTCGCCACACGTGAGGACCCCGGCCAATAGGCGCCCCTGTTGGCCAGGGTCAGGGGTGCCGACCGCGTAGACACCGTGGTGCAGCGGGAACAACCGATGGCTCTCGATCCGTTTGCGGATCTGTCCGGTCGTGAGGCCGGCGGCCAGCAGCTGCCGGCGAGCGACGACCCGTTGCTGACGGGCGGCCAGGACGGCAATGATCTCGTCGACCGGCACAGATATTGGTTCCATGCCAACCAAAATCTGTGCAGCGCCGATCTCGCCCCCTTATCGCTGCCGTTGCCTTACTCCCCGCGCCCCCGGCTCGTCTTGAAGTCGATCACCAGCGGCACGCCCTGCAGCTCGTAACGCTCGCGCAGCCGGTTCTCCACGAAGAACGCGTAGTCGCGGGTCACGCGGCCGCGGTGGTTGACCTGGATGGCAAAGCGCGGCGGGGAGGTCTCGAACTGCGCCATGTAGTAGATGCGCAGGCGCTTGCCGCCCACTGCCGGCGGCTCGCGGATCGTCTGCACGTCGGCCACGAAGCGGTTCAGCTCGGCGGTCTGGATCCACTCCGAGGCCCGGTCGGCCAGGCGCAGCGCCTCGGCCACCAGGCGCTTCAGGCCACGGCCGCTCTGGGCCGAGACCGCCATCACCTGCGGGCGCTGGCGCAGCTTGCGCGTCACTCGCGCCTTGGCGTCCTCGAGGTCGGTGTCGGTGACGTCCCACTTGTTGAGCGCGATCACCGTCGCGCACTTCTTCTTCATGGCCAGCTCGGCGACGTGGAGGTCCTCCGAGGTCACGCCCTCGGTGGCGTCGCAGACCACGATGGCCACCTCGGCGCGGTCGGCCGCCTGCTCGGAGCGCAGCTGAGCGTAGTAGTCCACCGTGCCCGCCACCTTCGCCCGGCGCCGCAGGCCGGCCGTGTCCACCAGCACGACGGGGCGACCGTCGAACTCGATCCGGGTGTCGATGGAGTCGCGGGTGGTGCCCGCCACCGGGGTGACGATCACGCGCTCCTCCCCCAGCAGCCGGTTGGCCAGCGACGACTTGCCCACGTTCGGGCGCCCGATTAGCGCCAGCCTGGTGGCTTCCTCCTCGGGGGCGTCGCCGTCGGGCAGGCTCTCCACCACCCGGTCGAGCAGGTCGCCGGTGCCCAGGCCCTGCGTGGCGGAGACCGCGACGGGGTCGCCCAGCCCGAGCCCGTAGAACTCGGCGGCCAGGCCCGCCTGGCCCGCGTCGTCGACCTTGTTGGCGGCCACGATCACAGGCGTGCTGGCGCCGCGCAGCTTGCGGGCCAGCTCGGCGTCGCCGGGCCGCAGTCCCGCCCGCGCGTCGACGACCAGCACGGTCAGATCGGCCTCGCCCAGGGCGATCATGGCCTGGCGGCTGATCTCCTCGGCCATCTCGTGCTCGCCCGCGAAGTCCACGCCGCCGGTGTCGATCAGCGTGAACTCCCGGCCGTTCCAGTCGGCCTCGATCTCCTTGCGGTCGCGGGTGACTCCGGCCTGCTCGTGCACCACGGCGGCGCGGGTGCCGGACAGGCGGTTGACCAGTGTGGACTTGCCCACGTTCGGGTAGCCCACCACGGCCACGGTCGGCCGCTTCACCGCGCCGCCTCCACCAGCTCGACGATGCGAGCCACGACCTCGTCCACGCTCAGGCCGGTGGTGTCGAGCTCCACGGCACCCGGGGCCACGGCCAGCGGCGAATGCTCGCGGCCGGCATCCTGCGCATCGCGCAGGGCCTGGTCGCGCAGCACGGTCTTCACGTCGGTGCCGAGCTCTGCCGCGCGGCGGCGGGCGCGCTCCTCGGGGCTCGCGGTCAGGAACACCTTGACCCCGGCCTCGGGCGCCACCACCGTGCCGATGTCCCGGCCCTCGGCCACCCAGTCGCCACTGGCCAGAAGAGCCTTCTGCTTCCCGGCCAGCGCCTCGCGAACCGCCGGGTTGGTGGCCACACGGGACGCGGCCTCCGAGACCTCGGGGGCGCGGATCGCCTCGGTCACGTCCTCGCCGTTGGCGATCACGCGCTCGCCCAGCTCGATCTCGAGCACTTCGGCCTGCGCCGACGCGGCGCCGCCGTGGCGGAGGGTGAGCAGCCCGACGGCGCGATACATCGCGCCCGAATCGAGATAGGGGAAGCCGAGCGCCCGCGCCGCCGCGCGCGCCACCGTGCTCTTGCCCGCTCCCGCGGGACCGTCGATTGCCACGACCATCCCGGCGAGGTTAGGCCAGCAGGGCGTGGAGGTCGGCCTCGAAGCCGGGATAGGAGACGGCGGCGGCGTCCATGCCGGCCACCTCCACGCCCTCGGCCGAAGCCAGGCCCGCCACGGCCCCGAGCATGGCCATGCGGTGATCGCCGTGCGAGTCGATCGTCCCCCCGCGCAGCGGCGACCCGTCGCCGCGCACCACGAAGCCGTCGACCGTGGCCTCGATGTCGGCTCCCAGACCGCGTAGGCCCTGCACCACGCCGTCGATGCGATCGGACTCCTTCAGGCGCAGCTCCTCGGCACCCCTGACGACGGTCTCACCCTCGGCACAGGCGCCAAGCAGTGCCACCAGCGTGAGCTCGTCGATCGCCAGCGGCACCTCCTCCGGGGACACCTCCGTGGCCTCGAGCGGGGCGGAGGCCACGTCGAGCTCACCCACCGGCTCCTCGGCCGTGTCGGTGCCCGGCTCCTCGAGGTCGCCCAGGATCACCGCCCCCATGCGCTGGGCGATCCGGAGGAACCCGGTGCGGGTCCAGTTGAGCCCGAGATTCTTGACCACCACCCGGGAGCCGCTCACGATCGTGGCCGCCGCCACGATGAACGCCGCCGACGAGGGGTCGCCCGGGACGACGATGCGGTCGAGCTCGAGCTCGTCGACGCTCGAGACGGTCATCGACAGCCCCTCGCGCTCGAACGGCACCCGCGCGCGGCGCAGCAGGCGCTCCGTGTGGTCGCGGCTCACCGACCGCTCGGTGATGGTGGTCGATCCGGAGGCGAGCATTCCGGCGAGCAGCAGGCAGGACTTGACCTGGGCGCTCGCCACCGGCAGCTCGTAGTCGATGCCGTGCAGTTGCGTGCCGCTCACGGTGAGCGGCGGAAAGCGCCCGTCGCGCGCCTCCAGGCGGGCTCCCATGGCGCCCAGCGGCTCCACCACGCGGTCCACCGGGCGGCGGCGGATGGAGTCGTCGCCGTCCAGAGTCCAAACGCCGCCAGGCTGCCCGGCCAGCCAGCCGGGGAGCAGCCGCATCAGGGTCCCGGCGTTGCCCACGTCGAGCAGGCCACCGGTGGCCTCGAGCGGCGCGTGGAGGCCCACCCCGCGGATCAGCAGCCCGCCGTCCGCCTCGTCGCGCTCGACTCCCGCCCCCAGGGTCAGCACCGCCGAGAGCGTGGACTGCGTGTCCGCCGAGTCGAGGTAGTTGTGCACCGCCATCGGCTCGTCGCACATCGCACCGAAGAGGGCGGCCCGGTGCGAGATCGACTTGTCGGCCGGCGGCGTGTACTCCCCCCGCAGCGCGCCGGAGGGATCGAAACGGACGGTGGAGCTCACTCCTCGCCGACGGGGAAGCCGAGCCCGCCGATCAGCTCGCGAGCGCGAGCAGCGTCGTCATCGCCGGCGAGCCAGAGCGTCATGGCCCCCGTCCGCATGTCGGCGGCCGGCGCCAGCGCCATGTCCACGATGTTCACGCCCGACCTGCCCAGCTCCAGTGCCACCTGCGCGACGATACCCGGCCGGTTGGGGACGGTGAGCCGCAGCTCGTGCACGGGGCCGCCCGGCACCTCGGCCTCCAGCAGCAGGCGACGGTCCTCGCGGGCGCGGTCGTTCCACTCGGGCACGCCCTCGCCGCTCTCGAGCCGGCTCACGACCGCCTCGAGCTCCGCGCCGAAGGCACGGATCTCCTTCACGATCGCCTCGCGGTTCGACAGGTAGATGTCGGCCCACATCGCGGTGTTGGCGCCCGCCACCCGGGTGGCGTCGCGAAAGCTCGGCCCCACGTGACGCAGGGCGTCGCCCTGATCGCGCAGGCGCGCGCCCGCCTGGTTGACCAGCATGTTGGCCAGCACGTGCGGCAGGTGGCTGAACACGGCGACGAGCCGGTCGTGGGTGTCGGGGTCGACCGCCACCGGCCTCGCCCCCAGGTCGATCACGAAGCGGTGCAGGCGCTCGTAGAGCAGCCCCTGGGAGCTGGCGTGCGGGGTGAGGTACCAGAGAGCGCCTTGGAAGAGGTCGGCGCGGGCGTGCTCGACCCCGGCGGTCTCGGCGCCGGCGATGGGATGGCCGCCCACCAGGCGCGGATCGTCCACCGCCCGCATCAGATCGCCCTTGGTCGAGCCGACGTCCGAGACCACGGTGTCGGGTCCAGCGACCGCCAGCGCCTCGCGCACCTGCCCGGGAAGGGCGCCCACCGGCGCGCAGGCGAAGCACAGGGCGGCGTCCTCGAGCGCCTCGTCGAGGCTGCCGGCCGCGCTGTCGATAGCGCCCAGCTCCCGCGCGCGCTCGAGCTTGGCCGGGTCGCGCCCGTAGCCCATCACCTCGGCCCCCTCGATTTGCTCGCGAGCCGCCAGGCCGATCGATCCTCCGATCAGCCCGACGCCGAGTACGGCGACCTTCAACCCACGGTCTCGCGCTCGACGGTCTTGCCGGCCAGCTCGGCCACCGCCTCGAGCTTGCGCAGGTAGGCCTCGAACTCGGAGGCCAGCACGGCCTGCGGCCCGTCGCAGACGGCCTCCTCGGGCCGCGGATGCGTCTCCACCAGCACCCCGTCGGCCCCGGCGGCGGCCGCGGCGAGCGAGAGCGGCTCCACCAGCGAGCGCTTGCCCGCCGCGTGGCTGGGGTCGATCACGATCGGGAGATGGGTCAGCTCGCGCAGCACCGGCACGGCCATCAGGTCGAGGGTGAAGCGATAGCTCGGCTCGTAGGTGCGGATCCCTCGCTCGCACAGGAGCACGTTGGGATTGCCCTCCTTGAGCACGTACTCGGCGGCCATCAGCAGCTCCTCGAGCGTGGCCGACAGCCCGCGCTTGAGCAGCACCGGCCTGCCGGCACGGCCCACCTCGGTGAGCAGCGTGTAGTTCTGCATGTTGCGCGCGCCGAGCTGGATCACGTCCGCCACCTCGAGCACCGCGTCGAGGTCGCGCACGTCCATCAGCTCCGTGACGATGGGCAGGCCCGTCTCCTCCTTGGCCTCGGCCAGCAGCCGCAGGCCCGCTTCGCCCAGCCCCTGGAAGGAGTAGGGGGACGTGCGGGGCTTGTAGGCGCCGCCGCGGAGCATCTGCGCACCCGCGTCGCGGACCGTGCGCGCGGCGGACAGCAGCACCTCGCGCGACTCGACCGTGCAGGGACCGGCGATGGTGGCGAAGTGATCGCCGCCGATGAGGCGGCCGTCCACGTCCACCACCGTGCGTTCGCCGCGGCGGTACTGGAGCGAGGCCAGCTTGTAGGGCTTGAGGATGGGCACCAGGTGATCGACCCCCGGCGCGCCCTCCAGGCCCAGGTTGGCCACGTGCTCGCGGTCGCCGATGGCGCCGATCACGGTCACCAACTCGCCCTGCGACAGGTGGGCGTGGGCGCCCACCGACTCCACGCGTTTGACGACGGCGTCTACCTCCGCCTGTGTCGCCCCCTCTTTCATCACGATCATCATGTGTGCCAAAGCCTCTCAGAAAGTCCTACGTTTCCAGGTGAAGTACGGATGCAGAGCGGCGTCCGGCGGGCTGCGACGAAGTTCGCGGAGGCGGCCATCGAAAGGGCGCTGGCCGCTGCCGGACGCCTAGCTAAATCGCCAATACCAATAGGCGGAAACGCAGGTGCGCCGAGCGGCGCCCTCGAGGGCGCTGGTGCTGCGGGTCGGCGCGGCGAAGCGAGACATCACCAGGAGTTTTAGCAGGCGGCCGCGCTTGCCCTCACGCGGTCGCGGGGGCACCGCGGGTCCGCACGGCCCCCTGCAGGTCCTCTTCGGAGAAGCCCTGCGGAGCCTCGCCGCTGGTGGCCCAGCGGTAGAGGACGACCGCGAACACCTGCCGCAGGGCCGAGGCCAGCACGGCCCCGATGGCGAACACCACGACGCCGATCGCGATCAGCACCTCGCCCAAGACGCCGCTCGCGCCAGATCCCGACAGCACCGTGAAGCCGATGCCGGCCACGATCAGCGCCGGGAGCATCACCAGCAGGAACACGCCGCCCCCGATCGCGGCCATGCCCACGATCTGGCCGCTCCAGTGCTGCTTGAAGATCGAGGCGGAGCGCTTGAGGGCCGCCAACGGTCCCGCGTTCTCCAGCGCGATCGCCGGGACGGCCAGCAGGCTGATCACGCTCCAGGCCCCACCGATCAAGGCGGAGGCAACGGCGGCCAGCTCGCCGCGGCTCTCGAGGGCTCTCAGCAGGACGGAGAGCGTGGCCGTGATCAGCGCCCAGCCGCTGATGGCCCCGAGCCGCGACGACGCGGCGCGCAGGCCCTGGCCCAGGCCTGAGGGCTCGTCCTTGAGCGCGGCGTCGACCGCCGCGGCGAGGCCCACCCCGATGAACGCGGCGATGAACGCGCCCAGGTAGACGGCCACCGCCAGCAGGATCACCCCGACCACGGTGTCGCCCTCGTCCAGGAAGTAGGCGCCGGCCACCGCCGGCGGCGCCACCAGCAGCAGCGCGAGGACACCTCCGAGCACCGGGAAGCCGAACAGCCCGGCGTGGCTGCGCAGCAGCCGCCAGCTCTGGCCGGCCAGCTTCCAGCCTCGCTTCCACCTACCCACGGCGCGGGATTCTGCTCAGGTCAGAGCAGCTCGTCCAGAGCTGCCAGGAACCTGTCATTTTCGCCTCGGGTGCCGTAGGTGACCCGTAGGCGGCCCTCCTCGCCCAGCGCCTTTCCCGCGCGGACGATCACGCCGCGTTGAGCCAGGCCGTCGACGATCGCGTCCTCGTCGCGGTCACCGAGGGACACCCAGGAGAAGTTCGCCTGGCTCTCGCTGGTCTCGAGGCCGCGGTCGGCCAGCTCGGACTCCACGTGGACACGCTCGATCACGGTCTGCTCCACCCGGCGCTCGAGCTCGTCGACGTGTCGCAGCGCCTCGGTGGCGGCGGCCAGGGCCAGGGCGTTGACCGAGAACGGCTGACGCACGCGATCGACCGCCAGCCGGAACTGCTCGCTGCCCAGCGAGTAGCCCACCCGCAGGCCGCAGAGCCCGTAGACCTTCGAGAAGGTGCGCAGGAGCACCAGGTTGGGATGGCGGTCGAGCAGGGCGAGCGACTCGTCCGGGTCCTGTAGCACGGAGAACTCGACGTAGGCCTCGTCGAGGATCACCGCCACGTGCCTCGGCAGATCGGCGACGAAGGCGTCGATGGAGGCGGGGCTCAGCGCAGTGGCCGACGGATTGTTGGGGTTGCAGACGATGAGCATCCGCGTGGCGGCGTTGACCTCGCGGGCCATCGCCTCGAGGTCGTGCTCGGCCGCGTCGTTGAGGGGCACGGTCACCGCGCGGGCGCCCGAGGTGGCCGCGATGTGCGGGTAGATCGAGAACGAGGGCCAGGCGTAGACCACCTCGGCGCCCGGCTCGAGCATCGCCTCGCCCGCCGCCAGCAGCAGCTCGCAGGACCCGTTGCCGATCGCGATGCGGCCCTCCGCCACGCCCGTGCGGTCGGCGATGCGCCGCCGCAGCACCGACTTCTGCGGGTCGGGGTAGCGATTGAGGGTGGCCAGCTGCGCCTGGACGGCCTCGAGCACCGCCGGGTGCGGGCTGAAGGGCGTCTCGTTGGACGCGAGCTTGACCAGGTCGCCGTCGAAGGCGTAGGTGGAGGCCGCGGGGTAGATGGGAATCGCCTCGAGGCGGCGGTTGAACTCGATGCCGGTGGTCACTGGGCGCCCTCCAGGTCGCGGCGCAGAGAGCTCGCCTCGCGCAGGTAGACGTGGTGAGCCTCGGTTTCGGGGTCTGCATAGCAGTGAAGCAGGAGCCGGATCACGCGCGGCAGCGAGCCGGGCACCGGGATCTCTCTCGTGCAGAGGAGTGGCACGGCGCTCAGGCCGAGCAGCCGTGCGGCCACGGCGGGGAACTCGGCGTCGAGGTCGTCGGTGCAGGTGAAGATGCAGCTCACCATCTGCTCGGGAGCCAGCGCGTTGCGCTCCATCACCTCGCGCAACAGCTCCTCGGTGGCGGCGATGATGGCGTCGGCGTCGTTGTCGTCGACGGTCACCGCCCCTCTGAGAGCCCTCAGCCTCATGCGGCGGGTGATTCTGGCAGGCCCGTGATTCCCTGCGGCCCTAGCGAGCCCGCCTGGGTCGCCGCCCCCGTGCCGCCTGCGGTCGTGCCACCCGCCGCAGGCGCTCCACCTCGGCCTGGGTGAGCCGGCGGCTGCGCCCGGGCTCGAGGCCGCGCAGCCCCAACGGGCCGAAGGCCACGCGCTCGAGCGCCACGACCTGGTGCCCCACCGCTTCGATCATGCGCCGCACCTGGCGCTTGCGGCCCTCGCGGATCCCGATCTCCAGCACGCCGTGGCGCACCAGCCGAGCGCGGGCGGGCGCAGTGGTGCCGTCGTCGAGCTCCACCCCGCTGCGCAGCGACTCGATCGCCGCGGAGCTCACCGCCCCGGGGCGCACACGGGCGCGGTAGAGCTTCTCCACCCCGTAGCGCGGATGGGTGAGGTGCTCGGCCAGCTCGCCGTCGTTGGTCAGCAGGATCAGTCCCGTGGTGTCGGCGTCGAGGCGGCCCACTGGGTACAGGCGCCGGCGTGAGCGCACGAGCTCGACCACGGTGGGGCGGCCGTGGGTGTCCCGCGCGGTGGACACCACTCCCGCTGGCTTGTTGAGCGCGTGCACCTCGCGCGGCTCGCGTGTCACCGGCCTGCCGTCGAGCGCCACCCCGCTCGACTCGTCCACGTCGCGGGCGGGGTCGGTGACCGTCTCGCCGGCCACGCTGACCCGCCCCTCGGCCACGAGCGTCTCCGACGCGCGCCGCGAGGCGACACCCGCGTGGGCTAGGAACTTGGCCAGGCGCACGCCGTTAGCGTAGGTGGGCGTGGATCTGTCGCTGCTCGACGAGCGGCTCGCGGCCGATGGCCAGCCGGGCTTTCGCTCCCGCCAGGTGTGGGAGTGGACGGCGCGCGGCGCGGCCTCGTACGAGGAGATGACGAACCTCCCGGTGGGGCTGCGCGAGCGGCTCGCAGCGGCGGTGCCGTTCTCGTCGCTCACCGAGGTGCGCGAGGCACTGGCGTCCGACGGCACCGAGAAGGCACTGTTCGAAACCGCCGACGGCAGGCCGGTGGAGGCGGTGCTGATGCGCTACCGCGACGGCCGGCGCTCGCTGTGCGTGTCGAGCCAGTCCGGCTGTCCGCTGACCTGCACGTTCTGCGCCACCGGGCAGATGCGCTTCGGGCGCAACCTCAGCGCGTCGGAGATCCTCGACCAGGCGCTCCATTTCCGCCGCAAGGAACCGGTCGACCACGCGGTCTTCATGGGGATGGGCGAGCCCCTGATGAACCTCGACAACGTGCTGGCCGCGTGCGAGCGGCTGCCCGATCTCGGGATCGCCCACTCCCACACCGGGGTCTCCACGGTCGGGTGGATTCCCGGCATCGAGCGGATGAGCGAGGAAGGCCCACCGGTGCGGTTGGCGCTGTCGCTACACGCTCCGGAGGACGCGCTGCGCTCGGAGCTGATGCCGGTGAACGAGCGCTACCCGCTGCGCGACGTGCTCGATGCCTGCCTGCGCTGGCACGAGCTCCGGCGACGCCCCGTGTTCGTGGAGTACCTCATGCTCGACGGCGTCAACGACCGCTACGAGCAGGCGGTGGCGCTGGCGGCGCTGCTGCAGCCGCAGCGGGCCTTCAAGGTCAACCTCATCCCGTATAACCCCACCGACGCCGCGTACCGAGGCTCGGGCCGCGATGCGATCTCGGCCTTCCGATCGGCGCTGGCCGAGCGAGGGGTGCGCACCACGGTCAGGCTCACGCGCGGGCGCGATATCGACGCTGCGTGCGGGCAGCTTGCGGCTCGCTCCGGACCGGCCTCGGCCGCCACGGGAGACGTCCCTCCGCGGCCAGCCATGAGCCGGCCACGATGAGCAGCAGGCCGGCCGCGGTGGCGACGGTGAAGCGCTCGTCGTAGAGCGTCACGCCGTAGAGGACCGAGAAGCCCGGCGCGATGTAGCCCACCAGCGACGACCGGGCCGGCCCCTCGCTCGCCACCAGCGAGTAGAAGAGCAGAAAGGTGAAGGCGGTGCACACCAGTCCGAGCACCGTCAGGGCCCCGGCGGCCTTCAGACTGGGCACCGCATCGGGGAGGCCTGCCAGCGCCACGGGCAGGGTCACGATCGAGGTGGTGGTCATCGTGCCGGCCAGCACCCCCAGCGGCTGAACGTGACCGAGATTGCGCTTGAGGTACCAGGCTCCCAGCGCGTAGCCGAGGCTGGCCAGCACCACCATCAGCCCGCCCACCAGCGCGGCCGTGCCACCGCCGGCGTCGAGGCCCAGAAGCACGGCCACCCCCACGATCCCGATGCCCACCCCGACGAGGCTGACCGCGCCCGCCCGCTCCTCGCCCTCGAGCACGAAGGCCAGCAGGAACGTGAACACCGGCACGGTGGCCACGAGGATGCCGGTGAGCGACGACGAGATCTCGCGCTCCCCGAAGGTGATGAGCAGGAACGGGGCCACCACCTGGACCAGCGAGAGCACCACCACGGCCCGCAAGCTCCCGTGCAGCGGGCGCAGGGCGCCGCGCTGGAGCGCTAGCGGCAGCAGCACGAGCGCCGACAGCGCCACCCGGCCGAACACGATCACGCCCGGGCTCGTGCCCTCGTCGAGACAGACCTTGATGAACAGGTACGAGGAGCCCCAGCAGGCGGACACGATGAGCAGCGTGATCCAGGCACGGCGGGACACCCGGCCGACCTTCGCAGATGGGCGGCCGTGACCTGTCACTACTCAAGGCTGGGCCGGCTTCGGCCGATGCAGACCCGAGTTCCCTACTTCCGGGAGGATGAGAGATGACCACTCGCCCCAGTGGTGACCGGCGCGCTCGCGGTTTCGGATGGCTGCGCGGACGCCTAACTTTCGCGAACGTGACCGCTCTGACGGCGCTGTTCGTGGCGCTCGGCGGCAGCTCCTATGCCGCGATGCGGGTCGGCAGCGAGGAGATTGCCAACAACAGCGTCCGCGGCAAGGACATCCGCAAGGGCACGGTGCGAGGCACCGACGTCAGGGACGGTGATCTGAAGGGCAAGGACGTGCGCGACAGGACGATCAGCGGAGCTGACGTCAAGGAATCGAGCCTGGGCAGCGTTCCCAGCGCCGATCTGGCCGCGAGCGCCGCGAACGCGGCGGCCTGGGCGGCAAGCCGGCGAGCGCGTTCCTGGGCAGCGACAAGCAGGTCCGGACCGGTCTCATCCGGCTTGCCCTAGGCCAGACCAAGACGGTCATCTCGTCGGGCCCGTTCACGTGGAGAGCGAGCTGCACGGCGGGCGCAGGTGCGGACCCGCGCCTGACCGTGACGCGTCGCGACGACCCAGGCCGGCGTACTTCGCCGGAGCCTTCAACGGCAGCACGGGTGTGCGCCGTCTGCGCCCGGCGTCGCCGGCCACCGTGTTCGACTCAGTCACAGGGCGCTCCGGGGCCGGCCCCGGCGTACACCATCGGCTTCCCGCTCAGCGTGGTCTGCCGCCAGCGGGACTGGCCCGGTCGGCGTTGCGTTTCGTCGGCCTGAACGTGGCCGGCGCCGCCTGCGTAGTGAACGGCATCCTCTGGCCCTAGGAGGTTCGGACATACGTCAGCCGGGCGGGCCCTGCGCCCGCTGGTCCCCCGCCCGCGCCAGGCGCTCGCGCAGCTCGCCCTCGTCCTCGGGGCTGGGGTCGAAGCGCGCCGGATCGGGCAGGGCGTCGAGGCCGGAGAGCCCGAACAGCTTCTGGAACAGCTCGGTGCTGCGGTACAGGACGGCTCCGAAGCGCGAGCGCCCCGATTCCTCGATCAGCCCACGCTCCAGCAGCGTTCCGACCGCCGATTCGGAGGCCACGCCGCGGATGCGGGCGATCTCCGGGCGCGACACCGGCTGCAGGTAGGCCACGATGCCCAGGCACTCGGCCTGTGCCTGGGTGAGCGGAGGGGTGCGGGGTCGGGCCAGCAGGCGCCGGGCCGCGCGCTCGGCCACGGGATCGGTGGCCAGGGTGAAGCCGCCGGCCACTTCGCGCAGCACCACCCCGCGGTAGCCCTCGGCGTAGTGCTCGCGCAGCCGTGCGAGCGCCTCCACAACCTCGCCCTCCGACACCTCGCAGGCGTCGGCCAGGCGCTCCACCGCCACGGGCTCCGGAGACAGGAAGAGCAGCGCCTCGACTGTGCGCGCGAGGTCGTTCACGACACCGGCACCACCGTGATCGGCCCGAAGGGCTCCTCCTGCTCCCAGCTGGCCTCACCGCCCTTGTACAGCTCGAGCAGCGCGAACAGCGTGACCGCCTCGGTCAGCCGGTCGGCGTCCTTGACCGCGTCGTCGAAGGAGAAGCGCGAGCGGCTGCGCAGCAGCTCGCGCAGGTGGCGCACGCGCTGCTCGACCGACACCGCCGGCCGGCGGACGTGACGCAGGTCGAGCGGCTCCGGCACCCGCAGGAGCTCGCCGATCGCCTCGGCCAGGCGCGCCGGGTCGTAGGCCGCCTCGGCCGCCTCGATCGACACCCGCCGCAACGCGGGCGGCAGCGGAGCGGAGCGATAGCGGTGGCCCTGCTCCGCGGCCAGCTGCTCGTGCAGCCAGCCCGCGGCCTCGCGGAAGCGGTGGTATTCGAGCATGCGGGCCAGGAGCTCCTCGGCCGCCTCTTCGGGCTCGAGCCCGAGCTCCTCCTCTTCTTCGGCCGGGAGCATCAGCCGCGACTTGAGCTCGAGCAGCGCGGCGATCAGCACCAGGAACTCGGTGGCCGCCTCCAGGTCGAGCTCGCCCGTGCGCTCCAGGTGCTCGACGTAGGCGAGCACCACGTCGGCCAGATCGACCTCGAGCAGATCGATCTCCTCGGAGAGGATCAGCGTGAGCAGCAGGTCGAAGGGACCGTGGAAGACCTCGAGCTCGAGGTCGAGCGGAGCTACGGTCATCGCGGACAGACTAAAGCGGGGGTCCGACGCCCATCGCGGCGCGGACCTCGCCCATCGTGTTCGAGGCGATCGCGCGCGCGCGCTCGGCCCCCGCCGCCAGCGTGTCCTCGAGCCCCTGCGGGTCCGCCCGCAGCTCGGCGTAGCGCTCGCGCACCGGTGCGAGCATCTCCACCACACCCTCCCCCACGGCCTGTTTGAGGGCGCCGTAGCCCTGACCCTCGAACTCGCTCTCGACGGCCTCGGGCGAGCTGTCCCGGGCCACGGCCAGCATCTCGATCAGGTTGGTGATGCCCGGCTTGTCGCGCGCGCGGATCACCTCGGTCCCGGAGTCGGTCTGTGCTCGCCTGAGCTTCTTGCGGATGGCGTCCGGCTCGTCGTCGATGAACACGAGCCCGGCGTCGGTGCCGAAGCTTGTGGACATCTTCGCGCTCGGGTCCTGCAGGTCCATGATGCGCGCGCCCAGCTCCGGGATCACATGTGCCGGCTCCACCAGCACCTCGTCGTAGGTGGAGTTGAAGCGGCGAGCGATCTCCCGAGCCAGCTCGACGTGCTGGCGCTGATCGTCGCCCACCGGGACCTCGTCGGTCTTGTAGAGCAGGATGTCGGCCGCCTGGAGGGCGGGGTACAGGAACAGGCTGGTGCGCACCAGCTGCTGCTCGCGTTCGGACTTCTCCTTGAACTGGGTCATGCGCTGGAGGTCGCCGTAGGGCGTGACCGAGCAGAGCAGCCAGCACAGCTCGGTGTGCTCCTTCACGTCGGACTGGCGAAACAGGATGCAGCGCTCGGGATCGAGGCCGGAGGCGAGCAGCACGGCCGTGGTGTCGAGGACGTAGCCCGGTAGCGCCTCGGCGTCATAGGTCACGCTCGTGGCGTGCAGGTCGACGATGCAGTAGATCGCCGGGTCGCCGCGCTCCTGGCCAGCGAGGTAGCCCCGGATCGCGCCGATGTAGTTGCCCACGTGCTTGCGGCCGGTGGGCTGGATGCCGCTGAAGATGCGCATCGGGCCGGGCAGTCTAGGCGCCCGGCGGCTAGTCCCGGACGATGACGGGAATCCGCTCCACCGCGTTGTTCGAGTAGCCCTTCAGGTTCCAGGGCTGCTCGAGCGGCTGCGTGTGGCCGGCGGAGTCGGTGGCGCGTGAGCAGATCTCGTGCTCGCCGGGCGCGGCCTCCCACCCGAAGCTCCAGCCCCGCCAGGCAGCCGGTCCCTGCTCGGGACCGAGCTCCGCGTCGGCGAAGCGCGAGCCGCCGTCGGTGGACACCTCCACGCGCTCGATCACCCCGTGGCCCGACCAGGCCCGGCCGCGCAGCTCCACCGGGCCGGGGGCCAGGTGACGCTCGCGCGTCATGAACTCGGGGACACCGGGCGGCTCGGTGAGGGAGCGCGGGAGCATGCGGGTGACCGGCTCGCCGGGCGTCCCGTCCTCGTCGTACATGCGGTAGGCCACGGAGTTCTGGAAGCCCTCGAAGGGCTGCTCGAGCAGCGTGATCTGTGCCAGCCACTTGACGTTGGTCATCCCGTACCAGCCCGGCACCACCAGGCGGAGCGGGAAGCCGTGCTGGGGTGGCAGCGGCGCGCCGTTCATCTCGTAGGCCAGCAGGCCCTCGCGGGCATCGGCCACCGAGAGCGAGCGCTCGTAGGCCATCGCCTCCTCGCCCTCCAGGCCGTGATCGAGCCCTGCGAACAGCGCCTCCACCGCCGAGCCGGTCACGCCGGCCTCGTCGAGCAGCGGCGCGAGCGGCGTGCCGCCCCACTCCGCCGTGCCCACCGCCTCCGTCAGCCAGGGCTGGCTCACCGGGCGGGGCTCGAGCAGCGCCCGGCCATTGCCTGCGCACTCGAAGGTCACCGGCATCGTGACCTGCTCGCGCTCGCGCAGGTCGCCGAGCGACAGGGACAGGGGACGCTCCACGGCGCCACCGATCTCGAGGCGGAAGCTCTCGGGCTCGACCACCGGGATGTCGTAGTGGATGAGCAGGTAGTGGAGGCCGACCGGGGTGACCGGATAGCGCAGGGCCTCGAGCGGCAGCCCGTGGTTGCGGGCGGCGAGGCGCAGCTCGTCCAGCGAGAGTCCGTCGGACCCGGCCGTGACGGAGGGGGCGGGCTCCATCGAGCCCTACATCGCCCCCGTGCCACTGGCCGCGGCGTCCTGCGCGCGCTCGGGCTCGCCGGGATTGTCGTCCTCGGGACGCCACCTCACGACCGGCCGCTTGGCCGCGCCGGCCTCGTCCAGCCGGCGCACCGGGGTGGTGTGCGGGGCGGTGCGCGCGATCTCCGGGTCCTCGGCCGCCTCCTCCAGGATGTCTCGGATCACGCCGGCGAAGTGATCGAGGCGTTCCCGGGTCTCGGTCTCGGTGGGCTCGATCATGAGCGCCTCGTCCACCAGCAGCGGGAAGTAGACGGTGGGCGGGTGCACGCCGAAGTCGAGCATGCGCTTGGCCAGATCGAGCGTCTTGACGTCCAGCTGCTCCTTGGCCGGCTTGCCCGAGAGCACGAACTCGTGCATGCAGGTGCGGTCGAAGGCGATCGGCAGGTACTCGCCGATGCCCTCGCGGGCCAGCAGCGCCTTCAGGTAGTTGGCGTTCAGCACCGCGGTCTGCGACACGTCCTTGAGGCCGTCGCCGCCCAGAGAGCAGATATACGCGTAGGTGCGCACGAAGACGCCGAAGTTGCCCTGGAAGCCGCGCAACTTGCCGATCGACTTCGGCCGGTCGTGGTCGAGGTCGAAGTGGGGCTCCGCGCCGTTTCCCTCGGCGCCCCGGCGCACCACCTGGGGCACGGGCAGGAACGGCTCGATGCGGTCCGAGCACGCGATAGGGCCCGCGCCCGGGCCACCGCCGCCGTGGGGCTGGGTGAAGGTCTTGTGGAGGTTGTAGTGGACGATGTCGAAGCCCATGTCGCCCGGGCGGGCGATACCCATCACGGCGTTGAGGTTCGCCCCGTCGTAATAGAGCGTGGCCCCGACCTCGTGCACGATGTGCGCGATCTCCTCGATGTTGGTGTCGAAGAGCCCCAGCGTGTTCGGGTTGGTGAGCATCAGGCAGGCCACGTCGTCATCGGCCTTGGAGCGCAGGTCGTCGAGGTCCACCCCGCCGTCCGGCGCGGTGCCCACCTTGACCACCTCGTAGCCCGCCATGGTGACCGTGGCCGGGTTCGTGCCGTGCGCGGTGTCCGGGGTCAGCACCTTCGTGCGCTGCTCGCCTCTGTCCTCGTGGTAGGCCCGGGTGAGCAGCAGTCCCGCGAGCTCGCCGTGCGACCCGGCGCTCGGCTGAAGCGAGACGTGCGGCAGCCCCGCGATCTCCGACAGCGCGCCCTGCAGCCGCCACATCAGCTCGAGCGCGCCCTGGGCGTACTCGGGATCCTGCAGCGGGTGAAGCCGGGAGTGGCCGGGGAGCGCGGCCACGCGCTCGTGCAGCTTCGGGTTGTGCTTCATCGTGCACGAACCGAGCGGGTAGAAGCCCTCGTCGAGGTGGAAGTTGCGCGAGGAGAGCGTGGTGTAGTGGCGCACGAGCTCCGGCTCGGACACCTCGGGCAGCTCGGCCGGCCGTTCACGGATCGCCTCGGCGGGCAGCAGCTCGTCCACGGCCAGCTCGGGGACCTCTTCGTCGGGCGCGGGCGCCACGAAGGAGCGGCGCCCGGCGCGCGAGCGCTCGTAGATGGTGAGCACGTCGTCACTCATGCGCCCACCGCCTTGCGGGAGCCGCCGGCCCGGCCGGCGGCGCTCCGATCTGTTCCCCGATCGGCCGCGGGTGCCAGAACGGACGCCAGCCGGTCGATGTGCGCCTTGGTGCGCCGCTCGGTGATGGCCACCAGCAGGCCGTCCTCGTACTCCGGGTAGTCGCGCTTCAGGCGGTAGCCGGGATTGATGCCCGCGGCCCGGGCCCGCTTGACGAAACCGTCGAGGTCCGGCACCCGCACCGCGAACTCGCGCACCACCGGGCCGGGGTTGATGGCCTCGAGCCCGAGCGTCTCGCGGGCGTAGTGGGTGCGCCTGAGCATCAGCTCGGCCAGCTCCACCAGGCCACGCTTGCCCAGCCAGGACAGGTAGATCACGCCGGCGAGCGCGTTGAGGGCCTGGGCGGTGCAGATGTTGTGGGTGGCCTTCTCGCGCCTGATGTGCTGCTCGCGCGTCTGAAGGGTGAGCACGAAGCCGCGCCGGCCGTCCGCGTCGCGGGTCTCGCCCGCGATCCGTCCCGGCAGCTTGCGCAGAAAGCGCTCGTCGGCGGCGAAGAAGCCGAACGAGGGGCCGCCGAAGTCGAGCCGGTTGCCCAGCGACTGGCCCTCGCCCACGCAGATGTCGGCGCCGAGCTCTCCGGGCGGCTTGAGAATGCCCAGCGGAAGCGGATCGGCTGCGCACACGAACAGCGCGCCGGTGTCCTTGCCCGCCTCGGCAAGCCCGCCCAGCTCCTCGACCGTGCCCAGGAAGTTCGGCTGCTGGACGAACACCGCGGCCGTGTCGTCGTCCACCGCGGCAGCCAGGGCCTCGCGGTCGGTGGCGCCCTCGTCGTCGAGCGGAACCTCCACCACCTCCATGCCGTAGCCGGCCGCGTGCGTGCGCAGCGCCGCCCGCGAGTGCGGGTGCAGGCCGCGGGAGGCCACCAGCCGCCTGCGCTTGGTCTCGAGCTTGGCCAGGTAGCCGGCGGCGGCCACCGCGCTCGGGCCCTCGTACACCGATGCGTTGGATACCGGCAGGCCGGTGAGCTCGGAGATCGCCGTCTGGTACTCGAACATCACCTGGAGGCCGCCCTGCGACACCTCCGGCTGATACGGCGTGTACGGCGTGAGGAACTCGGAGCGCCCGATCAGCGTGTCCACCAGCGAGGGCACGTAGTGGTCGTACATGCCCGCGCCCAGGAAGCTCACCTCGGCGTCGGCGTGGAGGTTGCGCGCCGCCAGCTCGGCCAGGTGGTCGTTGACCTCCTGCTCGGAGCGCCCGTCGGGCAGGTCGAGGTCGCGATCGAGCCGCACGCCCTCGGGGATGTCCTCGAACAGCTCTTCGAGCGAGCTCGCGCCGATGGCGGCGAGCATCTCCCGCAGGTCTTCGTCGGTGACTCCGGTGTAACGGCTCATCAGCTCGTCTACGAAGCTAGCTACCCGATTGGAGCAACTCCCGGTAGGTGTTGACGTCGAGCAGCTGATCGAGCTCCGACGGGTCCGAGAGCTTGACCTTGACCATCCAGCCGTCGCCGTACGGGTCGGCGTTGACCCGCTCCGGGCTCTCCTCCAGCTCCTGGTTGACCTCGGTGATCTCTCCGGACAGAGGGGCGAACACGTCGGACACCGCCTTCACCGACTCGACCTCCGCGTAGGCCTCGTCCTTCTTGACCGACGCTCCCACCTCGGGAGGGTCGAAGAACACCACCTCGCCGAGCGAGTCCTGGGCGTACCAGGTGACCCCGAAGGTCGCCGTCTCTCCGTCGATCCGGGCCCAGTCGTGCTCGGGGTGGTACTTGAGCTCCTCGGGATAGCTCTCAGCCATGGTCTCCTTCGTTCTCGGGGTCGTAGAGGGGCTTCTCCCGGACCTCCGCGTCGCGCAGCTTCCCGCGCACGTCCACCTGGATGCTCGTACCCGGATCGGACGCTTCCACCGGGAGGTAGCCCATGCCGATGCCCACGTCGAGGCACGGCGACAGCGAGCCGCTGGTCACAACGCCCTCGCCCGCTTCGGCGCGGATCGGGTTGTCCTGGCGCGGGATGCCCGGACCGGTGAAGGCGAACGGGACCAGGATCTGGTCCGGCTCGGCGCCGCGCAGGGCGTCGGCGCCGATGAAGTCCGTGTCCAGCTTGCAGGCCCAGCCGAGACCGGCCTCGAGCGGGTTGCGGTCCTCGGACAGGTCGTTTCCGTAGAGGTGAAAGCACACCTCCAGCCGCAGTGTGTCCCTCGCGCCGAGGCCCGCGGGCTGGACTCCCTGGCCGAGGAGCGCGTCCCAGACCGCCGTCGCCCCGTCCGGCGGAAGCATCAGCTCGCAGCCGTCCTCGCCGGTGTAGCCGGTGCCGCACACGAGCGTCTCCACGCCGGCGACCTTCAGGTCCGCGCTGCGCATCCGCGCCGGCAGCTCTCCGCCGGTCAACGCGGTCAGCGCCTGGCGCGCTCGTGGTCCCTGCACGGCGAGCATCGCCCAGGCCGAGGCCACGTCGCGCACCACGATCTCGAAACCCTCGGCGTGGCCCTTGAACCAGGCCAGGTCCTTGTCGTGGTTGGCGGCGTTGGTGACCGTGAGGAAGCGCTCCGGACCCAGCCGGTAGGTGAACAGGTCGTCGAGCACGCCGCCGTCGTCGCGACACAGCAGCGAGTACTGGGCGCCGCGCTCCGCGATCCTGCTCACGTCGTTGGACAGGATTCGCTGTAGGAAACGCTCGGCGTCCGGTCCCGAGGTCTCGATCTCGCCCATGTGGGAGACGTCGAACATCCCGGCCGCGGTGCGCACGTTCACGTGCTCGCCCCGGATGCCCTCGTACTGGACCGGCATCTCCCAGCCGGCAAAGGGCACGAGCCGGGCTCCCGCCTCTTCGTGGCGGTCGTACAGCGGGGTGCGCCGGAGGGTTTCGGTGGGGGCGGCCAAGCCGCCGTGAGGTTACCCGGCTACCCCGGGGTCCACGCCCCGTCGGGCGGCTGGGTCAGCCGCCGGTGGGCATGGGCAGGGCCACCGCCACGCAGAGCACCACGAGCACGCTGATGCAGGCCGTGACGATCCGCCGGGCGACCTTCTCCACGTCCACCTGGGGACGGTGGCTGGGCGGCGCCGGGGGCGCCGACCGCTGTGCTTCGTGAGCCAGATGCAGGGCCAGAGCTCTCATCGCCATCTCCGATCTGAGGGGGTACACGCAAGACCAGACCGGCGAAGGGGCCGGGTTATTCCACGCGGCCGGCTCAGCCGAGGCCGTCGAGCACCGCTGCCACCACGGCGAGGGCCACCTCGGCCCGGCTCCGAAGGGAATCTGCGCCCACCCATTCCTGCGGCGTGTGGGCGCCCCCGCCGCGGGGCCCCAGGCCGTCGATGGTCAGCGCGATGCCGCCCGCGGCCATGTGGCTCGCGTCGCTGGCACCGCCCCGCTCGGCCGCGGCGAGCGGGCGACCCAGCAGCAGCGCGGCCCTCTCCAGCGGCTCACGCGTGGCCTCGCGGGCGTCCATCCCCGGCCAGGCGCGGGCCAGGGTCGTGGTGAGCTGCACGCCGCCGTGCTCGTCCGGCACGGCATCGAGCACGGGAGCGAACGCCTCGAGGCGGTCGGCCCGGAGGTCGCAGATCAGGCGGCCCGCGGCGGGCACCACGTTGAAGGCGTTGCCCGAGTCGAGGATCGTCGGCACGGCGGTCAGCCGGTCGCCGCCGCGCGGATCGCTCTGGCCCGCCACCACCTGCGCCGCGCGCGCCAGCGCAAGCAGTGCGTTGCGGCCCCGGTGGGGAGCTGAGCCCGAGTGGGCCGGGCGGCCGACGGCGTCCACCCGCAGAGTGCCGGCCGCCTTGCGCTTGACGATCACCGCCTCCTCGCCCTCACGCGTGCGCTCGCCGGCCTCGAAGCAGAGGCAGGCGTCGAAGCCGGCGAAGCGCTCCGCGTGGGCGAAGCTCGCCGTGCGCCACTCCTCGTCGTTGACCAGGAGCACGGCCAGTTCCCCGTAGCGGGCCGGCTCAGCGGCCAGCTCGCGCATCACGCCCAGAGCCAGCGCCACCCCGCCCTTCATGTCCACCGCGCCCGAGCCGGTCAGGCGATCGCCGTCGCGCTCCAGCGGCCGGTGGGCGTCGTGGGCCACGACGGTGTCGAGGTGGCCGAGCAGCAGCACCCTTCCGGCCCCCTCCCCGTCCAGGCGCCCGTACAGGTCCGGCGCGTGGTCGGGAGTGGAGCAGGGCAATCGCTCGATCCGTGCCTCGGGCGGCAGGAAGGCCGTGGCCAGCGCCACGCACTCCTCGGCGCCGGGCACGTCTCCCGACGGCGAGGACACGCCCACCAGCGCTTCCAGCTCGCGCTCGGCCACCAGGGCCAGACGGGCGGCCGCCTCGTTCACAGGCCGCGCGCGAAGTGGTGGCTCGTGATGCGCATGCCGGCGTTCAGGTAGAGCCGGTGCGCCTCCTCGCGCTCGGGCCCGACGCTCGAATCGAGATGGAGCTCGTCGCACCCCAGCCGCCGTGCCTCGGCCGCGCACCACTCGAGCAGAGCTCGTCCGTGGCCGCGGCGCCGGGCGTCCGGGTGGGTCGAGAGGTCGTCGACGTACAGCGTGTCGCCCCAGGCCAGGTTGCGGATGACGCGAAAGCCGGCCACGGCGCTGCAGTGGCCGTCCTCGAAGACGCCCACCAGCCGGTAGCCCTGGGGCCGCTGCACCTCGTCCACGCGCTCGACGAACCTGGCCTCGTCGTCGTAATGCGTCCGCAGGGCGCGCATCGCCTCGAAGGCGAGCGCCGTCTGCGGCGGCAGAATCTCTGTCAGTCCCTCAGGAATTCCGGAACGTCGATGTCGTCGTCGGAGATCTCGAGCGATTCGCGCTGGCGCTCGTCCAGCGACACGTCGCGGCGGCGAGGCTCACGGCGCCGGCCGGTGGAGTCCTCGGTGAACAGCGGGGTGCGGCCGGGACGCTCGAAGCCGGTGGCGATCACCGTCACACGCACGCCGTCGCCCATCCCGTCGTCCACGACCGCGCCGAAGATGATGTTCGAGTTCTGGTCGGCCGCCGACTGGATGATCTCCGCGGCCTCGTTGACCTCGAACAGCCCCAGATCGTTGCCGCCCGTGATGTTGAGGAGGATGCCGGTGGCTCCCTCCACGGACTGCTCGAGCAGCGGGCTCGATACCGCGTTCTTGGCCGCCTCGGCTGCGCGCTGCTCGCCCGAGGCCTCGCCGATCCCCATCAACGCCGAGCCGGCGTCCTGCATGATCGTGCGCACGTCGGCGAAGTCGAGGTTGATCAGGCCCGGGGTGGTGATCAGGTCGGTGATGCCCTGCACGCCCTGGCCGAGCACGTTGTCGGCCTCGCGGAAGGCGTCGAGGATGCTGGTGCGGCGCTCGACCACCGCGAGCAGCTTCTCGTTGGGGATCACGATCATCGTGTCCACCTGCTCGCGCAGCCGGTCGATGCCGTCCACGGCCTGGCGCATCCGCTGCGTGCCCTCGAAGTCGAAGGGCTTGGTGACCACGCCCACCGTGAGCGCGCCCACCTCCTGCTTGGAGACCTCGGCGATCACGGGAGCCGCCCCGGTGCCGGTGCCGCCGCCTTCGCCGGCGGTCACGAAGACCATGTCCGCGCCCTTGAGGGCCTCCTTGAGCTCGTCGCGGCTCTCGTTGGCCGCGCCGTAACCCGTCTCGGGGTTCGCGCCCGCCCCCAGGCCGCGGGTCAGCTGGTCGCCGATCTGCAGCTTGATGTCGGCGTCGCACATCTGCAGCGCCTGAGCGTCGGTGTTGACGGCGATGAACTCCACGCCCTTGAGCCCCGCGTCCACCATGCGGTTGACGGCGTTGGTGCCGCCGCCGCCGATACCGACCACCTTGATGACCGCGAGGTAGCTGCCCGTGTCCATTGAGGGTGTTCCTCTCTCCCAACCGTCCGAAGCTCAAGCGATCATCGAGGGTTTCTCGATTCCCGCAACGACCGCACTGTAGGCGGGGATCGCGGAAACTGTCAACCACCACCGCAACAAATCCTGCAGCCAGAGGCTCGATCACAGGTCGAGGGTCGCCCCCTAAGCTCGACCCTGGGTCGAGGGTTGTCAGCCGGCCGGCGCGCCCGTTCCACCGGTCCCCGTCTGCCCCGCCGGTGGCACTCCGGCCGCGGGATCCTGAGGAGCGGTTTCGGGCACACCCGTCGGCGCCGGAGCGGGTGTGGCGGTCTGACTCTGGGGGGTGGTCGCGGGATCGACGGGGGTGGTCCCGGGATCGACGGCCGTGGCCCCGGTCGCGTCCGTCCCGGCGGCCCCCTCGACACCGGGAGGCACCAGCGTGCCGAGCGCGGCCTGGCCGGCCGGCGCCACCGGGGTGACCGTGAGGGCGGGCAGACCGCCGGCCGCGGGCCGGTCGGGAAGCCGCAGGTCGAGGTAGGTGGCCCCGTCGGCCTCCGGATCCGCGAGCACGCGCGCGGCCGCTATCCACTTGGCCTGGGCACGCGAGGAATCGCCGAAGATCAGGTCGGGACCGTCGCTCAGCCTGGCCACCAGGCCGTCGCCGGCGCGAACCGAGATGGCCTCCACGCGCCTGCGCAGCGGAGCAGGCGCGGCGCCGGCTATCCGGGCGGCGCCGACGGCCTGGGCGTCGGCCAGCCGATCGCCCCGAGCGCCCTTGGTGTCCTCGACCTCGATCGCGGGCAGCCTTCCCTCCACCGGCAGCCCGCGCAGGATGGTGCCGTCGCCGGCCACCGGCACACGCCGGCCTCCGAGCTCGATCAGCGCGGCGGGATGGTGCTCGAGCACGCGGATGGCGAGGCCGTGGGGAAAGTCGGAGCGCACCTCGAGGTCGCGCACCACCGGGTAGTGGGCGATGGCCTCGTCGAGCGCCTCACGGTCGACGTGCAGCGTGGTCATGGAGTTTCCGGCCGCCACCAGCGCGGCGCGCACGCGCTCGCCGTCCTCGGTGGTGAGCCCGGTGACGGTCACCTCCTCCACGGCGACGAACGACGAGTCGCGCAGCCAGAACTGGTAGCCCGCGGCCAGCAGGAGCCCTACCGCCACCAGCGCGAGCACTCGACGGCGCAGCTTCGGTGTCAGGGAGGGAAGCGCCAGGCGGCGCTCCGCCATCAGGCGCCGCCCGGCCAACGTGGCGGCACCGACCCTCACGGTCGCTCGCCCCAGAGTGGCGTGGTGTCCACCTCGCCGAGGAACTGCACCTCGGGCTCCAGCTCCACGCCGAAACGCTCGCGCACTCGCCGCCGGCCCTCGGCCATCAGGGCGATCACGTCGGCGGTGGTCGCCTCCCCCGTGTTCTCCACGAAGTTGGCGTGCTTGTTCGAGAAGCGGGCGCCACCGACGGCCAGGCCGCGGCAGCCGGCCTCGTCGAGCAGCACGCCCGCGCTGCGCCCTTCCGCTCGCGGGTCGTCCGGGTTCTTGAAGGTGGAGCCGAAGGTCTTGATGCCGGAGGGCTGAGCGGCACGGCGCGAAGCACGCATGCCGGCCAGGGTCGCCTTCACGTTCCCGGGCTCGGCCGGGGTGAGGGCGAACGAGGCGCGCGCCACCACCTCGTCGGGCCCGAGGTTCGAGCGGCGGTAGCTGAAGCCGAGCTGGTCGGGGGTCCGGCGCGAGGCACCGGCGGCCGACACCACCTCGACCCAGTCGAGCACGCGCGCGAGGTCGCCACCGTAGGCGTTGGCGTTCATCTTCACCGCTCCGCCGACGGTGCCCGGGATGTTCACGCCGAACTCGAGACCGCTGAGGCCCGCGCGAGCGGCGAAGGCCGCGGCCTGGGGCAGCCGGGCTCCGCCGCCGCAGAGCAGGCGCTCGTTCTCCCGCTCGATCGTGGCCAGGCTGCCGTCCAACTTCATGACGAGTCCTCGGAACCCTTCATCCGCTATCAGCAGGTTCGATCCCGATCCCACCACTCCTACCTCGAGCTCCTGCTCGCCCGCCCAGGCGAGCAGAGCCGCCAGCGCCTCCGGAGAATCGGGCCGGGCGTAGAAGTCGGCCTGGCCGCCCGCCCGGATCGTGGTCAGGCGCGCCAATGGGAAGTCCGGCTGGACCCCGCCAGGCAGGGTCATGAACCGGCCTTCCCGGTCAGCCCGCGCGCCAGGCGGTCCACGTCGCCCGCACCGAGGGTCAGGACGAGATCGCCGTCCGACAGCTCGGCCTCCAGCATGCTCCGGGCCTCGGCCTGCTCCGGGAGCCACCACACCGGCCGGCCGCCGGCGGAGTCGGCGGCCGCCTGAGCCACGAGCAGCCCGGTCACGCCGGGGAAGTCATCCGCGCGCTCTCGCGCCGGATAGACGTCGAGCACCACCACCAGGTCGGCCAGCGCGAGCGCACGCCCGAAGTCGCGGGCCAGCATCGCCGTGCGCGAGTAGAGATGGGGCTGAAAGCACGCCACCAGGCGGCGAGACTGGAGCGTGCGGGCCGCTTCCAGCGTGGCGCGCACCTCCGTGGGGTGATGGGCGTAGTCGTCGTAGACCAGCGCGCCCGCGGCGGTGCGCCCGTGCTCTTCGAAGCGCCGCCCGGCCCCGGTGAAGGCGGCCAGCGCCGGACCCGCCTCGGCCACGGGCAGGCCGGCCTCGCGGCAGGCCGCCAGCGCCGCCAGGGCGTTCAGCACGTTGTGGCGCCCCGGCACCTGGAGCTCGACCGCCACGCCCTCCACGCGGAAACGAGACCCGCCGGGCAGGAGCTCGAGGTCACGGGCCACGAGGTCCTCCTGGCCGTCGAGCCCGAAGTGGACCTCTCCTCCTCGGCCCGCCAGCGCGACTCCCGCGCCAAGTACGCGCGTGCCGGCGGGTTCGGCGAACTCCTGAAAGGCCGCCTCGAGCTCGCGCAGATCCGGATAGGTGGAGTGGTGGTCGAGCTCCATGTTGAGGACCACGGCCACCTCCCGAGACAACTCAAGGAAGGAGCGATCCGACTCGTCGGCCTCGATCACCGCCCACTCGCCAGCGCCCCAGGACGCGTTGGTGTGAGCGGCGCGCAGCTCGCCGCCGATCAGGAAGGCCGGCTCGCGGCCGCAGCGCAGCAGGGCGAGCGCGGCCATCGAGGCCGTGGTGGTCTTGCCGTGGGTGCCGCCCACGGCGATCGTCCGCTTCAGCCGCGACAACTCGCCCAGCAGCTCGCCCCGATGGAGCACGCGGGCGCCCTGCGAGCGGGCGGCCGCCAGCTCGGGGTTGTCCTCCGGAATGGCGGTGGAGACCACGAGCTCGGCGCCCGCGGGCACGTTCTCCGCGGCGTGGCCGATCGCCGGCTCGATGCCGGCCGCCCGCAGCCGCGGCAGATAGGCGGACTCGGCCTGATCGGAGCCGGTGACCGCGGCACCGAGCTGCCGGGCCACCAGCGCCAGTCCGCTCATGCCGGCCCCGCCGACGCCCACGAAATGGAGCCGGCGGCCCGCGAACGGCTGCTGGTCGGTTTCCGAGACCACCGGCGCCGACCCTAACCGGCGCCGCCGGCGGCCGGCAGCAGCCGCTCGAGCTCGTCCGCGATGCGCGCGGCGGCGTCTGGACGCGCGGCCGCACGGGCCGCCGCGGCCATCTCCGCCACACGCTGCGGCGCGCCCAGGAGAGCGCCCACCTCGCGGGCCAGGCGCGGGGCGTCGAGCTCCTCGTCGGGTACCACCACGGCCGCTCCCGCCGCCTCCATGTAGCGCGCATTCCGGGTCTGGTGGTCGGCGCTGGCCTCCGGATAGGGCACGAGGATCGACGGCAGCCCGGCGGCCGCCACCTCGAGCACCGAGCCGCCCGCGCGCGCCGCCACCAGGTCGCTCGCGGCGAGCACGTCGGCGAACGGCTCCACGTAGGGGAACAGGTGGTAGTGCGGCGGCGAGCCGAGCTCGTCCAGCCGGCGCCGCAGGTCGTCGTGATCTCGCCGCCCGCTGGCGTGGAGGACCTGGCAGGGCGCGGCAGCGCCGAAGGCGTCGAGGGCGGCGTCGTTGAGGCGGCGCGCGCCCAGGGAGCCGCCGAACACGAGCAGGCAGGGCTCGCCCGCGGGGATGCCGAGCCGCTCGCGCGCGGCCACGGGATCGGCCGAGCCGGTGTCCGCGGGCACGGGCCGGCCCGTGACGAGGTAGCGCGGGCCGCTGCGTCCGGGCAGCGGAAAGGCGAGGCAGACCCGCCGAGCCAGCGGGGCCAGCAGGCGGTTGGCCACGCCGAGATGGCTGTCCGCCTCCGCCAGGACGAGCGGCAACCGCAGGGTCGCGGCCGCCAGGCCGACCGGACCGGCCACGTAGCCGCCTCCCCCGAGCACGGCGTCGGCTCCGCTCTCGCGAAGCACGCGTCTGGCGCGCAGAAAGGCCCGGGCGGCCAGAAGCAGGGCGCGCGCCGCCCGCAGCGGGTTCCTGCGGTCGAGCCCCGCCACCCGCAGCGTGTGGAGCTGGTAGCCCGCGGCGGGCACCAGCTCGGCCTCGGCCCGCTCGCCGCCGATGAACTCGACCTCGACGCCGCGCTCGCGCAGCTCGTACGCCACGGCCAGCGCGGGCACCACGTGCCCGGCGGTGCCGCCGGCGGCGATCACCACCTTGGGCATCGCCGCCCCTCGGTCAGCGCGCCGAGCCCGCCGCGCGGCGCCGGCCGGCCACGCGCGGCTCGGCTCCTCCGTCGATCGCGTGCAGCTCCGGCTGCGACGACCGCTCGGCGCCGCGCCGGGCCGCGGCCGGCCCGGCCGCGACGTTCAGGAGCAGGCCCATCGCGCCGAGCAGCACGATCAGGTTCGAGCTGCCGTACGAGAGGAACGGCAGCGGCACCCCGGTGAGCGGCGCCATTCCCATCACCGCGAAGAAGTTGAGCGTGGCCTGGCAGAGGATGAGCGAGGTGATGCCGGCCGCCAGCAGCTTGGCGTAACGGTCCTGGGCCAGCTTGGCGGTGCGCAGCCCGGCGTAGCCGATCATCCCGTAGAGCACGATCACCGCCAGGATCCCCACCAGGCCGAGCTCCTCGCCGATGATGGCGAGGATCATGTCGGTGTGCGCCTCGGGCAGGTAGAAGATCTTCTGCACCGACTCGCCCAGCCCGACCCCGAAGAACCCGCCCGAGCCGATGGCGGTCAGAGCCTGCACCGCCTGGAAGCCGGTGTCGCCGGCGTCGGAGAATGGGTCGAGGAACGAGGTCAGCCGCTCGCGCCGGTAGGGCTCGACGATGGCCAGCAGCAGCGCCAGGCCGGCGAGCGTGCCGGCGATCGCGCCCAGCTTGCGGATCGGGGTGCCGGCCGCCACGAGCAGCGCGCCGATCGAGAAGCAGATGACCATCGCCGTGCCCATGTCCGGCTGCTTCATCAGCAGCGCGCAGGCCGCGCCCACCACCAGCAGCAGCGGCTTGACCAGCCCACCGATGCTCAGGACCGAGGCCGGCCGCGCCGCCAGCAGCTGGGCCGCGTACAGGATCAGCGACACCTTCAGCAGCTCTGAAGGCTGGAACTGCAGCGGGCCGGCGCCCAGCCAGCGCGTGGCGCCGTTCACCGTGACCCCGAAGCCCGGGATCATCACCAGCACAGTGAGCCCGAACGAGGCCACGAGCAGCATGGGCGCCAGTCCGCGGATGACCTTCAGGCCGTGCCGTGAGGCGAAGTGCATCGCCACCAGCCCCAGCAGCCCGAGGACCACGTAGCGCTTCAGGTAGAACGAGGCGTCGCCGCTGCCCGACAGAAGCGACTCTGCCGAGCTGGCCGAGTAGACCATCACCGCCCCGCCGGCGAGCAGGCACAGGGTGGCGGTGTACAGGATCGAATACTCGACCGGTCGCTTGCGGGCGGCGGCGCGCTGGGCCATTCGGACGTTCTTCTACGCGCGAGCGCGAATTCATGCTCGCGGAACGAGGGCCCTGAAGCGGTCGCCGCGCTCCTCGTAATCGCGGAACTGGTCGAAGCTTGCGCAGGCCGGCGAGAGCAGCACCACCTCGCCCGGACGAGCGGCGGCCGCGGCCGAGCGCACGGCGGTGCCGAGATCGCCCGAGCGCTCGAGGGGGACGGTGCCCGACAGGTCGGCGGCCAGGCGGTCCGCGGCCTCGCCGATCAGGTAGCAGGCGCGGCAGTGAGCGCCCACCGCCTCGCGCAGGCCGGCGAAGCCGCCTCCCTTGAGGCTGCCCCCGAGAATGGCGTGAACGCCCCCCTCGAACGACTCGAGCCCGCGGCGCGCCGACGCGACGTTGGTGGCCTTCGAGTCGTTCACGAAGAGCACGCCGCCCACCGAGCCGACCTCCTCGAGCCTGTGCGGCACGCCGGCGAAGTCGCGCAACGCGGCCGCAACCGCCTCGGCGGGCACGCCCGACGCGATGGCAGCCGCGGAGGCGCCCATGGCGTTCTCCAGGTTGTGCGGACCGCGCAGCCGGATCTCCGCGGGAGCCAGTGGCAGCTCGGCCGGGTCGCCGAACTGAACCCGCCGGGCGCGGCCCGGCAGCTCGAACCCGGCGGGGGCAACGGCCACCTGGTCGGCGGTCTGGTTTACGAACACCCTCAGCTTGGCCTCGCGGTAGGCGGCGAGCGTGCCGTGGCGATCCAGATGGTCCTCCTCGAGGTTCAGCAGCAGCGCCGTGTCGGGGGCGAAGGCCTCGGAGTCCTCGGCCTGGAAGCTCGAGACCTCGCACACCACCGTCGAGCTCGGGTGGATGGTGGCCACCAGGGACGACAGCGGGGTGCCCACGTTCCCGGCCACCTCCACCGGGAGCTCCGCGGCGCGCCAGATCGCGCCCAGCAACTCGGTGGTGGTGGTCTTGCCGTTGGTGCCGGTGACGGCCACGAAGGGGTTGGGCAGCAGGCGCCAGGCCAGCTCCAGCTCGCCCAGCACGGGCAGCCCGCGCTCGCGGGCGGCCGCGATCGCCGGTGCGTCGGCGGGCACGCCCGGGCTCTTGACCACCAGCGCCGCGTGCTCCAGCAGCTCCAGCCCGTCCGACTCGAGGTGCGCGTCCACCCCCGCGGGCACGGCCGGCGAGGCACGGTCGGCCGCGAACACCGGCCCGCGACCGTGCGCCAGCAGCATGCGGGCCGCCGCGGCGCCCGAGCGGGCCAGTCCGACGACGAGATAGGGCCCTTCGGGAAGGGCCGGCCTCACGTGATCGAGGCCTGGTAGAGCGTGAAGCCGATCGCCGCGCAGATCGAGGCGACGATCCAGAAGCGCAGGATGATCTTGGTCTCCGACCAGCCGAGCAGCTCGAAGTGGTGGTGAATCGGGGCCATCAGAAACACCCGCTTGCGAAAGCGCTGGAACGAGAACACCTGGATGGCCACCGACAGGGCCTCGATCACGAAGATGCCGCCGATCAGGATCAGCAGCAGCTCGCTCTTGGTCATCACCGCGAGGCCGGCGATGGCTCCCCCCAGCCCCAGGGAGCCCGTGTCCCCCATGAACACCGAGGCGGGGAACGAGTTGAACCACAGGAAGCCCACGCACGCGCCGACGAGACACGCGCTGAGCAGCGCGAGGTCCTCCTCTCCCTGGGTGATGAACGTCATCGCCGTGAAGGCCAGGAAGACGATGGCCGAGCAGCCGGCAGCCAGCCCGTCGAGCCCGTCGGTGAGGTTCACCCCGTTGGTGGCTCCCGCGAGGACCAGGAAGATCAGCACCGGGTAGGCGAGACCGAGGTTGATGGAGGCGTCGACCACGCGCAGGTTGAGGGTGTCGGGCAGGTTCACGACCTCGATGGCCACGATCCAGAGAACGATCGCGGTGAGGCCCTGCACCGCCAGCTTCGTCTTGCCCGAGACTCCGAGCGAGCGGCGCTTGCGGAGCTTGATGATGTCGTCGGCGAAGCCGAGCGCGGCCATGGCCAGCGCTGTGCCCAGCACGGCGATGCTCGCCGCGCGGTACTCGGAGAGGATCAGGAAGGGCACGCAGACCGCGAGCAGCACCGCCAGCCCGCCCATCGTGGGCGTGCCCGCCTTGCCGTGGTGGCCCGCCGGCCCCTCCTCACGGATCTGCTGGCCGAACTCCTTGAGGCGCAGGTACTCGATGAAGCGCGGCCCCAGGAACATGCAGATGAGCAGGGAGGCGGAGCCCCCGATGACGATCTCGCCGAGCAACTAGGCCAGCACCCGCTCCAGCCCGACCGAGCGCGAGCCCTTGATGAGCACGCGGTCACCGGAACGGGCCGTCTCCTCGAGCAGAGCGGCCGCTTCCTCCGGGGAGCCCACCGCGTGGGACTCCCCGGTGAAGCCCTCGAGGTAGCCGAGGGCCGGCTCGCCCACGGGCACGAGCACGTCGATGCCGAGCCGCTCGGCCTGCTCGCCCACCTCGCGGTGGAAGCGGTCCGAGTCCTCGCCCAGCTCCGCCATGGTCCCGAGCACGGCTATGCGCCGCTCGGCAGGGGTCTGTGAGAGGTGGTCGAGGGCCGCCGACATCGACATCGGGTTGGCGTTGTAGCAGTCGTTGACCACGGTGACCCCGCCGGGGAGCTCCACGATCTCGCCCCGCAGCGACGAGAAGCGGACGTCCACGAGGCCTCCGGCGCGGACGCCGAGCGCGCCGGCGGCGGCCACGGCGGCCAGCGTGTTGAGCAGGTTGTGGGGCTCCGAGTAGGGCAGATCGAGCTCCACGGTCGTGCCGCGCGCCTCGATCTCGGCGCGGCCCGCGTCCATCGAGAGCAGCTGCACCTGGCCGCCGGGGCCGAAGGTCCAGGTGTCGAGATCGTCGCGCAGGTGGGCGTCGAGCAGCGGCTCGCTCACGGGCACCACGCAGGCCGCCCCGGCGGGCAGGTCGCGGATCAGCTCGGCCTTGGCCGCCGCCACCGCCTCGACGGTCCCGAGCAGCTCGAGGTGCACGGGTCCCACGTTGACGATCACCCCGACGTCGGGTTCGGCGATCTCCGCCAGCTCGGCGATCTGGCCTGCGCCCCGCATGGCCATCTCGAGCACCAGCGCCTCGGTGCCGCGACCCGCTTCGAGGATGGTCAGCGGGACCCCGATCTCGGTGTTGTAGTTCTCGCGGCTGGAATGCGTGACCGCGCGCGGGGCCAGCAGCGCGGCCAGTATGTCCTTGGTGGAGGTCTTGCCGGTGGAGCCGGTGATCCCGGCCACCCGGCAGTCCAGCTCGCGCCGCCAGGCGGTGGCCAGCCGCTGCAGCGCCAGCAGGGGGTCGTCGGCCACGATCACCACAGCCGAGGCGCAGGCGGAATCGCCCAGCGCCCCCTCCACCGCCGCGAGCGTGGCCTCACGGTGGGCGGGGCCGACGATCGCGCCCCAGGCTCCGGCCTCGAGCGCTCCCGCCGCGTAGGCGCCCCCGTCGGCCGCGGCGCCCGGCAGCCCCACGAACAGGTCTCCGGTCTCGACGGCGCGTGAGTCGATCGTCGCCCGCTCGGGGCCCGCGCGCTCCGGGGCTCCCGCCGCCAGCTCGCCGCCCGCGGCGGCCGCCATCCGCGCCGCGCTGAGGTCGATCACGCCCGCGCTCCCAGGTCCGCGCGAATGGCCTCACGGGCCACCGTCACGTCGTCGAAGGGCTCCTTGCGCCCGTCTTCGAACTCCTGTCCCTGCTCGTGGCCCTTGCCGGCGATCACGATCACGTCACCCGGCCCGGCCTGCTCGACCGCGCGGGCGATGGCCCGCCGGCGATCCGATTCCCGCACGGCCTCGCTCCCCGCGCCGCGCATGATCTCGTCGATGATCGCCTCCGGGTCCTCGCTTCGCGGGTTGTCGGAGGTCACCAGCACGCGGTCGGCCAGCCGGCGCGCCGCGTCGCCCATCAGCGGGCGCTTGCCACGGTCGCGGTCGCCGCCCGCGCCGAACACCACGTGGACGCGTCCGCGGGTGACCTCGCGGGCCGCGCGGAGCACGTTCTCGAGCGAGTCGGGCGTATGGGCGTAGTCCACGAGCACTCCGAAGTCCTGGCCCTCGTCCACCGGCTCGAAGCGCCCGGGCACGCGATGGAAGCCGTCCAGCGAGATCTCGTCCACGCCGAGCGAGCGCACCGCCGCCACCGCGCCGAGCACGTTCTGGACGTTGAACAGGCCCGGAAGCGGGGAGTCCACCACGAGCTCGCCGGTGGGCGTGTCGACCGTGAAGCGCGAACCCATCAGGTCGAACTCGACATCACGCGCGCGGAAGTCGGCGTCACGCTCGATGGCGAAGGTCAGGCAGTCGACCTCGGCGGCGATCCGCCGTCCGTAGGAGTCGTCCACGTTGACCACGGCGGTCCCCGGTTCGTCGAACAACCGGCGCTTGGCCGCGAAGTAGGCCTCCATCGACTCGTGGAAGTCGAGGTGGTCCTGCGTGAGGTTGGTGAACACCTTGACTGCGTAGCGGATCCCGCCCACCCGTCCGAGCTGGAGCGCGTGCGAGGAGACCTCCATCGCGCAGGCCCGGTCGCCGCCGTCGACCATGCGCCGGAAGGTGTGCTGGAGATCGATGGCCTCGGGCGTGGTGCGCACCACCTCCTCCTCGGTGCCCCCCACCACGCGCTTGACCGTCCCCAGCAGGCCGCACTGGCGCCCCGCGGCCTCCATCAGGTGCCGGACGAGATAGGCGGTGGTGGTCTTGCCGTTGGTGCCGGTGATTCCGGTCAGCTCGAGCTGACCGGTGGGATCGCCGTAGAAGCGCGCCGCGGCCGGGCCCATGGCGGCGCGAACGTCGTCGACCACGATCTCCGGCACCCCCAGGCCGAGCGGGCGCTGGCACACCAGCGCCACCGCCCCGCGAGCCACCGCATCGGCGGCGAATTCGTGACCGTCCACGCGAAAGCCGGGCACGCAGAAAAAGAGCGCCCCCGGGGTGACGCTCTGGCTCGAGTAGGCGAGTCCCGAGATCTCGATCCCAGGCGCCCCATTTCCCATCAGGTCCCGCAGGGTCATGGTGCGCCCGCAGGATAACGACGAGTTCCGTCGCCTCAGACTCAGTTTTTCCCCGCGGCGGCCGATACACACCGCGTGAGCGGGAACGTGCTCAGCGCGCTCGCGCGACTGGCGGAACGCCGGTTCTCGAGCTTCTCAGAGGCTGCCGATGCCGTCCTCGACCTGCTCGAGGCCGAGCTTCCGCCCGGCTCCGTGCTGCTCGGGCAGGTGGATCGCGAGGAGCCCGAGCTGCGCCTGATCGACGTGCGCGGCGAGGCGGCGTCGGTGATCCAGCCCGGCTCGACCCTGCCGCTGGCCACCTCGAACGGCAACGGCCACGGGTTGCTCGACCCCGCCACGCTGGGCGCCCTGTCCGTGCGCTCCTACCTGGCCCTCCCGCTCGAGACCGGCGCCGGAGGCGGCGCCATCACCCTGTGCGCGCTGGCGCCGGGGACCGACATCTTCAACCGCAGCCACCTGGAGCTGCTGGCCGTGGCCGGCCGCCTGCTGACCTACGAGTGGGAGACCGTCAAGTGGCGGGCTGACCTGCGCCGCCTCAACGAGCGACTGCGCGACCCCGCTCGCACGGATCCGCTCACCGGCCTGCTCAACCCGGCGGCCTTCGCCGAGGCGGGCGACCGCGAATGGCGCCTGGCGGAGCGGGGCTCCACCGAGTCCTACCTGCTGGCCTGCCGGCTGGTGAACCTCGCCGAGGTCACCGAGCGTCACGGCTCCGGCGTGGCCGAGCTGCTGCTGCGCGACTGCGCCGACGTGCTCGAGTCGGCCATCCGCCGCACCGACCACGCGGGACGCCTTTCCGACGACCTCGTCGGCGCCGTGCTCGTGGGCTGCAAGGGACGCCAGGGAGCCGAGGCCTTCTTCGAGCGCTTCCAGCAGGGACTCGACCGGGTGACCGCTGAGCGCCCGGCGAAGCTCGAGCTCGCCTACGGGGCGCTGGCGCTGGGCAAGGCCGACAGCCCGGACGCGGCGCTGAAGAACGTGATCGAGTCGGCGCGCACCGCCCAGGTCGCGCTGGCGGAAGGGGCGCTGTGAGCACGAAGCAGGCCAAGCCCGATGCAACCCCCGCGGGCGTCGTCGCCCCCTCGGAGCCCGGCGGACGCTCGGGATTCCTCAGCGACGTGATCGTCGAGCTCGGCTTTGCCGCCCGCGACACGGTGGAAAAGGCCGTGCGTGCGGCCCGCAGCCCGGGTACCACGGTCGCCCGCGTGCTCGTGGAGTCGGGCGCGGTGACCGAGGAGCAGCTCGCGCACGCCACCGCGGAGCGCTACGGGATCGCCTACGTCGACCTCGGCAACTTCGCCGTGGAGGCGAGGGCGGCCAATCTGATCAAGCCGTCGGCGGCCAAGCGCTACCAGGCGGTGCCCGTGGGCTTCATGGGCGGCGGGCTGCTGGTGGCCATGGCCGATCCGGCCGACGCCCTCGGGGTGAACGACATCGCCGTGATGACCAAGATGGACGTCAAGCCCGCGGTGGCCTCGAGGCCGGCGCTCGACGCGCTGCTCGAGTCGCTGCCGCTGCACGAAGACCGCAGTGGCGACGACCGTGACGACCAGGACGAGTCCGAGACGCACGAGGAGGCCGCCTCGGAGCCCGAGGTCTCGACCTCTTCGGCCGTGTTCTGGCAGGCCGGCGACGAGGGCGACGACGGCGTCCGTGAGGAGCTGCCCCCCGAGACCGAGGAGCTCGAGCGCCTGCGCGAGCGGCTGACGGCCACCGAGGCCGAGCTCGACCAGGCCCAGGCCCGCGCGCGCGACGCCGAGCTGGCCGCCGAGAAGGCCGGTTCGCTCGAGAAGGAGCTGAGCTCGGTCAAGACAGAGCTCGATCGCGCGCGCGCCGACGTGGACGTGCGGGCGGAGGAGCTCGACACGCTGCGCGAGCGGCTGACGGGCGCCGAGACCGAGCTCGTCCACGCCCGGGCCCAGATGGAGGCCGCCGAGCGGGCCTCCGGCGAAGCCGCGGAGCGCCTGGAGGAGCTGACCGACGCCGACCGCCGCGCCGAGCAGGCGCGCCAGGCGCTGGCGGAGATGCGCGAGGAGTCCGAGCGCGAGCGCGAGCAGTTCGCCATGGCCGAGCGCGATGTCCGGGCCCGGCTGGAGGAGTCCGAGGCGCGCCGTTCGGACCTCGAGCAGGCGCAGCAGAGCATGCGCACCGCCCTGCGCTCGCTTGCCGATCCCGGCGCCTGAGCGCTACTCGGGCGGGATCTTCAGGTAGGGCAGCGCGAACTCCATGATGCGCTCGAAGGCCGGCGCCGCCACGGTGCCGCCGTAGTAGTCGCCCCGCGGCGTGTCGACCATCACCGCCACCAGCAGCCGCGGGTTCTTGGCGGGCGCGTAGCCGATGAACGACGGGATGAAGTCCGTCTTCGAGTAGCCGCCCTTGATGGCCTTCTCGGCCGTGCCGGTTTTGCCGGCCAGGGTGTAGCCCTCCACCGAGGCCTCCTCCGCGGTGCCGCCCGCGGCCAGCACGCCCTCGAGCATCTTCGACACCTCGGCCGCGGTCCGCTTGGACAGGACTCGCCTGGCCGGCGGGGCGTTGCCGGCGATCACGTACGGGCGCCGCATCACCCCGTGGTTGGCGATCGCGGTGTACGCGGCGGCCATCTGCATCGGTGTGACGGCGATGCCCTGTCCGATCGGCATGTTGCCCATGGAGGAGCCCGAGTAGTTCTCCGGCCGCAGCACGATGCCGCCCTCCTCACCGGGCAGGTCCACCCCCGTGGGCTGGCCGAAGCCGAAGCGCCGCACCCACTTGTCGAACGGCCTGGCGCCGAGCTTGAGGCCGACCATCACCGAGCCGACGTTGGACGAGCGGGCCAGGATGTCGGCCACGCTGAAGGTTCCGCCGCCGCCGTCGTGGGCCTCGCCCACGGTCCTGTCGGCCACCTGGATGAAGGGTGGCACCGACAGCTGGGTGGAGGGCTCCACCAGCCCCTCCTCGATCGCCCCGGAGACGGTGATGGCCTTGAAGGTCGAGCCGGGCTCGAAGTTCGCCTGGATGGCGCGGTTCTGCCGGGCCAAGGCCGGGGCGCCGTCGACGTTGTTGGCGTCCACGCGAGGCCAGTTGGCCAGCGCCAGGATCTCGCCGCTGCGCGGATCCATGACGACCGCGGTCGCTCCCTTGGGCGTGTAGGTCTGACCCACCTCGGCCAGCACGGCCTCGGTGCGCTCCTGGATGCGCGCGTCGATCGTCAGCTGGAGATCCTCGCCCGGACGCGAGCGCTCGACCTCGACCATGCTCACCGGTTCGCCCAGCGCGTCCTTGACCAGTCGCCGCTTGCCGTCCTGGCCGTGGAGCTCCTCCTCGCGCGAGTACTCGAGCCCGGAGAGGCCGACGTTGTCGGTGCCCACCATGCCCAGCACCTGCGAGGCCAGGTAGCCCTGGGGGTAGGTCCGCTTGGGCTCCACCACAGTGCCGATCCCCTCGATCCCGAGATCCTCGATCTTCTGGCCGAGCGAGGCGTCCATCTTCCGGCGCAGGTAGACGAAGCTCGACTTGCGGTCGGACAGCTTCTCGAGCAGGTCGCTCTCGGCCTGGCCGATGAGCGGCGCGATGCGCCCGGCCACGCGGGCGGGATCGTCGATCAGGAACGGATGGGCGAAGACCGTGACCGAGTCCTCGGAGACTGCCAGCTCGATGCCGTTGCGGTCTTCGATCGTGCCGCGCCGGGCGTCCACGGTCAGGTCCTCGATCTGCTGCGACACCGCCCGCTCCGAGAGGGCGCCGGCCTTGACGGTGCCCAGCCAGGTGGCCCGCAGGCCGGCCACGGCCAGCAGGGCCAGGAAGAGCGCGAACAGGAGGCCGATGCGCCGGTCGATCAGCCGGACGGGCAGGCCGGACCCGCGGCGGCCCCGCCGGGAGGAGCCCCGGGAGGGCGGGCGCCGGGGCGGCGGTCGGCGCTGGGTGGTGGGCACCTGGCCCTAGCCCGCCGGCGCGCCGGTGGCCGGGTCCGTGATCGTGGCGCCGGTGACGGTGCCCGACGGGGGCGTGGCGCCTGTGGCCGTGCCGGCGCCCGTGGCCGTGCCGGCGGCGGCGCCGTTGGCCGTGGTTCCCGAATCGGCCGTGCCGTCAGCTGCGCCTGAATCGGCGGCGCTGGGGTCGTACGGCTGACCCGTGCTCGGATCGATGGCAGCGCCGGTCACCGGGTCGTAGGTGGTGGTGCCCGTCGCCGGGTCGATCGGCAGGCCGGTGGCCGGGTCGAGGGTCGCGCCGGTCGGGCTGGTCTCGGTGTCGCCTGCGCTCGTGTCTCCCGGAGTGTCGGACCCGGGCGGTACGTAGGCGCCGCTCGGCGCGGACATCCCGCGCGAGGCCCTTCGCGCGTCGAGGCTCGGCCGGGCCTCGAGGTAGCGGACCTGGCCGGGCGCTGGCAGCACCAGGCCCAGAGCCACCGCCTCCTCCTGGACCCGCTCGCTGTTGGCCAGACGCGCCTCCTCCAGCAGCAGGCGGGCGTTCTCGCGCTTGAGGGTGGAGATGCGCTCAGCGTTCTGGGCGATGTCGCGGTTCATCTGCAGCAGGTCGACGTTGAAGAAGACGATTCCGGCGAGCAGCAGGAACACCAGGGCGATCCAGCCACGCCCGGTGAGGAGCGCGTCGAGCACGCCGTTCGTGCGCGCCCGCGCCGTCCGGCTGAAGGGCGCGTTGAAGATCCGCACCGGCAGCGGCAGCACGACCGAGGCGGCGCCCTGCGCGTCGACCCGGGTCGCATGCCCGGAGCGGCGGCGGCCGCGAGCCGGGCTCGAGGCGGGCGCGGAATGATCACGAGCGGAGCGGCGCCGGCCCGGCGCGCTCCGAGGAGCGGCGGCAGGGCTGCTCCCCTCCCCATCAGTCGCCCTCCGCCGCGCCCACCCGGCGCGCCGCGCGCAGCCGGCCCGACTTGGCCCGCGGGTTGTCAGCGACCTCGCCCGGGGTGGGCGCCACGGCGCGACCGGTGAGCAGCTCGGCCTCGGGCTCGCGCCCGCACACGCAGATCGGGAAGTCGGGCGGGCACACGCAGCCGCGGGCGCGCTCGGCCAGGAAGCGCTTCACGCGCCGATCCTCGAGCGAGTGGAAGGAGATGGCCGCCATGCGCCCGTCGTCTCGCAGCAGGGCCCAGGCGAGCGGCAGGGCGCGGTCGAGCGAGTCGAGCTCGCCGTTGACGGCGATCCGCACCGCCTGGAAGACCCGCTTGGCGGGACTGCCGCCGCCGAACCTGCGCCTCACGGCCGCGGGCAGCGCGGCCTCGATCGCGTCCACGAGCTGCGCTGTCGTCTCGATCGGAGAACGGGCGCGCCGGCGAACGATCTCGCGGGCGATGCGCCGCGCGTTCGGATCCTCGCCGTAGCGCCGGAACAGCTGAGCCAGGCGGCGCTCGTCCCAGTCGTTGATGATCGTCCGAGCGTCCAGCTCCTGCTCCGGGTCCATGCGCATGTCGAGCGGCGCGTCGTAGGAGTAGGAGAAGCCGCGCTCCCGCGCGTCGACCTGCATGGACGAGATGCCGAGGTCCAGGTATACGAGGTCAGCCTCCAGCCCCTCGGACTCGAGCAGCCCCAGACCCTCGGCGTAGTCCATGCGCAGGAAGCGGGTCTGGCAGGCCACCTCGCGCGAGAACTCCTCGAAACGCTCCTCGGCCACCGGATCGCGGTCGATGCACACCAGCGTGCCCGAGGCGCCGATGCGCTCCGCCATCAGCCTGGCGTGACCGCCGGCGCCGAAGGTGCAGTCCACCACCGTCTCGCCCGCGGCGGGCCGGGTCAGGTCGATCAGCTCGCCGGCGAGGACGGGTACATGGGCGCGGGTCATGTCAAGAAGGATTGCCAAGGCGCTCCGTCACCTCCTCGATCTCCGCGTCGAGCGCCTGCTGCTCGGCCTGCCAGCGCTCGCGGCCCCAGACCTCCAGATGGTCGCCCACGCCGACCACCACGACCTCCTTCTCGATGCCCGCATGGGTGAGCAGTGGCGGAGGCAGCGTCACGCGGCCGCTCGCGTCCAGGTCGATCTCGAACGAGTTGCCCTGGTAGAAGCGAGAGAGCTTGCGGTACTGGGACCCCATCGGGTTCAGGCCGCCCAGCGCGCGGGTGATGATCGACTCGTGGGTCTCGGGGGTCCACACCGCCACGCACGACTCGGGATCCTTCGCCAGCACGGTGCCGCTCGAGAACGCGGCGCGAAACCGAGCCGGAATGGCCAGACGGTTCTTTGCATCCAGCGAGTGCTCGAAGTGGCCGCGAAACGCCAAGGGTCATATCCCTGCGAAGACGTTGGACCGGAGTGGCGGAGTGGGAGGAGCCCCGCCACTCCGGTCGATTGGTGATGCCACGGTACCCCACTCTCCCCCACTGCGCAACACCCTGCCCCACTGTTCCGTCCGACGCGTGTGTCGTAGCGGGCCGGTTGGTGACAGATTTCGCTCCAAGAGCCGGTTTGCGAGCCGTGGGAACCGGTGGGGGCCCTGCTGCCCGAATGCACGTTCGGGCCGCCTCGAGGCCGATCTGGGCGCAATCCTGCTTGCAAAACGGCCCATGCAAGGGCTCTTGCCGAAACCACCGCCATTCCGCAACCGGGCCGGTCGAGCCCTGTTGGGGAGAGCAGACGGCGGTTCGCCGAACCGTCCCATCACCCCCGACTGCACCGGAGGTCTCATCAAGATGAAGCGCTTCCTGCGCCTCCCCTCGCCGGCCATGGTCGTGGCCGCCCTGGCTCTATTCGTCGCTACGGGCGGCGTCTCCTATGCCGTGGCCACGATCTCTTCCGACGACATTGTCAACGGCTCGATCCGCAACCGTGACTTCAAGGACGGCACCCTGCGCGGCAACGAGGCCAAGCCCGATGGCTTCGGCCCGAACGCGATCAAGGAGCAGGTGCTCGACCCGGCCAAGCTCGACGCGACGAAGATCGGCAAGGTGCCGGCCTCGGGCGTGGCCGATGGCCTGGCCCGGCACGTGGTCGTGAGCTCAACGGGCACGACGGTGCGGGGCCGCGGCGCCACCTCGACCGCCCGCACCGGCCAGGGCCAGTACCTGGCCGTGTTCGACCTCGACGTCCGCAACTGCGCCTACTTCGCCACGCTCGGCGACGAGTCGGCCGCGGCGCCCGGCACCGGGCAGATCGCGGTGACCGCGGCCGCCGGCACCGTGAACGGGGTGCGCGTGATCACCCGCAACAGCGCGGGCACCGACACCGTCGACCGCTCGTTCCACCTGATCGTGTCCTGCTGACGCGGCTGGGGCGCCGGTAGGCGCGGCTAGTGCTCGGGTTCCACCCGGGCGGCCACCTCCCAGTGGGAGGAGGTCTCGTCGCGCTCGATCAGGAAGCGGTCGTCCTCGGGGTAGAAGACGGCCGTCTCGTGGTCCTCGCCCGCAAAGCCCTTCACGGCCTCGAGCGACTCCCAGAGCGTGAACATGACGAACTCGCAGCGATCGCCCACGTCGCGGCGGAGCATCGTGACGCCGAGGTTGCCGGGCGTCGCGGAGTAGCCGGCCACCCCGGTCGCCTGCATGTACTCGGCGTATGCGTCGCCGTCCTCGCGCCTCACGGCGCCGCGCCAGATGCGTGCGATCACGGAATGAGGCTACACCGGCACCACGCCCCCACCCCCACCGAGCAGCGCGGAGGCGAGCGCAGCCGCCACGAGCAGCAGCACCGACGGGACCAGGAGCAGCGCGACCACGAGCTGGATCTTCGGACCCGCCCGGGCGGCCTCCTCGCGAATGCGGCGCGCGAGCGCGAAGCGCGCATCCCGCGACTGAGCCGCGAGCGTGTCCGCCAGCGGCGCGCCGTGACGGCGAGCGCGCTCGAGGGCCGCGACGAAGGCGCGCACCTCGGGTAAGGGAACCCGCCCCACCAGGCCGTCGAGGGCAGCGCCGAGCGGGACCCCCAGAGCGACCTGGCGGCCCACCGACCGCAGCTCCGAGGCCAGCGGCCCTTGAGAGCGCTCCCCAACCGCCCGCAGCGCCTGGGCCAGCGAGCTGCCGGCCTCGACCGTGACGCGAAGCAGGTCGAGCAGGGCGGGCAGCTCGCGCCGGACGTGACGCGCACGCCCGGCCGCGAGGCGGCCCAGCCACAGGTCCGGGGCCAGGAAGCCCGCCAACGGTGCCGCGAGGACGATGACGAAGCCCAGCCGGCCGGGCGCGACCGACGCGACCAACGTCCCGGCGACCCCCGCGAGCAGCGCCGCGGCGAGCTTGGCCGCCATCAGCTCCCGCACCCCGGCCCCGGCCGGCTGGCCGGCCGCCGCAAGGCGGGCGCGGAGGTCACGCTCGCTCCCGCTCGTCCGGTAGCGCAGGCGGGCGCCCAGCGCGACCAATATGCGCAGCGGCCCGGGAAGACGCTCCCCGCGTGTGCCCAGGCCGCCGCGGTCCCCGCGACGCGGCCTGCCGTTCGAGCGCCGCTCCACCGCCGGCGCGGCCAGCAGCATCAGCCCCACGGCCGCCGAGGCCGCGGACACGAAGGCAAGGATCAGCGCCGGCGCGCCGCTCACGTGCGCACTTTCCCCAGCCGGTGGATCAGGATGGCCGCCAGCGCCTGGAGGCCGATGGCGATCCCCACCAGCCATGCCGTCAGGAACGAGCTCCACAGTCCCGCGAACCAGCCCGGGCTGGCGAGCTCGGCCAGCAGCGCGCCGCCCAGCGGCATCAGGATCACGATCAGACCGGTGAAGCGCGCCTGGGCCGTGGCGGCCCTGACCTCATCCTCGAGGCGTCCCTGGTCCTCCATCGCCCGGGCGCTCTGGCGCAGCAGGCGGGCCAGATCGCCGCCGGCGCGCCGCTGGAGCAGGCAGGCCGCGACGATGGTGTCCAGCCGCGGCGAACGCACCCGCCCTCGCATCGCCGCAAGCGCGTCCTCGGTGCCCGCACCGGCCGCGAGCTCGCTCGCCGCGCGCCGCAGCTCGTGGCCGGCCGGCCCGGCCACGCCGCCCGCCGCCTCCGCGAGTGCTCCCCGCAGGGAATGTCCGCCGCCCAGCGCATCGGCCAGTGCCACGGCGACCTGTGCCGCGCCGGCATCGACCGCGCGTCGGTAGCGCTCGCGGCGAGCCCGAAGGATCCTCGACACGGCCCACGGGCCGGCGGCGGCCAGCGCCAGGCCGGCCGCGGGCCCGCCGAGCGCTGCGCCACCCAGGAAGGCCGCCAGCGATCCCGACAGCAGCAGCCGCCGGCGCTCGACGGCGCCGGGATCGCGTCCCTCCCGCCCCAGCCGGACGAGCACGTCCACCAGCGAAGCGGCCTCGCGCGCGACCGCGGGCACACGCGCGCGCACACGGCCGGCCAGCCCGCTCAGGAGCTCCCAGGCCGCGAGGGCAGCCGCGCCGCCGGCGACGAAGGCGGCCAGGAAGGTCACTGCGCCTGCGCGTCCCGCAGCGCGGCGAGACGTTCCGCGAGCGGCCCCGGCCGCGGCTCGGCAAGCCTCCCGCCGCGGTGAAAGAGCTCGCGCACACCCGCGCCCCCGGCCACCCGCACCACCTCGGTGACCGACTCGATCACCCGTGCTCCGCTCGGCAGCCGGGCCTGATGGACCACAAGGTCGAGCGCACTGGCCACCTGCTCTCGCACCGCGGCGTGCGGCAACCCCACCCCGGCCATCAGCGCGAGCGTCTCCACGCGCCGCAGGGCGTCCTCGGGCGAGTTGGCGTGGACCGTGGTGAGCGAGCCATCGTGGCCCGTGTTGAGGGCCTGCAGCATGTCCAGCGCCTCGGCGCCGCGCACCTCCCCCACCACGATCCGGTCCGGCCTCATGCGCAGCGCGTTGCGCACCAGCTGACGGATGGTCACCTCCCCGCGGCCCTCGAGGTTGGGCGGCCGCGCCTCCAGCCGCACCACGTGGCGCTGCCGCAGCCTCAGCTCGGCCGCGTCCTCGATGGTCACGATCCGCTCCTCGCCGGGAATCGCGCCCGACAGCGCGTTGAGCGTGGTCGTCTTGCCCGACCCGGTGCCGCCGCTGACCAGCAGAGAGGCCCTGGCCGCCACGCACAGCGCGAGCAGCTCCGCCAGCTCGGAGGGAAGCGTGCCACCCGCCACGAGCTCACGCAGCGAGAAGCCCTCGCGCCGGAAGCGGCGCACGGTGAGGCACGGGCCCGACAGGGACAGCGGCGGGATCACCACGTTCACGCGCGAGCCGTCCGACAGGCGCGCGTCGACCAGCGGCGACGCCTCGTCCACCCGCCGCCCGAGCGGCGCCAGGATGCGCTCGATCGCCTGTGTGAGCTCCTCCTCGCTTCCGAACTCGACGCCGGTGGGCTCGAGCCGGCCGCGCCGCTCGACGTACACGTCGTGCGGACCGTTGACCATGACCTCGTCCACCGCAGGGTCGGACAGCAGCGGCTCGAGCGGCCCGAGCCCGGTGGCCAGCAGGACCACCCGCGCGCAGAGGGCCTCGCGCTCGGCCTCGGGCAGCGGGGCGGCCTCGCGTCCGACCAGATCGCGCACCTCAGCCTCCAGCCCCGCCCCGGCCCAGGCCCCGGCCTCACCCGAGCGAGCGCGCTCGATCAGCCGCCCGCGCAGCGCGACGGCGAGCTCCTCCAGGGCCTCCATGCCCGGGTAAGGGCCGGGCGCCCGAAACTCTCCCCCTCGCCATGCACGACACTCGTGCCATGGATCTCACGCTCATCCCGCTCGACCGGCCGTCAGAGACGCGCGAATTCGAGAAGGGCCGCTTCGAGGTCTACTCCGTGGGTCCGCTCACCCTCGGACGCGCCACCTACGAGCCGGGCTGGAAGTGGTCCGAGCACGTCGGCGCGGCCACCGGCGAGCGCCTCTGCCAGGTCGAGCACGTCGGCCTAGTGCTGAGCGGTGCGGCGGCGGTGCTGATGAGCGACGGCAGCGAGCGGGTGATGCGCGAGGGTGAGTTCTTCTACGTGCCGCCCGGGCACGACAGCTGGGTGGTGGGCGACGAGCCCTACGTGTCGCTTCACATCATGGGGAGCGAGAGCTATGCGGCCGGCGAACCGAAAGCCGAAGCGAGACGCTGACCTCCAGCCGCGCCCGCCGGTCGGCCAAGCGTTTCCGCACCTCGGCGGCCGACACGTGCCGCGCGCTCGGCCCCATGCAGACCAGTGCTTCGGCCTCCGCGCGCGACAGCGTCAGCCCGAAGTCGAGCCGTCGCTCGCGGAGAGTCGTGAAGGACGGCCCGAGCTGGTCGTCGAGGCGCTCCTGCTTGCGGGCGTCGACGGAGATCAGATCGAGCTCGGACACGAGCTCGCTGAGATGCCCGGGCTCCGGGGTGACCACCAGGAGCACGCCGCCCTCGGCCAGCACGCGGGCGAGCTCGGCGCCGTTGCGCGGGGCGAACACGCTGAGGGCCACGGCCGCGACCCCGTCGCGCACCGGCAGGCGCCGCCAGGCGTCGCAGCCCACCGCGCCGATGCGGGGATGGGCCGAGGCGGCGCGCCGCAGCGCCGCCGCCGAGGAATCGAGGGCGAGGCCGGCCGTTGCCGGCAGGGCGTCGAGCACGCGCGCCAGGTGACGTCCCGGGCCGGCGCCCACGTCCAGCAGCGCCCCGCCCGTCTCGGCGAGCGCCGCGCCGCATTCCGCCACCAACGCGTCGCCCAGCGGGTCGAAATGGCCGGAGTCGAGGAAGGCCACGCGGGCCGCGACCATCGCAGCATCGTCGCCCGCGGGGGCCCGTTCACCGCCGGGAAACAGGCTCACGTAGCCCTGGCGGGCGATGTCGAACGAGTGCCCCGCAGCGCAACGCAACACCGCCTCGTGACGGTCCAGTCCGGCCTCGCAGTGCGGACAGCGCAGCAGCGGGAGCACGTCTTCGAGCACGCCCGCATGCTACGGCGGTGCATCGTCTAGTTTCGGGGCCGTGAGCACGATCGCCGACGACGCACTTCAGGCCGCCTCCTGGAACCTCGAGCCGCTGGTGGGAGGCGCCGGCGCGGAGGGGGTCGAGGACATGCTGGGCCAGGCCCGCGACCGCGCGGAGGCGTTCGCCCAGCGCCACCGCGGCTCAGTCGCCGACCTGGGCGCGGAGGGGCTGGCCGAGGCCATGCACGAGCTGGCGGCCATCCACGACCTGGCCGGCCGCGCGGGCTCCTACGCGATGCTGAGCTTCTCGCTCGACACGGCCGATCCGGTACGCGGTGCGCTGATGCAGAAGGCGCGCGAGCTGGGCGCGACGATCGAGACCACCCTCCTGTTCTTCGAGCTCGAGTGGAACCTGGTGGACGACGAGCGCGCCGGCGAGCTGCTCGACGCTCCCGAGCTCGCCTTCTGCGCCCATTACCTGACCACGGTGCGCCGCTACCGCCCCCACCAGCTGTCGGAGCCGGAGGAGCGAATCCTCACCGAGACGAGCGTCAACGGCCCCGGTGCCTTCGCCCGCCTGTTCACCGAGCAGACCGCCGGGCTCGAGATCGACCTGCCCGGCCGGGACGCCCCTGCCTCCCTGGAGGAAGCGCTCTCGCGGCTCCAGGATCCCGATCGCGAGCGCCGCGCCGAAGCGGCGACCGCCGTGACCGAGGCGCTCAAGCCCAACCTGCGCACGCGCTCGTTCGTGTTCAACACCCTGCTGGGCGACAAGGCCGTGAGGGACCGGCTGCGCTCCTTCCCCCACTGGCTGGCGTCGCGCAACCTGGCCAACGAGGCCAGCGACGAGTCGGTGGACGCGCTGATCGAGGCGGTGCGCTCGCGCTACGACATCGCCCGGCGCTGGTACACGCTGAAGGCAAGGCTGCTCGGGCTGGAGCGACTGGCCTACTACGACCGCATGGCCCCGGTATCCGACAGCGGCGAGGAGATCCCGTACGCCGAGGCCCGGGAGATCGTGCTCGACTGCTACGGGAGCTTCTCCCCGGAGCTCGGCGAGGCCGCGGCGAGCTTCTTCTCGAATGGCTACATCGACGGCCCACCCCGTTCCGGCAAGCGCGGCGGCGCCTTCTGCTCGTACACCGTGCCGTCGGCGCACCCGTACGTGCTCCTCAACTACACCTCACGGCCGCACGACGTGCTGACGATGGCGCACGAGCTGGGGCACGGCGTCCACGCCTGGCTCGCCCGGCCTCAGGGCGTCTACCACTTCACCACCCCGCTCACGCTCGCGGAGACCGCGTCGATCTTCGGCGAGACGATCGTGCTCGAGCGCCTGCTCCAGCGCGCCCCGGGGCCGGCCGAGCGCCTCGACCTGCTGGCCGGAGCCCTCGACGGCGCGGTCGGGGCTGTGTTTCGCCAGGTGGCCATGAACCGTTTCGAGCACGCGCTTCACACGGACCGCCGCGAACACGGAGAGCTGTCCACCGACCGCTTTGCGGAGCTCTGGCTGGAGACCCAGGGCGACCTCCTGGGCGACAGCGTGGAGCTCGACGACGAGTACGGCCTGTGGTGGTCCTACGTCCCGCACTTCGTCGATGCCCCCGGCTACGTCTACGCCTACGCGTACGGGCACCTGCTCGCGCTCTCGGTTTACCGCCGCTACGAGGAGCAGGGCGAGGACTTCGTGGCCTCCTACCTCGAGTTGCTCAGGGCCGGCGGTGACCGGCCCCCGCAGGAGCTGGGTGCGATCGTCGGCGTCGACCTCGCCGATCCCGGCTTCTGGAACAGTGGCCTCGACCTGATCGAGCGCCAGCTGGAGGCGGCCGAGCAGGCCGCGGACGAGGCGGGCAAGCTCCCGTCGCCATGATCTCTTGACCGAGCTTGACGTCGTCGCCGAGCGCGTGCCGCTCCCCGGTGGCGAGGTCGAGCTGGTGCGGCCGCGCGACGCCGAGGCGCTGCTCAGCGAGGACTCGTTCGAGCACGAGGAGTTCCTGCCCTACTGGGCCGAGCTGTGGGCCAGCTCCGTCGCGCTCGCTCACGACGTCGCGCTGCGATCGCTGCGAGGAAAGCGAACGCTCGAGCTGGGTTGCGGCCTGGGGTTGCCCAGCATCGCCGCGGCGCGCGCGGGCGGCCGGGTGCTGGCCACCGACTGGTCCTCGGACGCCGTGATGGCCGCCGCCGCGAATGCGGAGCGCAACGACGCGCAGATCGAGACCCTGCGCTGCGCGTGGGGCTCGCCGAAGGCCATCGTGGAGCGGGCCCCGTGGGATCTGGTGCTGGCCTCGGACGTCCTCTACGAGCGGCGCAACACCGCCCTCCTGCTGGGACTGCTGCCCCGCCTGGTCGACCAGCGCGGGCTCGTGCTCATCGCCGACCCCGGGCGCGCGGCGGCCCGGCCGTTCATCGAGCACGCGGAGGCCGAGCACTGGCAGGTCAAGGCCACGGGCACGCCCCGGTCCGAGCGCGTGACCATCTACCGCTTGCGCCGCGGGGCGTAAACCGAAGCTCAGCGCGGCAGCTCGGCCAGCCGGCCGTAGAGCTCCCGCGCGCTGAGCTCGCCGAGGCGCAGGCTCTCGAGCCGGTAGCTCTCGTTGGGGGCGTGAATGGCGTCGTCGGGCAGCACGAAGCCGCTGACGATCGTGGCCACGCCGCGCTCGGCCAGCACGGCGAGCAGGGGCAGGGTGCCGCCCAGGCGCACGAAGGCGGACGGCGTCCCGCAGGCGCGTTCGAGCGCCTCTGCGGCCAGGCGCAGCGCCGGATGCCTCGCATCGAACAGCGACGGATCGGCCAGCTCCATCTCGATCTCGACCTCCGCTCCGTCAGGCACGGGTTCGCGCAGCAGGCGCTCGAGCTCCGCGCCCATGGCCGCCGCGCTCTGGCCGGGCGCCAGGCGCATGCTCACGTGTGCGCGCGCGTGCGAGGGCACGATCGTGCGCGGCTCGCCCAGCGTGACCATATTCACGTCCACAGCGGGAGCGCTCCCGGTGCGCTCGTAGAGCTCGCTTCCCGCTCCGGGAGCGACCTCCCGCGCGCCCACCGCCCTGAGCGCCTCGGCGCCCGGCTCGAGGCGCTCCCACGAGCGGCGCTCCTCGCTGGAGATCTCGGCCGTGCCGGCCCGGAGCTCCTCGCGCACGCGGCCGTCCGGCCCGGGGACGATCTCGGCCAGCATCGCCCCGAGCACGTGCGCCGCGTTGAGCACGGCGCCGCCGTAGATCCCGGAATGAAGGTCGCGCTCGCCGGTGCGCACGCCGATCGAGGCGCCGGCCAGCCCTCGCGTGGCCACGGAGATGGCCGGCGTGTTCTCGTCGGCCATGAGCGAGTCGAACACGATCGCGCAGTCCACCTCGAGCTCGGCGTCGCGCAGCCAGCGCAGCACGGAGGGGCTGCCCACCTCCTCCTCGCCCTCGACCAGGAAGCGCACGTTCACGGGCAGCTCGCCCGCGCGCGCGAGCTCGCAGGCCACATGCAGGAGGGGAAGGAAGTTGCCCTTGTCGTCGGCGGCGCCGCGCGCGTAGAGGCGCCCGTCGCGCTCGGTGGGCTCGAACGGCGGCGACTGCCACGCGTCGAGCGGACCCGGGTCCTGCACGTCGTAGTGGCCGTAGGAGAGCACCGTGGGTGCGTCCGCGCGTGACGCCGGGAGCAGCCCGAGCGCCATCGGATGCCCGCCGTCGAGCGTGATCGCCTCGGCGCTGCCTCCGGCCGCCTCGATCCGCTCGGTCACCCAGGCGCACGCCCGCTCGAGGGCGGCGGCATCGGCGGTGCCGGTGGACACCGACGGAATGCGCAGCCAGTCGTCGAGCTCTTCACGGATCGTGGGCATGCTCGGGCATTCTGCCGGGCCCGGAGCAGCCGCGTAGCATCGGCGGGATGCGGCGGTTGTTCTGGCTCGTGGCGGCGGTGGTGCTGGTGGACACCATGTTCTTCGCCGCGGTCTCCCCGCTGCTGCCCGAGTACGCCGACCAGTTCGACCTGTCGAAGACCGGCGCCGGGATCCTCACGGCCGCCTATCCCGCGGGCACCTTCCTGGCCGCGGTCCCGAGCGGCTGGCTGGCGGCGCGCTGGGGCGTCAAGCCCACCCTGCTGCTGGGCCTCGGCCTGCTCGGGGTCACGAGCCTCGTGTTCGCCTTCGCCCACACGATCGTCCTGCTCGACGCGGCCCGCTTCGTGCAGGGAGTGGGCGGAGCATGCATGTGGGCGGCGGGCATGGCCTGGCTCGTCTCGGCCACCCCGCCCGAGCGCCGCGGCCAGGTCATCGGCTCGGCACTCGCGGCGGCGATCGTCGGCGTCCTGCTCGGCCCGGTGCTCGGCGGAGCGGCGTCGGTGGTGGGCCCCGAGCCGGTGTTCTCCGTGGTGGCCGTGGGTGCGGCGTTGCTGGCGGTCTGGGCATCGACGGTGCCCGGAGTGGCGCCCGAGCCCGGCGCCGGCCTCGGCGGGCTGGCGTCCGCGCTGCGCCGCCCCGCGGTCCTGGCCGGCTTCTGGCTGTTCACCCTCCCCGCCGTCTTCGCCGGCGTGATCGAGGTGCTCGCGCCGCTTCGTTTCGACGATCTCGGCGCCAGCGGCGCCGTCATCGGCGGCGTGTTCCTGCTCACCGCGGCGGTCGAGGCGGTGCTGAGCCCGCTCGCCGGGCGAGCATCGGATCGGCGCGGCCGGCTGGCCCCGATTCGCGCAGGCCTGACGGCCGCGGCGGTGATCGCCGTGCTCCTGCCGCTGCCCGGGAGCGTCGTCCTGCTGGCGCTGACGATCATGCTCGCCTTCGCCGCGCTCGGCGGCTTCTGGGCGCCGGCTATGGCGATGTTGTCGGACGCCTCCGAGGACGCGGGACTGGATCTCGCCATCGCCTTCTCGATCTCCAACCTGGCCTGGGCCGTGGGCCACGTCGTCGGGGCGGGCGGCGGAGGCGTGCTGGCCGAGCTCAGCTCGGACGCGGTCCCCTACGCAGTGCTGGCCTTCGTATGCGCAGCGACGCTGGCGGGCGTAACGGTGCTCGGCAGCCGCTCGCGCGCTCGCTCGGTAGCGGCTCCCTAGTCCGGGCGAAACAGGTCGAGCCCGCTGTCCGAGGGCACCAGCACGCCGTCGTGGCCGGCCCCGAGGCCGGTCAGGCGGCCGAGAGCAGCCGCCGCGTCGAGTCCCGAGACCACGTAGGGACACAGGGTCACGATGGGCCGGTCGCGAAAGTGCTCCTCCCAGGCGCGCTCCACCTCCATGGCGTGCGCGAACTCGCGTGAGTCCGGTCCCACCGGGGTGTGCGAGGACCAGAGCATGCTCAGACCGCGGCCGACGGCCTCGTCGAAGGCCGGGTCGAGACGGCGTGGCAGCCGGTCGGGTGGCTCGTCGAGGCGGATCCGCTCGATCGCCAGCCGGCGTTCGGCCTCGAGGCCCGCCACGTCCAGGCCCGCCCCCGTGAGCGCCCGGCGGTCGCCCTCCGGCTCGACGCCACGATGCACGAGCCAGCCGCCGCGCGCGGCACCCAGGGCATAGAACGAGGCCACCACCGGAGCAAACTCCTCTTCGCTGCGCAGAAGCACGGCCAGGTGCGGGCAAGCGCCGCTGTCAAGCGCCGGTGCGAGGGCGCCGCTGAGCACGGGGCCCACGATAGTCGAGCCCGTCCTCACACCGGCACCTCGAGGGTGATGCACGCGCCGTCTCGCGGCGCCGACCGGATCGAGAGCCGGCCACCCGCGCTGCGCGCTCGCTCGCGCATCAGCGTCAGCCCAAAATGGCCGTCCCCCGGGCCGCCTGCCTCAGCCGGCCGGAAGCCCACTCCGTCGTCGGCGATCTGCAGCGTCAGCCGGTCGTCCTCCACGGTCAGCTCGACCTCCACGTGCTCGGCGCTCGCGTGGCGGGCCGAGTTGGCCAGCGCCTCGGTGAGGACGCGCACCACCACCGCGGTCGTCTCGGGCGACGCGTCGACGGCCGGACCGGCGCAGCGGACCACGAGCGGCAGACCGTGGCCGCGCCGCTCGCTCACCTCCTCCACCGCGGCCTGGATCCCGCCCAGGGGCACGGTGACCGACAGGTCCTCGAGGCGCGCCCGCACCACGCGGCGCGCCGACGACACGGCTTCGCGCAGCCGCTCGGAGCTCGCCCGGGCAAGCTCGGGCGCGGGATCGGACTCGAGCAGCGACAGCTCGCGCATGGCCAGCGCGAGGTCCTGGGCCAGCCCATCGTGGATCTCGGCCGCGAGGCGCATGCGCTCGCGCTCGATCTCCGCCCCCTGGAGCTGCTGGCGCAGGCGCGCGGTGGCGATTCCGGCGGCCACCAGGTCTCCCATGAGCGTGAGCAGGATGGCGGACGTGGGGTCGAGTGCGAGCGGCCGCGCCGCCGCGGCCACCACCACGCCTACAAGGCTCTTCTCGGAGACCAGCGGCATCACGAGCCACGACTGCGCCGGCGGCTCGAACGGGTTCGGAACGAGCCAGCTCGCCTCGTCGCGGAAGACGAGGGGCGCCCCGCTCGCGACCGCCAGGCGCCAGGCGGCGTCTTCGAAGGCCACCTCGTCGCGAGCATGCGTCGCGGCACCGGCCCGCTCCGACGAGATGTAGCGCTGGAGCGCCGGCCGCTCACCCACCCGCGGCAGGTAGAGCGCGACCAGCTCCAGGCCGAGGGCCTCGCGCATCTCGTCCAGCGCCCGCTCGGCGAGAAGGCTCAGACTCCCGGACCCGACCAGCGCCCGGGCCACGCGCCCGAGGGCTCCGAACGCCGCGAGGACCTCCGGACCGGGCTGCCCGACCGGAGCGGCGGCCTCGCCGATGGGCCTCTGCTCGGTGGTCACTACCGCTCCCACCATACTTCCGGGCTAGTCATGGACGACACACCCGTACGCGTGCTGATCGCCGACGATCACCGGCTGATGCGAGAGGGCACGGCCGCGCTGCTCGGTAGCGACGAGCGCATCGAGGTGGTCGGTCTCGCCGCCGGCGGCCGCGAGGCGATCGCGCTGAGTGAGCGGCGGCGGCCCGACGTGGCGCTGCTCGACCTGAACATGCCGGACGTGGGCGGGATCGAGGCCTGCGCCGCGATCCGCCAGCGCTGTCCCGGCACCGAGGTGATGATCCTCACCGTGTCGGAGCAGGAACCGGACCTGTACGCGTCCCTGCGCGTCGGGGCAGCCGGCTACCTGCTGAAGGACATCGCGCCCGCCGAGCTGATCGGGGCCGTGCTCGGAGCGGGTGCCGGCGAGCCGCGGATACCCGCTTCGATGGCCAACCGGCTGCTGAGGGAGCTGGCCGGCGCGGCGCCCGAGGAGGCCGATCCGCTGGCTGCGCTGAGCGAGCGGGAGCGCGAGGTCCTCGCCCTGCTCGCGGAGGGACTGCGAAACCGGGAGATCGCGGAACGCCTGGTGATCAGCGAGGCCACGGTCAAGACACACGTGCGCCACGTGCTCGAGAAGCTGCGCTTCCGCAACCGCGCCGAGGCTGCGGCCTTCGCGGCGCGCCACCTCGACTGAGGGCCGCGCCCGGCTCAGGAGGCCGCTCGTGCCCTGTCCCTTCGCAGCGCGGACAGCATGCTCTCCTTGACGAGGTCGGTCCCGATTCCGAGGCTGGTGGCGATCCGGGTCGTCGAGTAGCCGGCAAGCCGGGCCAGGGCCACGGTCTCGCGGCCGAGGGGGTCCATGCCCGAGAAGCAGGACGCCGGCTCGCTGCGGACCCCCATCAGGATCGCCCGCTCCACCAGCCGGTCACGGTCGATCACCGTCTCGGCGGCCGCCTGGGCGAGCACTCCCTCCGTGATCCGCGCCGCGGCACGCTCGTCACGCGACGCCGCCACGGCTGCGCCGTAGACGTGAGGGGCGATGCGCATGAGCTCGGCCGTACGGGCCAGGCGGGTCATGAACCTCAAGCTACGGCGCTTCGGCTCCCCCGCCATCGGCCGAAGGGCTCAACCGCAATCAACCGAAGGGTGCATAGACCGCCCGGTCTCTCCTCACCGCCCCTAGGGACAGTTGGGCCAGGGCGCGTTGCCGCGCTGGCGGTACAGCTTGAGCGCGAGACGATCCTGCTTCCACTCGGGCGCCTTGGCGGGATCGCCCTTGCCGCCGAGACCCTCCCAGGTGCCCTGGCTGAACTGGTACTTGCCTCGGTACTGACCACCTGGAGAGATCGCGCGCGGGTTGCCTCCGGACTCGCACTGGGCGATCGCCTCGAGTATCGCGGGAATGTTGGTGCCGCGAGCACGTGAGCGCCCCTTGCGCCTGACCGAGCTGCGGCTGAACGGCTGCAGGCCGAGGCTGCCACGGGTCTGCGGCCCGACGACGCCGTCCACCACGAGTCCGTTGGAACGCTGGAAGCGCCGCACGGCACGCTCGGTCTGCGGGCCGAACACGCCGTCGGCCGGGATGCCCAGCCGGCGTTGGATCTGGCGCACGGCGGATCCGCGATGGCCGCGCTCGACCACAACCTCGCTCGAGGCGGTCGCGCTCACCGTGTCGGCGCCCGCGGCGGGCGCGGCGGCGCACATGAGTGTCAGCGCCACCAACAGGCCCAAGCCGGCATGCGGCCGACGAACGGCATCGACGATCCCTCTCACCTTCGTGTCCCCTTTCCTGATGCCTACGAGGTGAGCTGTCGGGCTCGCGCCGGAAAGTGGCGCTACGCAGCGATTACGCGCGATTCGCCCCGGCGGCCATCACGGCCGCAGTGGGTCCCCCGCTCCTCGCCGTCGGGACGGCGAGAACTCGGCAGTTCGAATTGAAGTCGTACATCCAAGCAGATCGGGTGCCTCGGCAACCGAGGCGAGTCCGGATCCGGGGAGGTCAGCGCCCTATCTCGAGCAGGTCGTCGACCACCGTGACGATCGAGATCGGCTCGTCCACGGCGGGTTCGGGCGCGGGCACCGGGGCAAGCGCCGGCCGGGCCGGCGGCGGCGGCAGCGGCGCGCGCTCGAGGCGGCGCCGGCGCAGCCAGACCGCCGCGGCAATGGCGCCCACGAGGAAGGGCGCCAGCCGAAGCAGGATGCGCAGGCCGGGCACGCGCCGACCCTACACCGGTAGCACGCGAGTACGCTGGCAGGCGGTGGACCTGGGTCTGAAGGACAAGGTGGCGCTGGTCATGGGCGCGTCTCAGGGCATCGGTCTGGGGATCGCCGCCGCGCTCGCTGCCGAGGGAGCCCGGGTGGCGATGAGCGCGAGAAACGGCGAGCGCCTGGCCGCCGAGGCCGAGCCGCTGGGAGCACACCCGGTGGTGCACGACACCCTCGACCTCGACGCCATCGACAAGCTCGTCCGCGGCGTGGAGAGCGACCTCGGCCCGCTCGACATCGTCGTGACCAACACCGGCGGTCCGCCGGGCGGCGATCCGCTCGGCTTCAGCCGCGATCAGTGGGAGCAGGCGCACCGCGAGCTCGTGGTCGCGCCGATCGAGCTGATCGCGAGGGTCGTTCCCGGCATGGCCGAGCGAGGGTTTGGCCGCGTGCTGAACGTGGCCTCCTCGACCGTGCTCGAGCCCAACCCGGCGCTGATGCTCTCCAACTCCCACCGGCCCGGGATCGTGGCCGCCTTCAAGACCCTGGCCCGGCAACACGCGAGCAGCGGCATCACCTTCAACTCCCTGCTGCCGGGACGAATCGCCACCGAGCGCCTGTTCTCGCTCTACGAGTCACCCGACGCCGCCGAGAAGGCCGCGCGCGAGGAGATCCCCGCCGCTCGCACCGGCTCGCCGGAGGACATGGGCGCGGCCGCCGCCTTTCTGTGCTCGGAGCGCGCGGGCTACATCACGGGCGTGTCGCTCCTCGTCGACGGCGGCCTGACCCAGGGCGTATGACCGCCCGGCGCTCGCCGGTCACCGGGCTGCTCGTGAGCGTGGCCGTGGTGGCGCTCACCACCGCGGTCATCTACGGGCTCAAGGAGATCGTCCCCGTGGTGTCCACGGGGGTGGTGTACATGCTCGCCGTGCTGCTCGTGTCCTCCTATTGGGGCCTTTGGCAGGGCGTGCTGACCGGCGTGCTGAGCGCCGTGGCCTGGAACTTCTTCCACATCCCCCCCACCGGGCAGTTCGACATCGCCAACGGCGAGAACTGGGTGGCTCTGGCGGTGTTCATGGTCGCGGCGGTGGTGACGAGCACGCTGGCCGATTCGGCGCGGGGTCGCGCCGAGGAGGCCGAGCGCGGCCGCCGCGAGGCTGACCTGACAGCCGAGATGGCACGGCTGCTCCTGGGCGGCGCCAGCGGCGCGGAGTCGCTGCGGTCCGTGGCCAAGCGGATCGCCGAGGCGTACGGGCTGGCCAGCGTGTCGGTGGAGCTGAACTGGGTCGACTCGGACGACCGGCGGCGCGCGCTGCCCCTGATCGTGGACGGCAGCCGCATCGGCACGATGCTGGTGCCGAAGAGCACCGACCCGGTGGTGCTGGACGCCCTGCAGGACCGCGTGATTCCCGCGCTCGAGACCCTCCTGGGCGCCGCCCGCCGGCGTGACGAGCTCGAGGCCCAGGTGATCGAGACGAAGGCTCTGAGGCGCAGCAACGTGGTGAAGACGACCCTGCTGCGCACCGTCTCCCACGATCTGCGCTCGCCGCTCACCGCGATCACCACCGCAGCCGGCGGCCTGACCTCCGCGACGCTCGACGACGAGCAGCGGCGCGAGCTCGCCTCGGTGATCGCCGACGAGGGCGACCGCCTGTCCCGGCTCGTGGACAACCTGCTCGACCTGTCGCGGCTCCAGGCGGGTGGCGCCGACCCACGACCCGATTGGTGCTCGGTAGAGGAGTTGGTGCGGGCGGCCATCGACTCCGTGCCGGCGCCCCCTGGCGGCTACGACCTCGAGCTCGACGACGACCTCCCGCTGATACGCGCAGACGCCGCGCAGCTCGAGCGCGCCCTGGCCAACGTGATCGAGAACTCGAGCCGCTTCGCCGGCCGCGAGCCGGTGGCCGTTCGCGGCCGTGCGGCAGGGAAGTTCGCGATCCTGCGTGTGGCCGATCGCGGGCCCGGCATTCCCAGCGGAGAGCTCGAGCGCGTGTTCGAGCCCTTCCACCGCGTCCGCGAGCGCGGGGGCACGGAGGGCTCGGGCCTCGGCCTGGCCATCGCGCGCGGCTTTCTCGAAGCCAACGGCGGCCGGATCCGGGCCGAGTCCCTGCCCGGCCAGGGCACGAGCTTCGTGATTCAGCTCCCGATCCCCGCCGAAACTCCCGCAAGCACGGCGGCGGTCGAGGGGTCCGCCGAGCCGTGAGCACGGGTTCGCGCGTGCTCGTCTGCGACGACGAGCTGCAGATCCTGCGCGCTCTGAAGGTGATTCTCCGCGACGCCGGCTTCGAACCGGTCACCGCGGCCACCGCCACCGAGGCGCTCGAGGCAGCCGCGGTGCAGCCACCGGACGCGGCCATCCTCGATCTCGTACTGCCCGACGGGGACGGCGTGGAGGTGTGCCGCGCGATCCGCGAATGGAGCGAGATGCCGATCATCGTGCTGTCCGCGGTGGGCGAAGAGACCGAGAAGATCCGCGCGCTCGACGCCGGCGCCGACGATTACGTGACCAAGCCCTTCGCGCCGGGCGAGCTGGTGGCCCGCCTGAACCGCGGGTTGCGCCGCTCCGCCGCCACGCCGGTGGCCGGCGACCCGGTGCTCCGCGCCGAGGGCCTGGCCCTCGACCTGGCCGCCCATCGCGTGACAATCGAGGACCGCGACGTGCACCTCACGCCCAAGGAGTTCGATCTGCTGCGGGTGCTCATGCAGGGCCGCGGCCGGCTGCTCACCCACCGCACCCTGCTGAAGGCGGTGTGGGGACAGGGCTATGAGGACGACACCAGGGTGCTGCGGGTGCACCTGGCCAACCTGCGCGGCAAGATCGAGCCCGAGCCCGGACGGCCGCGCTACATCGTCACCGACCCCGGTGTGGGCTACCGCTTCGCGGCTTGACGGAATCTTGACCTAGCTCGCGGCAATCTTGACGGTGGCTTGACGCGGCCGGGCCCATGCTCGTCTCGTGGACCTCCTCTCGGACGCTCTCTCGGTCGCCCTGGCCCTGCTGGCCTTCGCTGCCGTCTTCGCCCTCATCGAGGGCCTGGAGCGAGTATGAGCGGGGCCGAGCTGTTCGGCCTCGTCGTGTCGCTGGTCGTCTTCGGGTACCTCGTCTTCGCGCTCGTCCGGGGTGAGCGTCTGTGACCGCGCGCGGCTGGCTCGAGATCGCCCTCTACGTGGCGGTCCTCACCGCGCTGACGCCGCTGGTGGGCGGCTACATGGCCCGCGTCTACCGGGGCGAGCCGCTGCTGCTCGCTCGGGCGCTCGGTCCGCTCGAGCGGCTGCTCTACCGCGTCCTGCGCGTCACACCCGACGCCGGCCAGAACTGGAAGCAGTACGCGCGCAGCGCGCTGATCTTCTCCGGCGTCTTCTGGATCGCGCTGTACGTGGTGCTGCGCACCCAGGGCATCCACCCGTTCAACCCGGAGGGCTTCGACTCTGCCACCTGGGACGTGACCTTCAACACCACGTCGTCGTTCATCTCCAACACCAACTGGCAGTTCTACGGCGGCGAGACCACGATGACCTACTTCTCGCAGATGGCCGGCCTGGCTGTGCAGAACTTCATCTCGGCGGCCGTGGGCATCTCGGTGGCGGTGGCGGTCATTCGCGGCTTCGCGGCCCGCAGCGGCTCGGCGCTCGGCAACTTCTGGCAGGACCTGACGCGAACCATCCTCTACGTGCTGCTCCCCATATCGTTCGTGGCCGCGCTCGTGCTCGTGTCGCAGGGCGTGATTCAGAACCTCTCGCCCTACGAGACCTTCAGCACCGTCCAGGGAGCCGATCAGACCCTGGCTCTCGGGCCCGTGGCCTCGCAGGAGGCCATCAAGCTGCTGGGCACCAACGGAGGCGGCTTCTTCAACGTGAACAGCGCGATGCCGTTCGAGAACCCCAGCGGCTTCGCGAACTTCTTCCAGATGCTGCTGATCCTGGTGATCCCCGCCGGGCTCACCTACACCTTCGGCCGCTTCGTGGGCAACCGCCGCCAGGGCTGGGCCATCTACGGCGCCATGGTGCTCCTGTTCGTGGTGGCCACGGTGGTGCTCTACGTGGCCGAGGCCAACGGTACCCCGGCCCAGCATCTCGCCGGCGTCTCCGGCGGCAACCTCGAGGGCAAGGAGGTGCGCTTCGGGCTCGCGAGCTCGGCGCTGTTCAGCTCGATCACCACGGTGGCCTCCTGCGGCGCGGTCAACGCCGCCTTCGACTCGCTCACCGGCATCGGCGGCCTGGTGCCGCTGTTCAACATCTCGACCGGGGAGGTGGTCTTCGGCGGCGTGGGCTCGGGCCTCTACGGCATGCTGCTGTTCGTCGTACTCGCGGTGTTCATCGCCGGGCTGATGGTGGGGCGCACCCCCGAGTACCTCGGCAAGAAGATCGAGTCGCGGGAGATCAAGCTGGTCATGATCGGCACGCTGCTCGTGCCGCTCACGGTGCTGGTGACCACCGCGCTGGCCATCGCCACCAAGTGGGGCGCGCCCTCGATCTACAACGCCGGGCCTCAGGGCTTCTCGGAGACGCTCTACGCCTACGCGTCCCAGGCCAACAACAACGGCTCGGCCTTCGCCGGCTACACCGGCTACGTGCAGCCCGACGGCACCAACACCGGTGCCTTCGGCATCACCTTCGCCGACCTGCTCGGCGGCCTGGCGATGCTCGTGGGCCGCTTCGTGCCGCTCGTGGCCGCGCTGGCGGTGGGCGGCGCGCTCGTGACCAAACGGGTCTCGCCGCTCGGTCCCGGCACCTTCCGCACCGACACCCCGACGTTCGTGGTGCTCCTGATCTTCACGATCGTGATCGTGGCCGCGCTGACCTTCTTCCCGGCCTTCCTGCTCGGGCCCGTCGTACAGGGCCTCACCGACCAACTGTTCTGAGAATGAGACGAGATCTGATCACCTCCCTGCTGGCCGTCGTGGTATTCACCCTCCTGCTTGGCCTCGCCTATCCGCTGCTCACCACGGGCGCCGCCCAGGTGCTGTTTCCCGACAGGGCGGACGGCAGCCAGGTCGTGCGCGGCGGCGAGGTGGTGGGCTCGCGCCTCATCGGCCAGGACTTCTCCGGTGAGCCGCGCTACTTCCAGTCGCGCCCGTCGGTCACCGGGTACGACCCGGCCGGCACCTTCTTCAACAACCTCGGTCCGAACAACGCCGAGCTGCGCGACCTGTTCGAGAAGAACCTGGGGGCCTACCTGCGGCGCGAGCGGCCCTTCAATCCGGGGCTGTCGGCCTCCGACGTGCCTCCCGACGCGGTCCAGACCACCGCGTCGGGGGTGGATCCGCACATATCCGCTGACAACGCGTCCATCCAGGCCCGCCGGGTGGCCGACGAGCGCGGCCTCGAGCTCGGCCGCGTGCGTGAGCTGATCGACCAGAGCACCGACGGCCGGGGCCTGGGGCTGCTGGGAGAGCCCGGTGTGAACGTGCTCGAGCTGAACCTGGCTCTGGACCGCGAGGACGCGTGATGGATAGGCACGCCCAGAGCCTGCTGGACCGCGAGACGCTGGTTCCAGCGCTCACCGCGAGTCTCGCCAAGCTCGATCCGCGCGTCCAGTTCCGCAACCCGGTGATGCTGGTGGTCGAGATCGGCGCCGTCATCACGACGTTCGCTTGGCTCAAGCAGGTCTTCGGCGGCGAACCCTTCGGCGGGGGCGACGAACCGGCGTGGTTCACCGGCACCGTCGCCCTCTGGCTGTGGCTCACCGTGGTGTTCGCCAACCTGGCCGAAGCGCTGGCCGAGGGCCGCGGCAAGGCACAGGCGGCCGCACTACGCTCGATGCGCAGCGACACCGTCGCCCGTCTGCGTGACGGGGGCGAGAAGCCCGCCTCGCAGCTGTCCCGGGGCGACGTCGTCGTCGTGGAGGCGGGCGAGCTCATCCCCGGGGACGGCACGGTGATCGACGGGATCGCGTCGGTGGACGAGTCGGCGGTGACCGGCGAGTCGGCTCCGGTGATCCGCGAGTCCGGCGGTGACCGCAGCGCGGTGACGGGCGGCACGCGTGTGCTCTCCGACCGGATCGTCGTGGAGGTCACCCAGGAACCGGGCGAGAGCTTCCTCGACCGGATGATCGCCCTGGTGGAGGGAGCCGAGCGGCGCAAGACGCCCAACGAGATCGCGCTCGGCATCCTGCTCGCCGGCCTGACGCTGATCTTCCTCGTGGTGGTGGTGACCCTGCGACCGTTCGCAGAGTTCACGGGCACCGACGTGTCGATCACCACGCTGATCGCACTGCTGGTGTCGCTCATCCCCACCACCATCGGCGCGCTGCTTTCAGCCATCGGGATCGCTGGCATGGACCGGCTGGTGCGGCGCAACGTGCTCGCCCTGTCGGGCCGCTCGGTGGAGGCATCGGGCGACGTGGACGTGCTGTTGCTCGACAAGACCGGCACCATCACGCTCGGCAACCGCGAGGCCACTAAGTTCATCCCCATGCCGGGTGTCGACGAGGCCGACCTGGCCGAGGCGGCGCAGCTCTCGTCGCTGGCCGACGAGACGCCCGAGGGCCGTTCGATCGTCGTCCTGGCCAAGCAGTACGGCCTGCGCGAGGGGAGCTTCGACCCGTCGGCGCGCTTCGTGCCCTTCTCCGCGGAGACGCGCATGAGCGGCGTGGACGTGGACGGCATGAGGCTGCGCAAGGGCGCCGGCGACGCCATCGTCAAGTTCGTGACCGACGACGGTGGCCACGCGCCGCCGCAGCTCGACACGAACGTCGAGGCGATCGCCCGCGAGGGAGGGACGCCGCTGGCGGTGGCGCGCGACAATCAGGTGCTCGGGGTCATCTACCTCAAGGACGTGGTCAAGGAGGGCATGCGCCACCGCTTCGACCAGCTGCGGGCCATGGGCATCCGCACCGTGATGGTCACCGGCGACAACCCGCTCACCGCGGCCAAGATCGCCGAGGAGTCCGGCGTGGACACGTTCCTGGCCGAGGCCACCCCCGAGAACAAGCTCGACCTGATCCGCGACGAGCAGCGCGAGGGCCGGCTCGTCGCGATGGCCGGCGACGGCACCAACGACGCTCCGGCGCTCGCCCAGGCCGACGTGGGCGTGGCCATGAACACCGGCACGCAGGCCGCCCGTGAGGCGGGCAACATGGTCGATCTCGATTCCAATCCGACGAAGCTCATCGAGATCGTCGAAATCGGCAAGCAGCTGCTGATCACCCGCGGCGCCCTGACCACCTTCTCGGTGGCCAACGACGTGGCCAAGTACTTCGCCATCCTGCCCGCGATCTTCGCCGCCACATACGCGGCCGCCGGGTCGGCCGAGGGCCCACTCGAGAAGCTCAACGTGATGGATCTCGGCACGCCGGAGTCGGCCATCCTCTCGGCGATCGTCTTCAACGCGCTGATCATTCCGCTGCTCGTGCCACTCGCCCTGCGCGGAGTGCGCTACCGGCCGGTGGGCGCCACCGCCCTGCTGCGCCGCAACCTGCTGATCTACGGCCTGGGCGGCCTCGTGGCCCCATTCGTGGGCATCAAGCTGCTGGACCTGATCATCCACAACCTCCTCGGGGCCTGAGCCAGGCGGCAGAATCGAGACCCGCATGGCGTCTGAGGGCCGCGGCCACTACAAGATCTTCCTCGGCATGGCGGCCGGGGTGGGCAAGACCTACCGCATGCTCCAGGAGGGGCGCTCCGAGCAGTCCCTGGGCCGGGATGTGGTCATCGCCATCCTCGAGACCCACGGTCGCGCGGAGACGTTCGCCCAGGCGGAGGGGCTGGAGCAGCTGCCCCGCCGCGTCGTCCGCTACCGCGACGCCGACCTCGAGGAGATGGACCTGCCGGCGATCTTCCGGCGCGCCCCGGAGCTGTGCCTGGTCGACGAGCTGGCCCACACGAACGCCCCCGGCGGGGAGCACCCGAAGCGCTACGAGGACATCGAGGACGTGCTCGACGCCGGAATCGACGTGTTCTCCACCGTCAACGTGCAGCACCTCGAGTCGCTGAACGACCGAGTGGCCGAGCTGACCGGCGTGCGCGTGCGCGAGACCTTTCCCGACAGCGTGCTCAACCGCGCCGACGAGGTGGTGCTGATGGACCTCACCCCGGAGGCGCTGATCCAGCGCCTGCGCGACGGCAACGTCTACCCGCCGGAGCGCATCCCCACCGCCCTCAACAGCTTCTTCAAGGTCGAGAACCTGTCGTCGCTGCGCGAGGTGGCGCTGCGCCAGGTGGCCGAGGAGGTGGAGTCGCGGCGGCTGGTCACCCCCGCCGAGGCGCTCGGCACGCGTGAGGAGAAGCTGTTCGGCGACGCACCGCTGGCGGTGACCGAGCGGGTGCTCGCGCTGGTCACACCGGAGGAGACCTCGCAACGCCTGGTGCGCCGCGCGTGGCGCTCGGCGCAGCGTCTCGGCGGCGATCTCGACCTGCTCTACGTGGCGCCGCCAGGCGAGCCGCCGCGGGGCGAGGAGCGCCAACGCCTGGAGACGCTGCGGAGCCTCGCCGGGATCCTCGGCGCAGAGCTGATCGTGCAGGAGGGCGACGACGTGGCCGAGGTCGCGGCGCGGGTCGCGGCGGATCGCGGCACCACCTATCTCATCCTCGGCCAGCCGCCGGCCCGCGGCGCCCTTTCGCGGATGAGCGAGTGGCTGCCCGAGCGCCTGATGCGGCGACTGCCGGGGGTCGACGTGCGCATCGTCGCCGACCCCCGCTGAACCCGGACTCACCAGGTGGCGAGCGCCTCCCGGATCGGCCTGCGCTGCGACTCGGCGGTCACGTCTTGGGTCGCCTTGTCCATCGAGGCCACCCAGGCCAGGCACTCGTCGCCGGCCGAGGCGGGATTCTTCACCGCGGTGTCCTGATGACAGGGCGCCGGGATTCCGTTGGCGAACCAGCCGCCCACGAACGAGCGGTCTTGGTAGGGGGCTGTGCCGCGCCGTAGGAGGCCGCTGCGCTTGAACGGCAGCGTAATGCGATACGAGAAGGAGCGGTCCGCGACCCAGCTCCCGGAATCCGCGCTGTCCCATCCTCCGCCCTTGCCGTCGAAGCTCACGAGCTGCATGAACTGGTCCACGATGCCGGTCTTGCCCTGCTTCGCCGCCTCGTCCTCCACCACGGGACGCAGCCAGTCGGTCTCATAGTTGGCCATGAGCGCGTAGAAGTCGTCTCGCGCGGTGTTCCAGTCGTTCGCGAAGAACTTCTTGGTGTCGACCCCCTCGAACAGCTCGCCCATGTCGCTGAGCGTCGTGCGGTTCGAGAAGAAGTTCTTCTTGCCCGGGTGCTGGCAGCCGTAGTAGAGCTCGGTGCGCTCCAGGCCGATGGCCGGGTCGTGCATGCGGGCAGTGATCGCCTCGGGCGTGTAGGTGTTCATGAGCGTTTCGTGGGCCCGGCCGAGCGACCTGCGCATCGCGTCCTTGAGCACGTTGCGAAGGGTGTCCGAGTGGGTGATCGTGGCGTACGGATAGCCGGGACAGATCTCCTTGTCGGGGTCGAGCGGCCCCTCCCAGGAGAAGCTGTCATCGAGGTCCAGTTGGGGGTCACGATCGACCAGGTCGATCACGTACAGGTAGGGCACGAGCTTGAGCACGCTCATCGGCTGATAGGGCCAGTTGTGGGCGAGACCCACGTGGACCGGACCTCCGGTCTGCTTGGCGAACGCGCCGAAGTGGCTGTCCCGCCACGGCCCGGAGCGGATGATCGAGCGGATGCGCGCGTTCTCGGGCGTCGCGTTGTCGATCAGGGTCGCCCAGTAGCGGTCGCCGTGACGCTCGAGGTCGGTTGGCCGCACCGCGTTCGACTGCATGTAGTTGGCCAGGTAGTCGCGGCTCACGTTGTAGACGGAGCGCGAGAACACGCCCTCGTTGCGGACCATCAGCACGGTCTGCGTCTTCGAGCCGTGCCGCTCGATGTCCACCAGCCGCGCCTTGTGCGCCTTGGCCTTCGCCTTCACGAAGTCAGGCGAGACATCGTGGTACCACCACCACTTGCGCGCGTCCTCGCCCTTGTTCTTGATGCCCACGTAGGCGAAGCGCCGCTTGCCGGACTCCTTGTAGACCGAGAGATCGACGAGACGGATCTGGTGGGTGTCGATGTCGTTCTTCACCTCGGCCGCGGACAGGTCGAAGTTCCACCACCAGCCCTTCTTGGACGCGCCGGTGTTGGGCACAGTCACGCCGGCGAAGCGGGTCTTGCCGAAGTTCGACGGGTAGGGCTCGAGGTCCACCAGGCGGCGCTTCTTGTCCTTGGTGAGGGCCACCACCTCGTCGGCGGTCTTGTCGTGGAACCAATCGCCCTCGCGGGCGTACGGCCCGCTGTTCTCGACCAGTGCCGCGCTGAAGCGGTTGCCGTACTTGTCGTCGGCGTTGATCGAGATGACCCGCTCGCCGGCGTCCTTCTCGCGCTGCTCGAGCTGAGCCGGGGTCTGTCCCCGCCACCAGTGCCAGCCGGTGGGTTTCGAGGCGTTGCGCTCAGGATCCACGGCCGCAGCGGAGGGCGCGGCCGGAACGAGGGCCATCACGGCGGCAAGGGCTATGAGTGTCGTTCGCTTCATGCCCGTCCAACCGGACGGCCGAAGCAGAATTACGGAGAACGCGGAACCTGCGCGCCCGGCCGAGCCAGGCGCTTGGCAGAAGGCAACCGGGCGCGCCGGCGGGGGAAGCCGGCGCGCCCGCTCGGAGCTCGTCCTAGGCCAGCGCGGGGGTGGGCGCGGGCTCGAGGGCGAGATCCAGGACCTCGCCGATCGTCATCACCGGGTGGAAGCTCATCGCGTCGCGGACCTCCTCCGGCACGTCGTCGAGGTCGGCGCGATTGCGCTCGGGCAGGATCACGGCCGTGAGCCCGGCCGCGTGCGCCGCGAGGACCTTCTGCTTGAGACCGCCGATGGGGAGCACCCGGCCCTGGAGCGTGACCTCACCGGTCATCCCCACCGTGTGCCTGACCGGCCGGCCGCTCAGCAGCGAGGCGAGAGCGGTGGTCATCGTGATGCCGGCGCTCGGGCCGTCCTTGGGGATCGCTCCTGCCGGGACGTGCACGTGGTACTCACGGCCGTCGAACGCGTCCTCCTCGATCTCGAGGGCGTCCGCGTGGCCGCGCACGTAGGAGAGGGCGATCCGCGCCGACTCCTTCATCACGTCGCCGAGCTGACCCGTGAGCACGAGCTGCGCGCCGCCCTTGCTTCCCTTCATCGAGGTGGCCTCGATGAACAGCACGTCACCTCCCGCTCCGGTCACCGACAGGCCGGTGGCCACTCCGGGCACGGCCGTCCGCTCAGCGGACTCCTGGTAGAAGCGCTGGCGCCCGAGGGCGTCCCGCACGTCGGCCGAGTCCAGCGAGACCGGCGGCTCGATCTTGCCCGACGCGATCCGGGTGGCCGTCTTGCGCAGCAGGGTGCCGAGCTCGCGCTCGAGGTTCCGCACTCCGGCCTCGCGCGTGTATTCCGTTACGACCGTGCGCAGGATCTCGTCCGAGGCCTCGACCTCGTCCTCGCGCAGCCCGTTGCGCTCCCGCTGGCGGGGCCAGAGGTAGCCGCGGGCGATCGCCACCTTCTCCTCGGTGGTGTAGCCGTCGAAACGCACGACCTCCATGCGGTCGAGCAGCGGCGCCGGAATCGTCTCCGCCATGTTGGCGGTGGCGATGAACACGACCTCGGAGAGGTCGAGCTCCACGTCGAGGTAGTGGTCGCGGAACGAGTGGTTCTGCGCCGGATCGAGCACCTCGAGCAGGGCCGCGCTGGGGTCACCGCGCCAGTCGGCGCCGACCTTGTCGACCTCATCGAGCATGATCACCGGGTTCATCGTCCCGGCGTCACGCAGGGCACGGACGAGCCGGCCAGGCAGCGCGCCGATGTAGGTGCGCCGGTGGCCGCGGATCTCGGCCTCGTCGCGCACGCCGCCGAGCGACATGCGCACGAACTCACGGCCGGTCGCCCGGGCGATCGACTCGCCGATCGACGTCTTGCCCGTGCCGGGCGGGCCGATCAGCGTGAGGATGGCCCCGGACTTCTTGTCCTCGGCGATCCCTCGGTCCTCGCGCAGCTTGCGGACGGCGATGTACTCGACGATGCGGTCCTTCACGTCCTCGAGGCCCGCGTGATCAGCGTCCAGCACCTCGCGGGCGTGCACCGGGTCGAGTGTCTCCTCGGAGCGCTGCGACCACGGCACGGCGATCAGCCAGTCGAGGTAGGAGCGGATCATCGAGGCCTCACCGGACTGCTCGCCCATGCGCTCGAAGCGCCCGAGCTCTCGCTCGGCCTGCTCGCGCACCTCGTCGGGCATGCCCGACTCCTCGATCTTCGTGCGGTACTCCTCGACGATCGACGCGTCGTCCTCGTCGAGCTCCTTGCGGATCGAGTCCATCTGCTTGCGCAGGAAGTACTCGCGCTGCTGCTTGTCGGCGCCCGACTGGACGTCGTCGCGGATGCGCTGACGGACCTGCAGCTCGGTGAGCCGCTCTCGCTGCAACTGCAGCGCGCGGGCCAGCCGCTCGGTCACGTCGAGCTCCTCGAGGACCTCGACCTTCTGGTCGTAGGACAGATCCGGCGAGTAGCCGGAGGTGTCGGCCAGGACACCAGGCTCGCTGATGGAGCGCACGAACGCCGAGACGCGGCCGTCGTCGCCGCGCAGTTCGAGGATCTCCTCGACCACTGCGCGGTACTCGCGTTCCAGCTCGCGAGTGCGCCCGTCGACGGGTTCGTCGTCAGGGTGAGCCTCCGCCTCCACGCGCAGCTCGCCGCTGGGGCTGGTACTGGCCGCGCCGATGCGAGCGCGGTGCAGGCCTTGAAGCGCCACGGCACGGCCACCGCCCGGCAGCCGGACGCGGTCGACGACCGAGGCCACGGTGCCGACGCTCGCGAATTCGTCGCCCTTGCGCGGCACGAGCACAACGCGCTCCTCGTCGCCGGCGTCGATCGCGAGGGTGACGGACATGTTGGGGAAGACGACCGAATCGTCGACCGGGACCAGCAGAAGGGTTTCGGATGCCACTTTCGTCACCTACTTACGTTGGGTAAGCATCGATTCTAGCGAGCCCGGGGAGGACCGACCGCGCCAGATGACGCGCTCGCCTCCATCAGCCGCTCGGCGTGGGATGCTCCGCTCGTGAGCCCGCCAGACGACACCGCCCGCACGGCGGCGGCGGCCGCTGCCGTGACGCTCGTGGAGCCCGGGATGACCATCGGCCTGGGCTCAGGGCGCGCCGTGTGGAAGGTGGTCGAGCTCCTCGGCCAGCGGGATCTCGGCCTGCGGGCGGCCACCGCCTCCAACCGCACGAGCGAGCTCGCCCGGGGCGTGGGCGTCGAGATCGTGGAGCTCGACGGGACGCTGGAGCTCGACCTGGCCGTCGACGGCGCCGACGAGGTCGGACCAGACCTCGGCCTGATCAAGGGCGGCGGCGGCGCCCTCCTGCGCGAAAAGATCGTGATCTGCGCGGCACGCCGTTTCGTGGTCGTGGCCGAGACCCCGAAGAAGGTCGCCCGGCTGGGCGAGCACTTTCGACTGCCAGTGGAGGTCACGCGCTTTGCCTGGCGAGACACGCGTCGACGCCTCGCCACGCTGCTGCCCGACGCGCAGCGGCGGGAGACCGACGAGGGCGAGCCCTACCTCACCGACGAGGGTCACTTCATCCTCGACTGCGTCCTGCCTCCCGAGGCGGACCCCGCCGATCTCGACCTGACGATCAAGCGCGTGGCCGGCGTGGTGGAGCACGGGCTGTTCCTCGGGATGGCCGAGCGCGCACTGCTGGGCCGCCCTGACGGCGAGGTGGAGGACCTGAGGCGCGGCCAGCCGGTCAGCGGCGCTTGACGACTCTGAAGGCCAGTCGGCGGGGAGCGGAAACGTTGCCCTCGAGGTCGGTGGCGCGCAGCTCCGAGCGGTAACGACCGAGCTTCAGCGCCCTTCCCCCGATGCGCCCGGAGAACGGTGTCCTCACCGCACCGGGGCCGCGCGCCTCGAGACGCAGCGTTCCTGCCTGCCGGTAGCGCGCGCACCGGCGCCGGCGAACGGTACGTCGGAGCGCCCGCGCACGTTGCTTGCCGGCGAGGCGCCTGATGGAGGCGCGGCGCAGGAGTTGTCGCTTCAGCGTTCGGCGGTTGGCGCGCGAGGCCGGGACACACGACCGCCCCTTCCTTCCCGTACGCCTGATTCGTATCCCTGCCTTGCGGCGCTCCATGCGCAGGGTCACGTCGGCGCGCTCCGAGAGCGTGTAGGAGAACGTCGTGCCCTTCGGCGCGGCGCGGCGAGTCGCGGTGACCGGCGGCCCGACGCGGAACCGCCGGGGGGACAGCCTCGCCGCCGAGATCACAGGGGCGGTGATGTCTCGAGCCGGCGCCGCGGGGACCGCGGGCGCGGAAGGCTGCGCCGGCGTGGCAGGAGAGGCAACCGGCGGGCGCTCGTCAGCCCCGATGTCGGGGGCGGCGCCGGTGCTGCGTGGCTGACCGTCGATGTCCGTCGGCCCGATGCCGTTCGCCGTTCCGGCGTCAACGGTCGGCGACCCGGCCAACTGGTGGATGTCGCCGAGGGCCAGGTCCACCAGCTGGGGCTCCTCACTCTGGTTGGCCGACTCGTTGATGTCGTAGAGGCTGTCGGGCACGGTCGCGACCTTGGTCACCGTGACGTAGTTCGAGTGGTCGATGTTGAGGGTCACCGGGCGGTCGGGCATCCCCTCAGCCGCCGCCAGACGGAAGGCGCCGGTAGGGCCCCGCGCAAGCGTGTTGCTGACGTCCAGCACGATGGGGCCGCACAACCCTGCCTCGGCGATGGCCGCATACCCCGCGCCGCCCGTGATGGTGGCGTTGCGAATGGTGGCGCTGCAGGCCACCACCGAGGCGAACGTCGAGCCGGTGCTGCGCACGACGACGGTGTCCATCGTGCCCGCGTAGAGAGTCACGCCGGAGCTCGAACCCGAGTTCGTGATCACCAGATCGCGGAGCAGACCCCCGACACCCTGCAGGCTCAGAAGCGGACGGTCGGACGCGCCGGTGAAGCGGAGGTCCAGGTGGGACATCGAAGAGCCCGATTGCAGGTCGAGCAGGCCGTAGCCGGGTCCCGGATCGGGTCCCTGCACCACCGGACGCGGGCCCGGCTGGCCGACGATCGTGATCTGCGAGAAGGCGGACACCCGCCCCGCGAGCGTGTGAGTCCCCGCGCGCACGATCACCGTGTCGCCCGGGGTGGTGGCCGTCACCGCGGAGGCCAACGAGCAGGCATCGGCGACAGCCGTGCAGGCTCCGCTGCCCGCGCCTCCCGGCACGGCGTAGCGGGTGGCCGCGTCGGCGGCCGCCGGGGCGGCGATCGACGCCGCCGCGCAGGCCAGAGCCGCCAGTGTCGCTCGCTTCAGGAGAGTGGAACCGGGCATACCACGATGGTCGCTTCGCGGTGCCGTCAGGTCAGTGCCGGATGGGTCCCACACTGGTGTCAGGACCCCGACGGGCGCTCGCCCGCTACATGAACGGCCGGTCCCCGAACGCGATGCGGCCGGGTTCGTCGGGATCGATCCGGCAGGCGATCGTCACTCCGTCCGGATAGGCGGCGATCGCCGCGGCGGAGACGATCTCGCGGTGCTCGACGAGATATCGCATGTCGTTGCCGGGCGTGACCTCGAGCTGAAAGATCCAGACCGGATTTCCGTCGACCCTCCCGCCCGTGTCCACGTGACCAAGGATCCTGGCCCGGCCCTGGACTCCCTCCCGCAGGATGCGGTTGAGCTCGGCGGCTTGATCCTCGATGGAGCGCAGCGCGGCCACTGAACCCGAACCTACGAGCGCCTGTCCTCCGGCGCAGTACCAGTTCGGTGTCGAACTGGTGTCAGGCAGGCTCGGCGCGGACGACTTCCGCCAGACGCGCGACAGCGGTCTTCAGGCGCCGGAAGAAGGATGAGCGACTCATGTGGAGCTCGTCGGCGGCGGCCTCCAGGCTTGGCGCCGGATCGAAGTAGGCGCGCATCAGCACGTCACGCAGCAGACGTTCGTCCTCGGTCGTGCCGAACGCCCTGTCGGCGGCGTCCTCGAGGAGTTCGCGCACGGATGCCGCGCGCCGCTCGGTGCCTTCACCCGAGGCGAGCTCGCCGGCGGCCAGCCGGTGCGGCAGCTGCAGGTTGCGAAGCGCCTCGCGCACCACCTCGTCACCGATCTCCTCCCTGCGGCGCGGCGCCTCGGGCCGCGGCGGGGCGAGGCCCAGCTCGGTGTAGACCACGTCGCGCTGCGCGCCGAGCAGGCCACCGGGGCCGTAGTCGATCACGTGACACTCGATCGTTACGCCCCCGAGCTCGCGGTCCAGCTCGGGCAGGTGCTCCGCCGCCATGGCCGCGCTGAACTCGAGCGCCCCCGGGAGATGAGGGTTGACCGGCATGTAGGCCAAGCGCGGGTTGTCGAGCCCCGAGCGCAGGACGCCCGCCATTCCCAGCATGGCCTGAACCCGGGAATCGGGGTCACCCGTGAGATCGATCGAAGCGCTCCACAGGATCGCGTCGATGCCGCCCGGCCGGCCGCGGGCGTGCTCGATCCATGGCCCGAGGAGCGGATGCTCGTCGACGAACGGCGGTGCGTTGCGTGGCGTGACCGCCACCTGATAGCCACACAGCCGGTCCTGTGAATCGCGCGCGACGGCCACCCGCTGTGGCGCGTCGTCGAAGAACGCTCGCGACTGCCGAAACCACTCCGCGTGGCCCGCCTGAGAGAGCAACCGCTCGATCCTCTGCACGTCGCCGGGTCGCAGATCGTCGATGCGGTGGTGTGCGCTGCCCTCCCAGCTGTAGCCCCAGCGGATGGCCTCGCTCTCCACCAGGTGGGCGAGATCGATGGAGAGCAGCGGCCGGCCGTCGATCGCGCGCTCGTAGAGATGGTCGGCGATCAGGCGCCGCAACTCGCGCTCGCGCTCGGAATCACGTCGCCGGAGGTCCGCGCGCACCGCCTTGCGCACCAGCTCGTGCAGGGTCAGCCCCTCCCCCAGCGGCTCCGTGAAACTGCGCGACGCGAGCCACTCGAAGGCGTCCACAGGATCCTCGCCGGGCAGCACGTCGCGGAGGAGCTCGACCGTGGTGACCCGCGCCGTGGAGGCCACGCCGAGCGCCCCCAGGTGCGCGGCGTCGATCTCGGCCTCCGCCAGCCTGCGGATCAGCGACTGGACCATGTGCGGCCGCTCGATCGCGTTGTGAGGGTTCCAGCCGCGCGACTCGCCTACCGTGTCCGCCCCCAGCACCAGAGCGAGCGGCGAGCCCTCCGCCCAGGCCACCAGCTCCGCCGCGATGCGCGGCTCCTCCACCCCGCGCGAGCGGACCAGTTCGAGGGACTCCTGTCTCGACAGCGGGCCGAGCTCGAGATCGACGACCAGGCTCTCCCATCCGCCCTCGAACCACGCCTGCTCAGGCGCCCCGCGGGCCGCGATCACCACGATCGTTCGTTCGGGCAGCGAGGGAAGCAGCTCGCGGCGCAGGTATCCCCCCATCGCCCTCATCCGCTCGTAGCTGTCGAGCAGCAGCAGCGGCCGCGCATGCCGCCGCGCCGCCCCGACCTCCTGCTCGAGCGCGTCTGCCACCGGTGCAAGCTCGCGCCCCTCGACGAAGGTCGACCGCCATCCGTGGCGCTCCCCGCGCCGTGCGATCTCGCGCAGCAGAGTGCTCTTGCCGATACCTCCCGGGCCGTGCACGAACACGAGACTCGCGCGCGGATCGTCGACGAACAGCCCCTCGAGGGCCGCGATCTGAGAATCCCGTCCCACCAAGCGACGGCTGTCCCGCTGCGACAGCCGCGTGCCGAGGGTCGAACCCACCGCGGTCAGGGTACTCCCGTGGGAATCGAATGACGCTGCGGTGCTCGCCCGACCAACGCTCGGGCTGCGCTCCTCGCGTAAGCCGAGGCAAAGGCGCTCGCGGGTCTACAACTCAGCCGCGCTCACGTCGGCAGCGGTCCTGCTGCGGTCTCCCGGCGGCCGCACCAGGAGCCGGATCTCGCGCCCGAAGTTGTCGGCGGCGGTGAGATAGACGGCCTGGCGCAGGGTCACCCGCAACGTGGCGACGGCGCTGTCGGCCGCGACGGACCCGTCGGCGGTCTCCCCGCCCGACCCGTAGGCGGAGGCCACTCCCGGATCGCGCAGTGAGAGCAGCTCGACGTCGGCGAGGGCGACGAAGCTGTGGCCGCCCGAGCCGCCCGACCCTGAGGCTTCCGTCGACACGACCACGTCCACCCTGGCTCCCGTGCCGGCCTGGCCCAGGCCGCTCGCCCCCGTGACCCCGACATCGACGGATCGCTCGCCGCGGCCGAGCGACCCATTCTGCCCGGCGGCCGGACCCGCCCCGGCGAAGTGGGCCGCTGTGAGGTAGCTCCCGGCGGCGATAGGCACGGCGGCGCGGACGCCGGCCAGGTCGGCCGCCGAGCCGAGCGACCCCGGCGCGACGTATCGCGCGGGCACGCGCTCGACCCCGATAGCCCGCGCGGGCACTCGCTCATCGGCCGAGATGTCGCGCGCCGCCACCAGCACCTCCACCAGGGGACCGACCCGCGCCTGCACGTCCTGCTCGCGCTGCCTGACCTGAGAAGCCGCGAGACCGCCGGCGGCGAGCGCGACCGTCAGCAGGAGCAGACCGCGCCGGCGGCGCGCCGTCACGCGGCCACGTCCTCGTCACCTCCCGAGCTCCGGGGGAGCTCGAGCACGGCGACCGTCTCGCGCTTCCCGACCTGCACCATCAACCGTCCACCGAGCCGGCGCGCGGCCCGCCGGGCAATGGCAAGCCCGCGGCCGCGCTCAACGGCGACGGCGGGGTCCGCGACGGCCGGCGCCGAGGGCCGGCCCGTGCTCCGGCCATTGCCGTTGCGGATCTCGATGCGCACCGCGTCCGGCATCGCTCGGCCCTTCACCCGAACGTCACCCGAACCGTGCTCGGCGGCATTGGCCATCAGGTTCCCCAGGGCCCGGCCGAGCTCGCCACGGTCGACCGGCGTGATCACCGGGCCGCCCGGCCACTCGAAGGCGCCCCCGCCCGGCTCACCCTCCCAGGACGCGAACGCAGCCCGTGCCTGAGCGCGCACGTCGGTGGCCCGCACGGTGCCGTGAGCAGGCTCGGCTCGTCGCCCGTGCCGCGCCGCCTCGAGCTCGGCCAGCCCGGCCCGCAGGCGGTCGAGCTGCGCCTCGATCATCGCGGCGTGCCTGCGCCCCGCCGGATCTCGGTGCATGCGCTGGCAGGCCAGCTCGAGCGCCGTTGCCGGGCCACGCAGCTCGTGCTCGGCCCGCGCCACCGATTCCATTCGCCCGCGCAGCCGGGCAAGCGCCAGCAGCCCGGTGACGGAGCCCAACCCGGCCAGCCCGGCCATGACGAGCACAACCACCGTCACAGCGACTCCGTCAGCCGATAGCCGACCCCGCGCACGTTGATCACGAACGGCCGCGGCGACGGTGTGAGCTTTCGCCGCAGCCGGCAGGCGTGCGCGTCCAGCGTGCGCGTGTTACCTGCCGAGAGAAACCCCCACACATCACGCAGCAGCTCCTGCTTGGCGAACACCCGGGTGGGCTGCTCGGCCAGCGCCTGAAGCAGGGCGAACTCCTTTGGCGAGAGCTCAACCGGCCGGCCCGCCAGCCGCACCGCGCGCGTCAGGGGATCGACGCTCAGATCGCCCACCCGCATCACGCCGCGCCCGCGGCGGACGTCGGTCCGGCGCAGCACGGCCCGCATCCGGGCCAGCAGCTCGGCGTATAGGAATGGTTTGGACACATGATCATCGGCGCCGCGGTTGAGGCTGCGCACGCGGTCGGCCTCCCCGGCCCGGCCGGTGAGCACCACGACGGGCAGCTGGGGATCGATGCGCGTGGCCAGGCCGTCGGCGGCGCGGACGCGATCGAGCAACTCGAGCCCGTTGGCCCCGCCAAGGGCGAGATCGAGCAGGACCAGGCGCGGCTGCCGCACCTCGATCGCCCGCATGCCCTCCGCCGCACCGGCGGCCCGGGCGACCCGGAACCCATCGGCCATGAGGTTGTCGGCCAGGAAGGCCGCGGTGGCCTCGTCGTCCTCGATCACCAGGATCAGCTGCTGCTCGTCCACCTCCTGAGAAGCACCGAGAGAGCAGAGCTCGCCCCCGGGCCCGTGCGGTGCCCGCCTGCCGGGACCCGTTAGCTTGCGCGAAGGAACCAGCCATGCCGCCCGTCATCGCCTTCGACGTGAACGAGACGCTGCTCGACCTGAGCGCGCTCGACCCGTTGTTCGAGAAGGCCTTCGGCGACCCGGGTCTGCGCCCTCTCTGGTTCGGGCAGATGCTGCAGCTGGCGTTCGCCGGCGCCATCACCGGCCGGTACGTGGACTTCACGACGGCCCAGCGTGCCGCGCTGTCGATGCTGGCCGACCGGACGGGCCGCGAGCTCGACCCGGATATGGCCGAGGAGATCGTCGAGGGGATGACCCGGCTGCCTCCCCACCCCGAGGTCGACGCCGCCCTCGAGCAGCTGAGCGCCTCGCAGCTGAGCATCGCGGCGCTGACCAACTCACCGCTCGAGGTGGCGGAGGCCCAGCTGCGCCACGCCGGCCTGCACTCGCACTTCGAGCGCGTGCTGTCCGCCGACGAGGTGCGTCGCCTCAAGCCTGCTCCCGAGCCGTATCGGATGGTGGCCGACCGCTTCGGCGTGGACATCGCCGACGTGTGGCTGGTGGCCGCCCACGCGTGGGATGTGTCGGGCGCGCTGGCCGCCGGCTGCCGGGCGGCGTTCGTGGCGCGGCCCGGCCTGACCCCCAGCCCGCTCGGACAACAACCGGACATCGTCGGCGCCGATATCGCCGGCGTGGCGGGCCAGATCCTCGAACAGGCGAGCTGACCCGGGCGCGGGGTGCAACGCCCCTTGCAGAGGCCAACCGGCGGGAGGAATCGGGCATAAGATCTCGACGCCCGGCGACCCCCGTCCGGGCTTCGGTACATGGACGACACTGCCCGCCGAGGAAACTATGAGTCCGGCTCGGACTACGTGCTCGAGTACGGAGAGCTCCGCTTCACGTTCAATGAGCGGGACTTCACCGAGCGCGTGGAGCAGGCGGCGGCAAAGCTCGGCTTCGTCGACGGACCACTCGGGGACGACGAGCGCGAGGACCTGGTCAACCTGGCCGTGAACGGAGAGGTCACTGAGCCCCACTCCGAGCTCGGCGAGCACATCAACGAATGCTGGAGCGATCTCAACGGGCCGTCGGAGCGCTCGCTCGTGCACTGGATCCGCCGGCTGGTGTTCCGAGGAGCGTGGCTCGACCAGCGGGTGATGGAGGGCGAGCTCGAGGTGGTGTTCGACGAGTCGGACCACTCCTTCGGCTACGCCCAGCCGGACCGCAACTTCGAGCTGATCGAGCTCTCGCCGGAGCCGAGCTGGCGCCGCGTCGCCTACCGCCGGTAAGCTTCTCGCACCCTTTCTGCAAGAACCTAGGAGGAGAAGGATGCGGAAGCCGGTGGTGGGCGTCATGGCCGTTGCGTTCGCAGTGCTGGGAGCGGTAGCCCCGGCCGCGATGGCCAAGGAGAAGGTGCTCACGCTCTACTCCCCCAAGATCGAATCGCTGCCCTACGTGCACGACACGCACGAGGTCACGCTCGAGGCCGACGGAAAGCAGGCGCCCGCAGAGGCCGGCTACATCACGGGCTGGAAGGAGATGGCCCTCGTCGACTCCAAGAACCCGAAGGCCAAGCCGCTCCCGATCGCCAAGATGATGGTCCACCACTTCCTCTACTTCGCGCCCGGGACGCAGAACAGCGCGCCGGGGAGTTGCTGGGGCCGCTCGGGCTACATCGGCGGCCGAGGCGAGGAGCACCCGCTCGGGCGCACACAGAGCCGGCTGCCCGCTTCCAGCCGCGAGAAGTACGGGATCGTCAACCGGAGGGCCGACGGCAGCGCCCCGGCGTGGCGCCTCACCGCGATGGTGATGAACCACTACAAGAAGCCCAAGAGCTTCTACGTGCGCACCCGGGTCTACTACACGACCGAGCCGCGCCGTGAGATCCAGCCGGTCATCCTGGGCGACTGCTCACACCTCAACAACGGCATGTCCTACGACGTGCCCGGCGGCGGCAAGAAGGGCTCGAAGTTCGTGTCCAAGAGCGACTGGACCGTGCCCGAGGGCATGAACGGGCGGCTCCTCATCGGCGCTTCGCATCATCACGGGGGGGCGAAGTACCAGACGCTCGAGAGCCGGTCGTGCGGGCGGCGGATATTCAAGGCGCCCGCGTATCACGGCACCCCGGACCACGTCTACAACACGATCCGCCCGATCCTGCACGAGCCCGGGCCGATCGGCAACGGGACGTTCGCCACGGCTCAGGGGGTGCCCATCACCGAAGGTGAGGTCCTGCGGCGGGTGGCGGTGCACGACAACCACAACCTGCACGTGGCCTCGATGGGCTTCTGGTCGCTGTGGTTCGCGCCCGACGACCGGGTCAAGCCGTGCGGCAAGATGCCCACCGACATGGTCGACATCAACCGGCCGAAGCGCTTCGACCGCACGCCGAACCACGACCTGGTGGTGCCGCAGTTGTCGAAGCCCACCAGTGACTCGGGAGTATTCGTCGGCGCGCCGCTCGAGATCGGCGACGACTTCTTCCGCCCCGGCCGCATCACCGCCAAGGCGGGCGAGACCGTCAGCTGGTCCTTCGGCGGCCAGCGCCCGCACAGCGTGACGGTGGCCAACGGACCACGGGGCTTCTCGTCGGTCTACTGGGGACGTACCCGCGGCACGTACAGCGTCACGCCCACGGTCAAGGGGACCTACCGGCTCGTGTGCCTGGTCCACCCGACGTCGATGGCGCAGACGCTCGTCGTGAAGTGATCGCGGAGAGCTAACCGAGCGCGTCGGCGCGCAGGGTTCCGCTCTGCGCGTCGGCCACCGTGCCACCCGGCTCGAGCACGATGCGCGTGGTGGCCCAGCGCAGCGCCTCCGACGAGTCGCCGATCGCGGCGATCATGGTCAGCGTGCCGCCCTCCTGGGTGGCGCGCGCAGCGCCGAAGAGGCGGCGCTGAGCACCCGCCGGCAGCGCCTCGAGCGAGTCGACGATCACCACGGCGTGGCCGCCGCGCTCCACGCGGCGCTTGGCCCGCTCTACCGCCAGCTCGGCGGCCTGCGTCTGCGCGTCCGCGGAGCGCTCAAAGCTTCCGCCGACGACCTCGAGGCCCTCGTCGGCGCGCCACTCGGTGACCTCCTCGGGGCGGGCGCCGGCCAGGACGACCTGCACCTGCACCTCGTCCCCTTCCGCCAGTGCGGCGGCGAGCTGCCTGAGCAGCGTGGTGGCCCCTGCGCCGGGCGGACCGGCCACGGCCACTCGCGAGCCGCGCCCGAACGGGGCCCGGTCCGGCGCTCCCGGTGCGCTGAGGCGCGCCGAGGGGAAGACCGGGGTCAGATCGGCGAACCAGGCGCGCTGCTCGGGCGGCTCGGCATCGTGGCCGTTCACGTTCTCCACCCGCACGAGCGACGGGTGCCGCTCGTTGCGACGGGGTGGCCGCGCCGGGCCGCTCACCTCGTCGCCGGCCCGCAGCTCGCAGCGGCGGATCTGAGCCGGCGAGACGTAGACGTCGCCACGTGACTGGCCGCCCGGGTCGACCCGGACGAAGCCGCTGCCGTTGGCCAGGATGTCGAGCGTTCCGCCGGCCAGCTCGTCCTCGCGCCGCTCGGGAGCGGGCGTGGCGGCGTCCTCGGAGGTCCCTTCCGAAGTGCCCTCCGAGGTCCCTTCAGAGGTGTCCTCGGACGTGCTCTCGGCGTCGTCGGACTCCTTCTGCGATTCGTCGCCGGCGTCGTCCTCCGACTCATCGCCCGCATCGTTCTCCGGCTTGTCCTCAGGCGCTTCGCTCACCGGCTGCTCCAGCGCCTCGCCGGCGGGCACCTCGTCCGGATCGCTCTCGGCGCCGGCGTCGGCGCTGCCCGAAGCCGCCAGGATCGAGTCGATCAGCTCGCTCTTACGCTTGGCCCGAAAGCCCTCCAGCCCGAGCTCCGACGCGATGGCGTGGAGATCGGCGAGTGGGCTGTCCTCGAGTTCTTTTCTGCGTAGGACCGACATGGCGGCGCCGTACCCTATCGACCCGCGCCCCGGCGCCCGCCCAGCCTGGCTCAGGTGGCCTGGTCGACCGCGTCGAGCACGAGCTCCATGAGGCTGCCGAGCGCGGCGTCGACACTCTCGTTGTCGATCACCGCCACATCACGCTCATTAGCCATGGCCATGAGGTGCGCCTGCAGGGCGCGGATGTCCTCGAAACCGGCGAGATAGCGCTGTGCCGGGCGGCTGCCGGGACGATGGGAGAAGTGTCCGCGGTGAAGCTCCTCGTCGGCCACCACCACAAGCGCCTCCACCAGTACGCAGCGTCCGCACAGCTCCGCCGCCAGGGCCCCCGGCAACACGTGGACGCCCTCGACGACCACCGGCTTGGCCTCGTTGACCGCCCGCTCGACGATCGCGGCGATCCCGGTGCCGACGTGCTCGGCCTGGTCGGCGTAGCCGTCGATGCCGCCGGCCTCGAAGGCGGAGTGATGGACCGTGGGCATGGCCTCGCGCGTGAAGAAAGCCCGCAGCACCTGTCTGATCACGTCGGTGGCGATCACCCTGGTGATGCCAAGGCGGGCGGCCAGCATGGTGGCCAGGGTCGACTTGCCCACCCCGGTTGTCCCGCCCACGAGGATCACCAGCGGCCGGTCGAGACGGTCCAGGCGGCGCCAGCCGATGTAGCGGCGCGCGGCGCTCTCCCCCTCTGCCGCTCGCAGGACCTCTATGGCGAGCCCATCGAGGCCCTCCACCCCGATCTCGCGGTCGCCCCGCAGCGCGAGCCTCCGCTCGATCTCGCGGGCCAGCTCGAACGAGCGCTCCGGCGACAGGCCACCGGCCGACAGCGACTGCGCCATCAGCCCCTTGGAGTAGGGCAGGCCGTGGCCCTTGTGGACGACGATGGTCTCAGCGGGCATCGAGGGCCTCGTCGAACAGGGCCAGCAGGGCGTCGTCGGCTCCCACCGGCCGGTTGCGCAGGAAGATCAGCCTCACGCCCTCAGCGCGCGCTCTCAGCGCCAGCGTGTCGATCGCCGCTGCCTTGAGCTCCGTGAGCCAGACGTCACAGCGCTCGCGCAGCGCCCGCTCGACGTCGGCGGCAAGCAGCGAGCGGCGAGCGAGATTGACGCTCGACCGCACCGCCTCCACCCCCTCCACCGCGGGCGCGCCCGTCGTGAACAGCGCGACCCTCGACCCTGCGGGCACCGGTTCGAGCGGCTCGGGCCGCAGGGCGAAGGGCAGCGCGGCCGGCGGGGCCGGGGCGCCGGGCGCGGCCAGCACGAGGTCGGCTCGCGCGAAGCGGTACTCCGCGAACGGCTCGGATGCTCCCGCACCGGCCACGCACACGGTCCGGTCGGCCGCCACGGGAGGAATGCAGGCGCCCGAGCCCTCGAGCACGATGGCCCCAGGCTCGAGCGAAGCGGCCAGGGCCGCGCCCTCGGCGACGTTGGAGCGAGCCGGCTCGCCGGCGAAGCCACCCCCCACGCGCCGGCATCCGACGCTGCGGACGCCGGCGATCACGGCGCCCTCGAGGTAGTCCGAGGCCGCGTGGCCGCCGGCCTCGGCGATGGCGATCAGCTGGTCAAGGCCGATGTCCGGCTCGGCCAGCTGCGGCGCCGAGGGCCCGCCCCGGCCCATGCAGACGATCACGGGGTCGAGCCCGCGCTCACGCAGCAGCGACGCCCAGTGACCGGCCACCGCGGTCTTTCCGGTGCGCTTGCCGGTGCCGATCACGGCCACGGTCGGGCCCGAGTAGTCGAGCGCCTCGTAGCGGGGCGGCGAGAGCAACGCTCCCGGAGCCTCGTAGCGGAGACCGAGCGACAGGGCCACGGCCGCCGCGTGGAGCTTGGCACCGGCGCCGAAGACCGGCTCGTCCGCGAGGTCGACCACCGCCACCGGCCGGGCGGGGATCTCTCGCGCGGCGAGGCGCGGCAGTCCCTCCTCCACGCCCGTCTCCACCGCACGGCCGTAGTGCTGCTCGAGAGAACCGTCCCCGAGCTTCTCCTCGCCTCCACAGAACACGACCCCGGTCAGGCCGCGCTCGCGCTCGAGCTCGTCCAGCAGCTCGCGCACCGCCGCCGGATGGTGCTCTCCGTCGACCAACGCGATGACCGGTCCCTCCGCCACGCGGCGGATTGTCACCTAGATCTGGCCCGCGCGCGGGCGGTGAGGCGGTCCTACGCGTCGCGCGGGACCTCTTCGCGGTAGGCGCCGGTCTCGCTGCCGCGGGCCTCGATGAACTCCTTGAAGCGCTCCAGGTCACCCTTGATGCGACGGTCGTCGGCGCCGAGCGCCGCTCCGATCTTCTCCTTGATGCCCTCGGGCGCCCAGTCCATCTGGACCATCACACGCGTGGTGTCGTCATCGATCTTGTGGAAGGTCACGACGCCGGCGTTGTCCTTGCCGTCGACGTTCTTCCAGGCCACCCGCTCCTCGGGCTTCTGCTCGACGATCTCCGCGTCCCACTCGTGACGAGTGCCGCCGAACTCAGCGGTCCAGTGCAGCCGGCGGTCGTCGAGCTGCTTGATCTCCTCGATCCCCTCCATGAAGCGGGGGAACTCCTCGAACTGGGTCCACTGGTTGTAGGCGGTCGCGATCGGGACCTCTACCTCGATCGACTGCTCAATGGTGCTTGCCATGGTGTCTCCTGATGCTTTCCGGGTCTCCTGGGGGCATCAACCGTGGGCGGTCTCCCCCAAAAGCGACTTGTCCTTCTCATACTCATACGTACGAGGATCAAACGAGATGATCGCGTCCTGCTCGTGGAACGGGTATTTGCGGAAGACGGTGACCCGTTCGGGCGAGGCCTCGATCAGGTTGTAACAGGGCTTGGTCTTCCCCCGCAGGCGCGTGGTGGAGACCGTGCCGGCGTTGACCACGAAGAGGTTCTCGAGCTCCCACGCGTAGGGCACGTGCTTGTGGCCGGAGAGCACCAGGTGGACATCGGCGCGCTGAAGGGTCTCGAGCGTGTCGCCGGCGTCGTGGACCACGTTGCGCTCGCGGCCCGTGCCCGGAACCGGCAGCAGATGGTGATGCAGCACGAAGATGCGCAGGAAGGCCTCGCGCTCCCCGAAGCGGTCGATGATCCACTGGTAGCGGCCGCGGCCGATGACGCCGTGGTCGAGGTCGGGCTCGGTGGAGTCCACCGCGACGATCGAGACACCCTCGTGGTGCAGGACCGAGCGCCGCTCGCCCATCAGCTCCTCGAAGTGCACGTAGCCGACGTTGCGGGAGTCGTGGTTGCCGGGAATCACGATCAGCCGCTCGCAGGCGATACGGGCCAGGTAGTCGGCCGCCAGCTGGTACTCGCCCCGCAGGCCGAAGTCGGTGAGATCGCCCGAGACGATGACGATGTCGGGCTCGAGCTCGTTTACCTCGACCAAGGCGCGGTCGAGCAGGCTGGGCACGAAGTGAGCCGACCCGCAGTGCAGGTCGGAGAGCTGGGCGATGGTGATCGAGCTCATACGGCCTCGCGGCGGATGCCCTCGGCCAGCGCGAGCTCCGGGTCGATCGGCTCGTCTCCGGCCAGCACGTCGCGCACCCGCAGGTAGTCGCGTGCGGCGGCCACGTCGTGGACACGGACGAGCCGGCCCGGCGCGGCGGTGGCGCCCACGGCCGCCAGGCTGCCGGGATCGCGCTCTGACGGCGGCCGGCCGGTGAGTGCCCCCACGAAGTCTTTGCGCGACAGCGCGAGCAGCAGCGGCAGGCCGCGCTCGGCCAGCCGATCCAGCGAGCGCAGCAGCTCGACCGACTGAGCCGGCGTCTTGGCCAGGTCGACCCCCGGGTCGAGCACGAGCCGGTCTCGGCCCACCCCGAGCGCCTCCGCGCGCTCGACCCGCTCGCCGAGGAAGGAATCCACCTCGTCCAAAAGCCTGTCGTAGCGGGGAAAGGCCTTGGTCTTGGGCGGGACGAGCGTGTGGGTGATCACCAGCGCGGCTCCCGCCTCCGCGCACGCCTCGGCGACCCCGTCGTCGCTCAGCCCACTCACGTCGTTGATCATCGCCGCGCCGGCGGCCAGCACGGCCCGGGCCACCGGCGCGCGCCAGGTGTCCACCGACACGGCCACGCCCGCCGCAGCAAGGCGGGTGACCAGCGGAACCACCCGGCCCGCCTCCTCGTCTACGGAAACCGCCTGCCTGTCCGTTCGTCCCGACTCGCCCCCGACGTCCACGATGGCGGCGCCCGCCTCCACCTGGCCGAGGGCCCGCTCGGCCAGCTCGTCGACCGCTTTCGGTCCCTGCTCATCGGAGAACGAGTCCGGGGTGGCGTTGACGATTCCCATCAGAGCCGGGCGCGAGAGGTCGAGGCTCCGCTCCCTGAGTCGGAGAATCACACCGGCTCCTTCGCCGCGGCGGCGGCGGGGGCGAGACCCTCGCTGCGAGCCAGGTCCTCCCACGCCGCAGTCTCTGCGCCCACACGCGCCTCGTCCCAACCGAGCACGGGTGCCATCGCGGCGGCCACCGCGCTCACCCCGTCGCTATCGGGTCGGGCCAGCCGGCGGCCGTCGAGCAGGCCCAGGCGGGTGCGGCGCAGCAGCACGTCGCCGAGCGTGCGCGCCTGCTCGTGAGCCGCCGCAAACGCCGCCTCGGCGGCGATGTCGGGAAGCTCCGGGCTGATCCGGCGCCCCAGCCCGGAGTCCGACTCGACCAGCCGCAGGACGAACTGCGCGGCGTGGCCGTAACGCCGGGCCAGGTGGCCGCGGCTCTCGGTGTCGACCGACGGCGGCGCCGGCAGCTCATCCGGGTCCACGGGCTGGCCGAGAGGGATCTCGTGCGTACGGCAGGGCGCCTCCCGCGCCTCACGCTCCACTATCCGGTCGACGGCCAGCTTGGCCATGCGACGCCAGGTGGTGAGCTTGCCCCCGGTGATGGTCACCAGACCCGAGCTGGTCTCGTACAGCTCGGCCCGGCGCGAGATGTCCACGGACTTCTTCGGGTCGCCGGTGGAGATCAGCGGGCGCACCCCGGCGTACGCGCCGGTCAGATCAGCCGGGGAGAGATCCACCGCGAAGAACTCGTTCAGGGCGTCGAGGAGATAGCCGACGTCTTCCTCCGAGGGCGGCACGTGCTCGAGCGAGCCCTCGTAGTCGTTGTCGGTGGTGCCGACCAGGGTGCGGCCCAGCCAGGGGAGTGCGAACACGCCGCGACCGCCGCCGGCGGGGACGATCACGCCGGCGTTGACCTCGAGCGCCTCGCGGGCCAGGGTCACGTGGGTGCCGCGGCTCGGGCGGATGCGAGGCACCTCCTCTTCCTGGTAGAGCTCCTCGGGGCGTAGGCGATCGGCCCAGACGCCCGTTGCGTTGATCACGTTGGCCGCGCCGACCTCGAACTCCTCCCCACCCTCGCCCTCGCGGATCAGCACCCCCGCGGCCCGGCGGTCTCGCTCCACCAGCCCCACGGCCTCAGCGCCGTTCAGGCACACCGCCCCGAAGCGCTCCGCCTCACCGAGGATGGTCAGAACCAGCCGCGCGTCGTCGGTCTGGCAGTCGTAGAACAGGTAGGACGAGCTGGGCTCACGAGCGGCGAGCGCCGGAGCCAGCTCGAGCGTCTCGGCGCCGTCGATGGTGCGGTGGCGCTCCGGGCTCCACTCCTCGTGGTCGCGGCCGCGGCGCCACGACATCGCGTCGTACATGTTGAGGCCGACCCCGGTCAGCCGGTCGGGCCGCCTTCCCTCGAACGCCGGCACCAGCATGGCCAGCGGCGTGACCAGGTGAGGCGCAAGCTCCACCATAAGCGAGCGCTCGAGCAGCGCTTCCCGGACCAGGCCGAGATCGAAGTTCTGGAGATAGCGCAGGCCGCCATGGACCAGCTTGGACGACCGGCCCGACGTGCCCGCCGCAAAGTCGTCCTTCTCGACCAGAGCCACGCTGTAGCCGCGGGAGGCGGCATCCAGGGCCACGCCCGCGCCGGTGATGCCGCCACCCACCACGACAACGTCGAACGAGTCGCGCTCGAGGGAGGCCAGGGCGTCCGCGCGGGGGATCACGGCAGGAACGTTAAGCGGTCGCCGGTAGGGTCCGCTTCCCATGGCCTCCGGAACCGTCCTCGTGACCGGCGCCTCGACCGGGATCGGGGAGGCCACAGCGCTCCATCTGCGCGAGCTCGGCTTCCAGCCGGTGGCCGGCGTTCGCCGCGACGAGGACGCCGAGCGCCTCGCCGCCCTGGGCATGCGGACCGTGCGCCTCGACGTGACCGATCCGGATCAGATCGAAGCGGTGCGTGAGGAGCTCGGGGCGTCCCCGCTGGCCGGCCTCGTCAACAACGCCGGCATCGCAGTGGCCGGGCCGCTCGAGTTCCTGCCCATCGACCGGCTGCGGAGTCAGCTCGAGATCAACCTGATCGGCCAGGTCGCCGTGACCCAGGCCCTGGTGCCCACGTTGCGCGCGGGCCGCGGCCGAGTGATCAACGTGAGCTCGATCGGCGGGCGAATGGCGCTGCCGCTGATGGGCGCCTACAGCATGTCCAAGTTCGGGCTCGAGGCCTTCTCCGATTCGCTTCGCCGGGAACTGCGTCCCCACGGCGTGAACGTGGTGGTGATCGAACCCGGCGGCGTCAAGACCCCGATCTGGCAGAAGGGCAACGAGCTGATCGACCGGCTGATGGTGGACATGCCCGCCGAGGAGATCGAGCGCCTCTACGGCCGGGTGATCGCAGCGCTGCGCCGGGAGACGATGAGGATCGAGCAGGAACGCGGCATGCCGGCGCGCGACGTGGCCGAGGTGATCGGCCGCGCGCTGACGCTGCGGCGACCCCGCGCCCGCTACGTGGTAGGCCAGGACGCCAAGGCCCGTGCCGTGATGGCCCGCGTGGTGCCGGACCGCGTGATGGACCGCCTGATCGCACGCGCGCTCGGCGGCTGAGACGCCCCTTCGTCGCCGTCAGGCGGACGCGGCGGGCCGGCGGCGCACGAGCCGGCCCAGCCGGCGCCGCGACAGCCACTGGGCGAGCGCGAGCACCGCCAGCGTCGCGACGGCCAGCGCCACCAGCGCGGCGACGGGCACCCTCGCGGGCAACCCTTCGGCGGCGTCGCTCTGGGCAGTGCCGGCGCCGGGGGTCGGCGGGCCGTCCACCACAAGGCCGTCTTCGCCCGCGGCGGCGTCGCCGGGTTGTCCGGCGGCGCTTCCCTCGGCCGGCGGCGGGTCCGCCGCCTGTCCGCCCCCGGACTCGGCGGCCTGGGCGTCCGCCGCGCCGTCGTTCGCCGGCGGCGCTGGTGCTCCGCCGCCGCCCCCGCCCGACGGGGCCGGCTCGGCGCTGGGCGCGGCGGGCGCAGGCGCGGCCGGCGCGGGCGCGGGCGGCTCGGGAGCCGGAGCCGCGGGCTCGGCCGGCGCGCGGTCGCGCTCCACCGCGGCCACCGGCAGTGGCTCGCGTTGCAGCGCCAACAGGGCCTGCGCCGTCACCCACACCGGCGTCTGGCTGCTGGCGGCCGAGTAGGAGATGCTGCCGTTGCGACGCTGGAGGCGCGTGAGGTACGACAGCGCGCGCGCCGTCACCCGACGGGCCGCGCCCACGGCGACGAGTCCCTGCACGACGTACGACGTGGACTGAGCGTTCGAGCTGCCGCCGCGCATCTGGCCGAAGCCCCCGTCCGATCCCTGACTGCGGATCAGATAGGCCACCGCCCGGCGGGCGGTGGCGCTTTCCCCGCGGCCGGTTGCGGCAAGAGCCTGGAGCACCGCGCCGGTCATATCGCTGTCGCTGGGCGAGGTGACGGCCACGCCGAAGCCGCCGTCGTCGTTCTGCGCGCCGAACAGCCAGCGCAGCGTCGCGCGGCCCACCGGCTCCCCTGCCGCGCGCAGGGCTAGGACCCCGAACGCCGTGTAGCTGACGAAGCCGGAGATCGACCCGTTCGCGCGGCGCCGCCTCAGGATCTCGGCCACCAGGTCTCGGCTCCCCGCAGTACGGGGGTCGAGCCCGGCGGCGCTCAGCACGAGAGCCGTCCGCTCGATCTCGCCCACGTCGCGCAGGCCCGGAAGGCCGCGCGAGACGTAGCCGGCCAGCGAGCGTCCGTCTCCGCGGACGAGGTCCCGGGGATTGCGACCCGCGGCGGCCAGCCCGAGGCCGACCCAGCCGCTGTAGAGCGGGCTCGAGGACTGGCGGGGGGCGGCGCCGAAGCCGCCGTCGCCGTTCTGGGCGCGCACGAGGTAGCGCTCGGCGCGCTCGCTCGGGGTCGCGGCGCCGGCACCGGCAGGCACGGCGAGGATGAGCGCGACGAGGGCAAGCGCGGCCCCGATCGTGGCCGGCGAGGGCCGCCAGCTCACCTCCAAACGCTGCCGGTAGCGCCGCAGCGAACGGATGAACACCGGGCCGATCAACAGGCAGAAGGCCACGTTGCCGATCGCGTGGGCGAGGTTGTAGGGCAGCGAGCTGGCAGAGACGACAAGGTAGCTGTCGAGATCCTGGCGCCCGGTGAGCGTCCATTGGTAGACGTCCATCCAGGCCCCGAAGACGAGACCGGCCAGGCCGCACACCGCGGCCAGCACGAAGCGGTTGGGCTCGCGCCCGCGCAGGAACCGGGCGAGCAGCGCGCCGCCGACCCCCACCGCCCCCCAGCCCGCCATCTGCCAGACGGTCCACGGGCCCTGGGAGAGGAAGATGTTGGACACGATCGCGGTCACCGCGCCAACCGCGAAGCCCGGCACGGCTCCCAGGGCGTAGCCGGCGAACAGCACGATGTCGGTGGTCGGCTTGACGTTCGGGATGGCCGCAAAGGCGAGGCGCCCCACCACGGCCAGGGCGGCCATCGCCGCCACCAGCGCCAGCACCCGTGCGGGCGGCCGGTCGCGCTCGTACCAGGCAAAGCCGGCGACCAGGGCGAGCGCCAGCACCACCAGGGAGGACAGCTGCCAGCTCATCGTGCGAGCTCCCGCGGCCGGCCCGGCTGGGACACGTCCTCCGCCGTGGCGCGGACGACCGCCCGGGCGGCCTGCTCGGGCAGCAGCTCCCGCCCGCCGGTGATGCGCGCCACCTGGGTGGAGAAGTGACGGCCGCCGCCCAGCACGTCGGCCGGCGGGCCGTCGGCGATGACGCTGCCGGGGCCGAGCAGCACCACCCGGTCGGCGAACGCGGCGGCGAACTCGCTGTCGTGCGTGGCCACGATCACCGCCGCCCCGGAGCGCGCCAGCGCCTCGATGCGGGTCACCAGCAGGTCCCGGTGGGCGCCGTCCATCCCGCGGGTGGGCTCGTCGAGCAGCACGGCCGCGTGCTCGCCGCCGCCAAGCGCCACCTCCAGGGCCAGCCGCTGACGCTCGCCGCCCGAGAGATCGCGCGGGTTGGCCTGTTCGCGTCCCGCCAGCCCGGCGGCGGTTACGCCCGCGCTCCCGGCGTCCTCCACCGCGTGCTCGTGGATGAGGTAGTCGCCCGGGCTCTGAAGCAGCAGGGCCACCTCGCCCGCCCGCTCGATGCGGCCGCGGCTCGGCTCCTCCAGGCCCTTGGCCAGCCGCAGGAGGGTGCTCTTGCCGGCGCCGTTGCGACCCATCAGGGCCACCCGCTCACCGGGGTCGAGGTCGAGCGTTATTCCGCGCAGCACCACAGGGCCGTCCTCGATCTCGTGCCAGACCTCGCGCAGCCGCAGGGCCGGCGCCGGGCGGGCGGCGCGGCGGCGCAACAGGCCGAGCCGCGGGCGACGGGGCGACGGCGCCGTGACCACTTGACCGGGACTCTCCGGCAGGCCACGGCGCCTGAGCGTCGCGGCCGCCTCCTTGACGGTCACCGGCAGCGGCCCGAGGCCGGCCAGCGAGAACATCCGCGCGGCCGGGGTGGCGAGGGCGGGGACGGCGTGACTGGCCCAGCTCAGGAACGCGGCGGGCGGGGCGTCGCAGGCCACCGTGCCGTCCACCAAGGCCACGACGCGATCCGCCGCCGGCAGACAGCGCTCGAGGCGGTGCTCGGCGATCACCACGGCCGTGCCCCAGTCCTCGTTGAGGCGCCTCAGCAGCCAGACGAGCTCGTCGCCGGCCACGGGATCGAGCTGGGAGGTGGGCTCGTCGAGCAGCAGCAGCCGCGGGGCGTGGACCATGGCGGCGGCGATGGCGACGCGCTGCAGCTCGCCGCCGGACAGCGTGTCCGTGCGCCGCTCGAGCAGATGCGCCACGCCCAGCGACAGCGCGGTTTCCTCCACCGAGCGGGCCATCACGCCGGCGGGCTCGCGCCGGTGCTCGAGCGGCAGCTCGAGTTCGGCTCGCACGCCGCCCATCACCACCTGCGTCTCTGGCTCCTGAAATACGGTGCCGCAGACCGCAGCGAGGTCCCCGGGGCCGTGCTCGCGCACGTCGAGGCCGCCCACGCGCAGCTCGCCCTCCGCCTCGCCGCCATGGAAGTGCGGCACCAGCCCGCACAGCGCCCTCAGCAGCGTCGACTTCCCGGAGCCGGACACCCCGGCCAGCACGGTGAACGTGCCGGGCTCGACCTCCAGGCCGATGTCCCGGAGAACCGGGCCCGCCGACTCCGCGTAGCGGTAGCCGAAGCCGACGGCGGTGACGAGCGGCTCGGTCATCGCCGGCCACCGATCCCCAGGCGCGCTCCACGACCCGCGAACGGGCTGAGGGCGAGCAGCACGATTGCAGCGCTCAACGCCCACTCTGGGGCGCCGAACGAGAGCTCGAGTGTCGGATAGGCGTCCACCGTTCCCACCCCGGCGGCCAGCCCGGCCACCGAGACCGCGACGATGCCGGCGGCCGCTGTGGCCACGCGCAGATCGTGACGCGACCACCGGTCGCCACGGCGCGGAGGGCGACCGCCGAGCGAGTAGCCGCGCACCTCGAGCGCGGCGGCCACGTCGACCGAGCGGTCGAGCGCACCCGACAGCGCCGCCCGGACCACCGCCAGCCGCCCCGGTGGCTGCGGCCGGCAGCGAGCGGCGTCCGACATGCGGATGGCGTCCCGGGCCAGCGTCGGCACCAGCCGGTTGGCCAGCGACGCCGTGAGCGCGGAGCGGTAGGAGACCCGTCGGAACAGCCGCAGCAGCTCGTCGGGGTCCACGGCGGCGGACAGCAGTCCCCCCAGGGCCACCACGATCACCATCACCCGCAGGCCGGTGAGCGCGCCGTAGGCCAGCGCCTCCAGGGTGATGTCGATCCGCCGACCGAGCACCGTGCCGCCGCGGATGAGCAGGGTCTCGCCGCCCGCGTAGACCAGCGGGTTGACGAGCGCCACCAGCAGCGCCAGCGGCAGGGCCAGCTTCAGCGAGCGGCCGATCTCCCGGCCGACGCCCGCCGCTAGCCCGGCACCGGCCACTCCCGCCAGGGCCGCCGCGAGCACCAGCGGATGGAGGTAGAGCGCCCCGGTCAGGGCAAGCGCGCAGCAGAACGCGGCCCCCAGAGAGGCGCGCGCCGCATGCAGCGCACTGGGACGAGAGCGGTAGACGGGGATCAGGCTCATTGCGTGGCCAGCGGGAGCTTGTCCACCCTGTCGTCCTGGACCGCGACCGCAAAGGCGTCGCGCAGGCGCCCTTCGTCGAGTGCCCGCACGCCTGCTTCGAGGCCCTGCTCGTCGAGCGCCGTGACCAGCCACACGAGCTCCTCCTGAAGTGGCCGCATGGCCAGCACCAGGCCCACGCCGTCGCCGGGGCGAACGGTGCGGGCCACTTCGCCGTACTCGTCGAGCAGATCGATCGAGCGGCCGTCCTCGGCCACGCGTACGAAGACGCCGTTCTCCTCGGGCCCCTGCTCCAGGCTGGCCGCACCGCGCACGATCCGGGCCGCGGGCCAGCGCGCCACGGCCAGCCGGGTCACCTCCTCGACGCCCGGGGCGCCGAGCGACGAGCCCGAGGTCGACACCCCCTCTTGCTCCAGCGTCTCGCGTGCCTCGTTGCACGCGCTCGACTCCGAGTCCTCGCACTCCACCCGCACCGGGCGCCGCTTGCCCTCCAGCCCGTTCAGGAACGGCTCGGGAAAGGCGCCCACGATCGCGGGCACGCGCATCGTCACCCGCCAGTCACGCCGGTCCCACTGGACGCGGTCGGCGGGCGAGAGCTCGAACTCGGCGGCGCCCACCTCCGCCTCGACCCCGTTCACGAAGTAGAACCAGTCCACCTGGTCCTCCGGTCCCCGGCTCTCGACCCCGTCGATGGCATCGACGAAGCGGCCCCCGAAGCTCGTGCCCACCTCGAAGTTGGCCTCGAGCAGCCGCAGCACCGTCTGGTCCTCGCGCACGGCCTCGACCCGGGCCGAGCCGAGCTCCACCTTGCCGAAGTCGCGCGTGACGCGAACCTGGGCGCCGTCGCCGCCGCGCTCCTCGCCTTCGCCGATGCCGCAGCCCGCGACGCCGGCGGCGAGGGTGATCGCACACACGAGGGCGACGAGCCGGCTCACCCGACGACGATCTCCTCGGCGAACGAGCGCACCAGGCCATCCTTGCGGGCCACGATGGTGTGGCGACCCGGCGGAAGGGTCAGGCGCACGCTGCCGTCGGACGCGGTCATGCCCGTCCCGCCGCCCGACGCCGTGACGGCCGCGCCCGCCACCGGCACGCCGCGACCCTCGTCGTCGTAGCCGCGCACGCTGATCGTCGCCGCTCCCGGTTCGCCCCTCGCCTCGATCGCGAGGGTGCGCTGGCAACCGCCGGCGCGCATGCGGCAGTAGAACCAGGTCAGCTGCTGGCCCCGGCGCAGCCGTCCCCGCCCGAACGGGCCGGAGGGATCGGCGGCCCCCGCGCTGGCCGCCCGCCGGCCCACCTTGTAGACCCAGCCGTTCTGCCTTCGGTTGCGCTCGCCGCGGATGGCCTCCACGAACAGGCCCGCGGCGTCGCGCGGCCGGCCCGAGCACGAGCCGAAGTCACGTAGCCGCAGGCGGCCCGCGCCGCTGCGGGCCAGCACCGCCAGCGCCGTGCCGGCCCCGGCGGCGCAACGGCGCCCGCCCACCGTCACGAGCGTCTGCTTCGCCGCCACGTCCCGGGTCACCGCGTCCTCGCTGCGAAACACCACCATCTGCTCGACGGTAGGGGCCGCCGGCGCGCCCAAGGCCGGCGCCGCCGCGCCGAACAGGGTCAGCGCGAGCACGGCGGTGGCCGGAGCGGCTCGGCTCACGGCGAGGGCGCCACCGCGTCGAGCTCCACCGGGCCCCCGCCGAGCGAGCGCAGCAACAGGCGGTGACGCCCGTCACCGAGCCCGTCGGCCGACCAGAGCACGGTCCGGTACCCCGAGCGCCCGCGCGTGCGCAGCACCCGGCTCCGGCCGTCGACGGTCACCCGCAGGCGCCCTCCCTTGGGCAGCTTGCGGCCGACCAGCGCCACCTGCGAGCCCTCGAACGAGAAGCGCGCGCCGGCGCCCGCATCTGCGGCCCGGATCACGGTCTTGCCCCAGGCCTGCGCGCGCCGGATGCGCTTCCAGTCGCCCTTCGAGAAGCGCCAGAGGCTGCGGTTACGATCGTCGACCGGCACCGTCACCGGCTCGCTCACGACGGTGGTGTCGTTGAGCGCGCGGTCGGTGGCGGTGATGCGAAAGCGGTAGGTCGCGCCCACGTCCCCACGAAAGTGGAGTCCGTTGGCCGGGGACTTGTCGAGCAGCGAGCGCCACGTCGTCTCCCCCGCCTCGGCGACGTCGACCGAGTAGTACCTGACCCCGCTTCCCGACCGGTCGTCACCGGCCCACGAGATCAACATGGTGCGTGAGCGGCCGCGGGTGCTGGCCAGGCCGCCGCGCTGGCCGCCGGCGGCGCCCACGGCGATGGCCGGTCCGGTGGCGTCGGTCGAGCTGCAGGGATCGGCGCCCTCCGGATCGACGCACATCACGATCGTGTTCGAGCGGATCGTGTCGGGCTTCGAGGCCTTCAGACGGTAGATGCCCTTCCGGGCGAAGCTCAGCGTGGCGATCCCGCTGGCGCTGGTGGTGGCCCCGCCCACGGTCGCGCCGGCCTGTGGGACCTTGGTCTGGCCATCGGTGACGCGCACGTTCACCGGGCGGCCCACGGTGGCAGTGTTGGAGCCCTCGAGCCTCAGCGGGACGGACACCGAGAAGGGGATTCCGGCCCACAGGACGTCCTGGCCGGCAAGGACGCGCTTCTGGCAGCCGCCCTGGTCGGAGAAGACCTGGTTGATCCACAGGGACCAGTACGCCGTGTTCGGATCGATCTGCTGGTCGGCCACCCGCTCGATGAAGAAGTCATCGATGCCGAAGCTGCCGTAGGGGCCGTCGATGGTGAAGCCGGCCGCCCGGGCGGCGTCGTCGAGTGCCGCGGTGGCGGTGGGGCCGGCCGTCGGTTGCGCGGCGCCGTTGGTCCCGTCGCAGGGATGGGTGCCGCCGGCCACGGTGGTCACGGCGTGGCCGTCGGTGGTGACCGGACCGTCGAACACCGTCGCCGTCGGTCCTTCCACACGGAGGTTGACGGTCACGGGCAGGGCCAGTGCCGTCGAGGGCAGGGCCAGTGAGAGCAGGACGAGCGCGCCTGGTAGAGCACGCCGGGAGCAAAGAGACATCGAGCCACCCCTTCCACGAGGGTCGTATGGGCTGCGGCCGGAGTGAGGTCTCCTGGCTCGGGGCTCCTCGTCGCGCCTTCCCGGGGGACCGTAGGCTCCCCAGTGGCTTCTTGCGACGCCTCAGCGCCCGTACACAGTGGCGGGACCGCGCCGGATTCTCACCGGACTTCCCTCGACCACCGGCCGATGAACGGGGACATCCTACCCTCGTGGGCAATCCCGCCGCCCACCGCTAGAATCGCCCGCCGGCAGGCCGCCATCGTCTAGGGGACTAGGACGCCGCCCTCTCACGGCGGAAACCGGGGTTCGAATCCCCGTGGCGGTACTCCAGCAGCCCGCTCCAGGAGCGGGTTTGCGCGTTCGAGGAGGCCGGTGGCGATCGTCGCCCTAACTCGGGGCCTCCGTCCGCTTGGGCGCCGGCCCGCGACCCACCAGGGTCACTCCCCGTTCAGATAGTCGTTCTCGTAGAAGACGTTCTTGGGGCGCTCGGATGAGCGAACGGCGACCTTGGCCTTCGGATTCAGGGGCAGCTTGTCGCCATCAGTCTCCGTGAGGCCAGAGTTCGCGACCTCGGAGGGCACGGCTTCGCGGTGACCGTCGGAAGGCTTGGGTGCCTTCCCTGACCGCTTGAGGTTGCTGCTGGACATGCTGTCCCCTTTCTTGGGGAGTTGCTGTGCATATTCAGGGACCCCGAAGGCGGCGGATCGATTCCCGTGACATCGGTCACGGTGCTCGTTGAACCAGCAGCCGGGCAAGGCGAATCGCCATGCTCGAGAGCCACTGCAGGCACGGCTGGTGGCGGAGAATTGCGTATACGTGCACAGGTTTTGGGGCCTCGAAAAGTCGCAATTTGCGACAAAAAGAGGGAGGTTGTGGTGGTTTTCGCGAAGCTGAAGGTGCCGGCTGGGTAGGGCCACTCTCGTAGTCGATTGCGCCAAGACCGGAACCCTTGAACCTCGACGCGCCTCATCTCAAAGCACGCCCCGCCGGGGCCCGCGGGCCTTTACGGCGCCGGTGTGCCGCCGCCGCCGTCGCAGCCGTGGCTCTGCTGGCGTGGGCACCAGGGGTTTCGGCGCAGCTGCCCACGACGCCGACAGCCCCGTCGGCCCCGGACCCGGTCCAAGCCGTCTCCGAGGTGGCACAGCAAGCCACCGAGCAGGTCCCCGCGCCACCCGAGCCGGCCGATTCCGAGCCCGTCGCCGCTCCCGCCCCGTCCGAGCCCGCCGCGCCTGAACCCGCCCCGGCGCCTGCCCCGTCCGAGCCCGCCCCGTCCGAGCCCGCCCCGTCCGAGCCCGCCCCGTCCGAGCCCGCCGTCCCCGAGTCACCCACCACCGCAGCTCCCGCCCCGTCCCAGCCGCCCGCTCTGCCCCTCCCGGTGGATCCGCCCTCATCCACCACTCCCGCGGCCGCCGTTTCGACGCCCGATCAGACCGAGATCAGCCCCCCGTCCTCCTCGACTGAGCCGCCGTCGCCTCCCACGGCTCCCGACCCGGTCGAGCCGCCCACGCCCGGCATCGAAACGCTGACAAGCCAGGTCAGCGACGGCGCCGACGACGCCGCGAGCGCCCTCCCGGTGCCCTCGCCGCCCCCCGCTCCCCCGACGCCCGAGTCAGTTACGTCCACGCCCGACTCGCTGCTTTCAGTCGCCGAGACCCCCGGCCAGCTCGCGGCCCCGCTCACCGACACCGCAGCGGACGCGGTGTCCCCCCTGACCGATTCCGCCAACGAGACGCTCGCCCCGGCCGAAGAGGCGCTCGCGCCGGTACTCGATTCGGCCGACGAGATCGTGGCGCCGCTGACCGACTCGGCCGACGAGACGCTCGCGCCACTAGTCGATACAGCCGACGAGATCGTGGCGCCGCTGACCGACACCGCCAACGAGATCGCCGCGCCGCTGACCGACTCGGCCGACGAGACGCTCGCGCCACTAGTCGATACAGCCGACGAGATCGTGGCGCCGCTGACCGACACCGCCAACGAGATCGCCGCGCCGCTGACCGACTCGGCCGACGAGGCCCTCGCGCCACTGGGCGATACAGCCGACGACGCGCTCGCGCCGCTGACCGACACCGCCAACGAGATCGTCGCGCCGCTGACCGACTCGGTCGACGAGGCGCTCGCGCCACTGGTCGATACGGCCGACGAGATCGTGGCGCCGCTGACCGATACCGCCAACGAGATCGTCGCGCCGCTGACCGACTCGGTCGACGAGGCCCTCGCGCCACTGGTCGATACAGCCGACGAGACGCTCGCGCCGCTGACCGACACCGCCAACGAGATCGTCGCGCCGCTGACCGACTCGGTCGACGAGGCGCTCGCGCCACTGGTCGATACGCCGACGAGATCGTGGCGCCGCTGACCGACACCGCCAACGAGATCGTCGCGCCGCTGACCGACTCGGTCGACGAGGCGCTCGCGCCACTGGTCGATACAGCCGACGAGACGTCGCGCCGCTGACCGACACCGCCAACGAGATCGTCGCGCCGCTGACCGACTCGGTCGACGAGGCGCTCGCGCCACTGGTCGATACGGCCGACGAGATCGTGGCGCCGCTGACCGATACCGCCAACGAGATCGTCGCGCCGCTGACCGACTCGGTCGACGAGGCGCTCGCGCCACTGGTCGATACGGCCGACGAGATCGTGGCGCCGCTGACCGATACCGCCAACGAGATCGTCGCCCCGCTGACCGACTCGGTCGACGAGGCGCTCGCGCCACTGGTCGATACGGCCGACGAGATCGTGGCGCCGCTGACCGATACCGCCAACGAGATCGTCGCCCCGCTGACCGACTCGGTCGACGAGGCGCTCGCGCCACTGGTCGATACGGCCGACGAGATCGTGGCGCCGCTGACCGATACCGCCAACGAGATCGTCGCCCCGCTGACCGACTCGGTCGACGAGGCGCTCGCGCCACTGGTCGATACGGCCGACGAGATCGTGGCGCCGCTGACCGATACCGCCAACGAGATCGTCGCCCCGCTGACCGACTCGGTCGACGAGGCCCTCGCGCCGCTGGTCGATGCCGCCAACGAGATCGTTACGCCGGTGGCTGATAGCGGCGCTCAGCTGCTTACGCCGGCGGCTCAGACGGTGGACCAAGCTCTGACCCCGCTTATGGACACCGCGACGGACCTGGTGGACCCAGTGGGCGAGGTAGCGGCCGGTCTGGTCGACCCCGTGGTCGATACGGCGGCCGGTGTGATGGGCCCGGCGGCGGACACGGTCGGCACCGTCCTTGATCCGGTCTCCGGTCCCGGCGGTCGCGCGACACCACTGTCGGCGCCGGTGGCTCCGCATGAAGCCACGACCGCCCCGGCCCCACACGCGGCCCCGTCGCCTGCGGCTTCGCCCGCGCCAACCGCCCCCGCACCGTCTGCCCCGCTCGTCGAGCTTGCCGTCCGGCCCGGTGCTGGCAGCGTCCCCGTGGCCTCTCGCCCTGGTGGCCCGGCTGTCGGTTCGCTGGGTTTGCCGGCCGCGGGCGCGGGCTCGTTGGGTTATGCGCCGTCTGGTGTTGCGGTGGGGTCGGTGTCGTTGCCCGGTGCGGGTTCGTCGACCGGGTCGACTCTGCCGGTTCCGCCTAGCCCGGCGCCTGGTTCGGGTGCGGGCCAGGCTGGTGGTGGCGGGTTTGGCTTCGGCTTTGGCTTGTTCTTTGCTCTTCTTGCTTCTCTGGCGGCTTTGGCCGCCGTGCGTCTGTGCCGGCGTTTGCAGCTCGCGCCGGCCCCTTGGCGCCAGGCGGCGTTTGTCGCCGTCATCGAGCGGCCTGGCTAGCCCCCGCGGGGCTAGGTCAGACCTGCCTGGGGCGCTGGTTGCGCCCGGGGCTTATCGCTCGATGAGGAGAAACCATGTTTACGACATATGGCTTGGTCTGTCGCCGAGTCGCCGGGACGGCCGTGGCCGCCGCGCTGATAGCGCTGCTGTTGCCCGTTACCGCCGGCGCGGCCGCGGGCCAGAACCCGGGCACGCAGTCCGGGAAGCCGGGGTTGGTGCGCACCGCCGCGAGCTCTGGCGCGTTCGGCCACCACTAGCGCGCTGACGGTGGGTGCGGGCTATCAGCGCGTGGGCGTTGCCCCGCGCACGGTCAAGGGAGAGGCGCGGCGCGTGAAGGCGCTGCAGCGGCTGCTGACGCGCTTGGGGGCGCGCCCGGGCCCGGTCGACGGCCTGTATGGGCCGCTGACCCAGGCCGGCGTGGCCCGCTTCCAGCACAAGGCGGGCGTAGCGGTGGACGGGATCGCCGGGACACAGACCACCCGACAGCTGGTGGCGGCCACCCGCCGCGCAGCGTTGACGACACGCGGCCTGCCGCGACCGGCCGGCAGCCACAGCAGCAGGCCGTGCCGGTGCGGGCGGCGCTTGACAACGACGAGTCCGGGCTGGGGGTTTCGCTGTCTCCGGCTGCCGCTCCGGGGCAGGAGGAGGAGATCGAGCCCGGGGTGATGCTGGCGCTGGCGTTGCCGCTGCTGCTGGCGTCGGCGCTGTTCGGTGCGCTTAGGGGCCGGGTCGCCCCCGCCCGCAAGCCCGACCGCAAGCCCGACCGCAGGCCCGATCGCAACGCCACCGTGCGTCCGCTGGTGCGGATGCCCGAACACGACACCGCCCCGGCCCCGGCGGCGGTCAAGACGGCCATGCCAACGAAGCTGAACGGCGGACGGCGCGAGGCCGTTCGCGCGATTGGCTATGTCAGCGCCCCCAGGGGGGTGCAGATGCACGAGACGGGGCTGCAGGCCCAGATCCAGGCGATCGCCGCCGCCAGCGACAAGCGGGGCTGGGAGTTGTTGGAGATCGTCAGCGACGTCGAGCCCGAAAGCGGCCGCGCCGCCGGCCGGCCCGGCCTGGCGCGGGCGTTGGGGCGCATGCAGGCCGGCGAGGCGTCCTGTGTGGTCGTCTATGCCCTGCCGCAGCTGAGCCTGGCCGTGGCCGAGCTGGGGGAGATCCTCAGAGCGGTCGGTCGCAGCGGCGGCCGGTTTGTGTCGCTGGAGGAAAACATCGACACCGCCGACCCCGCCGGACGCAAAGCGGCCAACGTGATCGTCTCGGTCAGCGGCTGGGAACGCGACCGCCTCGGGAAGGCCACCCGCAAAGGCCTGGCCGCCGCACGCGCCAAAGGCACCCCGATCAGCCGGCCCTCGGTGTCAGACGTGCCACCGCTCAAACAACGCATCGCCGAGATGCGCCACGAGGGGATGACGTTGCAGGCCATCGCCGACACCCTCAACCATGAAGGAGTACCCACGCTACGCGGAGGCCAGAAATGGCGCCCCTCAAGCGTCCAAGCAGCCGTCGGCTACCGACGACCCAAGAAGGGGACCGCATGACGGCGTGGTCGGCCGCAACACGAGCACCACCCACTCGCATTGCGGGGGTGAGGCCGAGCACCCGTGCCTTCCGGGCCGGTAACGGCAGCTTCACCACGCCTTCACCGGGCCGTTACAGCACAAAGTGCTCGCCGGAGAACACTCGTGGCCATGGACATCGTGGCTCGGATCCTGTTCATGGGCGCGGTCACCTGCTACCTGCTCGGGAGCATTCTCACCGGGGAGGCCAGCCCCGGCGAGGTGGTCGTCTACGGCGCAACCGCGGCCGTGGGCCTGGAGTTTCTGATGGCTTCCTGGCGCGACCTCTGGGTCCAGAGTTAGGCAACCCGAAGTCGAGGCTTCCACCCCACCGGGAGGTGCGCTAAATTCGGGTTGTGAGCGCTCGGCGGACAGAAGCTCTCAAGGCCTCTCCCCGTATGTTCGAGTCGGATCTGCTGGACCGGCTCTCGCGCGTTCACCCGATGATCCCGGTGGTCATATTCGTGCCCGTCATCGTCGTCCTCTTCGTGGTCGGCGCGCGCGGCGAGCCGACTACCGTGCAGGTCGCGGGCCTGATGCTTGCCGGCTACGTGTTCTGGACCCTCACCGAGTACTGGATGCACCGCCTCGTGTTCCACTTCGAGCCCGAGGAGGGCCTCGGGGCGCGCCTGCACTGGATCATCCACGGCGTCCACCACGACCATCCCAACGATCCCCTCCGGCTGGTGATGCCCCCGTCGGTGAGCGTCCCCCTGGCGCTGGCGTTCTATGGGCTGTTCGTGCTCGTCCTCGGCACGCCGTGGGCGAACATCTTCGCCGCCGGCTTCCTTGCCGGCTACCTGGCCTACGACATGACCCACTATCACGTGCACCACCACCGCCCGCGCACCCGCGTCGGCAAGCTGGTGCGCGAGCTGCACATGCGGCACCACTTCCAGGACGACACGCGCGGCTTCGGAGTGAGCGCACCGGTGTGGGACTACGTCTTCGGCACGCCGCAGCGCCGCGGCGGCGGCGCCTGAGCCGCGGCACCAAGCCGGGGCGCTAGGATTCTGCCCCCACGCGGCTGTGGTGAAATTGGTATACACGCGGCGTTCAGGTCGCCGTGGGGGCAACCCCGTGGAGGTTCGAGTCCTCTCAGCCGCATCACTCGTCGGAGCTGCGCACCACCAGGTGCGCCACCAGCGCCGAATGGTCCGACAGGCCCCGCTCCCTGCGCCAGTCGTGCCGGTAGTCGCAGGCCACCACGCCGACCTCGGCCGAGACGATCAGGTGATCGAGGCGGTAGCCCCCACCGCGAGGCCACTCCCAGCTCGCTGACCGATCGGCGAAGCCGTTGCGCTCGCGAAAGGCATCGCGGAAGCCGAACGTCTCCAGGCCGCGGACCAGGGCCGTCTCCGCGGCGTCCCAACGGTCGCCTCGCGCGGGGCGCAGCACGCCGCGATTGCTGCGGGCGAAGGTCCAGACGCTGCCGTCCGGATGCTCGCGCCGAGGAGTGTTGAGGTCGCCGCACACGAGTCGCGGCCCCTCGCCGCCGGCGAGGTGGCGGTAGACCGCCTCGTGGGTCCGCACCTTGGCCAGGTCGGGCTTCGTGCTGACCGGCGAATGGACGTTGACCACCTCCACGCCACTGGCCGTGCGCACGGCAAGCACACGCTCCGGCCAGGGCACGCCCTCGACGGCAACCGGCTCGAAGGACGGTGGGCGGGCCGCGGTCAGCACGGCGAGGGGCCGGCTCGACTCACGCGCCCGCGGCAGGTCGGCCATCCGCACCCCGAGGCCGGCGGCCGCGAGCAGCTCGACCCAGGCCAGGGCGCTTGCGGAAGTGACCTCCTGCAGGCACACGACATCAGGCTCGAGACCGAGCACGAGCTCGGCCTGCTCGGCCACCCGGCGGGCCCGGCCGGCCACGTTCCAGCTCACGAGCAGCACCGCATAGAGTCCTACCCGAGCATCCCCCCCTCGAAAGGAGAGACATGCCGTACGAGGTACCTGCTCTTCCCTATGACTACGCCGCGCTCGAGCCTCATATCGACGAGGCCACGATGCGCGTGCATCACGACAAGCATCACCAGGCCTACGTGGACAAGGTCAACGCCGCCCTGGAGGGCACCGACTGGGCCGACCGCCCCATCGAGGAGGTCATCGCCAACCTCTCGGACATCCCCGAGGACAAGCGCACCGCGGTGCGCAACAACGGCGGCGGCCACCTCAACCACAATCTGTTCTGGGAGTCGATGTCGCCGGACGGCGGCGGCGAGCCCGACGGTGACGTGGCGACCGGAATCGAGTCCGCCTTCGGCTCGTTCGACGACTTCAAGTCGAAGATGAAGGAGGCCGGCGTCGGCCAGTTCGGCTCCGGCTGGGCCTGGCTCGTTCACGACGGCTCGGGCCTGGTGGTGGTCTCGACCGCCAATCAGGACAACCCGATCACCGACGGTCACACGCCACTGCTCGGCGTGGACGTCTGGGAGCACGCCTACTACCTGAAGTACCAGAACAAGCGCCCGGACTACATCGACGCCTGGTGGAACACCGTGAACTGGGCGAAGGTCGCCGAGCGCCACAGCGCCGCCGGCTGAACCGACCTCGGCAGACGCCCCGAGTGCCCGCGCGAACGCGGGCGCCGGGGCGCTCAGCCGTTCATGAAGCGGACGATCTCCCCGGCGATGCGCTCGCCGCGGTCCTCCTGCAGGAAGTGCGCCGCCCCCTCGATCTGCACCTGCTCTCCGGCGCCCGGGATCAGGTCGCAGAACCACTGGCCGGAGCGTGGGAAGGGGAACACGGGATCTGAGTCCGAGAACGCGACCAGCGTGGGCCTGTCCCAGCGCGAGAGCTCGTCGGCCACCTCGCGCATTGCCTCGGCCCCGGGCGCACCGGGCTCGGTGGGCACGAGCAGCGGGAACTGGGCGGCGCCCGCCTTGGAGGCGGCGTCGGGAAAGGGTGCCTCGTAGGCGGCGACAATTTCGTCGGGCAGCTCGGTCGTCGTTGCGCTCTGAATTACGAAACCCACGGGCAGATCGGGGTTGCGCTCAGCGAAGTTCCGCCAGTTCATGAAGCCCTTGGAGACACGGCCGGTGAACAGCCCGGTGTTGAGGATCACGAGCCGCCCCACGCGCTCGGCGTTCTCCACCGCCCAGCGCAGGCCGATCGGGCCGCCCCAGTCCTGAACGACCACGCACGCGTCACGAAGGTCGAGGGAAGCCAGCACAGCCGACACGTGCTCCACGTGCCGGTCGTAGGAGTACCAGCCGCGGTCGGTGGGCTTGTCCGAGCGCCCGAAGCCCGGGAGATCCGGACAGATGACGCGGTGGCCGGCTTCGGTCAGGCCGGGCAGCATCCTGCGGTACAGATAGGCCCAGCTCGGCTCGCCGTGAAAGCAGACGACCGGAGAGCCCGCTCCCTCGTCCAGGTAGTGCAGGCGCAGCCCGCCGGCGTCGTGCCAGTGCGGCTCGAACCCGTAGCCGGGCAGGCTCTCGAAACGCTCGTCGGGAGTGCGGTGGAGATCGGCCATGGCGGGACCCTATCCTTGCCCAACGGCATGACCGAATGGGTGGGACACGCGCACGAGAGCCTTGAGAGCGGCGGCTACCGCGTGAGCGCGCCGCGGGCGGCGGTGGTGGCCACGCTCGACGAGCTGGGCTGCAGCGTCACCGCCCAGGAGATCGCCGACCGGCTGCGCGACCGCGGCGAGGGCGTGGGCGTGGCCAGCATCTACCGCGCGCTCCAGCTGCTCGACGACATGAGCCTCGTGCGTCGCGTCGACGTGGGCGAAGCCGTGGCCCGCTACGAGCCCGTCCACCCGAGCGGGGAGCACCACCACCACCTGGTCTGCGACAGCTGCGGCGAGACCAGGGCTTTCGAGGATCCCGAGCTCGAGCAGGCCATCGAACGGCTGGCCGGGCGCGTGGACTATGCGGTGGGTGAGCACGACGTGACACTCCGGGGCACCTGCCCCGCCTGCACCTCCGCCTAGAGGCTCAAGCTCTTGCCGCCGGCTCGGGCTCCCTGGCCGGAGAGACTCCGGCAGGCGGCTCTTCGTCGAAGTAGCCCGACCCCTCGATGCTGAAGTTCGGCAGGATTCGGTCGAGCCAGCGAGGCAACCAGATCGTCCGCCTGCCGGCGACCACGATCAGCGCCGGCACGAAGAGGCACACCACGATCGCGTCGATCGTGACCGCCGTCGCCAGGCCGAGGCCGAACTGCTTGATCGTCGGGTCCCCGTTCAGGACGAAGCTCCCGAACACGCTGAACATGACTAGCGCCGCCGCTCCGATTATCCGCCCCGAGTAGCCGAGCCCTTCGATCACGGTGGCGCGGGCGCCCTTGCCCTCCTTGAAGTGCTCCTGGATCTGGGTCAGCAGGAAGACCTGGTAGTCGGTCGACAGGCCGAACAGGATCGCGAACATGATCAACGGCACGAAGCTCACGACCGGTATCGCCCCGTCGAGTCCGATCAGGCTCGAGGCAAACCCCTCCTGGAAGATGAGCGTGAGCACGCCGTAGGCCGCTCCCACCGAGATGAGGTTCATCACTGCCGCCTGAGCGGGGATCAGGAGTGAGCGGAATCCCACCAGCAGCACCAGGAAGCTGAGCGCCGCGACCACCAGGATGACCAGCGGGAGCTTGCTGGTGATCTTCTCGGCAAGGTCGACATACGCGGCCGTGGTGCCACCCACGAAGGCCGTCATGTCCTGGCCCTTGGTCGCCTCCGGGATGGTCGTGTCCCTCAGGCGCGAGACCAGGTCCTCGGTGGCGATGTCGGACGGCGCCGTCGTGGCAATGAGCGTGTAGACGGCCGCGGTGCCCTTCTTGTTGACCAGCGGCTGCGTCACGGAATCCACGCCCTTGGTCTTCTGGAGGTCCTTGCGCAGGGTCTGGAGGCGCGGGTCGGTCGCGGGCTGTTCGGCCTGCTTCTTCTTCTGGGCGAGCTGGTTCGACTGCTTCTGCGTCTGCTGCTTTGCCTCCTGCTGGGCCTGCTGCGGGGTCGCGCCCTCGAGCTCGGCCTGCTGCTCGATCTGCTGCTGCTGCTGCTGCAGTTTCTTCTCGTTCTGACTGATCGTGTTGAGGTTCTTCTGGTTCGGCTTCGCGGCCTTGCTGAGCTGGGTGGAGATCAGGAACGGCCCGTTGGTGCCCTCCCCGAAGCCCTTCCCGATCAGGTCGTAGGCCTGGCGAGCGGTCGTGTCGGTCGGCTCTGCCCCCACGTCCTCCTGGCCCAGGTGCATCGACAGCATGGGTATCGAGAGCGCGAGCAGGATCGCCAGCACGACGACGATCACCGGCCAGCGATGGTTGGCGATCCCCGTGGCCAGCCTCGTCCACAGTGGGGACTGCACCTCGTCGGCGCGAGACTTGTGAATTGGCAGCTTGAGCGCCGAGACGTGCGTTCCGAGCAGCCCGAACAGGGCCGGCAGCAGGGTGAGCGCGCCAAGGATGGCGAAGGCCACCGCGATCGCCGACGTGTAGCCCAAAGTGGTGACCAGCGGGATCCCGGCGACGACGAGCGCCAGCAGGGAGATCGCTACGGTGCCGCCCGCGAACAGGACCGCACCGCCCGCGGTCGCGAGCGCTCGCCCGATCGACTCGTGCACCTCCATGCCCTCGGCGACCTGGGCGCGGTGCTTGGTCACGATGAACAGCGAATAGTCGATCCCGACCGCTAGTCCGATCATGGTCGCCAGCGTGGGTGCGGTCGTGGGGATGTCGGCGATGTGGCTGAGGAGCGTAACGACGCTCAGGCCGCAGAACAGGCCGAGCACTGCGGTGAGGATCGGCAGCCCCGCCGCCACGGCGGAGCCGAAGACGAGCAGCAGGATGACCATCGCCGCCGCGATGCCGATCTTGTCGCTGACGCCAGTGTCCGGCTTGGAGAGCTCCTGACCTACGTAGCCGCCGATGGCCGTCTGCAGGCCCGCCTTCTTCGCCGGATCGGCAGCGTCGAGCACCGCGTTGCCCTCGTCCACGGTGATGCTCCCCTGGCCGACGTCGAGCGCCACCGATATGTAGCCGATCTTCTTGTCCTTGCTGAGCGCGTTGGACCCGGCTTTGCTCAAGGGGCTGACGGCCGCGGTCACGTGGGGCGTCTTCTTCAGGGCGCTCACCGACTGCTTGATGGCCTTCGAGTACTTCGAGTCGGTCAGCTTGCCGCTATCGGTGGCCACCACGAGCGGGTTCGTTCCGTAGGCCTGGCTCGGGAAGCGGCCGCTCAAGAGGTCGGTGGCGCTCTGGCTACCCGTGCCCGGCAGGGTCACGTTGTTGGTGGTCTGGGAGCCGGCCTGACCGGCAACGATCACCAGTGCCACGACCAGTACGACCCACAGCCCCAGCACCACGAAGTGCCAGCGTGCGCAGCCGCGGCCGAGTCGATAGAGCAGTCCAGTCATCCGACCTCCTCGCGTTCCAGGGGATCCTCTGCGATTTCCGCCCTGCCGACAAGAGGGGGACCCCCCGGGTTTTCCCTACGGTTTCGCGGGGGCGATGGCCGCCGGCAGCTGGAAGCGAGAGCGGATCTCGAGCTTCTGGTACGCGCTGCTGAGGTGGCGCTCGATCGTCTTCTCGGTCACGAAGAGGGCTTGTGCGACCTCGCGGTTGGTGTGTCCCTCGGCCACCTGGCGGCAGACGCGCCACTCTGCCGCGGTCAGCGCTCCCGGCCCGGTCAGCTCCAGCCGCGGGCGCCGGCCGGGCCCGGAATGCAGGTCGGCACGCGCGCGCTCGGCGAGCGCGAGCGCACCGCATTCATCAGCCAGTTCGATCGCCCGCCGCTGCACGTCTCGCCCTTCACGCCGGCGGCCGGCGCGGCCCAGCTCCGCTCCCAGGTCGGCGAGAGCGTGCGCCAGTTCCAACCGCGCGGAGCTGTCCTCCAGGACCGAGACCGCTTCTTGGAGCAATGTCAGGCCCTCCTGTCCACCGATGGCCAGCCCCGCGGCGCGCAGGGACTGTCCCAATGCCCCGGGTGCTCCCACGCCCCGAGCGACCTCCACGTGCTCCCGGGCAAGCTCTGCGGCCGCCTGCGACTGGCCCAGCGAGGCGAGCGCGGGCGCCGCGAACGCCTTCCACTCGCTCGGCCACCGCGTGTCGTAGGCCTCGAGCCGCTGGCCACACCCCATGAGGTCGGCGAGTCCCTCGGGCACGTCGCCCTGGGCGATACGCAGCCGCCCGCGTGCGATCAGAAACTGGTCGACGTACAAGCGATCCTCATCCGTCCCAAGCGTCTCGCCCGTTCGCGCCAGCTCGGCCGCAGCCGCCAGATCGCCTCGCTCGATGTGCACGACCATCGCCACCGCCAGGAGTTGCGGCAGAACGAAGTGCTGCCTCTCCACCAGCAGGAGTCCGGTGTCAGCCTCGACCTGCGCGTCGTGAAGCGAACCCTGAGCGAGTGCGATCGCGGCACGCCGGCCGTGGATGACGCCCTGTCTCGTCGTGTGGCCCTCGCGACGGGCGCCCTCCAGCGCGGCGTCGAGCAACCACAGCGCCTCGGCGTAGTGCTCCCCGAGTTCCAGCGTCGCCAACGCCAGGAAAGTGGCGTTCACAGCGACGCCGGCGGGCAGGCCCGCCTCGAGCGCGGCCTGCGCCTCCATCACGGCCGCCGCAGCCGATCCTCCCTCGTTGAGCTGTTCCTGGGCCATGTGGATCCTCGCTATGGCCTCAAAGCCGGGGTGACCGGCCGCCCGCTCGCGAAAGCGCTTCAGGTGCGCAGAGAGTCCGGTGCGCATGCGGGGTACGGCGGTGGAGACCATCAGGAGCTCGGCGCCCATCTCGAGGGAGCGCTCGGGGTCGAGCGGTACGAGCTGGTCGGCGAGTGCGGCCAGTGCTTCAACCGCGGCCTCCGCCGAGCGACCGCCCGACGCGATGGCGCAGCGTCCCAGCATGGACGCGGCCTCGGCCCGGATCATCGGTTCGGCGTCAGAGATCAGCGCCGAGCGCAGATGCTCTTCAGCTCCCTCGAACTGCATCGTGGCCACCTCGTAGCGCCCGAGCTCCGTCGAGATCTCCGCCCGCTCCCGCTCGCCCGGCGACTCTTCGAGCGCCCGGCGCAGGCGCGCCGCCGCTGCGCTCGAAGCGCCCCGCCGCGCCGCGACACCGGCGGCCGATCTGAGCACCTCGACCCTGTCTTGATCACCGGTGGCCGTGGTCAACAGCAGATGTGCCGTCACGCGCTCCGGCGACGCGCCCGCCTTCGCCAGCTCAGTGGCCGCCGCGGCATGCCACGTCTGGCGCTCGCCCGGCGCCAGGTCCTCGTACATGGCCGCTCGAACGACGGGATGGACGAACCCCAAGCGCTCCCCACCGACGAAGATGTCAGCCCGGACGAGGTCATCCGCCGCCGTGCGGGCGACGTCCTCGGTGATACCCGACACCCGAACGGCAAGCTTCAACTCGCTCCCGTCTCCAAGGACGGCCACCGACCTCGCCAGCTCGCTCGCCGCCGGCCCGAGCGTGGCGAGCCGGTGCAGAACGAACCGGCTCACTGCCGCCGGGCCGACCGCCTGAACCTCGTTCGCCGCACCGGCCGACGGCTCGACCCCCGCCGCGTTCAGGGCGCTGAGCAGTTCCCGCAGGAACAGCGGGTTGCCGCCCGTCGCTCTGTGGCAGGCTCGGCAGAACTCTTTGTCCGCCTCCGGGCCGAGGCGCTCCCGCACGAGATCCACCGATGAGGACTGGCTCAGAGGTTTCAGATGCAGCACGCTCGCTTCGGGACGCGACGCCACCTGCGCCCACAGCGACCCCCCGTCGGCCGCAGAGGCGTCCGGTTGCCGTCCGGCGAGAAGCATCGCGACCCGGAGCCCCTCGAGGCGCTGCCCCAGATAGGCCAGGAACCGCAGCGAGTCGCGGTCCGCCCATTGGCAGTCGTCGACCGACACGAGCAAGGGATCGCGGTCGGCGAGGTTCACGACCAGCCAGTAGAGGCTGTGCAGGGCCTCGAAGCCGACATCGGCATTCGGCGATTCCCGTTCTTCCGGCTCGAACAGGCGCGCCGCGGGACCGGCGGCGCCCGCGAAGAGATCATCGCGCCCGGAAGCGACCGGGATCAGAGGCTCGAGCAGCTGCCGGACGATGCCGAATGCGAACGGCTGCTCGAGCTCCGACCCCCTGGCCCCGAGCGGCCTGACCTTGGCCTGCACAGCCGCTGCGCGCGCCTCACGCACGAGTTCGGTCTTGCCCACACCGGCGGGCCCCTCGACCAAGAGCAGCGCCCCTGCTCCGGCGCCGGCCCGCTCGAGGCCTTCGCACACCGCTTCGAGCTCCAGCTCACGCTCGTGCAAAGACCCGGCCGGAGCGAATGACACGAACCGACGATACATCGCGGCCGGTCACACCGGGATACGAAACCCGGGGGGAAACACTCGGGGTTCCTCCATTGCGGACGCCGCTCCGCGTCGACATCGTGTTGTGCAGTGGACAGCGCCAGCGACCTCAACAAGCGAAAGGTCAGGCTGTTCGTCGAGGCGGTATGGAACGAAGGGCGACTCGAGCTGATCGACGAGCTGGTGGCCGACGACTACATCGGCCGCGTCTCACACGCCGACCGCGAGATTCTCGGACCGGAGGGTCTGCGCCGGCTCGTGTCGTGCGGCCGCCGCGCCCATCCAGACCTATACGTGAAGATCGAGGATCAGATCGCGGAGGACGACCTGGTGGCTGTTCGCTGGCGAGCCACGACCTCCTCACCAGACGGCGCGCCGTGCTACGCAGGCATCTCGCTGGTTCGGCTGCTGGCCGGAAAGCAGGTCGACTCGCACACCGAGTACGCGAGCTTCAGCTCCAGCACGCTACCCCGCGTCGCCGCGGACCGCTGAGGCCTGATCCGGCTTCGTCTGGCGCACCCGCCGGCGAAGCGGCCACTTGCGCTTGGCTGGTGGCCGTCGCTGCTCGCTCCACTCGCCGAGCGACATCTCGTCCGGAACGTCGCTCTCGAGCGGCGCGACAGCGTCGTCGCACAACTGCTCACTCAGTTTCCTGCCTTCGACCATCGTTCCCCCGTCTGTGGTACCCCTGCGTACCGATTCTACGCCTGATTCTCGTGTTTTGCGGTGCCTGAAAGGATGCTTTTGTGATCTTTCGCCAGATCACCCACGACGACCTGGGCTGTGCGTCCTACTTCGTCGGCGACTACGCCGCCGGCGTCGTCGCAGTGGTCGATCCACGCTTCGAGATCGGTGAGTACCTCGAGCTGGCCCGCTACCTCGGCGTCCAGATCGATCATGTGCTCGAGACCCACAACCACGCCGACCACGTGTCCGGCCACGGCCGGCTCGCAGCCGCTGCCGGGGCCACCATCCACATCCACCGCTTGGCCGAGCCCGAGTACGACCACGATGCCTTCGACGACGGCTGGGAGCTCGAGCTCGGGCGCACTCGTCATTCGAGCGATCCACACTCCGGGCCATCGGCCCGAGCACACCGCCTTCGCGCTCATCGACACGGCTCGCGGCGACGAGCCGTGGGCGGTCCTCACCGGCGACAGCCTGTTCGTGGGCGACTCGGCGCGGCCCGACCTGGCCATCGAGCGCGAACAGGGCGCCCGGGAGATCTTCCGCAGCCTGCACGAGCGACTGCTCGGCCTGGCTCCGGAGACAGAGGTCTGGCCCGGGCATCTCGGCGGGTCCCTCTGCGGCGGCCCGGGGATGGACATGAAGGTCTCGTCGACGATCGGCTACGAGCGCCGCCACAACCCGATGCTGCAATACGACGACGAGAGTCGCTTCGTCGAGGGCGCCCTTGCCGGCCTCGGTCCGCAGCCGCCGAACTTCAGCGCGGTGGTCGATCTCAACCGAGGCCCGCCGCTGGTGACGGGCGTCGAGCTGATGCCCCTCACGCCGCGTCAGGTCGAGCAGCGACGCGCGGCGGGCGCGATGATCGTGGACGTCCGCACGGCGCTTCAGTTCGACGAGGCGCACATCCCCGGCGCCGTCTGCATCACCATGCTGAGCCAGGGCTTCGGCACCAAGCTGTCCTGGGTGGCCGACCCGGCGCAGGAGATCGTCCTCGTGGGCCGCGACGACGAGGACGCACGCAGAGCGGCGCTGCTGGCCACCGCCGTCGGGGTGCGAACGCTGGGCGGCTTCCTCTCCGGCGGGATGACGAGCTGGCGTGCCGAGCGCCGGGAGGTGGCCTCGATCGCCCGCTGGACCGTGGAGGAGCTGGCCGCCAGCGTCGACGGCGATGAGGCCGGTGAACTTCAGATCCTCGACGTGCGCGAGCTCGACGAGTGGCGGAAGGGTCACATCCCCGGCTCGTCACACACGCCCTACCACGACATCCACCAGCTGCCCGACGGCATCGACCCTGAGCGGCCGGTGGCCGCCATCTGCGCCTCGGGTCAGCGCAGTGCCACGGCCGCGAGCCTGCTGGCCGCCTACGGGGCGCGCCGGGTGATCCACGTCGATGACGGCGGTGTGGCGGGCTTCGGCGGGCTCGGCCACGAGCTGGCCGAGGGCGACTGAAGCTTCACAGCCGCTTCACGTCATCGACATGGGTCGGTGACAAAAGTCCTGCAAAGGCCGCCTAAGTTGGCCCTCGATGCGCGTGCCCGACCGCCGCCACCTCCTGCCCGGGGCGGCTGCGTTCGCGGGGGCGGTGCTGGTGGCGCTACTGGGGCTGAACGCCGGCGCCGATGAGCCTCCCGCCCAGCCGCAGGGACGGGTGGTGGACCTCCAGCTGCTGGGCGTCAACGACTTCCACGGTCATCTGGAGCCGCCGGAGCCGGGCCTCGGCGGCGCCGCCTGGCTCGGCGCGCACCTCGACCGCGCGGCGCGCTCGCATCCGGGCCGCACGATCCGGGTCCACGCCGGCGACATGATCGGGGCCTCGCCGCTGATCTCTAGCCACTTCGAGGACGAGCCGGCGATCGACGCCACCAACATGATGGGCTTCGACGTGGGCGCGGTGGGCAACCACGAGTTCGACGAGGGCGGGGCCGAGCTGCTGCGGGCGCTGAGGGGCTCGCGCTACCAGTGGCTGGCCGCCAACACCATCGATCCGGCCACCGGCGAGACCTTTCTCCCGCCCTACCGCGTGATCGAGCGAGCCGGGGTGCGGGTGGGCTTCATCGGCGTGACCACCGACGAGACTCCCATCTGGCTGCTGCCGGAGTTCAAGCGCGAGTACCGCTTCCTCGACATTTCGCAGGCGGTCAACCGCTGGGTGCCGCAACTGCGCGCCGAGGGCGTGGAGGCGATTGTGGTGCTGGCTCACTCGGGCGCCTTCCAGAAGGGCGAGGCGGCCGCGGGCGAGATCGCCGAGGAGACCGCCCAGATGGACGACTCGGTCGACGTGGTCGTTGCGGGGCACACCCACTCGCGCCTCAACTTCACGGTCGAGGACAAGCTCGTGGTGGAGTCGCTCGCCTACGGCACCGGCTACGACCGCGTTCGTCTCGGGGTGGACCGGGTCACCGGCGACGTGGTGCGCAAGTCGGCCGAGCTGCCGGCCACCACCCACGACGGGATTGCTCCGCACCCCGGGCTGGCCGGCCTGGTGGCCGGCTACGCCCGGGCGGTCGAGCCGATCGGCGACCGCGTGGTCGGCGAGTTGGCCGCCGCGCTCGATCAGGACGAGCTGAGCGAGGTGGTGGCCGACGCACAGCGCTCGTTCGCCGATGCCGATGTGGCCTTCGTCAACCCGGGCAACACGCGGCGGCCGGGCATGGAGGCGGGCGAGGTCACCTACGCGGAGGCCTTCCTGGTGCACGCCTACGAGCACCCGATCGTGCGGATGAATATGAGCGGCCGTGACGTGCTCGAGGCCTGGCGTTCGCGCGGGTCCGTGGAGCTCGCGGAGAGCGGGCTCGAAAACGTCGTCCCGGACGGCACCTACAGCGTCGCGGTGAACGCGGTGCTGGCCGCCGCTCCGCGATTCCGTGCCTTCGGGCGCGGCTCGGACGCAGAGCGGATCGGCACCGATCTCGAGGCCCTGGTGACCTGGCTCGGGCGCTCGCGCGAGGAGCTCGCCCGCTAGCCGGGCGGCGGCTGCTCGTCGCCCTCGAGGAAGCTCGGGTTGGCCACCGCGAACACGCCGGACACGATCGAGGCCAGCAGCAGCAGGATCCCCAAGATGATCGTGATCGTGGCGTCGAAGGGAAACAGCAGAGCCGAGCCGAGGCCGAACAGGATCAGCGTCCGGGTCATGCGTTCGAGCTCTTGTCGAGCTCGCCGCGAAGCGTCAGGCGAAACAGCCACACGAGAGCAGGGACGAGGATGCACAGGCCGATGGCCACGCAGCCCAGGAGGGCGCCGAGTGTGGCGTCGGACGCCGCAGCGTCGGCCACCGTGAGGTCGGGTGGAAGCAGGTAGGGCTGCTGAGCCGCCACGAGGCCCGCCACGATCGCGGCCACCGCCACGGCCACCGTCCAGCGCGCGGCCTCGAAGCGCTCGCGCCACTCGAGCGCGAGCGTGGCCACTCCCGCCACGGCCGACAGGAGCACGAAGACGAGGCCGGCTCCGGAGGTCAGCCCGTCGTAGAGGTCGGGCACGTCCGAGCGCACCACGATCAGCCCGATGATGGCGAAGACGCCCGCCACGAGGCCCGAGCCCAGCGCCCGCACCCGGAAGGCGTTCACCAGCTGGTCCTGCCCGGCGCGGCGCGCGTCGGCGCCCAGAAAGACCGCGGCGAGATGGGCGCCCGTGGTGATCGAGATCAGCCCGACCATCAGCGAGGTCTCGTTGGCCCAAGCCGTCAGCTCGTCGCCCGCCGCGTTGCCCACCGGCACCCGTCCCGAGGCGATTCCCCCCACAACTGTGCCGAGGAAGAATGGAACCAGGAGCGAGGACAGCGCGAACACCGCGCCGAGCACCCGCCGCTCGGCCATCGTGGCGGCCTCACCGCGCAGCGCGAACGCCGCCCCGCGCAGGATGATCCCCACGGCCGCGAGGAACATCGGAATGGCCATCGTGGACATGATCGAGCCGAACGCCTCCGGGAAGGCGGTCCACATGATCACCAGGATGAAGATCAGCCATACGTGGTTGGCCTCCCACACCGGCGACATCGAGTTCTTGATGCGCGCCCGCAGCGCCTCGTCGCGCGCCGTGAGATCCCAGATCCCGGTACCGAAGTCCGCGCCGCCCAACACCAGGTAGGCGGACAGCCCGACGGCCACGAGCACGGCGGCCAGGTCCGCGAGCACCGTCAGACCTCCATCGGGCGGCGCGCCAGCCGGCGCAGCATCACGCCCGCGATCACCGCCAGCCCCAGGTAGACGACCACGAGCGTGGCGTAGCCCACCGGGATCCCCTCAGCACCGGTCACCGCCTGCTCGGTACGCATGATCTCGTAGACGATCCAGGGCTGGCGGCCCACCTCGGTGGTGATCCAGCCGCAGATCAGGGCCACCACCGACAACGGGCCCGCAACCGCCAGCGCGCGCATGAACCAGGGCGAGCTCGGCAACCGGCGCTTGCGCCAGGCCACGAACAGATAGAACGCGCCGAGCGCAGCCAGGAAGGTGCCGATGAACACCATGGCCTGGAACGACAGGCGGACGATGTTGATCCCGGTGGTGGTGGGAATGCCGTCGGCGCCACCGACGGCCGCGTCCATCCCCTGCACGGTCGCGTTCGGGTCGTGGTAGGCCAGCACCGAGAGGAGCTTCGGGAAGGCGATGCCGTACTTGACCTCGCCGTCCTCGTAGATGCCGAGGAGGTGGAGCGGGGCGCCCTTCTCGGTCTCGGCCAGACCCTCGAATATCGCGAGCTTGGTGGGCTGGTTGTCGGCCACGGTGCGCGCGGCCCAGTCACCCACCAGGAGCTGGGCGGGCGCCGCCACCGCGGCGAAGGTGAGCGCGACGACCAGGCCCACGCGGTGGCGCCGCTCGCGGTTGCCTCGCAGCCAGCCCACCGCGTAAACGGAGGCCACCAGGAACCCCGCGACGATGATCCCGGCCAGGTACATGTGGACCATCTCGTGCCACATGTTGCTGTTGAACAGCGCCTCGAAGGGCCTGATGTCGGTGATCTCGCCGTTCTCCACCCGGAAGCCGGTGGGGTCGTTCATCCAGCCGTTCACCGAGATCACGAAGAACGCCCCGGTGATCCCCGCGATGATGATCGGGAAGCCGCACAGGATGTGCACGCGCGGCGGCAGGCGATCCCAGCCGTAGACGTATATGGCGATGAAGATCGCCTCCAGGAAGAACGAGAATCCCTCGAGTCCGAAGGCCACGCCGAACACGTCGCCGAAGGTGGCCATGAACTCCGGCCACAGAAGTCCCAGCTCGAAGGACAGGATCGTGCCGGTGACCACGCCGATCGCGAACAGGATCAGCATCGCGTGAGACCAGCGCTTGGCCAGGGCCTTGTAGAGCGGGTCGCCCGTCCGTAACCACAGACCCTCGAGGAACACGACCATCGCCGGGAAGGCGATGCCGAAGCAGACCAGCGGGATGTGCACCGCCAGCGACAGCGCCTGCATCTGACGGGCCTGAAGCAGGTACTCCTGCTCGACCGGCCCGCCGAGGACGCCGTCGATCATGCGTAAGTCCTACCACTTGCCCTACACGGCGGTCCGTCCGCTCGATACGAGGGCCAGCTGAGCCAACATGCTGCGATCGGGCGGTTCCGGCCCCCAAAAGCGCTTCTGGGCCACCCGGCCCGCCGCCGCGTAGGTGGCGGCCAGGTGCGGCGGGAGCCGGTCCCACGCCCCGACGTCGCGGATCCAGGCTCCCTCGGCGTCGCGCCAGACGAGCAGGTGCGACAGCGCCCGCCCGAGGAAATGACCTTCGTGGGTGGTGAGCACCACGAGCGCGAGCGGGTCCGCACCGTCGGGCAGCACCGGGCGCGCATCCGCGCCGGCGCCCGACCGGTAGCGATCGCAGAGATCGGCCACGGCGTCACCCAGGCCGGCATCGCCGCGCGTATGCAGTGACGTGCACGACACGTAGGCGCGGGTGAAGACGGGTGACCGAGGTGACGGCTCGGCGCTGACCTCGATCTCGAACGTCTGTCCCGCGAGCCCCCCGCTGCGCAGAGCGGTGAAACGTCCGCCCACGGCGCCGATGTCAGGCCAGCGCGCCGGCTCGAGGAGCAGCTCGAGCGCCGCGTCGGGATCGGGCAGCGCGACCGGATCGTAGGTGGCCCAGTGCTGGCTGGCCGGGGTATCGACCGGGGGTGTGAGCGGTCCGAGAGCCGCACGGCGCAGGCGCTCCTCGGGGCGGTAGGCGCGGCGCGCCGCCGGAGATTCGAAGGCGATGCCGTGGGCGCGACGCTCGTCGTCGGCCCACGCCGCGGGGAACCAGTCGCCGAGCAGGCTGCGAGCGCCCGTGAGCAGCGCGCGCCGGTCGAGGCGGCCACGCTGCCGGAGCCGAAAACCCCTGTAGGCCCGGTTCAGGGCGAACACGTCGCGCGCGCCCAGGCGGCGCCCGCGGTGGCCGGCCCAGCGCGTGGCGACGATTCCCTGGGCCAGGCGCAGATCGCGAAGCTCCCGCTCGCTCTCCGGACGCGCGTAGTGGGCCGCGTTCAGGAAGTCGGTGACCCACGCCGCGGCGCCGGGCGCCGCGATCGAGGAGCCCGCCATGCGAGCGAAACGAAGGGCTGCAGGCATGCGCGGCATCGCACTACGCCAGAAAAGCATGCGGGGCGGGCTGCAGTGCGCCCGCTGCGCCGCCGCTCGCGCCATACTTCCCCGGGCACTCGGCCGTTCGAGAGCACAGTGGAAGCCATGTGGTCAGACATCGCCGACGCGTACGACGCGCACATCCTGGACGCGGGCAAGGAGATCCATTTCCTGATCCTGCTCTCCTTTCTGGTCACCTTCGGCTTCATCCGGACCAGCACCCACATGATCAAGGCCCAGGTCAGCTGGTGGCCCGGCAACGTGGAGACCAAGAGCGGCATGCACATCCACCACATGGTGTGGGGCATCCTGTTGCTGATGATCGCCGGCTATCTGGGCCTGTCGGTCGACCTGGGCGACCCCTGGCTGCAGCTGGCGGCCATCGCCTTCGGCATCGGGCTGGGTCTCACCCTGGACGAGTTCGCGCTGTGGCTCTACGTGCAGGACGTCTACTGGGCCAAGCAGGGCCGTAAGTCCATCGACGCCGTGTGTCTTCACCGCGGCCCTCCTCGTCGTCACCCTCCTCGGGCTCCAGTTCTGGATCGACATACGAGAGGCTCTGCTCCTGGCGCTGGGCATCGGCGGCGACGGCTTCGTGGGCAGCGAGAGCGCGCTGCTCTTGATCGGGCTTCAGCTGATCGGCGCAGGGCTGGCCGCGATCACCGTGCTCAAGGGCAGGCTGCTGCTCGGCATCCTCGGGCTGTTCGTGCCGCTGGTGGGCCTGGTGGGGGCGCTGCTCAAGCCCCGGCCGGACTCGTGGTGGGCTGATCGCCGGAGGCGCCGGAAGCCTGAACCGGAGCATTCCACCGCCTGATCACCGCCGTTTCGCGCTCAAAGCCGAGCGCCGAGAGAGTGGCGGTGCCGAGGGCGAACAGCGCGCCGTCCTCGGGCGGGAGGCCGAGCCAGCGGGCGGTGAGTACTCGCAGGACGTGACCGTGTGCGAACAGCGCCACGTCGCCCTCCGCGCCCTTGAGCTCCTCCACGAGCGGGTCGAGGCGCGCACCCACCTGGGCCGCGGTCTCGCCACCCGGCACCCCGTCGCGCCACAGGTACCAGCCCGGCCGCCGCTCGCGTATCTCCTTGGTGGTGATGCCCTCGTACTCGCCGTAATCCCACTCGAGCAGCGCATCCGAGAACTCGGCGCTCTCCCCGAGGCCCGCCAGCTTGCAGGTGAGCACCGCGCGCTCGAGTGGGCTCGTTATCACCCGCTCGAAGCTCCAGTCCGAGAGGGCGTCGCGGAGCACCTGCGCCTCGGCCCGTCCCCTCTCGGTCAGCGGAATATCGGTGAGCCCAGTGTGCTTGAGATCGCGGCTCCACTCCGTCTCCCCGTGCCGAACCAGAACGATCTCCATGGCGGGGAGCCTGCCGGCTCAGTCGCGGGCGCGCGCCCGGGCGCCGCCGCCGTAGCTGGACAGGTCGAGCAGGAAGGCGAAGACGATCAGGAACCAGTCGAAGCCGTCGGGGCCCACCACCGGCGCCCAGGTGAGCGCGTACACCAGCGTGGTCAACGGCAGGAAGATCAACCCGAGGAGCGGGACCCAGAACGAGTCGTAGGCCTGGGTCACCTCATTGGTGAAGATCCACAGGAGCGCCAGCGCGAAGCGCGGGAAGAAACCGGCGAGCAGCGCGAGCAGGCAGCCCATGCGGGCGCCAGCCTATCCGCGACGGGCACCTCCGCGCCAGGATCGGCTCAGAGAGCCGGCCAGCTGTGGACGGGCTCGTTCCCGTGCATGTGGTCGCGGTAGACCACGGTCAGCTCGCGCAGGGCCTGCTCCCGGTCCAGCCCACGGTCGCCGTAGAGCCGGTGGAAGGCTTCGGACTGCCAGGACGCGCCGTTCACGAGCCCCACACAGCGGCGCTCGATGATGCCGAGCAACCGGTCGCGGTCGGCGGTCTCGACCCCGGCTCGCTCGAGACCCTCGTGCGCCAGCGGCAGCAGGCGCCGCAGCACCAGCTCGGCCACCGGTACCTCCCCCACCCCGGGCCAGTAGATCCGGGCCTCGATCCCGTCGCGTGCCCCGGCGTGCAGGTTCTCCTCGGCGGCCGAGAACGACATCTGCGACCACACCGGCCGCTCCTGCTCGGTGAGCGATCTCACCAGCCCGTAGTAGAACGCGGCGTTGGCCAGGATGTCGACGACGGTCGGCCCTGCCGGGAGCAGCCGGTTCTCCACGCGCACGTGTGGGCGTCCGCGCACCGTGTCGTAGATCGGCCGGTTCCATCGGTAGATCGTGCCGTTGTGCAGCCGCAGCTCGGCCAGGCCCGGCACGTCGCCTCGCTCGAGCGTCTCCACCGGATCCTCGTCCTCGCACACCGGCAACAGCGCCGGGAAGTAACGCACGTTCTCCTCGAACAGATCGAAGATCGACGTGATCCAACTCTCCCCGAACCACACGCGCGGGCGAACGCCCTGGGCCTTGAGCTCGTCGGGACGCGTGTCGGTGGCCTGCTCGAACAGCGCGATGCGGGTCTCCCGCCAGAGCTCCTTGCCGAAGAAGAAGGGCGAGTTCGCGCCCACCGCCACCTGCACCCCGGCGATGGCCTGCGCGGCGTTCCAGTGGGCGGCGAACGCGTCAGGCTCCACCTGCTGGTGCAGCTGGACGCTCGTGCAGGCGGCCTCGGGCGCGATCGTGTCGGCGAAGGTCGAGAGCCGCTCCGGCCCGCTGATGGCGATCTCGAGATCCTCTCCGCGGGCGGCGAAGATCTGCTCGTTCAGGAGCTTGTAGCGCGGGCTCTCCGAGAACGCGTCCGCGTTCAGGTGCGCCTCGTCGATCGTCGGGAGGATGCCGATGATCATCATGTGGCTGCCCACCCCGCGGGCTCGCTCCTCGGCGTGGTTGAGACTGCGGCGGATGTCCGCCTCGAGCTCCGAGAAGACGCCTCCCTCCAGCAGCCGGGGCGGGATGTTGATCTCCACGTTGAACTGCCCGAGCTCGGTCTGGAAGGCGGCATCGGCGATGGCCTCGAGCACGGCCGCATTGCGCATCGCCGGGTCGCCGGCGTCGTCGGTCAGGTTCAGCTCGATCTCGAGCCCGAACGAACGGTCCTCGGCGTCGAAGCGCGACTCGGACAGCATCCGGGCGAACACGTCGAGGCAGGCGCGTACCTTGGTCCGGTACCGCTGCCGGTCCTCGCGGCTGAACACTCTGGGCGCGACCTCTTGGCCCACGTCGAAGCGAGGCTACCCGAGGGCGGCGACGTCGGGTGGAAGTGCTGCTCTCACGCCGGGCGCTCCCTCACCACGTCGCGTGCCGGCTTGTCGTCGCGCAGGCCCAGGAAGCGCGGGTGACGCAGGCGCCCGTCTCGCGTCCACTCCGTGAACGCGATCTGCCCCACTAGCTCGGGCTCAACCCAGTGAGTGCTGCGCGGGACGGGATGGACCCGCTCGAACGGGGACGTGTCGCGCTCGAGCTCGCGCAGCCGGGCGCCGAGCGTGCGCAGCGTGTCCTGCCCGAATCCCGTGCCCACCTTGCCCGCATACTGGAGCCGGCCGTCCTCGAAGTGCCCGACCAGCAGCGCTCCGAAGTCCGTGCGCGAGCCCTGCGGCGCGGTGAAGCCGCCGATCACCAGCTCCTGCTCGGCGTGACACTTGAACTTGAGCCAGTCGCGCGAGCGGGACGAGCGGTAGGGGCTGTCGGCACGCTTGGCCACGAGACCCTCGAGCCCCCTGTCGCAGGCCTCGCGAAACAGCTTCTCGCCCTGCTCGTTGCGGTGAGGGGTGAGCCTCACCGGCCCGGAGAAGCTCAGGCCCGCGCGCAGCCGCGCCTTGCGCTTCCGCAACGGAAGGGGCCGGAGGTCCTCGCCCTCCAGGCGCAGGACGTCGAACACGTAGAGGAAAAGTGCGACGCGTTCGTGGCCGCGGCGCTGCAGGCGCTGAAAGCTCGTGATCCCGCGGGAGTCGAAAGCCACCAGCTCCCCGTCGATCACGAAGTCGCGGGTCCGTTCGGCCTCGAGCGCGTCCACCACGCCCGGATACTCCGAGTTCATCAGACGATCGGTGCGCGACAGCAGGCGCACACCGTCGCCATCGCGGTGGGCGAGGCAACGGATGCCGTCGAGCTTGCGCTCGAAGATCCAGTTCGGGTCCGAAAAGGGCTCGTCGGTGAGGACGGCCTTCATCGGTTTGTAGCCGCTCAGCGCTTCTTGGCGTCCACGGCGCGCTGGAGCTGGGATTTGCTCATGCTGGAGCGGCCATCGACGTTGAGCTTCTTGGCCTCGGTGTAGAGCTGTTCGCGGGTGCGCCCCTTGCTCCGGTTCGTGCCCGAGCGCTGCCCGCCGCGCCGGCTCGAGGACATGTCGTCGGTCGAGCTGCTCGAGCGGGTGCGCGACTCGCCGCTGCGCGCCTTGGCCTTGTTGACTGTGCGCGCGGCGATCTCCTCGGCCCGGCTCTCGGAGCGCCCCTGCCGCTTCTCCGACTGCTTGACCTTCTCGTACTGGCGGGCACGCTTGGTGCCCTTCTTGACTCCGCGTGGTGGCATGCCCAGGAGATACCCGCCGAGCGATCACGAAAACGGGATGTGCCTATCGAAGGGCGTCGACCCCGTCGCGATCGCCGTCTCCGCGATTGAAGAAGTCCCACGCCTCGACGAGGTTTCCGGCCGGGTCCTCGAAGTAGAGCGAGCGATCTCCACCGTCGTGGTCGACCGGGCCGCGGAACTCCCGCTCGTGTGACTCGAGCCGTCCGGCCAGCTCGTCGAGGTTGCCGGGCTCGACGGAGAACGCGAAGTGGACGTGGCGTCCGCCCTCGTCGCCGAACTCCTTGTCCCCTGGACACCACAGCCCCAGCCGCGTGTTCGGGCCGCACGCGAGCCACACGCGGTCGTCCTCTTCGGAGAGGAAGGAAAGACCGATCACCTTCGTGTAGAAGGAGGCGAGCGACTCGAGGTCAGTGGTCTCGAGCGTCAGTTCGCAGATGCCGTCCATCGCGTCGTCGCGAGTACCCGATTCCCCGATCGGGAACCAGCGCGGACGCTCAGGCGGCGAGGGTGCGAGCGAGGTTGTCGAACGCCTTGCTCCAGCCACCCTCGTGGGAGCGGACCGACTCCTCGTCCCACAGGCCGCTGTGGGTGAAGCGGACCGTGGTGGCGCCCTCGTTCTCCTCGAAGTCGATCTCGATCAGCTGACGGGTGTCGGTGTCATCCCAGATCCAGGTGAAGGCGAGGCGGGTCGGTGGGTCGATCTCCGTGTACCTGCCGCCGCCTCCGTACTCGATGTCGTTGTGCGGGTCGCGCATCACCACCCGCACGCTGCCGCCTACGCGCAGGTCGACCTCGGCCACGGTCGTCTCCCAGTCGTGCTCGGCGTGCCACCAGCGCCGCATCACCTCCTCGCTGGTCCAGGCCTCGAACACCGCCTGCGCCGGCGCCTGGTAGGTGCGCTCCATGCGCAGCGTCGTGCTGTCGATCATCTCCTCAACCCCGATCGCAGGGCGCCGGCCCTCACGGCGACGAGCGCCGCCAAGAGCGCCGGGACGAGCTCCTCCACCGGAAGGCCACCCACGTGGGCGATCACGAGGCTTCCTCGTAGCGGTCGTGGTAGTTCCACCACTGGTAGGGCGGGGTCTGCGGATACCCCTCGGGGGAGTCCTCCCACTCCTCCTGGCGGCCCAGGGCGCTCAGGTCGAGATACGCCCACGTGCTGCCCATGGCCTCGTCGCCGCGGCTGTTGATGAAGTAGGTCCGGAAGATGTGGTCGTCCTCACGGATGAAGGCGTTCGTGCCGTGCCACTCGTCCACGCCGAAGTCGGCGTCGAAGTCGTCGGTGAGCGTGTACCAGGGGACCTGCCAGCCCATCTCGGCCTTGAGCTTCTGGATGTTCTCCTGAGGCGCCCGCGAGACGTAGGCGAGCGTGGTGTCGCGCGCGTTGAGGTGAGCGAGATGGGCCACCTGGTCGGCTCCGAAGGAGCAGCCGCCGCAACCGCGCTCGGGCCAGCCCATCACGCCCGGCTCATAGAAGAAGCGATAGACGATCAGTTGGCGGCGGCCCTCGAACAGGTCGAGCAGGCTGGCGGGGCCGTCAGGGCCCTCGAAGCGGTAGTCCTTTTCCACGGCCATCCTCGGCATGCGGCGCCGCTCGGCGGCCAGCGCGTCGCGGGCCCGGGTGAGCTCCTTCTCCTTGACCAGCAGCTCCTCGCGGGCGGTTTCCCACTCCGGCGGCGAGACGGTCGGGGGTGTGTTCATCGCGGCTTGTCCTCCTTGAGATATTCATCGACGACGTCGAACAGGCGCCCCCACAGGACGCGCTGGCGATCCATCCAATCAGCGGCCTCGCTGAGCACCTCGGGCTCGAGCGACAACCGGTGCGTGCGGCCCACCACCTCGCGTCTCAACACCCCGGTCTCCTCCAGCACCTTCAAGTGCTTTGAGATCGCCGGCTTGGATACCCCGAACCCCCGGGTGGCGTCACCGACCGTCGCCGGCCCAGCGGACAGCCGCTCGACGATGCCCCGGCGGATCGGATGAGACAGAGCCCTGAACGGATCGTTAACCACGCAGTTAACAGTAGCAGCCGAGCAGTGGCGCGTGCCCGCTGGTCGCTGGCCGTTGCCGCGCACGTACAGACAGAAAGCAAAGAAGGGACGGAAATGGTCAAGATTCTGCGCAGCCTGCGCATCAGCAGCGACATCGCCTACGTGGCGGGCCTCGCCTCCATCGCCGCGAGCATCGGCGCTTGGGCCACCTCGCGCTCCAAGGAGGAGGCGCCGGCGGCCAAGGCGGAGCGCTGGGGCATCTTCGTCGGGCTCTGGGCTCCCACGTTCATGGCGATCGGCAACGCCCTCAGGGTCGACGAGAAGTGAGCACCGCATCCGCTCGACCGCGCGCCGGCGGCGGGATCCTGACGTCCAACCCGGGGGCCGTCTGGATCGCGGTCGCAGCGTTTCTCTCGTTCGTGCTGTCGGTGGTGCTGTGGTTCACCGACTCGCGTGAGGAAGCTCTGTTCGTAGGTCTCTGGGTGCCATCGATCCTGTCGCTTGGCGCCTTCTACGCCGCTCTGGGAGCGGGGCGCGGGTGACCGCCTTCCTCATGGTGGCGGGCGTCGTGGTGGTCGGCATGGTGGCGGCCGGCCTCTGGTTCATGGAGCGGGCCGGCGTGGAGCCGGGCGCCCGGTCCACCGGGAAGGCGCCCGACCCCACCGAAGAGACCGAGGTCGAGTACTCGCACGCGCACCGGGCCGACCTTCGGTCCGGCATCCTCGTGAAGCGTCCCGCAGCGGCCGTCCGCGGCCCCGAGGTCGAGGACACGTAGCGTCTCGAGCTGTCGCGTTCGCTCACGGACGCGACGCTACCGGGACGCGTGGGGCCAGCAGGCCGTGGAGCACCTGGATGGCAGTCGAGCCCTCCCCGACGGCGGACGCCACGCGCTTGACGGAGCCGTGTCTCACATCGCCCGCGGCCAGTACCCCCGGCATGCTCGTCTCGAGCTCGGAGGGCCTGCGCTCGAGAGGCCAAGCGCCGCCCGGCTCTAGATCGGTTCCGGTGAGAACGAAGCCCCCGGCGTCCCTGCCGATCTCCGCCGGCAGCCAATCGGTGTGTGGGCGCGCGCCGAGATTCAGGAAGAGCCCGCCGGCCTCGACCGTCTCCTCCGCTCCACCCGCGCCGTCACGGAGGACCAGGTGCTCAAGCCATCCGTCCCCCCCGCCACCCACGACCTCGGTTCCGAGACGTACCTCCACTCTCGGGGCAGCCTCCACCTGGCGCACCAGGTAATGCGACATCCCCGCGCCGAGCGACTGCGCGCGCACCAGGAGCGTGACCCGGCGGGCGTAGCGGGCGAGGTGAAGTGCCGCCTGTCCTGCTGAGTTGGCGCCCCCGACGACGTAGACGTCTTCGTCGACCATGGTCGGCGCCTCGGAGGCCGTGCCTCCGTAGTAGACGCCGGCGCCGTTCAGCTCCTCGAGCGCCGGGACACCGAGCCGGCGATAGCTGGCGCCCGTGGCCAGAACCACGGCACGGGCGGCCACGCGGCCACTGCCGGCGAGGCTCACTACGAGCCGCTCGTCTTCGCGTTCGAGTTGAGTGATCCGCTGCATGAAGACGAACTGCGCGCCGAAGACCCAGGCCTGCTCGTAGGCCTGCTGAGCCAGGCGCCGGCCGCTGAGCCCGCGAGGAAAGCCCATGTAGTTGCGGATCTGCGAGCTCGAGCTGGCCTGCCCGCCGACCCCTCCCTCGTCCACCACGAGCGTGTTGAGCCCCTCCGAGGCGCCGTAGACGGCCGCCGACAGGCCGGCCGGACCGGCGCCGACGATCACGAGGTCCCAGTCGTCCCGGTCCAGATCAACCGGCGAGCTCGCGGCCTTCGAGAGCTCGACGTCGCTCGGGTCCGACATGACCGTGCCGTCGGGGAACACCACGAGCGGAAGTCCTCTCACCGCGCCGGCCTCGGCCAGCAGCGCGCGCCCGTCGTCCGAATCGGCCAGGCAGAATGAGTGGGGAAGCGCGCATCGTCCGAGCACGTCCCTCAGCTCATACGCCCTGCCGGACCACGACTCACCCACCACGTGGACGGTGTACGGGGAGGTGCGGCGCGCCTCCGCCCACTCGAGCAGCAGACTCGAGATGGCCTGATGAAAGAGCTCGTCGGGCGACCCCGCCGGCCTGAGCACGTAGTGGTCGATGCGGCCGTGGCCGATCGAGTCGAAGATCGCCTCGCCCGTGTCCCGATCTCCCCAATCGCCCCACGCGATCAGCAACCCGCGCTTGGCGTGCGGATGAAGGTGACGCGCCTCGTCCAGCAGCGCGCTCCCGGTCACGCCGGAGAGCCATGGCGCCGCCAGAACCAGCGCCACCGGTTCGCCACCGCCTGCCAGTTCTTCGAGACGGTCGAGCGCCTCGCGTGACGATCCGAAGCATTCGACGCGGTAATGGCGCCCGTATCGGTCGCGCAGCTCTCGCTCGACGTCGGCCAGGGCCACCGCATCCTCATCTACGGCGACCAGCACGGGGTCAGACACTGAGGCGAACTCTAATTGACCCCGGCCACAGTCAGGACGCCGGCACGTAGGTGAGCAGTACCACTCCGGAGTCGAACCGCTTCACGTCGTCGAGCTCCATCCGCACCGTCCCCCTGTCGCCGAGCACGTGGACGTTGCCCTCGCCCCAGACGAGCGGGTTCAGGAAGATCTCGTACTCGTCGATCAGGCCCTTGACGGCGAGAGCGTGCGCGAACTCGCCGCTGCCGTGCATGAACAGATCACCGTCGACGTCGTCCTTCAGCCTGGGGATCGAGTCCTCGAGGTCCCCGTCGAGCAGGGTCGCGTTCCACTCGAGGTCGCCGGACAGACTGTTGGACCCGACCCACTTCGGCATCGGGTTGACCATGTCCGCCCACTTGCCCGACGCGCTCGGCCAGTATCCCGCCAGCCCCTCGTAGGTCTTGCGGCCCAGCACCAGCCCGCTGGAACTCGCCTGACGCTCGAACGAGTAGTCGCTGTGGTCTCCGTCCGGCTGCACCCACTCGCCGACCGGGTCTATGACCCCGTCGAGGGTGGCCTGCGTCGTCGCAATCAGCTTGCCCATCTCGATTCTCCTTTGGTCACGGACGCTCCCTTTGAGCATCCTTTACCAAGAGCGTCGAACAGGAATGCGCTAATTCGACGTCGTCCTAGTCAGGTCGAACTGTCGATACGCGCGAGCGCCTCGTCTGCATGCCGGTACTCCTCGACGCGCACGATCTTGCCCTCGCGGACCTGCACGGCGTACGTCTCCTGCACCTCCACGGTGATTCCGCTGGTTCGGCCGCGCATCCGACCACGCCAGGGGACGACCACCCACTCGCCTCGGCCGATGAAGTCTTCGAACTCCGTCCTTCCGTCGAAGCGGTCCTCCCATAGCTCCTCGAGCGACTCGACGAAGCGACGTAGACCCGCCATGCCCCGATAGGTCTGCTGGTCCGGCTCGTCCGCGGCGGTGCGCCACTCGGTGGCGGGATCGTGAACCGCGAACGAGGTTTCGAAGTCTCCCCGGGCGAATGCCTCGAGGCTGCGGCGCACGATCTCGACGTTGTCTCCTGGGCGCGGCGGTTCTCTCAATCGGGGCGACTGGATTTGAACCAGCGACCTTTCGACCCCCAGTCGAATGCGCTACCAAGCTGCGCCACGCCCCGTTGACGCAGGACGATAGCGTCCGGTCCGAGGAAGGCAATGCCGCAGATCAGCCAAGCCAGCGAGGCCGCCCAGGCGACCATCGTGTTCTTCCCCGAGGGCGCGTACGGGCCGACCAACAACTGCGTCGGCATCGGCGACGTGCTGCGGCGCCGCGGGCATCGGGTTGTGTTCATCATCGAGGAATCCTTCGCCGGCACGCTCGAGGAGAAGGGGTTCGAGGAGCGGCTCATGCGGCTGGCGCCGGCGCCCAAGGCGGAGGAGGACCCCGGCCAGTTCTGGAAGGACTTCATCCGCGAGACGGCGCCCGTGTTTCGCACGCCGACCATCGAGCAGCTCGAGGGGTTCATCGCGCCCACGTTCCAGGCGCTGATCGATGGCGCCAGGCACGTGGACGAGCGGTTGATCGAGATCTTCGACGAGCTGCGGCCCGACGTGATCGCTGGAGGACAACGTCGTGAGCTTTCCCGCACTGATGGCATGTGGGCGGCCCTGGGTGCGCATCGTCTCCTGCAACCCGGCCGAGTTGCGCGACGAGCAGGTGCCCCCCACCTTCTCGGGCTATCCGACCGCCGATCGCAGCCGTTGGGACGCCTACCGCGCGGAGTTCGAGCGCACGCACGCCGACATGCACGCCGGCTTCGACGCGTTCTGCCGCGAGCGCGGGGCGCCGCCGTTGCCGGAGCTCGAGTTCATGCACGAGTCTCCCTGGCTCAACCTGTGGCTCTATCCCGCGGAGATCGACTACGTCCGCGCCTCTCCGCTCGGATCCGGCTGGCACAACCTCGAGGCGAGCGTCCGGGGGACCGACGACCCCTGGACGATGCCGCGTTCCCTGTCGGACGGTGACGAGCCGTTGGTCTATCTGAGCCTCGGCTCGCTCGCCTCCGGCGACGTCGAGCTCATGCAGGGGCTGATCGACTCGCTGGCGGACGCGCCCTTCCGGGTGATCGTGTCGATGGGCCCACAGCACGAGTCACTCGAGCTCGCCGGCAACATGGCCGGGGCCGAGTTCCTGCCTCAGGCGTCGATCCTCCCGCAGGTCGACCTGGTGATCACCCACGGCGGCAACAACACGGTGACCGAGTCGCTCTACTACGGAAAGCCGATGGTCGTGCTGCCTGTGTTCTGGGACCAGCACGACAATGCCCAGCGGATCCATGAGACCGGCTTCGGGGTTCGGCTCGACACCTACGGACACGAGCCGGCGGAGTTGCCCGCGGCAGTCGAGGGGCTGTTGTCCGATGCAGCCCTGGGCCCGCGCCTGGCCACCGTGTCGCGCCGGCTCCAGGACTCGCCCGGGACCGTCCGGGCCGCCGACCTGATCGAGCAGGTCGCCTTGACCGGCGACTCCACGCGGCTCTAACCTTCCTCGCCTCTGATGATGTCGTCGCCGCAGCACGAGAATCTCGGCCGGTCCAGCGGACCGGACGCGGGCCTCTGCGCGCGCGTCATCATCGCCATTGCCATCTAGCCTGCGCCCACACCCGGGTCGCAGGCCGAACGGTCCTCGGACCGGGATGGCGGCGCCTTCCTGATCGGGACCGGAAGGAGTCGCCACGTGAACACGAGCAAGAGACTGTCGGTCGAGCTGAACGGATCTCCCGACGCCATCGTGCGCGTGCTCATCGTGCTGCGGCGCCGGCGCTGCCGGGTCACGAGCGTGGAGTTCGCGGCCGGCGACCGCCACTACGGAGGCCGGCTGGAGATCGGTGTGGCTGCTCCCGCCTCGCACGCTCACTGCATCGAGGACTGGCTGGGTCAGCTCGTCGACGTGCGCAGCGTCGAGGCCGCGCCGGGCTAGGGCGGGCTCCCGGCGACTACCGTCGGCCGAGTGCGCGTGGTCAGCTGGAACGTCTGGTGGCGCGGAGAGCCTCGGCGCGAGCGCGAGGCCGCTATTCGTTCGTGGCTGCTCGAGCTCGACCCGGACGTGTGTGCGTTGCAGGAGGTGTGGGCCACGGAGGCCGAGGGCCGGCTGACGGATCGCCTCGCGTCGGAGCTCGGGCTGCACTGGACCCGCCAGGCGGTGGCGTCTCACGACGGCATCGAGGTGGGCAACGCGATCCTCAGCCGCTGGCCCATCGCCGAGACGCACGCGGCGACGCTTCCCTCCGATGGGCTCGCCGACGGCCCCCGTGGGGTGCTGGGCGCCACCATCGAGCATCCCGCCGGGCGGCTGCCCGTGTTCTCGACCCAGCTTCATTCGCTCCCCACCGGATCGGCCCAGCGCTGCAGCCAGGTGACTGCGCTGGCCGAGCTGGTGGCGGGCACCGAAGGCGATCTGGCTCCCGTGGTGTGCGGCGACCTCAACGCCGAGCCGGACTCGGACGAGGTTCGTCTGCTCGAGGGGCTGCGCACCGCGCCGGCGGTGGCGGGCCTCGCACTGCTGGACGTCTGGCGCTTCGCCGCGGACGGCGATCCCGGCTGGACGTGGGACCCGGCGAACCCCATCGTGGCGGCGGCGTTCGACGTGAGCGCCCGCATCGACTACATCCTCATCGGAGCGGAGCCGGGCCCGCGCCGGGTGACGAAGGCGTGGGTGGCGGGCAACGAGCCGGTCGACGGCGTGTGGCCCTCGGACCACTTCGCGGTGGTGGCGGACCTGAGGGACTGAGGCGGCGAGAACGCCGCGGTTCCGTCCGGCATCACTGCGAACATGTGTTCGCATGTCAGGTCATCTTCGACGATGCGGAGTGTGCGGCAAGGACAAGCCCGAGGGCGACTTCAACTGGCGCCGGAAGGCCAAGAAGCAGCGGGACAACATGTGTCGTTCGTGCCGGGCCTATTACAAGCACGAGCACTACTCGGCGAACAAAGCTCGCTACATCGCACAAGCCGCCGCGAGCAAGCGCCGGCTACGGCACGAACGCACCCTGTGGCTTCTCGACTACTTCGAGGCACACCCATGCAGCGACTGCGGGGAGTCGGACCCCGTGGTACTGGATTTCGACCATCAGAGAGACAAGACGTTCGCGATCGGTGAGGCCCTCTCATACCGGCGCTGGGAAACCATCCTGGCCGAGATCTCCAAGTGCGTGGTTGTCTGCGCGAACTGCCACAGACGCCGGACAGCCCGTCGCCGTGGGTCACTTCGGGCCACGATGGCCGCCTTGAGGATCGAGGCCGACTAGAGCGGGCGACGAGACTCGAACTCGTACTAAGGCCTTGGAAGGGCCTTGTGCAGCCGTTACACCACGCCCGCGCGATCGACAACAAATCCTAGCCGGACTTCACGCGCATGAGATCAAGTATCCGTGGCGCCGCCGTGAGGGCCCCCGCCAGGTCGCCCTGGGAGAGCAGGATCCGGTAGACGACCGTTCCGTGGACCATGTCCGTGGCCAGCTCGAGGTCGAGGTCGGGTCGCAGCTCTCCGCGCTCCACCCCGCGCTGCAGGACCTCGGCTATCACGGCGCGTATCGGGTCGATCAACTCTCGTCGGATGGCTCGGTGGAGATCGGTGTCGCCCATCGACTCGGCGAGCATGCGAGGCAGGATCCGCGGGACGGGGCCGGCCGCCACTCGGGCTATCTGGTTGCGCTGGACGGCCGCGAAGTCTCCCTCCAGCGAGCCGGTGTCCTCGGGCGGGAACACAGGCCGCATCTCCGCGACGGCGTCGACGGCCAGCTCCAGCTTCGACGGCCAGCGCCTGTAGATGGTGGTCTTGCCCACTCCGGCGCGCGCCGCGACGCCCTCGATGGTGAGGGCGCCGTAACCGATCTCGTCGAGCACGGTGAGGGTTGCGTCGAGAATCGCCTGGTGCGCCTCGGCGCTGCGCGGGCGGCCGCGAGCCGGGGCCGGCGCCTCGTCGGCGCCGGCCCCGGTTGCGGCATCAGCGCGCTTCGCGCTCATGCGGCTGCCGCGGCGGCCTCCGCCGCCACGCCGGCCTTCTCGGCCCGCTCGCGCTCGCGGCCCGGCAGCACGGTCAGGGCCACTGCGGCTCCGGCCAGCGCGACCCCGGCGGCCACGATCAGCGTGGAGCCCATGGCCGAGCTGAAGGCGGTCTCGGCTGCGCGGCTCAGGGCCGCGCCGGCGTCGCCGCCGATGCGCTCGGCCACGGCGGTGGCTCCACCGATCGAGCCCTCTGCGGCCTCGCCGGCCTGTGGCGGCAGGGCCTGCGCACTCGTCTCCATGTCGGCACCGTAGCCACTCGACAGGAGGCTCCCGAGAATGGCCACGCCGAGTGTGCCACCCACCATCCGAACCGTGTCGTTCATGGCGGAGCCGACTCCCGCGTGCGCGAGCGGCAGCGAGCTCATGATCGATTCCGTGGCCGGCGCCATGGTGGTGCCCATGCCGAGGCCCATCAGGACCATCGACCCGCCGATGAGCTCGTAGCTCGTTCCGGCGTCCGCACCCGACAGCAGCAGCATGGACGCCGCGACGATCGTCAGTCCGGTGGCGACCACCACACGGGTGCCGATCCGTTCCGCCAGCTTGGCGGAGAGCGGCCCGCCCAGGACCAGCCCGATCGCCACCGGCATGACACGCAGCCCCGCGGCCAGCGGGCTGTAGTCCTTCACCTCCTGCAGGTACATGGTGAGGAAGAAGATCGCCCCGAACAGAGAGAAGAACACGAGCGCGATCGACACGCTGGCCCCGGTGAAGCGCCTGACCCTGAACAGCCGCACGTCGAGCATCGGCGACGAGCTGCGCAGCTCCCACACGACGAACGCCGCGAGGGTGGCCACGGCCACGCCGAACGCGCCGAGCGTGACGGTGTCAGTCCAGCCGCGCTCGCCGCCCGCTTCGATGATCGCCCAGGTGAGCACGCCCAGCCCGACCGTCGACAGGAGCGCGCCCAGCGGATCGAGCCGCGACTGCTCCGGGTCGCGCGACTCGGGCACGAGCCACGGGGACGCCAGCAGAGCCAGGGCCACGATCGGCAGGTTGACGAGGAACACCCAGGTCCAGTCGAACTGCTCGATGAGCCAACCGCCGGCCACCGGGCCCACCGCGATTCCCAGCCCGGCCACCGCGGCCCAGATCCCGATCGCCTTCGGCCGCTCCTCGGCCGGGAAGACATTGGTGAGGATGGAGAGTGTCGACGGCATGATGAGCGCGCCGCCCAGGCCCATGAAGGCCCGGCTGGCGATCAGCATGTCCGCCCCCGTGGCCAATGCGGACAGCAGCGATCCCGCTCCGAACAGCACCAGGCCGCTCACGAGCGCACGGCGACGGCCGAAGCGGTCGCCGAGGCTGCCCATGGTCAGCAGCAGCCCGGCGAAGACCAGCGTGTAGGAGTCGACGATCCACTGGAGCTCGCTGCTCGATGCATCCAGCTCGTTCTGGATCGTCGGCAGGGCCACGTTGAGAATCGTGTTGTCGAGCGAGATGACCAGCAGGGAGACGGATAGGACGACGAGCGTCCACCACCTGAGGTCGTAGGTCCTGCCAGTTACCGGTGCCATTGTGCGCTCCCTTCAATACGTTACGAGACCGTTGCGTATTGGTATGAAAGCACACCTCGCGCAGAATCGCAACACATCCGTATCGAAAAGCGTCAGACGGCTCGGATTCCGGTGTTCTGCGAGGGTTCGGCCCGCTGTGGGGAAGATCGTGACGCTGGGCGAGGTCGTGGCTGACGTCTACCGCGCGCCGTCCTCGGAGGACGTGGAGCTGCCCATGATCGCCCGCCCCGGCGGGGCGCCGGCGAACGTCGCGGTTGCCGCCGCGAGGCTGGGCGCGCAGGCGGCCTTCGTCGGCCGGCTCGGCGACGATCTCTTCGGCGAGTTCATCCTGCGGGCGCTCGACTCCTCGGGTGTGGACACCACCGCGGTGCTGCGCGAGTCGCCGCCCACGCGCACCACGCTCGCCTTCGTCGAGGTATCGGAGGACGGCGACCGCGAGTTCACCTTCTATCGCTCGAACCCGGCCGCAGATGAGCTCCTGGCCCCGGAGGACATCACGGTGGAGTGCCTGGAAGGAGCGTCGTTCGCGAACTTCGGGAGCATCCCGCTGCTCAAGGACCCGGTGCGCTCGGCCACCCACCGCTTCGCGAGCCTCGCCAACGAGCTCGGCGTGGCTGTGGCCTTCGACGTGAACCTGCGCCTGCACCTCTGGGACGACCTCGAGGCCTTCCGCGCCGCGGTCGAGCCCATGCTCGACGTCTCGACCATCGTCAAGCTGAGCGAGGACGAGCTGGTGGCGGTGCTGGGAACCGAGAACCCGGCGGAGGCGGCGGAGGCCCTGCTGGGCCGGGGCGCGACGCTGGTCCTGGTCAGCATGGGAGACGACGGGGCCTTCTACGCCACCCGGTCGTTCCAGGGCCACGCCGATCCGTTTCGGGTGGAACGCGTGGTGGACGCCACCGGCGCCGGCGACGCCTTCCTCGCGGCCACCCTCACCGTGCTGTCTGAGAGTCCGGGCTGGCCCGAGGACGAGACCGCGGTCCACCGGGCCGTCCGCTGGGGAACGGCGGCCGGGGCGATCGCCTGCACCGAGCTCGGCGCCATGGGAGCCCTCCCCTCGAGAGCCGAGCTCGAGCGCTTCCTCGTCAGCTGAGCTTGAAGGCCAGGGCGTCCTGGCGCGGCGGCGGGTCGGCGCTCGCGTCCACCGGCGTGCCGGCGAACTGGGAATGGATGCCCTGGATCCAGTGGCGACAGCGTCCGGTGAGCTCGTTCTCGCCCGTCTGCAGGCGCCCGCGCGTGACCAGGATGCCGAGGTCGGCTCCCTTGTAGAGATAGTCGCCGGGCCCCAGCACCCTCAGGTAGAAGCCCTCGCTGTCGTCCTGCAGGCTGTGCCAGTCGTTGCCCCAGCGGCTGAAGCTGATCCCGTTCACGCCCTCCAGCCGCCAGATGCCGGTGGCCGGCGTGGCGGTGAGCAGCTCGACCCGGTCCTCGGGCTGCTTGAGCACGATCTGGCTCCATACGTCGGTGGCGTCGTGGCCTGACCAGCGCCGGTTGATGTCCTCCACGTCGATCTCGTAGTCCACGTCCAGATACTCGAGCAGGTGAAAGAGAAACAGCGGCACGTCGGCGTAGGCGCTGGCGCTGACGTTGGTCATCGAGCTGATGCCGCTGATCCGCGGGTTGAGCTCGCCCAGGAACATGTCGCCGCTGTCGGCGTCCACGAGGTAGTCCACCTCGAGCAGGCCGCGGTAGCCCTCCTGGGCGAGCCGGTCACCGAGCTTGCGGGTGAGCTCGCGCGCGTTCGCCCGATGCTCGGCCGACAGGGCCTCGGGGTAGATGTCGTTGCCGCACCAGCCGCCGCGGTAGGGCGTGAGCTCGGGATAGCCGGTCAGGTCGGTCATCACCGGGCCGACCACGGTGCCGTGCCGGGTCAGGCACGCCTCCACGGCTATGGCGCGCGGATCGATCCGGCGCATCACCTTCAGCTCCTCGGCCTTCATGTCCTCGGCGTTCTCGTCCCAGTCGCCCTCGTTGCGGACGAAGAACGTGGTCTTGCCCGAGTCCCCGTACGGCGTCTGCACGACGAGGTCTTCGCCGAGACCCGCCGACTCGGCGAGCTCCAGCAGCTCCCGGTAGCTCTCCGCGCGCCCGAGCACGTTGGGCACACTCGGCACGCCGGCCTCGTCGCCCAGCCGGGTGGTCATGATCTTCGAGTCGAGCCGGTGGCGCAGCTCTGCCGACGGGAGGGCCACCTCGAGGCCGGCCTCGGCCGCGCACCTCTCGGTCTCCTCGTCGAAGAACACGAACACGGCCTTGCCGCCCGGCCCGCGCGAGCGATACAGCTCGAGCATCTCGCGGTGGCTCAGCAGGTAGTTGCAGATCTCCTCGATCGAGCCGAACTCCTCGTAGGGCCGGTCCCTCGGGACGATCACCCGCGGGTGGCTGCCCTCGAACGAGTCGAAGTAGTTGACGTAGAAGAAGTTGCGCACCCAGCGGTCGATGCCGAGCAGATTGAACGCCGTCGGCGAGACGAAGTAGACCGGCGTCTCGTTCGTCCGGAAGAAGCCCCGGATCTCCGAGATGCCACGCAGAGTGGTCACGGGCGCCGATTCTATGCCGGATAGGCTGCGCCGGCATGCACCCGCTGGACCCGCTCTCCGCCGAAGAGATCCGCGCCGCCGTGGCGATCCTGCGGCGCGAGCGCGATGCGGGGACGAACTGGCGCTTCGGGACGATCGAGCTGAAGGAGCCCGCCAAGGCCGCGCTGGCCTCCGGCGACGCGGTCGCTCGCGAGGCGATCGTGAGCTGCTGGAACCGCGACGACGGGCAGACCTACAAGGCGATCGTCTCGCTCGGCGACGACCGAGTCGCCTCGTGGGAGCACCGCCCGGGCGAGCAGGCGAACTTCACCGAGACCGAGTTCTACGAGTGCAACGCAGCGCTGCGCAAGGAGCCGAAGGTTCGGGAGGCTCTCGAGCGGCACGGCATCGACGACATCGATCGCGTGCTCTTCGACACCTGGGCCTACGGCGGCCTGCTCGTGCCGGAGAAGTACCGCGACCGCCGGGTCGGCTGGACCGACGTCTGGGTCCACAACTCCGAGGGGTCGAACCCGTACGCCAATCCGCTGAGCGGCCTGCACTTCATCGTCGACATGAACACGATGGAGCTGCTCGAGGTGGACGACCAGTCGTCGGTCGACCGGCCGAGGACCATGGGCGAGTACGTGCCGCGGCTCGTACGCGGCCAGCGCCAGCGCGACGACATCAAGCCGCTCGAGATCAGCCAGCCGGAGGGCGTGTCCTTCAATCTCGACGGCAACCTCCTGCGCTGGCAGAAGTGGTCCATGCGGCTCGGCTTCAACCCCCGCGAGGGGCTCGTGATCCACGGACTCGGCTACGAGGACGGTGGCCGCGTGCGCCCGGTGGCCCACCGGATGTCCTTTGCAGAGATGGTCGTGCCCTACCGCGACCCCGGAAACGACCACAAGGCACGCACGGCCTTCGACATCGGGGAGTGGGGCCTCGGCTTCATGACCACCTCACTGGAGCTGGGGTGCGACTGCCTCGGGGAGATCGCCTACCTCGACGCGGTGGTCCACGACGCCCACGGCGAACCGCGGGAGGTCAGGAACGCCATCTGCATCCATGAGGAAGACGACGCGGTCCTGTGGAAGCACGTGGACCCGGTGGCGGGGACGGAGGTGCGGCGCTCGCGGCGGCTGGTCGTGTCCTTCCACGCCACCGTGGCCAACTACGAGTACCTCGTCTACTGGCGCTTCTACCAGGACGGGAACATCGAATGCGAGGTGCGCGCCACCGGGATCATGGTCACCACGCACTTCCCCGAAGGAGAGCAGCCGCCCTACGGCACGCTCGTGGATGAGCGCACCTACGCGCCGTTTCACCAGCACTTCATCGTCGCCCGGCTCGATCTCGACGTCGACGGCGAGCACAACACCGTTCACATGACCGAATCGGAGGCGCTGCCGATCGGGCCCGGCAACCCGGACGGCCTCGCCCTCGTCCAGAACAGCACCCCGCTGCGCACCGAGGAGGAGGGCAAGCAGGACTACGACTGGGGCACACAACGGGCCTGGAAGGTCGTGAACGAGGGCGCGCGCAACGGTCTCGGCACGCCGGTGGGCTACAAGCTGGTGCCCGGCGGTGCCTTCCCTCCCATGCTCGATCCCTCGTCACCGGTGTTCCGTCGCGCGCAGGCGATCGGCCACAGCCTGTGGGTCACGCCCTACGCCGAGGACGAGCGCTGGCCGTGTGGCGAGTTTCCCGTGCAGAGCGCCGACGACGCCGGGCTGCCCGCGTGGACCGAGGCCAACCGCTCCATCGAGAACACCGACGTGGTGCTCTGGTACGTGTTCGGGATCCATCACGTGACCCGCCCGGAGGAGTGGCCGGTGATGGCGGTCGACACCGTGTCGTTCTGGCTCAAGCCGGTCGGCTTCTTCGACCGCAACCCGGCGCTCGACGTGCCTGCGTGACCGACGAGGAGATCCTCGGCGCGATCGCCGCCGAGGCCACGTGGATGGAGGAGCTGCTCGTGCGCCTGGTGGAAGCGCCCACTCTGCTGGGTCAAGAGGCCGCCGGCCAGGCCGTGATGCGCGACGCGTTCACGCAGCTGGGCCTCGAGCCGGTCGAGCTGCCGCTGGATGCCGACGCTCTGCGCTCGCATCCCGGGGCGTCGCCGTTCAGCTGGGACGTGGCCGGCAAGGCCAACGTGGTGGCAGAGTGGACGCCCGCCGAGCCGGTGGACGGCCGCTCGCTGGTGCTCAACGGGCACATCGACGTGGTCAGCCCTGCTCCCGAGTCCATGTGGGCGTCGCCACCGTTCGTCGCGCGGCGCGACGGCGACTGGCTGTACGGCCGGGGCGCGGGCGACATGAAGGCGGGCCTGGCCGCCATCGCCGGGGCGGTGCGCGGCCTCCAGGCACTTGGTCTGGCCCCGCGCGCCCGCGTGGATCTGCAGTCGGTGGTCGAGGAGGAGTGCAGCGGCAACGGCGCTCTCACCTGCGTGCTCGCGGGGCGCACGGGCGACGCGGCGATCGTGACCGAGCCCACCAATATGGGCATCCAGTACTCCCAGGTCGGCGTGCTGTGGTTCGCCGTGCGCGTGGCCGGGAGGCCGGCCCACGCCGGCGATGCCCCCGAGGGACAGAATGCCATCGAGGCCACGTTCCCGATCGTCGCCGCTCTGCGTGAGCTCGAGGCGGAGCTGAACGTGGACCCCCCCGCCCCCTACGACGTGTACGACCACCCCATCAACCTCAACGTGGGCGAGATCCGGGGCGGCGACTGGCCGTCCACGGTGGCCGGCGAGAGCATCACCCGGTGCCGGCTCGCGCACTTCCCGGGTGAGGGCGTGGACAACCTCAAGCACCGGGTGCAGGAGACGGTGACCGCGGTGGCCGAGTCGGACCCGGCGCTCGCGGGCTTCGAGGTGGAGGTGCTCTACGACGGGTTCGCCTGCGAGGGGTACACGCTCGAGCCCGACGCTCCGCTCGGCGAGGCGTTCGGCCGGGCGGCCAGCCGCGTCGCCGGCTCCACCGTGCCGTTCTTCGCCTCCACCGCGACCACCGACGCGCGCCAGTTCGTGCTGTACGGAGACACCCCGGCGCTCTGCTTCGGTCCCCGCGCCGAGGGAGTGCACGGGGTGGACGAGCGCGTGCACCTCCCCTCCGTGGTGGAGACGGCTCAGGTGTTGGGGATCTTTATCCGGGACTGGTGTGGGTTAGTACCGTCCTCGGAGAACCCGACCAGGTAGGAGTTGACCATGCGCCTGAACGACCTCATGAACAGGGCGAAGCGGATCGTGGACCAGCGCGGCGGCACGGACGCGCTCAAGGAGGACGCCCAGGAGCTGAAGGACATCGCTTCGGGCAAGGGCACCACACAGGAGAAGGCCAAGCGCGCCGCCGAGGCGCTCAAGGAGCCCGGGGCTCCGGGCCAGGGCAACCCGCCGGCCGGCGAGCGGCCCGGCGAGGACCGTGCCAGCCGCAAGCAGCCGGGCGGCGAGCAGCCGCCCGAGCACCGCTAGGCCCCCCGACCTAGATGTCGTCGACGCCGGATCTGCCGGAGCTGCCCGAGTGGGTCAAGTCGCTGGGCCTGCCCAAGGTCGCCGCCGATGCGATCGACCGGTTCTGGAAGCCGGTCTGGGAGGACATCCGCCACCAGCTCGAGCTGCTGCCGGACCATCGCGGGCGGACTCCGGACGAGGCGCCCGCGCCCGACGGCAACTGGCTGGCCTTCGAGGCCAAGGAGGAGCTCGAGCCGGGCGAGCGCTGGCGGGCCTCCTTCGAGGACATGTGGCCCGCCTACCGCCGCTGGTACCTGAAGGACGGCGACGACGCACGGCCGAGCGTGAGCGACTGCCGGCGCATGCTCGACGAGTACATGCCGGAGCTCGTTCCGACCTACGAGCGCCTGGTGGCGCTCGCGGGAGGCGACCGCCTGGCCGCCCGCTTCCTCTCGCTCTATCGTCCGCCCGGCTTCGTCGTGGGCTGCACCCAGGCAGCATGGACTCGCGACGAGTCGCCTGTGCTGGTGCGCAACTACGACTACCCGGCCACCCGCGCGGAGGGCATCGTGTGGTCCACCGGCTGGTCCGGCCGGCGGGTGATCGGCATGAGCGACTGCCTCTGGGGCCTGCTCGACGGGGTGAACGACGCCGGCCTGGCCGCCTCGCTCACCTTCGGCGGAAGGCGCGCGGTGGGCGACGGCTTCGGCATTCCGCTGGTGATCCGCTACCTGCTCGAGACATGCGAGACGGTGGACGAGGCGCGGTCGTCGCTCGCTCGGATCCCGGTTCACGCGGCCCAGAACGTGACGCTTCTGGACGCGTCCGGCGCGGTGGTCACCGCGTGCGTAGGCCCCGACCGCGAGCCGGTTTTCGGGGACGTGGCGGCGGCCACGAACCACCAGCGTGAGGACGACTGGCCCGACTATGCGCGGGCCGTTCGCAGCTTCGAGCGCGAGCGTTTCGCCCTCGCCCTGCTCGACGATCCCGAGATGACGCGCGACCGGTTCGTGTCGGCCTTTCTCGAGCCGCCCCTCTACAGCACGGCGTTCTCGAGCGGCTTCGGCACGATCTACACGGCCGCCTACCACCCCGCCGAGGGCCGCGCCGAGTACCTGTGGCCCGGCCACACGCTCAGCCAGACCTTCGACGACTTCGCCGAGACGCAGCACACCCAGGCGTTCGCCGAGGGGCAGCGAGCGGCCTGAGCCGCGGGCCGGTTTACGATAGCCCGCGCCAGACGTCCGCTAACTGCGAGGAGCACCAGATGGCCGACCCGCGTGAGCTGCGCAACTTCATCAACGGCGAGTTCAAGGCGCCGAGCGACGGGCAGACGATGGACGTCGTCAACCCCTCCACGGGGGAGGTCTACGCCACCGCTCCGAAGTCGGGCGAGGCCGACATCGACGACGCCCTGAAGGCCGCCCAGACCGCCTTCGACAACGGCTGGCGCGACACCACCCCGAGCGAGCGCATGACCGCGATGCTGAAGATGGCCGACGCCATCGAGGAGAACGCAGAGAAGCTCGTGGAGATCGAGGCCGAGAACACGGGCAAGCCGAAGGGGCTCACGCTCAGCGAGGAGATCCCGCCGATGTGCGACCAGATCCGCTTCTTCGCGGGGGCGGCGCGCATGCTTGAGGGCAAGGCCACGGCCGAGTACATGGCCGGCTTCACCTCGTCGGTCCGGCGCGAGCCGATCGGGGTTATCGGCTCGGTCACGCCCTGGAACTACCCGATGATGATGGCGGTGTGGAAGTTCGGGCCTGCCCTGGCGGCGGGGAACACCATGGTCATCAAGCCGTCCGACACCACGCCGGCCAGCACGGTCTACATGGCCGAGCTATTCGCCGAGGTCCTGCCGCCAGGGGTGTTCAACGTGGTCTGTGGCGATCGCGACACCGGCGCCGGAGTCGTGGCGCATCCGATTCCGCAGATGGTGTCGATCACCGGCAGCATCGCCGCCGGCAAGGCCGTGGCCCGCTCGGCGGCCGACACGCTCAAGCGCACGCACCTCGAGCTCGGGGGCAAGGCACCGGTGATCGTGTTCGACGACGCCGACCTGTCGAGCGCGGCCGAGGACATCGCCGTGGCCGGTTACTTCAACGCGGGGCAGGACTGCACCGCGGCGACGCGCGTCCTGGCGGGTGCGGGCGTGCAGGAGGACATCGCCGCCGCGCTGGTCGAGCAGGCGGGCACGGTGCGACTGTCAAAGGACGAGGAGCCCGATTCGGAGGACTTCTTCATCCCTCCGATCAACAACGCCGACCAGCTCGAGAAGGTCAACGGCATGGTGGAGCGCACCCCCGACCACGCCAAGGTGCTCGTAGGAGGCGAGCGCGCGACCGACGACGGCTACTTCTACGAGCCGACCGTGATCGACGGTGTCGAGCAGGCCGACGAGCTGGCCACCAGCGAGATCTTCGGCCCGGTGATCACCGTCCAGTCGTTCAGCGACGAGGACGAGGCGCTGCGCTGGGCCAACGGGACCGAGTACGGCCTCGCCTCCAGCGTGTGGACGAAGGACCACAAGCGCGCGCTGCGCGTGTCACGCGCGCTGGACTTCGGGTGTGTCTGGGTCAACTGCCACATCCCGCTCGTCGCCGAGATGCCACACGGCGGCTTCAAGCACTCCGGCTACGGCAAGGACCTGTCGGGCTACTCGTTCGAGGAGTACACCCGCGTGAAGCACGTGATGTCCGCGCTCGAGGGCTAAGTCCCCAGCCAGCGCTTGGGGTTGTCGACCATCATCTGCTCGAGCTGCTCGTCGGTCATGCCGCGCTCCTTCAACTCGGGAATTACCGAGTCGAACAGGAAGGTCATGCTCCAGTGCGGCACCTCGTTGGCCTTGAGGTACTCCTGGACCTCAGGCGGGAACCAGTCGATGGACGAGCAGTAGTCCTGTGAGATGAACATGCGGTCGGCGTAGCCGCGCTCGAGCAGCGCCAGCGTGGTGGCATTGCGGTTGGGCGTGGGCAGGTAGATGTCGATGCCGTAGCGGTCGAGGCCGACCCAGCATCCGGTCTCGAGCAACTGCTCGATGTACTCGAGGTCGTCGGTGTCTCCGGTGTGCGCCACCTGGATCTTGGTCGGGTCGACACCCTCCTCGGCGAAGATGCGCATCTGCTCCGGACCCGTCCCGCTGGCCGGCCTCGAGTGGGCCATGATCGGCTTGCCGGTCCGGTTGCTGGCCCGCGCGGCGGCGCGGTGCACCTTCTCCACGTTGGGCGTGACGCCGGGCTCGTCGGCTGCGCACTTGATCAAGGCCGGCTTGATGCCGGTGCCCTGGATCCCGTTCTCGATCTCGTGGACGAAGATGTCGGCGATCGCATCCTCGTCGCGGCTCAGAAGTCCTTGAGGCAGGTGGTCGTAGGTGTAGATACCGGTGGCCAGCACCACCTGGATGCCCGCCTCGTCGGCTACGCGCTTGCTGAAGGCGGCGTCCCGGTTTAGGTACATCGCCGCTGGATCCACGACCGTCCTGATCCCGTGCCCCTTGACCGCGTGAGCGTCGGCCATTGCGGCCTCCCACTCGGCCTCCTCGTCGTAGAGGTGCGGAAACTGATGTCGCATCGCCTCGTCGGTCGTCCGGAAGTGCTCGTGGATGAGCGTCGTGCCGAGCTCCTCGACGTCGATGGGACCGTTGACGGTCTCGACTGACGGCATGCGGGTCCTCCTGCCCGGGTGCGGTGCGCGGAGAAACCTACGGGAAGGCGGGGGAGCGAGGACTCGAACCTGGAGCGACGGTTTTGGAGACCGGCGCTACCACCAGCTGAGCTACTGCCCCTGGGGCCGAGATCGTAGCGGCGCCGAGTGCGGGCGGAGGGACTCGAACCCCCACAGTCTTTCGACCACGAGGACCTAAACCTCGCGCGTCTGCCAGTTCCGCCACGCCCGCTTTGCCACGGCGCGATCAGACCCGTCACAGGTTAGGGTGTCGCCGATGGCCGACACCGTTCTCGTCCGCCCCAACCGGGACAAGACCGAGTCCAAGGCCACCAAGGCCATCGTCGTGCTCCTGCTGGTGGTGAGCGCCGCCCTGATCCTGATCGTCACCGTGGGTGGCTGGTCGAAGCTGCAGGGCGCACAGATCGTCGCGATCGCCTACATCATCGTGTACGCCGTCATGGCCTTCTACGTTGCGCGCTGGAACCGTGGCGTGCTGCCGGTGGCGGCTGCGCTGGCGGTCCTGTTCACCGTGTTCGCCGCGGTGGCGGGCCCCGCGTGGTTCGAGCGCGACAAGGCCGGCTTTGCCGATCCGGCGCTGGATCCGGCGATGCTCGGCCTGCTGACGGTGATCCTCATTCCGGTGCAGCTGCTCCTGGTCGCCTTCGCCATGAGGGGCTTTCAGCAGAAGTGGAACGTCGAGGTGGAGGTCGCTCAGGGCGACGTCGCGCCGGGCAGTCGCGTTCAACCGGCCTGACGAGGACCTACACTTAGCGGACCGAGCGGCGGTGTCCAAACTGGTATAGGAGGCGGTCTCAAAAACCGCTGCCCGAAAGGGCGTGTGGGTTCGAATCCCATCCGCCGTACTCGCATGATGAGAGCGCTCACGGCCTTCATCGCCGGTCTCGCGGTTGCCACCACCGGTGGGGCGTGCGGCAATGAAGAGCAGGAACCTCGCGTGACGGGCACACCTGAGCCCGACCACGCCACCGAGGTTGCACGCGACCCGTACGCGCTCACCTGCCGCGATCTCGCTCGCCAGACCCTCCACCCCGAGAGCGCGAAGCTCGTGATCCGGGCGGAGTTCGCCCTCGCTCAGGATCCAGCCCTCAGGAAGGTCGTGGCGCGGGAGACCCTCAACCGCACCGGTCGCAGCGTCTACTACGCGCTCACCGAGATCTGCAAGACCTCCCAGCCCGGCTTCAAGCCCGGTCGCCCAGCCGTGGAGGCGGTGCGGCAGGGGAAGTATCTGGCCGCGCGGAACCGGCCCGGGTAGCCCCCCAGGCCATACCGGCCGTCCCGAGCAGGGCGAAGAACGCTCCGATCCGCCGTCCGGTGACGGTGTCGAGCTCCTGCGCCGCCACCTCGAAGCCCGGCGGATTCAGCAGCCGGAGGACGATCAGCAGCGCGGACAGGGCAGCCGCTATCGCCACGGCATTCGCGAGCAACGGGTTTGGAGCAGCGCGGGGAACCAGCGAGCGAGCTCCGAGACCGACGCCCAGCGCGGCGGACACGAACAGAACGATGTCGATCACCCGGAACGCCTCGAACGCGTTGACACGCGCCTCCTCGACCGTCGCCGAGCCGGCGTCGCCCGGCAGCTCCACGCGCACGTCGAGCCCGAACCAGGGCAGGAACAGGCTCGCCATCAGCAGCGCGCCGCTCGCCCCAGCCACGAGCGCGCCGGTTCTGCCCTGGTCCACGGCGGGCATACTGCCACCCCGGATGACGGTCGACACCTTCGCCGAGGCAGAGGCGCTCGCCGACGGCGCCGGCCCGCGTCCTCCGGGGTCGGATGCCGAGCGAGCGGCGGCAGAGCACCTCGCCGCGCGGCTGCACGCGCTCGGGCGCGGGGCCGACATCGAGACGTTCGACGTCTGGCCGCGCTGGCCTCTCGCCTACGCGCTGCACGCCCTCGCCGGTATCGCGGCGAGCCTCTTGTCGCTCGTGCAGCCGGAGCTGGCCGTGCTCTTGGCGCTCCTGGCGACCGTGCTCACCGCGGTCGACGCCGGCGGCATTCTCACGACCACGCGCCGGCTGCTCGGGCGCCGAGAGTCCCAGAACCTCGTCTCCTGGGGAGACGGCGACCGTCCGGGCGACCTGCTGATCGTGGCTCACATCGACAGCGGTCCGGGCGGACTGGCGGCGGGCGACAGTGTTCGCCGCCTCCTGGCCGCCCTGCCCGGCCCTCTCCGGAGGCCGCTCTCCCCCTACGCCCTGCTCGTGTGGGCGCTGGCTGCGGTGGTTGTCGTATGCCTTCTGCGTCTCGACGGGTCCTCCGGTCCGGCGCTCGACGTCCTGCAGTTCCTGGTCACGATCGGGGTGCTGGCCGCCGTGCCGCTGCTACTCGACCTCGCTTTCGCCAACCCGCAGGCCGGTGAGAACGACAACGCGTCGGGCGTGGCGCTGGCGCTGAGAATGGCCGAGCGAGTCGAGCTCGAGCACTTTGGCGTACACCTCCTGTTCACCGGTTCGCGCAAAGCGATGGCCCAGGGCATGCGCAGCTTTCTGCTTCGGCACCGCGGAGCCCTCGACGCCGAGCGCACGGTGGTGCTGAACCTCGACCGGGTCGGCGACGACGCGCCTCGCTACACGCGCCGTGAGGGCCCGGTGGTGGCCCTGCGCGCCCACGTCCAGCTGGTCGATCTCTGCGCCGGCGTGGCCGAGGACGCCCCTGAGGCCGGGGCCGGATCGGTCATCGGACGTTCACCCAGCGATGGCTACGCCGCCCGGACCGGCGGCCTGCCGGCGGTCACCCTCACCTGCTCCGACGAGCGCGGGTACGCCTCCCGGCGGCTGACCGAGCGCTCACTCACCCAGGCCGAGGCCTTCTGCGCCGAGCTCATCCACCGCATCGACGCCGAGATCGGGCCGGAGCTCAGGAAGAGGAGCTAGCGCCGGCCCCTGAGCGCTCGGCGAACCAGTCGAGTGCGGCGGGGTTGGCCAGCGAGTCGCGGCTGGCGGCGGTGGAGGGATCGGCGCCGAGCAGGATCTTCTTGACCGGCACTTCGAGCTTCTTGTTGGAGAGCGTGCGCGGCACCTCGGCGATCTGCTCGATCCCGTCGGGCGAATGGCGGGGCGAGCAGTGCTCGCGGATGCGGCGGCGCAGCTCGGCCTGCAGCTCGTCGGTGAGCTCGGCGTCGTCTCTGAGCACCACGAACAGCAGCATCTCCCCCTCGACGTCCACGACCAGGGAGTCGAGCACCTCGTCCACGCCCTCCACGGCGCTGTAGATCTCGCTCGTGCCCATGCGCACGCCGCCGCGGTTGATGGTGGAGTCCGAGCGGCCGTAGATCACCGCCGTGCCGCGCTCGGTGATCTTGATCCAGTCGCCGTGACGCCAGATGCCGGGGAACATCTCGAAGTAGCTCTCGCGGTAACGCTCGCCGTCCGGGTCGTTCCAGAAGTAGAGGGGCATCGACGGCATCGGCTCGGTGATCACGAGCTCGCCCACCTCGCCGGTGAGCGCCCGGCCGTCGTCGGAGAACGCCTCCACCGCGGCGCCGAGGCTGCGCGCCTGCAGCTCCCCGGCGTAGACCGGAAGCACCGGGCAGGCCCCCACGAAGGCGGTGCACAGATCGGTGCCGCCGCTGGTCGAATAGAGCCAGACATCCGGGAACTTCTCGTAGACCCACTCGAAGCCCTCCACCGGCAACGGCGACCCGGTCGACCCGATGCTGCGCAGCCGCGGCGGCCGCGGCGGCTCCACCTCGGCCTTCATGGACGCGCCGATGAAGCCCGCGCTCGTGCCGAAGCTCGTCACGTCGGCCTCGGCGGCGAAGTCCCACAGCCGATTGGGGTCAGGAGCGCCGTCGTAAAGCACGATCGTGGACCCGGCCAGCAGCCCGCTGACCAGGAAGTTCCACATCATCCAGCCGGTGGTCGTGTACCAGAAGAAACGGTCGCCGGCCGAGAGATCCGAATGGAAGTGCGCCTTCTTGAGCTGCTCGAGCAGGATGCCGCCCTGGCCCTGCACGATCGCCTTGGGCAACCCGGTGGTGCCCGACGAGTAGAGCACCCACAGCGGGTGGTCGAAGGGCACCGACTCGAAGCTCAGCTCCGCCGGCTCGGCCAACAGCTCATCCCACCCTGACGGCACCATCACCGTGTGCTCGAGCGCTGGAATCGCCGCCTCCATCTCCCGGACGCGGTCGCGCCGGTCGAAGTCCTTGCCGTTATAGCGGTAGCCCTCCGTGGCGATCAGCACCTTTGGCTCGATCTGCGCAAACCGGTCGACCACCGTCGGCACCCCGAACTCGGGCGCGCAGCTCGACCACACCGCCCCGATCGACGCGCAGGCCAGGAAGGCCACCACCGTCTCGGGGACGTTCGGCATGTACGCCGCCACCCGGTCGCCCGGGCCGACCCCCAGGCGCCGCAGACCGGCCGCGCAGCGGCCCGTCTGATCGCGCAGCTCGTCCCACGACAGCTCGGCCAGAGGGCTCGACTCGGTGGCGTGGACGATCGCCGTCTCTCCCGGCCGAGCCTGGCGGAACAGGTGCTCGGCGTAGTTGACCCGAGCGCCCGGGAACCACTCCGCCCCGGGCATCTCCCTCTTCCCCAGGACGCGCTCCGGCCTGGGCCCCACCTCGAAGCGTTCCCATACGGCGCTCCAGAACCCCTCCAGGTCCTTCACCGACCACTGCCACAGCTCGTGGTAGTCGCCGAAGCCGCGCTCCTCCATGAACTCCGCCAGCTGTGAACCGCCGGACGGCTCCCAGAGAAGGTCTCCCTCGCGCATTGCGCCCGATTCTATGGCCGGGCGAACACCGACCAGCTGCCGCCGCCGTCGCGCGACACGCGCACCACGCCGTCGAGGTCGGCCGCATAGAGGACGTCCCCGCCATTGGTCGCCAGCGCCTGGGTCTCTCCGTCGACGCTGCCGGCGATCTCCCAGGTCACGCCGCCATCCGAGCTCTTGCTCACGCGGCCATCGATGTCGGTGCGGATGAGCCGGTCGGTGGCGGGCCACGCCAGCCGCGCGCCGCCGCCGCTGTCAGCCGGCTGCCAGGTGCGGCCCTCGTCGGTCGAGAGATGCAGCCCCTGCTCACTCGAGGCGATCCAGCGCTGCGGGTCCGCCGGGTCGATCTCGAGATCGTTGAGCGCGAGCGGCGTGGTGCGCGTCTCGAAGGTACGGCCGCCGTCGCGGCTGACGAACACGGTGGCGTTGCCGCCCTCGGCGGCGGCCACGAGCGGCCCCGACGCCGCAATCGCATGGAAGTCCGAAGCACCGAGACGCGAGACCGAGCGCCAGGTGCGGCCCCCGTTCTCGGTGGTCACGAGACCCAGGACGGGCCAGCGCGACTTCTCGCGGCCGGGATGGCCACCGCCCACGGCCTCGCCCGGACCGGTGAAGCGAAACGAGAGGCCCTTGGACACCACGTTCTTCCCCATCCGGGCGGTCACCGGAGTCATCCCGCCCTTGCGCACCCGATACAGGCCGGCGTTGGTGGCCAGGAGCACCGAGCCGTCGGCCGGATCGACCTCCAGGGCTCCTACGTAGGGGGCCTGTCCCGCCGGGTCCAGCACCGGGCTGTCCACGGCAGCGGCGCCCCCACCGCACGCCACCAGGCCGGTGGCGGCGGCGAGGGCGCCGATCCCATGTGCGATTCGTGCCTTCAGAGAGCTACGGGCGCTGGAAGCCCTCCTGGGTCTGCGGATTCGAGTACGCCCAGGTCCGCTTGGTCCGCAGCCTGCGCGAGTCGAGCTTGAACACGTCGACACCTCGGTTGCCCGTGGCGCCACGCCGGTTCAGGCCGCCGTTCACGTAGACCAGGCCGTTGTACCAGTAGGTGGACCAGGAGTCGGCGAGGCCCACGCCGGTCTCCAGATCGGAGTAGGCGATCTCGCGGATGTTGTTCAGATTGGTCCAGTCGATGACCGAGTTGCCGCCCTGGTAGTAGGCGATCACCGAGACATCGCGCCCGCCCTTCAGCGGAATCGGGTTGCCGTTGTGCGAGACGCAGATCTCGGGTGTCTGCGGACGCGGGATCGTGTAACGGGCCTCGAGGGCGGGAGCGGGATCGCCCGGCTTCACCATCTTGTAGAAGTAGTAGAAGCCGTCGTCGCTGGCCGCACCGTCGCACTCGGCCTCGACGCCGCCGCCGGTCTCGTCCATCGTCCCGAACTTCTTGCCGTCCCAGCTGACGAACGCGCTGTGCATGAACTCGAACTGGTCGGCAGCCGAGGGACTGCGGATGTGGGTATGAGGCTCGTCGTCCGCGGCCGTGGGGTCACCGGGGTTCGCGATGCTCCAGAGCTGGGTGTCCCCGGCGCAGGAGGCCACGGCGACCTTCTTGGGCATGAAGACCTGGATGTCGTGGCAGGCCTTCATTCCGCCCGCGTTGGGCGTGGTGTCCTCGCTCAGCATGTCCTCGCGCACCGACGTGTCGGTGGGATCCGCGTACGGCACGCTGATCACCGAGATCTTCTGGTGGGGCACCTCACAGCGAGGCAGCGGACCCGTGTAGTCCGCCGGCGTGACGCCGCTTCCGAGCGGATACGACGACACGTAGATGTACAGGGCGCTGCCGCCCGGCACGAGCGTGTGGGTGTGAGATCCGCACGCGGTCTGAATCGCCTTGAGGAACACCGGGTTGGCCGGATCGGTCACGTCGAACATGCGGATTCCCTCGAAGCCGGGGATCCGCCTGGTGGGATCGGTGGGCGAGAAGGGGCTGTCCTGGCTCGTGCAGTCCTCGGCCGTCTGCGGCGTATCGATGGACTGGAACAGGTAGCGCTTCCCGCGGATCTCGTAGACGCTCACGTCGTTCTGCGGGCCGCGGCAGGCGAAGTCGACCAGCACCCGCGGCTGGCTGTCACGGATGTCGAGAATGCGGAAACCGTCGTAGTTACCCGCATACGCAAGATCTCCCCAGAAGGCGAGGTCGGAGTTGACGGTGCCGTCCTTGTCGGCGTTGCCGACCAGGGTCATCCGGCGATCGCCGGGCGGGTCCGGAGCGGCGTTCGTCTGAAACTCGGCATCAGCTCCCAGGAAACTGCGGGTGACGCGGTCGGCGCTCACCTTGTCCATCCAGGGGATGTAGACCTCCCCCTCGTCGGGATGGCCGCTTGCGGTGCCGGCCAGCGCCAGGGGCAGCATGGCGGCCACGGCCACGAGCAAGACGAACTTGCGCATGAGGTCTCCTCCGTTGAGATCGTTCACCGGGCGGGTCTCGCCTGGTGGGCCTGTGCCCGAACCGCCAGGGGATCGCCCTGCGGTCGACGGCCGAGCCGAGCTTTCCCGGGACGGGCTCTCCTAAACCAACTGGCCGGCCAAGCGGTCCTCGCGCCGGCGCCGCCGGGCGTCCTCGTCGTCGCGCAGTGGCCCCAGCAGGCCGCGCGCTATCAGCGGCGTGATGCCCATCACGGCGAACGCGAGGGCCCAGGAGACTCCGGAGGCGAGCGCTCCGAGGCCCACGGGCACCGCGGCGGCCACGATCCGCATGGCGGTGTTCTGGATTCCCATCGCCGTACCCGCCTGGCGGCGTCCGGAGATCTCGGCCGCCGCGGTGAAGGACAGGCCGTTCCAGCTCATGGCGGCCACGCCACCGGCCATCAGCACCGGCACCGCGATCGCCGCCGGCGCCGGGGTGAGCACGGCGGCCCCGAGCAGCAGAGCTCCGGCCGCGGTGGCCAGCCGGCGAAAGGGCTCGATGCGGGCGTCGCGGACGTCGGACCAGCGGCCGGCGGCAATCCGGGCCGCGGCCGCTCCGAGCTGGACAGCGCCGAGCGCCAGCGCGGCCGTGGCGGCCGACCACCCGCGCTCGCCGAACAGATAGAGGACCAGCAGGGACGTGACACCCACCTGCCCGACGATCATCAGCGACGATGCCGCGCTCAGCCGCCAGATGCGCGGGTCGCGCACGGCGTCGGGAGCGGGTGGCGCGGCCGACGCTTGCCGCGGGCCCTCGCGCAGCCAGATCCCGGCGGCTGCCGCGGCCACGAGCATGGCCGCCGACAGGGCGTACAACGCGGCGTCCAGCCCTAGCCCGGCCGCCAGCGGCGGCAGGGTAAAGGAGGCGAGGGCCGCCCCCGCCGGCACCGCCGTCTGACGCAGGCCTAGCGCCAGCCCCCGCTCGTCCCGGGGAAACCAGCTGAACACCGCCCGGCCGCTCGCCGCTATGGCACTGGAGCCGAGCGCGCCGGCGAGTGCGGTGCCGCCAAGCAGTGCCCCGTACCCGTTCGAGGCGGCGACACCGGCCATGAGCAGAGCGCCCAGGCCGAGGCCGACGGCGATCACCCTCCGTTCCCCCACCCGGTCCGCCAGCACGCCCCAGGCCAGCAGCGTCGTGACGGTGCCGATCGCGAAGGAGGTGAAGACCGCGGTGACCTCCACGAGCGACAGCCCGAACTCCTCCTGGATCGCCGGGCCCAGTGCCGGGAGGCCGCCCTGCACCGCGGCCAGCGCGGCGGTGGCCCCGGCTCCCGCCGCCAGGACCACCCAGCGATAGCGGGGTGGAACGGGGCGGTGTGAGGTCACCGTTCGAGTCTACGCACGGTCCGGGTACGGTCCGCTGCGTGGCCGGCGTCCGCCGCGACAGCCTCGCTCGCCGGCTGGCACGGTTGCCGGCCCCCGTCCAGGCGCTCCTGCGCTTCGCCTTCGTTGCGGTGCGCGTGACCGCGGGTCCGCGCAGCTTCGGCACCTACGTGCGCCTCACACGGGTCCAACGACACGTGGGCTCCGGCGGCCGCGCCGTGCGACTGAAGCTGCGACAGCTGGGCGGGCGCGAGGTGCTGGTGAGGCCCAGCACCTCGGACGTCGACACGGTGTGGGGCACGTTCGCCGGCGCCTACCACCGGCCGCCGGCTGAGGCGCTGGCGCACGGACCACGGCTGGTGTGGGACCTGGGAGCGAACATCGGCCTGACGATGGCCGACCTGGCCGAGCGCCACCCCGGCGCACGCGTGGTCGGCGTGGAGCTCGACTCGGAGAACGCCGCCCTGGCTCGGCTCAACGTGGCGCCCTGGGGCGCGCGCTGCGAGGTGATCGAGGGTGGAGTCTGGCCCGACGACGGCGAGCTGCGATACGTCCATTTCGACGGTTCCACAGCGGGCCACCACGTGACCGACGCGCCCTTCGAGGACGACCTCGCCGTGACCGGGGCCAGGGCCATCTCCCCGTGGACCTTGCTCGCCCTCGAGGACCGGGAGGCGATCGTGGACTACGCCAAGATCGACATCGAGGGCGCCGAGCGCGATCTGCTCTCGCGCAACACCGGTTGGACCGAGCGCGTGAGGACCGTGGCGGTGGAGATCCACCCGCCCTATTCGGTGGAGTCCTGCGAACGGGACCTGAGCGCCCTCGGCTTCCTCACCCGGCGCCACCCGCGCCATCCGGCCGCCGTGATCGGCGTACGCTCCTCGGCGTGCTTCAGCACGTGACGCTCGAGATGCGCCGCGAGGACCGGGCTGCGGCCGAGGCCTTCTGGGGACGCCTCGGCTTCGTACCGGTCGAACCGCCGGGGACGCTGCCGGAGGTGAGCGCATGGCTCGAGCGCAACGGCACCCAGATCCACCTACTCTGGAGTGAAGCGCCGGTGGTGGCGCCCGAGGGGCACGCGGCGGTGGTAGTCGACGAGTACGACGCCGTGGTCGCGCAGCTGCGGTCGGAGGGCTTCGACGTCGAGGACCGCGCCCAGCAGTGGGGCGTGCCGAGAAGCTTCGTGCGCGCGCCGGGAGGCCACCGCATCGAGCTGATGTCGGAGCCTCCGCCGCGCGGGCGGTGAGGGCAGGGGCTAGACCGGCGTGACCGCGTTGTGCTTCGCCGGCCAGCTGCGCTCGCGCGAGGCGTAGGCGGCAAACCGGTTGCAGAGCTCGTCACGGAGGAGCTCCGGAGCCACGACGGCGTCGATCACGAGCTCCGAGGCGAGATGGAGGATGTCGATCTCCTCCTTGTACTCAGAGCGCAGCTCCTCGGTGCGGCGGGCCCGCTCGTCCTCGTCCTCGATCGCCTGCAGCTGGTTGAAGAACACCGCGTTGATGGCGGCCTGGGGACCCATCACGGCGATCTTGGCGTCGGGCAGGGCGATGCAGGCGTCCGGGTCGAAGGCCGGGCCGGCCATGGCGTAGAGGCCCGCGCCGTAGGCCTTGCGGACGATCACCGAGAGCTTCGGGACCGTGGCTTCTGAAACCGCGGAGATCATCTTGGCCCCGGCGCGGATGATCCCCTGGCGCTCCACCTGGGTGCCGATCATGAAGCCGGGCACGTCGGCCAGGAACAGCAGCGGGATGTTGAAGGCATTGCAGGTCCAGATGAAGCGGGCGGCCTTGTCCGAAGAGTCGACGAACAGCACGCCGCCCTTCTGCTTGGGCTGGTTGGCCACGATCCCGATCACCCGGCCGTCGAGGCGGGCATAGCCCACGATCAGCTCCTTGGCCCAGCGCTGCTGGACCTCGAGAAACGAGCCGGCGTCGACCAGGGCGTCGATCAGGCCGAGCATGTCAAAGGGCTTGTTCTCGTCGGCGGGGATGTCGGGCAGGCCGGCCGACGGTGACTCGCCCACGCTGACCGGCGCCGGCTCGCGCCAGCTCGAGGGGAAATAGGAGAGGTAGCGCTTGGTCAGGTCGATGCCCTCCTCGTCGCTGCCGACCAGGAAGTGGCCGCAGCCAGACACGCCGGTGTGCATCCGGGCGCCGCCCATCTCCTCGAGCGTCACCTTCTCGCCGATGACCATCTCCGCCATCCGCGGCGAGCCGAGGTACATCGAGGCGTTGCCCTCGCGCATGATCACCACGTCGCAGAAGGCCGGGATGTAGGCGCCGCCCGCCGCGCTCGGACCGAACAGGACGCACAGCTGCGGCACGACCCCGGAGAGCTTGACCTCGGTGTGAAAAATGCGCCCCGCGCCGCGCCGGCCGGGAAACATCTGCACCTGGTCGGTGATGCGTGCTCCCGCGGAATCGACCAGGTAGATCATCGGCACCAGGTGCTCGAGCGCCTGCTCCTGGATGCGGATGATCTTCTCGACGGTCTTCGGTCCCCAGGAGCCCGCCTTGACCGTGGGGTCGTTGGCCATCAGGGCTACGGAGCGTCCCCCGACGCGGGCCATGCCCGTGATCACGCCATCGGCCCCGAAGCCCTCCTGCTCCCAGTTGGCCAGCAGTGCGTCCTCGATGAAGCTGCCCGGGTCCACCAGCCGCTCGACCCGCTCCCGCACCGGCAGCTTGCCCTGATCGCGCGACTTCGCGTGATGGCGCGCCGGACCGCCGCCCCGGGCGCGGTCGAGGGCCTCCTTGAGGTTCGTCATGGGGGCGAGGACGCTAGCGCTTGGCGGCCTGGGGCCGCGGCGGATGTGCCTGTCGCAATTTTGCTCGTAGCCAACGCCCCACCAGGATGGTGCGGAGGTGTGCGATCCCGCGCGCGGCCACCGGCCCGGTCAGAGCTCCCGCGGCCGCGCAGCCGAGCGGGGCGAGCGGCACGTCGCCCACGAACAGCAGGCCGGCGGCGGCACCCACCTCGGCGCCGATCAGTGCGCCGACGACAGCGCGTGGCGCGCGGGTAACGGGCTGCTCTTCGGGCTGCGTGGGAACTTCCGGCACCCTGGCGGCTTCGTGCGGCGGCGGCGTAATCCTCCGGGACCGCGGGTCCTGCAGGGGTTCCTGCGTGAGACCCGAGATAGGGTTGGCGAATGGCACTGGTACGCACCGAGGACCGCGACGGGGTACGTCATCTCGTCCTGAACCGGCCCGAGAAACGCAACGCGATGAACGGCGAGCTGATCGAGGCCCTGGGCGCCGCGATCGAGGACGCCGCCGGGGACGATTCCGCCCGTGTGGTCGTGGTGCGCGGCGAGGGACCCCTGTTCTCGTCGGGCATGGATGTGGGCGACCTGCGCGACCTGTCGGAGAATCCCGAGAAGCTGCGCCGCTTCCGCGGGCCGATCCTGCGCTGGTGGAACCTGCTCGAGGAGATGCCCAAGCCAACGATCTGCCAGATACACGGCGCCGCGCTCGGCGGCGCGTTCGAGCTGGCGCTGGCCTGCGACTTCCGCACAATGGCCGAGGATGCCGTGGCCGGGATCATGGAGGTGCGCATCGGGCTGCTGCCCGACGTGGGCGGCTGCTCTCGCCTGCCGGCCGTGGTCGGGCTGGGCAACGCCAAAGAGCTGATCATGACCGGCAAGGTGATCGACGGGCGCGAGGCGCATCGGATCGGCTTCGCCAACCGCATCGGCCCGGGCGACTCGCTCGACGGCCTCACCGACGCGTTCGCCGGTGAGCTGCTGGCCTGCGCCCCGCGCGCCGTCGGTCTCGCCAAGCGCGTGCTCGACGCCGCCGCCAAGCCGGCCCTGCAGACCACGCTTGAGCTCGAGGTCACCGCCCAGGAGACCCTGGCGGCGAGCGAGGACTTCGCGGAGGGATCGAAGGCCTTCTTCGAGAAGCGCAATCCGGAGTTCGCCGGGCGCTGACCGAGAGAGTCGCGCGGCGGGCCCGGGTCCGCTGGACCCGAGCCCGCGCGCAGTTGCCGAGGCTGGGTCGGGGGAACCCATATGCCGAATACCGGCCCCGGCGGCAAAAGGGGATATACCCCAACTGGTAGGCGTTCAACCACCTAGAAGTGGAGGCCCTATCCGATAAGCGCGGCCCTGCGTCCCGCCAGCGCCAGAACGAGAGCCGCTGCTACGGCCACCGCCCCGGCCACGACCCACGCAGTGGCAAAGCCCGCCGCCGAGTAGAGCGCGCCGAAGGCCGCGGGTCCACCGGCCGCCCCCACGTAGATACCCGTCTGGCTGACACCCGTGGCCGCGCCGGGTGCCTCGCGGTGGAGATGGACGACGGCCATGTTGAAGATCCCCGGCCAGCCCCAACCGAGTGCGAACGCCAGCACGACGCCGACCACGAAGGGGGCCGGCTGGCCGATGGCCAGCAGCAGGAACCCGACCGAGCCGAGCAGGAGCAGGAACGTGACCATGCCGAAGCCGTAGTCGCCGCGGCGGTCGGCGCGGACGCCCACCGACAGCCGGACCAAGAGCGACAGGGCGCTGCCCAGGGCCGCCAGCACGCCCGCCGTGCCCTCGCCGATGCCGGCATCCACTCCCGCCGCCACCAGGTAGGCGCTGAGCGCGCCCGGCGCGGCGCTGCCCAGGGCGGCGCCCAGGGCGATCAGGATCAGGGCTTGCGACGGACGCGGAGCCCGGTCTCGAACGAGCGCGGGCCGCAGGGAGGACGCCTCGCGGGAGAGGACCACGGTGACCGCCAGCGGCAGGAGCGCACAGAGGGCGAAGGTCGCGCGCCAGCCGAACGGTATGGCCAGAAGCGGGAGAGCAAGACCACTGACGAGCACAGCGGCGGGAATGGAGGACTGCTTGATGCCGAAGGCAAGGCCCTGGCGCTCCTGCGCCACCTGGTCGGCCATGAACAGGTTGATCGCCGGCTGGGCAACCGCGTTGGCCAGTCCCGCCAGCGCGAGGAACACGAACAGGACGGCCAGCGAGTCGGCGACGGCCGCCGCCGCGAGCAGGGCGATGGCGCTGGTGAGCGCCGCCCCGCGCATCGCCCGCAACGCCCCCGTGCGCTCCGACAGGCGACCGCCGGGCCCGGCACCGAACGCTCCCGCCAGGAAGAAGACGGTGACCCCGGCGGCCACGGCAGAGATGCTCACGCCCAGGTCGCCGCGGATCTGGAGCGCGAGGGCACCCACCAGGAACCCGGGCAGCACGGTGGCCGTGCCCGCGGCCACGGCGAGCAGCGAGGGGCGGAGTACGGCTACGCGAGCCCCACGAGGTTGGCCATCACGAACACGCCGACGATGCACAGCACGGCACCGATGATGTCGAAGACGATTCCCGCCTTCAGCATCCGCGTGATCGGGAGCAACCCCGAGGAGTAGACGATCGCGTTGGGCGGCGTGGAGACGGGCAGCATGAACCCGTAGTTTGCCCCGAAGATCGCCGCCAGAGCAGGGATGGTCGGATTGAGGTCGGCGCTCACCGCTATCGAGATCGCGATCGGCACGACGATCGCGGCGCTGGCCGTGTTGCTCGTGGTCTCGGAGATCAGGACCGCGATGATCACGACCACGACCGTGATGCCGAAGACGCTCGATACCCCAAGAGAATCGGAGATCGACGTGCCGATCTCCTCGGCCAGGCCGGTCTCGGACAGCATGGCCCCGAGCACGATGCCGCCGCCGAACAGGAGGACGGTTCCCCAGTCGATGCGGGCCGCCTGGTTCCAGTTGAGGGTGAACTTGCGCTCCTGCCAGTTCACCGGCAGCACGAACAGCAGGGACGCCGCGATCAGCGCGACGATCCCCTCGTTGGACGCCTCGCTCACCTGTACGTAGGCATCAGAGTCGTCGCCGGAGATCAGCCCGACCAGGCCGGGCAGGAACCAGCCGATCAGCGCGAAGGCGAGCACGAGCAGCGTGTTCTTCTCGCCCCTCGACAGCGGCCCGAGCTTGCCCCGCTCCTCCTGCACGTATTCCTCGACCCCGTCGACGTGGCGCACCTCGGGCTTGTTCATGAGGGTCACGATCAGCACCACCGCGACGAACATGATCGCCGCGATCGGAAGGGCCATCACGAACCATTCGAAGAAGGTGATCGGCTCACCCGTCTCGGCCTCGAGCAGCTCGCGCCCGATCAGGTTGGGCGGGCTGCCGATGGGCAGCAGGAGGCCACCCACGGTGATCCCGTAGGTGATCACCAGCATGAGCGCGGCGCCGAAGCGCAGCCGCTCGACGTCGTGGTCCCCCTCGAGCTGCCTCGTGACCATTCCGCCCACCACGCCCATGACGCCGAGCGCGATCGGCAGCATCATGGCCGCGGCCGCGGTGTTCGACATCACCGGGGACGTGACAAAGCCGATGAGGCCGAAGGCGAGGATGATGCGGAAGCTCGAGCCGCCCACCGCCTTCATCGACAGAACGCGATAGGCCAATCGCCGGTGCAGCCCGTGCACCACCATGGCCTCGGCGATGATGAAGCTGCCGATGAACAGGAAGATCGTGTCGTCCGCGAACGTGGGGAACACGACGTCGACGGGCGAGTCCCCCTCCTCGGGCGGCGGAGTGGCCTCCAGCAGCGCCACGAGCGCGACCCCGAGCAGCGCGGTGACCGGAATCGGGATGGGCTCGGTGACCCACCACACGACGACCAGCCCGAGGATGGCCGCCAGCCGGTGCTGGTTCGGCTCGAGCCCGAGCGGCAGGAGCAGCAGCACGGCGAAGACGACCGGCCCCAGGAACAGGCCGATCGTCCGGCGGCGGCGCTCGAAGCGCTCCTCGGCGGCGGACAGGCGGCCCTCTTCGGTCTGCTCGTCGAGCGTGCGGTAGGTCCCGCCCCGTCCGATGTCTCGGATCTCGGGCTTATCCCCCTCTGGCTCGCCGCGCCTCTCCTCCGTCGGCGTCGACATGTTGCGATCGCTACCCAGGAATCGCGCGGGCTATGCCCGGTGCCATTCCACCGGTCCGGCGGTGAGCACGTGGCTGCCCAGCGGGCGGCCGAGCAGCCGCTGCGCCTCTCGGGCACAGGCCACCAGGCGCTCCAGGTCGATGCCGGTGTCGTACCCCATCTCGTGGAGCATCGAGACCAGGTCCTCGCTGGCGACATTGCCCGTGGCTCCGGGAGGGACCGGGCACCCGCCCAGCTCGCCGAACGAGGATTCGAACGAGCGCACGCCCGAGTCGAGCGCCGCCAGCACGTTGGCCAGCCCCTGACCACGGGTGTTGTGGAAGTGAGCGGTGAGCTCCACGTCGAGGTCGAGTTCGCCGAAGAAGCGCCGCACCTGGCCGGGGTTGGCCATTCCGGTGGTGTCGCCGAAGGCGATCTCCTCGCATCCGGCATCGATCAGCCGCTGAGCGATCGACACGACCCGATCACGCGGGACCTCCCCCTCGTAGGGACAGCCGAACGCCACGGAGATCACGCCCTCGCAGCGCAGCCCTTCCTCGCGCGCTCGCGCCACCACTCGCTCGAGCCCGGTGAGCGACTCCTCGATCGAGCGGTTCACGTTCTTCCGGTTGTGGGTCTCCGAGGCCGACAGGAAGAGGTTGATCTCGCTGAAGCGGTCGCGCACGTCGAGCGCGTTGTCGAGTCCCCGTTCGTTGGGGACCAACACGGTCACCGCCACGTCGTCCGGGATCTCGGCGCGGCGGAGGACCTCGGCGCCGTCGGCCAGCTGCGGGATCACGTCGGCCCGGACGAAGCTCGTGACCTCCAGGCGCCGGACCCCGGTGCGGCCCAGCATCTCCACGAGCCTCACCTTGTCCGCGGTGGCGATGACCTCGGGCTCGTTCTGGAAGCCGTCGCGGGGTCCGACCTCGCGGATGCGAACCGTCTCGGTGACGTCGGGCACGCTCAGATTCTGGCAAGCCCGCCGCTCACGCCGAGCGACTGTCCGGTCACGTAGGACGCGTCGTCGGAAGCGAGGAACGCGATCGCAGCGGCCACCTCGTCGGGCTGGCCGAGGCGGCGAAGGTTGGTGGCGCCGACCATGTTCTCCACCAGCCGCTGCCCCTTCTCCCCCAGCGCGTCGGGCGCAGCCATCAGCAGGGGCGTCTCGATCGGCCCCGGAGCAACCGCATTGCAGGTCACCCCGTAGCGGCCGTTCTCGATGGCGATCGCCTTGGTGAAGCCGAGCACCCCTCCCTTGGCGGCGGAGTACACGGCGGAGCCGCTCGAGCCCACCCGGCCCGCCTCCGAGGAGACGTTGACGATGCGGCCGCGGCGGCGCTCCTGCATGCCGGGCAGGACGGCGTGGGTGCAGGCCAGCACGCCCACCAGGTTCACGGCCAGCACACGAGCCCACAGCTCCGGGTCGGTGTGGGTGAAGAAGCTCCACTCGTCGTAGCCGGCGTTGTTGACGAGGATGTCCACCGGCCCCAGCTCGCTCGCCGTGCCCTCCAACGCCGCGCGCACCGAATCGGGCGAGCGAACGTCGAGCTCGAAGGCGGCGCCGTCGATCTCGCCGGCCACCGCCCGGGCGCCCTCGAGGTTCAGGTCGGTGACCGCCACGCTGGCGCCCTCGGCTGCCAGGCGGCGTGACGTGGCGGCGCCGATGCCAGACGCGCCGCCGGTGACCAGGGCTGTGCGCTGCGCCAGTCTCAAGCCGCGCGGCAGCCTATCCGTTCGTTAGGGTGGCCGCCCCGTGGACGTGGCCCTTCTCTCCGGCGGTACGGGCGGGGCAAAGCTCGCTCGCGGACTGGCCGAGGTGGCCGGCCGGCTCACCGTCATCGCCAACACGGGTGACGACGTCGAGGTCTACGGCGTTCACGTCTCGCCCGACCCCGACCTCGTGACCTGGTGGCTGGCGGACGAGATCGACGAGCGGGGCTGGGGCCTGCGTGACGACAGCTGGCGGGTCATGGAGGCGCTCGAGAAGGCGGGCCGGCCGTCCTGGTTTCGCCTCGGCGACCGCGACCTCGCGATGTGCCTCGTGCGCACCGAGCTGCTGCGCGCCGGACGCTCGCTGACCGAGGCGCACGCGGCGGTGGTGGAGGCGATGGGTGTGGAGGCGCGGGTACTGCCCATGTCGGACCAGCCCGTGGCCACCTGGGTGGACGCCCGCGGGCTCAGCCTGCCCTTTCAGGAGTTCATGATCGTCGAGGGGGCTCGCGGCCCGGTCGAGAGCGTGGAGCTGCGTGGCGTGGAGGCGGCGGAGCCGAGCGAAGCCGTTCTCGGAGCGCTGCGCGACGCAGACGTCATCGTGATCGGTCCCTCGAACCCGGTGATCTCGATCGGGCCGATCCTCGCCCTTCCCGGCATGAGGAACGCGCTGCGCGAGGCCGGCGCGCCGGTGGTGGCGGTCAGCCCGTTCGTGGGCGGTCGCACGCTCAAGGGCCCCACCGACGCCTTCTGCGACTACGCCGCGATCGAGCGGAGCGCCCAGGGGATCGCCGTCGCGTACCGCGACGTGCTCGACGGCGTGGTGGCCGACGAGCCGGTGGAGGGGCTGCCCTCGCTGGTCGTTCCCACGCTCATGGCCGACGCACGGGAGCGTGTGCGGGTCGCCACGAACACCCTCGACTTTGCGGCGAAGCTTCGCTAGGCGAGGCTGGGGCCCGGGACCTCATCGCGCTACTCTCGGCCAGTCCCCCCGGCCGCCTGATGAGAACGATCGCGATCCTCCCGGTGAAGAGCTTCGGCGCTGCCAAGCAACGGCTCGCCGGTCAGCTCGGGGCCGGCTCGCGCCAGGCGCTCGCGCAGGCCATGTTCTCGGACGTGCTCACCTCGCTGCGGCACGTCGCCGGGCTCGACGCGGTCGCGGTCGTGACCGCTGACCGCGTGGCTGAGAGCGTCGCCCTCGGCCAGAGCGTGCAGGTGCTGAGGGATCCCGACCAGCAGGGCCAGTCGCAGGCCGCCTCGATCGGCATCCGCCACGCCATCGACGCGGGCTACGAGCGCGTGCTGCTGGTGCCGGGCGACACGCCCCTGCTCGACCCGGACGAGGTCGACGGCCTGCTGGCGCAGGCGCCGCCGGTGGCGGTGGTGCCCGATCGCCACGGCACCGGGACCAACGCTCTGCTGCTCGCTCCGCCCGACGCGATCGCGCCGAGCTTCGGCCCGGGAAGCTTCGAGCGCCACATGGGCGCCGCACGCGCGACGGGTGTGGAGCCTGTGGTGGCGGAGCTGTCCACCCTGATGCTCGACGTGGACACGCCGGACGACCTGGCCGAGCTGTCCCTGGCGCTCGAAACCCGGCGCGGCCATGCGCCCTCCACCCGCGGTGCGCTGCGTCAGCTCGACCGGTCGCGCGCCCGTGCTTCAGCCACGCGGGCGGCGCCCGCTCCCGCCGCCTGAGCCCGCTGACCGTCACCGCCCTGGCCCCGCTGCCCGGGATCGGCTACGGCGAGGATCTCGCCGGGCTGGTGGCCGCGGCGGCGCCGCCTGACCTGCGCGACGGCGACGTGGTGGTGATCGCCCACAAGGTGGTGTCCAAGGCCGAGGGCCGCACACGGATCCTGGCCCACATCGATCCGGGACGCGAGGCGCGCGAGCTCGCCGCCGAGCACGACAAGGACCCGCGCCTGGTGCAGGCGGTGCTCGACGAGTCGACGGAGCTGCTGCGGGCGACCGACGGCGTGCTGATCGCCGTGACCCGGCACGGCTTCGTATGCGCCAACGCCGGCATCGACCAGTCGAACGCCTCCACGGAGGGAGAGCTGGTGCTGCTGCCCGAGGATCCCGACGCCTCGGCGCGGCGGCTGCGCGAAGGCATCGGGCGTGCGCGTGGGGTCAGGCCGGCCGTGGTGGTCACCGATTCGTTCGGCCGGGCGTGGCGCATGGGCCAGACAGACGTTGCCATTGGACTTGCCGGCCTGACGCCGATCGAGGAATGGCGCGGCCGGCCCGACGCCTTCGGCCGCGAGCTGCGGGTCACCAGCATCGCGGTGGCCGACGCCGCGGCCGGGGTGGCCGACCTTGCCCGCTCGAAGAGCTCGCGCCAGCCCGCGGTGCTGGTGCGAGGGTTGGAACGCTACGTCAGCGCCGAGGACGGCCCCGGTGCCGCGCCGCTGCGCAGGCCGGCGGAAGAGGACCTGTTCCGCTGACCTGCTGACCGGCCCTGCCGCCGGGCCTCCCTGCTCACGCGACGCCAGATGGTGCGGGACATGACACGCGAGCCCACTGTGTTGGTGTGAATGGCGTCGTAGGTCAGGCCGGGCCGGTCGGCGGCGATGTGCCACTTGGCGATGACCGTGTCGCGGCGGCGCCGGTCCAGCCGCCGCAGGCGGTTGTTCACGTACGGGAAGTACCACGCGTAGCGCGCGAACTGATCGTGCCCGCCGGGCGGCACGAGGCCCGGGCGCAGCTCGCGGAGGGTCACCCACACGATCTGGCGGGCACCCAGACCACGCAGTGTTCGCACCAGCACGCTCGCGTGGCTGTCGAAGCGCGTCGCCCACTTCGAGTAGTTGCGGCGATCACGCTCCCAGAGCGAGTTGTAGCCGAGGCCCACCACCACGAGCGGGGCCACCCGCCGCCCCTGCGCGCGCAGCTGGCGCGCGGCATCATCGACCATCAGCGCGGGCCGGCCACGAACCCCGATCCGCCAGCACGGGCGCCGGGCCCGCACCGCCGGCACGGCGCCCAGGAGAACCGAGTCCACGAGCAGGGTGGCGCGCCGAGCCTGTAGCCAGGGCGGCATCCTGATCCCTTCCGGAGCCCGCGATGGGCAGCGCCGTGCGGTCGCGGTGGGCTCGACGGCCTCGGAGCCTCCTCCGAAGAACGCGGCGGCGGCGAGCAGCGTCGCGCCGGCCACGGGTGCTCAGCTTTCGACGAAGTACGCGCCGCTCTCGCCGCTCGAGTAGTAGCGGCTCGTGACGGTCTTCTTCTTGGTGTAGAACTCGACGGCGTCGGGGCCGTGGGCGTGCAGGTCGCCGAGGAAGCTGTCCTTCCAGCCCGAGAACGGGAAGAAGGCCACCGGCGCGGCCACGCCGATGTTGACCCCGACCATGCCGGCGTCGACGTCGTGCTTGAAGCGCCGCACGGCGGCCCCCGACTCGGTGAAGATCGACACCCCGTTGCCGAACCGGGAGCTTGCGATGGTCTCGAGCGCCTCGTCGAGCGTGTCCACGTGGACGAGCGACAGCACGGGTCCGAAGATCTCCTCGCTGACGATGTCCATCTCGGGCCTCGCCCCGTCGAGGATGGTGGCCCCCAGGTAGCAGCCCTCGCCCGCCGCCGCGGGATCGCGGCCGTCGACCAACAGCTCGGCCCCCTCCTCCACCCCGCGCTCGATCATGGAGACGATCCGCTCGCGCGCCTGCTCGGACACCACCGGACCGAGCTCGGTGTCCTCGTCTGCCCCGTCGCCCACCCGAATCTCCTCGGCGGCCTCGCGCAGAGCGGGCACCAGCCGCTCGTGGGCCTCTCCGACGGTCACGACAACCGAGCCGGCCATACAGCGCTGTCCGGCGGCCCCGAAGGCCGATCCGACGATCCCGGCCACCGTCTTGTCGATCACCGCGTCCGGCATCACCACCATGTGGTTCTTGGCCCCGCCCAGCGCCTGCACCCGCTTGCCCGCCTGAGCCGAGCGCTCGTAGACGATCTTGGCCACCGGCGCCGACCCCACGAACGACACCGCGTCGATCCCCGGGTGATCGAGGATCCCCTCCACGATCTCGCGCCCCCCGTTCACGAGATTGACCACGCCCGGGGGCAGGCCGAGCGAGTCGAGCACCTCGAAGGCGATCTGCTGGGTGAGCGGCACCTGCTCGGACGGCTTGAGGATGAACGTGTTGCCGCAGCCGATCGCAAACGGCAGGAACCAGAACGGCACCATCGCCGGGAAGTTGAACGGCACGATCGCCGCGCACACCCCCACCGGCTGGCGGATCGTCTCCGCGTCGATCCCGCGCGACACGTCCTCCAGGATCCGTCCCTGCATCGTCGTGGGGATCGCGCACGCCGCCTCGACCATCTCGATCATGCGCGCCACCTCCGCCCGCGCGTCGCCGATCGTCTTGCCCATCTCGGTCGTGACCGAGCGCGCCAGCTCCTCGCGGCGCTCGTCCAGACCCGCCCGCAGGGCGAACAGATGACGCGCCCGGGCGATCACCGACACGTCGCGCCACGCCGGCAGCGCCGCCCGCGCCGCCTCCACCGCCCGGTCCAGATCGGCCGCCGCCGACAACGGCACCCGCGCCAGCACCTCACTCGACGCCGGGTTGGTCACGTCGAGCGCGTCAGCTCCCTCCGAAGCGGGAGTCCAGGCACCCCCGACGTAGTTGTCGAGCACACGAACCGCCGCGGTGGCTTCCATGCGACGAGCCTAGCCGCCGATCGGTGCACGCGGATTCGAGCCCCAGAAGATCTGGGTGCCGGCCATGCCGATCAGATGGACCATCACGGTGTTGAGCACCATCGACTTGGCGGTGGCCGTGCCCACGCCCACCGGACCGCCGCTGGCCGTGTAGCCGTAGTAGCAGCCGATCAACACGATGGCCGTACCCATCGCCATCGCCTTGATCAGGCTGAAGACGAGGTCCGGCGGGTTCTGGAACATCCAGAAGATCAGGAAGTAGCCACCCGAGCTGACCTCGCCGACCTGCTGGACCACCGCCAGGTAGCTGGCGAAGAAGCCGGCGCCCACGGCGCCGACATAGATGAACGGCAACACGATCCAGCAGGCGAGCAGGCGGGTGGCGCATAGAAAGACGAGCGAGTCCACGCCCATCACCTCGAGGGCGTCGATCTCGTCCGAGATGCGCATCGCGCCGATCTCGGCCACCAGGCCGGTGCCGACCTTGGCCGACATCATGTAGCCGAAGGCGTAGGGGATGATCTCGCGCAGGTCGCACCAGGCGCTGAACACGCCCGCGTACGGCGGGGTGCCGGTGGAGCGGCTGAAATAGGCGCCCTCGATGCCGCACGTGAGGCCGAGCGTGAACGCGGTGCCCCAGATGACGAGCGCCGAGCCGAGGATCAGGATGCCGGCCTGCCGCAGCGCCTCGCCGAAGAAGCGCAGCACCCGCCCGGAGAGCACGGCCCCGGTGACGCGCGCGCTGAAGCCCGCCATCTCCCCCAGGTCAGAGATCCCGTGCACACTGCTGTGCTATCACAGTCGCCGCTGTGTTGTCACAGCCGCACAGTTGGATACTCTGTCGCTGTGTCCCCAGACCTGGCCGAATACCGCTTGGTGCGAGAGCTTCCGGTGGCGCTTGGCACCCAGCTGGCGACCAAGCTCAAGGACCTGATCGCTTCGCGGGAGCTGGCGCCGGGCGATCAGCTGCCCAGCCTGCGAGAGCTCGCCACGGCCGCCGGCGTGAACGTCAACACCGTGCGGTCTGTCTACCTGCGCCTGGAGAACGAGGGCCTCGTGCGCACCGAGCACGGACGCGGAAGCTTCGTGGCGGACTCGTCCGCCCCGGCGGTCGCGCGCCGGGAGCTTCGAGCGCAGATTGCGGCGCTCGAAGCATCGCTCGTGCGACTGCCTCCGCTCGCCAGCGAGGCCGAAGGCGCACGCCCCTCACGGTCGCCCGGTGCCGGCCTGCTGTCGGAAGCGGAGCTCGAGGCGGTCCGCGACGGTCTCCAGCTTCGGCTGGCCGAGCTCGACCGGCAGCGCGAACAGGTCGTCCGCCGGCTGGAGGTCTTCGAAACGGCGCCGGCGCGGCGTTCGACGGCGAGCATCACGGGCGCGCGGATCCGCTGGGTCGGAGCCTGATCAGGCGGCCGTGCCGCGGAACGGTCCCGTGATCTCGTAGATCGCCCCGGGACCGGGCTCGGCATCGTTCTCCGGCAAGGCGCGCTGCGAGGCCACGAACATGCGCCGCCCCGAGGGGTCGAACGTCACTCCGGTCAGCTCGGAACGAGCGTGCTGCGGTCCGGTGACCGACAGGAACCTCGACACCTTGCGGTCGCGATCGATCACACCCATGTCGATCTCCTCGGTGGCCAGGTCCTCGCACACGAACACCTCTCCCCCGCGCGAGCCGGTCAGCTGGTCCACGCGTAGCAGCGGGGCGCTGCGGGAGGACAGGCCGTCATAGATGACGTCGATGCGCTCGCGGCGCGTGTCGTAGGCGTGCACGCGGTGATCGGCGGTGGTGCTCACGTAGAGCGTCGACCCGTCGAGCCAGATGCCCTCACCCCGCTCGAACCGCTGGCTGCCCGGCACCTGGTGGCGAGTGCGCTCCCGGCGGGCCAGCGGATCGGGCACCTCCACCCAGGCGACCCGGCCGCCGCGGTCGACACGGGCGATCTCGAGCTGCCCGGCCGACAGGTCCGGCCAGCGCCCGGGGGTGAAGCGGTACAGGCCGCCGTCGATCAGGTCCTCGGTCAGGTAGATGCGGCGAGCCGCGGCGTCCACCGCGGCCGCCTCGTGCTTGAACACGCCCATCGCCGGATGGGCCACCGCACGCCGGCGCCCGGACGGATCGCACTCCCACACGAGACCGTCCTCTACCTCCTCACACGACAGCCACGTGCCCCACGGGGTCGCCCCGCCGGAGCAGTTCTGGGTGGTGCCGCCCAGGATCCGGTAGGCGTCGGTGACCTCACCGCGACGGTCGAAGAGCAGAGCCGAGGCGCCACCCTCGTAGGCCTCCGAGTTGGAGACGAGCACGAAGCCGTCGTCGTCGCGACCGAACGCGGCCATCCCGTCCGAGGCCACGTGCCAGCGGTAGCGGCTCGCCCCCACCGGTTCACCGCCACGGGCCACCACCCGCGAGCGGAAGCCCTCGGGCAGGCGCACCCCGTTGGCGTCGGGCGCGGCCAGTGGGCCGTAGCCGCGGCCCTTCCTGAGGGGCGCGCTCTCGGCCTCGGCGAACAGGTCGTCCCAGAAGGCGGCGCCCAGCGAGACGGCCGCCACGCCGCCGAGCCCCATCCCGATCAGCTCGCGCCGGCGAAGGGTGGCCATGTCACGCCAGTCTGGCGAGGCACAGGGAACTCCGGTGAAGACCCTGCAAACAGGCCGTAAAGGGCTTGTGACCGGCGCGCGCTTACGCCGCGACGGGCAGCTCGTGGCGCCGCCGGATGCCGTACAGCGTGTCGCGCTCCGCGGCCGGGCGGCCGGCCGCATGGGCGGCGCCGATCAGGTCGTGCGGCTCGAGCATCACGCCGTGGTAGGAGCCCGCCATGCGCGAGATCGACTCCTCCATGAGCGTGCCGCCCAGGTCGTTCACTCCCCAGCGCAGCGCCTCGGTGGCCGCGTCGAGACCCATCTTCACCCAGCTGGCCTGCAGGCTCGGGACCGTCCGGCCCAGCGCGAGCCGGAAGGCCGCCGTGTGCTTGAGGTTCTCCTCGCGCGAGATCTCCTCGATCCCGTGGGTGCGGCCCAGCAGCGTGTGGAAGGGGATGAACGAGAGCGGCACGAACTCGGTGAAGCCGCCGGTTCGCTCCTGGAGCTCCCGCACCACGCGCATGTGCTCGGCCAGCTCCCAGGGCTCCTCGATGTGGCCGAACATCACGGTGACCGTGGAGCGCAGGCCCGCCTCGTGCGCGGCCTCGATGATCTCCACCCAGCGCGCCACCGGCAGCTTGTTCGGGGAGATGCGCTGGCGCACGCCGTCGTGGAGCACCTCGGCCGCGGTGCCCGGCAGCGAGCCGAGGCCGGCCGCCCGCAGGCGGGCGAACACCTCGTCCAGCGGCAGGTCGGCCGCAAGATGGTCGACCTCCATCGGCGAATAGGCGTGCATGTGCAGCTGCGGCGCCGTGTCCTTGGCCACGCGGAGCCATCGCTCGTAGTCGGCGATGGTCCACTCGGGATGGATGCCCGACTGCATGCAGATCTCGCTGGCGCCGAACTCGACCGCGTCCAGCACCCGGCGGCGAAACTCCTCCTCGGAGTGCTCGTAGGCGTCGGGCGAGCGCCGTCCCTGGCCGAAGCCGCAGAAGGCACACCCCACGGTGCAGATGTTCGACACGTTGATGTTGCGGTTGACCACGAAGGTCACCGTTTCCCCCGCCAGTTCGGAGCGCAGCGCGTCGGCGGCCTGGCGCATGTCCTCGATCGCCTCCGGCCGGGTCTCGCCGAACATCGCGGTCAGCTCGTCCTCGCTCAGCGCCAGCCCGTCTCGCGCCCGGGCCACCGCGCCGGCCACCAGCTCACGGCGAATCGGCCGGTCCTCGCGCCGTCCGGACCCGCGCCTCGGGATGAAGCTCCAGAAGCTCGTCTTGATCACATCGAGCACACCCTGCTCGAGCCAGTCGCCATCCATGTACTGCGGGTACACGCACAGCCGCTCGGTGAGCGCGTAGCCACGCGGGGCGAGCTGCTTGCGCATGGTGTGCACCGACGGGAACGGGTGCTCCGGCGAGATGTGATCTCCGTTGGCCGACAGGCCGCCGAGGTCCGTGGCTCCCTCGTCCACCAGCGGCAGCCACCAGTCGGAGAGGTTGGGCGGGATCTGCACCCCCACGTCGGGCATGAGGCGCCGGCACTCCCGCACCAGCTCCCGCATGTCGTCCAGCGAGATCGGCGAGGCCCAGCCCGGCGGCTCGAGCGCTTCGCCATGCGGTCTGAGCGCGCTGTGCCTCGTCGGCGATCTCGGCCGGCTCGGCGCCGTAGTAGCGCGGATGGGCGACGAAGTTCTGCAGGATCACCTCCTGGAGGTGGCCGTACTCGGCGTGCACGGCGGCCAGCGCCTCGAGGCCGGCCACCCGCTCCTCGGGCGACTCGCCGATCCCCACGAGGATCCCGCTGGTGAACGGGATGCGCAGCTCGCCCGCCGCCCGGATCGTGGCCAGGCGCACGTCCGGGTGCTTGGTGGGCGAGCCCTGATGGACCACCAGGTCGGGGTTGACCGACTCCAGCATGAGCCCCTGGGACGCGGTCACCTCGCGCAGGCGCCCGAGGTCGTCTCGCGAGAGCGCCCCGAGGTTGGTGTGGGGCAGCATCCCGCGTTCGAGCGCCCGCTCGCAGGCCCAGGCCACATAGGCGGTGAAGTCCGCGTGCCCGTATTCGCGCAGCCGCTCGGCCACCACCGGATTGACCTCGGGCTTCTCCCCGGTCAGCACGAGCAGTTCCTTGGCGCCGCGCCGGGCCGCGTCGTCGAGGATCTTCTCCACCTCCTGTGGCGCGTGGAGGTGCGCCTGGTGGGTGGCAAAGGCGCAGTACTTGCAGTAGCACCGGCAGGTGCGCGACAGCGAAAGCGTGAAGTTCCGCGAGAAGGTGACCCGCCGCATTGGCCCAGTCTAGGTAGGCACGCGCGGGTACGAGTGCGCGGCGCTCAGCCCACCGGCCCGGGTCCCACTTCGCCGGTCCTGCCCGGCTGGATGAAGATGTAGAAGTAGATGACGCCCGCCAGGAGGGCGCCGGTCACGGGGCCGACCACGTAGACGACGAGGAAGTCGTCCCAGGTGCCGGACACGATCGCCGGGCCGAAGCTGCGGGCGGGGTTGAAGCCGCCGCCGCTCACCGGTCCGAGCACCATCACTCCCACGCCCAGGGCGCCGCCGATGGCGAATGCGGCCCAGTCGCGGGTGGCGCCGGGGTTGACGGCCACACCGATGATCGCCCAGACCAGGAAGAACGTGCCCAGCCCCTCCACGATCATCCCGGGGAGCGCCGCGCCGTCGACCACGTTGGAGACGGTGGTGGCGCCGTAGTTCTCGGCCCTGCCCTCGTCGAGCAGGATCGCCTTGGTGAGCAGCGTGCCCGCCACCGCGCCGGCGAGCTGGGCCACCACGTAGATCAGGGCGTCCGCCGGCTTGATCTGGCGCAGCGACGTCATGGCGATCGTGACCGCCGGGTTGAAGTGCGCGCCCGAGACCACCGCCAGTGTCTGGATCAGGACGAACAGCAGCAGCACGTGGACCAGCCCTATCACCCCGAAGTCGACGAACGGGTTGGGGTTGACCGGCGACGGCTCGGGGCCATAGAGCGACACCACCGCCGTGATGAAGAAGACGAGCAGGAGCGTGCCGACGAACTCGGCGAGATAGGCGGCCGGCCCTCGATCCTGCACGGCGCGGCAGTGTAGATCCGGCTCCGGTCGGCCTAGCCTTGCCGGCGTGCGCCGCCTTCTCCCTGTGCCCCTCTGGGTGCTCGCCCCGCTGCTGCTGCTCGCCGCCTGTGGCGGGGGCGACGAGGGACGCGAGGCCACGCTCGCCCTCGATTTCCAGCCCAACGCCGTCCACGCCGGGATCTACGCCGCCGAGCGTGACGACGGGGACGTCGATCTCGAGGTACGTGTGCCGGGCGCCTCGACCGACTCGCTGAAGCTGCTGGCGGCCGGCCGCGCGGACATGGCCGTCGTGGACATCCACGACCTCGGGCTGGCGCGTGAACGGGGCAGCGACGTGGTGGGCGTGGGCGCTCTGGTCCAGCGCCCGCTGGCGGCCGTCATCGCCCGCGCCGGGGAGGTGCGCCGGCCCCGGGACCTGGAGGGCCGCCGCGTGGGCGTGACCGGGCTGGCCTCCGACGAGGCGGTGCTGCGTGCCGTGGTGGAGGCGGACGGGGGCGACTACGGGCGGGTGGAGACGGTGACCATCGGCTTCGCCGCGGTGCCGAGCCTGGTCACCGGGCGGGTCGACGCGGTGGTCTCGTTCTGGAACGTCGAGGGCGTGGCCCTGCGTGCGCGCGGCGTGCGCACCCGCGAGTTCCGGGTCGACGAGTTCGGAGCGCCGCGATACCCCGAGCTCGTCCTGGCGGTTGAGCGTGAGACGCTCGACGAGCGGCGCGAGCTCGTCGACACCGTGCTCGCCGCCCTCGCGACCGGCACCCGCACCGCGCTCGGCGACCGGCGCGCGGCGGTCGACGATCTGGTGCGGGCCTCGGGGGCGGACCGGCCCCTGATCCGTGCCCAGCTCGAGGCCGTGGCGCCCGCTCTGCGTCCGCCGATTCGCCTCGACCGGCGGGCACTCGAGGGCTGGGCCGACTTCGACCTGCGCTTCGGGATCCTCGACGCCAGGCCCGACGTGGACCGCGCATTCGCCGCGCCGCGTGGTAAATGATTCGGCGCAACTCGCCGATCATCGAAGTGAGCGTGGCCGATTCCTTGTCAAACCTGAGCCTCTTCCGGCGTCTGGCCGTTCTCGTGTGGCTGCTGGGCGCGGCCCTGGCACTGCTCCTGTTCGGCTTCGCGCCGCCCACCGAGGCGATCGGAGACGCCGGTTGGTGGCTGGGCGGCGCGAGCGTGATGGTGTCGCTGGGGTTCGCCGCCTGGATCGCCCGGCCGGCCTCGCGGGTCACCCTGAGCATGCTGTCGTGGACCAGCTTCGTGGGCCTCGGCCAGATCGCCCTGCTCCAGTGGCTCGCCGGTGGCGTCGACAGCCCGTACAACGAGCTCCTGCTCCTGAACGTGTTCGGCAGCGCTTCGCTTCACCCCGCGCGGCGGATGCCCGCCTACCTCCTCCTTCTCGCCGCGGTGGCGATAGCCCCGCTGATCTACGACAGCTGGGACCGGGACACCGCCGGCGCTACGGTCGCCTACCTGGTGCTGCTCACCGGAATCGCCCTGCTGTCGCTGCTGTTCGTGCGGGGCACCGACGAGCAGAAGGCCGGGCTGCGCGCGGCCGAGCAGCTGGCCGAGGAATCAGCGCGCACCGACGCCCTCACGAGGCTGGCCAACCGGCGGGCCTTCGACGAGACGCTGACCCAGGAGCTCGCCCGCGTGCGGCGCAACGGCGCCCCGCTGAGTCTGATGGTCGGCGACCTCGACGGCTTCAAGAGGATCAACGACGAGTTCGGTCATCTCATCGGAGACGAGCTACTGGTCCGCGCCGGTGCGGCGATCGAGGGCGCGATACGGCGCGGCGATCGCTGTTTCCGCTGGGGCGGCGACGAGTTCGCCGTGCTGCTGCCCGACACCAACCGCGATGACGCCGCTCGCGTGTGCGAGCGCGTCACCGCCGCTTTCCACGAGGAGGTTCAGGCACCCGACGGCCAGCCCGTCACGATCTCCTGCGGCCTCGCCGAGCTGACCGGGGAGATGGACGCCGACGAGCTGACCGGCACGGCCGATCTCGCGTTGATGGACGAGAAGGCCCGTCGCCGGGCCAACCTGACGATCTAGCCGGCGGCCAGCATCGCCTCGACCAGCGCGGCCGGCTCGCGCGCCATGCGCGAGCGGGGCACCACCCGCTCGAAACCCGCCTGCTCGGCGCGCGTGCGAACGTCCTGCTCGACGTGCGAGTAGAAGCCGAGCCGGGGCAGGCCTGCCACCCTCGACCGCTCGATCTGCTCGTCCGGATCCGCGGTCAGGTCCACCACCAGCAACTCGGCGTCGTCATCGGGCGCGACGAGATCGTGGCCGGCTGCGCTGAGAGCGCCCTGAAGCTTCGAGCCGAAGAGCAGATCGGGGCAGAGGAGCGCCACTCGGGCCATCCTCCCGCCTACTGGTCGCGACGGAGACGAAATTCCTGGCGCACCGATTCCGGCCGGCCCCACATCTGGACCACCTCGACCCGGCCGGTCCGGGCCTCGCGCACGAGCAGCTCGCCGGCGATGCCCTGCTCGTCGATCAGGGCGAGCGTCCCGTGGACGGTCTCCGCCGCGGCCGCGTGCCCGAACTCGCGGGCGACCCGTATGCGCCAGTGCCAGTCGGCCTGCGAGTACGGCAACGCGTTGATCTGGACCATGAGCGTGGCGGCTTCGATGTAGCGGTCCTCGTCGAAGATGCGCATGTCGAGCTCGAGCTGGGTCCAGTCGGGCGGCAGCGTGTCGACCACGGCCTGGAAGTCGTCGGCGAGGGGCATCCGGGCGTAGAGGCTACCCGGTGGTGACCACGCGCATCGCCCGCGCCAGCTGATCTCCGAAGGCGTGGCGGCGCCCTCGGGCACGCACCGTCAGCGGCCCGCCGAACGGCTCGCGCCCGGTCAGCTCCAGCTCGTCGCCCGGCGCGATCCCGCGCTCGGAGAGATAGCGAAGCATCTCCGAGTTGGAGTCGGACACGCGGGTGAAGACCCCCCGCTCACCGGGGCGGAGGTCCGCCAGAGCGCGGGTGGGTTCCTCGTCGATCTCGCCGTCCGCGGTGGGAATCGGATCGCCGTGCGGGTCACGCGTCGGGTTGCCCAGCTTGTCGGCGATCAGCTCCGAGAGCTCTGGTGAGATGGCGTGCTCCAGGCGCTCCGCCTCGTCGTGCACGCGATCCCAGGGCATGCCCAGCGCCTCGGCCAGGTAGAGCTCGAGCAGACGGTGGTGACGCAGCACGGCCAGCGCGACCCGCTCGCCCGGGCGCGTGAGGCGGACACCGTGGTAGGGCTCGCGTGAGACCAGGCCCATCGACTCGAGGCGCTTGACCATCGAGGAGGCGGAGGCCGGCGAGACATCGAGCCGCTCGGCGAGCGCCGACGTGGACACGGGCTCCTTGCTGCGCTGGGACAGCGACCAGATCGCCTTGGCGTAGTCCTGGACGGCGCCCGTGATCTCGCTGGTGTCTGCGCTCGTGGCCATCAGACGGATATGAGCAGCCCGGTCACATACATCACGAGCAGGCCGGTGAGCAGGCCGATGGAGGCGAGCGGGTGCAGGAAGCGCCCGCTGTCGTCACGCACCTGGGGGGCGATCTGGACGATGACCTGTGCGATGGCGCCGGCGCCGATGCCGAACATCAGCGCCGCCAGGCTCGGGTTGAATGCCGACGCGCCGATCCAGGCGCCGAGCACCGCCGGAGCGCCGGCCAGCACGCCGAGCCCGACCAGGCGTCCCAGCCGCACCTGCCGCTCGCGGGACACCGGGGCGACGATCGCCAGCCCCTCGGTGGTGTTGTGGATGGCGAAGCCCACCACCAGCGCCGCGCCGAGCGCCAGGGAGCCGACGGCGTAGGCGGAGCCGATCGCCAGTCCCTCCCCGAGGTTGTGGAGGCCGATCCCGAGCGCCACCAGGAAGGCGGCCCGGTAGCCGAAGCTCGCGCCCGCCCTCTCGGTCTCCTCCTGTTCGCGCCCCTTGCGCGCTCTCAGCCACGAATCGGTGGCGGCGAGGGCGAGGTACGCCCCCGCGGCGCCGAGCCAGACCAGCGCCGCGCCACCGAGAGAGGCCGGGCCGGTGCCCGCCAGCTCGGTGCCCTCCAGCAGAGCGTCGACGCCGAGGAAGGCGAGCAGCCCGATGGTGAAGGCGAGCAGAAAGCGCATCCAGCGGCGGTCCACCCCGCGCACCCAGGGCAGCCACAGCATGCCGATGGCCACCGGAATGACCCCCACGTACAGGCCGATCAGGGCCATCAGCCCGTAGAAGCCGATATCGGCCTCGGGCGTGTCGACCGCCGCCTCGATGGCGTGATCGATGGTCGCGCCGGTAGCGGTGAGCAGGACGACGTCGTAGGCCTGGCCCTCCAGCCACGGGTACTGCACGTCGATCGTGGAGGTGCCGAGCCGGCCGATGTCGTCGTTGGACTGAGTGAACGCGGTGAAGGCGTCGTTGACGATCACCTGCCTGATCTCCACCGGATCCGCGCCGTCGTTGCGAACGTGAAGCTCGATCTGGCCCGGTTCGAGCACGGTCCGCTCCACCGCGAGGTTCTCCTCGGGCACGCCGACACGGTCGAGCCCTGGCGCATCGAGGGCCACGAACAGCCCGATCGCCAGGCCCAGCACCAGCAGCGGCGCGAGGCCGGCCAGCCAGCCGGGCCGGCGGCTGGTGACGGTGGCCGCCTCCATCAGTCGACCACCTCGAAGAAGCCCATCCAGCCCAACTCCGCGAACTCGGAGACGTGCGCGTGGAACATGTACTTGCCGGTGTAGGGGAAGCGCACCTCCAGGATCCCTCGCTCGCCCTGGCCCTGGATGACGGTGTCGGTGAAGTCGCGCGACTCGAGCTTCGTGCCGGTCGGGTAGTAGTCGAAGAAGTTGGCGTGGAGGTGGAACGAGTTGAGGAGGTCGTACTCGAGCACGTTGACCAGGTAGACCCGCACCAGCTCGCCGCGCTTGACCCGTACCGGACGGTGCATGTACTCGAAGGCGACGGTGTTGACGGCGTAGACGTCGTTGGCGCGATCGAAGTTCGTGTCGAACCCGTTCATCACCATCACGAGCTCGTCCGCCGGCGGGCGGCCGTCCTTGGGATCGATGATGAAGGCGCCGTAGAGCCCCTTGGCGATGTGCTCGGCCAGCGGCGTCGAGTGGCAGTGGTAGAGATGCAGGCCGAAGGGCGTCGCGTTGAACTCGTAGACGGTGCTGCGGCCGGGGTCGATGTTGCCGGCGCCGATATCCGGGATCCCGTCCATCACGTCGCGGTGGACGCCGTGGAAGTGCATGGTGTGAGGGTGGGTGCCGCCGTTGACGAAGCGGATCCGCAGCCGCTCACCCTCGCGGGCGCGCAGGGTCGGTCCTGGCACCCGTCCGTTGTATGTCCAGGCCAGGTACTTGACGCCCGGAGCGACCTCGATCTCCTTCTCCTGCGCGACTATCTCCCACTCGCGCACGCCGCCGACCACCCGTCCCTCGTCGAAGTCGCGCAGGATCTCCTGAGGGTCGAAGCCGTTGACGGCCGGGTCGACCCGGCCCTTGGCGCCGATGTGATCCGAGGCGCGGTGGATGGCCGCGCGGTGGCCGTTGTGCTCGGCGGCGGAGGCGCCAACGTCGTGCAGAGCCTGATGGGGCACGATCTCGTGGAGGACCGGAATGGTGGCCCCCATGGCGGCAGCGCCGCCGAGGAGACGCCGCCGAGAAAGTTTGTTTGATCCAGAATCCATGCTTTGCCCAATATACGACTGTGATTTAGGCTTGGCTAAAAGTACACTGTGGCTGTGATCGCCACAAGTGACTACGAGCTCGTCACGGAGGCCGTGGGTCTCGTCGACCGCTCCGACCGGGCCAAGTTCGTCGCGCGAGGCGGCGACGCCGCCGATTTCCTCCAGGGCCAGGTGTCGAACGACGTGGAGGCGCTCGAACCGGGAGGCGGCTGTTACGCCACGATCCTGACCGCCAAGGGCAAGCTGCGCACCGACCTGCGCATCCTGCGCTCGCCCGGCGGCGACTTCTTCTGGCTCGACACCGAGGCCATCGGCCACGCCGTCGTGCGCCACATGCTCCAGACCTACTCGCTGGGCCGCGACGTCCAGTGGGAGGACCTCAGCGCCGACCATTCGATCCTGTCGCTGGTGGGCCCCGGGGCCGACGCGCTGGTGGAGCCCGCGCCGGGCGCCGTCGAGCACTCCGTGGTCGACTCCGGCGAGGGCCTGTGGGCCCGCACCGACCTGGGCCTCGATCTCCTCTGCGCCGCCTCACAGGCGGGCGAGTGGCGTGACCGGCTCGGCGTGGAGGCGGTCTCCGAGGAGGCTGCCGAATGCGTTCGCATCGAATCCGGGCGCCCGCGCCTCGGCTACGACATGGATGCCGAGACCATGCCCCAGGAGGCGGGCATCAACCACCGGGCGGTGAGCTTCACCAAGGGGTGCTACGTCGGTCAGGAGACGGTCGCCCGCCTGCACTACCGCGGCAAGCCCAACCGCCACCTGCGCGGGCTCAGGCTGTCCGAGCCGGGTGAGCGGGGCAGCGACATCCTGCTCGGCGAGCGGGTGGTCGGACGCGTGGCCTCCACCACCGTGTCGCCTCGCTTCGGCCCGATCGCACTTGCGCTGGTGCGGCGCGAGGCCGAGCCGGGCAGCACGGTCACCGTGAACGGCGCCGACGCCGAGGTCGTCGGGCTCCCGTTCACCCGTGACTGACACCCGCCGGCGCACCCCGTCGAGTCGCCGCGGGCTGGCCGGCGACAGCCCCCTGTTCGGCGGTCCGCTCGGCGGAAGTCCGCACTGGGATGCGCGGTCCGGTGAGCTCGACCTGCCGGTCGAGCAAACCCACGACCTGCGCGAGCTGCGCGGCCTCGTCCCGGCCGCGGAGCCGGGCCGCGAGCTGGACGATTGGGGACGCTCGCAGCGTGTGTTCGACCTCGTGGAGCCGCTGCTCGACTTCTACTACCGCCACTGGTTCAGGGTCACGGTCGAGGGGATCGAGAACGTGCCCGCCGAGGGCGGCGCGCTGATCGTGTCCAATCACTCCGGGGCGCTGCCGCCGGACGCCCCGATGATCATGCAGGCGATCCGGCACGAGCATCCACAGCCCCGGCCGGTCTACATGCTGGGCGAGCACTGGTTCAGGGGCTATCCCGGCGTGGGCATGCTGGCCAACAAGATCGGGCTGGTGGCCGCCCACCCGGCCAACGCCCAGCGGCTGCTGCGCGACGAGGAGCGGCTCGCGCTCGTGTTCCCCGAAGGACAGAAGGGGAGCCGCAAGGTGTTCTGGCAGCGCTACCGGCTGCGCCGCTTCGGACGTGGCGGGTTCGTGCGGACCGCGATCCGCTCGGGGGTGCCGATCGTGCCCGTGGCCGTGATCGGCGCCGAGGAGGCCATGCCCATCTTCGCCCACGTGCCCCTGCTTCAGCGGCTGACCGGGCTCATCTACTTCCCCGTCAATCATGCGTTTCCCCAGTTCGGGCTGGCGGCGGCTCTGATGTACCTGCCGGCCAAGTTCACGATCCGCTTCCTCGAGCCCGTGGACCTCTCGCGCTACGGCCCCGAGGACGCCGACGACGTCGCCCTGGTCCAGCGGCTGGCCGAGCGCATCCGGCTGCACATCCAGGAGGAGCTCGACGACCTCGTGCTCGCGCGCCGGTCCGTGTGGTTCGGCTAAGTTGTCCGCCGTGAGCTCGAGCCGAGTACGCGGCCGCGGAGTTCCCGCGGCCGCCGTGGTCGCGGCGCTGGCCGTGTTCGCGGGAGCCGGCTGTGGCGATGAGGACTTCGCCAACGATCCCAGCCCACCGGTTCGGGTCGAGCTCACGGGCGTGATTCAGGCCGACAGGGTCAGCGTCTCCCCGCGCCGCCTGGGCGCCGGCCCGATCCGCATCACGATCTCCAACCAGACCGAGGACACGCACACGGTCACGCTCGAGGGCGAGTCGCTCACGCGCCGCTCGGGCAACGTCAGCCCGGGCGACACCACCACCCTGCAGAACACCCTGGTCCCGGGAAGCTATGAGGTGCGCGCCGGGTCTGAGCGAGCGGTGGCGAAGGAGATCGAGCCCGCCACGCTGCGGATCGGCCCGGAACGGCCGGCCTCCAACAACGACCTGCTCCTGCCCTGATCAGAGAGCGAGCTGGTCGGCCTCAGCGGGGGGCGGGTCGGGCTCGGCGGGGGGCGGATCGGGCGCGACGGCGGGCGGATCGGGCGCGACGGCGCCCTCCTCCGCCGGACGCACCAACAGGTCGAGCTCCTGCAGGTGCCCGCGCACGCGGGCGCCCATCGATTCGACGATGTCGTAGGCCTTGTCGATGCTCGTCTTGGCCCCGGTGAGCTGAAGCTTGACCTTGCGCTCCTCCGCCAGCGCGGCCAGGGCCCGCTCGATCGTGTCGCGCAGTGCGCCGGCGTCGATCCCGTCGGCGTCGGCGCGCTTCATCAGCACGCGCGCCCGGGCCAGGCGGTAGCCCAGCTCGAGCGGCAGGGAGCCGGTCTCCGGGTCGAGCGCCACCACCAGCTTGTCGCCGTTGTACTCGCGCAGCGGCTCGAGCTTGGCCGGGAGCTCCTCGCCCGTGGGGACCACGAGCACGGCGAAGTCGGCGCTGCGCTCGGCCATCGCCTTGTCGAGCTCCGCCATCGCGGACTGCCGCGACAGCTTGCGGTCCTTGGCCTCCACCACGAGCCGGCCGCGAGCCGGGCCGTTGCACCCATCGATGGCCACGACCACGTCTCCCACCTTGCCGGTGGCCTCGAGCTGGTCGCCCACGGCCTCCGCCACGTCGCCCTGGGCCAGGGCCATCCGATCGAGGGTGTCGGCCACCTGCTGCTCGAAGCTGCGGCCCTTGGCGGTGCCTCGCTCGCGCTCGGCCTCGACCTCCTCCAGCTTGGCCTTCTCGTCTCGCAGCCCCTGAAGCTCCGTCTGGACCTCACCCAGCTTCTGGAGCAGGGCCCGCTGAGTGGCGTCGGAGCGGTGGGCCGCCTCGTTGATCGAGCGCACGGCCGCGGACTTGAAGTCCGCCAGCGGGTTGCGATCGTCGGCCGCGGAGAACTGGCGGATCAGGTCCTCGCGCGACCGCGCCAGGGTCTCGCCCACCGCCTCACGCACCCGATTCTGGACCGAGACGGAGCTGCCGTCGCCGAAGCGCCGCTCGAGCTCCTTGGCCAGCCGGCCGTCGTCCTCACCGAAGACGTCGGCGAACTGCTGCTCGAAGAATTCGGCGATCGTGCGAGCGCGTTCCGCGAACTCCCGCTGGACGCCCTGCGAGCTCTTCTCGAACTCGGTCCTCACGAACTCGGCGTTGGCCGCGGCCTGCTCGCGGTCGAGCACCCGCGCACCGATCTCGACGGCGTCGCGCACGACCTTGGCGGGGTCCTCCCCGGTCTGCTCGCGCTCGGTGACAAGCCGAACGGCGCAATCGTCGTCCACCACGAGGCCGTCCACGACCACGCGTTCGCCCACGACCCGGACGTTGGGCTGCCTTAGAGGAGTTGCCGCTTCCATGAATGTCTGAGTCGCACCGTAGGGGTGAGACCTGACGGAACGGGCGGAAACGTGCCGTAGTCAGGCTGCGGCGGGCGCCGGTGGCAGCCAGGCCGCGGGGAGGGCGCGCGGGAGCCGGCCCACCTGAGCCGGGACCAGGTCGAGCGCGAGGCGCCCGGCGGGGCGACCCTCCACGTACGGTCGGGTGTCGCCCATGGTCAGCAGCAGGCTGACGCTCGTGGCGATCTGAAAATCGGCCACGTTCGGCTCGGCGCCGCCGATCACGCCCTCGTCGATCAGGCGGTCGACGTGGTCGATCAGCCCGGGCAACGCCGCCAGGTCGCCCCGGACGGCCTCGTCGGTGGCGTGGTTTAGGCGGGCCGCCAGGTGAACGATGGGCGGCGCGGTGGTGGCGGCCAGCGAGACCGGGATCCCGAGATGCGCGCCCTCGAGGTAGGTGGCGAGCGTCGAGCGGTCGCGCTTGAGCGCTGCCCAGACGATGCGGCGGGGGACCGGCTGGAGCACCTCGTCGCCCCAGCTCTCCGCGGCCTCGACCGCGGCGCGGTGCTCCCGGTCGGCCGGCAGCAACGGCGGCTCGGGCACCAGCGAGTCCAGTGCCAGCGCGATCCGCCGCGTGCCCTGGATCCTGGCCCCCTGGATGCGCAGCGCGGGCACGGTCACCCCCGGGAACCCGAGCGCCCGCAGCACGACCCGGTGCACCCCGGCCACGAGATCGACGCGCCGGTACTCGACGCCCTTGCGCTGCAGCATCAGCTCCGCGGCGAGGGCCGGATGAGACGACGGGACGCCGAACAGGGTGGCGGGCACGGCGCGATCGTACGGCACCCGACGCTGCAACCACTCGACCTCGAGTCTCCCCGCGACCTGCGATACTTGCTTGCGTGCAAGCATCTGTTGTCGCCACCACCGAGACGGCCGAGGCACTGTCACGCGACCTCGGCGTCTTCGTCAACCGGCTGCTGGCCTCCACCCACCGCGACCTGTTCGCCGCCATCGAGAAGGCGGGTCTGTCGATCACCCAGGTCAAGTGCCTGCAGGTGCTCTACGAGGCGGATGCCCCGCTGTCGCTAGGCGCCGTCTCCGACTCGCTCGGACTCTCGCTTCCGGCGATCAGCCGCGCGGTGGACGCGCTCGTTCGCCGCAATGAGGTCAAGCGCGAGGAGGACCCGCGCGACCGCCGCTCCAAGCTCGTGACCGTCACGGCGCGCGGCCGCGCCACCTCCGAGCGGCTGCTGGCACTGCGTCTGGCCGGCATCAGGACCTTCGTCGCAGAGCTCGAGCCCGCCGAGCAGCAGGCGCTCGCCGACGCCCTCTCCCCCGTACTTCAAAGGACCGCTCCATGACCCGTATTCGACTCAACGACGGCAATCGCCGCTGGTGGACCCTCGCGGCCATGTGCTTCGCCCTGTTCATGATCATGCTGGACAACACGGTCGTGAACGTGGCGCTGCCGTCGATTCAGGACGACCTCGGCGCCAGCCTCTCGGGGCTCGAGTGGACGGTCAACGCCTACACGCTCACCTTCGCGGTCCTGCTCGTGACCGGCGGGCGGCTGGGCGACATCTTCGGGCGGCGCCGGATGTTCCTGTTCGGCGTGGTGGTGTTCGCGCTGTCGAGCGCGGCGATCGGCCTGGCGCCCGACCAAGGACTGCTCGTGGCCGGCCGCGCGGTGCAGGGCGTGGGCGCGGCCTTCATGATGCCGGCCACCCTGTCGATCATCACCAACGCCTTCCCGCCCGAGGAGCGCGGCAAGGCGATCGGCACCTGGGCCGGCGTCTCCGCGCTGGCGCTGGCCATCGGCCCGGTGGTGGGTGGAGCGCTGGCGGAGTATGTGTCCTGGAGGGCGATCTTCTTCCTCAACCTGCCGGTGGCGGTGGGCGCGGTCGTGGTCACGCTGTTCGCGACCCGCGAGTCCCGCGACGAGACCACCGACCACCACGTGGACATCCCGGGGATCGTGGCCCTGTCCGGCGGTCTGACCGCGCTCGTGCTCGCCCTGGTAGAGGGCAACGCGTGGGGCTGGGGCTCCCCCGAGGTCATTGCGCTGCTGGCGCTGTCGGTGCTGGGCCTGGTGGCCTTCGCGGTGATCGAGACGCGGGTGCGCGAGCCGATGGTGGACTTCACCTTCTTTCGCTCGAAGACCTTCCTCGGCGCGAACGCGGTCGCCTTCATCGTGACCTTCTCGATGCTGGCGATGTTCTTCTTCCTCGCGCTCTACATGCAGAACATCCTGGGCTACTCAGCCGTGGAGGCGGGCGTGCGCTTCCTGCCCTCCACGCTGATGATCGTGCTGATCGCTCCTCTGGCCGGGCGCATGTCCGACCGCATCGGCCCCCGGCCGCTGATGGTCACCGGCCTGGCCCTCACCACGATCTCGCTGCTGCTCCAGACCCGCATCGACGTCGACACCGGATATGGGCTGCTGCTGCCCTCGTTCATCCTGATGGGCATCGGCCTGGCGCTGGTCATGTCGCCGATGTCGACCGCCGCCATGAACTCGGTCACCGCCTCCAAGGCCGGCGTGGCCTCCGGCATCCTCTCCATGAGCCGCATGGTGGGCGGCACGTTCGGCGTCGCGGCCATCGGGGCGCTCTTCCAGCACCTGGCCCGCAACGAGTTGTCGAACAACCTGGCCGGCACCGGCGTGAGCGCGGCCACGCGCGAGCGGATCGTGGAGAACCTCGGCTCCGGCGCGGTGGGCAACCTCCCACCCGAAGCGGCCGAGGCGGCCCGCGACGCCTTCATACACGCGCTGTCCAACGGCATGTGGCTGGCCGCCGGAGTCGCCGCGACGGGCACGCTGATCGCGCTGTTGACGATCGCGCCGAAGCGGGAAGCGGCGCCCGGGCCGGAGCGGCGGGCCGAGGCGCCTCCGGCCGAGGCGCCGGTGGCGGGCTAGCGCGATCGGGCTGCCCGGGCCGCGCCACGGTTCGCCAGAACGGCAGCAACAACGGGGATCACCGTTCGGGCTCGTGGGTCAGGTGCCGCCAGGTGAAGCGAATCGTCTGGATCCCCAGCGCGGCTGCGTCGGCGTCACGGGCGCGATCTCGCTCGAAGGCCTGGCGGGTGCCGTGGAACTCCCAGCTGTCGCACTCGATGGCCACGCCCGCGCTGCGCCAGAAGAAGTCGAATCGAATGCGGTCACCTCGTGGCAACGTCAGCCATACCCCTGCCTCGGGGCGCGGGAGGCCGGCCGCGCGGCACAGCGCCAGGAAGCGCTCCTCGTTCGCGCTCTCCGGAAGGCCGGTGACGGGCTCCAGGATCGCGAGCACCTCGCGCAGCGCCCCTGCGCCGCGGCGGCCGTTGGCGGCGTCGAGGACCGCGTGGACGGCCCTCAGGTCGAACAGCTGCAGAATCTCTGACTGCTCGACCGCGCGCTCGAGCGCGCGGCGGTCAACCTCGTCGGCGAGGTCGAGCAGGGTGCGAGCGACAGTGGTGCAGGGGATGCCGTCGCGGATGGTGACGTCGGCGGGGCTGAGGGTGATGCTGGCGTGGGCGGTGATGCCCGGGCGCGACCTGGCCGAGGTCGCCGGCACGGTGATGTCGATGGTCGCGCGGTTGTCCGGCCGCAGGCCCCAGAGGGCCGCGGCTGAGCGGTGAGACAGCACCGCCCGCGGGCCGTAGGCCAGCACGGCGGCCATCCAGTTGCCCTCGCGAGTGAGCCGGGCGCGGCCCACGGCGTAGACGCCGCGGTGCTTGCGGTGCAGGCGGCCGCTGCGAACCCGGCTTCGCACGCCAGCCGCGCTGAGCCCCAGGAACTGCAGCTGGGAAAGCGAAACGACCCCGTGCTGGCGGTCTGCCAGCCCGCTCAGGGCCACATCGAAAGGGGGTCCCTGACGATGCGTGTCGCATTTCATCGTTTCTTCCGGGACCCCCTCCGCCACACAGCGCTAAGGGCGCCGCCGGTAACCTCTCGCCCCCTCCGAGACCGACAAAGGACTGAGACCGAAACCAATGGCCGTCGATGTGAGCAAGCTGTCAGAGCTGGACGTCGAGCCCGGCGAGTTGCCGGAGACCATGGCCGCCTGGGTGATCCGTGAGGAGCGGCTGGGCGAGCCGCGTGACGCCTTCCAGCTCGAGGAGATCGAGGTGCCCGAGCCGGGCGCGTTCGAGGTGATCGTCCGGGTCATGGCCGCGGGGGTGAACTACAACAACGTCTGGGCCGCTCTCGGGGAGCCGGTGTCGGTCATGCGCTACGGCGACCATCCCGAGTTCGGCCACCACATCGGCGGCTCGGACGCCTCGGGCGTGGTCTGGAAGGTCGGCGCGGGCGTGACCCGCTGGAAGCCGGGCGACGAGGTCGTCCTCCACTGCAACATGGCCTCCTACGAGGATCCGGAGGTCCATGGCCTCGATCCGCTGGCCGCGCCCAGCCAGATGATCTGGGGCTACGAGACCACCTGGGGCTCGTTCGCCCAGTTCACCAAGGTCCAGGCCCAGCAGCTGTTGCCCAAGCCCAAGGGACTGACCTGGGACGAGGCCGCCTCCTACGGGCTCGTGTACTTCACCGCCTACCGCATGCTCATCACCCAGTGCGACATCCAGGCCGGCGACCGCGTGCTGATCTGGGGCGCCGCCGGCGGCCTCGGGGTGTTCGCCACCCAGATCTGCAAGCTGGCCGGCGCCCATGCCGTCGGGGTGGTCTCGAGCGCGGAGAAGGGCGAGCTGGTGAAGAAGCTGGGGGCGGTCGACTACATCGACCGCAACGAGTTCGCCGGGATGATGCGCAAGGGGGGCGAGACGCCCGAGGAGGAGAAGGCCCGCTTCAAGGTCTCACGCGAGTTCTCCAAGCGGGTCAAGGAGATCCTGGGCGCCCAGCCCGACATCGTGTTCGAGCACGTCGGCAAGGCCACCTTCCCCACGTCCGTGTTCACCGTCAAGCCGTTCGGCAAGGTCGTGATCTGCGCGGGCACCACGGGCTACGAGCTCGACTTCGACGTGCGCTACCTGTGGATGCGCCAGAAGCAGATCATCGGCTCCCACTTCGCCAACGCCTACGAGGCCAACAAGGCCAACGAGCTGATCGATTCGGGCGCGATCAGGCCCGTGCTGTGGCGTACGCTCGGCTTCGAGGGTGTGCCCGAGGCGCATCAGCTCATGCGTGACAACCAGCACCTGGGCAAGATCTCGATCACGGTGGGAGCCGAGAAGGGCGAGGGGCGCACCGAGGACGGACACCCGGGAGCGATCTACGCGGAGGTGGGAGCATGATCGAGGTACAGATCCGCTGGCCGATCAACCCGTTCCGGGGAGACAAGTTCGCCCACGGCTGGCTGCCGGCGGCCGAGGCCGTGCTCGCCTTCGGAGCCACGAGCTGGTCCTTCACCCGGGCGCTCGATGGCGGGCTCGACTTCCTACAGCAGGCCCGCTTCCCCTCCAAGGCGCACTTCGAGCGCTACTGGTACTCGGAGGAGATCGCGACCAAGCGCGTCGAGCTGTCCGGGACCTACCAGGTGCCGCTCCTGCCGAGCTTCTGGGAGGTGGTGGGCGACGGCGAGGCGCTCGAGCCTAGCCCTGCTCCAGCGGAGCCATCGTCAGCCCCTTCTCCTTGAGCTGCTCCCAGTAGAGCTCGGCGGGCTCGCGCGCTCCCGTCCAGACGATCGCCTGGCCCTTGTTGTGGATCGTGTTGGCCATCGACATGCCCTGCTCGTAGCCCACGCCGGGCAACACCGAGGCGAGTGCCGAAGCCACTCCCTCGAAGGTGTTGTGGTTGTCGTTGAGGACGATCACGCGCCAGTGGTCGTCCACCCCGGTGCCCCCCGGGCCGCCGGTGCGCGGCAGCTCGATGGTGCCGCTCTCGCTCACCGCGACTCGTCCCTCTCGGCCTTCTTTCGCCAGTAGCGCTCGAGGCCCGCGTAGAGCTGGTCGGGCGGCGCCGCCTGCTCGTAGGTCTCCACGGTCGCCGGGTCGGTGGCCTCCGACAGCCGGGTCTCGAGCTTGGCGATGAAAGCTTCCTCGCCGTCCAGCCGGGCGGAGTCGGCCGAGTCGAGCAGGGCGGTGCGGATGCGGTGAAGCTGCTCTTCCACGTCGGTGACCTGCCCGAAATGGGTCAGGCACAGCGACTGGGGGTTCCACGCCGCGACGGTGTGGAGCGAGTCCAGCCAGGCCTCGACGTCGATGTCGGGCGGCGGGGTCGGCGCCAGCGTGTCGGTCCCCGGCGGTATCCGCACACCGGCCACATCTCCCACGTAGGCGTCGCCAGAATCCTCGTGCAGATAGCAGACGTGGTGCGACGCGTGGCCGGGGGTGTAGGCCACCCGGAAGCCCTCGACCGTCTCCCCGCCCGACAGCGATGTGATGCGGTCCTCGGGAACGGGCGCCACCTCACCCCACAGCTCCTCCATGTCCTCGCCGTAGAGCCGGCTCGCGCTGGCCAGCAGCTTGGACGGATCCACCAGGTGCGGCGCCCCGCGCTCGTGGACGTAAACCTGGAGACGCGGGTAGCGCCGGCATAGGACCCCGGTCGCTCCGGCGTGGTCGAGATGGATGTGGGTGAGCAGCAGCCCCCGGGGCTCCACCGGCCCGAGCCGGTCGATCAGCGTGTCCAGGCACGAGGCCGGGCCGGGATCGACGATCAGGCCATCGATCTCGAAGGCGCAGATAACCCGGTCACGACCGAGGTGCAGGACGTCGATGGCACGGCTCACCGGCCGCCGACCATACAATCAACCGCGTGACGGAACACCGTTTGCCCGAGCGTGACCGCCCCTGGGTCATGCGCACCTACGCAGGCCATTCCACGGCCCGGGAGTCCAACGAGCTGTATCGGCGCAACCTGGCCAAGGGCCAGACCGGGCTGTCGGTGGCCTTCGACCTGCCCACGCAGACCGGGTACGACCCGGATCACGAGCTGTCGCGCGGCGAGGTGGGCAAGGTGGGCGTGTCGATCGCCCACAAGGGCGACATGCACACGCTGCTCGACGGCATCCCGCTCGACGAGATGAACACGTCGATGACCATCAACGCCACCGCCGCCTGGCTGCTCGCGCTCTACATGACCGTGGCGGAGGACAACGGGGTCGACCGCCAAGCGCTCCAGGGCACCACCCAGAACGACATCATCAAGGAGTTCCTGTCGCGCGGAACGTACGCCTTTCCGCCCGAGCCCTCGATGCGGCTGATCGCCGACACGATCGCCTTCACCGTTGACGAGGTGCCGCGCTGGAACCCGGTCAACATCTGCTCGTACCACCTCCAGGAGGCCGGGGCCACGCCGGTTCAGGAGATCGCGTTCGCCCTGGCCACGGCGGAGGCCGTGCTCGACCGCGTCCGGCAGCAGGTGGACGAGGAGACCTTCCCGCGGGTGTTCGGCCGCATCTCCTTCTTCGTCAACGCCGGCATCCGCTTCATCGAGGAGCACGCCAAGCTGCGCGCGATGGGCCGGCTCTGGGAGGAGATCGGACGTGAGCGCTACGGGATCGACGACGTGCGGCTGCTGCGCTTCCGCTACGGCGTGCAGGTCAACTCGCTCGGGCTCACCGAGGCCCAGCCGGAGAACAACATCATCCGCATCGTGCTCGAGGCGCTGGCGGTGACGATGGGGCGCGACGCTCGCGCCCGGGCCCTTCAGCTGCCGGCCTGGAACGAGGCGCTGGGCCTGCCGCGGCCGTGGGACCAGCAGTGGTCGCTGCGCATCCAGCAGATCCTTGCCCACGAGACCGACCTGCTCGACTACCCCGACATCTTCGAGGGTTCCAAGGTCATGGACGGGCTGGTGGACGAGCTGATCGCCGGCGCTCGCGAAGAGATGGCCGTGGTGGCCGAGCAGGGCGGGGCAGTCAATGCCGTGCCCTACATGAAGACCAAGCTGGTGGAGTCGCACCGCGAGCGGGTGCGCCGGATCGAGACCGGCGAGCAGCGGGTCGTGGGCCAGAACTCCTACACCGAGGCCGAGCCCTCTCCGCTCCAGGACGGCGAGGACGGCGGCATCCTGCGCGTGGACCCCGACGTGGAGCGAGGAGCGATCGAGGCCCTCGAGCGCTGGCGCTCCGAGCGCGACGAGGCCGCGGTGCAGTCCGCGCTCGAGCAGCTGCGGGCCGCCGCCGTGGACCCCGCGGAGAACGTCATGACGGCCACGCTGGCGGCGGCCAAGGCCGGCGCCACCACCGGCGAATGGGCGGCGGCCCTGCGCGAGACCTTCGGGGAGTACCGCGCGCCCACCGGCGTGGGCGACGCCGCCGCGGCGCCGCCCGACGACTCGCTGGCCGAGCTGCGCGCCCGCGTGGAGCGGGTGTCGGAGGACCTGGGACGCCGCATCAAGATCCTCGTGGGCAAGCCCGGGCTGGACGGCCATTCCAACGGCGCCGAGCAGATCGCCGTGCGCGCCCGGGATGCCGGCATGGACGTGGTCTACGAGGGCATCCGCCTCACCCCGGCCCGCATCGCTCGCACCGCGGTCGACGAGGGCGTGCACGTGGTGGGTCTTTCGATCCTCTCCGGCTCGCACGCCGAGCTGATCCCGTCGGTGTTGGCCGAGCTCCGCGACGCCGGGGCCGACGTGCCGGTGGTGGTGGGCGGCATCATCCCGCCCGCCGACGAGGCGGCTCTGCTGGAGGCCGGCGTGGCCCGTGTGTACACGCCCAAGGACTTCGAGGTGAGCCGGATCATGGGCGACATCGTCGAGCTCGTGGCCGAGCACCACGACGTGACCGCCGCGGCCTAGGTGCCGGAAGCGTTGTCCCTGGAGCCGGCAGAGCTGGGCCGCCGGCTGCGCGAGCGCGACCGCTCGGCCGCCCCGGCGGCGCTCAACGTGATCGAGAACCGGGCCGACCGCGAGGCCGGCGCGGCGCTTCTGGCCGAGCTCTCTCCGGCCGCGCTCGGCGGGGAAGCGCCGGCGCGGATCGTGGGCGTTACCGGCCCGCCGGGCGCGGGCAAATCGTCGCTGCTGTCTCACCTGGTGGCGCACTGGCGGTCGGGCGGCCGCACGGTGGCGGTGCTCGCCGTCGATCCGTCGTCCAAGCGCTCCGGCGGCGCGCTGCTCGGCGATCGCGCCCGGATCGAGCACGACCCGCGCGACGACGGCCTCCTAATCCGCTCCACGGCGGCGGGCAACCGTCTCGGCGGCCTGGCGGCGGCCACCCGCGAGGGGGTCGACGCCCTGGCCCCTGCCTTCGACGTCGTGGTGATCGAGACGGTGGGCGTCGGCCAGTCGGAGACCGACGTCGAGGACGTCTGCGACACGATCGCCGTGGTGGTCCAGCCCGGCTCCGGAGACGTCCTGCAGTTCATAAAGGCGGGCATCATGGAGGTGCCCGACGTCCTGGTGGTGACGAAGGCGGACCTCGGCGAGACCGCCGCTCGCTCCCGGCGCGAGCTCGTGCAGGCACTGGCCGCGGTGGGCTCCTCGGCGGTGCCGGTGCTCATGGTGTCCTCGGCCGCCCCGCCGAGCGGGATCGAGGAGCTCGCGGGCGCGCTCGACGCCCACCACGAGGCGCTCGACCTGACGGAACGCCGGCTGCGAACCCGGCGGGCCGCGGCGCTGCGCGAGTTCACGGCCGAGCGGGGCGACGCGGGACTGCGGGCACTGGGAGGCCGCCGCGGCGCGGAGCGCCTGCTGGCGAGCGAGGACCGGGGCACCAGCGTGACCGGGCTGGTGGCGGCGCTGGAAGAGGCACTGTGAGCCGCCCGGCCGTCCAGCTCGGCCTGGTGGTCGCTGTGCTGGCCGTGGTCACGGTGATCGCGGAACTGGCCGGAGCGGCCAATCTCGGCGTGGCGCTCGGGGTGGGCGCGATCGCCTTCACGATCGTCTTGCTCGTGCTGCTGACGCGGGCCTGACCCGGTGGCTGTCGATCTCGGCCCGGTCCGTTCGTCCTAGGGCCAGTCAAACGAAGGAGAGACCATGAAGCATCTGCTGCTCATCTACGGCGATCCCGCTCACCCCGCGGCCGAAGAGGCTCCGCCCAGCGGTGCGTTCGGTGATTGGGTCGAGGCCACCCGCGCGCTCGACGAGGCCGGAGTCCTGCTGGAAGGTGACGGGCTGGTCCCGACCACCGAGGCCGTCTCGATCCAGCACCGGTCCGACGAGCAGATCGTGACCGACGGTCCCTTCGCCGAGACCAAGGAGGCACTGCTGGGCTACTACCTCATCGACACGCCCGATCGCTACACCGCGGTCAGCTGGGGCGCGAGGATGCCGATGGTCCACTGGGGCACGGTCGAGGTCCGCGCCGTCAGCCCCTCCCCCGCCTCGGTCGGCGCCCTGCGTGACGGGGCCGGCAGCACAGCCTGAGGAGCCGAATTTGGCACACTGGCCTGAGCCATGGGGGTACGAAGGACGCCCGCGGAGACCACCCGGATCCTCCTCTTCAACGTGGCGTTCTTCGGAACGCTCGCGTGGCTCGGGTCAGCCGCCCGCGTGGCTCAGTCGGACGGCTGGTGGTTCGAAACCGGTCAGCTCGCGCTGGTCCTCACTGGCACCATCCTGCTCTGGCTCGCCTGGTGGCACGACGAGCGCGGCCGGACCCGCACAGCCCTGAACTTCGCCGTCCCGGCCATCGCCCTGATGTCGGTCTGGGTCACGAGCGTTCACTCGGCGCTCTGAGGAGCGCCTCCGCCTCCGCCTCGGCCAGCTCCTCAGGGGTGTTGACGCTGCGAACGAGGCCGGGCGGCAGCGCCACGCGCGTCGGATCGAGGGCCTCGACCGTGCGGGTCAGCGGAGCATCGCCGGGAGCGGCGCGCAGCTCGTCCAGGGCCGCCGGGGCGTACAGCGCGAACGTGGGCTGAAGCACGCCCGCCGCCGTGGCGGCCACCACCGGCGAGGCACCCGCGGCGCCCAGGAGGGTGCGGCACGCGTCGGCGGTCACGAAGGGCATGTCGGCCGCGCAGACCAGCACCGGCGCCTGTGCCGTCTCGAGCGCGTGGACGATGCCGGTGAGGGGATGGCGCGGCGCGTCCGGCTCGTCCCAGCGCTCCACTCCGGGCAGCTCGGGCAGCGCGGTGTCGCTCTTGCACACGATCGCGATCCGCTCGCACGCCTGCGCCAGCGCGTCCACCGGGTAGGCCACCAGAGGACGCCCGGCCAGGAGGGCGGCCGCCTTGGAGCCGCGGCCCAGCCGCGTGCCGCTGCCTCCCGCCAGCACCGCTCCGATCACGGCCGAGCACCCTACCGGTAGGGTTGCGCGCCCCGTGGCCCTCGGCTCGTTCATCGGCGCAGGACGGTCGCTCGAGACCGCGGTGCAGCGGTCGCGCAAGGCCGAGGAGCTCGGCTACGAGTCGGTCTATGTGACCCACATCGCCGCCCGCGATTCGGTCACCCTGCTGATGGCCTATGCCTCTCGTACTGAGCGGATCCGGCTCGGTACCGGAGTGATGCCGATCTATTCGCGCACCCCGGTGGCCACCGCCCAGTCGTTCGCCACCCTCGACGAGTTCTCCGGAGGGCGGGCCATAGCGGGGCTGGGGGTCTCTCACCGGCCGGTGGTCGAGAGCTGGTACGGCCAGCCGATCGACAAGCCGGTCCGTGAGATACGGGAGTACGTGGGTGCGCTGAAGGCGATCTTCGCCGGCGAGGATCCACCCGCGGGAGAGCGCTTTCCGACCGCTTTCCACTTCCTGGGCTACACGCCGCGCCCGGACCTGCCCGTCTACCTCGCCGGCCTCTCACCGGGCATGTTGCGCCTGGCGGGCGAGGTGGCCGACGGCGTGATCCTGTGGCTCTGCAACCCCCACTACATCCGTGACGTCGTCGTCCCCACGGTCACCGAAGGCCGCGCAAAGGCCGGCCGCGAGCTCGACGGCTTCGACATCGTCGCCGCCGTCCCCTCGGCGGTCACCACCGAGCCGGAGGACGCCCGGGCCCGGCTGCGCACCGAGCTCGTGCCCTATTTCTCCCTGCCGTTCTACCGAGCGATGATCGAGCGCTCGGGCTTCGGCGCCGACGTGGAGGGCTTCGACCGCGGAATGCAGGAAGGCGGACCGGACGCCGCAGTGGCCGCGATCTCAGACGACTATCTGGGGCTCCTCGCCGCGATCGGCAACCCGGACGAGGCCGCCGCCTCGGTGCGCCGCTACCGCGACTGCGGCGCCACCTCACCGTGCGTGGGCGGCATCGCCAAGACAGACTTCGACACCACGCTCGAGGCCCTCGCGGGCTCGCTGGGCTAGCTCACCGACCCGACAGCGCCTCCACGCGCCAGCCACCGGCCTCGCGCCGCAGCTCGAGCGCATCGTCCACCGGCGGCTGTTCTCCGGCCCGGGTGCGGACGGCCACGGTGGCCCGCTCCCCGGCGACGTCGATGCCCCGGATCTCGATGGAGGGCCGTCGCAAGCCCTCCGCGGAGGAGCGCAGCAGCCGCGGACAGTCGCGGCCACCGGCACGCCGGCGGGCGGCGCTGGTGAAGAGCTCGTCGCAGACGCTGTCCCAGTCCCCTTCTGCCGTAGCGCGCTCGAGCCGGTCCACGGTGACGGCCACCCGCGCGGCGGCTCCGGAGGCGGGCTGAGCCTCGTCGTCGGCTCCCAATGAGCAACTCGACGGGGCGAACAGCACGGCTACGGCCATAATGGAGACATGGAAGGATCGGCGCCCGAGTCGCTGGGCACCCAATCGAGCTGGCTTCGCTGCTACCGCTGCTGGTCGCAGAACCTCGAGGTTCAACTGCACTACGAGGGCATTCTGAAGGTCGACCCCGACACGGGCGAGGCCGTCGACCCCGTGGAGGAGGTCCAGGAGGCGGTGGTGCAGTGCCTCGACTGCCTGCATGATCAGCCCCACCTCAGCCTCACCTTCTACGAGGAGAACGGCCGGCGCATCTCCCGCATCGAGCCGGTGGAAGACCGCTGGGAGCGGATGGTCACCGGCACGCCGTGGGTGGCCTCATGCACGGTCACCGTGGACGCCGACCAGGTGGAGTCCTGCTCGGGCCCGGAGGCGGCCGAGTCGCTTGCCTTCGCGGCCTTCGGGGACCACGGCACGCGCGAGTTCTTCACCCACGTGCGCTTCCACAAGCACGAGGAGGACCAGATCGTCATCCACATGCTCGTCGAGCTGTACGCCCGCTCGGCGGAGGAGGCGACCGAGGTGATGGAGGGGGCAGCCCGCGGCGCGCTGACGATCACGTCGCTGGCGGAGGAGTCCCGTCCGCCGGCGTCGTCGCCGGACGAGCCGCACTGACCACCCCGCGCTCGCGCAGGCCCGCGATCTGGTCCTCGCTGCGGCCCAACTCACGCAACACCTGATCCGTGTGCTCGCCGAGCAGCGGCGGGGGCGTGGCCGATGCCGGGTCGGTGAGACCCCAGATCGGCGAGGCCATGAGCTCGAGCGCGCCGGCGCTCGGGTGCTCCACGGTCAGGGTGGCCGGACGCCCGGCCGCGGCGGCCGCGGCGAGCGCGCCGGGCACCGTGCGCACCTGTCCGGCCGGCACGCCGGCCGCCCCGAGGGCCGCGAGCCAATCGGCGGCAGTGCGCTCGCTGAAGCGTCGCTCGAGCAGCGGGATCAGCTCGCGGCGATGCTCGACTCTCGCGGCGTTTCGCCCGAAGCGCTCGTCCCGCGGGAGCTCCGCCAGGTCCATCGCGCCGCACATCGCACGGAAGAGGCCGTCGTTGGCGGCCGCCACCGCGATCCGGTCGGTGGCGGTGGCGAAGTCCTGGTAGGGCACGATGTTGGGGTGCGCGTTGCCGTGGCGCTCCGGCTCCTTGCCGGTGACGAGCGCGTTCTGGGCCACGTTCACGAGCGCGGCCAGGCCGCTGTCCAGTAGCGGCACCTCGATCCGGGCTCCCTCACCACCCTGAAGCGCGGCCAGGATGGCGGCCGCTGCGTGCAGGCCGGCCAGCACGTCCACCAGCGCCACGCCGACCTTGAAGGGCTGCCCGTCCGCCGGCCCCGTGACCGACATGAGCCCGGTCTCGGCCTGGGCCACGAAGTCATAGCCCGGGCGGCCGGACGGCTCCCGCTCCGACCCGAAACCCGTGATCGAGCAGTAGACCACGTCGGGGTTGCGCTCCCGGACCCGCTCGTAGCCCACGCCGAGCCGCTCGGCCCCGCCGACCTTGAAGTTCTCGATCACCACGTGGGCCCGGGCGCACAGGTCGAGTGCGACCTCGCGTCCCTCGTCCGAGCCGAGGTCGAGCGCGCAGGAGCGCTTGCCTCGGTTCACCGACAGGTAGTACGCGGCCTCACCGCCGGCGAAGGGCGGTCCCCAGCCGCGCGTCTCGTCGCCTCCCTCCGGTCGCTCGACCTTGATCACGTCGGCACCGAGGTCGGCGAGCACCATCGTGCAGTAGGGCCCGGCGAGCACGCGCGAGAGGTCGGCCACGCGGACACCGGAGAGCGGCGGCGTTCCCTGTAAGGATTGCTCGGGTGAGCTCATCGGAGACGAGCATCCTGACAGGGGCACGCGGCGCCGTCGCGGCGCTCGAGCGCGCGGGAGTCGAGATCGCCTTCGGCCTGCCCGGGGTGCACAACCTGCCGCTGTGGCGCGAGCTGAACGGGTCGCCGATCCGCCTGGTCGGCGTCCGCCACGAACAGACCGCGGCCTACGCGGCCGACGGCTATGCGCGGGCCACCGGCCGCGTGGGCGTCGCGCTCACCACCACGGGCCCGGGCGCGGCCAACACCCTGGCCGCCGTGGGCGAAGCCTGGGCCTCCCGCCAGCCGGTGGTTGTGCTGGCCACCGACATCCCCACCAGCGCCCGCCGGCCCGGAGTGTGGCGTGGCGTGCTGCACGAGACCACCGACCAGGCGGCGATGTTCGAGCCGGTGGTCAAAGAGACCGTGCGGGTGCGTTCGGCCGGCGGCGTCGGCCCCGCGGTCGAGTACGCGCTGAAGCAGGCGCTCGCGCCGCCGGCCCGCCCGGTGTACGTCGAGGTGCCCACCGACCTGCTCTCGGCCGAGGCCACCGGCGAGGGTGAGAGCTTCGCCGCGCCCTCCCCTCCGCCGGCGCCCGACGAAGCGCAGCTCGAACGGGCGCTCGAGTTGCTCGAGCGCGCGCGGCGGCCGCTCGTGTGGGCGGGTGGCGGGGCGCTCCAGTCCGGAGCGGGCGCGGCCGTGGCCCGGCTGGCGGAAGGCCTGGTGGCGCCGCTCATCCTCACCTACTCGGCCCATGGCCTGGTCGCCCCTGGCCACCCCTGCCTCGTCGATTCGTCGCCCCACGTGCCCGAGGTCGGGGCCCTGTGGGACGAGGCCGATCTGGTGGTGGCCGTCGGCACCGACTTCGACGGCATGATGACCCAGGGCTTCAAGCAGCCTCAGCCTCCCCATCTGGTGGCGATCAACGTGGACGCCGCCGACGCGACCAAGAACTACCGGCCCGACGTGCTGGTGGAGGCAGACGCGACCGCCGGCGCGGCGGCTCTGGCCGAGCGGCTGACCGAGCGCGGCGGCCTGGACGCGCTCGCGCGGCGACTCGCAGGCCTCAACGCCGAGGTGCGCGCCGGCCTGCGCTCCACCGACCCGGAGGCGAGCGGCTTCCTGACCGCCATCGAGGAGGCGCTGCCGGAGGACGCGATCGTGGTCAGCGACATGTGCATCCCCGGCTACTGGCTGGGCGGCTTTCACCGCACCCCGGCCCCCCGCAAGCTGTCCTATCCGCTCGGCTGGGGAACGCTCGGCTGTGGCTTTCCCCAGGGGCTCGGCGCCGCGCTGGCGGGCGTGGGCCCGGCGGTGAGCGTCTCCGGCGACGGCGGCTTCCTCTACGCCTGCGGAGAGCTGGCCGCCGCGCGCCAGGAGAACATCCCTCTCACGGCCGTGGTGGTGGACGACGGCGGTTACGGGATGATCCGGTTCGACCAGGACCGGCACGGCGACCCGCGCGAGGGCGTGGACCTCGTCAACCCGGACTTCGTGGCCATGGCAGCGTCGTTCGGCGTGCGCGCCGACAGCGTCGACGGTCTGGGTGAGCGGTTTGCGATCGCCCTGAAGGGCCACGTGACGCTCGACGAGCCGACGCTGTTGGTGGCGCGCGCGGCGCTCGGCCCACCGCCCAACGTGTCGCCGCGCTGGTACCGGCGGTGAGCCCGGACACCCCACGCCCAGCGGCCGGCGAACGGCTGGCCGACGCCTCGCGCCGGGCCTACGACATGGCCCGCGCGCCGGTGCGCAGCGAGTTGCTCGAGGAGGCCGCCGAGGCCTCGCGGCTGGGACTGCGCACGCGTCGCGAGCGGGCCGTGGCCGCCGCCCGGCCGATTCTCCAGACCGCCGTGGCCGCCTCGCTGGCCTGGCTCATCGCTCTGGAGGTGCTCGGCCACCAGAGTCCCTTCTTCGCGCCCATCGCCGCCGTGGTCACGCTGGGCCTGACGATCGGCGAGCGCCGGCAGCGGGCCATCGAGCTGGCCATCGGGGTGGCGGTGGGCATCGCCATCGCCGACCTGCTGGTGGCGCAGATCGGCACCGGCACCTGGCAGATCGGGGTGACCGTTGCGCTGGCCATGTTCGCCGCGATCCTCGTGGGCGGCGGCCCTCTCCTGGCCTCCCAGGCCGCGGCCTCCGCCGTGCTGGTGGTGGCCCTCCAGCCCCCGGAGGACAGCTTCGACTTCACCCGCGCCCTGGACGGCCTGGTGGGCGCCGCCACCGGTGTGGTGATCGGCTCCCTGCTGCTCCCGGCCGACCCGGTTCGCCTGGCGCGCAGCGGCGCCGGCCCGGTGATCGACAGTCTCGCCTCCTCCCTCGACTGCATAGCCACGGCGATAGAGCACCGCGACGAGAGCGAGGCCGAGCGGGCCATCGAGGCGGTGGCGGACCTACGGGCCCGCCACGACGATCTCGAGGACTCGGTGACCGAGGCCGTGGACACTGCCCGCATGTCGCTCGGCCGGCGCAACGCCCTGGACCAGGTGGCCAAGCTCTCGGAGCTCGCACGCCACACCCGCCTCGCCATAGCCGACGCCCGCTCGCTGGCCCGCGGCGCCAACCGCGCAATCGCAGTGGGCGACGCCACGCCGCCCGAGATCCACGACGCCGTGCGCGAGCTGGCCGAGGCCACGCGCGACCTGCACGCCGTGCTCGACGAGGAGGACCCACTCCCCAGCCGCGAGCGGGCGGTGCGGGCGGCCGCCGTCTCTAACGCCGTGCTCGACGAGACCACCAACATGTCCGCCCTGCACATCGTCGGGCAGATCAGGCTGCTCTCGGTGGATCTGCTGAGGGCGTCCGGCGTCAGCCGCACGCGGGCGCAGGAGCTCGTCCGGCAGGCGCCGCCGGAGCCGCGGACCGCCTCGTCCTAGTCCCAGTCGAGCCGGAAGCCCGAGTCGCCGGTGAGCTCGGCCACGTCCATCTGGGCCTTCTGCAGCTTGCCCGCGTAGTCCCAGTTCATCGACTGCCAGCGGGTGAACTGGTCCAGCACCCAGATGCCGGACTGGCGGCTGCCGTTGCCCGACTTCCCGTTGCCGCCGAACGGCAGGTGCGCCTCGGCCCCGCTGGTGGAGTTGTTCACCGAAAGCATTCCGGCGCTGACCCGCTCGCGGAAGCGGAAGGCCCACTTGGCCTCGTTGGTGTAGATGGCCGCCGACAGCCCGTACCCGTGCCCGTTCGCGAGCTCGACCGCGGAGTCGAAGTCGGCGAACTTGGCCACGCCCACGATCGGCCCGAACGTCTCGGTTCGGTAGATCTCGTCGTCGGCCGTCACGCCGTCCACGATCGTCGGGTGGCAGTAGACGCCGGCGTCGGGGTCGCCGACGAAGCCGGCACGCGGGTTCTCGCTCGTTATCCGGCCGCGGCCCGACGAGCCGCTCACCCTGTGGTGGTCGCGGATGAGGCCGAGCCAGTCCTCGAAGCGCTCGGCGAAGCGCTCGTGGATCATCGGGCCGTAGAGCACGTCCTGCTGCGGATCGCCGACCGGCGCGTTCTCCACGGCGGCGGAGAAGCGAGCGACGAACTCCTCGTGAATCGAGTCGTGCACGATCACCGTGCCCAGCGAGGTGCAGCGCTGGCCCGCCGTGCCGAAGCCGCTGAACAGCGCGCCCTCGACGGCCAGCTCGAGGTCGGCGTCGGGCATGACCACCAGCGGGTTCTTGCCCCCGAGCTCGAGGCAGGGGGACTGCACATGGCGCCCGCAGAGGGCGCCGATCTCCGAGCCCACGGCGGACGAGCCGGTGAAGCCGACCTTGTCGACGACGCCCTCGTCGAGCGCGCGCTCGAGTCCCTCGAACGCGCTCGGCCCGTCGCACTGGACGAGGTTGAGCACGCCGTCCGGCAGGCCGCCGTTGATGAACAGCGTGGCCAGCGCGTCGCCGAGCGCCGGCGCATACTCCGCGGGCTTCCACACCACGGCGTTGCCGCACAGGATCGCGGGCACCAGATACCAGGACGGCACCGCCACCGGGAAGTTGCCGGCGGTGATGATCGCCGCGACTCCCACCGGGTTGCGGAAGGTGAAGAGCTGCTTGTCGGGCATCTCCGAGGGCACCGTCTGCCCGTAGAGGCGCCGGCCCTCGCCCACGAAGAAGTCGCAGGTGTCGACGATCTCCTGCACCTCGCCGAGCGACTCCGGATAGGGCTTGCCGATCTCGCGGGTGACCAGCCGGGCGAGCGCCTCCTTGTTCTCCTCCACGAGGCGCCCGATCTGCTGGATCGCCTTGCCGCGCACCGGCGCGGGCACGGCGGCCCAGTCACGCTGCGCCGCCCGGGCGGCCCGGCAGGCGTCCACGAAGGTGCCGGCATCTCCCAGCACGGCCTCGCAGACCACGTCGTCCAGGTTGGCCGGGTTGCGCGACTCGATGCGGCGCCCGTCGATGCGGGCCTCGCCGCGGACTATCGATCCGATCGTCCTCGTCTCAGTGATGCTCATGCGCCAAGCGTAGCCGCGGCTCCCTCGCCGGCCACCCTCGCCACGATGGCGTCCGCCACCTCCACGGTCGACGCGGGCAGAGAACGCGAGGCCACGTCGCGGGTGAGGGTTGCCCCCTCACCCACCACACGGTCCACCGCCGCCTCCAGCTGCTGGGCTCGCTCGGCCTCACCGAGGTGCCGGAGCAGGAGCACACCGGCCAGGATCTGCGCGATCGGGTTGGCGGTCCCGCGTCCGGCGTGACCCGAAGCCGAGCCGTGGACGGTGTCGAAGACGGCGGCATCCTGGCCCAGGCTGGCGCGCGGCATCATCCCGACACCACCGATGAGGGTGGCCGCCACGTCGGTGACGGTGTCCACGTAGGCGGTGGGCATCAGGAGAACGTCGAGCAGGCCCGGACGGCGCCCCAGCTCCTGCAGAGCCGCGTCGAGCGACAGGTCGTCGACGGTGAGGCCGGGAAACTCGACGGCCACGCGCCGCGCCGCTTCGAGCAGCAGCCCGTCGATGGCCGGCACCTCGCCGGCCCGGTGGACGACGGTCACCCGCAGCCGTCCCGCGCCGCTCGCCCAGGCGAGGGCGGTGCGGGCCACCCGCTCGGCCCCGAGGCGGGTCATGAACTTGATCGAGGGCCGCGCCTCGTCGCCCAGCTCGCCCCCGCTGCCGGAGAGCACGAGCTCCCGCAGGGCACGCGCCCCGTCACTTCCCGCCTCGAGGGCGGCCCCGGCGTACAGGTCCTCCTGAATCATGCCGGCGAGCACCAGGTCCACGCCCGGCCGTGCGTCGCCGGCGCCGTCGATGCTGCGCGCGGGGCGCACGCCGAGGTGCAGGTCGAGCGCCCGCCGCAGCTCGACGTTGGCCGAAGGCGGTCCGGGTCCCGGCCCGCCCGACGTGGTGGGGCCCTTGAGCGCCACCCCCGCGTCACGAATCGCCATGACCGTGTCGGACGGCAGCGGGGAACCCACGGCGTCTCGGGCCGCCTGGCCTGCCTCGTGAACGTCCCACTCGATGCCCACGCCGGTGGCCTCGACCGCCCTGCGGGCAGCATCGACCACCTCGGGTCCCACCCCGTCGCCCGGCACCAGCACCACTCGATGGGCCATCTCCGTACCGGATGAAATCACGCCCGGCGGATCCGGCCTCGGTCCGGCGTGGGCAGTTCCGCTAGCCCAGGCGCTCTTCGAGCGCGGCGAGCTGAGCCTTCAGCTCGGCGGGCAGCGTGTCACCGAACTGTGCGAAGTGCTGGTGGATCTGGGGCAACTGCGCCTGCCACTGCTCGGCGTCCACCTCGAGCAGCTCCTCCAGGGCGCCGGGCGCGAGGTCGAGGCCGTCGACGTTGATCGCCTCGGGCGTGGGGACCGCCCCGATCGCCGTGTCCACCGCGTCCGCCTCGCCGTCGCAACGCCGAAACACCCATTCGAGCACGCGTGAGTTCTCGCCGAAGCCGGGCCACAGGTAGCCGCCCTCGTCGTTCTTGCGAAACCAGTTGACCATGAAGATCCTGGGCAGCTGAGCCCCCTCGCGGCGGCCGATGTTCAGCCAGTGCGCGAAGTAGTCGGCCATGTCGTAGCCACAGAAGGGGAGCATCGCCATCGGGTCGAAACGCAGCTCGCCCAGGCCGCCCGCGGCCGCCGCGGTCTTCTCCGACCCCATGATCGAGCCGAGGAACACGCCGTGCTCCCAGTCGAGGGCCTCGAACACCAGCGGCACGACCGTGGCCCGGCGACCCCCGAGCAGGAAAGCGTCGATGGCCACACCGGCCGGGTCCTCCCAGTTCGGAGCGATCGAGGGACACTGAGACGCCGGCGCGGTGAAGCGCGCGTTGGGGTGAGAGGACGGCTCGTCGGAGCCGGGCGTCCAATCGCGGCCCTTCCAGTCGATGGCGTGAGCCGGCGGGTCGGGCGTCATCCCCTCCCACCACACGTCCCCGTCATCGGTGCGGGCGCAGTTGGTGAAGACGGTGTTCTCGCGCACCGTGGCCATCGCGTTGGGGTTGGTCTTCTCGCCGGTCCCCGGTGCCACGCCGAAGAAGCCGGCCTCCGGGTTGATGGCGTGCAGGCGACCGTCGCGGCCGAACTTCATCCACGCGATGTCGTCTCCGACGGTCTCCACCGTCCAGCCCTCGAGGGTGGGTATGAGCATGGCCAGGTTGGTCTTGCCGCACGCCGAGGGAAAGGCGCCGGCCACGTGCTTGACCCCGCCCTCGGGCGAGGTGAGCTTGAGGATGAGCATGTGCTCGGCCATCCAGCCCTCGTCGCGCGCCATCACCGAGGCGATGCGCAGCGCAAAGCACTTCTTGCCCAGCAGCGCGTTGCCGCCGTAGCCCGAGCCGTAGGACCAGATCTCGCGGCGCTCCGGGAAGTGGACGATGTACTTGTTGTCGGCGTTGCAGGGCCAGGGGACGTCGCTCGCGCCCTCGCCGAGTGGCATCCCGACGGAATGCAGGCAGGGCACGAACTCGCCGTCGTCGCCCAGCACCTCGAGCGCGGGAGCGCCCATGCGGGTCATGATGCGCATCGACGTGGCCACGTAGGCCGAGTCCGTCAGCTGGACGCCGATGTGGGCGATCGGCGAGCCCAGCGGTCCCATCGAGAAGGGCACGACGTACATGGTGCGTCCGCGCATCGAGCCGCGAAACAGGCCGGTGAGCGTCTCGCGCATCACCTCCGGGTCACGCCAGTTGTTGGTGGGCCCGGCGTCGTCCTCGTCCTCGGAGCAGATGAAGGTCCTGTCCTCGACCCGGGCCACGTCGCCGGGATCCGAGCGCGCCAGGTAGGAGTTGGGCCGCTTGGCGTCCGAGAGCTTCTCGAAGGTGCCGGCCTCGACCAGGGCCCGGCAGAGGTCGTCGTACTCCTCGGCGGAGCCGTCGCACCAGTGGATCGAGTCGGGTTCGGTGAGTTCCGCGACCTCGGCCACCCACGCGAGGAGCTTCTCGTGGGTGGTGGGCGCGGCGGTCGTCTGGGTCACTGGTATCTGAACTCCTGGGTGCTCGTCGTCTTCTGCTGTGGCGGCCCGAAACCGTATCCCAAGCCCCCTAGACTCCGCCTCATGCGCGCCGTGCTGCGGTTTGTGGCCTCGGTGATGATGGTGAGCGGGACCCTCCTGATCGCGGACGCGGCCGCGACGCTGCTGTGGCAGGAGCCCGTCTCCGCCTTCGTGGCCGAGCGCCAGCAGGACAGCCTCAAGAGGCTGCTCGTGGACCCACCCGAGCCGGTCGAGCGGCGCGTGCGCCGGCGCCAGCCGCTTCCCGGCGACGCGATCGGCAAGCTCGAGATCCCGGCCATCGGCGTGTCCGAGTACGTCGTGGAGGGCACGGACACCGCAAACCTGCGCAAGGGACCGGGCCACTACCCGGAGACGCCGCTGCCGGGCGAGCCCGGCACCGTGGCCGTGGCGGGCCACCGGACCACCTACGGCGCGCCCTTCCGCGACCTCGACGACGTCAAGCCCGGGAATGAGATCATCTTCGACACTCCCTTCGGCCGCTTCATCTACCGGGTCGAGGAGACGAAGATCGTGGACGACCAGGACCTGTCCGTGCTCGAGCCAGTGGGCTACAAGCGGCTGCTGCTGAGCGCCTGCCACCCGCTGTACAGCGCGGCCCAGCGAATCATCGTCTTCGCCAAGCAGGTGCGTCGCGAGCGCTCTCGCGTCAGGTCGGGAGCATGAGCGCCGAGGGGTCTTCGGACCTCTCGATCTGTGAGGCGTCGCGCGACTCGAACCAGAGGATCAGGCCCACCACCAGCGCGATCGAGATGGCCAGGACGGCCAGCCAATAGAGGAGCTTGAGGAGCATGGCGGTCGAGGAGCGACCATACAGCGAGGCAGCGGGGGCGGCGGACGGACGCGGTGCGGGCCTCCGTGGTGTTCTGGAGGCCAACCCGGCGCTCTTCCCCTGCCTGCTCGCGCTCGGCGTGTTCCTCGCCCTGGGCGCCACCGAGGCCGGGCTCTACCCGGACGCCTGGTACGCCGCGGCCCTTTTCATGGTCGTCCTGGTGGTGGTCACCGCCCTGGCCCTCCCCGTACCCCGGCCGGGGCGGACGGCCATGCTGGCCGCGGCCTTTCTGGCGGCGTTCACGGTCTGGGCCTTCGCGTCCGTGGCCTGGGCGAGCGAGCCGGGCACGGCCTGGGACGGCGCCAACCGCACCCTGCTCTACCTGGCCGCGTTCTGCCTGTTCGCGCTCTGGCCGATGGACGGCCGCGGCGCCACCATCCTGATCGGTGCGTTCGGCCTGGCTCTGGCGGGCATCGGGCTGGTCGAGCTGCTGCGGGTGAACGCCGCCGACCAGGCCGGAACCTTCTTCATCGACGCGCGGCTGGCCGAGCCCACCGGCTACATGAACGCGAACGCCGCCCTGTGGACGCTCGGGTTGCTGGCCTGCCTGCATCTGGTGTCGCGCCGGGACGTGCATGCGGGGATCCGTGGTCTCGCGCTCGGCTCCGCCGGCCTGCTCGGGGCGCTCGCCCTCATGGCCCAGAGCCGGGGCTGGCTGATCGCGCTGCCGCTGGCGCTCCTGATCCACCTCGCCCTGATGCCCGGCCGGCTGCGGACCCTCGTCTCGACCCTCGCGGTGGCGGCGGGGGTGTTCGCCGTGAGCGGCCCGGTGGTGGCCGTCCACGACGAGTTCGACCTGGCGCGCTTCGACAGCCTGGTGGCCGACGCCACCCGCGCCATCCTGATCATGGGCGCGTGCCTCGTGCTCGTGGGTGTGCTCGGCGCCCTGGCCGACCGGCGCGTGTCGGAGGCCAACCCGGCCCCCTCACGCTTCGGCCGCATCGCCGCCCTCGTGGCCGCCGCGCTGGTGCTGATCGCCGTGGCCGGCGTGGCGGTGGCGTCGAGTGACCGCCTGAGCCGCGAGTGGGACGAGTTCAAGGGGGGCGATCAGCAGGCGGGCATCGGGGAGTCGCGCTTCACGACCGCGGGAGGGAGCAACCGCTACGACTTCTGGGTCGTTTCCTGGGAGGCCCTGAAGGATCACCCAGTGGGCGGTCTCGGCATGGACAACTTCCAGGCGGAGTACTTCCGTGAGGGGACGAGCGAGGAGCAGCCTCGCTTCGCCCACTCGCTCGAGATGGGGGTCCTCGCTCAGACGGGTCTGGTGGGAGCGCTCCTCTTCCTGGGCTGGATCCTGGGCGGCCTGCTGGGCGGCGTGGCCGCCCTGCGGGCGCCTCCGGCCCGGGCCGCCGCGGCCGGCGTGCTCACCCTCTTCGCCTACTGGTTCCTGCACGCCAGCGTCGACTGGTTCTGGGAGCTCCCCGGACTCACCGGCCCCGCGGTCGCGGCCCTGGGCATGGGAACCGCCCTCGCCCCGCGCGCGCTGCCCGACCGCGCCGCGACCCCGCGGCGCATGCCCCGGGCGGTGGCGGCCGGTCTCGTCGTCGCCGGGCTGGTGGCGTTCCTGGCGCTCGGCGCGTCCTGGGTCGCCGAGCTCGAGATCGAACGCGCCAGCAGCGGCTGGCGCTCGGATCCTGAGCTCGCCTTCGACCGGCTCGAGCGCGCCGAGAGCCTCAACCCGCTGTCCGCGAAGGCGCAGCTCACCGCCGGAACGATCGCCGCACGGCTGGGACGGCGCGCCGACGCCGAACGCTGGTTCGAGGCGGCTCTCGAACGCGAGCCCGACAATGCGTACACGCTGCTCGAGCTCGGGGTGATCGAGGGCGAGTTGGGGCGGGAGGCGCGCTCCGAGGCCCTGCTGACCCGCGCGGCGGAGGCTCATCCTCGCGATGTCGTGACCCTGCGGGCGCTGCGCGCCGTCCGCCGCGGACAACCGCTCAGCCTGCGCGCTGTGAACGCGGCCATTCTGCGTCGCAGCGTCCGTTTGGGCAGCCACAACCAATAATTCCAGCTAAAACCGCGATAAAGATGCTGGCGTTCCGCCGAACCTCGTGTTACAAAGGATCGGAGGCGTCGTCCGCGACCCGCGGGCCCTTGGTCGTGTTGGACACGCTTCCTAACTCAGTAAGGCGGGGGCAGACTGTGTCCATCGGACCAGGCTTGCCACCTCTAATCCCCCCGAGAATGAAGGCGGAAATGAAGACACGACTGACATCCATACTTGCGATCCTTGTCGTCGCGCTCGTCGTGGCTGCGCCTGCGTTCGCGCAGACCGCGAGCCAGAGCGGCTACAGCGGCCCGGGTGGCCAGGTGCAGGCCCAGATCGACGATGAGTCGAACGCCCCGGTGGCTGTCACCGAGAGTGGCGGCGGAGGCGGCGGCAGCCTTCCCTTCACCGGACTCGACGTGGCCCTGCTGGCCGGAGCCGGCCTGCTCCTCGTGGGCGCGGGCATCGGCATGCGGCGCCTCACGCGGGCACCCGGCGCCGGCACCGCCTGATCGCGGTAGGTTCCACTCCGACAAGCTGAATTGATGACCGGTGCGGCGCCTGGCGCCGCACCGGCCGTCCTTAACCTGGAAGCGCGCACGTGGCTCAGGTCGATCATGCGCACGTCGGCAGTGGAACACCCATAGAGGCCCTCGAGGCGATCGAGGAGGCCGCGCAGAGTCATCCGGCGCGGCGACGGCTGTTTCACGGCCGTGGCTGGGTGCTGCTTCGCCTGGCGACCGACGTCCTGCTGGTGGTGCTCGGCACCGCCACCGCAATCGTCGGCGCCCCCGACGCCCAGACCCAGGGCGAGGCCGTCGGCCTCGTGTGGCTGTTCCCACCGCTCGTGCTGGTCCTGATGGCGGCCTGGGGCCTGTACAAGGACACGATCCAGCTGCGGGCCTTCGAGGGCGTCGGCCAGGTGGTGGGCGCCACCTCGCTCGCCGCCGTTGCGCTCATCGCGGGCGTCGCCCTGCTCTACGCCGACGCCGAGCCGGCGCCCCTGGTGGGCCGGGCCTGGGCGTTCGGGACCTTGTATCTCGTGGCCGGCCGCCTGCTCCTGGGCTGGGCACATCGCCGGGCGCGCATGACCCGCCTGGCGGCCAAGCCGACGCTGATCGTCGGCGCCGGGGAGGTCGGCGCCCACGTCGAGCGGCGCCTGCTTGGCCAGCCGCAGCTCGGGCTCTACCCGGTGGGCTACCTCGATGCCGACCCGCTGCCCGACGACATGGTGCCGGGACGGGTCTCACCGGTGCTGGGCGCCCCCTCTGACCTGGCCGAGGTGGCGCGCGAGACCCACGCCGAGCACGTCGTGCTCGGCTTCAGCTCCGCTCCTGACCGATTGTTGATTCCCCTGGTGCGCGAGTGCGAGGCGCTCGGCCTCAAGGTCTCGATCGTGCCGAGGCTGTTCGAGAGCGTGAACGTCCACGTGTCGCTCGAGCATCTCGGCGGCCTGCCCCTGTTCGGGCTCCACACCATCGATCCGAAGGGGTGGCAGTTCACCATCAAGCACGTGATGGACCGTCTCCTGGCAGGGGCCGGGGTGCTGGTCTTCTCGCCGCTGCTGCTGGGCCTCGCGCTGGCGGTGAGGCTGTCCTCCCCCGGTCAAGTCCTGTTTCGCCAGCGGCGTATCGGGCGCGACGGGCGTGACTTCGAGATGCTCAAGTTCCGCTCCATGCGGATCGTGGAGACGATCACCGATCCCGCGGACTCGAGCAACGTTGTGGCGCTGCACCCGGACGTCGGTCCGGGCGGCGTGGAGGGGGCCGACCGGCGCACCCGCATCGGGACGTTCATGCGCCGCACCTCGCTGGACGAGCTGCCCCAGCTGCTGAACGTGGTGCGCGGCGAGATGAGCCTCGTGGGCCCACGACCCGAGCGTCCGGAGTTCGTCGACCTGTTCGGTTCGCGGATCGCCCGTTACTCCGACCGCCACCGCGTCAAGTCGGGGATCACCGGTTGGGCGCAGGTGCACGGCCTGCGCGGCAAGACCTCGCTGGCGGACCGGGTCGAGTGGGACAACTACTACATCGAGAACTGGTCACTCGGCCTGGACGTGAAGATCCTGGTGATGACGCTGGGCGCCGTCCTTCACCGCGCCGAGTGAGCTAGGGACACCCGGCGCGGGCGACCGCCTCGATCACCGTCTCCACGTCCGTGTCGCTCATGCCCGCCGAGATCGGGAGTGCGCAGTGACGGAAGGCGGCCTCCTCCGCCCGCGGCAGGGAGAGGCCGGGGTAGGCCTCGCGGTAGGTGGAGAAGCCGGACAGCGGCGGATACCAGGTGCTTTCCACCCCCGCCTCCCCGAGCTTCGCGCGGAACTCGTCGCGCGCGGTCTCGTCGGGCAGCAACACCGGGAAGGCGAAGTGCGCGGAGCGCTCCACCTGCTCGTCGCTCCATGCCAGTTCGATGCCCGGCACCTGCCCCAGGCCCTGACGGTAGGCGCGAGCCACCTGACGGCGAGCCTCGATGTCCGCGTCGAGCCGGGGCAGCCGTGAGAGGCCGAGCGCTGCGCGCGGCTCGTCCATTCGGTAGTTGAAGCCGATGTCCACGATGTCGTACGACTCCGCGTGCCCGCGGTGGCGGTCCCAGGTGACGCTCGTCATGGCATGCGAGCGCAGGGAGCGCACCTCGGCAGCGATGGCCTCGTCGTCGGTGATCACCGCGCCGCCCTCGCCGACGCAGAGCTGACTCCTCGAGGAGAACGACAGGCAGCCGGCGTGGCCGACGGTGCCCGCCGGCTGCCCACCGCCGACCGCCGCGGTTATCGCCTCGGAACAGTCCTCGATGAGGGTCAGCCCGCGCTCGTCGCACAGGGCACGGAGCGCTTCGACCTCGGCGGGGTAGCCGCAGAAGTGCACCGCCATCACGGCCTTGGTGCGCTCGCCGATGCGGGCACGCACGTCGTCGACGTCGATGTTCATGTCGTGCGGACCGGCGATCTCGCACAGCACCGGCTCGGCGCCGCAGTAGCGCGCCGCATTGGCACTGGCGACGAAGGTGAGGCCGGGCACGATCATCTCGTCGCCGGGTCCGAGCCCCACGGCAAGGCATGTGAGATGGAGCGCCGCCGTCCCGCTCGAGACGGTCACGACGTGGCCGACGCCGAGCCGCTCGGCCAGGGCAGCCTCCAGGGCCTGGATGCGGGGGCCCATCGTGAGCCAGCCACTCTCCAGGCAGTCGAGCACGGCCCGCACGTCCTCGTCGGGCACGTTCAGGGTCGTGAGCGGCACACTCGAGCTCATTGCGTCTCGAGCGCCGCGGCGAAGGACTTGATCACGTGGTCCTGGGCGCTCTCCGCGAGATGTGGATAGAGCGGCAGCGTGATCTCGCTGCCGGCGGCGAGCTCGGTGCGGGGCAGGGTCACACCGGGGAAGCGCTCCCGGTAGGCCGTGAACTCGTGCACGGCCGGATAGAGGATGCTGGTCTGGACCCCCCGTTCGCGCAGGCTCGCTCGCACCGCCTTCCGGACTCCGGCATCCACCATCACGGGCATGACGTAGCAGGAGGACGCGGACACGTCCTCGTCGCGGTAGGGCACGGTGACGCCCTCCAGCTCGGACAGACGCGAGCGGTAGCGACGCACCAGCTCGCGCCGGCGCTCGATGTCGGCCTCGAGCCGAGGCAGCCGTGACAGCGCCAGAGCGGAGCGGGGCTCGTCGATCCGGTAGTTCCAGCCCAGCTCGATCACGTCGTAGCCACCGGCGGCAATTCCCTGTGAGCGCTGGAGCCTGGCGAGCGTCGCGACGGCGTCGTCGTCGGTGGCGAGCAGGCCGCCCTCCCCCACCGACAGGATCTTGTTGGAGAAGAACGAGAAGCAGCCGGCCAGCCCGAAGGTGCCGAGCATGCGGCCGCCGATCTGCGCGCTCGGCGCGTGGGCCGCGTCCTCGATGAGCGCCAGGCCGTTGTCGTCACAGAGGCGGGCGATCCTCTCGATCGCGACCGGATAGCCGGCGAAGTGGACCACCCCCACGGCCTTCGTCCTCGGCGTGATCAGTGCCGCGATCGCCTCTGGATCGATGCTCGGGTCCTCGAGTCCGACGATGTCGGCGAACACCGGCGTCGCCCCGCAGTAGACCACGGCAGAGGCCGTGGCCGCAAAGGTGAACGAGGGCACGATCACCTCGTCGCCAGGGCCCACGCCCGCGGAGAGATAGGCCAGATGGAGTGCGGCCGTGCAGCTCGACACGGCCACGGCGTGCTTGGCCCCGACGTGCTCGGCGAAGCGTTGCTCGAACTCCTCCGTGCGCGGCCCCATGGCCAGCTGTCCGCTCCGCAGGGTCTCGGCCACGGCCTCGAGGTCCTGCGGCTCGAGGCGAAGGTCGAACAGCGGGATCTCGACCTGCTGGGTCTCGGCGCGGGCCACGTCCGGCATGTTGACACCCTGGGGCTCCGTCGTCACCCCGCTCAGCCCGTAGCATCCGCGCTGCACGGAAGGCGATCCCAGGAGGACCCGTGAAAGCTGTCGTCACCGGAGGAGCAGGCTACGTCGGCGCCTGCGTGGTCGAGGAGCTGCTCGGAGCGGGCCACGAAGTCCGTGTGCTGGACAGGCTGTTGCACGATCAGGGCGCGGTGGCGGAGGCGCTGGAGGAGGCCGGAGCCGAGCTGATCCGAGGCGACGTGCGCGACGCCGACGCCCGGCGCGCTGCGCTGACCGCTGCCGACGCCGTGGTGCACCTGGCGGCGATCGTGGGCGACCCCGCCTGCGCGCTCGACCCCGAGCTGTCTCAGGAGATCAACGTCGAGGGCAGCCGCGCCCTCGCGGACGACGCCGCGGCCCTGGGCGTAGGCCGCTTCGTGTTCGCCTCCACCTGTTCGAACTACGGGCGCATGGACGATCCCACCGTGCCGATCGACGAGACCGGGGTGCTCGCCCCGGTGTCCCTCTACGCCGAGCAGAAGGTGGGCATCGAGAAGGCGTTGCTCGGCGAGCAGCGCGAGGGTCTCGATCCCACCTGCCTGCGCTTCGCCACCGTCTACGGCAAGGCGCCGCGGATGCGCTTCGACCTGACCGTGAACGAGTTCACCCGCGACCTCTGGTCCGGCCGCCCACTGGAGGTGTTCGGGGAGCTCTTCTGGCGCCCCTACGTCCACGCGCGCGACGCCGCCCTGGCGGTGCGCACCGTGCTCGAAGCACCATCCGAACGCACGGCGGGCGCGGTCTTCAACGTCGGTCACAGCGACGAGAACTACCGCAAGCTCGACCTGGTCGAAGTGATCACCGGCGCCCTCGGCCGCGGCGAGGTGGAGTACGTGAGCCGCAACGAGGATCCGCGCGACTACAAGGTCAACTTCGACAAGATCCACCGCGAGCTCGGCTTCGAGCCGCGGATGCGGGTGCCCGACGGCGTGCGGGAGATGATCGCCGGGCTCGAGGCCGAGGAGTTCGGGGACCCCTTCGCCCCGATCCACTCCAACCTCGAGTCCGCACGACGCGGTCTGGAGGCCACCTAGAGACCGCTACTCGGCGGCGACCTCGAAACCGGGAATGAGCCGAGGCAGCAGCTCCTCGTAGTCCTCCTGGGCCTGCTCGAAGTCGTCGTGGCGCCCAACGTCGAGCCAATAGCCGTCGTAGAGCCACGATCCCACGGGCGCTCCCTGCTCGAGCAGCGCCAGGACGAGGTCCGGCATGTCGAAGCGCTCACCCGCGGGGACCACCGCCAGGGCCCGCGGCTCCAGGGCGTAGACCCCCATGCTGACCACGTAGCCGAGCTCAGGCTTCTCCTCGTAGTCGGTGACCACGTCCACGGCTCGGGTGGTCCCGGCCACGTGCAACACGCCGTAGTCGATCGTCACCACGCGGCGGTGCGTCGCGATGGTCATGGCGTTGCCTGCGGCGCGATGGGCATCGAGGAACGAGCGGAAATCGAGCGTCGTGAGCAGATCCCCGTTGAGCACCAGGAGAGTGTCGTCGTCACCGAGCGACGCCAGCGGCCCCGCGGTACCGAGCGGCTGCGGCTCGTCGTGGTATTCGATCTCGACTCCGAATGTGCTGCCGTCGCCGAACACGGCACGGATGAGGTGGCCCAGGTAGCCCACGGCGAAGGTCAGGTTGGTGAAGCCGGCGGCCGCCAGCTGCCGGACCAGGATGTCGAGGATCGCCCGGTCGCCGATCGGCATGAGCGGCTTGGGGATCACCGTGGTGAAGGGCGCCAAACGGCTGCCGCGCCCACCGGCCAGGATCACTGCACGATTTGTCACGGGCGCACATTCTGCCTGCGAACCGTTTAACCTGCACGCGCACATCGCCTAACCGCGCGCCGATCCAGGTCGGCACGGGGACGGGGGAACCACTATCTGGGGCGAATCGGCGCGGCACTCGAGCCTCCGCCGGCGCGCGAATTCTTTCCGCGCGAGCCCGTCAGCTAACTCCGTAGGCGTTGAGAGAAGACGATGAGACTCCGCCCCACAATGCGCTTCGTGCTGCTCGCATTCGCGATCCTCGCGGCCCTGCTGCCCGCCACGGCCGCGGCGCGTGGTGGCGGCTCGAAGGCCATGATCGAGCGGGTCAACGAGGTGCGCCAGGGCTACGGGCTGCGCCCCCTCAATCCGGCGCCGCCCCTGACAGCGGGCTCGAAGGCCCACAGCCGCACGCTGCTGGCGGCCGGGTCGCTGTGGCACGCCTCGCTCAATGCGGTGGCGGCGCGCTACGGACGCGCGGGCGAGGTGCTGGCCATGCACTCCGGGCGGCGGGCGAGGATCCGCTTCACCGTCAACGCGTGGCTCAACTCCCCGCCCCACCGCGCGATCCTGCTGAGCCCGAGCTTCCGGCGCGGCGGCGCCGGCCGGGCCAGCGGCCGCTTCGGCGGCGGGCCGGGAACGGTCTGGGTCCTGCGCACCGGCTGACAGCGCGCGGCCGTCAGCCTTCCGGTTCCTGCATGAGGGCGGGGCGGCGCCCCAGGTAGTACGGAGAGACCTCGCTGCGAGCTCCGATCACCACGGTGCCCAGCGGCGGACGCTCCATGGTGTCGAGCAACTCCCGCAGGTCGGCGGCGCGGTAGACGGTGAGGCGATCGAGCCGGTTGACCAGGATGGTCTGATCAGCCTGCCGCGCGAGCACCGTGGCGTCGGCGATGCCGAGCAGCGGCGGCGCGTCAAGGAGGATGTAGTCGTAGTCGCGCCGGTGCAGGGCGTCGATGGCCACCGGCAGCCCCGGCCCGGCGATGAGCTGGCCCGGATCCTTGGCCTGGCTCCCGCTGGTGATCACGTGCAGGCTGCCGTGCCGGCCGTCTCCCTCGCCTCTTTCGATGACGACTCGGATGGCCTTGCCGATCACCGCGTCGAGGTCGGCATTCTCCCACTGGGCCTCGGTCAGGATGTCCGACAGACCGGTGCCTAGCTCGAGCGAGAACAGTTCGTGCAGCCGGGGCACGCGCAGATCGGCCGACACGAGAAGCACCCGGTGTCCGGCCCGCACCAGCGACTTCCCGAGCCGCGAGCTGACCGTCGTCTTGCCCTCTCCGTGGACCGCGCCGGTGATGAGGACCACGCTGTGAGCGTCGGGAGGCACCATCAGCTCGAAAGAGGTGCGAAGCGTCTCGTAGGCCTCGGCCTCGGCTCCGCTCAACAGGCGCACGCGGCGCTGCAGCTTCGTGCCCCGTACGTAGGGGATGCCGGCGAGCACCCGGACGCCCAGCAGCCGCCCGAGCTCACGCGGGTCGGAGATGCGGGGCGAGAGCTGGTCACGCGCCAGGGCGATCAGCACACCCAGGACAAGCGATCCGAACAGCGCCAGGATCACGTTGCGCAGTGGCCGGGGCGACGTGGGGCTGCCCGGGACCTCCGCGCGCCCGGCCAGCTGGAGGTCGGCCCCTGCGCTGCCTTCGCTGACGGTGAGCTGGCTCAGGCGCTCGCGAATTGCGGCGATCTCGGCCGTGGCGGAGGGGCTGGGCGACGACTCGAGCCGGTCGATCTCCTCCTGCAGCCGGCTGCGGGCGTTGGCGATCCGCTCCCGTTCGATCTCGGCGCGCTCGGTGATGAAGGTCTCGGACACCGCGTTGGCGATGCGAGCCGCCTGGTCGGCGTCCTCGTCGCTGGCGGTGACCTCGATGATGTTCGCCTGGGTGGCCTCGGGGTCCACCTGTGACTCGACCTTGCCCTCAAGCGAGCTCTCGTCCTCCCCCGGAAGCTCCTCCGCCGCCAGCTGCAGCACGCGCGGAGAGGTCACGAGCGCGTTGGTCGTCGCGAGCTGGCGGGTGGTCGACTCGGCGTCGGTGTCGATGCCGGCGGCCGACGGGTCGAACACGAGCTGGGTGGAGGCCTGGTAGGTGGACGGCAACAGCAGCGAAACCGCCAGCACCACGCCGCTGACCAGGACGACGATGGCCAGTATCAGCCGGCCGCTACGCCGGATGGCGTCCAGGTAGCGACGCACATCGACGCTCTCGTCCCCGCGCACGGGCTGCCCTGGGCTCGCCGCCGACAAAGCAGGCGCAGCTTAGAAGATCCGGCGGCGCCTACTCCCCGGGCTCGCGCCGCGGCACCAGCACCGCGCGCTTGAACTGCGCCACGAGCGTGCCGTCCTGCTTGTGGACGCGGGTGTGCACCCGCACGATGCCGCGGTCGGGCTTGGAGCCCGACGGACGCACCTCCAGCACCTCGCTCTCGGCGTACAGCGTGTCCCCGTGAAACACGGGAGCGGGATGAGAGAGCTCCTCCGTGGCCAGATTGGCGATGGCCTTGCCCGAAACGTCGGCCACCGACATTCCCAGCGCGAGGGAGTAGACGAGCGGTCCCACCACCACGTTCCTGCCCTGCTGGGACTGGGCGGCGTAGACGTCGTTCAGGTGCAGCGGGTGGTGATTCATGGTGATCAGGCAGAAGAGGTGATCGTCGGCCTCGGTCACGGTCTTCGCCGGCCAGTGCTGATAGATCGCGCCCTGCTCGAACTCCTCCAGGTAGCGCCCGTAGGGACGCGCCCCCGTGGCCTCGCGCGACGCCTGATCCAGCGCCGGATGCGGTTCGTCTGTCATCGGTGTGCCTTCTCCAGTGCTCGGTTTGGGAGCCGGGCATCCTATCCGCGGGCCCTGCGCACCCCGGCGGGTAGTACATCCGTCTAGGGGGACAGGGATCGCGCGCGGGGTTCCGACGGATCCGGCCGATTCCGGAGGGGTGGCCCCCGCCACTACTTTTCGTGCCTTGCTGGTGCTGTTCACGCTGCTGCCGATGTTCGGATTGGGTTCTGCGTCGGCCAACCCGTCCGACGTGGGCAGCGTGCGCTTCGTGAAGGAGGCCAACACCGCGTTCGACCCGTATACGCGGTCGCCGTCGCCTGCCCAGGCGGCCTGGATGCGCGAGCACTTCTTCCGTCAGAAGACATACACCCCCTACTTCGACGAGCGCACGCGCTGGTACGCCGGCGCCTGGGCCTACAAGGACCTGTACGCGATCTATCGCGATTCCGCGCTGGCCCGGGAGCGGGCGGGCTGGATCCTCAGAGACGCCCAGGACCGCAGGCTCTACATCCCCTGGGGCTGCGAGGCCGGAACCTGCCCGCAGTACGCGGCCGACATCAGCAACCCCGAGTTCCGCGCACACTGGATCGACGAGGCCCGGCGAACACTCGCCCAGGGCTACCGAGGTCTGTTCATCGACGACGTGAACCTCGAGTTCCGAGTCGGAGACGGCGACGGCGTCGAGCGCCCGCCGATGGACCCGGCCACCGGCCGGGCCATGACCCACGAGGCCTGGCGCGGCCACGTGGCCGACTTCGTCGAGCAGATCCGGCGCGAGCTCCCGGGTGTGGAGATCGCGCACAACCCGATCTGGTTCGCCGGCCATTCCGATCGCGACACCGCGAGGGCGTTGCTGGCGGCCGACTACATCGCGCTCGAGCGAGGCGTGAGCGACGACGGGCTCACCCTCGGCGGTGGCCGCTACGGGTTCGAAACCCTGCTCGACCACGTCGACTGGCTGCACCGGAACGGCAGGGCCGTGGTCTGGGACGCCTACACCTCCACCCGCGAGGGGGCCGAGTACAACCTCGCCACCTATTTCCTCACCGGCGACGGGCGCGACGGCATTCGCACCGACTACCGCGCCCTGCCCGACGACTGGTGGGGGGGCTACGACGTCCGCCTCGGGGAGCCCCGCAGCGGGCGTTACCGGTGGAACGGGGTGCTGCGCCGCGACTTCACCGGCGGCTACGTGCTGGTGAACGGCCCAGGCGCGCCCACCCGGACCCTGCAGCATCCGCCGGGGGCGACCAACGCCGACGGCAGCGGCGACCCGAGCGGCACCCTGCCCGCGGCCAGCGGGGCGATCGTCCTGACGGGCGGCGCCGCTGCGCCGGCACGCGGCGGACTGAGCCTCAACGTGGTCACCAACCCACGCCGCCACGCGCTGAAGGGCTCACGGGGGCGGGCGAGCGGGGCTCGCTCGGCTCGGCTTCGCCGCACTGTTCTGATCAGGGGCCGCACGACAAGGGCACGTCGGGGCGGCCTGCGGCTGCGCGTCGAGCGGCGTCAGGGCCGGGCCTGGCACATGGCCAAAGCGGCTCGCAAGAAGCTCGGAAACGGCCGCTCGGGGTTCGGCCACGTGTTCCGGCGCCTGCCCACGGGCCGTTATCGCGTGAGCGCCAGCTACAGGCCTGCCAACGGGCGCCCCGTGAGCCGCACCCGCACGTTCCACCTGCGCCGCTGAGGCGGTCGGGCCGACTGCCTCCTGGCGCGGGTCTACAGTGACGACATGAGCTCAGGCGGGTTCGCCGCCCAGCCGGCTCCGGGACCGGGCAACGTCGGGCGTTACGCCCTGATCGCAGCCGCCGGAGTCGCGCTGGCCCTGGTCGCGGCCGCTCTGGCCGTGGTGCTGTCGCGCAACCCGCCGGCCTGGAGCATCGTCGCCGCGGCGAGCCTCGGGCTGGCCTCGGTCACGGCCCTGGCCGTGCTCCGCTACGACGCCGCTGTCGCCCTGGGGATGTTGTGCCTCGGGGTGGTGTTCGTCGAGCCGGCGCCGCCCGACGCCGTCTTCGGGATCGTGATCGCGGTAGCGCTGGTGAGCGGGCGCCTCAGGATCGACCGGACGCCCGTGTCCGTACTCGGCCTCACGGCGCTCTTCCTGCTGCTGAACGTGGCGTCCATGATCGAGGCCACCGATCCAGCTGTGGCCGCGCGTTTCTTTGCGATCACCGTCTATCTGGGGATCTTCGCAGTGTGGCTGAGCGGCTACGTGGACAGCGAGCGCCGCGCGCGCCTCATCGTGCGCGCTTATCTGGTCGGCGCCCTGGTCTCGGCCGTGATCGGGACGGTGGCTCTGCTCGCGCCGTTCCCTGGCGCCGAGGCCTTTGTCGTCAACGAGCGGGCTCGCGCGCTGTTCAAGGACCCGAACGTCTATGGGCCCTTCCTGGTGCCGATCGCCCTCATCCTGATCGAGGAGATCATGCGCCCGCGCCTGTTGCGCAGCCGGCGCACGATCAAGCTGCTGGCGCTGCTGGTGCTCATGATCGGCCTGGTGTTCTCGTACTCGCGTGGCGCCTGGGTCAACTTCGCCATCGGCGCGGTCGTGATGCTCGGGGTGATGGCGGTGCGCAAGGGCGGGGGCCGGCGCGCCATGGCGACGATCCTCGTCCTGACCGTCGGAGCTCTCGGCATCGTGGCGGTCATATCGGTCACGGGGTCGCTCGACTTCATCCAGGAGCGGGCTCAGCGCCAGAGCTACGACACCGAGCGCTTCCAGGCGCAGCGGCGCGGCATCGAGTTCGGTGAGACCCACGTGTTCGGGATCGGACCGGGCCAGTTCGAGGTGCTCACCCCGGTGGTGTCCCACAACACCTATGTGCGCACCCTCGGGGAGCAGGGCGTGCTGGGGCTCTTCGCCTTCGTCTCGCTCATCTTCGCCACGCTCGTGATCGCCGGCCGCAACGCGGCCATGGGACGGGACACCTACGGGATCGGAGCAGCGCCCCTGCTGGGTGCCTGGGCGGGCCTCGCCGTGGAGTCCTTCTTCGTCGACACGCTCCATTGGCGCCACCTCTGGGTGGTGGCCGGCCTGATCTGGGCGGGCGCGATGGTGACGGGTCGTCGATGAGCGCCGGCGAAACCGGCCACGAGGAGGCCGGCGAGCACTCCACACCCCGGCGGATCGCCCGCAACGCCTTCATCCGCTCAGCCGGCGAGGTCGTGGCCAAGGCGGCCTCCGTCGTCTTCTACGTCGTCATGGCCCGCGAGCTGGGCAGCGATGGCTTCGGCGACTTCATGTTCGCGCTGTCACTCACCGGCGTCCTGTTGCTGGGCTCCGGGTTCGGCATCGACGACCTCACCTTCATGGACGTGGGCCGCGACAAGCGCCGTTCCGGCGATTACCTGGGCGACGCCGTGGCAATCAAGCTGCTCAGCAGCTTCGTGTTGCTGTCCGTGGCAGCCATCGCCGTGAACATCGCCGACTACTCGGATGAGGCGCGCATGGCGGTCTACCTGGTGGGAGCCGGCAACGCGGTGGAGACGATGGCGTGGAGCTGGCACGCGATCTTCGGCGGCCACGAGCGACTCGAGCTCACCTCCGTGGCGGTCATCGCGCAGCGCACCGTCACCGCGGTGGCTGGATCGGTGATCCTTCTCAACGGAGGCGGGCTGGTGGCCGCGAGCTGTGTCTTCCTTGGCGGAGCGTTGCTGGGGCTGCTGGTGAGCCACGTCCAGCTGCGCCGCTTGGTCCCGTGGCTGCGGATGCGCACGAGCCACCGGCGCTGGCTGCCGCTCATCAAGGCCGGCTTTCCGATCGGCGCGGTCACGCTCCTGTTCGTGCTGCTGATCAAGCTCGACACGGTCATGCTCTCCTTCCTGGAGGGCGGCGACAACCGCCAGGTGGGCTACTACAGCGCGGCGTACCGCCTGGTGGAGGCGACGATGTTCCTGAGCTGGATCTTCTCCCACTCCGCGCTCCCCTGGCTGGCGCGCCAGGAGGACGACGGGGTGGGCCTGGCCCGTGGCTGCGAGGTTGGGTTCAAGGTGCTCACCGCGGTGCTGATGCCCCTGGGCGTCGGCTTTGCCGTGCTCGCGCCCCAGCTCACCGACCTGTTCTACGGCAGCGCCTACGACGACGCGGTCACGCCGCTGCGCCTGCTCGGGCTGATGACCGTGCTGTACGGAATCAACTTCTTCGCCTCCACGATTCTCGTCGCGCGCGGGCGACCCGGCGGCTTCACGCGCGCGGCCCTGGCCATCATCGCGCAGAACATCGTCTTCAATCTCATCCTGATTCCGATGTACGGCGCCTCCGGCGCCGCCTTCAATGCGGTCCTCTCAGGGGTCCTGTTGGCCGCCCTTGCGGTGCGCCAGGTGGGCCTGATCACTCGCCCGATCGGCCCTGTGCGGGCGTTCGCGGGGCCACTTCTGGCGGGCGCGGCGATGGCAGGGGCCGTGCTCGCCGCCGGTCTGCCCCTGATTCCTTCGGCCGTGCTCGGGGCCGTGGTCTACTTGGCCACGCTCGCTGCGCTCGAGCGCCTTCTGCATCCGGACGACGTGCAGCTGGCTGTGTCGATCGCCAGGAACAGGTCCGAGCAGCCGCTCGAGCCCCAGCCGAGCTGAGCGCTATCGCAGCCGGCGCACGAAGGGGGTGCGCGCGAGGACGCGCTTGAGGGGCGAGTACTCCGGGAACAGCGGCCGCCGTCCGTAGACGACGGGGAACAGGGCTTGGTAGACGAGCCCCAGGCTGGACTCCCGGCGATGGCGGGCGAGCGATCGGAACAGGTCGGGGTGGAGCGCCTTGAGCTGGTCGTAGACGTGCGCGTGGTGCCGGCGGGCCTCGGCGAGCTGCCGGCCTTCGTGCTGACGGTAGCCCCACACCACGGTGTCGTGGCCGACGTGCACCCCGCGGTGGCCGCGTTCGGCGAGGGCCATCCAGAGATCCCAGTCCTCGTACCCGTGGAGCCGGTCCCGCTCGCTCCAGCCCCCGAGCGCGCGGACCACCTCGGTCCTGAACAGTGCCGAGGTGGGGTACTCGTTGATGAAGGCGATGCGGTAGGCGTCCAGCCGGGGCGGCATACGCCGCAGCTCGGCCCGGCCACCGAGCTCCAGGTAGTCACCGAAGGCGGCGGCGGGACGATCCGGGGCGTCGAGCCGGTCAGCGAGCTTGGCCAGGGCTCCCTCCATGGCCACATCGTCCGAGTCGAGGGTGAACAGGAAGCGTGTCTCCGCTGCCGCCAGAGCGGTGTTTCGGGCGGCCGCCGCTCCGCGGTTCCGGTCGTGCCTGAGGACCGTGACGCCTGACGACTCGAGTCGCTCCAGGACGGAGGTCGTGGTGGGATCGTCCGATGCGTCGTCCACCACGATCACGGCGACCGGCTCGCGCTCCCGCACCGAGTCGATCGCCTCCTCGATGAACCGCCCGTCGTTGAAGCAGGGCATGGCCACGGTGACCCTCGGCTCGCTCAACGACCTCTCCCCTCCGCCCGGAGGCATACGATCGGGGGATGCGGAGGGTGCTTCTGGTGATGGAACCGCCCGACGGAGGGGTGGCCGAGAACGTCCTGCGACTGGCGCTGGATCTGTCCCGGCACGGCTGGCGGCCGTACGTGGCCGGCCCAGCCGAGGCCATCACCTACCCCCGCCTGCGCGAGGCCGGGGTGCCGTTCGTGCGCCTGCCCCTGGAGCGCGGCTTCGGCACGCCCGCCGCCGACCTCTCGGCCCTGCGCGGGCTCGCCGCGATCCTGCGCCGGGGCCGATTCGATCTCGTCCATGCCCACTCGGCCAAGGCCGGCGTGGTGGGCAGGCTGGCGGCCGCGGTGGCCGGGACGCCGGTGGTCTACTCGCCACACTGCTTCCCGTTCGTCGGTCCCTGGGGACCGCCGCGCCGGCTGTTCGCGCTCTCGGTGGAGCGAGCCCTCGGGCCTCTGAGCGACGCCATCCTGTGCGTCGCCGACGAGGAGCGCCGCCTTGCTCTCGAAGAGCGAATCGTCCCCGACCGCAAGCTCCACGTGGTCCACAACGGGTCGCCGTCCTGCCGGCGTGACCTCGTTATGGACGAGGAACTGACCGCGTTCCGTGGTGACGGCCCGCTGGCGGCCTGCCTCACCGTCCTGCGTCCCCAGAAGAGTGTCAATTTGTTCATCGACGCGGCTCCCCAGGTGCTGGCTGAGGTGCCCGGCGCACGCCTGGCCGTGGTCGGTGACGGGCCTCTGCGCTCGGAGCTCGAGGCCCAGGCCGAGCGACTGGAGCTCGACCCCGAGCGCTTTCGCTTCTTCGGCTTCGAGCCGCCGGCCGCCCGCCAGCTCGGGTCGATCGACGCGTTCGTGCTGCCCTCGTCCTGGGAGGCCTTCGCCATCTCCATTCTCGAGGCCATGGCCTGCGGGGTCCCGCAGGTGGCCACCGACGTGGGCGGCACGTCCGAGGCGCTGATCGACGGCGAGACCGGCCTGCTGTGCCCGCCGGGGGATTCGTCCGCGCTCGCCGACCGGCTGGTGCGAATCTTGAGCGACGACGCCGGGCGCGCGGCCATGGGTGCGGCGAGCCGCGAGCGCCACGACCGGCTCTTCACCGTCGAACGGATGGTCGAGCGCACGGCCGACCTCTACGAGCGCGTGCTCGGTGGGGACCCGGACAAAGCTCGTCACAGCGCCGCGCGTCCTGCCCGGTCGAGCTCCTCGTAGACCGCGCGAATCCGCTCCACCGTCCGGTCGAAGGTGAACAGCTCGCGCACCCGCTCGTGTCCCCGTCTGCCCACCTCGCGCGACAGCGCGGGCTGGACGATGTACGGCTCGAGGGCACGGGCGTAGCCTTCCGGGGTCCGGTCATCGACCAGCGTGCCGGCGTCTCCCACCACCTCGGCGACGCCCTTCTCGTTGGGCCCGACCGCGGGCAGCCAATGGCTCATCCCCTCCATGAGGGCGAGCGGAGCACCCTCGGCGGGCCGGCCACGCATTCGACGCGAGGTCATGGCCACGACCCGCGCCCTGCGGTAGGCCAACTCGAGGTCGTCGATCCAGCCGATTTGGCTCCGATCGGCCATTCCCGCGGCGGCCGCGTAGGCACACAGCTCCTCGCGGTGCCCGGGAGCCGGCGGATAGTCGGGCCCGCCGATGACGAGCCGCAAGTCCTCATGCCCGCTGGTCCTGAGAATCGACGCCGCTTCGATCAGCTCCATGAACCCCTTGCGCGGGTCCATGCGGCCAACCGAGATGATCACCGGGTCGGTTTCCGGAGCGGGCGGCGCGAGGTCGAGCTCAACTCCGGGGTAGGCCACCACCACCCGGTCTCGCACCTGCGGGCCGAGAAGGTCCGCCATCGCCTGGCTCACGCAGATGATGCGGTCGCAGCGGACCGCGAGGCCGCGGGTCAGCGGGCCCTCGTAGCCGTGGTCGTGCTTCATCCACACGAGGGGTATGCCCAGCCGCCGCGCCAGGCGGACGCCCAGGAGCGCAGCCTTGGTGCCGTTGGCGTGGATGAAGGTGAAACCCTGGCCCGCGAGCTCGTCGGCCAAGCGGCGCGCCGCTTGGGGAAAGCGCGCTACGGACCACCTGCCGGGCAGATTCACCACCCGGCTCGGCACCCCCGCCAGCTCCAGCCGGCTCGCGAGGTTGCCCTCGCTCATGACCACGGCCTCGGGCTCGATCGAGTCGCCCAGTCGGTCGATCAGCTTCAGCAGCACCGACTCGGATCCGCCGTAGTCTCCATAGGGGGCGAGGAACAGCGGTCGCATCGCCTCGCTCACGCGCGCTGAAGCTACAGACACGCCCTGGCCCGCACAAGAGTCAGGGGCCCGGCGCTAGGGTGCGCGGCGAAATGCGCAACCCAAGAGACTTCCTCAAGCCGCTCGCCATCGGCGCTCCGGATCCGCTCCCCGAGATCCCCTTCACGCCCTCGCGGATGATCCACTTCCTCGACTTCTCGAACGAGAAGATGGTGGCCAAGGCGCCCGACATCGCCCCCAAGGTGGACATCCTGCTCGGCAACCTCGAGGACGCCGTGCCGGTGGACCGCAAGGAGGCCGCGCGGGAGGGGCTGATCCGGGTGGGTCGGGAGATGGATCTGGGCGACACCTCGCTGTGGACTCGTGTCAACGCCCTCGAGAGCCCCTGGGTCCTCGACGACCTGACCCAGATCGTGGCCCAGATCGGCGACCGCCTGGACGTCGTGATGGTGCCCAAGGTCGAGGGACCGTGGGACATCCACTACGTCGACCGCCTGCTGGCCCAGCTCGAGGCCAAGGCGAGGCTCGAGCGCCCGCTGCTCGTGCACGCGATCCTCGAGACGGCCCAGGGCGTGACGAACCTCGAGGAGATCGCGACGGCCAGCCCCAGAATGCAGGGCATGAGCTTCGGCCCGGCCGATCTCGCCGCCAACCGGCGCATGAAGACCACGCGTGTGGGCGGCGGCCATCCGGGCTACCGGGTGATCGAAGACCCCTCCCCCGACGACCCCGAGGCGGCTCGCGCGTCCGCTCAGCAGGACCCCTGGCACTACTCGATCGCCCGCATGGTGGATGCCTGCGCCGGCGCCGGGATCCTGCCGTTCTACGGCCCCTACGGCGACATCAAGGACGTGGACGGCTGCGAGACGCAGTTTCGCGCGGCCTTCCTGCTGGGCTGCGTCGGCGCCTGGTCGCTGCACCCGGTACAGATCGACATCGCCAAGAAGGTCTTCTCCCCTGACCCGGAGGAGGTCCGCTTCGCCAAGAAAGTGATCGAGGCGATCCCGGACGGCCGCGGTGTGCACATGATCGACGGCAAGATGCAGGACGACGCCACCTGGAAGCAGTGCAAGGTGATGGTCGACCTGGCCGAGATGCTGGCTCGCAAGGATCCCGAGCTGGCCGAGGCCTACGAGCTTCAGCCGGCCGGCGCCTGACGGTCTCCGTCGGCGAGTGCGTCCGGGAGCTCGGCGCGCGACGCAATGCCCAGCTTGCGGTAGGCGCCGGTGAGGTGCATCTCAACGGTCCGGCGGGTGAGGAAGAGCGCCTCGGCGATCTCGCGGTTGCCCAGACCCTCCGTGGCCATCTCCGTGACTCGGCGCTCCTGGGGCGACAGCGAGTCAACGCCGTGGAGCGCGGGGCGACGGGGGCGCGCGCCGGTAGCTCGCAGCTCGTCCATGGCCCGGTTGGTCTCAACCACCGATCCGCACCGGTTGGCGAGATCGAGTCCCTCGCGAAGGGGACCGCGTGCGTCGCGCCGATGGCCGCCGCGCCGCAGCGCGGCACCCAGGTCGATCAGTGCCCGCGCGTGCGCCACCCGGAGCTCGGATCCGGCAAGGACCTCCACCGCCTCGCGCGCCCGCTCGGCCATCTCCTTGTTCGGGGCGAGCAGCGCCTGCACCCGAAGGGCCTCGCCGATCGGCTCCGGCGCGCCGAACCTGCGCGCGATCCCGAGCTCTTCCCGGATCAGCTCATCGGCCCGCTCGGGCTCATTCAGCCGGGCCGCGGCCAGTGCCGCGTAGCTGCGCCACATCAGCGCCATCGGGTTGATGTAGGCGATCGCCAGGGCTCGCCTGCCGGCGTCCTCGAGATCGTTCAAGGCGGCGCTCGCATCGCCCAACTGCAGTGCGAGCCGGCCTCGTGAGGCGAGCGCCTGGCATCCGCTCAACGTTGCTGGGAGCTCGCCGGGCGGCCAGGCCTCGTCCAGGAACGTCGCCGCCTCGGCGAGCGTGCCGCGCTCGATGTGAACGTCGGTGAGCGCGGACAGCACGGTGGGACGGACGATCGGGTCGTCTGCGGGGAGCAGGGGCAGGGCCTCGACCGCGTCGTCCTCGGCGCCGCGGACATCGCCGCTCCAGACTCGGCCGGAGGCACGCAGACCGAGTGAGTTGGAGTAGAGGAGCGTCGAGCTCCGGGCCCTTCCTTCCTCTACACCCGCCGTCCAGACCTCGATCGCCCGGCTCAATCTCCCCGTGAGCGCGATCGCGACGGACGCGGCCGTCAGAGCGATCGACGTCGCGGGCGCCGCGAGCGCGGGGTGCTCGGAGCGGACCTCCACGAGCAGCTGCCCGTTCCCCCACGACGTCTCGGCGAGCTGCGCGACCTCCTTTGCGCTTCGGGCGGTGGTGGAGGCGAACACCACCGCGATCATGGCCAGCAGGCTGCGCTCGGCAGCCGTCTCACCGCGGCTCACCTCGCGCTCGAGCGCCAGCAGCCGCCCAAACGTCTCGGCGCTCGGCATCCCGCCCACGAGGCGGGTGGCGGCGGCCTGGAACTCGAGACCCAAGCGCAGCTCCTGATCGAGGTCGCCGGCCGCCTCGAGAAGCTCCTCGCAGGCGGCAACTGCTTCTGGCAGGTCGGCGGCCAGGAAGCGCACCATCGAGAGGCCGAGCACCGCCTGCGCGAGCTCGGCCGGGCCGCTCGACAGTCGCACCGCCTGCTCCATCCGGCCTGTCGCCTCGGGCATGCGGGCGGCTGACTCGGCCGCCCCCAGGTCGAGTAGAAGCAACCGCCGCAGCGAAGCCGGGGCTTGCTCGTCGAGCGCCCGGCGCAGGAATCGCACCGCCTGGTCCGGGGCACCCCGGTTGCCGGCCAGGCGCGCCGATTCGGTCAGCGCATCGAAGGCCCATCGCTTGCCCACCGGGCCGGCTGGGGCGGCGGCCAGCAGGTGAGCCGCCGCGCGCTCGCAGCGAGCGGGGTCTCGAGCCAGCTCACGCGCAGCCACCAGATGCAGCTGCGCCCGCTCCGCCGGCGGGATCGAGTCCTGGAGGGCCTGCTGGATGATCGGGTGTACGAACCTCGGCGGAAGGCCCGGATGCAGGAGCTCGGCTTGGATGAGGGCATCCACCGCCTCCGCCGCCGCCTGGCGGTCGACTCCAGCGACCTCCGCGGTGTCGGTCAGTGAGGCATCGTCGCCGAGAACTGCCAGCGCCTGCGCCACGACCTCGACCGTTGATGAACGATGGCGCAGCCGCGCGGCCACGAATCGGCCAACCGAGGGCGGGCCCATCGCGGCGACTGCGCTTGCGTCGAGGTTGGCGCGCTCCCCGACCTCCTCCTCCAGCGCCGCGATGAGCTGACGCACGAGCAGCGGGTTTCCGCCGGTCGTTCGGGCGCACTCGGCGCAGACTTCATCCGCGGTCTGGGCGCCGAGCCTGCCGCGCACCAGCTCGCCGATCGCCGCCAAGCTGAGTGGCCGTGGCCGGATCACCGTCAGCGGATCGCGCTCCATCAGCCCCGACAGGGCCTCGGGCGCCGCCGCGGCGTCGCCAGTCCGCACCGCGAGGATCACGCACGCCGGGATCTCCTCGATCCTGGCCTCCAAGTAGGCGAGGAACCGAAGCGACTGCTCGTCGGCCCAGTGTGCATCATCGACCAGAAGGGCGAGCGGTCGCTCCTCGGCCAGCCGCGCGCAGAGCCAGTGCAGGCCGTGGAATCGCGCGAACAGGAGATCGTCCGCGGCCGCTCGGTCGAGAACCTCTTCGAACAACGGGCGCGCCAGCCCAGCGGCGCCTGCGAAGGCCAGTTCACGGTCGCGGTCCGACAGCGGCTCGATCCTCGGTGCCAGCAGCTGAACGACCACGCCCAGCGCAAACTCGCTCTCCATCACGCTGCCACGCGCCCGCAGAAGAGCCATGCCCTGAGCCTCCGCCAGGTCCGCGGCCTCCCCCAGCAGGGACGTCTTCCCGATCCCGGGTGCTCCCTTGATCACCAAGGTCGCGCCCGAGCCGGCTGATGCGCTGCGGAGGGGACCGCCGATCTGCTCCAGGTCGGCCTCGCGCTCCAGCAGGTCGGTCCGCGTCTTCAGATCGGTCATCTACCGCACCCGGCAAAAGTCTACGGAGGGTCCACGTAGCGAAGCTCGCACCGCCTCCTTAGCGTGGCGAACGATGAATTTCCGCATCCTGGGGCCGATCCAGAGTCAGCTGGATGGCGGTCAGACGGCGCTCGTCCCGCGTGGGCGCGTGCTCTCGTTCCTCGCTCTGCTCCTCGTACACCGCGACGCCACGGTGCATGTCAACCGGATCGTGGACGAGCTCTGGGGTAGCGCGGAACTCAGGAACGCGAAGAACGTGGTCCAGGTGGTGGCGTCGAGACTGCGCGCGGCGGTCGGCGAGGGCGTCCTCGTCTCAGAGGGAGGTGGCTATGCCCTACGTGTGCCGCGGGGGACCGTCGACGCCGACTGTTTCGAGGACCGCTTGTCGCGAGGCGCGCAGGAGTTGGCCCGGCCGGAGCCCTGGCGGGCGGCCGAAACCTTGAGGGAGGCTCTCGGGCTCTGGCGCGGTCCGGCGCTGGTCGACGTTGCCACTCACGGATTCGCCCAGCCGGAGATCGCGCGACTCGACGCTCTGCGTCTCACCTGCCTGAGCGAGCGACTCGACGCCGATATGGCCTGTGGCCGACACGCGGAGCTGACCGGCGAGCTCGAGGCGCTCGTCAACGAACACCCGCTGCGCGAGCGTCTGCGCGCTCAGTTGATGCTCGCCCTCTACCGCACCGGGCGCCAGGCCGAGGCCCTGGCCGAATACCGCGCCGCTCGGCGCGCGCTCGTGGACGGTCTCGGCCTGGAGCCGTCGCCCGAGCTGCGTGCCCTGGAGCGGGCGATCCTTCGTCACGAACTCGACCCAGCGCTCACCACGTGTTCGAGCCGAGCCGCATAGCCAGCCGCTCCCCGGCGATGGCGCGCCCTCTCGCGCGCCTGCTGGGCGCCGACACGGCGGTCCCGTGCGTGGACGGCGCCACCCGGCGCTACGTCAACCTGGACTACGCGGCCAGCACGCCGGCCATGGAGGAGGTCTGGGAGGCCGTGGAGGCCTTCATGCCCTGGTGCAGCAGCGTTCACCGGGGCAGCGGGTTGAAGTCGCAGATCTCGACCGCAGCATTCGAGGGCGCGCGAGAGGATCTGTCGCGCTTCGTGGGCGGCCGCGCCACCGACGGCGTGGTCTTCGTGCGCAACACGACCGAGGCGGTCAACGTCCTCGCCGCCGCACTCCCGGCGGATTCGCGGGTGCTCAGCACGCCGGTGGAGCACCACTCCAACATGCTGCCGTGGCGGCGTCATCGCACGCAGATCCTGCCGTTCACGGACTGCCGGGAAGAACTCGTAGCGGCCTGTGAGGTAGCCCTGCGCGGTGGGCAGATCGACCTCGTCGCGGTCACCGGCGCCTCCAACGTCACCGGGGAGGTCTGGCCGGTCGCGGAGCTGGCGGAGCTCGCCCATCGCCACGGCGCGCGCGTATTCGTCGACGCCGCTCAGCTCGCCCCGCACCGTCCCATCGACATGGCGAGCACGGGAATCGACTTCCTGGCCCTCTCGGGCCACAAGCTCTATGCGCCGTTCGGAGCCGGAGCGCTGATCGGCGACCGGGCCTTCCTGGAGGAGCAGATGCCGCTGCTGCACGGCGGTGGAGCGATCAGGTGGGTCACCCTCGACGACGTCATCTGGGCAGAGGCACCCGAGCGCCACGAGGCAGGCTCGCCGAACGTCGTCGGCGCGGTTGCTCTGGGAGCTGCCTGTCGCTGCCTGGCGGAGCTCGGAATGCACGTCGTGGCCGAGTACGAGCGGGAGCTCACCGCCCACCTGCGGACCGGCCTGTCGACCGTGCCCGGCCTGCGCGCACTGGCCCTGTGGCCCCCGGGCTCGGTCGACACCGTGGGAGTGGCGGCGTTCGACCATCCGTGCCACCCGCACGCGCTGCTCGCCGCTGTCCTGAGCGCAGAGCACGGAATCGGCGTGCGCAACGGCTGCTTCTGCGCGCACCCGCTGATCACGCGCCTGCTGGGGATCCCCGACGCTGAGGTGGACCGGCTGACACGTGATCTGCGCGGGGGATCGCTGCCCGCCCTGCCCGGAGCCGTGCGCGCGAGCATCGGTCTCGGCACGACGCTCGACGACGTCGACACGCTCGTAGACGCCCTTCACGAGATCACGCATACCGGACCGCGGGCCCGCTACGTGTACGAGCGCGAGAGCGACGAGTACCGGCCGGCCGGCGACCCGCGGCGCTGGCCGCAGCTGCCGTTCAATACGGACAAGGCCGCGGCCTAACGGCCGTGGACGGCCGGGCGCCTTAGCCGGCGAGCGGGGCGGGGCCGGCGCCGAGGCACGAACCGGGCCAGCACGGGCCGCGCGGAGCGGCCGAGGCGCTGCCGTCGTGACGGCGGCGGCTCCGTCCGGTCGAGCGCCCGTGAGGCGAGTGTGGCGAAGAGTGGTCCTGATGGCATGGGGCCAGGCTGACCGCACCCGCTTTCTGATCGCTTTCAGTCGGTCGGCTCGGTAGGGTTCCCGCCCCCCTATGAGGTTCTTCGAATACGAGGCCCGCGAGATCGTCAAGCGGGCCGGCATTCCCGTCACCGACTTCGGCTTTGCCACCACGGCTCAGGAGGCGCGTGAGATCGCCCACCGGATCGACGGGCCGACGGTCGTGAAGTCGCAGGTCCTCACCGGGGGTCGCATGAAGGCCGGCGGGGTCAAGTTCGCCGACTCTCCCGACGAGGCGGCCGATCACGCCGAGGCCATTCTCCAGCTGGAGATCGGCGGCCACATGCCTCGCGGAGTCCTGGTCGATCCCAAGGCCGATGTGGCCCAGGAGTACTACGCCGGCGTGGTCTGGGACGGGCTGCGCAAGCAGCCGGTGATGATCTTCTCGCCGGTCGGCGGCATCGACATCGAGCAGGTGGCCGAGGAGCAGCCTGACAAGGTGGGCCGCCGGCATTTCTCGACCATTCAGCCGTTCAGCGACTTCATGGCCAAGGAGGTGATCGCCTCCACCGGGGTCACCGGCCGCCGGCTCACGCGCATCACGCCGATCCTCACGCGCCTGGCCGGGCTCTTCCTCGCGCGCGACATGACGCTGGCCGAGATCAACCCGCTGGGCGAGCTCGCGGACGGGTCCTTCGTGGCGCTCGACGCCCACATGGACATGGAGAACGAGGCCCGCCTGCGCCAGAAGGCGCTCCTCACCGACCTCGGCGTCGGTGACGAGGAGACCCGACAGGCGCGCGAGCCCACGGCCTTCGAGCTCGCCGGCGAGGAGGTCGACGCCATGGACCACCGCGGCGTGGCCGGCAACGTGACCGAGTTCGATGGCGATCTCGGACTGGTGATCGGCGCCGGTGGCGGCTCGCTCACCCTGTTCGACGCGGTCCGCGCCCACGGCGGGAGGCCGGCCAACTACTGCGAGATCGGGGGCAATCCCTCGGTGCGCAAGGCCGCCGGCCTAGCCAAGCTGGTGCTCGAGAAGCCCGGCGTGGACAAGATCGCGGTGATGATGTCGATCGTCTCCAACACGCGGGTGGACATCGTGGCCCGCGGCGTGATCAAGGCCTGCCTCGAGCTGGGCCACGACCCGGCAGAGAAGATCGCCATCTTCCGCATCCCGGGCGCCTGGGAGGAGCAGGGCTTCAAGATCCTCGAGAAGTACGGCGTCGAGTACTGCGACCGCAGCGTGTCCATGCACGAGGCGGCGCGGCGGGCGGTGGAGAAGATCCAGGGAGCGTCTGCGTGAGCATCCTCATCGACGCGAGCACCACCTTCATCGTGCAGGGCATCACCGGCCGCGAGGCGGTCAACCTGACCCGCGAGTGCCTCGACTACGGCGCGGGAGCGAAGGTGGTCGGCGGAGTGACCCCCGGCCGGCTGGGGCGCGAGGTGCACGGCGTGCCGGTGTTCGACACCGTGGCCCAAGCGGTCGAGCACCGCGGCGCGCCCATCGACGGCTCGGTGGTCACGGTTCCGCCGGCCTTCACCAAGGACGCCGTGTTCGAGGCCATCGAGAACGGCGTGGAGCTGATCGTCATCGTCACCGAGCGCATCCCCCGCGGCGACGTGGCTCAGATGGTGGAGCTCGCCTCGGACCGGGGGGCGCGCATCATCGGCCCCAACTGCCTCGGGATCATCGTGCCCGACGTGATCAAGATGGGCGGCATCGGGGGACCGGCCAAGGATGCGGCCAAGGCCTACTCGCCGGGCACCGTGGGAGTCATATCGCGCTCCGGCGGCATGACCACCGAGATGTCCTCCACGCTCACCGCGGCGGGCCTCGGCCAGTCCACGGCCGTCTCGATCGGCGGCGACGCGATCATCGGCTCCACCTACGCCGAGCTCATGCCGCTGTTCGCGGGAGACGGTCAGACCGAGGCGATCGTGATCTACACCGAGCCCGGCGGCCGCATGGAGGCCGAGCTGGCCCGCTGGGTGACCGAGAACGACTCGAAGATCCCGATCGTCGCGTTCATGGCGGGCCGCTTCATGGACGAGATGCCGGGGATGAGCTTCGGCCACGCCGGGACGATCGTGGAGGGCAAGGAGGACACCGCCGCCGAGAAGATCGAGCGCCTGGCCGCCGCCGGGATCGTGGTGGCCGAGGAGATCGCCCAGATCCCCGCGCTGGTCAAGGAGCGCCTTGGGGTGGCGGCGTGAGCACCGGCAACGAGGCCCTGAACGGAATCTTCATCGACGTGGAGGTGTCCGACTCCGTGCGGAGCGACGCCGAGCTGGCCCGCCGGCTGGAGGAGGCCTGCCCCGTGGACATCTTCGCCGCTCGCGAGAGCGGCGTGCAGATCGTTCCCGAGAACCTCGACGAGTGTGTGCTGTGTGAGCTCTGCCTCGACGCCGCCCCGCCGGGCACGGTCCGGGTGGTGAAGCTCTACGACGACGGAGCGGCGCTGGAGCGCGCGCCTCAGCGCTGAGCCGGCCTCAGCTGCGCACGAGCTGACGCTGGATGACGTTGCCGAGCAACTTCGTCACCGCCGGGTCGCCCGTGACCCGCACGTGCCCACGCTCGTAGGCGTCGACCCATTCCCTCAGCGTGCCCTCCGCCGCGAGCTGGTTGAACTCCGGCCGGTTCACCGACACGTCGATGCGGGCGTCGCCGGCCGGATCCTTCGTGATCACCGGCCCCGGGACCTCCACGCGCCAGATCGGGACGTCGGTGCCACGGGCGCGCAGCTCCAGCCGCACCACGAGCTTCACCTGCTTGAGCGACGGCACCTGCTCCTGAAGGCGCTCGACGGCCTGGGTGATCAGAGTCCTGGTGTCGCCGGAGCTCACTGAGCCCCGACTCTAGATCTTGTTGCGCTCGAGGAGCTTCTTGCCAATCACCATGCGCTGGATCTCGGACGTGCCCTCGCCGATGAGCAGCAGCGGGGCGTCGCGGTAGAGCCGCTCGATCTCGTACTCCTTCGAGTAGCCGTAGCCGCCGTGGATGCGGAAGGACTCCTCCACGACCTCCTTGCCGGTCTCCGAGGCGAACAGCTTGGCCATGCCCGCCTCGAGGTCCGAGCGCTCGCCCGCATCCTTCATGCGGGCCGCCTTGAGGGTGAGCAGGCGCGCCGCCTCGATCTTGGTGGCCATGTCGGCCAGCTTGAACTGAATGGCCTGGTGCTTGGCGATCTGGCGCCCGAAGGTCTTGCGCTCCTGGGAGTAGCGCAACGCCAGCTCGAGGGCACGCTGGGCGATGCCAACGCCGCGCGCGGCCACGTTCACTCGGCCCACCTCGAGGGCGTCCATCATCTGCCCGAAGCCCTTGCCCAGCCCGTCCTCCTCGCCGCCGAGGATGCGCTCGGGCGGACAGCGGAAGCCGTCGTAGACGAGCTCGGTGGACTCCACGCCCTTGTAGCCGAGCTTCTTGATCTGCGGCGGCACCGTGAGCCCTTCGACGTGCGCCTCGCCCGGGGTCTTCTCGGTGATGAAGCAGGTCATGCCCGTGTGGGCCGGCTCGGCCTTCGGGTCGGTCTTCATCAGCACGAAGACCACGCCCGAACGAAGCCCGTTGGTGACCCACATCTTCTGCCCGTTGAGCTCCCAATCGCCGTCGCCGGTCTTCTTGGCGCTGGCCTTGATGCCCTGCACGTCCGAGCCGACCTCGGGCTCCGACAGCGAGAACGCGGCGCGGATCTCGCCGGTGGCCATCTTCGGGAGGAAGTAGTCCTTCTGCTCGTCGGTGCCGAACTTCAGGAGCAGGTACGAGCCGATGAAGTGGGTGTTGACGATGCCCGAGACCGAGATCCAGCCACGGGAGAGCTCCTCCACGATCATCGTGTAGGTGGTGAGGTCGAGACCCATTCCCCCGTACTCCTCGGGGATGGTCACCCCGAAAAGACCCAGCTCCTTCATCTGCTCGACCACGCCGTCCGGGAAGGTGTCCTCGTGGTCGTGCTCCTCCGCCACGGGCAGGACCTCGTTGTCGACGAACTGCCGGACCATCTCGGTGATGGCCTTCTGGTCGTCGGTCTTCTCGGTGAAGGGATTCGTGGCTACTGCCATGGCTGCAGGCGCGCTCCGGAGTCGTTGACTGGCGAGTCAACAGAGGATATCCCGCCGCGCCCGTCGGGCGACGAAAGTGTGAAACGCGGCAGCCGTTGGTTCGGCAGTGGACAGGATCCTCCATCGGCCCCGCCGAGCTCGCCTGGCCTTGCTCGGCGCCGTCCTCACGGCGCTGTTCGCGACCGCTGCCCCGGCAGCGGCGGCCACCTACCCGCCTGACTTCGAGGAGCAGGAGCTCGTGACCGGGCTGACCCGCCCGATGGCCGCCGCCTGGGCGCCGGACGGGCGCATGTTCGTGGTCGAGAAGGACGGCCTGCTGAAGGTCGTCAACGAGGGCTCGCAGACCGCGATCCAGATCGGGGACTACCGCAATCAGGTCAACTCACAGCACGACCGCGGCCTGCTGGGCGTGGCCGTCGACGGCCAGTTCGCGACCAACCCGTTCGTGTACCTGCTCTACACCTACGACCTGCAGCCTGCGATTGCGGACTCGGACGGCCCGATGGTCTCCCAGCTGCTGCGGGTGAGGGTCAACGCCAACAACCAGGTGAGCGATCCGACGCCGATCCTCGGCACGCGGACGAGCGGCGTGTGCCCGCCCCCGTCCAACAACGTCGACTGCCTGCCCTCCGACGGGCTCTCGCACTCGATCGGCACCGTGCGCTCGGCGCCCGACGGCACGCTGTGGCTCGGCAGCGGCGACGCCGCGAGCTTCTCCACCGTGGACCCGACGGCACTGCGGACCTACAACGAGCAGAGCCTGGCCGGAAAGATCATCCACGTGAACCGCAACGGGCAGGGAGTGCCCGGGCACCCGTTTTGTGCGGGCAACGGCCTCGCCGATGTGTGCACCAAGCTGCACGCCAAGGGCTTTCGCAACCCGTTCCGCTTCACCCTGCGGCCCAGCGGGGGGCTGGTGGTGGGCGACGTGGGCTGGAACGAGCGCGAGGAAGTGGACCTCGTGCCGGCCACCGGCGGCCAGAGCTTCGGCTGGCCCTGCTACGAGGGCAACATCCAGACCCCGGGCTACAAGGACCTCGATGAGTGCAAGGCCGAGTACGCCCGAGGGCCGGGCGCGCACCGCCCACCGGTCAGCGACTACCCCCACGGCGGGATGTCACGGTCGGTGATGGGCGGGCCCGAGTACGACGGCCTGCGCTACCCGGGGGCATACCGCAACTCGATCTTCTACGCCGACTACAGCGGCGGCTTCATCAACCGCCTCGTGCCGGGCGCCGGCGGAACCTACGCGAGCCAGCCCTTCGCCAGCGGCTGGGGCGGCGTGGCGCTCGAGGAGGCGCCGGACGGCGACCTCGTGGTCGTCGACCCGGGCTCCTTCGGCGACGCCGAGGGCGCGGTCCGGCGCATCGCCTACAGCCCGGGCAACCGCACCCCTACCGCCCGCATCTCGGCCAGCCCCACTTCCGGTGCGGCGCCGCTCACGGTGAGCTTCGACGCGCGCAGCTCGACCGATCCCGACGGGGACCCGCTCACCTACAGCTGGAACTTCGGCGACGGCCAGACCGGAACGGGCCCGACCCCGACGCACACCTACGGACCCGGTGACCGCACAGCGGTGCTCACCGTGGACGACGGAGGCGGCCGGACCGACACGGCCGAGGTGAGGGTCAGCTCGGACAACACGCTTCCCGCTCTGACCATCCGCGGGGACACCAGCTACCGCGGCGGCGCACCCATCCGGCTGAGCGCCAGCGGGAGCGACGCCGAGGACGGTCCCCTGCCGGCCACGGCCTTCGACTGGGACGTGAAGCTCTACCACGCCGACCACATCCACCCGATCACCACCTACGCCAACCGGGCGAACATCGAGCTCGACGCCATTACCGATCACGACGCGGACGCCTACTACGAGGTGATCGTCACCGCGACCGACAGCCGGGGGGCGACGACCCGCTCGACCGCTCGCCTGCGACCACAGACCACGGCGTTCCGCCTGGACAGCTCCCCTCCCGGTGCGCCCCTGTCCTACGGCGGACGAGCCTTCTCCGCGCCTCGTGACCTCACCTCGGCCATCGGCTTCCTGACCAGCGTCAGCGCCGCTCAGAGCTTCACCACCGGCGGAAGTACGTATGTGTTCGAGCGCTGGTCGGATGGTGGCGCGCGTGTCCACGACATCCGCATCCCGGCCGGGGCCAGCGGGCTGATCGCCGTCTACCGGGACACCAGCCCCGGCGCACCCGCCCCGCCCGGGGGGCAGGCGCCGTCCGGAAGCGACGAACAGGGCCCGAAGCTGCGCCTGCTCGAGCTGAGCGCCCGGCGCGGGCGAGTGCGCGGCAGCGCTAGCGACCCCAGCGGAATCGAGCGTGTGGCCGTGGCGCTGCGCAGCCGCTCGGGCGCGAAGGACTGCGCCTGGTGGCTCTCCCGCCGGAAGGCCATGAGCGGGGCCAACCGCTCCTGCAAGCGCCCGGCCTGGATCAAGGCGCGCCTCGTCCGGGCCGCGGGCGGCGTGCGCTTCGGCGTGCGGCTGGGCAGGCCGGTGCCCCCGGGCCGCTACCGAGTGATCGTCAAGGCAGTGGACCGGGCGGGCAACGCCACGAAGCTGGCGTCCGGCCGCTCGACGGTGCTGCGAGTCGCGCGGGACTAGTAGCCGCGGGGATGGCGCGCGACGAACTCGCTCGAGCGCCGCAGCGTGCGACTCCAGCGCGGGCCGGTGCTCGGACCGGGCGCGTCGGCGTCGTGCATCGAGGTGTCGAAGCGGAATCCGGCGATGACCACGTAGGCGTGACCGCTGTGGGCGTACACCGTGATCCACTGGCCGGTGCCCTCCTCACCCCAGTCCATCATGGCGCCGCTCGGGAGCGGCGAGCGCAGGAAGCGACCGCCATAGAGCGCGTAGGAGACGGCTCCGGAGCAGTCGTAGCCGGAGTCGAGGCGGCCCTTGCGGTAGAGCTGATGCCCGCCGCCGTAGCGATAGGGCTTCTCGACGATCCGGTTGGCGGCCCTGATGGCCTTGACCACCCGCCGGGGCGCCGAGGCCGGGGCGATCAGCCGCCCGTTGACCAGCGTCGCCTTCTCGGGCGGGGGCGGCGGGGGCGTGAACGTGGCTCCGCCGCCACCCGAGCTGACCACGTCGGCACCGGCAACCGGTGCGAAGGCGGTGAATCCCGCGAGGCATGCGAATGCCGCAACGGCACGCGCGAACGTTTTGGACGAAGGTGAAGGCATTCTCTCTCGAACGCCTACGGGGTTAGCTGACGGGCTCGCGCTGAAAGAGCTTGCGCGCTCTCGACTTGAGAGTTAGCCCCAGTGGCCGAAGCCACCTTGGTTCCCCCGCTCCGCTGGTGAGGCGGATTCGGCGTGGCGAGCAACCTAGCAGATGTTTCGGCGAGCGTCCTTGGCCGGGGTTGAGTCCTTTCGAGAGGGGATTCGCCCCCGGCGAGGACCCTCCTGCCAAGTTGCCGGCGTGATGTGAAAGCCCCGCCGTAACGACGCGTTGGTCTCAGGTACCGGTGTTCTCCCGATCGCTATCGACCGTCTGTGCCTGCGCGGCAGTGCTGCTCGGCACTGCCGTGCCCGCGGGCGCGGCGACCCTGCCGCCCGGCTTCAGCGAGCAGACCATGGTCAGCGGCCTCACCCGGCCCATGGACGTGGCCTGGGCGCCCGACGGCCGGATGTTCGTGATCCAGAAGGACGGGCTGCTCTTGGTGGTGCCGCCGGGCTCATCCCGGGCCGTTCGGGTTCAGGATTTCTCCACCATTGTCAACGGCCAGAACGACCGTGGCCTGCTGGGGCTGGCGGTGGACGCGGACTTCGCGGCCAACCGGTACGTCTATCTGCTGTTCACGTACGACATCGGAGCCACGCCCGAGACCGACGGCCCGATGGTGTCCCAGCTCCTTCGCCTGGAAGTAAGTACGGCCAACCAGGTGACCGACCAGACAGCGATCCTCGGCACCGACGTCGGCGGCGTGTGCGACGAGCCGGCCAACGGCAACGACTGCCTTCCCTCGGAGGGATCCACCCACACGATCGGCACGGTGCGGGCCGATCCCGACGGCAGCCTGTGGGTGAGCAACGGCGACGGGTTCGGCGCCAATCAGTTTCCCCCGCCGGTGCGCACCTACGACGAGGAGAGCCTGTCCGGGAAGATCCTGCACATCGACCGTGACGGGAACGGGCTGGAGGAGCACCCGTTCTGCCCGGGCCAGGACAACCTCGACTCCGTCTGCACGAAGGTCCACTCGATGGGCTTCCGCAACCCCTTCCGCTTCACGCTCCGGCCCGGCGGGGGACTCGTGGTGGGCGACGTCGGCTGGACACGCCGCGAGGAGATCGACTTGATCGGCGCCTCGGGCGGAGGGAACTACGGGTGGCCCTGCTTCGAAGGGAGCATCCCCACGCCCGGCTACCTCGGCGAGATGGCCTGCGACGGCGTGGCTCCGGGGGCTCTTCCCGCCTACGACTACGAGCACTTCGGCAGCAACTCGGTGGTGGGCGGACCCACCTACACCGGCGCCGGCTATCCGGCCGCCTACCGCAACTCGATCTTCTTCGGGGACTTCACCGGCGGCTTCGTCAGGCGGCTGGTCCCCAACGGTGCCGGAGGCTTCAGCGTGCAGCCGTTCGCCACTGGCTGGGGCGGCGTCGCGCTCGAGACCGCTCCGAACGGCGACCTCGTCTCGGTCAATCCCGTGAACTTCGGGGTCAACGGCGCCGGCACCGTCACCCGCATCACCTACGCCCCGCCGGGTCCAGCTCCTCCGGCGAGCCCCCCGCCGCCGGCCCCGGCGCCACCCGCCGACACCCGCGGGCCGCGGCTGAGGTTGGGCTCGATCCGGCCGCGTCGCGGCCTCGTGAGCGGCACGGCCCGTGACCAGAGCGGAGTCCGCAGGGTCGAGGTGGCGGTGCGCCGCCGGCTGCGGGGCCGTGGCTGCAGCTGGTGGCTGCGCTCGCAGGGGAGGATGGCCCGCAAGCGGCTCCGCTGCGACCGGCCACGCTGGATGAGGGCCAAGCTGAGGCGGGTGGAGAGCGGCGTGCGCTGGAGCGTGCGCCTTCGCGGACGGCTGCCGGCGGGCACCTACCGCGTGCTCGTCAAGGCGACCGACCGGCGGGGCAACGTGGCCCGGCTGCGGCCTAGCCGGGCGAGCGTGGTGAAGGTGCGGAAGCGCTGACCTCCCGCCGCCGGGCGCTGCGGGGCCGTCGAATGGCCGGGGCCCCACCCCGCTCGACCCTCAGCAGAGCCCAGGCGAAGAACGCGAACAGCGACAGGGCGATCGCGGCCACGGTCAGATAGGCACCGGCGGCCAGGGCGCCCGGAACGTCTGGCTTGCGCTCTCGCTGCAGCAGCTCGATGTCGGGCTGGAACCGGCGCGTGAAGGCGGCGCGAGCCGGCACGGCGGGCGCCGGTATCGCCCGGTCCTCGGGCAGATAGATCGGCACCGACACGAGCGAACCGCCCTGATGCAGCCGTAGGTTGGCCTTCCAGCCGCCATGGACAGGAATCGGCCTGGTGGTCCGGTAGCGCCCAGGCGCCACACGCTCGAGCGGGTCGAGGATCCGGGCACCCCCCTGCCAGGCGGTGATGTTGATGAATTCGGGATCGGGCCCTACGGCGGCCGTCGGCCGGACGAGGATCTCGCCCTCCACCGAGCGATCTGCGCCGCCGCCCACGTCGCGCAGGACCATGCTCGCGCTGCGCGGACCGTCGTCGGAGACCGGTACGCCCCAGGCCACGACGCCCACCGTGACCAGCGCCGCAACCAGCGCGCCCCGCCGGTCGGCCACGCCCATCCCAGCGAGCGACGGGCCCTTGAGGGCGCCGCCCACGAAGCCGCCGAGAGCACCCGACCCCACCGCGGTCAGGAGGCCCAGCACCACCGCCTCGGGCAGCAGCGCCGGACCCCACGGGATCGGCATCCACAGCTGGCTCCAGGCCCACTCGGCCGCGAGGCCGACTGTGCCGATGAGGACTCCCGCCAGCGCACCGGTCGCCACCGGGCTGCGGCCTGCCGAGCGGGCGAACGCCGCCTCGACGAGGAGGGCCTCCACGAGGTAGAGCGGGAAGTGCGGCGTGGTCTGGCCGAAGACACCGCCGACCATCGCCGCGAGGAAGCCGCGCAGGGCAAGGAAGCCGAGCACGGCAAGCAGCGCTCCGCCGCGGCCGAGGTAGATCCGAGCCACCACGAGACCCAGCGCGGAAGCGAACATGATGAGGACGGGATGCAGCACCAGCCTGAACTGGGGCACGCCGAAGTCGAACTCCCCCTGGAACGTCGACAGCGCCACGAGCAACCCGCCGAGGAGGAGAGCGCGGCGAACGTAGTAGACGCCCGCCGGTCGCCGTTCGCGCTCAGGATCGCGACCGAGTGCCCCCACCGCCTCGGACAGCAGGACGAGGCTGCCCAGCGTGGCCAGCGAGCCGCCGCCGATCAGCATGAGGTGGGTCGGTCCCCAGAGGGTCACGTCCTGACCGAAGATCCGGTGCCACAGGTCGTCGAGAGGGAACCCCGACAGGGCGAACGCGCCGCAGGCGGCGATCATCAGGCCGCCCACGGGAGCCCACCAGCCGCCGCCGAGGTTCACCGCCGTGGGACAGGGACGCTCGCGGCCCGACAGCGCGAACGAGAGCGCGCCGGCGGCGAGGGTGCCGTAGAGACCAACGAGGATCAGGTAGTGGGCCGGGTTGGCCAGCGGGCCGGCATCACGGCCGTTGTCTATGTGCAGTGAGATGTCCCAGTACATCCCGAGCAGCGCCGTGAGCAGAGCCGCGCTCACCGCCATCGACGGAAGCGCGGCCCAGGCGGGAAGGCCCGTCTGGCGCTCGGCCCAGCGCGAGGCGCGGGCCAGGAAGCCGATCCGGCCGCTGCGATGCCCGGCGATCAGGAGCGCCACCACCGCGGTGACCACCACCGCTCCAGCGGTGGCGCCGAGCGCCTCGGCGGTGGCCGCTCCGCCCGCCGGCTCGTCACCCGTGGCCTGCGCGATCAGAACGGCGGCTCGCATCCGCTTAAGCTCCCTGGGTCGAGAAGAGGCGCCGAGCGGCACTCGCTCGGCGGCGCCATCCTAACTGAACGGTCAGTCAGTTCTCTGTGCGATCGGTCACAGAGGCCATCCAAAGCGACGAGTCAGCCAGCACATGACCTCCCCCACCCGCCGCCGCCTGACGGCTGAGGAGCGGCGCGCCGGAATCCTCGACGCCGCGCTGGCCGTGTTCTCGGCGCGCGGCTATCACCCGTCGTCCATCGACGACATCGCTCGCGAGGCCGGCATCTCCAAGGCGCTGATCTACGAGCACTTCGAGTCCAAGCAGGGGCTGTACGCCGATCTGCTCGAGCGCAACGCGGCCGAGTTGTTCGAGCGGCTCGGCGCGGCCATCGGGAGCGTCGAGGTCGACTCGGGAGCCATCCGGCTGGCCACCGGGCTCGACGCCTTCTTCGCCTTCGTCGAGGAGCGCCGCGACGCATGGCGGATTCTGTTTCGCGACACCGCCGACCCCGAGACGGCCCCGGTGCTCGACCGCATCCTGGAGCAGGTGACCGGGCTGGTGGCCGCGCTGATCGCCGAGGATCCCGGCGCGAGGGCGATGACCGAGGACGACGCCGACCAGGCCATACGGCTGCTCGCGCAGATGCTCGTGGGCTCGGTCCAGTCGGTGGCCAACTGGTGGGCCGAGCACCGAGAGGTGCCGCGCGACCAGATCGTCGAGATGGTCATGGCCTACGCCTGGCTCGGTCTCGACCGGCTCAGCCGGGGCGAGCGCTGGACGCCGCCCGGATGAGCTTCGTCAGAGATGTCGTCGAGGCTGCTGAGCCGTCCCGGCTCGCGCTGGTGTCGATCTCCGCAGAGGGTGAGCGCCGGCAGTTCACCTTCGGAGAGGTGAGCGAGCGATCGGCGCGGATGGCCGGCGCGCTGGCCGGCCTGGGTGTCGGACGGAGCGACGTGGTGATGACCGTGGTCGGCAACCGGCCCGAGTGGGTCGACGCGATGGTCGGCGCCTGGCGACTCGGCGCCGTCGCGCTTCCGTGCACCGAGCAGCTTCGCCCGGCCGACCTGCGAGCCCGCATGGAGCTGGTCGAGCCCGCCGCGGTAGTGGCCGGCGAGCGCAACGTCGAACCGATCCGGGCCACGGGCTACAACGGACCGCTGCTGTGCGTGCCGGACGCCGCCGTCGAGGCGGCCGAGCCCCTTGCGGCGGTCGAGGTGGCGGACACCGAGCCGGCACTCGTCGTCTTCACCTCCGGCACCGCCGGCACGCCCAAGCCCGTGCGACACGGTTACGGCTACCTCACCGGCCAGCGACTTCAGGCCGAGCACTGGTACGGCGCGCAGCCGGGCGACCTGTGCTGGTGCACCGCGGCCAGCGGCTGGTCGCTCTCGGCTCGCAACGCGTTCGTGGCCGCCTGGGTGCGCGGGGCCGCGGCGTTGCTGCACGACGCGCGCTTCGACGCGGACGAGCGGCTCGACCTTCTCGTGCGGGAGGGGGTGAACGTGCTCTGCATGTCGCCGACCGAATACCGCGCGATCGCCAAGCGGGCGGAGCTGCGCGCCCTGCCGGACCTGCGCCACGCCTGCGCGGCAGGCGAGCCGTTGAACCCGGAGGTGGTGCGCGTGTGGGAGGCCGAGGCGGGGGTGGCCATCCACGACGGCTACGGGCAGACCGAGACCGGCGCGCTCACCGGCATGCCGATCGGTCCGCCTGTGCGCCCGGGGTCGATGGGCAAGCCGCTGCCCGGCCTCAGCGCCTGGATCGACGAGGGCGAGCTCGTGGTGGACCCGGCCACCGTTCCCACCTTCTTCCTCGACGGCCCGCGCGACCGGCCCTGGCGCACCGGCGACCGGGTCACCGAAGACGAGGACGGCTACCTGTGGTTCGAAGGGCGGGCCGACGACGTGATCATCTCCGCCGGCTACCGCATCGGCCCCTTCGAGGTGGAGTCCGCGCTGGTGTCCCATCCGGCCGTGGCCGAGGCCGCGGCGGTGGCCGCGCCCGACGAGGTGCGGGGGCAGGTGGTGCGCGCGGTGGTGGTTCTGCAGGACGGCCACGACCCCGGCGATGAGCTCGTGCGCGAGCTGCAGGACCATGTCAAGGCCCAGACGGCGCCCTACAAGTACCCGCGAGTGATCGAGTTCGTTCCCGAGCTGCCCAAGACACCCAGCGGCAAGATCAAGCGGGCTCTGCTGCGTGATCAGGCGAAGGGATCGAGCGACACGAGGTAGTGGCGCAGCAGCGGGTCGATCACCCGCCAGCGCCCGCGGGCCTCGTGCTCCACGATCCCGATGTCGCGGAGCAGCTTGAGCACGCGGTCGCGCACCCCGGGATGGATTCGCTTGGGCGGAGGCTGGCCGTGGGCCACGGCGCGCGCCACCGCGAGGCCGTACTTGTGCAGCAGCCGGATTCGCTCCACCACCTGCTCCATCGTGGGCCGATCGCCCTCCAGCGCGCGCTCGAACCCGAGCTGCACCAGAGCCAGGTCGATCTCGCGCGTATCGAGCTCGAGGGAGACCAGATGGGTCTGCTGGGCGATCCTCATCGTCGCCCGGGGATGCCCGGCGCCCAGCTCGACTATCCGCTCCAGGGCGGCGTCGGGCACGCGACAGTCGTCGGCGGCGAAACGGTCGGCCAGGCCGCGGTGCCATTCCTCCTCGGTGATCGGCCGGAGCGAGTAGAAGCTGCCGAAGCCGCTGAACGCCCGGCGGGAGGGCGCGAAGAGGTCGCGCACCACGTGCTCGATGCTGCCCGCGAACAGGTAGCTGACCGAGGAGGAGCGCTGGAAGATGGCCCGCATGCGGTTGGTCACCGCGTCCGGGTCGCCATACGGCTTGCGAGCCGAGGCCACCTCCTGGATCTCGTCGAAGAACAGCATCAGGCGCCTGCCGTCGGCCTTGGCCACGCGCTCGGGCAGCTCCAGGGCCAGGTCGAGAGCGCGCTCGGGATCCTGAGCGGCCAGGCCCGGAGTGAGAGCAATCTCCACGCCCTCGCCCAGCTCACCTACCATGCGGACGATGGCCGCGCCCTGGCCGGCCGAGAGCGCCGCCCGGCCCGCGCTGCGTGCGCGGCGAAGCGCGCGGTGAGTGGCGGAGCGGTTGGCGATCACCGCCGCGGCAAGGGCCTCCGCCAGCTCGGCGGCATCCGACACCCTGAAGAGATCGATGCTGGCCGTGTAGGCGCCCCGGCGGCGAGCCCGCCCGAGGGCGGCGTCGCAGACGCTCGTCTTTCCCGTGCGGCGCGGCCCGGCCACGATCAGATGGGTGCCCGCCTCCAGCCGGGTGGCGATCTCGCGCACGTCGTCGCGCCGCCCGATCAGTTGACTGGCTGGGATGGGAGAATCACTGGGGAACAGATCGCCGCTGGCCTGACGCACTCCCTCATCCTAGCTTGTTACACAGCACTTGTGTAAGCATTACTCACGTTTTGTGTAACGCGCGACGCGGGTAGCCTGATCGTCATGGCCAATCGCCTGGCACGAGAGACCTCTCCCTACCTCCTGCAGCACAAGGACAACCCAGTGGACTGGTACCCCTGGGGGGAGGAGGCCCTGACTCGCGCTCGCGAGGAGGACCGTCCCGTGCTCCTCTCGATCGGCTACTCGGCGTGCCACTGGTGCCACGTGATGGAGCGAGAGTCGTTCGAGGACGAGCAGACGGCGGCGCTGATGAACGCCCGTTTCGTGCCGGTCAAGCTCGATCGCGAGGAGCGGCCCGACCTCGACTCGATCTACATGGAGGCCTGTCAGGCCATGACCGGTTCCGGCGGCTGGCCGCTCAACGTGTTCCTGACCCCCGAGCAGGTCCCCTTCTACGCCGGCACCTACTTCCCGCCCGAGTCGCGTCAGGGAATGCCGAGCTGGAGGCAGGTGCTCGAGGCGGTGGCCGACGCATGGGACGAGCGTCGCGACGAGATTCGAGCGGGTGGCGAGCGCGTGGCCGCACAGCTGCGCGGTGGCGCCCGGCTCGCTCCCTCCGAACAACCCATGGACGAGCGCGCCCTCGACGAGGCCGTCGCCGCCCTGCGTCCCCAGTACGACGCGGCCAACGGGGGCTTCGGCAGCGCGCCCAAGTTTCCGCCCGCCTCGGTGATCGAGTTCCTGCTGCGGCGCGGCGAGACGGACATGGCGGTGGGCACCCTGCGGGCGATGGCCTCGGGAGGGATGTACGACCAGGTGGGCGGAGGGTTCTCGCGCTACTCGGTGGACCCGTACTGGCTCGTCCCCCACTTCGAGAAGATGCTCTACGACAACGCCCTCCTGGCCCGCGCCTACCTGCACGGCTGGCTGGTCACGGGTGACGAGCTCTTTCGCCAGGTGTGCGAGGAGACGCTCGACTGGGCGCTGCGCGAGATGCGCGGGCCCGAGGGCGGCTTTCTGTCCGCCCTCGACGCGGACTCGGAGGGAGAGGAGGGGCGCTTCTACGTGTGGACCGTCGGCGAGCTGGCCGAGGCGTTCGCCGGGGAGCCCGACGCCGACGAGGCGATCGCCTGGTTCGGCGCCACCGACCGCGGCAACTTCGAGGGCAGGAACATCCCCGTGCGCGGGCCGGGCGACCCGGAGCGGCGGGGCGAATGGCGGCGGATCCTCTACGACCTGCGCTCGACCCGCGTCTGGCCCGGGCTCGACGACAAGCGGCTGACCTCCTGGAACGCGCTCATGATCTCCGCGCTGGCGGAGGCGGGCGCGGTGCTCGAGCGGCCCGACTACCTGGACGCCGCCGGCGCCGCCGCCGGCTTCGTGCTGGATGAGCTGCGCGACGACAGTGGGCGGCTGCTGCGCTCCTGGAAGGACGGCGAGGCCAAGCTCAACGCCTATCTGGAGGATCACGCCTTCCTGCTCGAAGCCCTGCTCACCCTCTACGAGGCGAGCTTCGAGTCACGCTGGTTCACCGAATCGCGGGCGCTGGCCGACACGATGATCGCGCGCTTCGCCGACGAGGAGCAGGGCGGCTTCTTCGAGACCTCGGTCGACCACGAGCAGCTGCTGGCGCGGCGCAAGGACCTGGAGGATCATCCGATCCCGTCGGCCAACGCGGCCGCGGCCTACGGCCTGCTGCGGCTGGCCGCGCTGACGGGAGAGCACGAGTACGAGGCACGCGGCGTTTCCGTGCTGCGGCTCCTGCACGAGGTGGCGGTCAAGCATCCTCAGGGCTTCGGCCACCTGCTGCAGGCGCTCGATTTCCACCTGGCCCCGGTCAAGGAGGTGGCCCTGGTGGGCCACGAGCTGCGTCCGTTCGAACGCGTGGTGCGCGGCGCCTTCAGGCCGCACTTGGTGCTCGCCGGCGGCGAGAACGGAGGCGTGCCCCTGCTCGAGGGCCGCACGCCGGTGGAGGGTCGCGCCGCCGCCTACGTGTGCGAGCACTTTGCCTGTCGGGCTCCGGTCACCGAGCCGGAGGAGCTCGAACGGCTGTTGTCCTAGCCATCCTCGCTGCGGCCGTCGCGCCGGGAGTCCCTCAGGGCGAGGCGCCGCCGGCCCCGTCGGCGTACGACATCGCGGTCCGCCTCGCCTCCTGGGGCCCGCGTCCGGCGGCGTCGCGGGCCGAGGCCCGTGCACACCGCCTCGTGCGCGGGGCGTTCACCCGTGCCGGGCTGACGGTGGCCGTCCAGCCGGTCGCCGTTCCGGGTCGCGGACGCTCGCGCAACGTGATCGGGGTGTTCGACACGCCCGCTGACTGCCTGAGGGTGGTTATGGCCCACAGCGACTCCACGCCCACCGCCCCGGGCGCCAACGACAACGCCTCGGGAGTCGGCGTGGTGACCGAGCTGGCCGGGCGGCTCGAGCGGATCGGCCCTGCGTGCGATGTCTGGCTCGTGGCCACGGGCGCCGAGGAACGGGTCTACACCGGCTCCCCGGACCACCTCGGCGCGCTCGCGCTCGCCCGCAGGGTACGGGCCCGCGGGGCGGCCCACCGCCTCGACTGGGCGCTTTCCCTCGACGAGGTGGGGCGCGACCGGCCCTTCTGGCTGCGCTCGCCGGTTGCCGGTCCCCGCGCGTCGGTCGAGCGCAAGCTGCTCGCTTCGGCTCGCCAGGCGGGCGTCGCGGTCCGCTGGGTGCGCGACGAGACCGACGGGAACTCCGATCACCGCGAGTTCGAGCTGCTGGGCCTGCCGGGCATGAAGCTCGGGGTGGGCGCCGGGGGCGAACCCTGCCGCCACAGCCCATGCGACCGCGCCGGGCGCCTCGACCCGGTGTCACTGCGTCAGGCCCGCCGCGTGGTGGCGGAGGCCCTGCGCCGCCCGTCGCCCTAGGAGGTCACAAGCGGCAGCTCGTCGCGATCGCCGGCCCCGTCGCTCTTGGCCAGCTCGGACGGCCACCAGACCTTCGGCCCCATCTTCATCACGATCGCGGGGACCAGGACGCTGCGCACCAGGAAGGTGTCGAGCAGCACGCCGAAGGCGACCACGAAGCCGATCTCGGTGAGGAACACGAGCGGGAGGACGGCCAGCACCGAGAACGTGCCGGCAAGCACGATGCCCGCGCTCGTGATCACCCCGCCGGTCACGGCCAGCGCTCGCAGCATCCCCTCGCGAGTGCCGTGCTTGAGCGTCTCCTCCCGGGCACGCGCCATCAGGAAGATGTTGTAGTCCACCCCCAGCGCCACCAGGAACACGAACGCGAACAGCGGGAGCGACGGGTCGGAGCCCGGGAAGTCGAAGAAGACCTCGAAGGCGAAGTAGCCCACGCCGAGGGCGGCGAGGAAGCTCAGAATCACGGTGCCGATCAGGATCAGCGGCGCGGCCACGGCCCGCAGCAGCACCACGAGGATCAGGAACACCACCACCAGCACGATCGGCGGGATCACCGTGGAGTCCCAGCCCGCGGCCTCGCGGACGTCGAACTCCACCGCGCTCGCGCCACCCACCACCGTGCCCTCCACGGCGCCTGAGGCGGAGTCCCGGATCGGCTCGATCAGGTCGAACGCCTCTGTCGAGTACGGCGGCGGGTCGAGCGTCGCCTGGATCAGGGTTCCCTGCTCGCCCTCCGCGACGGGCGGCGACACGGCGTCGATGCCGTCGGTCTCCTCGAGCGCCGCGGTCACGGCCTGCACGTCACCGTCCGGCGGCACGATCACGTCCGCGGGCGCGCTGGCCCCTGCCGGGAAGCTCTGGGCCAGCAGGTCCTGGCCCTCCACGGATTCGACCGTGGTGCGGTAGCCGTCGTTGGTGGTGAGGTCGGTCGAGAAGAAGGCGAGGCCGGCGCACATCACCAGCAGGACGACGATGGAGCCGGTCATGATCCGAGTCGGCCGCGCCGCGACACGGTCTCCCACCCGCTTCCAGAAGCCGTGGGTGGCGTCGGCCAGGTGCTCGTGCTTGGTGCGCCGGACCTCGTAGGGCTTGAAGATGGGCCCGTCGAACAGGCTGATCAGCGAGGGGATCTTGACCCGTCCGCCGCTCACCAGGGAGACGAACCGGCGCAGCAGCGCGGTGATGACGGTCAGCGGAAGCAGCACGATGCACACCAACGCCGCTCCGATGACCGGCATCAGCGAACCGAACCTCGACCCCTCGACGATGCGCCGGCCGACGCCGCTCTGAGCCACGTCGGTGGGCGCGGTCCAGTTCGGTGTGTGAGGCACGAAGGGCCAGAAAGCGCGACGGCCGAAGATCGTGAGCAGCGCCGGCAGCAGAGTCAGCATGGAGATTGCGGCACACGCCACGCCGATCGCGCCGATCGGCCCCAGGCCCGAGGTGCCGTTCACCTTGGCTATGGCCAGGCACAGCAGGGCTGCGATCACCGTCAGCGCCGAGGCGAACACCGCCGGTCCCGCCGAGGCCATGGCGGCCTGCATGGCCTCGTGGCGGTCCTCGGTGTCGTGCAGTTCCTCGCGATAGCGGGCCACGATCAACAACGCGTAGTCCGTTCCCGCGCCGAGCACGAGCACCGACATGATGGAGCTCGACTGGCCGTTGATGGTCACGCCCAGTTCGGAGACGCCGTAGCCCACCGAGCGCGCCAGCAACTCGGCGAAGATCACGGCCAGCAGCGGGATGAAGAGGAAGATCGGCGACCGGTAGATGACGATCAGCAGGAAGATCACCAGCGAGAGAGCCGCCAGCAGCAGCGTCCCGTTGATGCTCTCGAAGACCTTGATCGCGTCGGCCGCGTAGCCGGCGCCGCCGGTGATCTTCACCTCGAGGCCGCCGCCCGGGTCGGACACCGTGTCGCGCCAGAAGTCGACCGGATCGAGGATGCTGTCCGACTCGCCGTCGCCCCTCAGGTACGCCGTGACGATGGCCGCCTTGCCGTCCTGTGAGCAGATCGGCCCTACGAAGGGCGAGTAGTTGCCCGGCTGGCCCGGGATGGGTGTGGTCGGTCCCGCACAGCCCTCGGGCTGGTTACCGGAAGGCGCGCCGCCGCCGGCTTGGGAGCCGCCCTGGTCCTGACCGCCACCACCCTGGCCTCCGGAGGCCGCCGTCGCCCCGTCGGCCACGACGGCCGGGAAGCGCTTCTCGGTGAGGCGCTGGACGTCGGACTGGATCTTCTGCAGGTCCGCGGGCGTCAGGCCCGCCTCGCGGCGGTAGACGATCACGGCTGGAGCGAGCTCGCCGCCCTGCAGCTCCTCGGCTGCGGTGAGCACCTTCGTCGACTCCGCGTCGCCGGGCAGGAAGGAGGTCGATTCGTTCTGCTCGGCGTCGGTGAACTTGCCGGGCAGGTTGGCCCCGAACGAGATGAACATGCCGACGAGCCAGATCAGGAAGACGACCCACTTGGCCCGTCGGCCGGCGGCAATGGCGAAAATGGAGCGGCGACTCGAATTCATGGGGGTGTACCTCTAGCGACTTATATCTTGATTGTCAAGATATCTTGTGGTTAAGATTCATGCGTGGCCTCTACCACCGAGCTGCTGAAGGCGCTGAGGCGCTTCGGCTTGGAGGATGACCGTTTCGACGCGATCATGGCGCGCCGCTTCGGAGTTGGCGCCGCCGAGTTCAAGGCGATGGACCACATCCAGGCCGCGGGGTCGATCACGCCGGGCCACCTGGCCGACCGCATGGCGCTGAGCTCCGGTGCGGTCACGGCCCTGATCGACAGGCTCGAGCGGCTGGGCTGGGTGCGGCGCGAGCCCCACCCGAGCGACCGGCGCTCCGTGATCGTCCGCAAGGCCACGCCGGAGGGCGGCGACGACGAGCAGATCTGGACGTCGCTGGTGGAGAAGCTCGCCAAGACCGCCGCCCGGATGACCCCGGCCGAGCGCGAAGCGTGCGTGCGTTTTCTGGACGCGGCCGCCGATCAGCTGGCGGAGACGGCTACAGAACTGAGAGGTATCGCTCCAGCTCCCACTCCGTCACCTGGACCCGATAGTCCTCCCACTCCTGCCGCTTGATCTCCACGTAGCGATTGAAGATGTGCTCGCCGAAGGTCCGCAGCACCAGCTCCGACTCCGCGGTGATCTCGATGGCCTCGCCCAGCGTCTCGGGCAGCTGATCGATGCCCAGACGCCTCCGCTCCTCCGGGCTGATGTGGTACAGGTTCTTCTCCATCGGCTCGGGCAGCTCGTAGCCCTTCTCGATCCCCTCGAGCCCGGCAGCCAGCAGGATCGCGAAGGTCAGGTAGGGGTTGCACGCGGGATCGGGGCAGCGCAGCTCCATGCGGGTGGCCTGCTCCTTGCCCGGGTGGTAGAGCGGCACACGCACGAGCGCGGAGCGGTTGCGCCGTGACCAGGCGCAGTAGACCGGCGCCTCATAGCCCGGGACGAGGCGCTTGTAGGAGTTGACCCACTGCGCGAAGACCGACGTGATCTCGCGCGCGTGCTTGAGCTGGCCCGCGATGAAGGCCTTGCCCACGTCGGACAGGAAGTACTGGTCGTTCTCGTCGTAGAAGGCGTTGCGGCCGTCCTGGAACAGCGACTGGTGGGTGTGCATTCCCGAGCCGTTCTCGCCGAACAGCGGCTTGGGCATGAAGGTGGCGTGCCAGCCGTACTTCATGGCGTACTCCTTGACCGTGATGCGGTACGTCATGCAGTCGTCGGCCATCTTCAGGGCGTCGGCGTAACGCATGTCGATCTCGTGCTGGGATGGGCCGACCTCGTGGTGGGTGTACTCCACGTGGATTCCGAGCTCCTCGAGCGCCAGCACCGTCTCGCGGCGGACGTCCGAGCCGGCGTCGAGCGTGGTGAGGTCGAAGTAGCCGCCCTCGTCGAGGATCTCCGGGATGCCGTCGGCGGGCTTGGCGCTCCGGAAGTAGAAGAACTCGAGCTCCGGACCGACGTAGAAGTTCGAGAAGCCCATCTGCTCGGCCCGCTCGAGGGTCCTCCTCAGCACGTGCCGGGGATCCCCCTCGTAGGGCTCGCGGCTCGGCGTGACAACGTCACAGAACATCCGCGCCACGCCGCGGTCCTCGGGGCGCCACGGCAAGATCGCGTAGGTAGCCGGATCCGGCATGGCGATCATGTCCGACTCCTCGATCGCGTTGAAACCGGTGACCGAGGAGCCGTCGAAGCCCATGCCCCCCTCAAAGGCGTCGTCCAGCTCCGCCGAGTTGATCGAGAAGCTCTTGAGCTGGCCGAGGATGTCCGTGAACCAGAGGCGGACGAAGCGAACGTCGTGATCCTTGACGAGGGCCTTTACGTCGTCGGCGGTCTGCGGCTGGTCGGCCATGCGACTCCTTCGGAATGGTCGGCGCGGGGTGTGCGAGGCGCGTAGGCTACTCGCGCCCGCGCTCAGGTCCAGCTGCGGGCCCAGGTCTTGAGCGCACGCACCGCGGGCTCGAGCGCCTCGCCCTTCTCGGTCAGGGCGTACTCGACCTTGACGGGCATGTCGTCGATCACTCTCCGCTCGACGATGCCCTCCGCCTCGAGCTCCTTCATGCGCTCCGACAGGAGCCGGTCGGAGAGGTCGGGCACCAGTCGTTTGAACTCGGAGAAGCGGGCGGGTCCGTCCATGAGGACGAACAGGATCGCGCCCGTCCAGCGCCTGCCCACCATCTCCACCGCGTGGTGATAATGGCGGCAGCAAGTGTCGCGGTGGACGATCACGACCCCCTCCGTGGTCACAGTCACATCCTAGACCTCAGGCGGCCTGGAGCAGCCGGGCGTCCTCGCTGGAACCGTCGTTGGGCACCTCGCCCGCGCGGGTCACGAGATTCCCGAAGGTGGCGAGCGCCACATGGGAGATCGCCTCGAGGATCTCTTCGTCCTCCCAGCCGGCCTCGCGCGTCTCCTCGAGCAGATGGCGCGGCGGGGAGCCGTCGCTCTCGACGATCGACTTCACGTAGCGCATGAGCACCGAGACCCTCTCGTCCCGAGAGTCGAACTCGCGCGCGAGAGCGATCTCGTCCAGGCCGAGCCCCGCGTCGCGAGCGGTGCGCAGGAGGGTGGACAGCGCGTACTCGCTCTGCTGATGCTCGGCCACCGCCAGCGCGATGCGCTGCTGGGTCGCGTACGGCAGCGCGCCGTGACGCAGCTCGGAGCGGAGCCGGGCGTAGCCGCGCAGGACCGCCGGCGACCCCGCGAGAACGCCGATGAAGTTGGGGAGCTGACCTCCGCCCGACAGCGCGCCCTTGAGGATGGGGACGCTGCGCTCCGGCGCAGTGAGCTCGTCATGGACCTGGAACCTGCTCTCCTTCGTCTTCATCGGCGCTTCTCTTTCTGGGAGCGACTTACCTGCAGTAAGTGTAGTGAGGAAATGGAGCGATTTCCACTCCAAAAGGGGTACGGAAGAGCGCTCTCAGCGGATGCGCGGCTGGGCGCCCGGTGGGCGCGCGAGGGCTGTGAGTTCGCCCGCCTAGGCGTGCGCGGTCCCGGCGGCGACGGCCACCAGGAAGAGGCCAAGCAGGAAGGCCCAGAGGGCGATGCGGTCGGGCTGGGCCACCTGGCTGTCGATGACCGACCGCCGGCGCCGCGGAGGCGTGGGCTGCCCGGTGATGGTGATCGTGCGTCGCTCTGCGCGGGCCTCCGCGACGTGGGCCGCAGGACCGCGGCGCTCGAAGCGGCGGGGGCCGGCGTGAGTGGCGTCCTCGGTGGGACGAAGCTCCTCGACGGTGCCGTTGGCCGTGTCCTCGTCCGAGCGAGACTCACGGTCGAACCGGCTGGGACGACGCTCGGCAGCCTCGATCTTGCGCTCCCACTGGAGGAGCACCGCCTCGCGACTCATGTCGTCCTGAGCGTCCTCCTGCAGGACGCGGGCACCGGCTGTCTGCATCGTCTCTCTTTCGGTTCGCCTGCGGGGTTAGCTGACGGGCTCGCGCTGAAAGAGCTGCGCTACGCGGACCTCCGCGACTCGCCCCAGGCCTTGCGGCCAACGGGTCCCCCACGCCCCGATTTTCCGCTTGGGGCCTCGGCTTCAGTGGACGCGGCCATGCTAGCAGCACACAATACGGGCCGGACGGAAAAGCCCGCTGCTTACGGGCGTTTTGCAAAAGATCGCCCAGAGAGGAGGATTCGGGCCGGTTTCGGCGACGCCCGAGCGCCGCGACGGGCCCTACTGCCCGGCGACCTTGGACACGTACCCGGCCACGTCCTCGGCGTCCTCGCCGCGCAGGATGTTGACCGGCATCAGATCCTGGCCCGAGCCGCCGTTCTTGATCGCGTTGAGCACGCGCTCCCTCGTGACCCCGCCGAGCTCGTCGAGGTCCGGACCCTGCACTCCGCGCGCGTTGACGGCGTCGAGGTTGTGACAGGCCGCGCAGCTCTGGACGAAGAGCTCCTTGCCGCGCTGGTCCGCCGCCGTGATCTCCTCCGTGCGGAGACTGCCGACGGCTCCCTCAGCCTCGCCTCGGCCCGCGATCACCACCGCAGGGACGGCCACGCCGAGGACCAGGAAGGCCAGCACCACCACGAAGGTGAACAGCCTTCCGCCGCGGTTCAGGTAGGCATCGCGCGCCGCCGACGGACCTCCCGAGAAGGCCACGAAGAGCGCCAGGAGCCCGAGGACCACGAACGGCCCGAGGATGAACCAGACTTCCATCGCCGCGGCACTCTACCGGCCGGGCGTGACGCGGATTGCCAGGCTGGCGCGCGACCCACCTGCGCCCGCGCGCCATCCACTGGGACCCCGCGTGGCTAGCTAGTGGCAGCGGCCCGGCGGGCCCGTTTCCAGCTTCCGTAGGCGGCGAAGACCTGGTCGAGCCCGGGAAGCCGGTCGTCGTCGGCCGCCTGCTGCTGGTAATCGACCATCAGGAGCCGCTCGGGGCGGGCACCCAGCGACACGGCCACGTCGCGGATGGCCCGGCAGATCACGGCGTCCGGGACGCTCCTCGTGCCTCCTGATCGCTTGGCCTCGTGCGCGAACACACCGGCGGCGCTGCCCCGGGCGCCCGGCTCGGCGGATGGCTGTGGTCGTGCCCGTCCAGCGCCGACCAAAAGCCGGCAGTGCGGGCAGCGCGTTGGAGTCTTCGGCCAACCCAGGCCGACTCGCTTCTCGATGAGCAGATGGCAGTGCGGGCAAAAGCCGTCGGCAATGCTCTCTGCAGGTGTCCGTTCCTTGACCTCTGTCATTTCGTTTCTATCCCTCTCCTCTCCTCTGCCGTAGCCGCTTTCGTAGCTGCGCAAACCCGGAAAATGGAAAGGACCCCCAACCTGGGGGTCCTTTCCGTAGCCGTCCGTTAAGCCGGATTTTGTCGAGAGCAGCCATCCATCTCGCCCCGCGACCGTCACCGGTCGCCGGGCGGGGCCTCTCGGCCCTGCGGCCTACCTGGAGCTCGGCGGGCAGCGTCAGCGCTCCTGCTTGGCCTTGCACCGGGTGGGGTTTGCCTGGCCGCCGCGTCACCGCGGCGCCGGTGCGCTCTTACCGCACCTTTTCACCCTTGCCGGCACCGGGCTCACGTGCGGCCCGGCGCTTGGGCGGTTTGTTTCTGTGGCACTTTCCCGCGGGTTTCCCCGGGTCGGTCCCCCGACCACCCTGCCCTGCGGTGTCCGGACTTTCCTCGAAGGGCCGGTTTTCTCCCCGACCTCCCCGCGGCTGCTTGGCCGGCCCATCAATGGTAGGCGCGATGGCTGTGGGTGGCCACTTCTGTGACGAACGGCTCACACCGGACGGGCCGAACCCAGCACACTGATGCCGGGCGAAGGGTCCGCCACCACGCCCTCCGACCGGAAAGGATTCAGGAAATCGAGGTAACGGAAATGCCGCCCGCCCCATCGCCCGTCAGCCCCCCATCGCCCCTCGGCGCCCCCTCGCGCGACGAGCACGTCGCCACCCGGCCCCCCGCGTCGGCGGCCCATTCGTTCGGCCCGGTCCGCCCGGATCGGCTGACCGTCTGGCCGATCGACGACGGGAGCTTCGGCATCCACGTGCGCTGGTGCGGCCGCGAGTGCATCCTGCGCGCCGTGGTGGTGCGCCGGCTGCTCACGGAAGCGGGCTTCCCCGCCACCGCCGGCAACTCCATCGACGGGCGGACCTGGGAGGTCGACATCTCCCCGGTTCCGGCCGACAAGGTCGCCGAGGTGATCGAAACCTTCATCTGGTAGCGCCTGACCTCCGGGCGCGACCGACCGAGCCTCGGGCTGCGCGGGCTCCACCCCCCGCCCGCGTGGCCCCGAGGCTCGGCACGCTCACCTGAGCCGGGTCAGCTCAGGCGCGAGCCACAGTCGACGCACTCTCCGTCGTGGCCGGTGTTGCGGTCGCCCTCGGTACGCGCCATCCGCGACCGGCACACCGGGCATACGGCCACGCCGCAGGCCTGAAGTGAGCGCCAGGCCCGAGCGAGCCGCTCCTCGAGGGTTCCGCTCCCGCCGTCCACCGGGGTCAGCTCGCCGGACTCGGCGAACAGGCGGGCCGGCGATTCCAGCAGCGCCGTGGTCATGACACCCTCCTGCATACTCCGACCACGCGGCCGACCAGGGTGACGTCGCGGCTGCGAATCGGCTCGAGTGCATCGTTCTCGGGCTGCAGGCGCACCTGGTCCTTCTCCTTGTAGAAGCGCTTGACGGTGGCCTCGTCGCCCAGCAGGGCCACGACGATCTCACCGTCGGAGGCCGTCTTCTGCGGGCGCACGACCACGTAGTCGCCCTCGAAGATCCCGGCATTGATCATCGAGTCGCCCTTGACGCGCAGGACGAACTCGCCCTCGTCGCCGCCCGCGATCTGCGGCACCGGCACGTACTCCTCGATGTTCTCGTCGGCGAGCACGGGATGGCCGGCGGCCACCTGCCCGACGACGGGCAGACCCGACGGCACGACCGCCGCCTTGGCCCGGTCGACCAGGACCTCGATCGCCCGCGGCTTGGTCGGATCACGCCGCAGCAGGCCGAGCTTCTCCAGATTGGCCAGATGCGCGTGCACCGTCGACGACGAGGTGAGCCCGATCGCCTTGCCGATGTCACGCACGGTGGGCGGATAGCCGTGTTCCGCCCCGTACTGCTTGACGTAGTCGAATATCTCCCGCTGTCGCTTGGTCAGATTCAGCTCGACCATCAGGACCTCCCGCGGACGCTGTTTCGCTTGCCTGATTCGAACATGTGTTCGCAGAGTACCCCGGGTGTCGGACGGCATCAAGCCCGGACGGCTATCGCACACCCGGCTCTATACTCAGCGCCCTGACGCGCCTGTGGCGGAACTGGTAGACGCGCAAGGTTGAGGGCCTTGTGGCCCATTTGGGCCGTGGGAGTTCGAATCTCCCTGGGCGCACTGAAGCGACCGGAAGCCGGGGTCGGTGGACGCCGGCAGACGCGGCCGCGCGTCCATCGATGAGCCCCTCCCCCTCGCCGGACATCCTGCTGGTCTCGCTCGGCACCACGCTCGGCTGGCGCCACACCGATCGGGTGTTCGTCGAGCAGATCCGCTCGTCCGGGGTGAGCGTCGAAGCGCTGTCGGTGGGCTTCGGCCTGGCCTCGCGACTCAGGCGCGGGTATCCCGCGAACGACCTGATCGAGATGCACGCTGTGCGCCGAGCCACCCGCGCGGGGCTCGAGCGGCTTCGGCCGAGGGCACTGGTCGTCTCCACCACCACCGCGGCCATGCTGCTGCCGCAACTCGACGTGCCCTATGCGGTCCGACTGGACGCGCCCGCGCGCATGAACCGCCCCGGCACGCGCAACGCTGCGCTCCACGCCCTCGAACGCCGGGGACTCGCGCGGGCGGCGCTCGTGCTCCCGCTCAGTGAGGCGGCGCGGTCGGAGCTTCCCGAGGGCGCCGCTCCGGCAGTGGTGGTGTCCCCGCCGATCGAAGCGTCGGGGCCGCCTGCCGGCGGCGAGCGCGAGCGCGTGGCGGTGGCCTACGTGCCCGACCCCAAGGCCAAGGGCCTCGACGTTCTCGTGGCCGGCTGGTCCGCCGCGGCCGTGCCGGAGGCGCGCCTGGAGGTGTACGGCCTCGCTCCCGAGACGGCGCGCGCCCATCTGCGCCGCACCGGCGTGCCCGAGCCGGCCACGCTCGATCTGAAGGGCACCGTGCCCGCCTCGGAGTTCCGCGCGCGAATGCGGCGCGCCCACGTGTACGCCGCCGGGGCGCGCTGGGAGGACTTCGGGCAGGCGCCCCTCGAGGCGCTGGCCGACGGCGCCCTGGTGGCCACCGTGCCGTCGGGTGGTCCGTTCGAGGCGCTGAGGATCTCGCGGCAGCTGGAGCCGGAGCTCGTGGCCTCACGGATCGACGGCGCCGCGCTGGCACCGGCCATCCGCGCGGCGTTCGCCCTGGACCCGGAGCGGGTGGACGCCTACCGCGGCCGGGCCGCCGAGCTCCTGCGGCCGCTGCGCGCCGAAGTGGTCCAGAGGACCGTGGCCGAGCGGGTGGTGCCGCGCCTCCTGGGCTGACCGTTACAGAGTCCTTACGCCGGGCGCCGCGCACCCCTCACGCTGCCAGACTCCGTAGGATGAGCTCAGCCGCGCGCGGCTCCGTTCTGGTCGTGGACGACGAGCCCACCGTCACCGACGTCCTGTCGCGCTACCTCGAGCATGCCGGCTACTCGGCCCACGTGGCCGCCGACGGGCCGAGCGCGCTCGAGGTCGCCAGCGAGATCGATCCGGACCTGGTGGTGCTCGATCTGATGATGCCCGGCATGGACGGCCTCGAGGTCATGCGCCGGCTGCACGAACGCGGGCGGGTCTCGGTCATCCTCTTGACGGCCAAGGGCGAGCCGTCCGACCGGATCACCGGCCTGCGCCGCGGAGCGGACGACTACGTGGTCAAGCCGTTCTCGCCCGGCGAGCTGGTGGCCCGCGTGGACGCGGTGCTGCGCCGCGCCGACAACGCTCCGGAACCGGCCGAGCCGATCGTCTTCGGGGATCTGACAGTCGACCCTGCGGCCCGCCGCGTGACCCGCGGCGACGGCGAGGTCGCTCTGACGGTGCTCGAGTACGACCTGCTCCTGCACCTGGCGCGCCATCCCGGCCAGGTCTTCTCGCGCGACCAGCTGATGGACGCGGTGTGGCAGTACAGCTTCTACACCGACACCTCGACCGTCACGGTGCACATGCGCCGCCTGCGGGCGAAGATCGAGGACGATCCCTCCCATCCCCGGCGGCTCCAGACCGTGTGGGGAGTGGGCTACCGGTTCCAGCCGTGACGCTCGTGCGCGGGCTCGTGGGTCTGGCCCTGGCCGCTGCCGCGGCCGGCCTCGTGCTCGGGCTCGTCTATGCGCCGCGGGACGGCCTGCTGATGTTCCTGTTCGTGCTCGCCTCCGGCGCGCCGGTCATCCTCGCCGCCCACGCGCTGGTGCGCCGCCGGCCCCCGAGCGGGTCCCTCGCCCGCCAGTTTGCGCTGGCGCTGGGCGCAACCGTCGGCCTCGTGACCGCCGGCGTGGTCGTCGTGGCCCTGCTCATGTTCATCTCCGGGCACGACGCGCTCGTGATGGTCCTGCTCGTCCTGCTCGCCGGCGGGCTCACGGCCTACTCCACCCTCCTCCTGTCGCGCGACGTGATCGCCCAGCGCGACGCCGGCGAAGCCGCGCGCCGCGATCTGGTGGCCGCGGTGAGCCACGACCTGCGTACTCCGCTCACGTCGCTGCGCCTGCTCGCCGACGCGGTCGAGGACGACATGGTGGACCCCGCCACGCGCCGCCGCTACCTCGAGCAGATGTCGGTGCACATCGATTCGCTATCCGGGCTGATCGAGGACCTGTTCGAGCTGTCCCGGCTCGAGGCGGGAGACATCGAGTGGTCGATGGAGCAGGTGCGGCTGGACGAGCTGGTGGAGGAGACGGTGGCGGCGATGCGTGCCCAGGCCGAGGCCGGCGGCGTGGCGGTGAGTGCGTCCGTGCCCGACGGCCTGGCCGCCCCGCGGGCCAACCCCGAGAAGCTCCAGCGGGTGTTGTTCAACCTGATCCAGAATGCGATTCGCCACACGCCGGCCGACGGCAGCGTGACCGTGCTGGCCGAGTCCAACGGCGCCGGCGTGGAGATCGAGGTGGCCGACAACGGGCGCGGGCTCTCACCCGAGGAGCGAGAGCACGCCTTCGAGCCGTTCTATCGGGGAGGTGACGGCGCCGCCCGTTCTCCGGGCGAGGGCACGGGTCTCGGCCTGACCATCTGCCGGGCGATCGTGGAGGCCCACGGTGGCGAGATCTGGTTTGCGGACTCGGTCAGGGGAGCCCGCGTGCGGATGCGCCTGCCGCGGGTCTAGGAGGCGCGGCTCTCGACGGCGGGCGTGTGACGCTGAGGCGTTCCACCGGTCTGGCGCTCGACCTGGCGCTCGGGCGTGATCCGCACCACGTTGCGCGCCAGGCCCACCTTCTCCATCGCCGAGATCACGATCGCGGACGGATCGATCTCCCAGCGCTTGAGACCGTGCGAGGCCGAGCGCGGGAAAGCATGGTGGTTGTGGTGCCAGGACTCGCCGAAGGACGGAAGGGCGAGCCAGAAGACGTTGCGCGACTGGTCGTCGGTCTCGAAACGGCGGCTGCCCAGGAAGTGGCAGACGGAGTTGACGCTCCAGGTGATGTGGTGCACCAGGAAGATGCGCACCAGACCCCCCCAGAGGTAGCCGGTCAAGGCGCCGAGCAGCGTGCCGGTGAGGAGGTAGCCGGCGAGCGCGGGGATGAGGAGGCTGCCCAGCACGATCAGGGGGAAGCGGCGGTTGATAAGCCGCATGCCGCGGTCCTCGGCGAGATCGGGGGCGTACTTGCGCCGGCCGGCCTGGCCCTGGGTCTCGAGCAGCCACCCGACGTGGGCGTGCCAGAGGCCGCGGAACACAGAGCCCACGCCCTCTCCGTGGCCGACGTGGGGGCTGTGCGGATCGCCCTCCTCGTCGGAGTGCGCGTGATGCTTGCGATGGTCGGCCACCCAGTTGATCACCGGGCCCTGCACGGCCATCGAGCCCAGCACGGCGAAGGTGTACTCCACGGGCTTCGCGACCTGGAAGGAGCGGTGGGTGAGCAGCCGGTGGAAGCCGACGGTCACGCCCAGGCCGGTGAGCACGTACATCACTGCGAGGATCGCGAGATCAGTGGCCGACACCACGCTGTTCCACAACAGCACGATTGCGGCGATGGTCGCGACGAAGGGGAGTACGACGGCCCCGAGGTTGACGTACTTCTCGATCCTGGTCATTGACAGCAGGATATGTGCGTCCGGGCCGGTGTACTACGGTTCAAACCGCAGTTTCAAACGAAGTTCTTATCTCCTGAGTGATAAAAGAAGCCGACAGCGAGCCGTGGCGGCGCCTCCCGCCCGAGGTGGCCGACGTCATCGAGCCCGAGCTGACGGCCGTGTCCGGGGAGATCCTGGCCACCATCGCCCGCGAGGTGCCCGAGTACGCCCGCCCGTTCGAGGGCGCGTTCGGCCACGGTGTGCGCACCGGCGTGGCCGAGGCGCTGCGCCAGTTCGTGGCGCTGATCCGAGATCCCGACAGCGGCCGCGAGCCCGGTCGCGATGTCTACGTCAACCTCGGGCGGGGAGAGCTGCGCCAGGGCCGCACGCTCGACGCGCTGCAGTCCGCGTACCGAGTGGGCGCGCGGGTGGCGTGGCGCCGGCTGGCCGGCGCCGCCCGGCGGGCCGAGCTCGACCCGGAGCTGCTCAGCACGCTGGCGGAATCGATCTTCGCCTACATCGAGGAGCTCTCCGCGGACTCGGTGGAGGGATACGCCGAGGCGCGCTCGGAGCGCGAGGGGGAGCGTCAGCGCCGCCGGCGCGAGCTCATCGCGCTGCTGCTGAGCGACGCGCCGCCGGCCGAACCCGACGAGCTGGCGGCAGCGGCGCGCCGGGCGGGCTGGGCGCTCCCGCGCCGGGTGGCCGCGCTGGCCTGCCCCGAGGAGTCGCTGGGCCGGCTGGTTCGCCGGCTTCCTCAGGACGTGATCAGCGCCGGGCTGCGCGGCCGCGGCTGTGCGGTGGTGCCCGACCCTGACGGGCCCGGGCGGCGCGACCAGCTCGCACAGGCCGCGGAGGGGGGCCTTGCGGCGCTGGGGCCGCCGGGGACGGTGTCCGAGCTGGGCGAGTCGTGGATGCTCGCCCGCAGCGCGCTGCGGGCCGCGGAGGCACGCAACGTCGCCGAGAGCGGCCTGATCCTGGCTGACGAGCAGCTCGGCGAGCTGCTGCTGCACGAGAACGCCGGACTGGTGGAGCGAATAGCCCGGCGCCGGCTGGGCGCCCTCGACGACCTGACGGCCAAGGGGCGCCTGCGGATGGAGGAGACGGCGCTCGCCTACCTGCGCTGTCACGGCAACGCAGCGGCCATGGCCGTGGCGATGGACGTCCACCCCCAGACTGCGCGCTACCGGCTCGCCCGGCTGCGTGAGCTGCTCGAAGCTCAGCTCGAGGACCCGGAGGCGCGCTTCGAGCTCGAGCTGGCGCTGCGCGAACGGGCCGCGCGGCGGGGCACTAATCTCAAACGCCATGAATGAGCAACCCGTCCTCGATCGGATCGAAAGCCTCGTCGAGGAGGAGCACCGCCTGTGGCGGGCCAGCGAGTCCGGCGGCCTGACCGACCAGGAGCAGCATCGCCTGCAGTCGGTGCGCAAGGAGCTCGACGACTGCTGGAGCTCGCTGAGGCGGCGTCGCGCCGGGTCCCCGGCCGAGCTGTCCGACAGCGATGTGCCCGATCCCCCGAACGACCTGGACGGGCCCGATCCCGAACCGCCCCACCTCGAGCACGGCGTGCACGACAACCAGCCCTCCCCGGATCCTGGCGTGAACCCGAACGTCCCCTGAGGATCCGGGTTCGCACTCTGTGACGAACCCCTCACACAAGAGGTCGGCGAAGCGAGATTCTGCTCGCATGATCCCCGCCCTCCCCCTGGCCTACGCCTCACAGCACATCTACGCGGACCGGAGCCCCTACGCCCCTGCGCAGGCGTCAGCACAGCCCGTCGTGACCCGCCGGCGGCGTCGCCGTGGACTCACGTTGACGTGGCGCTCTCGTCGCGTCGCGAACGGGCTGGCGCGCCACAGCGCCGCGCCCGGGCGCTGACCGCATGCCCGTCGGCGCCGGTGCCACCCCAGCTCCGAGGCGCGAGTCCGTGGTCTCCGAGCGGCTCTCGCACCAGGCGCTGATCTACCGCTCCCAGAGCCAGCTCACAGCGACCACGGCGGCGTTCGTGCGCGTCGGCCTCGAGGCGGGTGACCCCGTGCTGGTGGCCGCCAAGCCCGCCACGCTCGACGCGTTGCGGGCCGAGCTCGGCCCGGACGCGGGACAGGTTGAGCTGCGTGCCACCGGCGACTGGTTTTCCCATCCCTTCCAGCGCCTGCAGGAGATGCGCAGGCTGACCGCCGAGGCCCGCCCGGGCGCCGTGGTGCGGCTGATCGACGAATGGACCTGGGACGGCTCGGACGCGGCCACCCGCGAGTGGGCCCGGCTCGAATCCGTGACCAACCACGTCCTGGCCGGCGTGGCGCTTCGGCTCGTGAGCCTCTTCGACGCCCGCTCGCTCCCCGCGTCTGTCCTCGAGATCGCCGCGCGCACACACCCCGAGTTGATCGAGGACGGCGCCGCTGTGCCTTCGCCCGAGTTCGTGGCCCCGGACCGCTACCTGCCCGGCGCGGCTCCGGACCCGCCGCGCTCGGCGGTCGATCTGCCTCTCCCCTGGCCCGAGCTGCGGGTCGCCGCCCGCAGGGAGGCCGAGCGCCTCGGAGTGGCGCCCGAACGCCTCGATGACGTCGTCCTCGCCGTTCAGGAGGTGGCCACCAACGCCGAACGTCACGGCACCCCGCCCGTACGAATCAGGCTCTGGCAGCACGGCGGTGAGCTCGTCTGCCAGGTCACCGACGGCGGCCGCGGCCACCTCGATCCGCGTACCGGCTGGCTCACTCCCGACAATCCGGCGGGGGGCGGCTGGGGCCTGCCGATCGCGCGCCTGACCTGCGATGCCGTGGAGATCGGCCGCGGCCCGGCCGGCACCGTCGTGACCGTGTCCGTGGCTCTCGAGTCCTAGCCTGCCGGCTCTCGAGTCCTAGCCTGCCGACAGCCGGGCTAGTCTCGCCCGCGTGCAACAGCTGCTGCGCGAGCTCATGGGTTCCGCGCGTTCACGCGCCGACTACGCCGACGCCCGCTTCGTCCACACGCAGGTGGAGAGCGTGGCCACCCGCAACGGCGAGCTGGACGAGCTCGACCGTTCGGAGAGCGCCGGCATCGGCGTGCGGGTCCGAGTCGACGGGGCATGGGGCTTCGCCGCCACCCGCGGCCTGGACCGAGCCGCGGCCGAGGAGGCTCTCGAGCGCGCGCTGAACGTAGCCCGGGCCCAACCCCGCGCGCCGACGACGGTCGAGCTCGCCGTCGAGCCGCCGGCGCACGGAGGCTGGGCGACCGAGGTGGCACAGGATCCCTTCGCCGTCTCGCTGGAGGAGAAGCTCGAGCGGCTCGCCGAGGCCGACGCGGCGCTGCGGGCCGAGAAGGAGGTTCACGTTGCGGCCGCGTCGTTCCAGGCGTTGCGCGTGCACAAGCTGTTCGCCTCGAGCGAGGGCGCGCTGTGCGAGCAGCGAGCCACCGAGTGCGGCGGCGGGATCACCGCCGTGGCGGTCAGGGGAGACCACACCCAGGTGCGCTCCTTTCCCGCCTCGCACGGCGGGCAGGTCAGCCCCGGAGGCTACGAGCGCTTCACCGCCCTCGGCCTCGCCGGCGCCGGGGCGCGTGTGGCCGAGGAGGCGGTGGCGCTGCTCTCCGCTCCGGCCTGCCCGCCGGGACGGACGACCGTGATACTCGCCGGCGAGCAGCTCGGGCTCCAGATCCATGAGTCCGTGGGTCATGCGGTGGAGCTCGACCGCGTGCTGGGCCGGGAGGCCTCGTACGCGGGGACCAGCTTCGTACCCGCGGACGGCATCGGCTCGTTTCGCCTCGGCTCGGAGCACGTGGGCGTCACGGCCGACGCCACGATGCCCGAGGGACTGGGCAGCTACCGCTGGGATGACGAGGGCGTGGAGGGCCAGCGCGTGTCGATCGTGCGTGACGGTGTGCTCCACGGCTTTCTCTCTTCGCGCGAGACCGCCGCCGAGATCGGGCTGTCGCGCTCGGGCGGGTGCATGCGCGCCGACGGCTTCGCGCGCCAGCCGATCGTCCGCATGACCAACGTCAACCTCGAGCCCGGCGACGCGGGCAGCCTCGACGACCTGATCGCTGCGACCGACACCGGAATCCTGATCGAGACCAACCGCTCGTGGTCGATCGACGACCGGCGCCTGCACTTCCAGTTCGAGGGCGAGGCCGCCTGGGAGATCCGCGATGGCCGGCGCGGCCGGCTGCTGCGAAACCCGAGCTACGCGGGCATCACGCCCGAGTTCTGGCGCGGCTGCGACGCGGTCTGCTCGGCCTCCGAATGGCGGCCGATCTCGCTGCTCGGCTGCGGCAAGGGCGAGCCGGGCCAGGTGATGCGGGTCTCCCACGGTTGCGCGCCGGCGCGCTTTCGCGACGTGCAGGTCGGCGTGGCGTGACCGTCACGGACGTGAACGCGGTCGAGCTGGCCCAGCACGCCGTGGATCGCGCCGGCCCCGACAGCCTCGCGCTCGTGACCCGCGAGCGCTCCCTTCTGCTGCGCTTCGCGGCCAACCTCCCGACTCAGGCCACCTCGGTCGACGACCTGACCGTCGAGCTCGCGGTCCTGCGGTCCGGACACGTGGGGCGCGCGTCCACCAACGCGATCGACGACGACGCGCTGGCCGAATGCGCCCGGCGAGCCGCCTCCGCGGCCGAGGCCGCAGCCCGAGCCTCGGAGGACGGCGCGTTTCCGGGCTTTCCCAGGCCGGGCCAGCCGCCGGCCCACCACGGCTACGACGCCGACACGGCCGGGCTCGACCCGGGCGCCGGCGGAGTCGCGCTGGGCGCGGCCTTCGCCGAGGCTCGGCAGCGGGGCGTCGAGGCGCACGGCGTGTGGTCGGCCGGCGAGGTCGAGCGTGGGGTGGCCACCCCCGACGGTGCCGAGGGCGATCTCACGACGGATGCGTTCATCAAGGTCGTCTGCATCGCACCGGACGGCCGCAGCGGGTTTGCCTCCGCGGCCGCGGTGGCCGCCGAGGCCCTCGACGCGCGCGAGCTGACCGCTCGCGCGGCGGCCAAGGCCACCGCCACCGGAGCGCCGGCCGAGCTCCCCGCCGGGGACTACCCGGTGGTCTTCGGACCCCAGGCCGTGGGGACCCTGCTCAACCTGCTCGGCGCCACGGCCTTCAACGGCCTGGCGCACGTGGAGGGCCGGGGAGCGCTGGTCGGCCGGCTGGGCAGTCAAGTGGCGGCGCCCGCCATCAATCTGGCCGACTCGCCCCGGTTCGCCGCCGGGCTGCCCCGCGCCTTCGACTCCGAGGGCACGAACAAGCGGCCGCTGCCGCTGATCCAGGACGGTGTGGCCCACTCCGTGGTCCACGACACCCGCAGCGGGGCGCTGGCCGGTACGGGGTCCACAGGTCACGCGCTGGCCCCGGGTGGCGACAGCTACGGCCCCCACCCCACCAACCTCGTGCTGGCGGGCGGCGGCGCCGCCGACGAGGACGAGCTCTGCGCGGGGGTGGAGCGGGGCCTCTACGTGACCCGGCTCTGGTACGAGAACGTGGTCCGGCCCAAGGAGACGCTCGTCACCGCCGTCACCCGCGACGGCACCTTCCTGATCGAGGACGGTCGCGCCACCCGCCCCCTGCGCGACCTGCGCCTCACCGAGAGCCTGCTGGCGATCTTCTCCCGCGTGCAGGCGCTCACCAGCCGGCAGCACCTGGTGAGCGACGGGGATTTCTACGGCCGCCGTTTCGCCTCGGGCGTCGTGTGTCCGGCGTTGCGCGTGCGCTCGGCGCGCTTCACCGACTCGGCCGGGTAGACCGCCCCGGGTGCCGGCTCAGATCTTCAGGAGAACGATGACGTTCACCACGAACAGCAGGGCGAAACCGATCGTCCAGCGGTTCAGGTTGCGCTCCACGAGCGATCCGCCGCCGAACGGACCGGCGCCGGTGCCCACACCGAAGGCTCCGGAGAGACCGGAGTCCTTGCCCGAGTGCATCAGGACCAACACGATGACCATCACCGCGAGAATCACCTGCACGCCGTAGAGAATCGCCTCCATCGACGCGGAAGGCTAGCGAGCCGAGGGTGAGCGGCCCTCGAGCCGGTCGAGCTCGCGCAGGATCTCGATCGCCTCGGACCGCAGCTCGCCGTCCACGCTGCGCCAGTCGGCCTGATCGAGCTTGCCCATCCGGTGATCGAGCTCCGCGTCCCGGATCTCGCGGTACTTGGCCTCCTTGGCCGCCTCGAGCTCGGCGATGCGGATGTGCTCTCGCCGTTCCTCCTGGCCGCGCTCACGCAGCGGCCGCGCGACCGCGAGCGCCACGAGGACGGCGAGGACGAGCAGGGCGAGGACGTACTCCACGAGGCAAGCCTAGGCTCACCGGGATGGGAGACGTGACGCAGCGCGCCGATGACGTACAGGCCTGGCTCGAGCCCCGTGCCGGCGAGATGGCCCTTCTGCTGGAGCGGCTCGTGGCCATCGACACGGAGAACCCGCCTGGCCGCCGGCTGGGCGAGTGCGGCCGGGCCCTGCGCGACGCGATGAACGACCTCGGGCTGTCACCGGAGCTGATCGAGCTCGCCCCGAGCCGCGAGCTCGAGGAGCCGTGCATCGTTCGCGGAAGCATCGGCGACGGTCCTGCCGGCATCTACTTCCATGGTCATTTCGACGTCGTCCCGGCCCAGAGCCGCACGCAGTTCCGGCCCGAGCGGCGCGAGGGCAGGATCTTCGGGCGAGGCTCCGCCGACATGAAGGGCGGCCTCGTGAGCATGATCTACGGCGCGCTGGCGGCGAGCGAGCTGGGGCTGCTCGAGGGCCGCCGGATCCTCTTCCATTTCGTCTGTGACGAGGAGACCGGGAGCGCCACCGGCTCCGGGCACCTGCGCGAGGCGGGAATGATCGATCCGGAGGCGCTCGCGATGCTCACCGCCGAACCGACCGGCGGGGTGATCTGGCATGCCTGCCGCGGCGCGATCACCCTGCGAGTGACGACCACCGGGAGGGAGGCGCACGTCGGCTACGCCGACCAGGGCGTCAACGCCTTCGAGCACATGATCCGGCTCGCCGAACCGCTCACAGCCCTCTCCCACGAGCTGCTGAAGGAGGACTCGATGCTCGTGGTCGGCGGGCAGGCGGGCGCCGGCGCCGGCTTCAACGCCGTGCCCGGCTCGGCCTGGTTCTCGATCGACCGGCGCTTCAACCCCGAGGAGGATCTCCACCGCGAGCTGCTCGCCTGACGACCATGATCGCCGAGTCCGCTGAGGCCGCCGGCGCGCAGGTCGACGTCGAGGTGCTCCAGGAGCAGCCCTCCGGAAGCACCGAGCCGACCCACCCGGCCGCCGCGGCGCTGGCAGAGTGCGCGGCGGCCGTGGAGGGCGTCGAGCCCGCGTTCCAGATGTGTCCCGGTGTGCTCGACACGCGCTGGTATTCGCAGCTCGGGCTACCCGCCTTCGCCTACGGCGCCGGCCGGCTGGACGTCTCACACGGCCCTGACGAGTACATCGACGAAGCGGCCATGCGCCGCTGCGCTGCGGTCTACGCGCTGTTCGCGGGTACCGGGATGCGCTGAGGCGAGAGGAAAGTTCTCCGCGACTATCGCGGTCAACTTTCTTCTCGCCGGTCGTTCCGACGTGCCGCTACGCCCGCGACAACTCTTTGCCCAGGCGCGCTGAGTAGAGCGAACGGACTCTGCGCAGGCGCGCCTCGGGCGAGGGCCACGCGGCCACCAGGGCGCCGAGCAGGGCGATCGCACCGCCTATCCAGATCCAGGCCACCAGCGGCGAGGCGATGGCGCGAAAGGCCGCGGGCGGCGGATCGTTGCGGTAGCGCTCGGCCAGCGCGGCGATGATCAGCGCCTGTACGTCCCCGGAGGCGTTGGCGAACTTGGCGTCGGCCTCGCGGATGGGCTTTTCCAGGGACGCGATGTCGGGCCGTATCGCCAGCCAGAAGTCCTGGCGCAGGCCCCAGCGGACGTCGACCTCGCTGGTGGCCTCTCCCTCGAAGAAGCGCGAGATGGTGCCCAGCGAGGGGTCGCCGCTCGAGTAGAAGTTCCGCGCGGGCCGCAGAGTGAAGGTCTCGTCGCCCTTGCGGACGTCGATCACCGCGCCGAAGGAGATCGGGGCGCCGGTTCCGGCGTCGTCGCCGCCGAGCTTGGCCGTGGGCTCGCGGTAGGTGATCTCGTAGCCGTCGAGCGTGAAGGACTCGCCGGGCGAGAGCCGCACGTCCTGCTGCTGGATGAAGGCCGAGGACGCCGCCACGCCGAGGAACAGCACGGCGATGCCCACGTGAACCAGATAGCCGCCGTAACGGCGCCGGTTGCGCCCGGTGAGCTGGGCGAGGGCGCGCGGCCACGGCTCGCCCGTCATGGTGCGGCGCGCCGCGGCGCCGCGCCAGAACTCCTGTCCCACCACGGCCAGCACGAAGGCCACGAAGCAGAACATGAGCAGCGACGTGGGGCTGTCCGCCGCGTTCGTGAAGGCGAGCATGCCGGCCAGGGCCGCCACCGTGATGAGCACCGGGGCGAGCAGCACGCGGCGCAACGCCGAGAGGGTGACTCGCCTCCAGGCCAGCACGGGCCCGATCCCGGAGAGCAGCACGAGCACGAGCGCCAGCGGGGTGGTCAGCCGGTCGAACCAGGGCGGCCCCACGCTCGCCTCGCGGCCGGTGACCGCCTCCGAGATGAGCGGGAAGAAGGTCCCCCACAGGATCACCAGGCATAGGCCCACCAGCACGAGGTTGTTGAGCAGGAAGAACGCCTCGCGCGACACCAGTGAGTCGATCTTGGCCTCGCTGCGCAGGTCGGAGCGGCGCGAGAGGATGAGGCCGGCGGAGAGGGCCACCACGGCGGTGATGAACACGAGGAACTGCACCCCGACGGTCGACGCGCCGAAGGCGTGGATCGACTCGAGGATGCCGCTGCGCACCAGGAACGTGCCGAGGAGCGCGAGCACGAAGGTGGCACAGATGAGCGACACGTTCCACAGCTTCAGCATCCCGCGCTTCTCCTGCACCATGATCGAGTGCAGGAAGGCCGTGCCCACGAGCCACGGCATGAGCGACGCGTTCTCCACCGGGTCCCAGGCCCAGTAGCCGCCCCAGCCGAGCTCCGAGTAGGACCAGAGCGCGCCGAGCAGGATGCCCGTGCCGAGGAAGGTCCAGGCCACCAGGGTGAAGCGGCGCGTGGCGCGGATCCAGTCGGCCCCCGTGTGCCGCGTGACCAGCGCCCCGATCGCGAAGGCAAAGGGGATCGAGAAGCCCACATAGCCGGTGTAGAGCATCGGCGGGTGGATCATCATCGCCGGGTGTCGCAGCAGCGGGTTGAGCCCGGCGCCCTCCGCCGGCGGGTTGGCCAGCGTGCCGAAGGGGTTCTCCCAGCCCACCATCAGAAACAGGAAGAAGGCCGCCACCGCGCCCAGCACCGCCGTGGCCCACGGCGCGATGTCGCGCAGCGAGCGGCGGGTGATGAACAGCACCGCGCTCGCGAACAGCCCCAGCAGCGTGGCCCACAGGAGCAGAGAGCCGTCCTGGGTGGCCCACATCGCGGTGACCTTGTAGAAGGTCGGCGTGTCCGTGGACGAGCCCTCGGCCACCAGCTTGAAGGAGAAGTCGGAACGCAGGAAGGCCGACTCGAGGATCGCGAAGGCCAGCACGCACAGTCCGGCGACGCAGTAGATCGCGCGCCGGCCCGAGGTGGCCCACTCACGCCGCCCGCTCACCGCTCCGTACAGCGACGCACCCACCGCGTAGAGAGCGGCGAGCAACCCGACGGTGAGGGCGGCGGAACCTACTCCCGCCATCTCAGGAGTTCTGTTCGTCCTTGGTGAACTTGGACGGGCACTTGGTGATGAGCGAGTCGCGCTCGGCCACGAAGGTGCCCTGCTTGAGCTCGCCCGAGACGATCACCTCGCGCCCTTCGCGGAAGGGGTCGGGCACCACGCCGGCGTAGGACACCGGGACCGAGTCGCTGCCGTCGCGGTCGCGGATGCGGAAGCGCAGGTCGTCGCCCGCCTTCTCCACCGACCCATCCACCACCTTGCCGGTGAGCTCGTAGGACTGCCCGGGCCGGACCTCACTCGGCTTGCTCGCCTCGGTGGAGGCGCTGAAGCTCGTGTAGACGAGGGCAGTGGCGAGCAGCACGACGGCGGTGAGCGCCACCCACAACCGGAGCTTGCGCTTGCGGGACGGATCCATCGAGCTCAATTCTGGCAGGAGCGGCCGCGCTACCCGCGCCTACTCGGGTGACCGTCGCCCGGCCAGGGCGACAGAAGAAGAATCAGCCGTGAGTCGGTGCCCGCCCGCACCTCGTGGCGCTCGTTGGGATCGAAGTGGACGAGCAGGCCGGGACCGCCGCTGACGGTCTCGCCGCCCTGCTCGAACTCGACCTCGCCCGCCGCGACCACGACCCAGGCCCGCTCGTGCACCTGATGCTCCTGTAGTCGCTCGCCCGCCGGCAGGTTGATGGCGATGACGCGGGTCTCGTTGTCGGAGCGCAGCACCTCCGGCTTCTGGGGCTTGACGTCGAGCGAGGCGATGTCCCAGGTCTCCATGGCGGGAAATCTACCCCAGTTAGATCGCCACCTCGGCACGGCTGGCCGCCTCGTCGCGCTCGGCGCGACGGGCGATCCACTCCGCACCGGGATGGTCGGTGAGCCCGTGCGCGACGATGGAGACGAGCACCGTGAGCGCGGCGATGGCCGCGATCGGCTCGGCCGCGGCCCCGCCCGAGCCGAGCACGAACAAGGCGAAGGTCATCGTGGCCACGCCCTTGGGCCCGAACCAGGCCATGAAGGCCTTCTCGGCGGGACTGACCTGGCGGCTGCCGAGCAGGGCCACGAAGATCGCCACCGGACGCGCCACCAGCAGCGTGAAGGCCGCGATTGCGGGCGCCACCCAGCCGTCCTGGAACAGCGTGTCGAGCGTGAAGATGGCGCCGAAGACGAGAAAGACGCCCAGCTTGACGACCTCGATCACGTCCTCGGAGCGCGCCTCGAAGCAGTCGCTGATGTCCGGTCGCATGATGCCGAGCGCGATCGCAGCCACGAACACGGAGATGAAGCCGTTGCCCTCTGGCGGCAGCACCGCGATGCCGTAGGCCACGAAGGCCACCCCGAGGGCGTAGAGCGCCTTCTGATGCGGGCTGATCTTCTCGCCGAGGGCCGTGTCGGCGGGCATCAGCTTCGCGGCTGCGAAGGCGACCACGAGGCCGGTGGCCAGCCCGAAGCCCACGTCCTGGAGGACGAACTCGTACCAGACGAAGCCCGAGTCGGCCGAGGCGGCGGCGGCGAAGGCCAGCACCGCCGGCAGCGCCAGCCCGTCGTTGAGCCCGGACTCGAGGTTCAGCGAATGCCGAATCACGCGCGGCACCCGCGGGTTGGTGACCACAGCCGATGAGAGCACGGGGTCCGTGGGCGACAGCAGCGCACCGACGAGAAACGCTTCCGACCAGCTCAGGTCGGTAATCGCATGAGTGACGAGCGCGATCAGGATGCAGGTGAGCGGCATCGCCAGGGCGAGCTTTCGCAAGGGCAGGCGCCACTCGGCCTGGAGCATCTCCGCGTCCACCTCGAGGCCGTCGCGGAAGAGGATCAGGATCAGCGCGACCACCGCCAGGCCCTGAACGAAGGGCGACGTGGGCTCGAGGTCGAGCACACCCAGCCCGCCCTTGCCGAGCAGGAAGCCGGCGATCACAAAGGCGGCGGTCAGCGAGAGGAAGCTGCGCCGGGCGAGGCCCGACACGAGCGCGCCCAGCACCAGCAGCACCCCGAAGATCGCGAGGGGCTCCTCGAGGAACTCGACGCCCGCAGCGACAGGAGGCACGACGCCAACTCTGTCAAACCGAGACGTCGCCCTCGCCTTTACATCTGGCTACCGTGCCCTGCCATGAGCACTCGCTTCCGCCACGCCCTGGGCGCGATCGGTCTGCTGGCGGGCCTGATCGCGGCGGCCGCGCCGGCGGCGTCGGCGGGCGAAGGGTCGCTGCGGGCCCGGACGCTCGACCGTGGCTGGGAGGTCCGGGTGGAGCCCGCCGCCCCCGGCCTGCCACAGGAGGCGCCGCCGGAGGAGACCGCGCCCGAGAGCTCGGAGCCCCCCGCACCGCCCACGCCGGCGGGCCGGGCGGCGCAGGCACCCGGCGAGTGGCGCCCGGCGACGGTGCCCAGCGTGTTCGACTCGCGGGCGCTGGCACGTCTCTATCCCGGCCAGGTCCGCCGCTACCGGCTGCGCTTCGAGGGCCCGGCCACGCTCACGGGCTTTCGCTGGCTGCTGCAGTTCGACAGCGTGCGGCGCAACGCCGGTGTCTTCCTCAACGGACGGCGCATCGGACGCAACGTCGATCCGTACACGCCCTTCACCGTTGAGGCACGCGGCCTGAAACCCGGGAAGGTCAACGAGCTGACGGTGGTGGTGGACGGGCGAAAGAACCCCGACCTGCCCGAGGGCTGGTGGAACTGGAACGGCATCGTGCGCCCCATCCGCCTGGTTCCCGCCGGTCCCGCCCACCTCGCGGACCTCGGCACCATGTCGAAGGTCAGGTGCCGCGGCCCGGCCCGCAACTGCCGGGCCGAGATGCTGCTCGACGGAATGCTCGAGCGCCGCGGAGGCTCGCGTGCCATCGAGCCCTCCCTCGAGGTCCGGCTGCGGTCGCCCTCTGGGCGCGCTACGACACGTCGCTTCCGGCTCCCGCGCCAGCGCGCCAAGAGCCGCCGCGTGGAGCTGTCCATGCGCGTGCCCGCGCCCGAGCTCTGGTCACCCGACTCCCCGCAGCTCTACTCGGCCCGGCTCGTCCTGCGCGAGCGCGGTCGGATCGTCCAGATCGAACGGCGCCGGCTCGGGCTGCGCTCCGTGGCGGTGAAGGGCGGCCATCTGCGACTGAACAACCGCCGGGTGCGACTGCGCGGCGCGTCGATCCACGAGGACATGCCCGGCTCGGGGGCGGCGCTCACCGGCGCCGACATGGATCGCATCGTGGCCGACCTGAAGGATCTGGGGGCGAACATCACCCGGGCGCATTACCTGATGAACGATCGCCTGCTCGCGCGCTTCGACCGGGCGGGGATCCTGGTGTGGAACCAGGCGCCCGTCTGGCAGCGCGATCACGGCGCCCGGCTTCTCTGGCGACCCAAGGAGCGCGAGCGCGCGCTGCTCACCGTGCGCCGGACGGTGGTCGCGGCCCGCTCGCACCCCTCGGTGCTCACCCATTCCGTGGCCAACGAGCTGAGCTTCACGCCCGACGCCAAACCAGGTACGCGCCGCTTCCTGCTGGCGGCGCTGGAACAGGCACGGGAGCTCGACCCCACGCTGCCGATCTCGGTCGACATCAAGGGGAGGCCCGGCTACGGCGAGCAGTTCACCTACGCGGCCTTCGACCTGATCGGCCTCAACCAGTACTTCGGCTGGTACCCGTGGGTGGAGGACTTCAGCCTGCTCGAGCCATACATCTATGAGCTGCGCGATCACTACCCGCGTCAGGCGATCGTCATGACGGAATGGGGCGCCGAGGCGCGGCCGGAACTGTCCGCCGCGCCCGCGTCCCTCAAGGGCGGGTACGCCTTCCAGTCCTTCCACGCCGCGCGAACGCTCGACGTGATCGACCGCTCGCCGGTGCTCGACGGGGCGATCTACTGGACGCTCAGGGAGTTCGAGATTTATCCGGGCTGGCGCGGCGGAGCCGGGCAGCGGCCGGCCCAGTTCAGGCCCAACACGCGTCACCACAAGGGCCTGATCGGCTACGAGGGCGAGCGCAAGCCGGCGTTCGGCCTGCTGGCCGAGCGCTTCCGGGCCACCCCGCTCTACCCCTGAGCGTCCCGTCGCTCAGCCGCCGATGGCGGCCTCCGCCTCGGGCGCCTTCATCGTTGCGCCGTAGACCGGCGCGCCTGGCTGTTGGCGGCGTCCGCCGTCGGCCAGCCCGCCCGTGTCCACCGGGGCGAAGCCGATGTCGTCGATCAGGCCGGCCACCTTCCGCTTCGCGGCCTCGTCGTCGCCCGCCACGAAGATGGCGAGGCGGTCCTCACGCGGGGCGCCGGGACGCCCCTCGCCGGCCAGAGTGCCGCTCTGCATGGTGTTGAAGGCCTTCACCACCGTCGAGCCGGGCAGGTGCCGGGCCAGCAGCTCGGTGGAGGTCGTGCTGTCGTCGTCGAGCTCGGCGATCGAGCCGTCGCGCTGGGAGTAGTAGTTGTTCGCGTCCACCACCACGCGTCCTGAGAGCCGGTCCGCCGGCAGAGCCCGGTAGGCCCTGAGGGGCACGGCCACCACCACGAGCTCGCCGAACTCGGCAGCGTCGTCGACCGTCGCCGCACGAGCGCGCTCTCCCGCCTCCGCCGCCAGGTCACCGAGTGTGTCGGGCCCGCGGGAGTTGGCCACCGCGACCTCGTGGCCCTGCTGTGCGAACAGCTTCGTGAGCGTTCCGCCGATGTTGCCGCTGCCGATGATCCCGATCTTCACGCCCTCATCCTCTCTGTCACCAATCCAGTTGCCGGCCGTCGCGGAAGAAGCCTCCGCTGGGCCCGTCGTCGGGCAGCAGCGCCGCCCACATCACGCCGGCCGCCCCGTCGGTCACGGGGCGCCCGCCCGGGCCGCCCATGTCGGTGGCCACCCAGCCGGGGCACACCGCGTTGACCAGGATCCCGTCGGACTGCAGCTCCGCGGCCAGCACCCGGGTCAGGGCGTTGAGCGCCGCCTTCGACACGCTGTAGGCGGGCGTGCCGGCGCCCATGGAGGTGAGCGAGCCCGACTCGCTGGACACGTTCACCACGCGCGCGTGACCGGAGCGCCGCAGCAGCGGCAGGCAGGCCTGCGTCGTGCGCCAGGCCCCGAGCAGGTTCGTCTCCAGCGCCTCCCGGACGATCCCGAGGTCGGCGTCCACGCCTCGCTGGCCGGTGTCGTAGTGGATGGCCGCGTTGTTGACGAGCACGTCGAGCCGGCCGTGGTCCGACTCGAGCTTCGAGGCGAGGTCGAGCACGCTCTGGGGATCGGCCACGTCGAGCCGCCGCGCCTCGATGGCCAGGTCTCCGGCAAGCCCGGAGGCCGCCGCCTCGCCCTTCTCGAGGTCGCGCGAGCCGAGCACGGTCGTGAAGCCCTCCTGCGCGAGCTGTCTCACCACCTCCAGCCCGATACCCCGGTTGGCTCCCGTCACGAGAGCGACGCGACGGTCGGACGAGGCCACCCCGCCGAGACTAGTCGTGCGCCGGGGGGTGCTCGAGATAGGCCCGCCCGCGGGGCGACAGCCGGTAGCCGATGGGCAGGCTCTCGGTGAGGCCGAGCTCCTTGAGCTTGCGCACGTCGGTCTTGAAGCGAGCCGTCTCCAGGCCGCGCTGCGCCGCGAGCTCGGGCGCGCGGACGGCCGGTTGCTCGTCGATCAGGCGCAGCACGCCGGCGGTCCAGGGACCGTGGCGGCTGGCGGCATCGAAGCGGGCGAGCCGGGCGTCGATGACCACGCGCTCCGCGGCGGAGAGCGACGCGCGCTCGCGCAGGGCGATCCGCGGGTCCGCTCCGGCGAAGCTGAACGCGATCCGGTGCAGCGTTCCCGTCTCGCCGAGCTGCGACAGCAGCTGGGCGCGATCGCGCGCTCCCGCTCGCTGTGCGTCGGCCTCGGTGATGTCGGCTTCGTCGATGCGCTCCACCGATTCGATGGCCAGCACGCCCATCCTCGTCCGCAGCGTGCCGCCCGCCCTCACGGTCGGCCGGCGCCAGCGGCGATAGGCGAGCGTCACCTCACCCGAGCGGATGCGCCGCAGCGTCTCCTGCTTGAAGAGCATCGTCGTCTTCGCGGGGTGCGGCGGCGAGCGCCGAGAACACGGCGGCGAGATCGGGGTCCTCGGCCTGGGTCAGGCCCTGCGCCAGCGCGTAGAACTCGGGCAGGCTGCAGGACAGCTCGGCGTCGGCCTCGTCGAGCACCCCGTGGCGGACCTGGACCCGTCCGTCCTGGAGCCGCGCCGTGAAGCGGTCGCCCTCCACGTCGAAGTTCACCTGCACCGAGCGGCCGGCCGCCGTCCCACCCGCCGGCGCGGTGGCCGCCGCCAGCGTGGCGGCCAGCAGCGAGCCGCGCGCCACCAGCCCCTCCCGGCGCTCGGCCACCGGGTCCAGCAGCTCGAAGCCCCACACCGCCAAGGCCTCGACCGCCGGGCGCAGGCCCTCACCGCGTTCGGTGAGAGCGTAGGCCGCCACCGAGGCGGGAGGCGGCAGGCGAACCGGCTCGGCTATGCCCGCCGCCACGAGCGACTGCAGCCGGGCGCTGAGCAGGTTGGTGCTGATACCCGGGAGCGCCGCCTGCAGGTCTCGGAAGCGCTTGGGTCCGAGCAGCAGCTCTCTCACCACCAGCAGGGTCCAGCGCTCGCCGAGCAGATCGAGCGAGCGGGCGAGGCCGCAGGTCTGGCGGTAGCTGCGAGAGCTGCTCATTGCGCCAAACATTCTAGCTGCTACTTGATTTTGAAGCAACTACACAGTTAAATAGCAGCGCATGAGCCACTCCAGTCGCGCCCTGGTCGTCCTCCTGCTGTGCGCCTTCGCGGTGACCGTCGACACCACGATCGTCAACGTCGCGCTGCCCACCCTCTCGCAGGAGCTCGACGCCTCCACGCGCGACCTGCAGTGGGTGGTGGACGCCTACACCCTGGTGTTCGCCGCGCTCGTGCTGGCCGCGGGCGCGCTGGGTGACCGCTTCGGCCGCCGGGAGCTGCTGCTCATCGGGCTAGTCGTGTACGGCGCCGCCAACGGCGCTGCGGCGCTGGTGGACTCGAGCGGCGCGCTGATCGCGTGCCGCGCCGTCATGGGCCTCGGCGCGGCGATCATCTTCCCGGCGACGCTGTCCACGATCGTGCACCTGTTCACCGAGCGCGGCGCGCGCGCCAAGGCGATCGGGCTGTGGGGAGCCACCACCGGAATCGCCGTGGCGCTCGGGCCGATCGTGGGCGGTGCCATGCTCGAGGCCAGCGGCTGGCAGGCGGCGTTCTGGCTGAAGGTGCCCATAGCCGCGCTGGCCTTCGTGCTCGCGCTGGCGTTCGTGCCCACCTCCAGCGATCCTCGCCGCCCACCGGTCGACCGGCTCGGCCTCGTGTTCTCGGCCGTCGCCATTCTGGCGCTGGTGTACACGATCATCGAGGCACCGGAGCAGGGGTGGCTCTCCGCCCGCAGCCTGGCCGGCTTCGCCGTCGCCGCCGTCCTGTTGGTGGCCTTCGTCGCCTACGAAGCACGTCGTGAGGATCCGCTCCTCGACGTGCGGCTGTTTCGCAACGGGCGGCTGAGCGCGGCCTCCCTGGCGATCACGCTCACCTTCTTCGCGCTGTTCGGCTTCATCTTCCTGATCACCCAGTACTTCCAGGTGCTGAGGGGCTACGAGCCCTTCGAGACCGGCCTGCGACTCCTGCCCGTGGCGCTCTCCACCGGCGTGGCCGCTGTGGTGGGCACGCTGTTGGCCGTGCGCATCGGCAACAAGGCGGTGGTGGCCGGCGGGCTGGGCCTGATGGCGATCATGTTCGCCTGGACCTCCCAGGTCGACGGCGCCACCAGCTACCTGGAGATCGCTGCGCAGATGGTGGTGCTGGGCACGGGCATGGGCCTCACCACGGCGCCGGCCACCGAGTCGATCATGGGTGCGGTGCCGGCCGCCAACGCCGGCGTCGGCTCGGGCATCAACGACACCACTCGCGAGTTGGGCGGGACCCTGGGCGTGGCCGTGATCGGCTCGGTGTTCGCGTCGCTCTACTCGGCCGGCTTCGACGGGGCGCCCGCCGGGCTGCCGGTGGACTCCGCCGAAGATTCGATCGGAGCGGCGGTCGGCATCGCGCAGCAGCTCGGTGGCGCGTCGGGCGAGGCGCTGCGCCAGCTCGCCACCACCGGGTTCTACAACGGTCTCGAGGCCGGCTGCCTGGTGGCCGCCGGGGTCTGTCTGGTGGGGAGCATCGCGGCGGCGGTCCTGCTGCCGGCCAGGCCGGCCGACGAGCGGGTCGAGCCCGCGCCCGCTGCAACGCCCCGGGCGGCCGAGTCGCCGCAGGTGGCGTAGCTCGGCCGCCGGAGCACCTGGCCGGGCTCAGGCGGGGACGGCGACCGGCAGCTCGGCGGGCGGTGCAGACGGCTCTGCCAGGGCAGCGGCGAGGTCGAGCACATCGGAGGCGAACGCGGGGAACTCGGCGGTGGTCAGGGCCTGCGGCCCGTCGCAGACGGCCTCCTCAGGCCGCGGGTGCACCTCGACGATCAGCCCGTCCGCGCCGGCGGCCACCGCCGCGAGGCTCAGCGGACGAACGAGCTCGCGGCGCCCCGCGGCGTGGCTCGGGTCCACGATCACGGGCAGGTTGGTGCGCTCCTTGAGGACCGGCACCGCCGCGAGGTCGAGCGTGTAGCGGTACGCGGTCTCGAAGGTGCGGATGCCGCGTTCGCACAGGACCACGTCCTCGTTGCCCTCGACCAGCAGGTACTCGGCCGCCAGCAGGAGGTCGTCGAGGGTGGAGGCCTGGCCGCGCTTGAGCAGCACCGGTCGTCCGGCCCGCCCGAGCTCCGTGAGGAGGGCGTAGTTCTGCATGTTGCGCGCTCCCACCTGGATCAGGTCGGCCACCTCGAGCACGGCGTCGAGCTCACGGACGTCGGTGAGCTCGGTCACCACGGGAAGGCCGGTACGGGCCCGCGCTTCGCGCAGCAAGGTCAGCCCGGCGCGGCCCAGGCCCTGGAAGCTGCGCGGGCTCGTCCGCGGCTTGAACGCTCCGCCGCGCAGCATGTGGGCGCCCGCGGCGGCCACGCAGTCGGCGGTGGTGAGGGTCTGCTCGCGCGTCTCCACGGCGCACGGGCCCGCGATGAGCGTGAAGCCGGACGCGCGCACGGCGTCGGCGGAGACCCTCACGACCGCTCCTCCGCGAACAGCGTGCCCGGGATCCGCTCGACCACGTGGGCGAGCGGCCGCGAGCCGCTGATGATCCGATAGCCACGCTCGAACAGCGCGGTCGAACGGGGGATCTCCAGCTGCTCGGCGTCAGCCGCGAGGCACGGGACGGGGCGCTGGTGGAGCAGTTCGCGACGGGTCTCGAGCCCGCTCTGGGCGAACACTCGCCCGATCGGCTCGTCGCCTCCCAGCAGAGCGGCCTGGCCCTCGCGCCCGAGGCGCTCGATCGCCACCGCGGCGCCGGCTCGCAGAAGCGGCCGGCCGTCGTCGGACAGGCGCAGCACCACGGAGCGGCGCAGCACCGCCTGCCCGGGCGCCAGCTCGAGCTCGGAGGGCTGCTCACGCAGCCGCAGCACGACGTTCGAGTGGGTCTCGACGCCCACCGGGGCGCCGAACCAGGCCTCGAGCATCCGGGTGACCGTGCCGTCGCTCGCCAGGAGCGCGCGTAGCGCCGGGTCGGGGGCTGCGGCGGGCTGATGGGCGGTGGTGGTCTCGAACGTGGCGGAGGTCATCACGAAGAGGTCGACCCCGGCGGAGGGGGATGTATTCCGTGCGTGTCGTCACACGAGCCGGCCGCGCGCCTCGAGCCGCTCGGTCACCAGGACCGCGGCGGCGGCGAGGAGCACGAGCGCTGCGCACAGGGTCCACGCCTCACTGAAGCGGTCGTCCTGCGCGAGCAGACCCACGAGCAGCGGCCCGGCCACCGCGCCGGTGAACAGGCCGGTAAGCATCACTCCCACCGCCCAGGCTGGAGCCTGCGGGCTGCGTCGCACCACGGCCAGGTTGATCGCGCCGGGCCAGGCCCAGCCCAGCCCCGCCGCGAGCAGCGAGGCGATTGCGATCACCGGCGGATCGCCCTCGATCAGCAGCAGGTAGCCGCCGGCGCTGAGGGCGAGCATGATGCCGACGAGTCGCAGCGGCCCACGGCCACCGCGGTCGAGAAGGACTCCCACCACCAGCCGGCTCACCGTGGCGGCCAGGCTCAGGGCCGCCAGCAGCAGACCCGCGGCCTCCTCGCTCATCCCCCGCTCGCCGGCGTACACGACGAGAAAGGAGATGAAGCCCGTGGCCGCCGCGCTGGCCAGCGCCCCGGCCAGAGCGAGCGCGTGCACCGAGCCGAGCCGCCCGCGGGGCGAACCTCGCGGGTGCCCGGTTCGCGCCGCGGGCCGGGTGAGGGGCGGCACCGCGGTCGCGATCAGCACGGCGAACACGGCCGCCGCCACGAAGGCCCAGCGCCAGCCGAGGGGCACCGCGATCACCGGCAGCGCTAGGCCGGCGAGCAGCGCTCCCAGTGGCGCTCCGGCCTGTTGGGCGCCGAAGGCCAGCCCCTGGCGCCCCTCGTCGATCTCGGTGTGCAGGATCGAGGTGACCGCCGGCCCGCCCGTCGCCATCCCCAGCGCCGCCAGGGCCAGCGCCGCGGCCAGGCCCACCGCGGACTGCGCTGCGGCGGCCACCGCCACGCAGGCCAGCGCGGTGAGCCCCGCCGCCAGCCGCGCCCCGCGTACCGCACCGGTGGCTTCCACCAAGCGGCCCGCCGGGGCGGAGGTGAGGGCCGCCACGGCGTAGAAGACAGCGATGGCGAGTCCCAGGGTGGAATCGCCGAATTCGAGATCGGCTTTGATGCGGGGGGCCGTGCTGGCGAGGAGAAAGCCCGGAAGAACGCCGGCGATGATGAGTCCGACGCCCGCCGCGAGCGCCCGGCGCTCCTCCTGGCCCAGCCCTCGCATGCGACGATTGTGCCTGGGACGGGCGACCCAGTGAGCGACGAGGCCATCACTCGCACCCAGGTGGGGATCGTGGGCGCGGGCCCTGCCGGCCTCGTGCTCGCCCACATGCTCGAGCTGCATGGCATCGGCTCGGTGGTGCTGGAGGCGCGTGACCGATCACACGTGGAGGGGCGGGTGCGGGCCGGCGTGCTCGAACGGGCCACCCGGGACCTGCTGGTAGAGATCGGCGCGGGCGAGCGCCTGCAGCGCGAGGGCCTCATCCACACCGGGGTGGAGCTGCGTTTCCGCGGTCGCGGTCATCGCATTGCCCTCGACGGAGCGGTGGGCGATGGCGGAATCACGATCTACGGTCAGCAGGAACTGGTGAAGGACCTGATCGCCGGTCGGGTGGACGCCGGCCTGCCCCTTCTGTTCGAGGTCGCTGACGTGACGATCGACGGCCTCCTGTCCGACCGGCCCACGCTGAGCTTCCGCCACGACGGCGTTCCGCGGAAGCTGCACTGCGACGTGGTGGCGGGCTGCGACGGCTTCCACGGGATCTCACGGGTGAGCCTGCCCGCGGGGGCACTCACCGAGCATTCGCGGGTCTTCCCCTTCGCCTGGCTGGGGATCCTGGCCCGCGTGGCGCCGTCGAGCAAGGAGCTCGTGTACTGCCGCCACGAGCGCGGCTTTGCCCTTCACAGCATGCGCTCCCCGGAGATCACGCGGCTGTATCTCCAGTGCCAGGCCGACGAGGACCTCCGGGCATGGCCCGACGAGCGCATCTGGGACGAGCTGCGCCTTCGCTTCGGAGAGGACTTCGCCCTGGCGGAGGGACCGGTGATCGACAGGAGCATCACGCCCATGCGCAGCTTCGTGGCCGAGCCGATGCAGCATGGCCGGCTGTTCCTGGCGGGCGACGCGGCACACCTGGTCCCGCCGACCGGCGCCAAGGGCCTGAACGTTGCGGTGGCCGACGCCCGGACGCTCGCCGAGGCTCTGGCGCGCTGGTACGGGGGCGGCGGTAGCGACCTGCTCGAGAGCTACTCGGACTGCTGTCTGCGGAGAGCCTGGCGCGCGCAGTTCTTCTCGGCCTGGCTCACACGCCTGTTTCACCGCGTGCCCGCGGGCGACTCCTACGACGCTCACATCCAGCTGGCCGAGCTCGACCACCTCTGCTCGTCGGCGGCGGCCTCCCGCGCCTTCGCCGAGAGCTATTCGAACCTGAACGGCACCCGGTGAGAGGGCTCGCGGCCGCCTACCGCCGGCGGGGAGCCGACCCACCGTTCGCCGATCCGGGCCGAGACCACGGCAGTGGAATGGAGGGCTACTACTGGCGCATCGTGGACGCCGAGCGCGGGCGGATCCTCGTGGTGCTGTGCGGGATCTGCCGGGGCCCGGGCGGGCGCTGGGCCCTCGTGGCACTGGCCGCCCACCCGGGAGGTCTCGTGCGCCATGCCATCGCCGAGCCGGCGACCGGGGACCCGCGGCGCTTCGGGGCCCACGCCGGGGAGCTCCTGACCGGGTCGCTCGAGCACCTGCGACTGCGACTCGACGACGCCCACTGGATCGACGCGGCCATCACGCCCTCGGTCGCGTGGCCACGAGGGCGCGCCGGGGCGCTGGGCGCCGCCCACCTCGTGCCCGGCCTGGCGCAGTACTGGCAGCCCGTACTGCTCGACGGCGAGACGCGGGGCGAGGCCTGCATCGGCGGCGAGCGGGTGAGCCTCGATGGAGCACGCGTCTACGCCGAGAAGAACTGGGGCCCCGGATTCGCCGGACGCTGGTGGTGGGGTCAGGCCGGCGCCTTCCCGGACGGCGACCTCACCGTGGCCTTCGCCGGCGGACGGCTGCCGCTGCTGGGCGCCCGGCCCGCGCCCACCGCGGTCGTGGTGCGGATCGGCGCGCGGGTGCTGGCGCTGCGACCGCCGCTGGCCCGGACTCACGTCTCCGTGGGCGAGCTGGGCTGGCGCGTGCACGTGCGCTCTGCTCGTCACCGGCTCGAGCTCCAGGGCAGCCCCGCCGGGAACTCTCCGCACGTGCTCCCCGTGCCCGAGCCCGGACCTCCGCAGTTCGAGCTGCGCTCTCAGCAGCTGCTGGCGGGAGAGATCGCGCTGCGCCTGCGCAGCGGGCGGCGGACCATCATCGACGCGAGTTCTCCGCTGGCCGGTCTGGAGCTCGGCTCTCAGCACGCTTGACCGCCGCGCTCAGCGCCTCCGCCCCCACCAGTCGCTCGAAGGGGCCCACCGCCGTCCAGAGGGCGCGCAGCCGCAGGCCGGCTCCGTCGTCGACCGGATCGATGCGGGCCTCTGACACGAGCTCGGCTTCGCCGTCCACCGTCGGTTCGGCCCAGTGCGCGAACAGCACTCGCACCGTGCCCTCCTCGTCCCAATCGCGGAAGGCCTCGGCTCCGGCCAGTTCGGGATAGTCGCGCGCGAGCGTCCAGATGCGACCGCAGAGGCCGGAGACGAGGGAGGTCTCGTTCTCCTCGAGCACGGTGAACGGGTAGCTGCGAAACAGTTCGCCGAAGGTCTGCTGCGCCGGCGTCTCGGGAATGCGCCAGCGGATCAGGCGCCCGAGTGCCACCGTGTCGGACAGGCGGAGTCCGAACGCGGCGCGCCAGAGCTCGCCCGCATCCACCAGACTGGACCGCCGGTGGTGGGTCCGTACCGCGGGATTGGGTAGCCAATCGTCGAGGCGTGGCAAAGCCATTTCAGTGTCCTACGCTTTCCCGAGCCGGAAAGGCCACGCTTGCGGTCGATACAGCACAAGAAGGAGGCTTACTGGTTCTACCGGTTCGTCTCGCCCCTCTACGACCGCTGGGTCAACCCGCTGTTCTGGACGCCGGGCCTCAGGACCGAGGCGCTCGAGCTGGCCCGTCTCCACGAGCCCGGCCTGTCCACGCTCGATGTCGGCGCCGGCACCGGCTTCTCCACCGAGGGCATCGTCGAACGCGTTGCACCGGAGCACGTGACCATGCTCGATCAGAGCCCGGATCAACTCGGCCGCGCGAGACGCAAGCCCGAGCTCGCGGGCTGCGCGAAGCTCCTGGGTGACGCGGAGAGGCTGCCCTTCGCCGACGACTCGTTCGACCGCTACGTGTCGTGCGGCAGCATCGAGTACTGGCCCGACCCGGGGCGGGCGATCGCCGAGGCGCACCGGGTGGTTCGCCCGGGTGGCACCGCGCTGATCGTCGGGCCGCTGCCGCCCCGGAACCGCGTTGCCCGGTTCCTGGCCGACGCCTGGATGCTGTTCCCGAGCGAGGACGACTACCGCCGCTGGTTCACCGAGGCCGGATTCGCGGACATCGAGCTGCGCCGCTTCGGTGCGCCCTGGGACGGCCGGCCGAAGGACGCCGGCTACGGCGTGGCCATCTCCGGGCGGGCCACCGATCAGGGTCCGCCGCCCACGCGCGACGCCGCGCCCTCGGAACAGGTCGACGAGTCGTGGACCCCGCGCCGCGTGGGGCGCTTCGCCGCGGGCGCGCTGGCCGGCCTGGTGTTCGTGCCGGTGGGTGTCTTTCTCAACCTGCGCGCCCGCCGGGCGGCGCGCGGCTGAGCCGTGGACGCGACGTCGGCAGGAGCTCGGCGGGCGGGCGCGGCGGCCACGCCGCTCGCGGCCCTGGTCACGTTGTGGCAGTTCTCTCGCCCGCACACGCTCGTGGGCACCTCGCTGAGCATCGTCGGGATCTACGTGATCGCGGCCACCCTGCTGCCGGGCGTGGCTGTGGGCTCCGGCCTGGGCGACCTCGCGGCGACGCTGATCGCGGGCGCCGCCGTAAACGTCTACATCGTCGGTCTCAATCAGTGCGAGGACGTGGAGATCGACCGCATCAACAAGCCCGGCCTCCCCATCGCCGCGGGCCGGCTGAGCCTGCGGGCGGCGTGGTGGATAGTGGCGGCCTGCGCGCTGCTGTCCCTCGGGCTGGCTCTGAGCCAGGGCTGGGTGGAGACCGTGGCCGTGGGCAGCGCTCTGGCGGTCGGCACGGCCTACTCCTCTCCTCCGCTGCGCCTCAAGCGCTACCCGGCGCTCGCCGCGGCCAGCATCTCGGTGGTACGCGCGCTCGTGGTCAACCTCGGCGTCTACCTGCACTTCGCCTCCTCGCTCGGCGGGCGGGCCGAGCTCAGCCCGCTGCCCGATGTGATCGTGGCTCTCACGCTCTTCGTTCTGCCCTTCTCGTTCGCGATCGCCGTGCTGAAGGACGTACCCGACGCCGAGGGCGACCGGCGCTATCGCATCGGCACGTTCACCGTGCGGCTGGGTGCGCGCACCGCCTTCCGGATGGGCATGGCCGCTCTGGTGGCCGGCTATCTCGGCATGGCGGTGGCGGCGCCGCTGCTGGTGGACGACGCCTCGCCGTGGCTCCTGGCGGTGGGCCACCTCGCCTGCCTCGCCGTGCTGCTCGTGCTCGCGGTCCGGGTCGACCCGGGTGACCCCGCCGGCTTCACCCGCTTCTACATGCGGATCTGGGCCCTCTTCTTCGTCGAGTACCTGTTGGTGCCCGCCGCGGTCGTCGTGGGCGGCTGAGCCGCCAGCTGATCCACGGTCAGACCCGAGACGACGGACTCCGGGCGCTCGGCCACCAGGTCGCCGTCGCGGTCGGCGCTGTCGTCGCGCATCTTGACCAGCACCCAGCGCTCGTCCGGAGCCTCGGCCACCCGCGTCAGGGCCCAGCCGCCGCGGAGCTTCTGTCCGTGCAGCTCGAAGCCCAGGTGGCCGGAGGCCAGCGCCTGGGCGGCGGAGGCGTTCCCGCGGGCCGTGTAGGTCCCGCGGTCCCAGATGATCACGGCGCCGGTCCCCCGCGGCGCGTCGGGGATCACGCCTTCGAAGTCGGCGTGCTCGAGGGCGTGGTCGGCGACGGGCTGGGCCAGCCGCCGCTGCGCCGGATCCAGCGACGGCCCGCGCGGCACCGCCCACGAGCGCAGCACTCCATCGACCTCGAGCCGGAAGTCGTAGTGGCGGCTCGTGGCGTCGTGGAGCTGGACCACGAAGCCACCCGAGGTTCCCGTCGCGCCGCTCAGATCAGCACCGGCGCCCGCGAGTCGAACAGCTCGGGATGGGCCTCCTCGAAGGCACGGCAGGCCTCCGGTGTGCGCACCCACTCCATGAACACCCCCTTGGCCGAGACCAGCGGCACGCCCGCGCCGCGCAGCCGCTCGAGCCCGAGCTCGTGGCCGTCACGGGGCGACGAGGTGGCGTCGGCCACCACATGCGGCCGCAGGCCGGCGTCCGCCAGCCCGAGGGCGGACTGGGCCACGCACACGTCGGTCTCCATCCCGCAGAGGATCACCGTGGAGCGGCCGAGCGAGGAGACGGTCTGCCAGATCTGCGGGTCCTCGCCCAGAGCGAAGCTTCGCTTCTCGTGAACCACCACGTGGCGGGGCAGCTCGGCGGCCACCGCCGGGTGCACCCCGCCCCAGTCGGCCGGGTTCTCCACCGTCACCACCACGGGCACGTCGAGTCTCACTGCGACCCCCACCAACCAGCTGATCCGCTCGAGGAAGGAGCCGGCCCGCGGCCCCTCGACGCGCTCGAGGAAGCCGCGCTGCGTGTCGATCACCGCCAGCAGCGAGTCGTCCCGGGCGATCAGCGATCCCACGGACCGCACGGTAACGCGTGATCAGAGCGGCAGGCTCGTCACGCCACGGCCGTCGACGTTGCGCCACTCCCCGGCGCGGTGGTCGCGCGCGCGGACCTCGATGCTCCCCGGCCGCTGGGTGACAAAGAGCGAGCAGAGCGGGTCCCGCGGGTCCCGCCGCTTGCCCACTCCCACCAACGCGGACACGTTGATCGCGAGGATCGAGCGCCGCTCGGCGAGCTTCACCCGCCTGATCAGGCCCGGGGAGCTGAGGGGCGAGTGGGTGTGACCCGAGAGCCACAGCCGGGCGTTCTCATGGCGGGAGAGAATGGCCCGGATGTCCGTGTCGGGCTTGGCGTGGAAGGCCGCCATCGCCGAAGTGAAGTGCAGCTCGGGATCGCCCATCACCGTTCGCAGCAGCGGCCAGTGGCAGGCGATCCAGCAGTTCTCCGGCCCGCGCGAGAGCTCACGGTTGAGGAAGGCGAGAGTCCGCTCCGACAGCCGTCCCGAGCGCGCGCCGGGCCGGCTGCGTGATGGCCCTAGCGCGATCAGCCGCGCGAAGCCGAGATCCACGGTGAAGTTCTGCGACGGGTTGCCGTAGCGGCGCGCCCAGGCCGAGACCGTCCGGCCCCCGCGCATGATGTCGTGGTTGCCCAGCACCGCCGCCCAGGGGCCGGGGAGGCCGTCGAGGAAGGCCAGTGCGATGGCATCCTCGCCCGGGAGGCCGAGCTCGGTCGCGTCACCGATCTGCAGGTGAAGCGCCGGGGCCCTGAGCGTCCCGATGTCCGCGACGAGCGCGTCGAGGCGGACGGGCGTGATGGCCCCGGCGTGCAGGTCGCCGAGACAATGGACGGTCCGGCGCCAGGCCGGCTCGGCCGCCGGCGCCGGGGTGCCACCGTGCGTACTCAGCGTGCGAAGTAGGCCTGGCTGTCGGGCCGCCCGAACAGCAGGTAGAGCGTGAGGCCCGAGATCAGGGCCTGCCAGAGCGAGTTCGCCCGCGCGGTGCCCTCGAAGGCGATCAGTCCCCAGACCGCGACGCCGAGGTTGATGGCGGAGACGATCCCGATGAACAGGCGTACGAAGTTGCTCCCCCGACCCAGCGCCGACGCCAGCAGGAGCACGATCACGCCGATGATGATGATGGTGATCCCGAAGGCGGCGATCGTGCCACTCGAGGCGTCGTAATGAGCGCGTAGACCGACGTCGTTGCGCTCGATGAACGCGAACAGCCCAGCCAGGATCTGGAACACGCCCTGGATGTACATCACCACCACCACGACTGTGACTGCGCCCGGCCGGTGTGCGTCCATGCTTCGGTCCGTTGACATGGCTGGGGATTCGGGCGCCGAGCGCCGGATCCTGCCCCACGCTGCGCTCGAACACCTACCGCGACGGTCTGATATGACTCCGCGCTCGTAGTTAGGGCACCCTAATTCGAGGAGCGACGCGGTGGGTCATCGAGAGCGCGTGCGGGACGGAATTCGGAGCTTCGGGACCCTGGCCGCCCGGCCCTGCCCCGGCCGGGTGGACCTGCTGGGAGCCGCGGCCGCGGCGTTCACCGGCGAGCCGGCGGTCACCGACACCGACTTCGCGCTCGACGAGCTGAGCCGGTCGCTGTTCGGCCTGGTGTCCGCCGAAGACGCCGGTGTCTGCGCGGAGCAAATCGGTGAGCTGCTGGCCGGCCACCCGGGCTTCACCGCCGACGCCCGGGCTCCGCAGGGGCTGCTGCTCGATTCTGTGCTCGCCGGGAGGGTCGGGCATCCGCTGATGCTCGCTGTGGTGGCCGCCGAGCTGGGCCGGCGCGCCGGGATGCGGACCGGCGTGTTCTCCTCGCGCCTGGCCTGGTACGCGGGCGTCAGCGACGGAGCGGGGCTGTGGCTCGTGGACACGACCGACGACGGCGACCTGGGGGCGCCCGACCAGCTGCGCCGCCACTGTCCGCACGAGCTTGCGTGGGCGATGCTGGCCGGCCTCGAGGAACGGCATCGCGCCTGCGGGGACCCGGACGCGGCGGCACGCGCCCGGCGCCTGCGCGCCGCGCTGCCGCGCGAACAGGGCGGCACCGGGTTCGGCTGCCATGATGGATCGCGGCCGCCGTGACCGCTCCCCCGCCGCAAACCGCAGAGCCCGAGCACCTCGACGTGATCGTCATCGGCGCCGGCCTCTCGGGCATCGGCGCCGGATGCCACCTGCGGCGCGACAGCCCGTCCAGGACCTTCGCCATTCTCGAGGCTCGGGACGCGATCGGCGGCACCTGGGACCTGTTCCGCTACCCGGGCATCCGCTCGGACTCCGACATGTTCACGCTGGGCTACTCGTTCCGGCCCTGGCGCGAGGCCAAGGCGATCGCCGACGGGCCCTCGATCCTCGACTACATCTGCGAGACCGCGCGGGAGTACGACCTCGGGGAGCGCATCCGCTTTGGACACCGGGTCGTGCGCGCCGCATGGTCCAGCGTCGACGCGCGCTGGACGGTGGAGGCCGAGCTCACCCACGGCGGCGAGCCGGTGACGTTCACCTGCAGCTTCCTGCTGTCCTGTACGGGCTACTACCGCTACGACGAGGGCTACACGCCCGCGTTCGAGGGCACGGAGCGCTTCGGCGGAGAGCTCGTGCATCCTCAGCACTGGCCCGAGGATCTCGACTACACGGGCAAGCGCGTGGTGGTGATCGGCAGCGGCGCCACCGCGGTGACGCTCGTGCCGGCGATGGCCGAGCGGGCCGCGCACGTGACCATGCTCCAGCGCTCGCCGAGCTACGTCGTCTCGCTGCCCGCCAGCGACCCGATCGCCGATCGCCTGCGCCGCCTGCTTCCCGCCCGCCTCGCCTATCCCATCGTGCGCTGGAAGAACGTACTGCTGATGTCGCTCACCTTTCAGCTCAGCCGCCGGGCCCCACGCTTCATGAGAAAGGTGATCCGCAAGGGCGTGGAGAGGAGCCTTCCCGCCGGATATGAGGTGGACACGCACTTCAACCCGGTCTACGACCCCTGGGACCAGCGGATGTGCCTCGTCCCCGACGGCGACCTGTTCAGGAGCGTGAGCAGTGGCGACGCGTCCGTGGTCACCGACCGGGTCGAGACCTTCACCGAGAACGGACTGCGGCTGTCCTCGGGAGCTGAGCTCGAGGCGGACGTGGTAATCACCGCCACCGGTCTGAACCTCCTCGCGCTGGGCGGGATCGAGCTGTCAGTGGACGGCAGCCCGGTGGAGCTGCCGGCGACCGTCGGCTACAAGGGCATGATGTTCAGCGGGGTGCCGAACCTCGCGGTGGCGATCGGCTACACCAACGCCTCCTGGACGCTCAAGTGCGACCTCACCTGCCGCTACGTATGCCGGCTGATCAACCACATGGAGCGGCACGGCTACGTCCAGTGCACGCCCCGGGTGCCCGACGGCCTCGTCACCGAGCCGTTCATCGACCTGACCTCGGGCTACGTGCTGCGCTCGATCGAGCTGTTCCCGCGGCAGGGCAAGCGAGCACCCTGGCGGCTCTACCAGAACTACCCGCGCGACGTCCTGATGCTCAGGCGCGGCGCGGTCGAAGACGGCGCGCTCGAGTTCTCCGGGCGGGACTCAGCCGCGGTTGAGCCGCTGGCGGTCATCGCCGGCGCCCAGGCCTGAGCGCTCCGCCACCGCGAGCAGGCCCACCGACGCGATGACGGCGACGATGAAGCCGATCACGTTGAGCTCGAAGATGTCGCCCGTGCCGATCAGGTTGGCGATGGTGCCCCCGATCACCGAGCCCAGGACCCCGAGGGCCAGCGTCCACAGGATCCCGATGTGCTGCTTGCCCGGGAGGATGAGGCGCGCCAGCAGCCCGATGATCAATCCCGCGATGATGAAGCCGATCATGTGGTCAATGGTAGTGGGCGGGCGTCCGGCAACCACCGGGCACGTAGGCTGCCGGGTGTGAGCGAGGTTCGTCGCCCGCATCGCAACGAGGTGGACGGCCACCAGGCCGCCGTCGCTCACTGTTGTGCCGACCCTCAGGCAGCCTGCTCGAGCGTGCCGCTCACCACCGCCGCGAGCCGCTCGACGCCCCTCTCCAGCTCGGCCGTGCTGAGGTTGCTGAACGACAGCCGCAAGGCATTGCCGCCGCCGTCGCCGACGTGGAACGGGGGGCCGGGGACGTAGGCGACGCCCGCCTCGATGGCCGCCGGCCGCATGGCCAGCGTGTCGATCTCTTCGGGCAGGGTGAGCCAGGTCAGGAAGCCGCCGGACGGCTCGGTCCAGCGCGCTCCGTCCGGGATGTGCCGGCTCAGAGCCGACGACAGCGCCGCCCAATGCGACGCGTACAGCGCCCGGGCGTCGGGCAGATGACGCTCGAACCCGCCGGCGCGCCCGTACTCCTCGACCAGGCGCTGCCCGAGACCTCCGGCGCACTGGTCGGTGTTCTGCTTGGCCGCGGCGAGCTCGGCCACCACGTCGGAGGGGCCCACCGCCCAGCCGAGCCGCACGCCCGGGAAGAAGCTCTTGGAGAACGTCCCGGCCTGGAGCACGATCTCCGGAGCCAGCGACCACAGCGTCGGCAACGCCGCGTCGTCGTCGAAGCACAGCTCGCGGTAGGCCACGTCCTCGAGGATCAGCAGGTCGTGGCGGCGGCAGAGCTCGACCAGCTGGTGGCGCCGGGCCAGCGGCAGCGTCCGGCCGGTGGGGTTCTGGTACTCGGGAATCGTGTAGACGAACTTCGGCCGCAGGCCGTCCGCCAGACGCGACTCGAGCTCGTCGACTCGCAGCCCGTCGTCGTCCATCGCGATCGGAACCACCTCGGCCTCGGCGCGCCCGAACGCCATCAGCGCGGCGAGGTAGGTCGGCGCCTCGACGGCGATGGCGTCGCCGGGATCGACGAGCGCCTGGCACATCAGCGTGATGCACTCCATCCCGCCGCTCGTGACGATCAGCTCGGTGGCCTCGGGTCGCCGTCCCTGCAGCTGCTCCTGGCGGTCCGCCAGGTACTCGCGGACGCTCGGGATGCCCTCGCAGGGCGTGTACTGCAGGGCCACAGAGGCGTCATCGCGCAACAGCCGCACGGCGATCTCGTCGAGCTCGTCGGTGGGGAAGGTCGCGGGGTTCGGAAAGCCGCCCGTCATCGACAGCACACCGGGCGGGCTTCCGGCGAGGATCGTGGCCAGCTCGTCACCGCCGGGCAGCTGCGTCCGGCGCGCGAACGCGGAGGCGAAGTCAGTCATCGACCCGGAACGCCAGCGCACTTGCCTCGTCACGGTCCAGCGCCGCGACGTGCTCCTCGTAGTTGGTCAACTCGTGGAGCGTTGCACCGCGGGCCAGCGCGGCGAGGATGGCGCGCTCGCTGCGGCCGATCAGCTCGGCTATGTCGAGCGCGGCCTCGATCCGCTCCGCCGTAGCGGTCAGAAGCCCGTCCTCGTCGCCGAACACGATGTCGCCCGGCGACACGTGGACGCCGCCGATGACAACCGTCTGCCCGAGCGCCACCCGTGAGGCCGTGGTGCCCGACCGCGGCGTGGTGCCTCTGGCGAACACCGGCAGCCCGATGCCGCGCAGGCCGCGCAGGTCACGACAGAACCCATCGGCCACGATTCCCGCGAGGCCGCGCCGTCGCGCCTCGGTCGCGAACAGCTCTCCGAAGACAGCACCGGAGCTGCCGGCCGCATCGATCACCAATACGTCGCCGGGGGCGGCCTGCGCGAGCGCGCTCATCACCGGGAGATGGTCGTTCTCGGCCACGACGGTGAACGCCGGCCCGGCCATGCGGACGTCGGAGATCATGGCCCGGACAGCGGGATCGACCACGGGCAGCGTCTTGTCGGCGTCGGATAGCGCCGAGACGTCGATTTCCAGCAGTCTGTCGGTCAGGTCCACGCCCGCAGGGTGCCATACACGCGCCTGAGTGCCGATCGTGGGCGTTTTGCCGATGTGGAAGCGCGCCCTTACTCGTAGCTTGGACTGCATGAACCGGCACCTCGAGCACCTGACGGCTGCTCCACCGAAGCAGTCGTTGCAGAGCTACGCCACTGCGCAACAGCGCGTCCGGATTCGCGTCGAGCCGTACCGCCGGGCGTGGTCTGCCCGACGACGATCCAGCTCGGCGGGATCGGCGCCGTGGCTGCGCGCCAAGTGACGCATCTCGCGGCTGTCACTCGGCGTAGTCGGAGGTAGATGCAACACGAAGCACTCGATCCCATCGGCGCCGAGGTCACCGACCTGGCGATAGGCAAGCGTGCCGATCGAACCAAAGAGAATTGCTGACATGAAGCGGGTACGGACCGTCGTCGGCAGCCACAAGCGTCTCCGCGCCGACTTTGGACGAGGTGGCGCGCATCTCCACGGATCTGAACCGCTGCGCGGCGTGGCATGATCTCGCGGTGACCAGCCGAGCCGCCGCGGACCACCATCTGCGCGACCTAGCGCGACTGCGCCGCGTCCGCGACCGGATCGACCGGGAGTACGCGCAGCCGCTGGACGTCGAGGCGCTCGCTCGGGACGCGCACATGTCGGCCGGCCACTTCAGCCGCCAGTTCAGGCTCGCCTACGGCGAGTCGCCGTACAGCTATCTGATGACGCGGCGCATCGAGCGCGCGATGGCCCTGCTGCGTGGTGGCGAGCTCAGCGTCACCGAGGTCTGCTTCGAGGTCGGCTGCTCTTCATTGGGCACCTTCAGCACTCGCTTCACCGAGCTGGTCGGCATGCCGCCAGGCGCCTACCGGCGCCACGAGGCGGGCGCTGCAATGGGGATGGCGCCGTGCGTGGCGAAGCGGGTGACCAAACCGATCAGGAATCGAGAAGCGCCAGTGCCGAGCGGCGCTTAGCGTGCCCGGCATGGACATCACCATTCACGCCACGTTCCTTCCGCACGACGACCCGGCGGCCTCGCTGGCCTTCTATCGCGACACGCTCGGGTTCGAGGTCCGCAACGAGGTCGAGTACGGCGGGATGCACTGGAACACGGTCGGGCCGCCCGGTCAGCCCGGTACGTCCATAGTCCTCCACCCGCCGGGCGCCGACCCCGGCGTCACCGACGACGAGCGCAGCATGATCGCCGAGATGATGGCCAAGGGCACCTACGCGAGCCTCATGCTGGCGACCCCCGACCTGGACGGCGTGTTCGAGCGGGTGCAGGGAGGCGACGCCGACATCGTCGAGGAGCCCACCGACCAGCCCTGGGGCGTTCGCGACTGCGCCCTGCGCGATCCCGCGGGCAACCTGATCCGCATCCAGGAGCTGAGTCATGCCGAGGGGTAAGGAGCAGTCTCCCTCTGAGCTCATAGACGCGAGGATCGGAGAGCTGAACGACTGGCGCGGCGAGACGCTCGCTCGGATTCGAAAGCTCATCAAGCAGGTCGACCCTCAAGTGGTCGAGGAGTGGAAGTGGCGCGGCGTGCCGGTGTGGGAGCACGACGGGATGATCTGCACCGGCGAGACGTACAAGGAGTACGTCAAGCTGACCTTCATGAAGGGTGCCTCGCTGGAAGACCCTTCGGGCCTCTTCAACTCCAGCCTCGAGGGCAACACCAGGCGCGCGATCGACATCCATGAGAGCGACAAGATCGACGAACGGGCACTGAAAGCACTCGTTCGTGCCGCGGTGGAGCTCAACGCTTCCAACAAGTGAAGGCCGACAGCCACGATCTGATTCGCGTGCACGGCGCGCGCGTGAACAACCTGAAGGACATCAGCGTCGAGCTCCCGAAGCGCCGGCTCACGGCCTTCACCGGCGTGTCCGGCTCGGGCAAGAGCTCGCTGGTGTTCGCCACGATCGCGGCCGAGTCGCAGCGGCTGATCAACGAGACCTACAGCGCGTTCGTGCAGGGCTTCATGCCGAACCTCGCGCGGCCGGAGGTCGACGTGCTCGACGGCCTGACGACGGCGATCAGTGTGGATCAGGAGCGAATGGGTTCCAACCCGCGCTCGACCGTCGGCACGGCGACCGACGCCGACGCGATGCTGCGCATTCTCTTCAGCCGGCTGGGGCAGCCGCACATCGGTGGGCCGGGGGCGTACTCATTCAACGTCGCCTCCGTGAGCGGGAGCGGCGGGCTCACGGTCGAGCGCGGCGACAAGACGATCACCAAGAGCGCGAGCTTCAGCCGCACCGGCGGCATGTGCCCGCGCTGCGAGGGCCGCGGCTCGGTCAGCGACTTCGACCTCTCGGCGCTCTACGACGAAAGCAAGTCGCTCAACGAGGGAGCGCTCACGATCCCCGGCTACAGCATGGAGGGCTGGTACGGCCGCATCTACCGAGGCTGCGGCTACTTCGACCCGGACAAGCCGATCAAGAAGTTCAACAAGCGGGAGCGCCACGACCTGCTCTACAAGGAGCCGACCAAGATCAAGGTCGAGGGCATCAACCTGACCTACGCGGGGCTGATCCCGCAGATCCAGAGGTCGTTCCTGTCCAAGGACGTCGATGCGCTGCAGCCGCACGTGCGCGCATTCGTGGAGCGGGCGGTGGTGTTCACCACCTGTCCCGACTGCCACGGCACCCGGCTCAGTGAGGGGGCTCGGTCATCGAAGATCGACGGCGTCAGCATCGCCGACGTCTCCGCGATGCAGATCACCGACCTCGCGGAATGGGCGGCCGGCCTGGACGAGCCGTCCGTGGCGCCGCTGCTCGAGAGCCTGCGACACACCCTCGACTCGTTCGTCGAGATCGGGCTGGGCTACCTCTCGCTCAGCCGGCCGTCGGGCACGCTTTCGGGCGGCGAGGCGCAGCGCACGAAGATGATCCGCCACCTCGGCTCCTCGCTGACCGACGTCACCTACGTCTTCGACGAACCCACGATCGGGCTGCATCCCCATGACGTGGAGCGGATGAACGGCCTGCTGCTGCAGCTGCGCGACAAGGGAAACACGGTGCTCGTCGTCGAGCATGAGCCCGACACGATCGCGATCGCCGACCACGTGGTCGACCTCGGCCCGGGCGCCGGCACCGGTGGTGGCGAGGTCGTCTTCGAGGGGAGCGTCGATGGGCTGCGGGACAGCGACACGGTCACCGGGCGGCACCTGGACGACCGGGCCGCGCTGAAGCGCTCGGTGCGGGACCCCTCGGGGATGCTGGAGGTGCGCGGCGCCGACACCCACAACCTGCAGGACGTCGACGTGGACATCCCGCTCGGCGTGCTGGTCGTCCTCACCGGCGTCGCCGGCTCCGGCAAGAGCTCGCTGATCGGTGGCTCGGTCTCCGGTCGCGAGGGTGTCGTGACGGTCGACCAGGCCGCCATCCGCGGCTCTCGTCGCAGCAACCCCGCGACCTACACCAAGCTGCTCGACCCGATCCGCAAGGCATTCGCGAAGGCGAACGGCGTGAAGCCCGGACTGTTCAGCGCCAACTCCGACGGCGCCTGTCCCAACTGCAACGGCGCCGGGGTGATCTACACCGACCTGGGGATGATGGCCGGTGTGGCCAGCACCTGCGAGGAGTGCGAGGGGAAGCGGTTCCAGGCCGAGGTGCTCGAGTACGAGCTCGGCGGCAGGAACATCAGCGAGGTGCTCGCAATGTCGGTGACTGAGGCTGAGGAGTTCTTCGGTGATGGCGAGGCGAGCACGCCGGCTGCCCATAAGGTGCTCGACCGGCTCTCCGACGTCGGGCTCGGCTACCTCAGCCTCGGCCAGCCGCTCACCACGCTGTCCGGCGGCGAGCGGCAGCGGCTCAAGCTGGCCACCCACATGGGCGAGAAGGGCGGCGTCTACATACTCGACGAGCCGACCACCGGCCTCCACCTCGCCGACGTCGAGCAGCTGCTCGGCCTGCTCGACCGGCTCGTGGACTCCGGCAAGTCGGTGATCGTCATCGAACATCACCAGGCGGTCATGGCGCACGCCGACTGGATCATCGACCTCGGGCCCGGAGCCGGCCACGACGGCGGCAAGGTGGTCTTCGAGGGCACCCCCGCCGACCTCGTCGCCGACGCCACAACGCTCACCGGCGAGCACCTCGCGGCCTACGTCGGCGGCTGACCTAACCCGCGAGCGCCGCGTCGAGCACCGAGTCCGAGCTGCGGAGGGCGTCGATCAGCTCGTCGCGGAAGCGCTGGATCGCGAGGCGCATGAGCCGCTCAGCCTCTTCACTGTTCCCGGCGCCCAATGCCGCGAGCAGCTGGAGGTGCTCATCGCGCGCACGCAGGCCCCGGCCGCCGGCGCCGGCGCGGAGGGCCACCAGCCGCGCACGCTCGGAGTCGTCGAGCAGCCGCGCGACGATCGCGGCAGCGCGGCGGCTGCCGGCCGCCTCTGCCACCGCCACGTGCACGGCGCGGTTCGCCGCCATGAAGCGTTCGACCGAGTCCGGATCCTCGACGTCGAGCGTCGTCGCACCGAGCTGCTCGAGACGCACGAGCTCGCTCGGCTCGATCCGGCCGGCCGCCTCGGCGGCCGCGGCGGGCTCGAGCAGCAGTCGCAGGTCGTAGATCTCACGCACGTCGCGAAGAGTGAGCGGAGCGATCATGTGACGGCGGCGAGGCTCGGCCAGCACCAGCCCGTCCGCTCGAAGCCGTGCAAGCGCCGCTCGCACCGCGGCCTTGGAGACGCCGTAGCGCTCCATCAGACCTTGCTCGGACACCGGCGTGCCGGGCGGCAGCTCGAGCCTGACGATGGCGTGGCGCAGCCGCCGGTAGGCGGCGGCGCCGGAGGCGATCACGGAGGAATCAGTCTTGCGTGCGTCTCCCATTGACATGTCAAGCGTAGCGTGCTGACATGTCAGAATGCCCTCTCTCACCGATCACCGGGTCCCGGACTCCGTCACCCCATCCACCGGTCGCGAGCACCTGATCCGCTACGCCGGCGACTTCGCCGAACCGCTGGTGGAGCGTGCTGAGGGCAGCTGGCTCATCACCGCTGACGGGCAGCGCATCCTCGACTTCACCTCCGGCCAGATGTGCGCGACGCTCGGGCATGGCCACCCGGCGATCCTCGAGGCGATGCGCAGCGCGGGCGACCGCGTGGTGCACCTGTTCAGCGGCTTCCTGTCGAGCGATGTGGTGGAGCTGGGGCGCGAGCTGATGGCCGTCCTCCCGGAGCCGCTCGCGCGCGCGATGTTCCTCTCCACCGGCGCCGAGGCCAATGAGGCGGCGCTGCGGCTCGCCAAGCTGCACACCGGCGGCCACGAAGTGCTGGCCTTCGCCGGCTCCTGGCACGGGATGACCGCCGGAGCCGCGGCCAGCACCTACAGCGCCGGCCGGCGCGGCTACGGGCCCGCTCTCCCAGGCGTCATGGCCCTCCCCACCCCGAACGCCTACCGCTGCCCGATCCGCCACTGCGCCGAGCGCTGCGACATGACCTGCCTCGACGCCGGCATGGAGCTCTTCGACTCCCAGTCGGTGGGGGCTCCGGCCGCCACGATCGTCGAGCCGATCCTCAGCGCCGGTGGCATCGTGCCTCTGCCCGAGGGCTACCTCGCTGGGCTGAAGCAACACTGCGAGCAGCGCGGGATGCTCCTGATAGTCGACGAGGCCCAGACCGCCCTGGGCCGGGTGGGGACGCTGTTCGCGTTCGAGCAGCACGATGTGGTTCCCGACTTCCTCGCGTTGTCGAAGACACTGGGCGGCGGCCTGCCGCTGTCGGCCACGGTGACCTCCGACGCGATCGAGCAGGACGCCTTCGACAGGGGCTTTCTCCACGTGACCTCGCACGTCTCGGACCCCCTGCCGGCGGCGGTGGGCCGGGCCGTGCTGGAGACCGTTATCGCCGAGGACCTCGCGTCCCGCGCCGTCACGATGGGCGCGCGCCTGCGAGCCGGTCTCGAGGAGCTCCAGCGCCGGCATGAGCCGATCGGCGACGTCCGCGGGGTCGGGCTGATGCTCGGCGTCGACCTGGTGTGCGACCGCACGACTCGCGAGCCGGCCGAGCAGTACGGCTCCGCGGTCACCGCCCGTTGCCAGGAGCTCGGCCTGAACGTCAACATCATCAAGTTCCCCGGCCTGGGGAGCGTCCTCCGGATCGCGCCGCCGCTGACCATCACGCCGGAGGACATCGACCTCGGCCTGGAGATCCTCGACCACGCCCTCGCCGAGGTCCCGGACCCCTAGGCGACGATAGGTTGGGACGGTGCAGTTCGTTCAGGCGAACGGGGTCGAGATCGCCTACGAGCGCGTCGGCGAGGGGCCACCGCTGGTGCTGGTGCACGGCGCCGCTGTGGACGGCCGCATGTGGCAACCGCAGCTCACCGCGCTGGCCGGCGAGTTCACGGTCGTCGCCTGGGACGAGCCGGGGGCAGGCCGCTCGTCGGATGTGCCTCCGGACTTCGGCCTGGCGGACTACGCGGACTGCCTCGCCGGGCTGATCGACGCCCTCGGACTCGGCCGAGCGCACGTTGCGGGTCTCTCCTGGGGCGGGACGGTCGTGCAGGAGCTCTACCGCCACCGTCCCGACCTCGTCGCGACCATGATTCTCGCCGACACCTACGCCGGCTGGAAGGGGTCGCTGCCCGCCGAGGAGGTGCACAGCCGGGTCGAGGGCCTGCGGCGGATGCTCGCCGCGCCGGCCGGCGAGTTCGACCCCACGCTTCCCGGGCTGTTCGCCGACGAGCCGCCGGCCGCGATCGTGCCGCTGCTCGACAAGATGGCCGCCGACGTGCGCCCCGAGAGCATGCGGACTGCGTTGAGCGTGATGGCCGAAGCCGACCAGACCGACCTGCTGCCGCACATCGTCGTGCCGACCCTGTTGATCTGGGGCGAGCTGGACGCGCGCGCGCCGTTGAGCATCGCCCGGAGCCTCGAGCACGCGATCCCGGACGCGGAGCTCGTCGTCATCCCGGGCGCCGGTCATGTGAGCAACCTCGAGCGGCCCGGGGCGTTCAACGACACCGTGCGGGAGTTCTGCCGAGCTCACCCCCCGGACAGCCTGAGCCGGCGCCTGCCAGGCGAGGAATAGAGTTCTCGGCCCGAGTGCCCGACTACGGCCACGACCTCCAGTTCGGGGTCTTCCTCAGCCCGTCCGCCGACCACCCCGAGAGGGTGATCGAAGCCGCTCAGCGAGCCGACAGCTCGGGCCTCGATCTCGTCACGTTCCAGGACCATCCGTACCAGCCGAGATTCCTCGACACCTGGACGCTCATCTCGTTCCTGGCCGCTTCCACCGGCCAGGTGACGCTCGCTCCGAACGTCCTCAGCCTGCCGCTGCGGCAGCCGGCCATTGTCGCCAGGTCGGTGGCCGGACTCGACATCCTCAGCGGCGGCCGGATCGAGCTGGGCATCGGGGCCGGGGCGTTCTGGGACGCGATCGAGGCGATGGGTGGGCGCAAGCTCACTCCGGGCCAGGGGGTCGACGCCCTGGCCGAGGCCATCGAGGTCATTCGTGAGATCTGGGACACCGACCAGCGCGGCGGGGTGACCTTCGAGGGTGAGCACTACCGGCTCAAGGGCGCGAAGCGCGGGCCCGCTCCGGCCCACGCGGTGAGCATCTGGATCGGCGCCTACAAGCCGAGGATGCTGCGGCTGACCGGCCGGGTGGCCGACGGCTGGCTCCCGAGCATGCCCTACCTGGAGCCGGGGCAACTGGACAGCGGCAACGCGCGGATCGACGAGGCCGCCGTGGAGGCGGGGCGTGATCCGTCGGAGATTCGCCGCCTGCTGAACGTCGCCGACGCCTACTCCGATGGCAGCCCCGGTCCGTTGTCGGGATCGTCCGCCGGGTGGCCGGCACAGCTGGCCGCGTACGCGGTCGAACACGGGATCGGCACATTCATCGCCATGGGGGACGAGCCCGCCGCGATCGAGACGTTCGCGGAGCTCGCACCGGCCGTCCGGGCGCTGGTCGAGCGCGAGCGGGCTCCCGCGCCGCATCGAGAAGCCGTGCCCGCCGTCACATCCGAACAGGCGGCCGGCGAGTACGGGCGGTTGGGACTCACCCCCACCCCGGACACCGGCGAGCGCCTGAGCAGTTCCATGCCCTGGGACGAGGCCACGCGGCCCCACCGTCCGCAGTCCGCGCCCGACGTGCAGTACAGCGAGCGAGGCCGACTCGTCGGCCAGCATCTGATCGACGTGCATGACGCTCTCCGCGCCGAGCTCACCGAGCTGCGGTCGGTGGTCACTCAGGTCCGCGACGGCGAGCTCACGGCCGGCGATGCCCGCAGCACCCTCAACGCGATGGCCATGCGACAGAACGACTGGACCCTCGGAGCCTTCTGCACCCGTTACTGCCGAGTGGTCACGCAGCACCACAACCTCGAGGACGTCGCAGTCTTTCCTCACCTCAAGCGAGCGGACCCCGAGCTCGAGCCGGTGATCGACCGCCTGACGGCCGAGCACCACGCCATCCACGACGCGATCGAGGCGGTCGACCGGGCCCTGGTCGACCACATCAACAACCCGCACGACTTCGACCGGCTCCAGGAGGCGATCGACGCGTTGACCGACACCCTGCTCTCGCACCTCTCCTACGAGGAGTACGAGCTGGTCGAGCCGCTCGCGCGAGTGGGCTTCGGGCCCGGCCAGGTCTAGCTCACGGGCGCTGCGGTCTGGCCGATGGCGAGCCCGATGGCCGCCTCCAGAAGAGCATCGAGATCGCGGCCATCGTCCGGGTAGGTGGCGTGTCCGAAGTGAACGGTCCCCACCAGATCCTGGTCGTCCAGGTGACGCTGCACGGCACGCGCCAGGCGCTTGGCGACCATCACCGCCCCGGCCGGACCGGTGTCGGGAAGCAGGATCACGAACACGTCGCCGTTGATGTGGGCCACCGAGTCGGCCCTGCGCGTCCATCGGTTCAGGTCTTCGGCGAGCAGTCCCGGCAGCAGCGCCGCACCCGGCAGATCGGTCGCCCCATCACCTGGGTGGACGTGACCCGCGAGCAGCGAGAGCGGGCGGCCGAGCTGATTCGCGAAGTCGGACTCGACCCGCAACTGCTTCGCGAGGCCGGCAGGGCCCTGAACGTCTTCCGGCAGCCCGGTGCCGTGCAGGAAACGAGCGAAACCACGATCGCCGAGCGAGCTCCAGCGAACCATTGGTGATTCCTTCGGAACGGACCGGCAGGTGGATCACCGCAGGCCGCGGTTCAGCCGAGCAGCCGGATGGTTCCGCGCGCGTCTTCTACACAGCGCTCGGGTACGAAGTGGTCGGCGAGGTCGCCGAGACGCGTCTGGGCCATCTGACGATGCTCAAGCTTCCGCGCGATCCCTTCGTCTCCCTCGAGCTCGTCCACGACGGCACTTCGGTCAACCTTGGCGACGGCCTGAGCCACCTCGTCGTCCAGGTTGACTCCTTGCGTGAGCTCGACGGGAAGGGCGTCGAGATAGAGCGACCCACCTCACCCGACGGCACAGAGACCTTCCTGACCGCCTGGCTCACCGACCCTGACGGCCGGCGCATCGAGCTCGTCCAGTGGCCGCCCGGCCACGCCGACGGCATGACCGCCGCCGACTTCCAGCGCTGACTACTGACCTGCGCGAGCAGTTCTAACTGCGCCTCAACCCCCGGAGTTTTGGGGATGATATTGGGGATAGCGCCTCCACCAAGGCATCCACGGCGCGCTGCCAAAGAGATCACGATAAGCAAGAAATCCCGCTCTGCGAGCGGTTTCCATGTGGATGGAGCAAGCCGGACTCGAACCGGCGACCTCCTGGGTGCGATGCGGGCGCTCGCACGACGCGGACTCGCCGGGGCCGCGGGCTTCTCGAGGCACGCCCTCGCTCCACTGCGCGTGGGCGGGGCCCGCGGGCGCGCTCGACTGGTCGCCGGCGGCGGCGATCTCCACCTTTGATGTCCAGGTCGACCGTGACCCGGTCCAGGCTGGCGGATTGTCGCTTGTCCGGACGCTCGAAGTGACGTGCATACGCCGGACGATCCGGAGCGTGAGCGACGTAGCGGACAGCGATGCGCGAGTCGCAGAACCTGATCGCGGTGCACGAGGCAGCGATTCGGACACCGCGGAAGCCCAGCGCCGCTACCACGATGACGCCATGCTCACGGTCGCCGAGGCTGCGCGCATCGCTCGGCGAAGCGTCCGGACGATCCGTCGCGCGTACCTCGCCGGCAGGCTGGTGGCGCACCGGGACGGCAACGGTCGCGGCGTGAGCATCCGCTACGGCGACCTGGTCGCGTGGCTGACGGCGGAGGTAATCGCCCCCGCACGGAGAGCGCGTCCTCGCAACCGGTCGCGCGGGTCGACGTGCAGAGACGCCGGTCGCGGGACGCGTGGAGACCGGGAATTTGGAGCTGCTCAGCGCGGTGCGGCAGCGGCGGGCGAGGCGTGCTCGCCCTTCCAGCCGCTGACGGCCCGGCTCGAAGCGCGCCGACGTCCGAGGCGGGGTGAGGGCCCGGCGCGCGCCCGCGTCCTGCGCGTCGTACCGACCCGCTCGCACGTACCGGCTCGGCCCGCCGGACGCGGCATAGGTCGGCGTCAAGCGTCGGGTTCGCCGCGGCGTTGCAGGCGCAGGCGCAGTTCAAGGGCGCGCGGTGGCCGTGCGAGCTGCGCGCGCGCGGGCGCGCCTCCGGCGTTGCGCCGTCCCGTTGCGGGCCGGGCTGCTTCTCAGCCGGCGTCGAAGGGCTCCGCCTTCACCTTCTGCCGGGCTGCCTTGCACTCCGCCTCGAGGTCGATCGGCTGCGCATTGCGGTAGCGGGCGATCACGTGCGAGTAGTAGCGCTGCATGGTCTGCACGTCGTGTCCGGCGTAGGAGGCCAGCGTGTGCAGGTTCATGCCGTCCTTGGTCATCACGAGCGTGGAGTGGAGCGCGGTCGAGATGGCGGTGTGGCGCAGCTCGTAGAAGGTGAGGCCGGCGATCCAGTCCTCGGTGTCGGGTGCTTTCGCCGCCACCTTTCGCGCGGGGCGCCAGACCCTCGCCGTCCAGCGGTAGTAGTGATCCGCGGACCACTCGACCGGGAAGCCGTCCTCGTACCAGAGCGGCCCCTGCTTCGAGAGCACCTGGAAGACGAGCGCGTTGTCCGGCTGCTCGCCGAAGCGGGCCTCGAGCGCCTGGCGGTAGGCCATCAGGCGGTCGTACGCGTTCGGCAGCAGCAGGGCGGCGCGGGCTCCGGTCTTGAGGCCGACCTCGACCTCCGAGTCCTTGCCGAGCGCGTTCTGGACCGCCTGGAGCTGGACCGCGTGCTCGCCGACGTCCGCCCAGGTGACGGATACGAGCCACTCGGACGGGCGGGCGGCGACGGTGAAGCCCATCGCCGCCACGAGCGCCGCGTCGCGGATCGGACCGAGCGGGTCGCGGTGCGGCCGGTTCAGGACCGCCTCGATGATCCGCTCGACGGCGATCGGGTCGGCGGCGCGGAACAGGCGCCGGCGCTTGTAGCTCGGCACCTTGAAGAGCCCGGAGACGTCGGTGACCAGCACGCGCGGGTAGCGACGGCGTCCCCAGCGCAGCACTGCGCGAAGCAGTGCGAGCGACGCGCGCCGGGCCGAGATCGCCAGTCCGGCCTCGTGGAGGTCGTCGTCGAAGCGCACGATGATGCCGGGGTCGGTCTCGATCGCGCCGAGCTTCACGCGGCCGAGGCGCGGCTCGATGTGCTTGTCCCAGGTCCGGATCGAGTCCTTCGCATACCGCTCGCCGGTGTTGTGGGCGGCGTGATGGGCGATCCACTCCTTGAACAGCTCGCCGAGGGTCAGTCTTGCCGCCGGCTCGGAGCGCGCGACGGCGTCGCCGGCCCTGACGATCTCGAGGACGCCCTCACGATGGTTGATCGCCGCCGCGCGAGCTTTGTCGAGTGAGCGGAGCGCGCGCCGCGAGAACGACTTCGAGCGCTGATGCTCGACGCCGTTCTGGTCCTGCTCGCGCCAGCGCACCTTGTAGGAGACGACCTCGCCCTGGGGGTTGAGGAGCGCGTAGACGCCCTCGGGGAGGGGCTCGCCGTCGTGGTCGACGCGGCTCTCGGACAGTCTGGTCGCCATGCTCCGGGTGGGAACGAGGGCCCGCTGGCTCGGGCGGGAAGCTAGCAGTTCTCGTTCCCTCCCCTGTTCCCACCCGGGCCCTACGGGGCCATGGCGAGATCCTTTGACTAAAGCAAAAGCCCGCCTTAGCGGGCCTTTCTTAGAGCGCGCCCGAGAGGATTCGAACCTCTGACCTTCGGTTCCGTAGACCGACGCTCTATCCAGCTGAGCTACGGGCGCAGGGGCGGCGGTCCATGGTAGCCGCCAGCGGAGAGGGCGGGATTCGAACCCGCGAAAGAGCTTTCCGCCCTTTACTCGCTTAGCAGGCGAGTGCCTTCAGCCACTCGGCCACCTCTCCGGGTAGGCGGCAGTGTAGAGGTCTCAGGCGGCGCCGCGACGGCGCCCGAGGGCGTCGAGCTCCTCGAGCGACTGGCCGGCGCCCGAGGCCACGCAGGTGAGCGGAGCGTCGGCGATGTGGACCGGCATGCCGGTCTCGCGGTGCACGCGGTCGGCGAATCCGCGCAGCAGCGCGCCGCCGCCGGCGAGCACGATCCCGTGGGTCGCGATGTCGGCCGCCAGCTCCGGCGGCGTCTCCTCGAGCGTCGCGTGGACGGACGCCATGATGTCGGCCAGCGGCGGGTCGATCGCCTGGCGGACCTCCTCGCCGTCGAGCTCGATCTCGCGCGGGAGGCCGGAGAGCAGGTCGCGGCCGCGGATCCGGGTCGAGAGCTGCTCGCCGAGCGGCGTCGCCGAGCCGACCGCGAGCTTGATCGCCTCGGCGCTCTGGGAGCCGATCGCCATCCGGTGCTCGAGCCGGATGTGGTTGGTGATCGCGTCGTCGAGGTCGTAGCCGCCGACCCGCAGCGAGCGCGAGACGACGATGCCGCCGAGCGAGATCACCGCGACCTCGCTGGTGCCGCCGCCGACGTCGACCACCATCCGCCCGACCGGCTCGGCGATCGGGAGGCCGGCCCCGATCGCGGCCGCGAGCGACTCCTCGATCAGGTGGACCTCGCGCGCGCCGGCGCTCAGCGACGCCTCCTCGACGGCGCGGCGCTCGACGTCGGTGACCCCCGACGGCGCGCACATCACGAGCCGCGGGCGGCTGAAGCGGCTGTGCAGCACCTTGTCGAAGAACTGGCGCAGCATCGCCTCGGTGACCTCGAAGTCCGCGATCACGCCGTGGCGCAGCGGGCGGTCGGCCGAGATCGTGGCCGGCGTGCGGCCGATCATCAGCTGCGCGTCGGCGCCGACGGCGTGCACCTCGCCGGTGCGCTGGTCGATCGCCACGACCGACGGCTCGGACAGCACGATCCCGCGCCCGCGCACGTAGACGACCGTGTTCGCGGTGCCGAGGTCGATCGCCATGTCGCCGACCGATCGCAGGGAGGCCAGCGACCAGCGCCGCCGACGCTGCGACCGGAAGACTCCCCGGGAATCCACGCTGACCAGCATACGGGCGCACCAGTACGGTTCGCCGGTCCCCGACGCCTCGACGTTCCTGCTGTTTGCGGCCGCGAGTGCGCCGGTCGCGTCACAAGTAGCGGCGCCCGTCCGAGGAGAAGGGCATGAAACGGCGCAAAGACGAGCCGCCGACCGTGTATGTCGGCGACCACACCGACCGCCTGGGCCGCATCCCGAGCCGGATCCGCGACGAGGACGAGCGGCCGTCGCGGGAGGACCTGAAGCCACAGGGCTCGCAGCTGTTCAAGGTGCCGGAGCTGCCGAGGTTCCTGCGCGCGAAGCGCGACCGGTGAAGAACTCGCCGAGCACGGCCGCGAGCTGGTCCGGCGCCTCCTCGGCCATGTGGTGGCCGCTGTCGATCCGCGCGCCGCGGACGTCGTCGGCCCATGCGCGCCAGATCGCGACCGGATCGCCCCAGAGTTCCTCGAGGTCGTCGTGGACGGACCAGGCGACCAGCGTGGGGCTGCGCACGCGCCTGCCCGCCGCGCGGTCGGCCTCGTCGTGCTCGCGGTCGATCCCCAGGCCCGCGCGGTAGTCCTCGACCATCGCGTGGACGGTCTCGGGGTCGTGGATCGCGGCGCGGTAGTCCGCGAACGCCTCCTCGCCCATCACCTCGGCCGTGGCCGTGTACCAGGCATCGGGGTCGCGGCTGATGATCCGCTCCGCCGGTTTCGCGGTCTGGCCGAAGAAGAACCAGTGCCACCAGGCGGCGGCGAAGCGGGCGTCGGCGCGGGCGAGCGCCTCGCCGATCGGGATCGAGTCGAGCACGGCGAGGGCGCTCACCCGGTCGGGGTGGTCCATCGCGGTCCGGAACGCGACGTAGCTGCCGCGGTCATGGCCGGCGACCGCGAACCGCTCGTGCCCGAGCGCCCGCATCAGCGCCACGCAGTCACGCGCCATCGCGCGCTTCGAGTAGGGCTCGTGGTCGGGGGTGGTGGGCGGCTTGGACGACTGCCCGTAGCCGCGCAGGTCCGGGCACACGACGGTGTGCCGCCCGGCCAGCAGCGGCGCCACCCGGTGCCAGGTGACGTGCGTGCGCGGATGCCCATGCAGCAGAAGCACCGGCGGGCCGGACCCGCCGTATCGGACCCGCAGCACGGCCTCGCCGACATCGATCCGCTCCAGCTCGAATCCGTCGAACATGCGCCGCTCCTGCCCGTCGGCGGCGCTCGCCAGTCATCATGGAGAGGCCCGGAGGGGTGGCAGAGCGGTCGAATGCACCGGTCTTGAAAACCGGAGTCCGTTCACGCGGACCGCGGGTTCGAATCCCGCCCCCTCCGCTCGAAGTGCGCTCGGAACCCGGGGGCTGACGCTAGCGGCGGCCGGCGTGCGCGACGTTGACCGCCACGATCGCGATCCAGGCGACGATGGCGATCACGATCTGTGCGGTCGCTGACTCCAGGTCAGCGACCGCGGCGGTCGCCAGCACGCCGATGAACATCGAGCCCAACGGCAGGATCACCGTGGCGCGCGATGAGCCCTGCGACGGCTTCGCCCGGTCGACCGCGACCTCGCCGCGCGCCTGCAGCCGCGCGTCCACGCGCGCATCGATGTTGTGCTCGACGCGATCAAGGAACGCGTCGATGACGTGCGGCTCGAGCTCGCGATCAAGCTCACGGCGCGCCCGCAGCGTGGCCTCGAGCTCGTCGCGCGACAGCTCCGGATTAGCCATCCCGAGGGTGATACCGCGCGGGTCGCGCCGGCGCAAGGGCCATGGAGCGATGCAGGAGAAGAAGCACAGCTGATTACCTGGCGGGTAATTGCCAGACGGCACCGCTCCGGCCACCCTGGTGGCGATGACGACGATGACCGACCACGCCTTCGATGCAGACACCGCCGTCGAGCCGGCCGGTGACGGCTGTTACGCCGCTCGGCTGACCGACCGCTGGACCGCACTCGGCGGCACTCCGAACGGCGGGTACATGCTGGCCGTGACCCTGCGCGCGCTCGCCGCCGAGATGCCGCTTCCCGACCCGCTCGTCGTCTCCGCGTACTTCCTCCGCCCGGGCGCGGTGGG